>CP107926.1:4297500-5497500 GCA_036015235.1 Streptomyces sp. NBC_00433 | reverse complement strand
ACGCCGCAGGCAGTGGTGGCGTACGACGTCGCCGTCATCGGCGCGGGAATCGTCGGGCTCTCGACCGCCTACGCGCTGACGCGGGCCGCGCCCGCCTTGCGGGTGGCGGTGGTGGAGAAGGAGGCGGGGCCCGGACGGCATCAGACCGGGCGGAACAGCGGGGTGATCCACAGCGGGATCTACTACCGGCCGGGGTCGCTCAAAGCGCGCTACGCGCTGGCCGGTTGCGCCGAGACGCCGGAATTCTGCGCCGCGCACGGCATCCCGTACGAGGTCACCGGCAAGCTCATCGTCGCCACCGAGCAGGCGGAACTGCCGCGGTTGCACGCGCTGGTGCAGCGGGGGCGGGAGCACGGGATCGCGGTGCGGGAGCTGGGGCCGGCGCAGATCGCGGAGCACGAGCCGGAGGTCGCCGGGCTGGCGGCGATCCATGTCGGCTCGACGGGGATCTGCGACTTCCGGGCGGTGGCGGCCGCACTGGCGGGCCTCGCGGCGGACGCGGGCTGCACGGTGCGGTACGGCCTGCGGGTCGCCGCGATCGGGCGTGCCGCGGACGGCACGGTCACCGTGACCGCGAAGAAGGGCGACGCTGAGGAAACGATCCGCACCAGGGTGCTGGTCAATTGCGCGGGCCTCTACAGCGACCGTGTCGCCCGCCTCGCCGGTGACGACCCGGGGATGCGGATCGTGCCCTTCAGGGGTGAGTTCTACGAGCTGGCGCCGGCCCGCAGGGGCCTGGTCCGCGGGCTGGTCTACCCGGTTCCCGACCCGGACTTCCCCTTCCTGGGAGTCCACCTCACGCGGGACGTCCACGGCGGTGTCCACGTCGGCCCGAACGCGGTGCCCGCGCTGGCCAGGGAGGGCTACGGCCGCTGGATCGTACGCCCCCGCGACCTGGCGGGCACCGCGGCGTATGCCGGCACCTGGCGGATCGCCCGCAGGCACTGGCGGCAGGAGGCGGGCGAGGTGCTGCGCTCGCTGTCGAAGCGGGCCTTCACGGCGAACGCGCGCCGCCTGCTGCCCGCGCTGCGGTCCGCCGACCTGCGCCCCGCTCCGGCGGGCGTACGGGCTCAGGCCGTGCTGCCCGACGGCACCCTCGTGGACGACTTCCGCTTCGCGGGCTCGCCCCCGTTCGTGCATGTGCTGAACGCCCCCTCGCCCGCGGCGACGGCCGCGCTGCCGATCGGCCGCGAGATCGCCCGGCGGGTGCTCGCGGCGCTGTGACCTGCGGCGGGCCCGCGGCGCGGTCCCGTAGAATCGGATCCATTGTGTCCACGTCACCCCTTGCCCCCGCCCCCGCCGTGCCCGGCGCCCGCTTCCCGGCGGGGCCGGCCGCCGATCCGGCGGGTTCGCGCGGCGAGCACCGCATCCGCTCCTTCCACGCCCGGCGCGGCCGGATCACGCAGGCGCAGGCCGCCGCGATCGACCGGCACTGGGACACGTGGGGCGTGGAGCTGGACGGCAGCCCGCTGGATCTGGCCGCGCTCTACGGCTCGGCCGACATGCCGGTGGTGCTGGAGATCGGTTTCGGGATGGGCGACGCGACCGCGCGGATGGCCGCCGCCGACCCGGGCACCGGCATCCTGGCCGTCGACGTCCACACCCCCGGCCAGGGCAATCTGCTGGCGCTGGCCGACCGCGCGGGCCTGGCCAATGTGCGGGTCGCGAACGGCGACGCCGTGGTCCTGCTGCGCGACATGCTGCCGCCCGCGTCGCTGGCCGGGCTGCGGGTGTATTTCCCGGACCCGTGGCCCAAGGCCAAGCACCACAAGCGGCGGCTGATCCAGCCGTCCTTCCTGGCCATGGTCACGCCGCTGCTGCGGCCCGGCGCGGTCGTGCACTGCGCGACGGACTGGGAGCCGTACGCCGAGCAGATGCTCGACGTGCTGGGCGCGGCGCCGGGTCTGGCCAACGCCCGTGCGGCGGGGGGTTTCGCGCCGCGGCCGGACTTCCGGCCGATGACGAAGTTCGAGCGGCAGGGCCTCGCCAAGGGGCATGTGGTGCGCGACCTGCTGTTCACCCGGGTCTGACCGGCGTCGTCCGCACGGGCGGCGCACGCCCCCGGCGCGGGCACGGGCACACGTATCCGCCTGCGCCACACCCTCGCGGAGCAGGGCGCTCGCGCCGTACTGTCGACTGGTGGCAACGTACTCGTACCCGTCCTCGCCCGACCCCGGTTCGCCATCCGACGGCCGGCGGTCGGATGAGCGGATGTACGTACCGGTGTCCCCCGCCTCCTGGCACTACGCGCCCCGGCGGCCGTTCTGGGAGAGCCGGGCGGTGCGCACCGGTGCGCTGTTCACCGCGATCGCGGTGTGCGGTGTCGTCATCCTCGCGGTGGTGCGGCAGCACATAGGCACCGAGCCCTTCCTGGTCGGCATGGCGCTGGCGGTGCTGCCGGTGCCGCTGCTGCTGTGGGCCTTCCTGTGGCTGGACCGGGTCGCGCCCAGCCCGTGGCAAAATGTCGTGTTCGCCTTCTCCTGGGGGGCGTGCGCGGCGACCCTCGTCGCGCTGTTCGCCAACGAATACGGCGCCAAACTGCTGGCCACGACCCTGTCCGCGACGCCGACGCAGTCCGACCGGTGGGGTGCGGTCTTCGTGGCGCCGCTGGTCGAGGAGACCGCGAAGGGCACGGCGATCCTGCTGCTCTTCCTCTTCCGGCGCCGCCATTTCGAGTCGCTGCTCGACGGCATCGTGCTCAGCGGCCTGGTCGCCACCGGCTTCGCCTTCACCGAGAACATCCTCTACCTCGGCTCGGCCTTCGGCGAGGACAAGGCCGTGGGTGCGGGCGTGCTGGACTCCACCACGGCGGCGACCTTCTTCGTGCGGGTGCTGATGACGCCCTTCGCGCACCCGCTCTTCACGGCCATGACCGGCCTCGGCTTCGCGATCGCCGCCTCCAGCCGCCCGGGGCGCCCCTGGCGCTGGCTCGCGCCGGTCGGCGGGTGGCTGCTCGCGATGGTGCTGCACGGCTCGTGGAACGGCTCGTCGCAGCTGTCCCCCGTCGGCTTCCTGACCGTCTACGTGGCCGTGATGATCCCGGTCTTCGGCCTGGTCGTCTGGCTCGCCTTCTGGGCCCGCGCCGGCGAACTGCGCACCATCCGCACGCATCTGGCCGTATACGCCGCCGCCGGCTGGCTCCACCCGCGCGAGCCCGTCGCGCTGGGCTCCATGCGGATCCGCGCCGACGCCCGCGACACGGCCCGCCGCACCCACGGCGACGCGGGTGCCCGCGCGGTACGCGACTACGCCGCCTACGCCACCCACCTCGCCTTCCTGCGCTCCGCCGCCACCCGCGGCCTGGCGCCCCCGGACTTCGCGGCGCGCGAGTCCGAACTGCTCCACCACCTGTGGCACGGCCGCCCGTTGGCCCAGCCCGCCCTCCTCCAGGCCGCCCCCTGGCCCCCGCCCTTCCCGGTCCCCCGCCCCCCGTACGCGTACTGGCCGCAGCAGCACCCCTACGCCGGGTATGCCCGGCCGCGGGGCAAGCACCTCTAGGGTCTGCGCGCGAAAGACGCATATGCCGACGGCCGTTACGCCTCGTCGGGGGCGTGTGGGCGACCTGCGAGGTGTCCGTGATCCGGCACTTTGAGGTGGTTGATTTCCTCGACGGATTCGACCTGGAAAACGCGTGACGCCCCTGTAACACTCTGTATCTGACGGGTCGACAGCACGCGCACGGGGCTCGTACGCGCCCGGCGGCGGGTGGTCGGTCGGGTGGTGGACGCCGAGGCGAGCGAGGAGGGCCGGGGCAAGTGCAGCCAGATGCGGGGGCCGGGAGGATGCCGGGCGCGGGGTGGTTCTGCCGGGTGCCCGGTGCGGCGTTCGAGGCGGAGTCGGGTGCGGCGGCCGGAGTGGTGGTGGAGCAGTACCCGCTGCCGCAGGAGCACGAGCGGGTGCTGCGCGAACTGAGCGACGGGGCCCGGGAGTCGGCCGACGCGCTGCGGCAGGGCGGGGAGTGGACGGGCGCGGCGGGGCTTGAGGTGGCGCTGGCGCTGGACGCGGGCATGGCGCGGCGCGGGGTGCGCGTACGGGCCGTCTATCCGCGGGCGTTGCTCGCGGTCCCGCTGCACGCCGCGCACCTGCGGCGGGTGTCGGACGCCGGGGTGAGCGTGCGGGTCCTGGACCATGTGCCGCACGACCTGCTGGTCTTCGACCGGCAGACGGCCTGCCTGACCGCCGAGTCGGCCGTCGGCGGGGCGCCGCTGGTGCGGGTCAGGGGGCCGCTGCTGGCCGCGTCGTTCGCGGCGATCTACGAGTCGTACTGGCAGCGGGCCACCCCGCTGTCGCTCACGTCGGCGGGGCCGCACCACGCCCAACTCGACACGCGGGAGAAGGCGGTGATCCGGTTGATGACCAATGGCTACAGCGATGACAGGATCGCCAGGAAGCTGGGTATCACCACACCGGACGTGCAGTCGGTGATGACCGCGCTGATGGAACGGCTGGATGCCGGCAGCCGTTTCGAAGCCGGGTACAAACTCGCCCGCGAGGTCGACCCGCGGGACCTGTGAGGCGTGCGGCCCGCACGCGCACGGGGGGCGTGCGGGCCGGAAGGGAGCCGTGAGCGGCATGCGGGACCGCGAGGCGCTGCAGACCCTGCTCGCCCGCGCCCGTGCGCGCGTCGACCCGGGGGAGTTCGGCCTCGCGCCGCGCGGCGACCCGCGGGGCCGCAAGGTCGCCGGGCTGACGCACGAGCACATGACGCGGCTGCTGGGCTGGCCCGAGCACAAGTACGGCTACGTCGAGCGAGGCCGGCTCGCGGCCATCGAGACCGAGCTGCTCGAACCCATCGCCCGCATCCTGCACCTGTCGGACCACGAGTGGGAGGCGCTGGTCCTCTACGCGACCGGCGTGCCGCCGGCCTACCGCCTCGATCCGCAGCTGGGTCAGGCGGTGCCGAGCCCGTGGCAGCGGGTGCTGCGCGGCTCGCGCGAGATGGCGTACGTGAACGACGCCGCCTGGGGCATGGTCGCCTACAACTCGGCCTTCGCCGGGATCTTCCGGCGGCGCGAGGTGCCGCGCAACCTGATGCGCTGGATGCTGCTCGACCCGGAGGCCCGGGTCACCCTCGGGGACTGGGAGCAGAGCTGGCTGCCGCTGCTCGTACCGCAGTTACGTGCCGCGGTGGTCGCCAACCCGCACAACAGGACGCTGGCGCAGCTCCAGGCGGACGCCGGGCTCGACCCGGTGGTCGCCCGGTATCTGCACACCCCGACGGCGGAGTACATCGGGCCGCGGGCGGAGAGCTCGCTGCCGCTGCTGCACACCGAACGGGGCCCGGGGTGGGCGACCTTGTGCACGGCGGGGCCCTTCGGGGTGCCGGGCGGCCGGCTGATGTTCGTACTCTTCGACCAGGGCGAGCAGCCGCAGCACGCACCCGCGCTGTCGGCGCCCGCGACCGGGCCCGTCGATCCGAGCGAGGCGATACGGGGACGCCCCCAGGCGGAGCCCGGGGGGAGGCCGGAGCCGCCCTGCGCACACACGCATACCGCGAAATGCCCTGTTGGCCAGCACAATGAGGCACCATGAACAACCCTTTGCCGCACGCGCTGCGGGCGCTGACACCGAACGTCCACGCATGGCTCCCGGACGGCCACGCGACCTGGGGCCTGGCCAACTGCGTCGTCGTGACCGGGCGGAAGGGCGGCTCTGGCGCCGCACTCCTCGTCGACACGCCCTACACCGCGGACATGACCCGGCGGCTCCAGGAGCTGATCGCCGGCCTCGGCGCCGCGGACGGCGCCGGACCCGACGTCCGCACGGTCGTCAACACCCACGGCAACGGCGACCACTCGTACGGCAACGGCCTCTTCCCCGACGCCGAGATCGTCGCCACCGACGCCAACGGCAAGCACCTGTGCGCCGAGCCCGCGCCCGCCGAGCTGGCCGCCCTGATCGCCACGAGCGACCCGGAGTCCGCCCTCGGGGCTTACATGCGGCGGCACTTCGGGCGCTACGGGGACTTCGGCGGGGTGAGCGCGGTCCACCCCACCCGCACCTTCAGCGGCGAGCTGGAGATGGACGTCGACGGGGTGGCGGTGCGGCTGATCGAGGTGGGGCCCGCGCACACCGCCGGCGACCTGATCGTCCACCTGCCCGAGGAAGGCGTGGTCTGCGCCGGCGACGTGGTCTTCAACGAGGACCACCCGGTGCACTGGGCAGGGCCGTTGGAGGCGGTGCACCGCGCGTGCCTGCGCATCCTGGAGTGCGGCCCGCGGGTGGTGGTGCCGGGGCACGGCCCGGTCATGGCACCCGATGAGGTCCGCCGCTACGCCGACTACCTGCTCGACCTGCGCGCCGCCGTCCACCGCGGGCACAAGGCGGGCCGCCCGCTGCCGGTGCTGGCCGCCGAGCTGATCGCCGAAGACCCCCACCCGCGCTGGGGGCTGACCGAGCGGATGGCGATCCTGGCCGCGGTCGAATACCGCGCGCTGGACGGCGAGACCGAAAGCCCCGACCTGGTGGCCCTGGTGGGCCTCGCGGCCGGCTTCGCCCACCGGCGGGAAGCGGACGGTGCGGCCGCGAGCGGGGACTGAGCAAGGCGGGCGGCGGGCGGCCGCGTCGGGCCGACATGCCGACGGCCCCGGCGTCGGGGGGGGTGTACGCCGGGGCCGCCGGCTGTTCTTGGGGCGGCGGGCCGTGGGCCCTGGGGGCTACTGCTGGTTCTTCGGCGGAAGGCGGGGGGCCTCAGACCGCGGCGTCATGACCGTACAGCCATGGCACCGGGTCGACGGGCGCGCCCCCTCCGGGGCGTACTTCGAGGTGCAGATGCGGCTCGGGCACATTGCCGGTCGCGCCGACGCGGCCGATCGTGTCGCCCGTGACGACCTGGCCGGATGTGGCGACCATCGTCGACAGGTGGCAATACCACAGCTCGGTTCCGTCATCGAGGCGCAGGACGACCCGGTAGCCGTACGAGCCCGCCCAGCCGGCCGAGGTGACCGTGCCGCTGTGCACGGCGTGGACCGGGGTGCCGGTGGGGGCGGCGAAGTCCTGGCCGGTGTGGGTCGCCCACATGTTGCCGGTCTCGCCGAAGGCGGTGGTGAGGGTGTAGGACGCCAGCGGCTTGACATAGGAGGCCGCGAGCCGGGCCATCCGCTCGGCCTCGGCCTTCGCTTCCGCCTCGGCGGCGGCCTTGGCCTGCGCCTCGGACTCCGCCTTCGCGGCGGCGGCCTGCTCGCGCACCTTGCGGGCCGCGGCCTCCTTGGCCGCCTGCTCGGCGGCGGCTTTCTCCGCCGCCTCGCGCTCCGCCCGCGCCACGGCTTCGCGCTGCCGGGTGACCTGGTCGATGATGCGGGTGCGGAGGGCCTCGCCGGGGTCGGCAGGGGCCTGCTCGGCGGCCTCCGCGGGCTCGTCGGCCCCCTTGGCCGCGGCGGTCGCGTAGGCGACGGCTGAGGGGTCGTACGACGGTGTGCCGACGGCGACTTCGGGCTGGGCGGCCGGGACGGCGGGCGCCGGGAAGGCGTCGGGGAAGCCGGGCGCGTCGGGCAGCGATATCGGGGGCGCGACGGGCGGCGCCTCGGCCGCGGCGGCCACTCCCCCGGTGCCGACCGCCGCCATCGCCGCGATGCCGAGCACCGCGGTACCGACCGCGGCGCCGC
Organism: Streptomyces sp. NBC_00433; assembly: GCA_036015235.1. Lineage (NCBI taxonomy): Bacteria > Bacillati > Actinomycetota > Actinomycetes > Kitasatosporales > Streptomycetaceae > Streptomyces > Streptomyces sp. NBC_00433. The sequence goes on along the minus strand of CP107926.1, from coordinate 5,489,896 downwards.
GGGCCGGGAGGCCGGCGCGCTGCTTGGGAAGGCGCGGCTGGCTGCGCGGGCCCGCGGCATCGGAGCCGGGTTCGTACGCGTCAAGGACGCCGTACGGGGAGGGGGAGGCGGCGGGGCCGTCGGAGGGGTCGGCGGGCGGCAGGTGCTCGTCCCGCTCCCCGAAGGGCCACTCCCCGGTCGGTGCTGCGACCCGGGAAGGAGCGTAGGCAGGCTGGTTGGACGCCACGGGGGCGCACTCCTTTCCTTCCTTCTCGCCTACCGGGTTAGCTGACGGGTTCGGAGCAGGAAGGTCTCCTACGGGCCTGACGGCTGCCCGATTCACCCCATTGGACCCCTTCCGCGGTAGCGGAAGGGCGGGTCCCCGGTTCCCGCGGACGGGATTCGGCAAGCGCACGGTGCCGCCTGTCGGCGGCGGTGACGACCGCGCTGCGTTATCGAACGTTAATAGAGCCGGAGAGGTTTTCCAAGCCGAACGGGAGAGTTGGGGATGGGAACCAATCGGACATGATATGCGTAGGGCATATGAACCGGACATGCGACGTGGCCGGGCGGTGACGTGAGTGTGCATCAGTTGTTATCGGGGAGGGCGGCGTGGCTACCGACGGTCAGGCGGCGACGGCGGGGCGCAGCGGGGCGCGGGCGACCGCGAGAAAGGGCGTAGGCGGAGGCGCACGGGGGCGCGCCGGAGCGCGCGGGCCCGGGGCGACGCGGCGCCGGCTCGCCCCGGCGCGGCGCCGACCCGGCGCGGCGCGGGCGGCGATATCCGCGAGGCCGGCACAGCGGCACCAGTGGTCTGGACCTGTGCCAATGCGCGAACCGCTTGGCATGCCGTGGGCGCGGGCCGCACGATGGGCGGGCCCGACGTTCTTGTCATGCACCCGCCCCCCATGACGCCTCAGGGAGCCTTCGATGGAACGCCCCACATCCGCCGCGCCCAGCCGCCGTTCACTGCTGCGCGGCAGCCTCGGCCTCGGTGCCGCCGCCACCGCGGGCCTGGCCGCCGAGCTCTGGCCCGCCGGCGCCGCCCGTGCCGCCGCCGACCCCGCCGTCCCGCGCGCGGCCGCCGTCGACTACCCGTCAGCCACCTGGGCCCCGGCCAGCACCGGGAATTACACCGCCTCCAGCCGCCCGTCCAGCTACCCGGTCCAGCTGGTGGTCATCCACGTCACCCAGGAGACCTTCGCCGACACCATCTCGCTCTTCCAGAACCCGGCCCACGCCGCCGCGGCGCACTACGTCGTCCGGTCCGCCGACGGCGCCATCGACCAGTGCGTCAGGGAGCGCGACATCGCCTGGCACGCGGGCAACTGGGACTACAACACCCGCAGTATCGGGATCGAGCACGAGGGGTGGGTGGACCAGCCGTCCTACTTCACCACCGCGCTCTACCACGCCTCCGCGGCGCTGACAGCGGAGATCTGCGACAAGTACGGCATCCCGAAGGACCGCAACCACATCATCGGCCATTCCCAGGTGCCCGGCACCGACCACACCGACCCGGGCCCGAACTGGGACTGGGTGCGCTACATCCGGCTGGTCAACGGGGTGTGAGGCCCGCAGGGCCCTGGCCGCCCCCGGCGGGCCCGTCCAGCGGGAACATGACGCTGAGCCGGGGCAGCCGCCGGGCCGCCTCCTCCTCGTCGCTGGCGGTCCAGCGGCGCCCCGACGGGTCGCGGCCGCCGACCGGCACGAGCGAGGGGGCCCCGGCCTGCCCGGGGGCGTCGGCGGCGTCGCGCCGGGTGGCGCGTACGGCGGCGTAGAAGGCGTCGCCGAAGTCGTCCGACGGGCCGGTCGCCAGCTCGTACGCCTCCAGGCCGAGCGTGTCGAGGGTCGGCCAGCCCGGCCGGTCCTCGGCCGGCCAGCCGGCCCTGGGGCGGCCGGCCAGCCGCAGGACCTCGGGCGCGTAGGCGAGGACGTCGGGGTCGTTCACCACCGCCTCGAAGACGGCCCGGCCGAGTCCCATCGCCCAGTGCAGAAAGGCGCGGAAGGCCTCGTCGGAACACCAGCCGCCGAAGATCCGGTCGGCGGCGCCCCACAGATTCCAGGTGAAGGCTTCATCCGTCATCTGGTCGAGCCTGGCCTGAAAGCACACGATCTCGTCGGCGGGCAGCCTGGCGAGCGCGTGGCGCAGCCAGGCATCACGCTTGTCACCACCGAATCCATGCCGCCGGGAGTCCCCGAGGAGGGTCCAGAAGGAGTCGGTGTCCATAGTCGCCGACTATGCCAGAGGCGTGTGGTGCCGTTCCAATTGCGTTACGGAAAAGCCCAGTTGATGGACAGTGCAGGGGCCGCCAGGAGTCGGCCGAGCCCCGCGGGCCCCGCGACCGACCGCCGGACTGCCCGGCGCAGGGGTGCCGTGACACACCTGCCACCCCACCCGTCACTCCTTACTCTCTGAGTCACATCCATCCCGCTCGTCACGGACCATGACCCGCGCCGGCCCCGACCTCTCATCAGCATCCCCAAACATGAAAAGGAAGCGCATACTTGAGCCAATGCGCGCGGGTCGCGCGCCCCGGCTCACCATTCCCCTCCACGAGCATTCACGGTCGGAAAGACGCCGCGGAAACCGCACCTTTCCGCGCCTTATCGAAAGCATATGAATTATTGCTTTCAACCACCCTTCCCTTTCGCCCGTTCGAGTGACCGGCGGCCCTTTTCCCACCTACCTTGTTCCGCGGCGCGGGGCCCCCGGGACGGCGCCCGCGCGCACCGAGACGAAGGTGGGGACATCCATGCTCCGACTCCTGCTCTCCCGCTCCACGCAGCACCCCCCGACCCGCAGACCGCGCCGCTTAGCCGGCCGGGCGGCGGTCGCCATATTCGCGGCGCTGCTCGCGACGGCGGCCGGCTCGCTCTCCCCGGTCATGGCCCAGGGCCCGCACATCCAGGGCAGCGCGTCCCCCGCCAACCACCCCCCGGGCGGCGGCGGTTCCGGCGCGCTGGTCAAGACCGTGCAGAACGTCACCACCCCCGGCACGGCGCAGGCCCAGCATTCCGACACCCTCAACTGGGCCGTGAGCTACCACAACAACGCGACCACCGGAGCGCCGGCCGCCACGACCATCACCGACCCGATCAGCGCCGCGGGCGCCGGGCAGACCTACGTCCCCGGTTCGCTGCACGTGCCGCCCGGCTGGACTCCCGAATGGTCCACCGACGGCACCACCTTCACCGGCACCGACCAGGGCGCCGCGACCACCGTCGTGCGGGGCACCGATCCCGCGGCGACCGGCGCCGGCACCGACGTGAGCGGCGACCTGCTGCCGCCCGTGCAGGCCGCGGCCCGCACCACCGGCGGCGACGGCTTCACACCGATCCTCTTCCGGGCGCCGTCCGGTGACGTCGAGGCGTGGAACATCTACCACCACAGCGGCCCCGCCGCCCGCCTGGTGGTCTGCAACGACCTGTCCTCCGGCCAGCCCTGCCCCGGCGGCCCGTGGCCGCGCCCGCTCAACACCACGCCGGGGCCGCTGGGTTCGGGCGACACGGGAAACGTCTTCACCACCCTCACCCCGCAGTACGCCATGGACCCGGGGCGGCCCGGCGTCGTCTACTACCCGGCCGTGGCGAACGGCTCGGTCGGCGCCGGCTGCCTGGACCTCGGCGCCCGCGCCAACTGCGGCTTCTTCCCGCTCGCCGCCGCCTCCGGCTCCCCGAGCAGCGCCAACGGGCTCGCCGGACTCGTCGCCCAGGGCGGCAGGCTCTACGGCGTCGCCAGCACCGGCCGGGTGCTGTGCCTGGACATCGCGAGCCGAACCCCTTGCGCGGGGCAGCCGTTCGCCGCGATCGTGCCGCCCAACCACGACCTGCCCGGCAACACCTCCGCCCTCTACCAGGGCTCCCTCACCGTCGCCGACGGCCGGATCTACGCCTCCTCGGCCCCGATGGCCGGCGGATCGACCGCCCCCGGCCGCCCGGCACTCGGCTGCTTCGACCCGGCCACCGGCGCGACCTGCGCGGGCTGGACGACCCCCCACCCGGCGGGACCCGACGCGAACGCGTACACGTACAACGCCTTCGTCGCCTACGACACCGCGGGCCACCCGGCCGGCGTCTGCACGGCGGACACCACCGGCGCCTCGCCGTCGACCAGTTGCTACGCGCTGGACGGCGGCCCGCTGGCCGCACCGCCGACCGGCCTGGACGCGCTGCCCGCCGGGGTGCTCGTCTTCAACCCCGAGGTCGTCGACGCGGGCGGCGACAACCGCAGTTACTTCGCCGTGTGGGGCGGGCCGCTGGCCGGCGACACCGTCTGCTACAGCTGGACGCACGCCCAGCCCTGCGCCGGCTTCCCGGCCGTCGCCGGGCACCCCGCGGTCAACTCCGGTGCCACACGCGACTACGGATACGCGTACGACGCCACGACCCGCTGCCTGATCGGCCTCGGCGACGCGGGCGTCCTCTTCTCGATGGACCCCGCCACCGGCGGCTCGCCCTGCCTGCACACCGGCGCCTCCGTCACCCTCACACCCGCCGACTTCTACTGCGACGGCGGCACCGGGCACGCCGCCGCCTACACCGAGGCCCAGTTGACCGGCCTCGACCTCGCCCACACCGACCCGGCCGCCACGACCGTCTCGGTCACCGACCCCGACGGCGCCGTCGTCGCGACCCCGGCGCTCTCGCCGTCCGGCACCGTCGACCTGTCCGGCATCCCGGCCGCCGACCATCCCTCGATCACCGTCACCGTGCAGTTCAGCCTCACCGACACCAGTGACTTCGGCGCCGGCGGACACCCCGCGCTGACCGTGCGCTTCCAGGGCGACGACCCGCAGCTCTGCCTGCGCACCGTCGTCACCGCGGACTGCGCCACCAGCCAGGTCGCCGACACCGCCACCGGCAGCGACGCCACCGGCGCCCTGACCTCCAACACCGTGAGCGTGCCCGTGCAGCCCGGCGCCGCGTGCCAGCCGCACGTCTCCGTCAACAAGGAGATCTGCGCCGGCACCTCCTCGCACGCCTGCGGCCCCGGCGGCGCGGGCCCCTGGGTCAAGTCCAGCCCCGTCGGCCTGCTCCAGCTCCTCGGCACGGCCTACTGGCGCATCACGGTCACCGACGCGGGCCCGGTCGACGCCGCCGACGTCACCGTCGCCGACCCGACCACACCGTCCTGCTCACACGCGGCGGGCACCTTCACGCTGGCCTCAGGCGCGAGCCGCCAGGTCTACTGCAACTCGTTCCTGCTGGCGCTCCCGGTGAAGAACACGGCGTCGGCGAGCTTCGTCGCCGCCAACTCCCCCCACGGCACCCACCCCACGACCACCGACCCGTCATCGGCCGTGGCCTGCTCCCTGCTCTGCGTCCTGCTCCCGGCCGAGCACCACTGATCCCTGCCCACCACTGATCCCTGTCCGCCGCCCGCCCCGTGCCGAGGCCCCGCCCCGGCACGGGGCCGATCACTCGGCGGGCGGCACGTCGTAGGCCTCGCGGGTCCGGTCGCTCAGCCGCGGCGCGATCTGCCCGAGCAGGATCTCCTCGAAGTGCGCGGTCCGCTGGTGCTCGCCGAAGGCCGCCCGCGAGGTGTACCGCTCCATGACGACGACGGCACGCTCGTCGTCCAACTGCCGGTAGACCCGGAAGGACACATTGCCCGGCTCCTGCCGGGACGCCTCGGCAAGCCGCGGATAGAACGCGAGCACCTCGTCCAGATCCTGGTCCGACGCGATCTGGTGATGCGCGATGACCTGGTAATGCGTCATGTCGAACTCCGTCGCTCCGTCCGGACCCACCTGCGATGCCGCGCCTGCCACGCTAACACCGCGCACCCGTGCCGCCACGGAAGGTCGATCCCGCGCGCCGGGGCCTGCCGGCGGCCTGCCTTCACGCAGGCGGGCGCCGTGCCGCTCACGGGGGTGCGGACGGCTGGACGTCGGGTCCTGGCCGCCCCGGGCGGGCGGGCTCACTGCCATGCGGGGGACGAGAGGCACGGCTCCCGGGCTCCCTCCTCCGACAGGCGCCTTGCCCCGCGCGGGGCGAGCGGCACCTCCCGGGCCCCTCCCGCCAGGCGGGCGGCCCCGAGCACGCCGGGACGCCCGCATTCCAGGGCGGGCCCGCGTGCCTGGGCTGCTGACCGGCCTTCACGCAGGCGCGCGCCACGCGGGCCGTAACCCCCACGCCAGTGCCCCCGTTCGAGACGGCTGGACAACGCGTCGGGCCGCCTCGACAGGCTGGCGCGTCGCCCTGCGCGAGGCGAGCGGCGCAGCTCCCGGGCCCCTCCCGCCGGGCGGTCGGGCCCGGAGTGCGCTCGGACGCCGCCCCGGACGCCCGCATTCCGGCGGTCGGCAGTACCCTCGTGATCCTCACGGCACCACCTCTCCGGCCCCTGGGCGCACGCGTCTTCGACGCGCGGCCCTCTCGTGGAGGAAAGGGCAACGGTCGCCGCGAGCCCCGGCAGATCCGCTCGGCTGCCGGTGGAACCCGAATACGGAACCGGGCGTCGCGGGGCCGCGAACAGCGGCTCCGCCACAAGGGGCAGCGCGAGGGACGGGATCAGGTGGACCACGACCACGACGGCACGGGCGGCATACCCGGCGCGAACGAGAACCAGCCTCCGGCGGCCCAGCCGCCCGGAGCGAAGCCGACGGCCGGGGCGGGCAAGGCCAACGCCGCCCGGCCGCGCCGGGCGCAGGCGGCTTCCCCCGCCGCCCAGGGCGACCGCCCGCCGGCCGCCGACGCCCAGCCGGCGCCCCGCAAGCCCGCCGCGAAGCAGCCCCTCCCACCCGCGGCCCCGCCCCAGCAGCCGCCGTCCCGCCCCGCCCCCACGACGAAGCCCCGCAAGGCGTCCCCGTCGAAGGCGGCGAGCGCGACCAAGCGCACGAACACCACGCCGCCGGCGGCCACGAAGCCCGCCGCGGCTCCGGCCGTCCCCACGGATACGCCTGCGGACGCCACCTCGACCACGGAGGCAGCACCCACCACGGGCGGAGCTCCCGCCGCCGGTACGGCCCCAGGCAAGAAGGCAGGCGCGACTCCCGCCGCAGCCGCCGGACCGGCCACGGACGCCACCCCGACCGCAGACGCGGCACCCGCTACGGGCGCGACCCCTGCCGCCGGTAAGGCCCCGGCCAAGAAGGCGGCCACAACCGCCGCAACGGCTGCGCCCGCCACCCCGAACACGAACCCGGCACCCGCCACCGGCGCAACCCCCGCCGCAGCCGCCGGAACGGACGGTCCCGCCACCCCGAGCGCGGCCAAGCGCACCGGTGCGCGGACGAGCAAGGCGGCGGGCACCGCCGCAGGCGCGGCCGGCGGGAAGGCTCCCGCCGGGAAGGCCGCCCAGTCCGCCGCACCGGGGAAGAAGGCGGCGCCGGCCAAGAAGGCCGCGCCGGCCAAGCGGGCGGCTCCCGCCAGGAAGGCGGCTCCGGCGAAGGCAGCGAAGGCCGCGGCACCCGCCGCGAAGCCCGCGGCAAAGCCCACCCCTCCCGCCGCGAGCGGGCCCTGGCGTGTCCCTGGATACGCCCACGAGGCCGAGGCCGGGGCGGACGCGGCCGGGAACGCGGTGGTGCGGGCGCGGCACGAAAGCAGCGGGACGGCGGTCGCGATCACCTACGTCTCCGCCGCGGTAGCGGAAGAGCAGGGCTTCGCGCCGGCCTTCCGGCGGGCGGCCGGCGAGCTGGGCTCGCTCGAATCGCCCTATGTGGCGCGGCTGTACGCGTATGTCGAGGACGGCCAGAACGCCGCGATCGTCCGGGAAGCCGTCGACGGTGTCGCCCTGGACGCGCTGGTCACCGAGGGCGGCATACCGGCGGGGCCCGAAGCGGGGTTCGTCGTGCTGAAGGCCTCGCTGCTCGGGCTGGCTGCCGCCCAGGCGGCCGGGCTGGACCGTAAGGCCTACCAGCGGTCGAACGTGCTGGTCACCGCCCAGGGCGACGTCAAGCTCGCCGACCTCGGTGTGGCCGAGCCGGCGACGGAGGCCACCGACGTCCAGGCGGCCACGGCGACCTTCGCCGCGTGCGCGGCGTCACAGGCGGATGTGCGGCCGCTGCTCGACCGGGGGTCGGCCGCGGCCGAACCGCCGCTGGCCGCAGCCGACTTCGCGGCCGAGGTGGAGGCCTTCGCCGTCGCGGCCCACGGCGAGGACTGGGAGGCGCGCGGGCGCCACGAACTCGGCGCTCTCGTCGGCGCGTTGCTGGCGCCCCCGCCGCCGCCTCCGCCGCCCGCGCCCGCCGCCGCCGTACCGATGAACCAACCGCCCACCGAGAAGCGGCGGTTCGGGCGGCGGGCCAAGATCCTCGCCATCGCCGCGGCAGCGGTGATCGTCGCGGGCGCGGTCACGGTCACCGCGGTGGCGACCGGCAACAGCGACGACGCCGCCGCCACCGCCACCGTGTCCGCCTCGCCGACGGCCACCGTGCCGTCCACCTCGGCCGCGGCGCCCGCCCCCGTACCCACCACGGCCGCGCCCTCTCCGACGAGCACACCGGCGACGACCACTCCTCCGGCCGCCAGCCCCTCCGCCTCGCACGCGCCCGTCAAGCCCAAGCCGAGGGACACCCCCACCCCGAGCAGGTCCGCCTCCGCCACGCCCACGAAGACCCCGCCGGTGGCCGGGCCGCATGTCTCGGGGATCTTCACGACGCTCACCTGCTCGCCGCACAGCCGCACGGCGACGGCGGTCGTACGGGTGGAGTACGACGGCACGGCGGCCGGCACGCTCCGGCTCACGTGGTGGCGGAACGCCACGGACGGCGCCGGGGGCGCGACGACCATGAAGCCGCAGACCGCCACCTTCCCCAAGGGGTCGACCAGTTACGTCTTCACGTCGAATTTCACCTACAACGACAATCCGGACCGGCCCTACCTCGGCGTGACCGCCTCCACCGACCCGGCGGCCGCGACCGGAATCGCGGTCGACAGCACCCGCTGCCGCTGACCCCGGCAGCAGCGACAGACCCTAACCCTCGCGCGCGGCCGAGGTCTGGGACATGTCCGAGTAACGGTCGCCGGCCACCTGGCCGGCGATCGGCTCTAGCAGGGCCAGTTCGTCGGCGGTCAGCGTGATCCGGGTGGCGGCGGCGTTCTCAAGGAGGCGGCCGCGCTTGCGCGTTCCGGGGATCGGGACCACGGTCAGGCCGTGCACCTGGGACTGCTGCTGGACCCAGGCCAGCGCGATCTGCGCCGTGGTGGCGCCGTGGGCGGCCGCGATCTTCTGCAGCGGTTCGAGGAGCGCGGCGTTCGCCTTCGCGTTGTCGCCGGTGAAGCGCGGCTGCGACTGGCGGAAGTCGCCGCTGGACAGCTCCGTGGCGGCGTCCTTGAAGGCGCCGGTCAGGAAGCCCCTGCCGAGCGGCGAGTACGGGACGAAGGCGACGCCCAGCTCGGCGGCCGCGCCGACCGCGCTGCGCTCGACGTCCCGGCTGAAGACCGACCACTCCGACTGGAGGGCGGTGATCGGGTGGACGGCGTAGGCCTCGCGCAGCTCGGCGCCGGTGACCTCGCTCAGGCCGAGGTGCTTGACCTTGCCCTCGCGTACGAGTTCGGCCATGGTCCCGACGGACTCGGCGAGCGGGACGGCGGGGTCGCGGCGGTGCATGTAGTAGAGGTCGATGACGTCGACCTTCAGGCGGCGCAGGCTCGCCTCGACGGCCTGTCGGATGTACGGCGGATCGTTGCGGATGGCCCGGTAGCCCGGGTCGCCGGCTCGCAGCTCGATGGCGAACTTCGTGGCGAGCGTGATCTCGTCGCGGTGCGCGGCCAGGAAGGGTGCGAGGAATTCCTCGTTCGCGCCGATGCCGTACATGTCGGCGGTGTCGACGAGGGTGACGCCGGCCTCGACGGCGGCCGCGAGGGTGTCGCGGGCGGCCTCGTCGTCCGTCCGGCCGTAGGCGAAGCTGATGCCCATGGCGCCGAAGCCCTGGACGCCGACCAGGGGGCCGTGGGCGCCCAGTTCGACCTTGCTGATCTTGTCGATGGCATTGCTCATGATGTGGTTCAGGCCTTTCCGGCACCCGGCGGGCACCCGCGCGGAGGTTCAGTCTCGGCGACCGTCGTTCACCGCCGTGCTTGCCACGCTAGGGCGTTGGAGTGTCCTCGAAGCAAGCCCTCCCGGGTGCGCGGCGGGATGCGGGGCGGACGGGTCAGGACGCCGCGTCCTGCGCGCGGGTGTACGCGACCAGCGCGTTGGCGTGCCCGTGGCCGAGGCCGTACTCGGACTTGAGCCAGCCGACCTGCTCTGTGTGCCGGGTGAGCGGCGAGGCGCGGATCAGGTCCTGCCACTCCGCGATCGGGCGGCCGTACTTCTTCTCGATGGAGGGGAAGTAGCTCGCGGGCCCGCGCTGGGCGGCGGCGGGGGTGGTGGTGGCGCTGGTGCTCGTCGGCCGGGTCATCTCGGTCTCCTGCGGGTGCGGATACGGGTACGCGTACGGGTGCTGCTGGAGGGTGGACCGCCGCGGGGCGCGGAAGTCATCGGTCCCCGGCGGGCGGGATACGGCGGGAAACGAATGTACGCACAGGTCGGATGTTCTGTCCCTGAGCGGTAACGCGCAGCCTCAGGGGCCTCTGCCGGGGGCAGGATCGCCTACGGCACCGGGGCTTCACCGCCGGCACTGCCAGCTGACAGGAAAGAGGCACACCATGGGCACCAGGAACATCGGCCGCACCATACCGGCGCTGCTGCTCGCCACCGCCGGTCTGGCGCTGGCGGCCTGCGGGCCGTCCGACGACTCGGGCGCCGCGCCCGTCGCGTCCACGTCCGCCGCCCCGTCCGCGACGACCTCGACCGCCGCCGAGCCCCCGTCCGCGACGGACACAGCCGCGCCGACGACCGGCGCCACGCCCCCGGTGACCGAGCGTCCCGCCACGACGGGCGGGTCCGGCGGCGGCGGCACGCAGCCCGCTTGCGCCACCGGCGATCTGAAGATCAGCGTCCAGAGCATGGGCGGCGCCGCCGGCAGCGCGCTCTACACGCTGGCCTTCCAGAACACCGGCAGCGCCCCCTGCACCCTGCACGGCTACCCGGGCGTCTCCTTCGTGAAGGCCCACAACGCGCAGCTCGGCAAGGCGGCCGCCAGGACCCCCGCCGCCAAGCCCGTCGTCACGCTGATCCCCAACGCCCACGCGTACGTCGACCTGCGGACCGTCAACGGCCAGGGCGGCTACGACGCGGCCCAGTGCGGCCTTGCCACCGTCCCCACCCTCCGCATCTACCCGCCGAACCAGACGGAGTCCACGAACATCCCGTGGAACAAGCAGGAGTGCGTCGCCTCCGGCATCCAGAACCTCCAGGTGGGCCCGGCGCACAGCAACCGCTGACCAGGCCGTATTCCAGCCGCGCCCGGCCGCGCAGCCCCGCCCGCCCGCACACCCGTGCGAGCCGGAATGAGACAATCCGCCGCATGGAAAGCCGGACGACCGACCTCGCCAGCGCCACCGATCCCGGGCCCGGCGCGGGCTGGGCGCTGCGCTCCGCCACGGCGGCCGACGTCGAGCCGATCGTGGAGCTGCGCGCCGTCGTGATGCGCCCGGACCTGGAGCGCCTCGGGCGCTACGACGAGCACCGCGTGCGGCAGCGCCTGCGGGACGCCTTCCGGGCGCGGGACACGTCGATCATCACGGTCGGCGGCGCCTTCGCCGGCTGCGTCGCCCTCCGTCCCGCTGAGTGCGCCCCCCGTCCCGGTGAAGGTGCGGGCGAGGGCGGCCTGTGGCTGGAGCACTTCTACCTCGACCCGCGCCACCAGGGCCGCGGCCTCGGCTCGGCGGTGCTGCGTACGCTGCTGGCCCGTACCGACGCGCAGCGCGTGCCCGTGGCCCTGAACGTCCTCCAGGGCAGTGCCGCCCGCCGCCTCTACGAGCGCCACGGCTTCGTCATGACGGCCGACGACCCGGTCGACGTCTTCATGATCCGCACTCCGCGCTGAGCGCCCCGCACGGAAAGCCCCCGCACGGAAGGACCCGCACGGAAGGACCCCGCTCCCGGGTGGTGCGCCGGGGGCGGGGTCGCTCGGTGCGAGGTGTCAGCAGGAGAGGTTGTTGCCCGCGGGCACTCCCAGGACGGACACGAAGCGCTGGTAGGCGTTGACGCGGTCCTGCACTTCCGCGGGGTTGCCGCCGTTGCACTCGATGCTGCCGTTGATGCTGCGGATGGTCTCACCGAAGCCGGCGCCGTTGACCATGGCGTTGTGCGGGGTCATCGTGCCGGGTCCCGACTGGGTGTTCCAGTACCACAGGCCGGTCTTCCAGGCGATCGCCGAGTCGGTCTGCACGAGGTTGGGGTTGTGCAGCAGGTCGATGCCCAACGAGTCGCCGGCCGCCTTGTAGTTGAAGTTCCAGCTGAGCTGGATGGGCCCGCGGCCGTAGTAGGCCGACTGGCCGGCGGGGCAGCCGTAGGGCTGGCTCGCGTCGCAGTAGTGCGGGTAGTTGGAGGTGTTCTGCTCCACGATGTAGACGAGGCCGCCGGTCTCGTGGCTGACGTTGGCGAGGAAGGCCGCGGCCTCCTGCTTCTTCACCGTGTCGCTGCCGGTGTTGGCGAAGCCCGGGTAGGCGCTGAGCGCCGCGGTCAGGCCGCCGTAGGTGTAGAAGGAATTCCGGCCCGGGAACATCTGGTTGAACTGCGATTCGCTGACCACGAATCCGCCGCTCGGCGGCTGGGTCGTGCCGCCGGTGGTGCCGCCGGACCCGGAGCAGGTGTACGGGCTCCAGTACCAGGTGCTGATCGTCGGGTCGTAGCCCGGGTTGTCGTGCGTGGCGATGTAGTCGAGGCCGTTGCTGTACTGCACGATGTTGCCGGTCACGTAGGAGCGGCCCGCGACCCATGCCGGGTAGCTGCACCCGCCGGAGCCGCCGGTCGTGCCGCCGGTGCCGCCCGAACCGCCGCCGCACGTACCCTGGTCGGCCCACACGTCGGCGGCGCCCGGTGTCTCGCCCTGGGTCCACCACTTCGCCGACCAGTTGTGGCTGTTGTAGGAGGCGGTCATGCCGCCGGTGTAGACGGAGGACGAATTCCACGCGGCGGCGCAGGTCGCCGCCGAGGCCGGCGACGCCAGGGGCACGAGGACCACCAGGCCGACGACGGCCGCGAGCGCGGCCAGGAACGCGATGAGACGCTGTCTCGACAACGTGACCACTCCTTATGGGGGTTGAGTGGGGTCGGGGCAACACTCCAACGTATTGGTCTGGACCTGTCAATAGTCTGGACCAACGCCGGCCCGCTTGCGGCGCCTCCGCACGGTGGCCGGAGTACCCGGCCGGGTGGGGCGGTCGGGGCGATTGGGGCGGGTGTCGGGGAGCGTGAGGGTGAACAGGGACCCGACGAAGGCCATGACCGCGAGGACCAGGTAGACGGTCCGGTAGGCGGCCGGCGGGGCGGTCTGGGTGGTCGCCGGAGTGTTGGCGATCAGCAGGGTCGCGACCAGCGCAGGGGCCATCGCCATGGAGAACTGGCTGGTCACACTGTTGAGAGTGGACGCCTGCCCCATGTCCTCCTTCGGGATGGTGCTGAACGACACGACGGTCAGGGGCATGAAGACCGCGCCCATGCCCAGGCCCAGCAGGAACATGTAGAGCCGGAAGGCCCACGCCCCGGTGCCCGCGTCCACCGTGGTCATCACCGCGAGCACGACGGCGACGCAGAAGATCCCGGACGCGATGATCAGCCGCGGGCCCACCCGGTCGTAGAACCTGGCCACCACCTGGACGGTGAGCAGGACGCCGATCGCCTCGGTGAAGGTGCTGCTGCCGGAGTGGAGGGCGCTGCCGCCCTGCGCCTCCTGGATGAAGAGCGGCGCCGCGTACATGGCGCCCATGAACGGCACCACGCCGATCAGGCCGACCACCTTCGTGTCCCGGAAGAGCGCGTCCTTGAACAGGCGCAGCCGCAGGATCGGTGCGGCGGTGCGGAGTTCGAAGACGATGGTCGCCGCCACCAGCGCGGCGCCCGCCGCCAGGCTGCCGGCGATCAGCGGCGAGGACCACCCCTGCCTGGCGCCCTCGCAGACGCCGTACATCAGCAGCGATATCGCCCCGCCGGACATCACCAGGCCGGGTATGTCGAGGCGGCCGGGCTGCCCGTGCCGCGAGTTGTCGAGGAAGAGCAGGCCGAAGAGCAGGGCGGCGACACCGAAGGGCAGGTTGACGTAGAAGACCCAGCGCCAGGACAGGCCGTCGATCAGGACACCGCCGAGCATGGGCGCCACCGCCGGCGCCATCTGCTGCGGGATGGTCATGATCCGGGAGGCCCGCACCCGCTCGGCGGGGGTGAAGGTGCGGAAGAGCATGGCGGCGGCGACCGGGGTGAGCAGGCCGCCGGCCAGGCCCTGCAGTCCCCGGCAGACGACGAGTTGGCCGAGGCTGCCGGCCATTCCGCACAGCGCGGAGGAGGCGGTGAACAGGCCCATCGCGGCGAGCAGCACGGGCTTTCCGCCGAAACGGTCGCCGAGCCAGCCCGACAGCGGGATGCTGATGCCCACGCACACCGGATAGACGACGACCACGCTGTCGCTCCCGGCCGCCGACACGCCGAACTGGTGGGCGATGGACGGCAGTGCCACGGTGGTGATGGCACCGTCCATCACCACGAGGAAGAACGTGGCGACGAACATGACGGGTACGACCAGGCGCTGGTCCAAGCGGTGGCCGGACATGGTCCTCCTCCCCCCGGGGGCGGGCGCCCGGGGCGGTCTGCGGCGGGTAGTGCGTGCGTCGCGGGCAACGGCGACCGTCCTCCGCGCCCACAGGGCGGGAGGATATGCTGAGTCTACTCACTATGAGTCGGCGCATAAAGATGGAAAGACGTCGCGCACGGAATTGCCGAGCGCAGAAGGAGTGTGGCGGGACCCAGTGGTGCAGACCCGGAGCAGCGACGTACTGGTCGACGACCTCTTCAGGACGACGGTGCGCCTGCGCACGTACGTCGACGCCCAACTGCGCGGCCAGGGCCTGTCCGTACCGCGCCTGCGCCTGCTCAGGGCGCTCGCCACCGCCCAGGGCGAACCGCTGCGCATGCGGGACCTCGGCGAGGCGCTGAACGTCGCCCCCCGCACGGTCACCTCCCTCGTGGACGCCCTGGAGCGCGAGGGCCTGGTCGAGCGGGTCCGCCACCCCACGGACCGCCGCGCCTACCTCCTCGCCCTCACCGACCTCGGCCGCACGACCCACACCAAGGCCGAGGAGATCGACCGCACCGCGCTGGCCACCGCGACCCGCAGCCTCAGCGCTTCGCAGCGGGCGCTGCTGCTCGAACTGCTCGCGGTGCTGCGGGAGTCCGTCCCCGAAGCCCCGCCGAGCCCGCCGGAGGGCTGAGGCCCCGGGGACCGGGGGCCTTTGCCCCCGGGGCGGGGCCCTTTGGCCCTTTGCTCGCCCCTGCCTTATTCACGGCTGCCCGTGCCCGGCGTGCGCTACGCTCGCGGCACGCCGCCGGGGTGCCCGGTGCGCAGGCAACGGATACTTCTTTCTGCAAAAAAGAAGACCCGGGTTCGAATCCCGGCGGCCCGGCTCCGGCCGGACTGTGGTGCAGCGGCCCAGCACATTGTCTCCGTCGCCGACCTGGATCTCGGGCACTCCGCGGCGGCATCCCCTCGGTTCCTACGGCGGCGACCCGCCGCGGGGCCGATACGGGGTTCTACGCGGCGGGCAGCCCACCTGCGTGTCGGCATCTCGGCGTACCGGCCGGACGCCGGGACAGGCCGGGACGCTTCTTTTCCACCCGGTACGGCGTGAAGCGTCCTTCACGCCGTACCGCGGCTACCAGGCACGGCACATGGCCGACCGACCGCTCGCTCTCCCGCCCTCGGCGGGCGGGAGAGATCAGGACCAGCCGGGGTGCGACCTCTGGCACTCGTAGGCGACTTTCTCCCTGAACAGGCACACGACGAGAAACACCCCGAGCTGTTCGTCGAGGTTCTTGTTGGACGAGACGCAGAGACCGTCGGGGACGCCGTCGTAGACCGTCTCAAGGACCTCGCCTGAGGCCTCGTAGAGCGTCGCGCCGGCGCCGTAGCTGTCCCCCGACACTCTGTCGCAGACCCAGAGGTCGTCGCCCAGGCTCGCGAACCTCGCCATCCCACCCTGGTCGTGGTCCGCCGTGTAGGTCCAGGGGATGTCCAACGAGGTGGCCTGCGCGGCCCCGTTCCCCAGAAGCAGCCCCCCGGCCGAAAGCACCGCGATGACCGCGGCCCCCACCCTCTTCCTCACGTTTCCCCCTGATGTCGGAGGGGCCACGCAGCCGTGGCCCGATGACGTGGCGTCAGACCGTCGTTCACCTGAACGGTAGCCGTCGAGACGGTGGTTGAGCGCGAGCGAGGGCGATCAGGCGCAGATGCGCCATCGTCCTCGACCTTGAGGACATCTGTTCAGCACCCCACTGACCCCACCCTCACCAATTGGTCTGGACCTATTGAAGCAACGGGCGGCCCCGGGCAAGCTTGGGGCTGCGCGCGCGTCCCCCTGCACCACACCCCTGGCCACACGGCAGGCGCTTCCGCCTGCCACGGAAAGGAGTTGTGATCCACATGCGCGAGAAGGTCCTCGCCCGCGCGGCCGCCGTCGCCGCCACCGTGATCCTCGGACTGGGCGTCTCCACCGCAGCCGCCCAGGCCTCCCCGCCGCCGGGCAGCGGCTTCATGTTCATGGGCTACTTCCCCACCTACGCGAGCTGCGTCACCCAGGCGCAGGCCTACGCCCCGGCGCACGGTCCGGTCTACATCTGCGAATACGGCACGAACGGCTACTACCTGCTGTGGATGCACTGACCTGACCCACCCCGGCAGACCCAGGAACGAGCCCGCCGCCCCTCACCACGCGGGCCCGTTCCGCTGCCCGGCAGCCGCCCACATCCGGCCCGCCCCACGGCACCCTCCCCGTGAGTCGCTCGCACGGGGGAGGTTCCATTCGCCCCTACCGGCTCATCCACGTCCCGAACGCGTCCACCAGACCGGCGTAGAACACCTCGTCCGGAACCGCCCCGGGATTCTTGCTGGCCTCGTAGAAGGAGACGTTGGTGAAGCTGGCGGCTGTCGAGGCGTGGAGGTTCTTGAAGAAGGCGAGCTTTCCGCGCCCGAAGCCCACGAACAGCCAGAACACCCCCAGGCCGGCCGTGTTCTGGAGCAGGGCGCGGAACTCCGACTTGTCCCAGGGCTCGTCTCCGACCTGGACGATGACGAAGGCGGGGTCGCCGGCGCCGGAATCCTGGTAATGGTTGACCGCGGCACGCATGGCCGCACCGACGTTGCCCCAACCCCAGTCGACCTGCGTGTGCAACTGCCCGATCCGGCCACGGTAGTTGTCGAGTCGGATCTCCTCCATGAAAGGCTCGTTCCCGCTGGAGAAGATCACCGGCACCGTGCCGTCGTCGTCGAGGTTCACCGCCAGGGCCAGGACGCGCTCGGCGAACGCCTGTACGGCGAAAGACTCGTACAGCTCCTTCATGGCCCAGTCGTGGTCGAGGATGAGATACACCGCCGCGCGCCGGGCGGCTGCTCCGGAGCGGGCCAGCACCAGACCCGCCTGGCGTGTGGCGGCCAGCAGAGCCGGGGCCTGCGCCTCGACTTCGGACAGGCGGGGCGGGCCACCGTTCGAAGTGCCCGGGGGAGTCCCGGGGTTGGGCAGCTGCGGCAGGGCTCCCGACGGCTCCGGGTCCACGACGACGCCGTAGTCGGTCGCCAGACCGGCCAATCCCGAGGCATAACCCTGCCCCACAGCCCGCACCTTCCAGCCGCCCGCGCGCCGATAGACCTCGGCGAGCACGACGACGGTCTCCCCCGCGGCGAAGTCCGGCGGGGCGAAGGTCAGTCGGGTGCCGTTCTCCTGATCGACGGTAAGGACCGGCGCGGTGGTGAACACCGCCCCCGGGTGGGACGGATCCACGCTGGCAACGACCACCACCGTGCCGACGTCCTCAGGTATGCGCGGCAGATCAGCGGTGACGGCATCGCCCGTGAGACTCACGCCGCTCTGCGACCGGTGATTGTAGAAGACCAGATCGTCATCGCTCCGGACCTTGCCGTGCGGACCGAGCAGAAGCGCCGAGACGTCCAGCCGCGTCCCCCTCGCCGCTACCTGTAACGCGACAGCTCGCGGCTCAAGAGCCGCATTCCCACCCTTGCTCAGCGACGAAGCTTGCATGCGCCTCGAACATCCCCTCATCAACCCATTCCCGGCCCGCCGGTACAAACCATAGCGACGCGACGACCACATCGAGCGCCCGCGGACGCTCCCGGCGATGGCAGGCGCAGGGCAGCGGAGCAGCCGACCCCGGCACGCGAACCAGCCTCCCCACGTGGCTGACGAGCGGACCGAACAGCAGGTGCTCGCGGTCGGGTTCGAGCGCGTCCAGGTAAGCCCTCGGCCAGGTCGAGGCCGGCCCGCGCCCAGTGGAACCGGACAGCCGATCAGCGAACCTGAAGAACCCCCTTGACGAATGGTCAAGAAGTGTTGACCATTGTGGGCATGCCAACCGACGATCTCCCCGAGACCTTCCACGTCACCACTGACGAGCAGCTACGCGCCGTCTCCAATCTCACGCGCCACCGGATCATGGCCGTGCTCCGCTTCGAGCCGGCGACGATCACACAGATCGCCGAGCGGGTCGGCGTCGCGAAGGGGAGCTCCAGCTACCACGTGCGGCTGCTGGAGCGGGTCGGCCTGGTCAAGGTCGTGCGGACGCGGAAGGTCCGGGGGGTCACCGAGCGCTACTACGCCATGGCCGCGCAGGCCATCGCGCTGCCGGATCGGGGGGCGGGGGAGCCGGATGTGCTGATGCGGCACGCGGTGGCGGACCTTGAGGCGGCACCGGTGGACGGCGAGCGGCACGTACGGATGGCGCATCTGCGGCTCACCGGGGAGCAGTTCGCGGAGCTGGGGGCGCGGCTGGAGGCGCTCGCGGACGAATACCGGGAGTTGTCCGACCCGTCGCTGCCGGACGCGTCCCTCGTCTTCGCACTCTTCCACCCGACATCGCGTGAGCAGGCCGAAGGAGACGCCAAGTGACCTCGTACACAGGGAAGTTGCCGACCGGGTTCGGACGGCTGTGGACCGCGCAGACGGTGTCCTCGCTCGGTGACGGGGTGACGCACGGCGCGCTGCCGCTGCTGGCGTTGACGCTGACACGGGATCCGATGGCACTCGCCGTCGTCACGGCTGCCGGGACCGTGCCGTGGCTGCTCTTCGGAGTGCTCGGCGGTGCGCTGGTGGACCGCTGGGACCGTCGGCGCACGATGTGGGTCATGGACGGGGCGCGTGCGGTGCTGCTCGCGATACCGGCGGCGGCCGCCGCGCTCGACGTGCTGAGCGTCCCGCTGCTCGCGATCGTCGCCTTCCTGCTCGGCCTCGGCGGACTCTTCTTCGACACGGCCGCCACCGCGTATCTGCCGAATCTGCTGGGCCGCGACCCCGCGCTCCTTGAGCGCGCCAACTCCCGTCTGCGCGGCGCCCAGACCGCCGCGTCCGGCTTCGCGGGACCGCCTGCGGGAAGTGCCCTGCTCGCGCTCGGGCGGGCGGTCCCGCTGCTCGCCGACGCGGTGTCGTTCGCGCTCTCCGCACTGCTCGTACGGTCACTGCCCGCCACGCCCCGGCCCGTACCCCAGGCCCGCGAGTCGCTGCTGCGGCAGGCGCGCGCCGGGGCCTCGTACGTCTTCCGGGACCGGCTGCTGCTCGGGCTCGCACTGCGTCCGGCGGTCGGGAACATCGCCTTCCTCGCCGTGGAGACCGTACTCGCCCTCTTCGCGCACGACCGTCTCGGCATCGGCACCTCCGGCTTCGGCCTGCTCCTCACGGCGGAGGCCACCGGCGGCCTGCTCGGCGCGGGCATCGCCTCCTTCCTCGGCCGGCGACTCGGCACCGGCACCGCGCTGACCTGCACGGCCGCCGTCGAGGGGCTCGCGATCCTGGGCCTCGCCGCCGCCCCGAACCCCTACGCGGCCGGCCTGGCGCTCGCCGTCTGCGGGGCGGGCATGGGCGCCACGATGGTGCTCGGCCCCTCCCTCCGACAGGCGATCGTCCCCGTCGACCTGATGGGCAGGGTCGCCTCCACCTCCCGCATGCTCGCCATGTGCGCCGCCCCGTTCGGCGCCTTCCTCGGCGGCTGGCTGGCCACCACGTACGACATACGCACCCCGCTCTACGCCGCCGCCGGCCTCCTCCTCACCATGACCGCCGTCACGGCGACCATGACCAGCAACCGCCAGGTCGAAGCGGCGCTGCGGGCCGCCGCCCCGGCCGGTGATCCGGACCCCGCGGAGCCCTTGAATCCCGTTCAGGAGCCTGCCGTTTAGGGCTGCGTGGGGCCGGGCCCGGCTGCGGCGTTCCGCGGCGCAGCCGGCAGCGTCGGGTGCCTGGGCTGCACGGGATGCGCGGCCGGTCCCGCCGCCGAAGAGCCGCTAGGGTGCGCCAGGTGAACAGTGCTTCTCCTCTCCCCCGCACCTTCCGGCTGATCGTCACGGGAGGAGGCACCGGCGGCCACACCTATCCGGCCCTGACCGCGATCCGGACACTGCAGTCCCGACTCGCCGCCGACGGCGGAACGCTCGACGTACTGTGGATCGGCACCGACGACGGCTTGGAGGCGCGGGTCGCTCCCGCCGAGGGCATCGCGTTCACCACCGTCGCCACGGGCAAGATCCGCCGTTCCAGCAATCCGCTGAAGATGGTGTCGCCGGCGAACGTACGCGACATGGCGCGGGTACCGCTCGGAGTCGCGCAGGCCAGAAAGGTCGTCGCAGACTTCCGGCCGGACGTCGTTCTCGCCACGGGCGGTTACGTCGCCGTCCCCGCGGGCCTGGCCGCCCGCATGTGCCGCCGTCCGCTGGTGTTGCACGAGCAGACCGTGCGCCTGGGGCTCGCCAACCGCAAGCTCGCCGGCTCGGCGACGCGTATCGCGGTCTCATCGGAGTCGTCGCTACCGCTCCTGCCGGATTCCGTGCGCGGAATCGCGGTGGTCACCGGGAATCCGATCCGTCCCGAGGTGCTGGCCGGTCACGCGGACAAAGCAGTGGAAGCCCTGGGCTTGGACGGCTTCGATCGGCGTCTTCCGACCGTGTACGTCACGGGTGGCGCCCAGGGCTCGCAGCAGATCAACGACGTTGTCCGGGATGCGCTGCCGTGGCTGCTGGAGCGCGCGAACGTGATCCATCAGTGCGGGCCTGCCAACGTCGACGGCCTGCGTCGGCAAGCGGCCGCCCTGCAACCTGAGTTGGCGGCTCGGTACTACCTGGCGGGATTCGTCGGCCCTGAACTGCCCGACGTCCTGGCGCTCGCCGACGTGGTGATCTCCCGCAGCGGCGCCGGTACGCTCGCCGAGCTGACCGCCCTGGGCAAGCCCGCGGTCTTCATCCCGCTGGCTTCTTCGGCCGGAAATGAACAGGCCCACAACGCGAGCCACTTGGCGGAGTCCGGCGCCGCCGTCGCCCTGCTCGGCGAGGTCACGGCCGACACTTTGCGCGGCGCGGCAGACCCGCTCCTGACCGACCCAGCGAGGCGGACGGCGATGGCGGAACGGGCCAGGGCACACGGACGCCCGGACGCGGCGGACCGGCTCGTGGACGTGATCCTGTCCGCCGCGTCCGGCTGACCTGCGCCGCTTCCACGGCACCGGAACCACCGCTGGATCAGCTGCGGGGACGGCTGGCTGAACGGCGTGAGGTCCACGGCGCCCTGCGGCCGAGCCGCCGCATCAGGGGGCGGCCAAGCCTCACGCATCGCTCACGCACGATCGGTCCTCCGAGCTGCTGAAAGCGAGACGACGCGGCTGCTGTCCGAAAGCCGGGACTGTTTTCGGCCTCCGGGTGATCGTGAAGGCGTGTTCGCCTGGTGAGCGGGTCAGTGGTGCCAGTGGCAGCGGCCGGACTCCAGACCGCAGGTGATCACACCTTTCCGTGGGCGTCGACCGTGGACAGGCCGGCGTCACGGGTCGGGCCGAACCCACCTGCCCGGTAGTAGTCGCCGCTCGGCGACCGGATCACGGAAGCCCCGGCCGGAGCTGTGGTGCGGTTGGACAGCGCAGGTTGGTGCGGGTGGGCGTCGACACGACCGTGTGCCTCACAGTCGGGTGCGGCGTCGGCCGCGCCGGTCTCCTGAGCCCACGCCGGTGTCCACCGGTATGGACTGCACCCCGGTTCCGTCTATACATTCATCCCATGTCGCTGGGTCGTGATTCGCGGCCAGAGTCCACCGAAGGGGTACCCCACACCCCGTACCGCAGTACCTCCCAGCCGACGGTCAGCCTCGGTTGGCCACGCACTCTCTGTCACCTTGGTCCCCCCACAGTTTCGAGGAACAGAACGATGCATCCTTCATTTTTTTCGCCCGGGAGCTCGCCACACCGCGGGCGCCGGCCCGCGAGGCCGACGGACAACGGGACGTCGCAACCCGCCCGCAAGGGCGGCGACGGACGGTCCGGCGGCCCCACCGCCGTGTGCGACGGCACGCTGCCCAGCGGACGCAGACCGACGAAGAAGCCGGGACTAGGCGCCCTGCCGACCCGGTACCGCTGACCCGAGGGCCACATCCGCGGGGGAAGGTGGCGGTCGTGCGGCGACCCCGGAGGACCGCCACGCGAAACCTGCCCCCAGTGCCGCCCGCCTCGTCCGGCTTCGTCCGCCGAGTCGGCGCAAGGCGACGCGGCCGTGGCCGTGGCCGCAGCGGACCCAGCGGACCCAGCCGGCCCGCACCGACGGCGGAAGCCGCCGTGCGACCGCTATTGGCACCGTGTGACACCGCTTCCGGCACCGCCGTGCCTGCCTGTGGGCGCGGACCCGTGCCCGAAGCACGATCCTCAACGAAGACATGGAGGTCCTCGATGACATCGGGCATACGTACGCTCCGAACACCACGTCGCCGCTTGGGCGCGCTCACCGCCACATTGGCCGTGGCCACCGCGACGGCCCTGGCCGTCTTGTCGGCCACACCCGCCCAAGCCGCTTCACCGCTGCGGTCGCTGGCCGAGGGCAAGGGCAAGTACTTCGGCACCGCGCTGACCGACGGCGACCTGAACATCAGCGGCGAGATGGCCATCGCCAACACGCAGTTCGACATGGTGACCCCCGGCAACGAGATGAAGTGGGACACCACCGAGCGGTCCAACGGCTCGTACAACTTCGGCCCCGGCGACCAGATCGTCAACTGGGCACAGGCGCACAACGCCCGCGTACGCGGCCACAACCTGGTCTGGCACTCCCAACTGCCCAGCTGGGTCAGCAGCCTGCCGCTGAACCAGGTCCAGGGCGTGATGGAGTCCCACATCACCACCGAGGCCAACCACTACAAGGGCAAGATCTACGCCTGGGACGTCATCAACGAGCCCTACAACGAGGACGGGAGCCTGCGCCAGGACGTGTTCTACAAGGCGATGGGCTCCGGCTACCTCGCCGACGCGATCCGCACCGCCCACAACGCGGACCCGAACGCCAAGCTGTACATCAACGACTACAACATCGAGGGCGAGAACGCGAAGAGCAACGCCCTCTACAGCCTGGCGCAGACCATGGTCGCCCAAGGTGTGCCGCTGGGCGGCATCGGCCTGGAGGCGCACTTCATCGCCGGCCAGGTCCCCTCGTCGATGCTGGCGAACATGCAGCGCTTCGCCAACCTCGGCCTCGACGTCGCCATCACCGAACTGGACGACCGCATCCAGCTGCCGACCAACAGCTCCAACCTCCAGCAGCAGGCCAACGACTACGGCACCGTGGTCAACGACTGCCTGGCGGTCTCGCGCTGCGTGGGAGTGAGCCAGTGGGGCGTGGACGACGGCCACTCCTGGATCCCCGGCACCTTCCCCGGCTACGGCGCCGCCACCATGTACGACAGCAACTACCAGCCCAAGCCCGCCTACAACGCCGCCGTCGCCGCCCTAAGCGCCGGTGGTGGCACCACCACCGGCGGCACGACCGGCAGCACCACCACCGGCGGCACGACCGGCAGCACCACCACCGGCGGCACGACCGGCAGCACCACCACCGGCGGCACGACCGGCAGCACCACCACCGGCGGCACCACCGGCAGCACCACCACCGGCGGCACCACCGGCGGCACGGGCGGCATCTGCCACGTGACCTACACCAAGAACGAGTGGCAGGGCGGCTTCACCGCCGACGTCGTCGTCGGCAACACCGGCACCACACCCGTCAACGGCTGGACGCTCGGCTTCTCCTTCCCCGGCGACCAGAAGATCACCAACGCCTGGAGCGCGACCGTCACCCAGTCCGGCACCACCGTCAAGGCCACCAACGTCAGCTACAACTCCACCATCGCCCCAGGAGGCACCATCGACTTCGGCTTCCAGGGCACCTGGGCGTCAAACGACACCTCGCCCAGCTCCTTCACTCTCAACGGAACCGCCTGCAGCTGACCCGCTGAGGCACTCGTGACGTGGGGCCTGCCCGCCAACTGCGGCGGACAGGCCCCACGTACGCCTCTTGCCGGGCACCGTGCGGCGGCCGCGGCGGTGCCCCACGGACCGGCCCGGCCGGTGACGCGCCCCGGCCGTCCGCCGGAGGACGGGCCGCCATCCGAAACCCGCAGGTCAGGCGGACTGAAGTTGTCGCCCTGTCCGCACCGCACCGCCCGGTGCCAGCACGTCCGCTCACGCATCGCTCACGCACGCCAGATGCGGTTGCTGGCCTGGCGAGGTCACTGGTGCCATGTTCAACGTTCGGACGTCACAGCCACTAACCAGTAATCACGGGCACGACCACGGCTGCTACGGCTGACAGGAGGCCGCCAACAGCGATAGCCGCCTCAAACTTCTCCTTTGACGATGGGAAGAGGCTGCGCGAGACGGTTCCCGCACGGTGGCGCAGAACGATCATTCTCAGCTTCTGCAGTCGGTGATGTCGCCTGTGGCAGCCCATGAGAAGCCCCGACGCGTTCTCTCGGCAGTACGTGCCGTTACGGTTCACGGCGCCGCACAAAGCAGGGGCTTGAAATCCGGCGAACACGAAAACGGCGAGCGACAATGCAACGATCACAGCAGGTGCTGCGCCGCGCCCCCAGGAGACGATCAGGGCAGCGATGGCGAGGTACCCCCAGTACGCGCGAAACGCCTTCATGACGAGCGACACTACTGAGTGTTGATCATCACGGACAGTGCGTAATCGGCCATGCGCTGCATCTGTAGTCGGCCAATTCGCATGCCCCGGCTAGGCTCGCCGCATGACCGAGTTCGTGCAGGTGTCCACTGCTACTGAGTCGAGGGAGCAGGCCGTTCGGCTGGCTGAGTCCGCGGTGCGGGGGCGGCTTGCGGCGGGGGCTCAGGTGGTTGGGCCGGTGGTGTCGGTCTTCTGGCATCGCGGGGAGTTCGGGACCGGTGAGGAGTGGCAGTTGCTGCTCAAGACCACCGCCGAGGGGTATTCCGCGTTGGAGGCGCATCTGTTGGAGCACCATCCGTGGGAGAAGCCGGAGGTCGTCGCGGTGCCGATCGTGGCCGGCTCGGAGGCATACCTGCGCTGGGTCGCGGACAGCACGGAACCGGACGCGTAGGCGTCAGACCGCTGCGGCCTTCTCCAGGACCGCGTCCACCGTAGGGAGCCCGCGGTGGGTGTCGAGGCGTGTGATGAGTGGGGTCAGGCGGGCGCGGGGGCGGACGGAGGCGACGCCTTCGGCGAGGTCGAGTGCCCGGTCTGCTGTGGTGGCGGCCTGTTCGACTTCGCCTGCGGTCAGGTAGGAGTCGCCGAGCCATGACAGGTAGAGGGCTTTGTCGCGGGCGTTGATGTCGTCGTAGGCGGCCAGGGCAGTCTCCAGGATGGGGACGGCTCGCAGCGGGCGGCGTAGTTCGGTCCAGCAGCGGCCGGTCATGACCTGGAGTTCGGTGGTGTCGACCCAGGAGACCCAGTCGGGCTGGGGCGCGTCCCCCGCTGAGGCGAGGGCCGTTTCAGCGGCGGTGAGGGCACGTTCGCATTCGGTGGCCAGGCCCGCCACGGCGCAGGCCCACGCGAGGCGTTCGTGCAGCAGGGCGCGTACTCCGGCGGGTGCGTCGGGGCCGATCGTCGCGCAGGACTGGGTGGCGATCTCCACCCCGGCTTTCTGGTTGCCGCTGACGGCTTGGTAGGCGAGGAAGGCCAGTGCGTTTCCTGCGAGGTCGGTGTCGCCGGCTTCGGTGGCGGCGCTGTGGCTCTCCTCGTAGAGCCCGCGTGCGTCGGCAGCCCGGCCGCCGTCGAACGCGGCCCAACCAGCCTGTTGTGCCTGCTCCGCCAGTACGGACAGCAGGTCGTGCCGGGTCTGCTCGGAGTACGTCGAGTCCCGCAGCAGGGCCTTGGTCGCCTGGTACTCGCCCAGGTAGACCCGGTACGTGTCACCTCCACCGAGCACCTGGTCCAGGCGGCGCAGGCGTGCAGTACGCCGACGAAGCCGGTCGGGCAGTTCCGCGCCGACGCGGCGGCTGGTTGCGGGCCGGGTCAGCTCGGGCAGGGTTGCCGCCAGCCCGGCCCCGGTTCCTGCCCGGAGAAATCGCCTGCGCTCCACGGAACTCTCGTCCTCCTCGCTCGTACGGTCACGTGCAGGAAGGGGCTCGCTCTTTTCCCAGGGGCGGGGAGTGAGTCCGAGCATGTGGCCGGGGATACGCAGGGCGTCCGCGATACAGGTGACCTTCTCGAAGCTGGTCACGCTTCCCCTGCCACGGGCGAGTGAGCCGACCCGTTCGGGCTTGATGCCGCACTCGGCGGCGATCTTCGAGTAGCTGATGCCCGCCAGCTCGCGCGCGAGTCGGAACACCGTTCCGAAGTCGTGGGCGGTGATCGCGGCCTGCATGTCCGCGCGTTCGACGATGGCGCGCGGCAACGCGGTCGCTGGTCGGTATCCGGTCATCGCGCTTTCCCGTCCTGCCAGTTCAACCGAGTGTGCGGGACACAGGCCCGGAAGAGCCTACCCACCATGGGTATACCCGCGCCGGGGAAGTCGCCCTTGCCGTCACAGCCTGACAGTTGCTGCTCACCGTACGCACCGAGAGGAGCAACCCGATGCCGCCCACTGTCACGCCCAGCGTCACCTCCTGTCCCGCGAGGCCGCTCAGCCGTCGCGCTATCCGCCCCGAGGTGTCCCGATGACCCCATCAGGGACGCCGGTCCTCCTCCACGGATTTCGCGTCGAGGCCGAGGAGGGCGCCGTGCCGGAGGCCCGGCACACGATCACCTCCCTGGTCCGCGGCTGGAACGTCGCCCTCTCGGAGGAGCAGTTCGCCGAGGTGGAACTGCTCTCCACCGAGGTCATCACCAACGCCATCCACCACACCCAGGCGCCCTGCTCGGTGGCGGTGCGGTGGACCGGAGTGCGCGTGCGGGTCGAGGTCACCGACGTCAGCCCCGTCCGTCCGCAGCCGTGCCGCAGTTCGCCGGATGCGGAGGACGGGCGGGGACTGCTGCTGGTGGACGCGCTCGCTGCGGACTGGGGCAGCTTCTACGATCCGGCCGGGAAGGTGGTCTGGTTCGAGGTCGCCTCCAGCATCCGGCCCGCACGGCGGGAGCAGCCGCCGCCGTGGAGTACGCCGGGGACGTGGGCGATCGCCACCACCGACGGTGCCGTCACCTCCGGACATCTCCCGGCCTGGGCTGAGGACGATCCCACAGAGACTGGCGTACCGGTCGAGGAGTTGCCGCAGAGACTGGCAGAGGTCAACCACCGGAACTTCTTCGAAGGACCGATGCTGCCCCTCACTGCTCCAGACCTGTGGGACGGCGTCGAAGAGGACTCGGTCTTCGAGGGCAGCATCGACTGCAACCCCTACGACCCCGACCCCCGCCTGCGCATTCCCGTGGTCAACCTCCAGGTCAGCGTCGGACGCTGGATCCTCGGCCTGGACCCGCAAGGCCTCGCCCACATCGCCACTAAGCTCCGCGCACACGCCGACCTACTCGACAACACAGTCCGCCCCGCCCTCATCGCCGCCCGCGACGACTGGGCCGCAGCACACCACATGGGCTGATGCCACTCGGCCCCCGTGCGGATGCAGTAGCCCCGTCCACGCCCGCACGTCAGCGGGGAGCGAGCAGACTGCCGTGTACGCCCAGCGGGCTCTACATGGACGCGTTACGGAAGGCATCACGATGACCACAACCACTTTGTTGACCGACCATCCGGCGTGGACAGTGTGTCCGGACGGTACGACCTGCCGTCTGGTCACGGCCGGCCCTGACGCCTGGTTCGTCGTGTGGGACGGAACCGAGCTGGTGCCGACGAAGTTGGGTGGCTCGGCCGCTGACAAGACCGTTGCCGCGATCGAGACATGGCCGGTGAATCTGCCGCCCCGAGCCCCGGGTCCCCTGACAACGGCCCTGGCCCCCCTGGGGACGGTGCATCGCCTGCCGTCGCCAACGCTGTGGGAGGCGATCACCAGCGGTCTCCTGCGGAAGATCATCCGTGCCCCGCAGGCCCGCGCCCTCTACCAGCGGTGGATCACCACCTACGGCCCTTCCTGGGACACACCGGCCGGAAGGATGCACACCGTGCCCGGCCCGTACGAAGTCCTGGAGCTGGCCGAAGAGCAGTTCGCGGCGATCGGTGCGGCGCTGCACCGCAAGGCCCTGCCGGCTGCGGCGGCGGCCTACCTGGAGCACGGCGAGGACTGGAGCCAACTGGCCCCCGACGACATGGTGAAGGCCCTCCAGGAGGTACCGGGCATCGGCCCGTGGACCGCTGCCTGCGCCGCCGCGGACTTCACCGGCGACTACTCCGTCTACCCGCACGGCGACCTGGCGGTGCGCACCTGGGCGGCCAAAGCCGCCCCATCGGCGCCGCTGCCCGAATCGCCGCGGGAGTTCGAAGCCGCCTGGTCCCGATGGGCGCCAGACCGGCCGCAACTTCACGCCCTGACCACCTACACACTCGCGTGGGGGATCCATGCCCGACCGCCCGTTACGCCACGTCCCTGACCTGATCGCCGGTGCTGCCCCGGGGCGGCCCCTCGACCTGCTCCTGATCAACGCCCCATTGCGGGACTACTCGCTACGGCCGCGCCTGACCGACTACACCCTGCCGGTCATCGGCATGGGGTACATCGCCACCTACGCTGCGCAGGCCGGCTACAACGTCGGCCTTCTCGACGCCGAGGCGCACGGCCTGGGGATCGCGGAGACGATCCGGCTGGCGAACGACGCCGCACCGCGCTGGGCCGGATTGAACCTCCTGGCGCCCACCTACGAGCTGTCGGCGAGGATCGCGGCGGGCCTGGGCGACGACGTACGGCTGATGGTCGGTGGCCACCACGCCAAGGCCGCGCCGGAGACCATTATCGCCGACCCCCGCATGAGCCGCCTTGCCGCGCTGGTCGTCGGCGAAGGTGAGACCCGCGTGGCGGCGCTCCTAGACGACGTCGGGCGGCGCGCGGAGCTGCCGGGCGTGATGTGGCGCGACCGGATCCTCGGCACGACCGTCGAGGGCACCGAGCACGACCCGGCCCGCATTCGGCATTGGCTGAGCCCGGACATCGACGGCCTGTCCCTGGACCGCGCGTTCCTGCCGCAGGACCCGTACCTGGCGAGCGACGGCCGACGCGAGGCGAACATGGTCGGGGCGCGCGGCTGCCCCTACGACTGCTGGTTCTGCGGCGCGGCAGTCAGCAAGAACCCGGACCTGACGATCCGCACCCGCACGCCGGACAACATCCTCGCCGAGATGCACCAACTCGCCGACGGCCACGGCGTGAGCGCCTTCCGGTTCGTCGACGACCTCTTCCTCGGTGCGCGCCGCATCATCCACCCGATGATGGACGCGTTCGCCGCGGACAGGGTCGGAGAGCGGTGGGTGTGGGATGCGACGGGCCGGATCAACGTCTTGGATCGCGAGGACGACGCGATGCTCGACACCCTTGCTGCCTCTGGAATGCGGGAGGTGGCGCTCGGGATCGAGTCCGGGAGTGACCGGGTGCTGGCCGCGATGGACAAGCGGATCACCGCCGACATGACGCTGCGGGTCGCCGAACGGCTGATGCGGCGCGGTGTGAACGTGAAGGGCTACTTCATCCTGGGCTACCCCTCGGAGCGGGCGGAGGACTTGGCCGCGACGCTGACGCACATCCGGCGCCTGTGGGATCTGTCCGACCGGCTGCCCGGTGGATTCCGCGCGTCTGCATTCGGGTTCCGGCCCTATCCGGGGTCGCCGGTGTGGGACAAGCTCCTGGCGGATGGCTACGACCCGGCCGCCATGACCGCCTACGCCGACGTCGACCTGACAGATCACGGCGCGGACGAAGCGATGAGACAACGCGACGAGTTTGCGTTCAGCGTGGGCATCCAGTTCGCCGACACCCCGCTGCCGCAACTGCGCGGAGCTCTGGCGCAGATCGCCCGCGAGCAGCACGCCCGTAGCACGGGTTCGGCGGTGACCGCATGACGAGCGGACGCCCAGGACGCTTCATCACCGTCGACGGCCCTGGCGGCGTCGGGAAGTCCACGACTGTCACTGCCCTGGTCCAGATACTGGTGAACCGCGGGGAGCAGGCCCACGCGACGACCGAACCTTCCCGTTCGACGCTGGGCCAGTTCATCCGCAAGAACGCGGACGACTACAGCGGGGCGGCGCTGGCCTGTCTGGTCGTCGGCGACCGGCATCACCACCTGGCCCACGAGGTGGTCCCGCGCCTGGAGTCCGGGATCACCGTGGTGAGCGACCGATACCTTGCGTCCACGCTCGTCGTTCAGGCACTCGACGGCGTCCCGCGGCAGTACCTGCTCGACCTCAACGCCGGCATACGCATGCCGGACCTCGCGGTGATCCTCAACGCGGACCCCGACAGCATCGCCGCCCGAATCGCGGTCCGCGGTGCCACACACCGCTTCAACCGGGCGCCGGACTTCCCTGCACGCGAGTCGGCACTGTACGCAGAGGTGGTGGTGATCCTGCGCGGCATGGGCGTGCCCGTCCTCGTTATCGACACAAGCACCACACCCTCCGGTGTGATTGCTGAGCAGATAGCGGCCTACGCGCCCGGGAGGCTCGGTAGCGTCGCCCCTGATCTGAAATCCGCACGCACGCAGGGAGCACCACCGTCGTGAACGACGAGATCTGGACGAAGATCCACCAGCTCGTGCAGTGGCTGGACGAGAAGGACAACGCGACGCCGGCACAGGCGCGGCTGTTGCGTCTGCTCAAAGTCCAGGAGGAGGTCGGCGAGGTGGCACAGGCGGCGATGGGCGCCGTCTCCGCCAACCCCCGCAAGGGGCAGAGCCACACGTGGGAGGACGTCCAGAACGAGCTGTGCGACGTAATGCTCAGCAGCATGGTCGCGCTGGCGACGCTCACCCCCGACGCGGCGAAGGTATTCAAGGAGCGGGTGAGCGTCATCACCGACCGGTCGCTGGCGTAAGCCGAGACCGGTCCGTCTCGTGGGCGTCTCGCAGCCTTTCCTTGGAGTACCGCTCCGGTGCTACCCCGGCCCGGGGTGGCACCCGACCGACCACCCCCAGATGCGTGCCCGGCACCGTGAAGCCGCGGTGGCCCCGCACCCGCCCTCAAGCAGGCTGTGGACCGGTGGGCGGAGACGCACCGCCGGCCGCACCGGGGCCCGGCTGAAACCAGCCGGCAGGCACTTCAGGATCGTTCTAGCTCGCCCGGCGGGGCATGATCGCCGACCCTCGGGCCCAGCAGGGCCCCAGCTCCTGCTCCCTGCGGCCCCGCGAACACGGTGGAGCCCAGGTCGGTAGGCCCCCATCCGAAACTCGCAGGTCAGGTGGATGCCGCTTGCTACGACATCCGCCGGGGAACAATGAGTGCCGCCACATCGCCGCTCACGCAACCTATGACCACGCTGGGGAGTGGCGGATCCAGGCACCTACGCAGGGTCGAAGAATAGGAGTACCATCTGGTACCAGGAGGCGACACATGGAGATCGCAGCAGGAACACGAAGTCGAGCAACTCGCACAACCGCACCCTTGAAAGTGGATGCAGCTGTGGACGAGCTGATCGCCGATGGTGCCCACTTCCTCGGGATGACCAAGAAGGACTTGGTCGCCGCAGCAGTCCGGACATATCTGGAGCTCCGCCGTGAGGAGGTCCGCGCCAGCATGAGGGAGAAGATGCGCAAGCTCGACGGATCCGTTGAGTCGAGCGTTTCGCTCCTGACCGGACTGTCACCTGAGCGGATAAGGGAACTGGGCGGCGTAGGCGAGGACGACTGACCGTGCAGCCCGCTCGCCCCACCCTTCGCACTCTCCGCGACGACCTGAAGCTTCCGCTGCCCTCGGCGCGGAAGCCGCTCGACGAGGTGGACCACCCTCTCCTCACGAAGGCCCGGGAACTCTTCAACGACGACGAGACCAGCCACGAGCGGATCCGCGCCATCGATGACGAGATCCTCTTCAAGGTCAAGATCCAGAGATGGCGCGGAGCAGTCTGGATCGACAGAGACCCGGACCTGCCCTGGCTCATAGCCGCCGGACAACGCGAGGACGGGTCGTCAGACGACTTCTACTCTGCACTGGAGACCAACGCACAAGCAGCACGAGCCCGCTACAACGTCGACCACCGCCAGCCCCTGGCCGGCAAGACCTACGTGGGCCATCTCCTGCCCGACCAGGACGATCGTGATCGCTACCAGCTCGAAGCCGGCACCCGCCTCGTGCGCCGGCTCGCTTCGGCGATCCGTGATCTGACCCGTGGGTCACTGCACGACGGACACGAGCACGCCGCGGACTTCGCCACGTTCCGTCTCGGCATCCTGGTACGCGCCGAGGACGGCCATGAGACCTACGTGGCGGTACGTATCACCGGCTCCGTCCCCGACGACCTGACCGCCGTCGTCCTGCGCCATGTCCCGGGGTGTGAGCCCACCGACTGGTACCCCGAGTACGCCCTTCCCAGCCGCTCCCTCCTCCCAGCCGAACAGGCCTGGTCGACCCTGATGGATCCCAAGGCGGCCGCCGAACTCCTGAATGAGGAGTGACCCGGACAGCTGATCTCGCGCCAACCTACGACGAGGTGACGCCCGTTCGGCGAGATTTCTGCCATGCACGAAGGCAACATCACACCGCAAACGGTCACCATCCCCACGTGCGACCACGGAGTCGTCACCATCTCTGAGCCCGACTGGTGCACGGACGAATATCACCAGCCCGGTGACTACCGCGTGGACATCACTCGCTCAAGCGCCGACGACGAGTTCACGGTCCCGACTGCCCGTGGCACTGCGGTGCTCCTGCGTACCTCCTTGCAGCAATACCCGTTCACCGAGCGATCGCCTGGTCTCGACCCCTTCCTCACGGCTGTGCCCCGCCCGCCCGAAGGCGACCGGGGCACCGAAACCGCAGGTCAGCGACCCCCGAAGGAGTCGGACCCCGTAGGCCGTGTGGGACTCGAACCCACAACCAATGGATTAAAAGTCCTGGTCAGGACGTGCCTGGCGGTGGTGGACGGTGAGCCGTCATCCGAAAGTTACTGGTCAGGCGGACAGGGGTCGCCGCCCTGTCCGTGCCGCACCGCCCAGTGCCAGCACGTCCGCTCACGCGTCGCTCACGCGAACTGCGCGCCCCACCCAAACGCCAGCGGCCGTCGAGAGAACCTGCTGACGTTGAGGCGGAGTCAGGGCAGAACTCTCAGGTACGACTCGTAGACATGGGATTCACCGGACCCAAGAACAGCGAAGGGAGTATCAGAAAATGCACCACGATCTTCATAGTCAAGGCGCTAACCTGAGTAGGTGAACCTTCAAGCTCAAATCGAACTGATCACCACGCCCCAGGACTTCACCCGGCTCTGCAATGCCGTACTGATGGCTGAGCACGGAGCAGACTTCTTGCCTATCGATGACGACCGGGCAGATCGCGGAAACGATGGATATCTGAAATCCGAAAAGCGCATGTACGCCATGCATTGCTTCAAGCGGATCCAGAACAAGAGCCTCGACAGTGAGATTCAATCAAAAATGATAGGGGATCTACGGAAAGCAATTTCACTAAAACAGGCAGCAGACTGGGACATCGCTCACTGGACTTTTCTGTCGAACTACCCGATTCCAGAGAAAATCGGAGCGCAGGTTTTCGCCGCAGGACAGGCAGCAGGAATCGACGTGAGTTGGAGTGGGCCAGCTTACCTTTCCGAAGTTCTCCAGAGGTTTGCGAGCGTACGAGAATTGTTCCCAAATCTCCTAGCGAACGACGTCATGAATAAGCTATCTGGCATTACAAACATGCTTGCGTCCCTCTCAGAGGATCCCAAGGAAGTCAGAATCAACAGGATCCCTGAGAGCCGCCCTGAGCAGGATCTTCTGATTGCACAAGCCCCACCAGCCTGGGAATACCTGCTATTCGCCGGGGCACTAGTCCAAGGTAGGAAAAAAATTGAGCCAAAATGGCTGGATTACCAGAGCGGGCATGGTCGCAGAACTGGGGTCTACCTAGATGAGGATGCAGCAATGGCCCGACTCAAAGGAATTTGGGACGATGCGATTGGAATTGCGGGAGGAATAATGTCCGTGCTAACCGAGGAGGCGCAGTTGAATGCTTTCGGCGCACTCGGCGAACCCGGAGATCCCGGCAGAATTATCCACATGGCCGAACGCGTCGTATCCGCTTATGAAGATCTCCTCGACTGGGCGGCCGATATTCGGGGGGCGGTCTTCCCGGAGCGCATGAAAACCGCTGCATCACTGGCCGCTCTCGTGGCAAGCCAGCCCGCAGAAGACATCCGGGATTTCATCGACCGTGCAGCCAGAGAGATCGAACGAGTTCCCGCCCTCCTTGAGCAGCCCGAAAATCAGCCCGTACGGATACAACTCGCTCTCACATTGACCATCAACGATGCGGCAATATCCGCTTTCACCAAAGAAGCAAAAAAGGTGTTCAAGAAGAATGGGAAACGTCGCTTTTGGTAACACTAATCCAACCCTCGACGCCCAGAATGGCAATTCTATTCGACAACTTCATCTCCACGCAGAAATCTCGGCACAGAATGAGTGCAGCATGCTAGAGCCGCTCGGAAGCGATCTCCCAAACGTTGGCGAAGCATGGCCGCCGCCTGCTCTGGCAGAACCAGCCGCGTCTCAGCGAGTTCGTCGTCATGTGGACGCAAGGAGCCTACTTCCTCGCGGCTGAGTATCCCCCCGTCGAAGATGAAAGCGAGCTGGTCATCCCAGGGGCCGTGCGGGGGAACCCAGTCGACGACCAACAGACCGTGCAAGGTGACGTCGAGGCCCAACTCCTCCTTGAGTTCGCGGCGGGCCGCGTCATCGGGGGCCTCGTTCGCTTCGGCCATGCCGCCGGGGAGGTCCCAGCCCGGCTTGTAGGTGGGCTTCACCAGGAGAACGCGGCCCTGCTCGTCGCGGAGGAGGACATCGGCGGAGACGCGTTTGCGGGCCTGGGTGGCGTTGCCCTCGGCTAGGTAGGCGTTCCAGGCTTCGGGGTCGGCGGGGGTGGGCCTCATAGGGTGGCGCCTTTGCTGGACGGGGGAACGATGTCGGCGAGTAAGAGCATTCTCGCCCGTCTCGTCTCGTCGAATCGCGTCAGCAGTGCGCGGACTGGTGGGTGACTGCGGTGGGGTGCGAGCAGTGCGCGAAGGTCGTCGAGTTGGCGGAGGACGCGGATTGAGCCGAGGTTGGGGTCGGCTGCGAGGACGTCGTGGCCGACGGTGACGGCAGCGTCCAGCTCATCACAGCTCAGGTGAAGGCCGACCAGGGTGATCCGGCTCAAGGCCAGAGATCGGGTGCGGCTCGACTCACGTAGGCGGATGGCGTGTTCGGCCCGTGCGCGGGCCTGGTCGTGGCGTTGGAGGTCGCGCAGGACGAGGGCGGATTCGAGGGCCAGTGCCGCTGCGTCGAACGGACTCAGCCAGGGGCGTTCCGCATCGGCCGCCCCTTCGAGAGCTTCTTCGGCGCGGCCGAGGGCTCGTAGAGCTGGATCGGGTTGGTTGGCTGCGGCCAGGGCTCGGGCGGACATGGTGTGCAGGCGGGCAATCAGCGTGGGGACGACGGGGCCGGCCAACGCCAAGTCGAGGCCTGTCCGCGCCCAATGCACGGCTGCAGCGGGGTCGCCGGTCTGCAGGGCAAGGTGGCTAGTGCTCGCCGCGATGCTGGCCGCGAGCGGGGTGTCACCCGAGGCGCGAGCCAGTGGAAGCGCGCGGGTGAAGTGGCGTCCGGCCACGCCGTCCTGCCCTGAGTCGTGGGCCATCCAACCCGCCATCTCGGTGAGTACTGCGGCGATGGCGAAGACGTGCGGGGTGCCTTCAGCGTCGACAAGCCGCGGTCCGATGTTGTCACGCAGGTGCCGGACGACGGCGTTGTAGAGGCGTCCGCCACCGGCCTGTCGGTCTGCGGTCCGGAAGGCGTCCATCGCCGCCATGTCGTCGCCGTCCGGCAGCGGATCGCCAAGTGCGGGAGGCGGTGGCTGCGCGGCCGGCTCCCAGGGGCGATTCGCCAGGCCGAGGAGGTGGCCAGGGATGTGGAAGGCGTCAGCGATCTGCTCGAAGATGGCCAGCTTCTCGACCCTGCTCTTGCCGTTCATGTAGTCGTAGAGCCGTCCCTGGGTGATGTCGACGGCCGCGGCGATGCGGCGAGTGCTGATCCCGCGGTGGTTGAGCAGCCGGAAGAGCGTGCCCATGTCGCGCTCCGCGCAGGCCGCGAGCAGGCGTTGATCGGCGAGGAGTCCCGCGACGATCTCCTGCGGCTCCCGCTCCCTTCCGGTCACGAGCACCTTCTTCCGTATGGCTGATCCGAGGCTACGGCCCGGGTTTGCCCGCTGACTCCAAGTTGGGGTCACGCGCTGGAGTCTCTTGCGTGCGACACGCAGTCGTCTACTGAGGGTGCTCCGTTGCTCCAGGTGACGCAACGGTGCGTCGCCAACCCCTCCCGCCGCACTCATGAAAGGTCAAGCGCCATGCCCAGCACCGTACTTTCGCGCCATCGCGACCGACTTCACGTGAAGGGCCGCGGATGATGACCGGCCATCGCACGAGCCCGTACGGATTCCGCGTCGAAGCCGAATCCGAGGCGGTGCCCGAAGCCCGGCGCAAGATCGTCGCGTTGGTGCGGGGCTGGGACGTGCCGCTGCCGGACGACACCTTGGGCGACCTGGAGTTGCTGTCCACCGAGCTGATCACGAATGCCGTCCGGCACACCGATTCCTCCTGCGCGGTGGCCGTGCGCTGGACCGGCGTGCGGGTCCGGGTCGAGATCACCGATGTGAGTCCTGCCCGCCCGCACCGACGCCACAGCTCGCCGGAGGCGGAGGGCGGACGCGGCCTGCTCCTGGTCGAGTCCCTGGCAACCGCTTGGGGAAGCGCCCCCGACCCGGCGGGGAAGGTCGTCTGGTTCGAACTCGGGCCGTCTGACGGGACGCCTCCTCCGTGGAGCACTCCGGGGAAGTGGACGATCACCACCGACAGCGGACCGGCGACGTACGGCTACCTCCCCGCCTGGGCCGAGGACGACCCGACCGAGGCCGACGTACCTCTGGGCCAGCTCCCGGAACGGCTGGCCGCCATCAACCACCGGAACTTCTTCGAAGGCCCAATGCTGCCCCTCACCGCCCCAGACGTATGGGAAGGGGTCGAGGAGGACGCGGTCTTCGAGGGCAGCATCGACTGCAATCCCTACGACACCGACTCCGCCCTCCGTGTGCCGGTCGTCAACCTCCAGGTCTGCGTGGGGCGCTGGATCCTCGGCCTGGACCCGCGCGGTCTCGCCGAGGTCGCCGCGAAGCTCCACGCCCACGCCGACCTGCTCGACGAGAAGGTGCGCCCCGCGCTCATCGCCGCCCGCGAGGACTGGGCCGCCCACCAGCCGTCTGCCCAGCAACGCTCGCCAGCCTCGGGCCCGGGAGGCCGCACATAACCGGCACACTCGCCGCCCCGACCCCTCCCCCGCTGACGCGGCTGTGCGAGCGCCCCCCAGCGAGCCCAGGCGCCGGTGGATGTCGCCGATCGTCCGGACTGCACGACGTCACGCCTTCAGGGCGCCGTGCGGGTCTCCAGCAGCTGGCTGGCGGACCAGAAGCCCCGCTCACCCCCAGAACAGGAGGACAGCACCATGACCACAGCCGTCCAGATCGACACCGGTATCGGGTTACGCACTCGGGACCCGAAGGAACTCCTCAACGCCGTCCAGCCCGACATCGCGCACCTGACCGTCAACATCCTCGACAGCGGCATGACCCTCTGGGACCGCGAGATCGCCCTCCTGCTGCGCGACCACACCATGGTCCGCGACATGGCCGAACGGATCCTCGGCAACGCCGTCATGTACACCCTCGCCTGCATCGAGCATCCGGACGTTCACCTCGGTGTCGGCAAGCTCGTCGACATCGGCGTCCACCAACTCATCCTCGACACGCCCGTCTGGTTCGCCCTTTGCGACGTTTACAACGGCGGTCGGTACAAGCACCACGCCCCGTTCATCGAGCGCCGCAGCGACGGCCTGTGCCTGCGTACCGCCGACTTCCTCACCTCGATCGGATTCGACATCGACGAGGAGCTGTGGGCGATCGACGGAACGGACTGCTCGCCGTGTGACAACAAGGTCCCCGACAGCCACTGAACGGCACTGTGCCCTGCCCCTTCCGATGCTCGCGGGCATCATGGGGCGGGGCACAGCACCTTCCCGCAAGCAGAGGACACAGATGCCTGCGCAACACGACATCACCGCCGAGACCGAGCTCTGGGATGCCTACGCCGGCAGCGCCTTCAAAGAGGACGCCGAACCGGTATTCCACTGGACGCAGTACGCCGGCCACGGCCCAGGCCCCGAAGTCCTTGGCGACCCGGAGAGTGTGCTGGAGATCGGCTGCGGCACCGGGCGCGCGCTCGCCCACTTGGCGCAGCGCGGCGTGAAAGCTACAGGCGTGGACCTGTCTCCCGTCATGGTCGCAAGGACGACCGAGCGGTGGGGGACGACCGGTGCGCAGTTCCACTGCGCCGAGGTACTGGACTACCTCGGCTCCACCGCCGAGGCCTACGACGCGGTGTATTCCATTTTCGGAGCCGCCTGGTTCACCGACCCGTCAAAGCTCTTTCCGCTCGTCCGGAAGCGCCTCAACCCCGGCGGCGTCTTCGTCTTCTCACAGCCCCCGGCCATCCCCGGTGCGTACGGTCCGCAGGGCATGTACAAGGGCGGCTTTGCCGGGAAGGCCATGTTCACCTACCGCTACAGCTACCGCCCGCCCGTATGGGAACGCCTGCTGACTCGGGCCGGTTTCACCACTGCCCAAGCCCGCGTCCTCGACGCCCCCGAGCCTGACCACATTGGCACGCTCCTGGTCCGCGCCCAGGCGTGACGCCGAGCCCAGCCCACGTCGCCCCGGTCGGAAACGGGCGGGGCTCTTCGCTATGCGGTGTTCGATGCACCTCGAACGGTAGGGTCCCGATGTGCTGGAGAAAGGTGCCTGCAGATGACGGCGTTCGAGATAGGCGAGTGGGTGGGCAGGGCGACTCTCGTAGCTCTCGTTGCGGGGGGCTGACCTGGTGGGGGTCGGCGGAGTGGCGTAAGCCCGATTCCCTGACCCACGACCCCGAGCAGTTCGCCGTCGTCTCCCGACAGCGAACCCGGACGATCCGACGGGTGGTCACCGCGATCATCTCGCTGTGGGGCTTGCTCCTCGCGGGCAGCCTCGTCTGGGTGGCCATGCACTGAACTGTCCCGCATCTCTCACCAACCAGGACCGGCGCGGAACCACCGCGGTGGCCGGGGTCATTTGTGTGTGGGAGGAGAGGGTGTCTCTTGGCTGTGCCCCGGCCGTCCGAAGACGACCGGGACACCGAATCCGCAGGTCAGCGGCCTCCAAGGAGGCCCAGCACAAGGCGCCTACGCAGAGTCTAAGAATAGGCGACACATGGAGAGCGCAGAAGGAACGCGAAGTCGAGCAACTCGCACAACGGCACCCTTGAAGGTGGATGCAGCGTTGGACGAGCTAATCGCCGATGGTGCCTACTTCCTCGGGATGACCAAGAAGGACTTGGTCGCCGCAACAGTCCGGACATATCTGGAGCTCCGCCGTGAGGAGGTCCCCGCCAGCATGAGGGAGAAGATGCGCAAGCTCGACCACCGCTCACGCAGACGCTCTGGCGAGGGCACCTGGTTTCGGCGTGATGTCGTTACGCCTGGCTAGCCGACGTGACGCTTGGCTGCGCGCCTGTCACGCGTCTGATCCTCCTTGCGATCCTTCTGCTTCCCGCGCGACACGGAAGGTCGAGACACGTTCGACTTCAGCAGTTGCGAAATCCGCTGGAAGGACACGCCCATCACCTCGCCGGCATCCCGCTGGCTGAGATTTTGTGTAAGGACAGACGCTGCGCGCACCATGGCTTCGCGCTCCTGCAACGCGGCTGCTTCCGCGGCCTTGTGTGCTCTGGCGACGGCCTGCAGTACTTCCCTCGCTTCCGGAGGGAGCTGGGTCTCCACTTCGACCTCGATGCTGTCAGCTTCGACATCAAGCATCAAGCTAATGGCTTCCCGTGCCTCGCTGGCAGCGCGGTCCAGTCGTTTCGTCTGGCTGTGAACTCCGGGCAGGTCGGGAACTTCGAGAGCCCACCAATCGCCGCTGCGGCGTGCCGTGACACGGTATGTACTCATCGCCACCACCCCTCTCCGAGTTCGGTTTCCAGCGTCTTGCAGATGCTTGCTGCTGTAAGTTCGTTGACCTCGCTGTGCTTGGGGATGACGACGGGCGTGGAACCGCACGTCCACATCTGATGACTGCCCTTCTGCCGCTGCATTTCGAAGAGAACGCCTTTTGCTTTGGCGGCTTTCCGGATCTTGCCGATGAGGTCTCGGCACTTTCACGAGTGTAAGTCTAGTAACACTAGACACGTCAAGTCAAGCGAGACTAGACACAACTACTCCGACGGCGGAGCCCCGCCCCGACGCGACGACTCGACCCTCGGAGCGCCTCAGCGCACTGATGGACGGGTGACCCATCGAGTCATGCTGCAACTGCGTGCACGTCGCCCTTAAGGTGCCCCGCCGACCAGCAGTCGACATCGGAGCGGAACAGGGCTCGCCG
This sequence comes from Streptomyces sp. NBC_00433, assembly GCA_036015235.1. Classification (NCBI taxonomy): domain Bacteria; kingdom Bacillati; phylum Actinomycetota; class Actinomycetes; order Kitasatosporales; family Streptomycetaceae; genus Streptomyces; species Streptomyces sp. NBC_00433. The sequence goes on along the minus strand of CP107926.1, from coordinate 5,449,063 downwards.
CAACTTCCCGGCAGCAGTGCGCAATCGTCGTAGCCGTCGAGCACACCCAGCTTGCCGCCATACGTACCCCGACGACCGGCGAAGTCAGCAGGCCCGGTTCGCTACGCCCGCTCACGCATCGCTCACGCACGCCCCCCGGCACGGCTGTGCCCCGGCCGCCCGAAGGCGACCGGGGCACGGAACCCGCAGGTCAGCGGCCTCCAAGGAGGCCGGACCGAGTAGGCCGTGTGGGACTCGAACCCACAACCAATGGATTAAAAGTCCACTGCTCTGCCAATTGAGCTAACGGCCCGCACCGACAGCATAACCGTGTCCCCGGAGGGACTCCGCCGGGTTACGGGGTGTCGGGGGTGCAGGTCCCGGCACCCCGAGGGGGGTGGGACGGTCAGAGGAGGGTGGTGTACATCTGCCAGCCGGAGCCGAGGCGGGCTCGGGGGGTGGTGACGCTGCCCTTGCCGTCGCCGCTGTAGCGCCACAGGACGCCCGCGGTGTCGCGGGCCAGGAGGTCGGTCACGCCGTCGCCGGTGAGGTCGCCGGCGGGGACCAGGGCGTTGTAGCCCTGCCAGCCGCCGCCGATGCGGACGCGGTTGAGGACGCCGCCCTTGCCGTTGGCGCTGTAGCGCCACAGGACGCCCGCCGTGTCGCGGGCCAGCAGGCCGCCCGCGGGGTCGCCGGCGATCAGGTTGTAGCCCTGCCAGCCGCCGCAGATCAGGACCCGGGAGGAGAAGGAGCCCTTGTCGGTGCCGGCGTAGAGGTACAGCTTGCCGGCGGCGTCGCGGGCCACCAGGTCGGGGCGGCCGTCGGCGGTGAGGTCGCCGGGGGAGGTCAGGAGGTTGTAGGTGTTCCAGCCGCCGCCGATCGTGAGGTGCGGCGAGGACGTGGTGATGCGGCCGTAGCCGGTGTAGCGGGTCAGGACGCCGGCTGAGGAGCGGACCAGCAGGGAGCTGACGCCGTTCGCGCCGACATCGCCGATCGGCACGTAACGCGAGCCGGTCGGCCAGCCGCCGCTCTGCTGATCGCTGCCGGCGGCGAGCACGGTGCCGGTGCCACTGCCTCTGCGGACGTCGAGGCGGCCGGCCGGTGTCACGCCGAGGAGGTCGCCGGTGCCGTCGTCGCTGTAGTCGTGGGCTACGGCGAGCCCGTAGTGCAGCTGGAGGGGGCCGGTGCGGACCAGGTCCGGGCCCAGGCCGTTGGCCGGGACGGCGGTCAGTTTCCAGGTGTAGCGGCCGACGGGCACGTAGTGGCCGGCCTTGTTCTTCCCGTCCCAGGAGGTGGACACCGTCGCCGAGGTGACACCGCCGCCTGCCGTGTGGACCGCTGCGCCGCCCGCTGCCGGGCGGACTTCGAGTTTCCAGGACGCGGCAGGTCCTGACAGCAGCAGCGAGGTCTCCCAGCCCGAGCCGGTCACACGGCCGGACACCGAGGTCACCGGGTCCAGTTCCTCCTGCGCGGTCAGCGGGGACGGTGCGATGCCGGACGGGATGAGGTGGGTGGTGGCGTCGGGCAGGGTGTACGCGATCTGGCCGCGGAATTTGTCCACCGTCCAGGTCACCCCGCGGTCACCGCCGGACAGGGCGGGCTGGGCCGGCAGGGCGGCGACCGTACGGGTGGCACCGGTCCTGCTGTCGGTGACCTGGAGTTCGCCGCCTGCGTGCCGCAGGACGAAGCCGTCGCCCAGCAGCGCGGGTCCCGCGGGTACGGCGACGGACTTCCCGGCCGTACGGTCGTAGACGCCGGCCGGGCCGTTCGCACCGCACGACCAGTAGAGCCAGTCGCCCAGTGCCTGGACTTCCTCGATCACGCAAGGCGCGTCGGTGGTGACCGGGGCACGGGCGGCGGGACCGTCGGTGTAGCGGCTGCGCAGGTCCAGCTGGTCGACCTTGCCCCTGGTCGCGGTCGCGGTCCACAGCGTGTCGCCCCACAGGGCCGCCGCAGCGATCGGGCGGGTGAGGACGACGGAGTCGTAGCCGAGGTGGACGATGTACTGCTTGCCGTTCGAACCGCTGTTGTAGAGGGCGTAGTTCTCGGACGCGTCGACGATCCGGCCGCCGGTGGAGTCCAGCGTGACCCCGCGGTAGGAGGGCGTGTTCGCCGCGTGGACGGCGTCCTTGCCGTTCACGGCACGTGCCACGTACGTGACGCCCCCGTACGTGCCGCCGTCGGCCAGGCTGACCGTGCAGTGGTGTCGGTCGTCGCACAGGCTGACCGGCTGCGGTACGGGCAGGATGCCGAGGTGGGGCGCGGACGTCGGCTGGGGGACCGGTGCCACGCCCTCGTACTGGTAAAGGAGCGTGCCCTCGGTGAAGTTGTCGCGCGCGTCCGGCATGCCCTCCAGGAAGCGCAACCGGCCCTGGGCGAGCGTGAGTCCGTAGCGCACCGGGGTCAGCTCCCGGATGGGGAAGAGTGCTTCTGGCGCACCTCCGCCGAGCGGGATCCGGTACGCGCTCCAGTGCTCCGCGTCCGGGCCGCCGCGTACGACGGCGCCGCCGTCGTTGTACGTCTGCAGATCAGAGGCGTCCGGGAGGAGTTCGGTGGCCGGACCGCCGGTCAGCGGGACGGAGTAGAGCGGGTCGTTCCGTCCGTCGTTCCAGGCCGAACCCGAACGCACCGCGAGGATCGCGCTGTCGGTCAGCGTGACGACGTATTTCGTCGTGTCGGCGTGGAGTTCGGGCGGCAGCGTGATCGTACGGGTCTCGGTACGCGGGTCGGAGAGGGCCGCCAGATGGACGGTGCCCGCCGAATACCAGCCGATCGAGTCGGCGGTGATGACGACCTGGCGAACGCCGTCCCCGGGGGTGAAGTCCGGCAGGGTGTCGACAGCGCCGGTGACCGGGTCCACCAGGCTGATGTCCAGTCCGTCGCCGACGTTGTACACCAGCAGCAGCCGTCCGCCGGACTCAGCTGTCTGCGTCCCGCCGTGCACCGTCGCGTTCTGCGGGATACCGGTCAGCGGGATGTCGGTCACAGTGCTGCCGTTGACGCGCAGCAGATGGTACGAGAATCCGGTCGTGGAGCCCGCCGGCTTGGCGGTGGTGAGCATGGCCCAGCCGTCGGGCGTCCCGATTGCCGCGCGCACGACGGTCCCGTTGCCGGGCAGGGTGACGTCGGTGGTCGCCCCCGTCCCCGTATCGGTCAGTGTTTCCTTGGTGCTGGACACCGAGGCCATCCGCTCCGAACCGTCGGGGAGGCGTATCGCCATCTGCAGTGAGGGGTGCGGAACGGCCACCGGCGTCCCGCCGTCATAGGGCACCCAGGTCACGGGGCCTTCCGGCCTCATCCGTTCGTAGCCGGTGGTTCCGGCGAGTCCCACCCTGTCGTCCATGAGCTGGGGCGCGTTCACCGGCGGGACGACGACGTCGTAGGGCGGCGGGCCGTCCGCCGCGGCCCCCGCGGCAGCGGCAGGGCCGAGGAAGGGGGCCGCGAGCGCGCACGACAGAGCCAGCGCCAGTCCGCCCCTGGTCAGACCCCTGTTCAGGGCGCGGGGCGTCGAACGTGCCACAGAAAAGCCTCCGTTGCGGGTGCGGCAAAAGCAGCGAATGCACAGCAAGCGCGCAGGAGTGCGCCACGACGGGGACGCGGGCAGCGTGAACTGCCGCGTCAATACGCGCGTCGCTTTGCGTGAGCCCCCCAGCCCCCCGACGGCCACCCGGCCGTCACCTGCGAATCGCCGAACTCTAACAGCACGCCGCCGACAGCGGAACGGGCCCGCCGCCTGCGAAAGTCGCAGGCGGCGGGCCCGTTCGGGGGTGGAGCAGAGGCGGTCAGCCGTTGCGCTTCCAGCGCGGCTTGCGGTCGTTGTACGACGACGACGGGCCGTTGCTGTCGCGGGTGTAGGACGGGCGGCTGTCGCGGTCGTCACGGTTGCCGTACGAGGAGGACGCCGGACGCGAGTCCGTACGGTTGCCGTACGAGGACGAGGACGGGCGGCGGTCGTCGCGGTTGCCGTACGCCGGGCGGGAGTCCGTCCGGTTGCCGTACGCCGGGCGGGAGTCGGTCCGGTTGCCGTACGAGGACGGGCGCGAGTCACCGCGGTTGCCGTACGACGGACGCGAGTCCGTCCGGTCACCGTACGACGGGCGGGAGTCGGTCCGGTCACCGTACGACGGGCGCGAGTCACCGCGGTTGCCGTACGAGGAGGACGACGGGCGGCGGTCGTCGCGGTTGCCGTAGGACGGGCGCGAGTCGGTCCGGTTGCCGTACGAGGACGGGCGGGAGTCACCGCGGTTGCCGTACGAGGACGGGCGGGACTCGCCGCGGTCGCCGTACGAGGGGCGGCGGTCGTCGCGGTCGCGGTTGCCGTACGAGGAGGACGACGTACGGCGGTCGTCACGGTCGCGGTTGCCGTAGGACGGGCGGCGGTCGAAATTGCCGCGGTCGTCGCGCCGCTGGTAGGAGGACTGCTGGGGCTGGCGCTCCTCGCGCGGCTCCGGCACGGTCACCACCGCGGCGGCGGCCGCCGCCGCTTCCGCGGCCTTGGCCGCGATCGCCTCGTCCGGGTCCTCGCCGCGCTCGCGGGCCGAGCGGGCGGTGAGGCGGTCGGCCTCCTCGCGCAGCTCGGTGGCGCGGCGCTGGACGCGCTCCAGCTGGCGGGTGAGGTCGGCGACCTCGCGCTCGGCCTGGGCGGCGGCGTTCTGCACCGCGTCGGCCTGGACGTCGGTGAGGGAGCGGGCGCCGGTGATCTTGGCGACGTCCTCGTCGAAGACGCCGGCACCGCCGATGATGTGGCGCGAGGCGTCGACGCCCGCGTCCTCCATCAGCCGGAAGATCTGCTTGCGCTGGTGCGGCAGGGCCAGCGAGACGACCGTGCCGGACTTGCCGGCGCGGGCCGTACGGCCGGAGCGGTGCAGGTAGTCCTTGTGGTCGCCCGCCGGGTCGACGTTGAGGACCAGGTCGATGCCGTCGACGTGGATGCCGCGGGCGGCGACGTCGGTGGCGACCAGGACGTTGACCTGGCCGGCCTTGAAGTCCTCCAGGGTGCGCGTGCGGGCGCCCTGCGTCATGCCGCCGTGCAGCGCGTCGGCGCGCACGCCGGACTCGATCAGCTGCTCGGCGACCCGGTCGGCGCCCATCTGGGTGCGGACGAAGATGATCGTGCGGCCCTTGCGGGCGGCGATGGCGGCGGTGACCGGCGCCTTGTCCTTGGGCTTCACCACGAGCACGTGGTGGGTCATGGTGGTGACCGCGCCCTGGGCGGCGTCGACCTCGTGCGTGACCGGGCTGACCAGGTAGCGCTTCACGAGGCTGTCGATCTCGTTCTCCAGCGTGGCGGAGAACAGCAGGCGCTGGCCGCCGGCCGGCACCAGGTCGAGGATCTCGGTGACCTCGGGCAGGAAGCCCATGTCCGACATCTGGTCGGCCTCGTCCAGGACCGCGATCTGCACCTGGTCCAGGATGGCCGCGCCCCGGTTGATCAGGTCGCGCAGCCGCCCGGGGGTGGCGACGAGGACGTCGACACCGCGCTCCAGGGCGTAGATCTGGTTCTGCATGGACGTGCCGCCGCAGACGACCTTCATCTTCAGGCCGAGGACGTCGCCGTACGGCTGGAGCGCGTCGGCGACCTGCATGGCCAGCTCGCGGGTCGGGGTGAGGATGATGCCGCGCGGGCGGCGCTTGTCGGTGTGGCCGCCGGACAGCTGGGTCAGCAGCGGCAGGCCGAACGACAGGGTCTTGCCGGAGCCGGTACGGCCGCGGCCCAGGATGTCCCGCCCGGCAAGGGCGTCCGGGATGGTGGCGGCCTGGATCGGGAAGGGGGTGACCACGCCGTTCTGGTTCAGCTTGCGGACGATGGCCTCGGCGAGGCCGAGGTCGCCGAAGGTGACGGTGGGCTCGGCGGGGCTCTCGGGGGCCGTCTCGACGACGGTCTCGACGACGAACTCTTCTGTGGCGGCGTCGGCGGCGTTCTCGGGCATGGCGGAACGGTCGGCACTGTCAATTGACATGCGGAAGCAAAACCTCTCGGAGACTTACGGCACGCGCCAGCTCCGCAGGTTGCTTACAACCGCCTCGATGCGGTCAGCCACAGGAGAAAAGGAACGCGCCACGCGGCGCGCAACGAATCAGGCGCCAGGCAATGGGATCAGGGGATCAAACGATCTACCAGCTTACGCATCAGCTGCCTCTTTGGCGAATCCCTTCTCCGATGGTGCTCTGACCTGCGAATACGTGGCTGCGGTCCGCCGGTGGTCCCGGAATCGGAGCCCGTGTCGGTCGCGGACGGGGACGGGTCGTCCGGCGGCGGGGTGGTCGGGTCCGCGGTCGGCGGCGCGCTGCTGGTCGGCTCGGCGGTCGGCGGGGTGCCCGCGGTGGGCTGCGGTACGGACGGGTCGCCCGCCGAGGGTGGCAGGGCGCGGCCGCCGGGGCCCCGGGCGCCGCCGGTGGTCCCCGGGGCCGGTGAGCCCGCGGTCCCCGGCGAGGGCAAGCCGCCGGGGGCCGCGGGAGACGGCGACATCCCGTCCTTGCCCGCGCCGGGCCGCCACGGGCCGCCGGGGGCCGGGTGGTCCCGGCCGGTCGCGGCGGCGCTCCCGCTGGAACCGGCGGTCGCGGGCCCGCTGTGACCGGGTTCACCGCCCGCGCTGACGCACGACGCGACGGCGGCCGCGACCAGTGCGGCAAGCACGGCCGACCGCACCCCACGGGACCGGGCGCCGGGCCTGCGGTCGCCGCCGACCGCGGGTGCGGGTGCGGGTGCGGGTGCGGCTTCAGGGGCGGCTGCGGCTTCTTCGGCTTCTGGTGCGGGGACGGCTGCGGCTGCCGCTGCGTGCGCGTGTGCTGGGGGCATCTGGCGCGGACCTCGGGGGTTCGTGACGGGAGCGCGCGCACGCTGCGGGCGTACGCCACCGGGCGGTGTCTCCCCGTGTCCAACGCCCCGCGCCCCGGCAGGACACGCCAGGACACACGCTCGCGCCCGTACGGCTGCAGCGCCCGGCGCCGGGTTCCGTGGGGGGCACCCCGGCCGTCCCGGCGGTGCGGCCCCGGGCGCCTCAGCCGTAGCCGAGGTGGTGCAGCCGCTCGTCGTCGATGCCGAAGTGGTGGGCGATCTCGTGCACGACGGTGATCTCCGTCTCGGCCACGACGTCCTCGCGGCTCTCGCACATCCGCAGCGTCGGCCCGCGGTAGACGGTGATCCGGTCCGGCAGCACCCCGGCGTACCACTCACCGCGCTCGGTGAGCGGCGTGCCCTCGTACAGCCCGAGCAGATCGGGCTCGCCCGCGGGCGGCTCGTCCTCGACGAAGACGGCCACATTGTCCATCAGGCGGGTCAATTCGGACGGGATGCGATCGAGCGCTTCCCCGACCAGCTCCTCGAACGCCTCGCGGCTCATCTCCAGCACGCCCCCCATTGTCCCGGGCGGCGCCCCGGAGGTCCCCCCGCGCGCCGGAACCGCCGGTCCGAAACGGCTCGGCCAGACCCGTTTGGCCAAACGGGTTTGGCCAAGCCCCCGCGCATCCTCTATGCTCCTCACGTCCCCGAACTGCGTCGCAAGGCGCTGACGGCTGGCCGGTTAGCCCTCATCGTCTAGTGGCCCAGGACGCCGCCCTTTCAAGGCGGTAGCACGGGTTCGAATCCCGTTGGGGGTACCACCTTCTTTTGGCGCGTCGAGTCATCCGCGCCCTCCCGGAGAACCCGCGCCACCGAGGTGGCGCCCGCGCCCCGCGTGATGCGCGTCCGGATACGCCGACAGGCCCGTGCAAGGTTTCTGCAAGGGCACGGCAAGGGATCCGTCCGCCCCCTCGGGCATCCCGTCGCTGGGCGCCAGGTTGGTTGCCCGGAGCGAAGATACCTGGGGGATGTCGTGTCAGCCTTACGAACGATCGGGCGGATGCCGGACGCGGCGACGCGTCAGTATCTGACGGTTGTCGGGTGCAAGAGAGTGCTGGTGGTCGCGCACACCGTCACGTACGTGCAGCGGCTGCTGGACGTACTGCCGTTGCTGGATGGGGACTTCAGGGTGCAGGTGGTCTTCACGGCGCCGCCGCACGTGTTCGGGGACGAGGTGCCGGCGCTGCTCGCGCGGCTGGGGTGCGCCGTGCTGCCGTGGGACGAGGCCGTACGGATGGAGTTCGACCTCGTGCTGGCCGCCGGGCGGCTCGGGGTCGAGGAGCTGCGGGCGCCGCTCATCACGATGCCGCACGGGGCGGCGTATCTGAAGCGGGTGGTCGGCACCGAGGATCCCGGGGTGGCCGGGATGCGCAAGGTGGACCTGATGCCCGGCGGGCGGCTGCCCGCGGCCGTCGTGCTGCCGCACCGGGCCGAGCTGCGCGAGCTGCGCCGGCACTGCCCCGAGGCGGTGCCCCGCGCCGAGGTCGTCGGGGACCCGGTGCACGACCGGATCACGGCGAGCCTGCCGCTGCGCCCGGCCTTCCGGCGGGCGCTCGGCCTGTCGGACGGGCGGAAGCTGGTGGTGGCCGCCTCCACCTGGGGGCCGTGGTCGTCCTTCAGCCGCTTCGACGCGCTGCTGCCGCGGCTGATGAGCGAAATCCCGCGCGACACGCACCGGGTGGCCGTGCTCACGCACCCGAACATCTGGTCCGGCCACGGCGCTTGGCAGGTCAGGTCGTGGATGGCGCGGTGCCGGCAGGCGGGTATCGCGCTGGTGCCGCCGGAAACGGACTGGCGGAGCATACTGATCGCCGCCGACGTGGTCATCGGCGACCACGGATCCGTCACGCTGTACGGCACGTTGACGGAGGCGGCGCTGCTGCTCACCGGACCGCCGGCGCAGGAGGTCAACCCGGCCTCCCCCGCCGCCGCGCTCGCCCTCGCCGTACCGGCGCTGTCGCCGGGACACCCGCTGCTCGAACAGTTGGACTACGCGGCCGCCGAACGGCGGGACGGCGAGAGGGACTCCGGGCGCGCGGCCGTCGCCGCCAGGATCACCTCGGAACCAGGGCTCTTCGCGCGGAAGATGCGCGCGCTGATGTACCGCGTGATGGGGCTGGGCAGTCCGGCGCACCCGCCGGTGACCAGGCTGCTGCCGGAACCGCCGGGGTGGGACGAGCTGGTGTGGGGCACGGAACGGGAATCGGCGTGACCGGCTTCGTCACGGTGGCGCTGCGTGCGGCCGGCCCTGGCGTCGGACTGCCGTCGGCGGGCCTGGACGTCACGCTGCGGTGGGGACGGCGCGCCCTCGCGCTGACGGCCGCACCCGGGACCGTACCGGCACCCGTATCCGCACCCGGGCTCTCCGTCCCCGGTGTCCCCGATGTCCCCGACCTCCCGGACGTCCTCCACGTCCTCGACGAGCACTTCGCCGTGGACGCCGATACGTGCGCTGACCGGCGGTCGGCGGCCTGCGCGGACGTGGTGGCGGCGAGCCTGCCCCGGCCGGAGGGCGAGGCACGGCGCCGGCTGGAGGGCCTGCTCGCCGACCACCCGGGCGCCGCCCTCCGCGCGGTGGCCCTGGCGGGCGGCGGATGGGCAGTCGCCTGCGCCGGCCTCCCGCCTGGCCTGACCGTCGGCCGGGGTACGGGCCGGGGTGGCGCCTGGCAGCACCATCGGCTGGTCCCGTCCTGCCTGCACGCCTACCTGGTGGCGGGCGGTTCACCCGGCCGCCTCGCGAACGCGGACCTGGCCGTCACGGGACGTCCCGCTCCGGGGCGGCCTGGGCGCCCTCCCCTGAGCCCGCCTCCGACCCCGCCTCCGCCCACAGCTCGTCCACGCGAGCCCGCACCCGGCGGGCGTCCGCCGGGCTGGTGATCTCGTAGCAGGCAAGCGCCCGCGTCAACAGGTCCACCGCACGGGGGTGGTCGGCGTTCTCGCGGGCGCTGTCGCCGAGCATTTCCAGTGCTCGGCCCTGCCAGTGCGTCGCGCCGGAGGCGGCGAAGACGGCGAGCGCCTCCGCCATCAGGGCCGCGCCGCCCTCGTGGTCGCCGCCCAGCGCGCGGGCCCGGCCGAGGAAGGCGAGGGCGCGGGAGGCGTCGTGCGGGTCGTTCACCGCCACGAGCGCCTCCCGCGCCTGGGCGAAGTGGGCCGCGGCCTCGTCGGGCCGGCCGTCCGCCAGGGCCAGTTCGCCGAGTACGGTACGGGCCAGCGCCGCGCCGCGCGGGTAGCCGCAGGCCTCCCACACCGTGATGGCCTGCCGTAGATACGGCACGGCGGCGTCGGGCCGGCCGGCCTCCCGGTGGCAGCGGCCGATGCCGAGCAGCGCCTGGCCTTCGTCCCGGCTGTCGCCCGCGGCTCTGGCGGCCCGCAGTGCCTCCTCGTAGCGGGCGGCGGCGTCGTCGAAGCGGCGGGCCGCGTTCAGGCCGATGGCGCCGGAGGTGAGCATCTGCCGTTCCGCCCGCGGGTTTCCGTCGCTGCGGGCGGCGGCGAGCCCGATGTCGTAGGCCTCGATCCACAGGTCGTAGTGGCGCAGGCGGAGGAACAACGGCCACATGGCGTTGGCGAGTTGCCAGACCAGGGCGTACCAGCCGCGGTCGGCGGCCTGCCGCATCGCGGCCATGAGGTCGAGGCGGTGGGCGTCCAGCCACCGGACGGCGCCGGGGTCGTCGGCGAAGGGCGGCGGCAGGTCGGGCGGGTAGGCGTAGTCGCGGGGCAGCATCAACTGGGTCGGCGTCAGCCGCTGTTCGGCGGCGGTCGTGGTGTGCAGGAGCCAGTCGCAGAGGCGCCGCAGGGTCACCTCCGGGCTGCCGTCCCCGGTGTCCGCCGCGCCCAGGCCGTGGGCGTGCACGCGGACCAGGTCGTGGAAGCGGTAGGTGTCGGGGCCGCCGACCTCCACCAGGTTCGCCTCCACGAGTACGTCGAGGCGGTGCGCGGCCCAGCGCGGGGATCTGGCGCAGGCGGCCGCCGCGGTCAGGGTGTCGAAGGCGGTCAGCAGCGGGAGTTGGCCCAGCCGCCGGTAGAGGAGTGCCGCCTCGGCGTCGAGCACCGCGTAGGACGCGTCCAGGGCCTTGCCCACGGTGACCTCCCCTTCGACGTCGAGTGCCGCGAGCCCGTCCGCGTCGGGCGCCAGCGCCTCGGCGAGTGCCGCGACGGGCTGCTGCGGGCGGGAAGCCAGCCGCGCGGACGCCAGGCACACGGCGAGGGGCAGGCCCGCGCACAGGTCCACCAAACGCTGCGCGTCGGCGAGTTCGCCGGCCACGCGGTCCGCGCCGATACCGAGGGCGAGCAGTTCGACCCCGTCGGCGGCGTCGATGCCCTGGAGATGGTGGAAGTCGGCGCCGTCCAGGGCGAGTCCGGTCAGCCGCCGGCGGCTGGTCACCACGGCGACGCTGCCGGGGCCCGCGGGCAGCAGGGGGCGTATCTGCGCTGCCGTGAAGGCGTTGTCGAGCAGGACCGCCACCTTCAGGCCCGCCGTCTGCGACCGCCACTCGGCCGTCTGCTCCGCCAGGTCGGCGGGTACCGAGGTCGCGCCGAACGCGCGCAGGAAGCGTCCCAGGACCTCGCCCGGCGCCGCAGGCCCCTGCTCGGTGTGGCCGCGCAGGTCGGCGTAGAGCTGGCCGCCGGGGAAGTCGGCGGTGCGGCCGCTGAGCCAGCGGGAGACCAGGGTGGTCTTGCCGATGCCGGCCGGCCCGTTGACCACGATCAGCGGTACGGCGGCGGCCGCCGGGCCGCCCTGTCGCGCCGGCGGGCGTGCCAGCAGCCGGTCCAGGGCCGCGAGATCGGCGGCGCGGTTGGTGAAATGGCCGGGGACGGGCGGAAGTTGCCGGGGCACGGGTCTGGGCGGGGCGTAGACGTGGACGCCGCCGTGCACATCCCTGGCCTGGATGGTGAAGCCGGTCAGCTGCGCGTCTCCCGAGATGCTGTTGTGGTGCACGCCGTGCGGTGAACCGTCCATCTGCGCCCCCTTGTCCGGCCCGCGCACCTCGAACATCCACATGCCGTGCGCATATGCCAAGGTCATCTTCGTCTGCACGAATCGCACGTTCACGCCTTGACGGCCGCAATCCGGCCAGGCCGTTCTCCCTCCCTGGTAGCCGAACGCATGCTCATGTCATGCTCATCATCAGGGACGGGGCCAGCGGGGAGGGGAGCGCTGGTGGAAATCCGGTTACTGGGGCCGGTGTCGTTACGGGTGGGCGGCGAACGCCTGGACGTCGGCTCGCTGAAGGAGCGGACGGTCCTGGCCGCTCTCGCGCTGGACGTCGGACGTCCCGTCGCGCTGCACAGCCTGGTGGGCCGGCTGTGGGACGGCGAACCGCCCGCGCACGCGCGGGAGAACGCCCACACCTACATCTCCCGGCTGCGGGGCCGATTGCTCCGAGCCGGCACCGCCCCGCACGCCCCGCGGATCGTCAGCCGCTCGCACACCTACACCCTCGAAGCCGACCCGGAAGCCGTCGACTGGCACCGCTACCAGCGCCTGGTGAATGCCGCCGCCGGCACCGCGGAGGACGAGCGCGCGGCCGAAGTCTTCCGGCGGGCGGAGGAATTGTGGGAGGGCGAGGCCCTCAGCGGATTGCCGGGCCTGTGGGCCGAGACCGTACGCGGGACACTCGCCGAGCGCCGCCTCGCGGCCGCGGTCTCCCGCACCGCCGTCGACCTGCGCCTCGGCCGCTTCCGGGAACTCGCCCCCGAGCTTGCCGCGTTGACAGCCCAGCACCCCGACGACGAGACCCTGCTGGGCCATCTCACGCTCGCCTACTACGGCAGCGGGCGCTACGCCGACGCGCTGCGGGTGTACGAGAGGGCGCGGCGGGTGCTGATGGCGGAGTACGGCGCCCGCCCGGGACCCGCCCTGGAACGTCTCCACATGGGTGTGCTCAACCACGTCCCCGTGGCCGACCTCGTACACACGGCCGCCGCCGCTTCCGCCCCGGTGGCGTCGGGGACGCCGCTGCGGGCCACCCTGCTGCCCCGCCCGGAAGCCGCCGGGGACCACGCACCGCGGAATCTGCCCGGCCAGCCGCCGCTCATCGGCCGCTACGAGGAACTGCGCACCCTCACCGACTCCTTCGCCACCGCGGTGGACGGCCCGGTCGTCGCCCTGGAATCCGTCAGCGGCATGGGCGGCATCGGCAAGACGGCCGTGGCCGTCCACACGGCCGCCCGGCTCGCCGACCGCTACCCGGATTCGCAGCTCTACCTGGACCTGCGCGCCCACTCCGCGCTCCAGGAGCCGCTGACTCCCGCCGAGGCCCTCACCGCCCTGCTGCGGCTGCTCGGGACGCCGTCCGACAACATCCCGGTCGACGTGGACGAATTGGCCGAATTATGGCGCTCGATGCTGACCCGGCGCCGGGCCGTCATCGTCCTGGACGACGTCGTGGACGCGGACCAGGTCCGCCCGCTGCTCCCGCACGACACCGCGTCGCTGGTGATATTGACCAGCCGCCGCCACATCACCGGCCTGCCGGCGGCCCGTTGCGTGCGACTGGACGTGCTGCCGCAAGCGGACGCGGTCGCGCTCTTCCGCCGGTTCGCCGGGGAGGACCGCACCCGGGACCTCGATGCGGTCGGCCGCGTCGTGGACCTGCTGGGCAGGCTGCCGCTCGCCCTTGAGCTGATCGCCAGCCGGTTCCAGGCGCGCGGCGTCTGGACGCTCGCCACCGTGCAGGACCGCCTGACCCGCCCCGGGCGCCTCAACGAAATCCACGACACCGCGGACCGGGACCTCACCCGTATCTTCGACCTCAGCTATCGCACGCTCACCAAAGCGCAACGCCAGGCATTCCGCCGGCTCAGCCTCCACCCGGGACCGGACATCACCATTCCGGTCGCCGCCGCAATCCTGAATACCTCGCCGGACGCGGCCGAACGCGTCATGGAAGGCCTGCTGGCGTACGCACTCCTGCGCGAGACCGTTCCCGACCGGTGCACCTACCACGATCTTCTCCACGAGTACGCCCACCATCTGGTCACCGCGGAGGACGACGAGCACCTTCGCGGCCAGATCGCCCTCCGCTTGATCACCTTCTACGTCCAGGCTGTCGGCCAGGCCGACCGGACGGCCTATCCGCGCAGGTTGCGCGGGGCCGTTCCCGCGGCCAACTACCCGGCGGGCATTCCGACATGGCCCGACGCCGAGTCCGCCGCGGCCTGGCTGGCGAGCGAGCGCGAGAACATCCTGTCCGTCGAGCGCTTCGCCGTGGCCCAGGGCCACCCCGACCTCGCCGCCCGGCTCGCCTTCGGCGTCGCCGGCTTCCTCAACGCCGAGTGCTACTGGCAGCACACCGTCGACGTGCTGCAACGGGCCGTCGCCCACTGGTCGGAGCACGGCGCGCGACCGGACCTGTGCCGGGCGCTGCTCGGCCTGTCGGACGCGCTCGCGAACACGGGCCGGTACGAGGGCGCGGCCGACGCCTGCCGGCGCGCGCTCGACATCGCCCGCGCGACGGGCGACACCGCGGCCGAGGCGGAGGCGCTCTGTGCGGTCGGCGCGCTCCAGTGGCACCGCGGCGAACTGACGATCGCCCTTGACCATTTCCAGCGGGCCTTCACCCTGAAAGCAGCGTCGGGAGACGTGTGGTTCCTTTCCCGGCTGCACAACAACATCGGCGTGGCCCGGCTCCATCTCGGCGAGAACGACCTCGCTCTCGAACATTTCCAGAAAGCGCGCGCCGGCTTCGTGGAAACCGCCGACGAAAGGCGGGCGGCGGGCGCCCTGGTGAATATCGGAAATTGGCTGTCGCGCACCGGAAATCTCACAGAGGCGAGCGACGCTTTCGAGGAGGCCATCGTCCGCCTGGGAAATTCCGGGCACCGGCACGAACAGGCCATCGCGCAGGGCAGCCTCGCCGATGTCCTCACCGAAATCGGAGACACCGGGAGGTCTCTCGAATTGTGCCGCGCCGCGCTCCCGGTCTTCCGTTCGCTGGCCGACAGGAAGGGCCAGGCGGACACGCTCATCAGCATGGGCGTGGCGCACGGGAAGCACGGCGAGCCGGCGGCGGCCGTCGGCTGCCTCACCGAAGCCCTCCAGGTCGCACGGGACATCGGCGCGGCACACCAGGTCGCGGAGGCCCTGCGGGGCCTGGGCAGGATCGACTTCGACGCGGGCCGGCTCGCCGCCGCCGCGGAACACCTCTCCGCTGCCGTGGCGACGGCCACGAGAATACGCGACCTGGACGAAGTCGTGGAGGCGCAGATTCTCCTGGCGGAAGTCCATCTCGCGTCCGGCGCCCCGCGCACGGCTTATACGTTGCTGCGCCACGCATTCGAGGCGGCACAGGCCCAGGGACACCGCGAGAGCGCGGCCATCAGGCGCCGCCTGGCGGAACTGAAGGACGGCCTGACGGACTGACCCCGGCCGCGGTCACAGCCGAAGTCACGTGTCAGACACATGCGCACGTGACATCTTATCGCCTCAGGTGCAGCAGAAACGATTCTTTTGCAGACCGCTTTAGGCGAAGGTAGCGTGACTCCCGCTCTGTCCCATTACATAAAAAGGACATCATGAACAAGGTGTCACAGACCATGACCGTCTCGGCCATGGCCTGCCTCGCATGGACGGCCACCGGTCACGCCGCCACAGCCATGACGGTCGACCCCACGCTCCCCACGGCGGTAAGCCTCCCGCATATGCCAATGGCACGTCAAGTGCCGCAGTCAGCGATATCGACCCCCAACTCGACTGCCGAGTACGCCACGTGGGTCCGCCCCGCCGACTACACGGCGATCACGGCACCCGTGGCGGTTTCGCCCGACCGCTGCATCATCATGGTGGTGCCGGTCTGACACGCCGCCGAGAGCCCGCACTCGGGCAGTAGGCCGGCTCACGACCCCTCTCACCCATCCGCCGGGCCCTCGCGGAGACGGCCCGGCGGGGCAGGCGGCACTATATACCTTGACAGGCATATAGCCCCGGAGGCATATTGGGCCCATGAGCACCCCGGCAGGCGACCTCATCGCAGTGCTCGCCGATACGAATCGCCGACGGATACTCGACCTCCTCAAGGACGGGGAGCGGCCCGTCGGCGAGCTGGTGGAGCGGCTGGGGCTGAGTCAGCCCGCGGTCTCCAAGCATCTGCGGACGCTGCGCGACGCGGGGCTGGTGACCGTCACCGTCGACGCCCAGCGGCGGCTGTACCGGATACGGGCCGAGCCGCTGGCCGAGTTGGACGCCTGGCTGGCCCCGTATCGGCGGCTCTGGAACGAGAGCCTCGACCGGCTCGAACGCCATCTGGAGGAAGGACCGTCATGAACGACCCCACCATCCGCGGCGACGCCACGCTGAGCACCGAGGGCGCCAAGGCCGTCGTCCGCTTCGAAAGGGTCCTGGCCAGGGCGCCGGAAGCGGTCTGGCAGGCGATCACCGATCCCGAGGAGCTGAAGGCCTGGTTCCCGTGCGGGGTGATCACCGACGCCTGGAAGCCCGGTGCCGCCATCAGCTTCCCCTTCGAGGGCGGCCCGACGCTCACCGGCGTCGTGCTGGAGGCCGACGAGCCCCACGTACTGGCTTACACCTGGGGTGACGAGACGCTGCGCTTCACCCTGACCCCCGAGTCCGACGGCCGTACGCGGCTGGTCCTCACCGACGAGCTGGAATCGCCCATCGCCGCGCGCAATGCGGCCGGTTGGCAGGTCTGCCTCGCCCGGCTCACCGGCCCGGCCCCCGCCGCCGACGCGTGGAAGGAGCACTTCGCGCGCTACACCGCCGCCTTCGAGCCGACACTCGGCCCGCAGGAAGGCCCGCCGGCGGGGTACTGAACCCCTCGCGCTCGACCGGCAGGGTCCGGCCACGACGGCGACGACCCCGTGCAGAGAGTGGCGACCCGCGGGCCCCGTCGTGGCACACTCGGGGCCGGATGTCCTACAGGGCTGTAGACGGCGGCCCCGGCAGCGGTGCCGGGACGGGACGGGGGCGCGGATGAGTGCCTGGGTGCTGTTCGCGACGGTGTTCGTGGCGTGCGCGGTGGAGGCCGTCGAGGCGCTGACCATCGTGCTGGCCGCCGGGACCAGCCGGCACTGGGGGTCGGCCTTGCAGGGCACGGGCGCGGCGCTCGTCGCACTGGCGGCCACCGTCGGTGCGCTGGGCCCGGCCATCGGGCTGATCCCGCTGGGCGGGCTGCGGTTGGCGGTCGGCGGGCTGCTGCTGGTCTTCGGCCTGCAGTGGCTGCGCAAGGCGGTACTCCGCGCGTCGGGGCGCAAGGCGCTGCACGACGAGGAGGTCCGCTACGCCGAGCAGGTCGCCGCGGCCGAGGCGGCCGGTGCGGGCGGGCGCGGGGTCGTACACGACTGGTACGCCTTCACGCTGTCCTTCAAAGGGGTCTTCCTCGAAGGGCTCGAAGTCGCCTTCATCGTGGTCACGTTCGGCACCAACCAGCGTGACGTGCCGGTCGCGGTCCTGGGCGCGGTGGCCGCGGTGGCGGTCGTCGCGGGCGTCGGCGTCGCGGTGCGGGCGCCGCTCGCCAAGGTGCCGGAGAACACGATGAAATTCGCCGTCGGCACGATGCTCACCGCCTTCGGCCTGTTCTGGTCGACCGAGGGCACAGGCGCGGACTGGCCGGGCGCGGACGTGTCCCTGCTGGTCATCGTCCCGGCCGTCGCCGCCCTCGCGGCGGGCAGCGCCGCGCTGCTGCGGCGCCACGACCCGGCGGGAGCGGCGGCATGACGCGGCGGCTGCGCGCCTTCTGCGCCTTCTGGTACGACTTCGTGGTCGGCGACGACTGGCGCATCGCGCTCGGCGTCGTCCTCGCGCTGGGCGCCACCGCGGGGTTGGTGGCGGCGGGCGTCAACGCGTGGTGGCTGCCGCCGGTGGCGGTCGTCGCGCTGCTCGCCCTGTCCCTGCGGGGTGCGACCCGGCGCTGAGCCGGGGCCGCTGTCGTCGGGGGCCGTGGGCTACGGCTTGCGGGCCACGCCCGCGTACATCGCGACCTCGGAGTCGTCCACCAGCCCCGCGGTGCCCGGCTCCGGGCGCCAGCGGTGGATCAACGTGACCCCGGGGTCGACCAGTTCGAGGCCCTCGAAGAACGGCTCGACGTCGGCCCGCGTGCTGTCGCGCACCGGGAGGCCGCGCCTGGTGTATTCGGCCGCCACCGAGCCGGCGAGCACCGGTGCGGTGTCGGAGGTGGCCGTGGTGATCGTCAGCATGCTGCCGGGCGCCAGCCGGTCGAGGTAGCCGCGCACCAGCTCGTACGCCGCCTTCGCGTCGAGCACGAACTGCAGCACCGCGATGATCGACAGCCCCACCGGCCGGTCCAGGTCCAGGGTTCCGGCCACCTCGGGCGCCTGCACAATCGTGTCCGGGTCGCCCATGTCCGCGAGCAGGTAGGAGATCCGGCCCTCGGGGGTGCCGGCCAGCCGGGTGGCGGCGTGGGTGAAGACGATCGGGTCGTTGTCGACGTAGACGACCCGGGCGGACGGGGTGACGGCCTGCACGATCTCGTGCAGGTTCGGCGAGGTCGGGATGCCGGTGCCGATGTCGAGGAACTGGTCGAGGCCCCGCTCGGCGGCGTAACGGGCCGCCCGGTGCATGAACCTGCGGTTCTCCCGCATCGAAGTCCGCAGCTGCGGCCAGCCGTTCAGCATCCGCTCGGCCGCCTCGCGGTCGGCCGGGTAGTTGTCCGTGCCGCCGAGCACGTAGTCCAGGACCCGCGCGGAATGGGCGACGCCCGTGTCGGTCACCGGCGGCTGACCGCCGCCTCCCTCGCCGTCGTCCCCGTACGCCGGGGTCAGGTCCTCGGACATGCGCGCATCCCTTTCGCCGGGGTCGGAGCCACTGCCATCCGTCGCCCCGTCACATACGCTGCACCGTACTGGGAATCGGCTCCCGCCCCGGCCGTCTCCGTACCGCAGTTGCACTGGGGGTCCGGTAGGCGGTCCCGGGTCTCCGCATTTCGTGACCCGCGGGCGAACAAGCGGGGCATACCTGGGGATTCGGCTAGCGGGTGACCCCGTCGCTCCCTACAGTGAGCACTGTTTCACTGTTTGCCCCATCCTCTCCGTCCTGGCCCGGGCACGGGAAGGAGCGCACCGTCGTGACCCACCGAGGACCAGCGCCGAGTCCTGGTCAGTTACCGGCCCCGACCCCCGAGGTGCGGGGCCGAGTCGTCGCACTCCTCGCGGCAGAGCAGGCCGCGCCGCTGGCCCTCGTGGTGGCCCCGGCCGGTTACGGCAAGTCGATACTGCTCGCCCAGCACTCCTCCGCCCACGCCGGCCAGGTCCTCACCTGGCGCCCGCACCGCGGCGCCCACGCCCCCGGCTCCCTGATCAACCGTGTCATGCGCCAACTCCTCGGCAGCGGACCCGGGCTGGGTCCCGAGGTCGCGCCATGGGAGACCGCCGGGTCCGTCGAGTCGGTCCTCGCCGCGATCGAGCAACGGCCCAACCCCGTCCTGCTCGTCGTGGACGACGCCCACCTCATCCACGGCAGCCCCGTCGAAGCGGCGCTGGAGGAAATGGCACTGCTCGCCCCCGTCAACCTCCGTATCGTGCTCGCCGGCCGCCGCCGCCCCGCCATCAACCTCGCCCGGCACGAACTGTCAGGGGCCGTCGTCGTCACCACGCGCGAACTCGCCCTGGACGCCGACGAGATCCGCGGCGTCCTGATCGCGTCCGCGCCCGGCGGCGCCGACAGCGGGCGGCTCGAAGCGCTCACCCGGCTCACCGAGGGCTGGCCCGTCGCCCTGCGGATGTGCGCCCAACTCCCCCGCCTCGCCGGGCGCGGCGCCGCCGCCCTCGCCGACACCACCCTCGCCTCCGCGGCCGTACGCGGCTACCTCGACCGGGAAGTCCTCGGGGTGCTCCCCGCCGACCTCACCCGCGGCTTCGAACGCGTCTGCCGCACATCGCCCGGCCGCTGGCTGCACGACGACGGGACCGGCACCCTCGACGAACTCGACACCGCCTACGGGCTCGTACGCCGGCGGGCCGACGGCCGCTACGACTGCGTGCCGCTGCTGCGCGAACACGTACGGCGGCGGGCCGCGCCCGTCCCCGTCGTACCGCCCGGACCCTCCCTGCCCACCCTGCTGCCACCCTCCGACAGCGGCCCGCCGCCCACACTGCACCTGCGGTGCTTCCTGCGCTTCGAAGCGACCTTCGGAGACCGGGAGTTGGACTGGCGCAGCACCAGGCCGCGGGTTCGCGCGCTGGCCCGGCTGCTCGCCGTCCACGCCGGCCAACCCGTCCACCGGGAAAGGCTGATGGCCGCGCTGTGGCCCGACAGCCCGGAACGCACCGCCGCCCGCGGCCTCCAGGTCGCCCTCTCCGCCCTGCGCACCTTCCTCGAACCCGGCGCCGACCGGGGGCGCACCCGGCTGCTCATCCGCTCCGGCGAGGCGTACATGCTCGCGCTGGCGCCCGGTGGCACCTGCGACGTGCGGCGCTTCGAGGCCGCCGTCACCACCGGGCTGCGCGCCGCCGCGCACGGCGCCGCCGGCACCGAGCAGGCCGCCGACGCGCTCGACCTCGCGCTGCGGCTCTACACCGGTGAGTTGCTTCCCGAGGACGGGCCCGCGGAGTGGGTCGTACCCCTCCGCGAGCACTACCGCTCCCTGGCGGTGCGGGCCGCCCACACCCTCGCCGAGGTCGAACTCGCCCGCGGCCGCCCCGCCGCGGCCGCCACCGCGGCGGACGCGGGCCTTTCCGTCGACCCCTTCCAGGACGCGATCTGGCGCCTCCTGATCACCGCGCACCGCGAAGCCGGTGATCCTGCTGCCGCGCATCAGGCGGCCGTGCGGCACGCCCGCGTTCTCGCGACCCTCGATGTGCCGCCGCGCGGCTTGACGGGGGTTTGACCCCCCGCCCGCGGTTCGCCGCCGTCGCGGCCTCCACGGTGCCCCTGCGGGGTCAGCGCTTGAAGAATTCGACCTCCGCCACCGCCACGTGGCGGGAAGGGGTCGGGGCGTAGGCGGATTGGAGGGTGAGGCGGATGCGGGTCACGTCGCTCACCGCCAGGTGGAAGCTCTGGGGGCCGGGGGTGTCGGTGAGGTGGAGGACGTGGGGGGTGGACGCGCCGTGGGAGTCCGTGGTCGTGACGAGCACGTCGTGCGGCCGCGCCTGCTTGAGGAACTGCTCCTCGACCGGGGAGGCCCCCGGGTGGATGACGACGTCGAGCAGCCGGAAGGGCTGGTCGAAGGTCGCTTCGAGGTATTGCCCCGCCCCGGCCCCGCCGGAGGCCGGCGCCCAGTAGCGGTCCGTCGTGCCGTCGACGGCGAGCCCGGCCGGGTGCCCGGGGGCGGAGGTCGACGCGGTGACCCTTACCGCGTGGATCTGCGACCCCTTCGCGACCCGGTCGCGCACCTTGTCCGTGGCCCCGCCGATCTGCCCGCGCAAGCCGAACGCCGCGAGCCCGAGCACGACGATGAGCGTCGGTATGAGCAGCCGCGGCCGCCGCATCCGGCGCCAGCGGCCGGGCGCGGGCCGGGTGCCCGCGGCGGGCGCCTCGCGGGGGGTGCGGGTGGTGAGGCGGCGCCACCAGGAGAGCCGGGGGGCGGCGGGCGCGTCGGCGAGTGACGTGCCGCAGCGGCGGCAGAAGCGGCGGGTCGGGACGTTGCCGGCGCCGCACTGCCCGCACACCAGCTCGCCCGGTGCGGGCGGCGGCTCCTCGGGCGCCCGGGGCGCGGGCCGCGGCGGTGGCGGTACGGGGCCGGCCGCCCGCGGCTGTACGGGGGCCACGACCGGCTCCTCCGGAGCGGCGACGACCGGAGGCGGGCTCGGCGCCGGGGCGGCCGACGCGGCAGCAACCGGCGCGGCCGGGGCCGCGGTCTCGGCCGACCAGTCCAGATACGCCCCGCAGGACCCGCAGAACTGCTCGCCACGCTCGCAGCGCTGCCCGCACGCCGTGCACTCGACCACTGGTACGCCCCTTCCCCCACCCGCACGTGCCGGGCCCATCGTCGCGACCGGGCGGGCCGCGCTGCCAGTCACGCCGGGGCAGCCGCCGGGCCACCGGACGTGCCCTTTCGGGCGAACGGGTCAGCCGGCCGGCCCCAGCACCTCCACCGTGAAGGGCACGTGGGCCGGGCGGTTGCGTGCGACCAGCGCGGTGAGCGCCCTGGTGTCGAAGGCGGCCGGTTCGGCGGTGCGGACGCGTACGGCCAGGTGGGGGGTCGCGCCGGGCGGGAGCGGGGTCAGCGCGGTGGTGGACGCCAACGCCGCCACCCCGTCGTCCACTTCCGCGGTGACGCCGAAGGCCAGCCGGATCTCCTCGGCCAGCCCGGCGCAGGTGCCGCGCACCGCGTGCGTGCCGACGGCTCCGGCGACCGCCTCGCGGCCCGCGCCCGCTTCCGCGTCGGCGCCGACCCATGCGGCGAGCAGTGCGACGAAGTCGTCGGGGGCGAGGGCGGGATCGAGGTAGGCGGGGAAGTTGTCGAGGGTGCACAGCACGGGCGCGAGGACATCGTCCAGGCCCCCGGTGATGCCCTGCATGACCAGGTCCCCGGCGTAGACGGCGGGCAGTTGCCGCCCGAGCGGATGCCGAGTCGCCAGCCCCGGCACCAACCGCCGCCCTTCCGGCCGGCTCACGGGGTGTGTCCCGGAACCAAGGCGAGCGCATCGCCCGCCGGGCGGCGCCGGGCGCCCAGCCCTGGTACGGGCAGCCCACCCCCCGCCTTCATGACGCGTTCACCCGCACCTGGTGGTCGTAGGAGAAGGCCAGTGCGCCCGGGGGGAGGTCGATGCGGTCGACGGGGTCGCCGCGGCGGCCGGTGGCCGGGTCGGCCGGGAAGAGGCGGACGGTTTCGACGAATTCGACACCCGGGACCTGTTGGAGGACGGCGAAGACCTCGCCGGACTGGACGGCGCGGCCGAAGGGCCAGCCCTTGCGGTCGGTGCCGCCGGTGAGGGGGTTGAGGTGGCGGTAGAGGGCGGTGGCGGCGGCCTGTTGGACCAGGGCGGGGGCGGACGCAGGGGTGGCGCGGAGGGTCGTGACGACGGTGACGCCCTGGTAGAAGGGCGGTTCGACCACCAGGCGGGTGCCGATGACGCGCTGCCGGTCGAGCCGTTCGCACACCCGGCTTACCAACTCCTCCGCACAAGCCAGCTGTTCGAAGGCCAGCCGTCCGGCCCCGTCGTCCTCCGCCCACGGCACCAGCAGGACGCGTACGGCGCCCGCTTCGGGGCCGGATTCGGCGGCGACGCAGCGCACCCGGGCGATCTCGGGGGCGGCCTGCCGGGCGAGGTATTCGAAGTCCTCGGCGGTGACGGCACGTTGCCGGGTGCGCAGGGCGAGAGCCCCGCGCAGCCGGGCGTTGGCGACGTCCTCGCCGTCGACTCCGCCCGAAGCCGCGCGGCGGTTGGCGGGCGGGCCGATGTAGGGGATGGAGGAGCGCAGCACCTTGAGCGCGCCGGGGGCGACATTGCCGCGCCTGCCGCCGCCGGTGAGATACGGCAGCGCCCGCACGGTGGCGCCCTGCGGCGGCACGGCTCCGTACTGCCGCAGGGTGCCGTCGGTCTGCCGGACGGCGGGGCCGAAGGCGATCTCGCCGGTGCTGCGGTCGAGCCGGAAGTGCCGGTCGCCGGCGTCTGAGCCGTCGAAGTGCTCGACCTCGGACCACTGGTGGACGCCCTGCGGGGTCGACGTCTCGACGGTGAAGGGCTCGTGGCCCGTCACGACGGGTGCCCGGGACACGGTGAAGGTCTGGCCCGGGACACCCTCGGAGCGGCCGACGACCTCGGCGGCGGCGCTCTCGGCGTGCGCGGCCGGTGCGGTGCCGCCGATGGTGAAGGCGGTCGCGGACAGCAGTTGCGGGGTGCCCGAATACGGCCGGCGCACTCCGTCCACCGGCAGCACGCGGGCCCGCAGCCAGCCGGCCCTGCGGCCGCCCTCGGCCGCCGCGATGTGCGTGTCGGGGAGGTGGACCAGGACGTCACCCGGCCGGTTGAAGCCGCCGGTGCCGTCCGCTTCGACCTCGCACGCGGTCCAGCCCTCGGCGGTCCGGGCCTCCCACACCAGCGGCGGGTGGTCGGGGTCCACGCCGTGTCCCTTGACGGGGAAGTCGAGACGCAGGGCGACCAGGCAGGACGGTGCGGCGGCCGACAGGCCGAACAGCAGGGAGTCGCCGGGCACCGGCACGTCGGAGAAGCACGGCACGCCCCGCCCGTCGGCGAGTTCGGAGGTGCGGTCCACGGCCGGCCGGCCGTCCTGACCGGCCGCGCCACCGGAGCCTGAGCCGGGCCCGGCGCCGGCTCGTACCGCGAGCGCGGCCAACTCGCACGGCACGATGAGGAGTTCGCGGGTGGTGGTGAAGACCACCGCCTCCTCGGTCGCGGTGCGCCCGGTCGCCACTTCGGTGCCCTCGCGCACCGGCACCACCGTGGTCTGCGGCGCCGACAGCTTGAAGGTGATGTCGGTGCGGGCCGCGACCGGCGGGAAGAGCCGCAGCCCGATCAGTTCGAGCAGGGCCACATGGTGCTTGTCGGGAACCCGGTTGAGCCGGTAGATGAGCTGGTCGACCATGTGCGCGAAGGTCTCGATGAGGGTGACGCCCGGGTCGGAGACGTTGTGGTCGGTCCACTGCGGATTGCGCTGCTGCACCATCCGCTTGGCCTCGTCCACCAGGTCCTGGAAGCGCCGGTCGTCCAGGTTGGGCTGCGGCAGCGCCATCACCGCTCACCGCCGCTCACCGCGGGCGCGTCGGAGCCCTGGGCCTGGTCCTCGTGGGAGGGGATCACGTAGAAGGGGAAGACCAGGTTGCGCGGGTCGTTGGTGCCGCGCACCGAGTAGCGGATGTCGATGTAGAGCTTGCCGAGGTCGGCGGTGTCGAAGCTCACCGCGACCTCGGCCAGTTCGATCCGCGGCTCCCAGCGCTCCAGCGACATCCGCACCTCGTAGGCCAGTTGGCCTGCGGTCGCGGCGTCGGCGGGCGCGAAGACGTAGTCGTGGATGGCGCAGCCGAACAGCGGGCGCATCGGGCGCTCGCCGGGCGCGGTGGCCAGGATGAGCCGGATGCTCTCCTCGATCTCGCGCCGCCCGCTGACCAGCGCGACCGCCCCCGTCGGGTCGGTGCGGGCCGGGAAGGCCCAGCCCGCGCCGATGAATTCCGCTCCCACCGGCAGCTCACCCGCCGATCAGCACGGTCATGGCGCCCATGATGACGGGGGCGCCGCAGCCGGTCAGGTCGCCCATCCGCGCGGCCGGCATGCCGCCGATCAGTACCGTCGGGCAGCCCGGCGGCAGCACCGGGGTCGGCGGGTGCACGGCCGGCGGCGGGAAGGAGCAGATGTGCAGGGTGCCGACGACGGCCGCGGGCATCCCGGCGATCAGCACGGTCGGCACTCCGGGCGCGCTGAGCACACCGGGGTGTCCGGTCGGGTCGCCGACTCTCGCTGCTGGGGGCATCGTTCCTACCGCTCCTCTTGGTCTGTTTCCCACCACTGTTCGACTTGCTGGTCCCCGCCCTCGGTGACGGGCGACGGCGGCGGCCGTACGAACGCCTCGCGCACCGCCGTCAGTTGATCTTCACCAGGGCCGCGCTGATCGACAGGGTGGCACCGCCCTTGATCTCGGTGCTCGCGCTGCCCTCGACACCCACGCTGACCCCCTTGACCGCGACCTGCCCCTGCGTCTGCAGCTGCAAGGCGCCCGTCCCGCCGTCGACTTGCACGCCGCTGCGGGCGGTGACCTTGACCGAGTCGCCGGTCAGCTCCAGCTTTCCGCTGCCCGCGTCGACGCTGACGCCCTGCTCGGCCTTCACCGTCACCTTCTCCCTCGCCTCGACCTCGACGGAACCGTCGCTGTGCAGCACGACCTTGGTGGCCTGCCGGTCCAGGTGCAGGGTGACCTTGCCGTCCCCGGTGGACAGCCGTACGCCCTGCGGTCCACCGCCCGCCGCGTCGAGCAGCTCGAAGCGGTCGCCTGAACGGTTCGCCAGGGAGCGGCGGTTGACCGCGCCGCTGGTCGGGTCGGTGAGCGGGACGTCGTGCGCGGACGGCAGGTCCCGGCCGTTGTAGAGACCGCCGATGACGTACGGCTGGTCGACGCGGCCCTGCTCGAAGCCGACGAGCACCTCGTCGCCGACCTCGGGGCCGAAGACACCGCCGCCGCCCTTGCCGCCGAGCCCCGCCGTGCGCGCCCAGTCGCTGACGTAGTCGTCGGACAGCCACGGGAAGGCCAGCCGGACCCGGCCCCGGTCCTCCGGGTCGCGGGTGTCGGTCACGGTGGCATTGACCAGCCCGCCGATCCGGTCGGCCGAGCCCGGACCGCCGCCGCGCCCCCCGCCGGACGCGAGACCGTACAGCGAGCGGTCGGAGCGCCCGCCGACCGTGATCCAGGTCGGGTAGCCGACGTCGGGGTCGAAGACATGGCGGCTCGAAGAGATCGTGTACTTCCCCTCGAATGGCGGCCCGACGTTCGACAGCGTGACCGCGGTGCCCGCCCGCAGCTTCGGGATGCCCATCGCGACCGCGTCCAACTCGGCCAGCGAGCCGGCCAGGTCGCCCGCCAGCGACCGCGCCGCCTGGTCGGCCGCGGCCTGCGTGCCGTACGGGGTGTCGGTGGCCAGGAAGACCGCCTCGCCGAACGGCTGCGCCGCCTGGCGCGGGGTGATGCCGAGCGCCAGCCGGTCGCTGCCGCCCGCGGCCGCCCGCGCCACCACCGCGGCCTTCGCCGTGACGTCCCAGCCCCGCACCTCGACCTGTGCCACCTGGTCGGCCCCGGTCACCGCGACCTGGCAGCGGAGCAGATTGCGCCCGAATTCCAGCACGTACGGGCTCGATTCGGGCCGCGTGGCCGGGCTCGGCGCCTTCGCGGCCCGCGCCGGATCGCGGAAGAGAAAGCGGCCGTCGGCCACCGACACCTCGGCGCCCGCCAGATCGGCCAGCCGGTGCAGGAACTCCCAGTCGCTGATGCCCGGTTGGGCCAGGTGCTCATAGACGGTGGCCGTCGCGTCGACCTCGCCGACCGGCAGTCCGGCTCTGCGGGCGACCTGCACGGCCACGTCCGACGCCGTCATCTGCCGGTAGCCGGCGACCCTGCGGCCGCGCAGGAAGCGGTGCGAGTGGTCGAGGCCGCGCACGACGGTGAAGGTGCCGGTGGCGTCCAGGTCCACTTCCAGCGCGGTGACCTCGCCGGACACCAGGAGCTGGCGCTGCGGGTCGTCACCGGCGGTCGCGTAGATCTTCAGCGGGGAGCCGATCGTCAGCCCGGTCTTCGCCAGCACCTGGTGGTTCGGGTCCCGGAAGCGCAGCACGAACAGGTCCGGCAGCCGCACGCTGTCGTCCACGTAGCCGGAGACCAGCAGCGCCGCGATGTCCGGCGGCAGCGGCCGGCCCGCCGCCTCCACCGTGAGCACGTTCGCGAAGGTCTCTCCGGCCATGGTCCGCTCTTCCTCGCTTCCTCGACTGGCGGTTGGGGGTGGTCAGGCGCTGATCTCGTCGGCGCCGGGCAGCAGCAGGGAGCTGCCCGGGACGAGCCGCATCGGGTCGTCCACGCCGTTCGCCTCGGCGATGTCCCGCCATGCGGCCGGGTCGCCGTACTCGCGGAAGGCCAGCATCGGCAGCGTGTCCCCGTCCACCACCCTGTGCACCCGGCGCGCGGTGAGCGCACCCGACGTCGGGTTCTGGCCGGGCAGTTGGGATGCCAGCTCCTCGATCGTGACCTGGCAGACCGCCCTGATCGGCAGCCCGCCCGCCGTGAAGAGGGTGTATTTCGCCTGCACCTGGCTGATGTAGCCGACGAAGCCGGTGAGGCTGCCCCAGTGGAAGATCACGAAGGGCGGGGTGCCCTTCTTCTTGTCCTGCGTCTGGTCGGTCGGCACGCAGCAGGAGAACAGCTGCTCGACCGTCTTCACGACCTTGTCGCTCTGCCCCTCGGTCGCGTCGAAGAACATCTCCAGCGTGAGCTTCGACGGTTCCGGCCCGGTGTATTCGGCGGGCCCGGCCCGGCTCGCCCCGCGGGCCGTCTTCCGCTCCCACTTCGCCGACTTGGCGAGCGTCAGCTCCTTGGGGTTGAACTGGAAGTCGACCCGTCCCAGTTGCGGCCCCGGCGTCCCGCTGCCGCCGTCGGCGGGCGGCTGCCGCAGCTCCAGATACGCGCGCTCCAGCTTGGGCCGCGCCCCGGCCGCCGAGCCCGCGCCTCCCGGCGCGGCGGCGGAGAAGGCGACGGGTGAGGACGGTGGCGGCATCGTACGGCTCTCCTTCGCGTCGGGACGGGGTCAAGGGGGGCGGGGTGGAGGGGTCAGTCGGTGGCGAGGAAGCCGTGGTGGGCGATCTCCAGGGTCTCGGTGGCCACTTTGGGGGTGTCGACGCTGAGCGAAGGGCCCTGCCAGCGCACCGGCACGACGTCCATCAGGCTCCAGCGGGCGACGACGGTCCCGTCCACCGTCATCGCGCTGATGTGCCCGGTCTTGCGGGTCACCCCCGACACCATGCTGGCGATCCACCGCGTCACCTTCTCGGTGTCCTTGGTCACCGGCCGGGTCAGCTTGATGTTCGAGAACTTGATACGCGACGGGAGTTGCCACACGTAGCCGTTGTTGCCACCCTCCTCGCGCTGCTCCATCACGACCTCGCAGCCCAGCCCCTCACAGCCGTTGAAGGCGCCCAGGCTGAAGTCGTCGATCTCGACGATGAAGCAGACGCTGACCGCCGGGTCGGCGTCTGCTGCGGGGGTGGCCATGGACTGCTCCTTTTCGGGTTCGGCGTCGGCTGTGTCAGTGGCGAGAGTCGAGGCGCATGCCCGCGCGTTCGCGGTCGAGCCGCAACTCGGCCCTCAACAGGCGGGTGAGCGGGGCGAGCAGGCGGCGTACCAACTCGTCGGTGTTCTCGGGCGGGGCCTGCGGCGCCGCGGGAGCGGCCGTCGTCGCGGGTGCCGCTTCCGGCGGCTGCGGTGCGGGGGCGGGTGCGGGTACGGCTTCTGGCGCCGGTGGGTCCGGCTCGCGCTGGACGGTCGGGGCGGGCGCGGGCGGCGGCGCGAAGACGTAGGACCCGTCCGCCCCGCGGGAGGCGATCCCGGCCGCGACGGCGAGGTCCCCGGCACCGGCGGTGCGCGCGGCGGCCGGTGGTGTCACGGTCTGCCCGCCGAGCCGCTGCACGAACGGCAGCGAGCCGTGGGCGGCCGGCGGCGCGACGCTCCCCGCGCCGGAGGCGCGGCCCGGTACGGTCGGCGGCCCGACGCGCTGTGCCACCGTGGCGGCACCCGGGCCGGGCATCCCGAGACGCTGAGCCACCGAGGCCGCACCCGGCCCGGACGTCCCGACAGGCTGCACCAGCGGTACGGCACCCGGCCCCTGCGCGGCGGGGACGAAGTGCGGCACGGTCGCCGGCTCTTCCGCGAGCCGCTGCACGGGCGCATCCGCCGACCCCCCGGCGGGCTGGGCGGGTTGACCGGGGCGCTTCCACACGACGGGCACGACAGGCGGCTCTTCCGCCCGCCGCTCCGGCTCACGCGGCGTCGGCGCGGCACGCAGTTCAAGCCCCCGCTCACCGAGCAGCCCGACCCGCTGGACGGTCGGCGGCCCGGCGTCGGCTTCACCGGCGACCGGCTCCGCCGCCGGGGGTACGGTCACGGGCGGCGCGGCGGACGGCACGGCCGCACTCTGTACGGACCGGACCGCCGGGCCGCCGGGAGCGAGCGGGAGGGCCGCCCGTCCATCGACAGCCGGCCGCGATACGGGCGCCCCGACAGCCGGGCCGGGCCCAGCGTCCGGCACCAGTCGCTGGACCAGCGGCGCCATGTCCCCGCCCGGGGCGTCCGCCCGGCTGCCCGGAGCGGGCAGGACAGGCATCCCGCCACCGACCGCCGGCCGCTGGACGAGCGGCACCGCGTCACCCACCAGCGGCGCCACCACCTCACCGTTCGCCGGCGGCGGCAGGTCCCCACCCGGGGCGTCCACTCGGCCGTCCGTAGGAGACGGATAAGCCGTCCCGCCCTCCACGACCTGCCGCTGGACGGGCGGCGCCACCACCCCACCGGACGGCAACGGCGGTACGTCCCCGCCCGGAGCGGACGCGAAGGCTCGCACGGGCCCCGCCACCGCACCGCCATCGGAGAACGGCACCGGCTCGACAGCCTCCGCACCCTTCGCGACCTGCCGCTGGACCAGCAGCACCGCGTCGCCCACCAGCGGCGCCACCACCTCACCGGGCAGGGGCGGGGATACGTCGCCGCCGGGCGCCTCGGGCGCGGCCGCAGCAGTGGGCGGCACCGCGGACAGCGGCTCGCCCACGAAGCCGGGTCGCGGGGTCGGGCCCTCGGGGCGTACGCGCTGGACGACGGGCGGCGCCGACGGGAGCGGCGCCCCGAGTCCGAGCGGCCGGGCGGGCGCGGGAGAGGAGTCCGGGGCCGGGGAAGGCGCGGGCGGCGGGGAGGGCGCGGACGTCGGCGCCTCACCGCCCGGCCTCAACGGCGGCGACCCACCGACCAGCGGCGCCACCACCGACCGCTGTACGGGGGCTGCTTGCGGCTCAGCGGCAGGTCCCACCGCCACCGGCAGCACCTCCGGCCCGGCAGCAGGACCGACGACTACCGACTCCGGCGGGCTCGCAGCAGGCTCCGGCCCCTGCGGGGCCTCCTCCGGTGCCTCCGGCACCGACGCCGTCACCGGCACCAGCGCCCGTACCGGCAGGTCGAGGTCCACCAACCGGGCTGCGGTCAACCGCGGTTCCGGCGCGCTCGGCCGTACGGGCGTCGGTGCCGCGCGTGGTGCGAACGACGTCACCGCCGGATCGAGCGGCGGCGCCACAGGTGGCGCGACCTCGGCAACGCCCGAGATGAGCCCGGCCGGGGCGGTCGGTGTCACCGCGTGGCCCAACTCGCCGCTCAGCGAGGGGTTCTGCCATGTGCCGAGCCCGGCGGCGAACGCCTCGGGCGCGGAGATCAGCTCGGGCGTGCCGAAGGTCAGCCGCTGGACGGCCAGTCCGCGCCACTCCCCCCGCGGGGGCACCGGCGCGGGAACAGGTGCGGGGCCCGCGGCAGGACGAACCGCATCCGCCGACGCGGGCGTTGGCACTCCCTCGGCGACCCCTCGCTTCCCCCACCGCCCGAACACCGGTCATCGCCCCCCGGCGAGCTGGTTGAGCCGGGCGATCTGGGCGACGTAGCGTCGCCGTTCCGCGTGCTCCAGGTCGAGGATCGCGTCGAGCGGCCAGTGGAAGTGGTAGGCGACGTACGCGACGTCCTCGTACAGGTGGTCGGTCGCGTACGTCACGATTCCCCCAGGCGCTCACCCGCCAGGTCGACCGCGAAGGCGGTGGCGCAGGAGGGGCAGGTCACCTCGGCGCGGGTGTGGCCCTCGGCGTTGATGCGGCGGTAGAAGTCCTGGAGGAAGGCGAGGTCGGAGGCGAACATGTCCTCGATCACCCCGGCATGGACCTCTCGCAGGGTGCCGAGCCGCACCACGACCCGGCCGAGCAGCACCACGGAGAGGTACGCCGGGTTCTCGCGGACGCGGTCGTCACGCAGCGGTACGAGTTCGTCGCGGGCGGTGGACAGCCGCATTACGCCGTCGCGGTGGACGTGGCCCGCGTCGTCCACGTATCCGCGGGGCAGCCGGAAGGCGAACTCGGTCCGCATGACCTCGGGTTCGGCTGCCGAGGCGGCGGCGATGTCCCCGGCCGCCGCCTCCGCGAGGTCCACGTCCGGTGGGGCGGTCATCTGGCGGCGCATCAGTGCCTCACGCAACGTCCATGGACTCGTAGGTCAGGACGACCTTCTCCGTGAGCACACTGGTGTCGCCCGCCTTGAGCGAGCCGATCTCCAGGCTCTTGGGCCAGGCGTTGACGAGCGTGTAGCGCTTGATCGCGTTGCCCTCGTAGTCGAAGACGATGATCGCGCCGCCCTTGCGGGAGTCGGCCATCTTGCCGAAGCGGGAGTCCTTGATCCACTTCTCGAAGCTCTGGTCGGAGGTGAGTCCGCGGGTCAGCGTGACCTCGCCGGCCTTGGGGCGGCCCGGCAGCTTCTTGATGACGTACTTGCCGTCGTTGGTGTTCTGCTTCAGCTCGATGACGTCCTGCTCCATCTTCAGGCCGGTCACCTCGGTGATCTGCTTGATGACGACGCCGTCGAACTCCAGGCCGAAGGAGTGGCCTACCGAGGTGTCGAGGTCGGGGAGTGCCATGAACGCCTACCTGCCTTCCGTGTAACCGGGTTTGCCGTCACTCGCCGCGGACTGCCGCCGCGCTGTCACTCGTTGACGAGACTGGTCCCGCCGGAGAACTGGGCGAGCCGGAAGATCACGAACTCGGCCGGCTTGACCGGCGCGATGCCGACCTCGCAGACCACTTCGCCGGCGTCGATGCCTTCGGCGGGGTTGGTCTCGCGGTCGCACTTGACGTAGAACGCCTCGTCGGGGGTGAGGCCGAAGAGCGCGCCCTTGCGCCACTCGTTGACCAGGAA
The DNA here is from genome assembly GCA_036015235.1 of Streptomyces sp. NBC_00433. NCBI lineage: Bacteria > Bacillati > Actinomycetota > Actinomycetes > Kitasatosporales > Streptomycetaceae > Streptomyces > Streptomyces sp. NBC_00433. Next base: position 5,416,907 of record CP107926.1, on the reverse strand, counting down.
CGCCGAGATCGTGCGGCGGATACGGGCCCACAGCGCGTCGTCGTTCGGCTCGAAGACCACCCACTGGGTGCCGAGCAGGATCGACTCCTCCAGGTAGTTGAAGAGCCGGCGCACGTTGAGGTAGCGCCAGGCGTCGTCGCTGGAGAGGGTCCGCGCACCCCACACCCGGATGCCGCGGCCGGGGAAGGCGCGGATGCAGTTCACGCCGATCGGGTTGAGCAGGTCGTTCTCGCCCTTGGTGAGTTGGACGGCCAACTCCACCGCGCCGCGCACCACTTCGTTGGCCGGCGCCTTGTGCACCCCGCGGGTGTCGTCGTTGCGCGCCCACACCCCGGCCATCGCGCCGCTCGGGGGGACGAAGCGGTTCCGGCCGGTGGAGGGGTCGGCGACCTTGACCCACGGGTAGTACAGCGCCGCGTACTTGGAGTCGTAGCCCGCGCCGGTGAGGCGCCAGTCCTTGACCTCCTGCGGGCTGAGGCCGGGCGGCGGGTCGATGATCGCCACCCGGTTGCCCATGAGTTCGCAGTGGGCGATCATCGCCAGCTGCACGGCCTTGAGCCCCTCGGCGTCCAACGCGCCCTGCTCGTACGCGCTCATGAGGTCCGGGACCGCGAGCATGGTGACCTCGTCGACCGCCTCAAGGCCCGCGAAGCCGGTGCGGTCGGCCGGATCGCCCACGTATTCCGCCGGGGTGAGCGTGGCGGGCACCACCGCGCCGGCCGACGGGGGCGGCAGCGCCACCGTCTGGTTGTCGGGGCGGGCCACCGTCGCCGTGCCGCTGGGCTCCTCGACCACGATCAGCCGGGACTTCTCACGCACGACGGAGACCACGTACGTACGCTGGCTGCGCTTGGCCGAGACCTCGAAGGTCTCCTCGGTCTGCTCGCCGCGCCGCACCACCAGCGTGAACGTGTCCTCCGCCGCGCCCTCGCCGCCGGCGTCCGCGACCTCGACGGTCAGGCCCTCGCCACTGCCCTCGACCGCCGCCACCTGGAAGCCGCCGAGCGCTGCCCGCGGCCCGGCGGGGAGCGGCGCGGCCGACTTGCCACGGGACTTGGCGGACCTGGCGGGCGCGGCCCCGCTGTCGGCGTCGTCGGCGGGCTCGCCGATCCGCACGACGTAGCAGGTCCCGCCGCCGTTGAGGAAGTAGGCGTAGACGGCGTGCGCGAGATACGCCCCGTCCACGAAGTCGCCGAAAGTCCGGGTGAACTGGCTCCAGTTCGTCACCAGCGTCGCCGCGTTGTACGGACCGTCCGCGGCGAGGCCGACGAAGGCGGCGACGGCCGTCCCGACGCCCTCGATGGGCCGCGACCCGGCCTCGACCTCTTCGACATAGACGCCCGGCGACTTGTACGACGGCATCCTCGGTCCTCCCCTGGGACAGCACTGGCCCGCCCAAGCGTGCCGCCCGCCTCCGGCGCGGGGCACGGCCTCCCGGACGGCCCGGGGGGAACCCGAGCGTGCCCCTTCGGGCAGGCCGACGCCGTGCCGCCGAGGTCACTCAGGCAGCGGCTCCTCCTCGACGGGCTCCTCCTCGCGCTGCACCACCCGCGCGGCCGTCGCCGACGCCTCCTGCTCGAAGCGGTCCGACGGATCGCTGACCCGCACACCGCCGCCGGCGTCCGTACCGTCCACGGGTCCGCTGCGCTGCTGCACGACATGCGTCAGCTCGTGCGCCAGCGTCGTACGTCCCTGGTGGGAGCCGGGGTCGTACGCGTCCCGCTGGAAGACGACGTGCGAACCCACCGTGTACGCGTGGGCGTTGACCGACTGCGCGGACTCGTGCGCGGCGCTGTCCGTATGGATGCGGACGTCGCCGAAGTCCTGCCCGAGGCGGGCCTCCATGTCCCCGCGGACCTCGGGCTCCAGCGGCCTGCCGCCGCTCCCGACCACGTCGTGGACCGGGCTCTCGTCCTCGGCCAGGGCCGTCACCGCGCCATTGCCCAGCGCGCGTTGGAGCCGCAGCATGCCGCCTGCGCCCAGTACGTCCGTGCGGCCGCTCGCGGCCGCCTTCATCAGCAGCGCGTCCGGGACGGCCGCCTCCGCCTGGCGCGGCGCCGCGAACTCGCCTTCTGCCTGCTGCTCGTGCTCGTGCCCGCGCATCCGCGTGCCCCCTCGCTCCGCCTGGCTCCCACGTTCCCACCCCCCACCCGCACCCGACCACCCCACCCGGGGCACCCCTCCCCGCCCCTTCGGGCACCACCCCCTGCGGGGTGCCTTCGCCTTTCCCACGGTGCCGCTGGGTGGGCGGCTGGTCGCTCCGTTCTCCCCCAGAGCTTCGCGTGGGGGTACCCCCAGGCGCCCCTGGGTGATTGCCCCTTGCGGTGGCGTTGCTTTCTTCCCCGCCTCTCCGGCGGGCGCGCAGTTCCCCGCGCGCCTGAAAAACCAGGGGCGAAGGCCGGACGTAAGAGGACGCAGGCCAAAAGGGGCGCGGGGAACTGCGCGCCCCGCCACAGCGGACCGCACCTGTGAACGCAACAGAACGAGGCAGCCACCCAGGGGCGCGGGAACTGCGCGACCAGCCCCCACCGGGCCGCAGGGAAGCAACGCACCGCAAGGGGAAGCACCCCAGGGGCGCGTGGGGGTACCCCAGGCGAAGCTCGGGGGGAGAACTGCGAGGCAAGCCCAACACCTGGGCGCGGGTGAGCTCGTAGGGGCGCCGCCGCAGGGGGCTAGGTGTAGGACATGTACGGGCCGAACTCGTTCGGAAGGCACAAGCGCCCCAGCTTGCGGTATTCGCGGGCGACGGCCGCGACAAGCTCCGCCATCCCCACCCCCCGCCCCGCTGACGCGGCAAGATACGCCGCGGTGACCGCCGCGGAGCGAATGTCGCCGCCGGCGAGTTCGAAGGACCGCCCGCAGAAGGCGAGATCGAGGTCGGGGCGGCGGGGCACGGCGGGGCCGAGGCAGCGGTCCCACAGCGCGATGCGCTGGTCGGCCTCGGGGAGGGGGAAGTCGACCACGAGGTCGAGCCGCCGGGTGAAGGCTTCATCGAGGTTCGCGCGGAGGTTCGTGGCCAGGACGGCGAGGCCGTCGAAGCTCTCCATCCGCTGGAGCAGATACGCGCTTTCGACGTTCGCGTAGCGATCGTGCGCGTCCTTGACCTCGGAGCGCTTGCCGAAGACGGCGTCGGCCTCGTCGAAGAGCAGGACGGCGTTGACGCCGGCCGCTTCGGTGAAGATCCGTTCGAGGTTCTTCTCGGTCTCGCCGACGTATTTGTCGACCACGGTCGCGAGGTCGACGGTGTAGAGGTCGAGGCCGAGCGCGCCGGCGATGACTTCCGCGGACATGGTCTTGCCGGTGCCGGAGTCGCCGGCGAAGAGGGCCATGACGCCGCGCCCGCGGCCGCCACCCGGGCGCATGCTCCAGTCGCCGAGTACGCGGTCGCGGTGGCGGGCGCGGGCGGCGAGTTCGTGGAGGCGGGACAGGACGGCCGGGGGGAGGACGAGGTCGGGCCAGCCGACGGCGGGTTCGATGCGGCGGGCGAGGCGTTCGAGGCCGGAGGTGTTCTGCGCGCGGGCGCCTTGCAGGAGGTGGGCGTCGGTGAGGGGGCCGCCGGAGAGCAGGGCCTGCTGGTGGGCGGTGCGGGCGGCGCGTTCGACCTGTTCGGGGGAGAGCAGGAAGACGGCCGCGGCGTCCTGGCGTACGGTGTCGAGCCCGGTGGCGCCTTGGGGGGCGGTGGCCGCGAGCGCGGTACGCCACAGGGCGGATCGGGCGTCGGTGCCGATGCGTACGGCGTCGGCGAGCAGCGGGACCCGGTCGGCCCACGCGGGGTCCCAGGACGCGCGCCCGGCGAGGATCACGGGGACGGGCAACGCGGCGAGCACCCGCAGGAGTTCGGGACGTTCGGCGAGTGCTTCGACGGGTGCGGCGACCAGGCCCGCGCGGGCGAAGGCGGCTTCCCGTCCGGCCGCGGCGACCGCTTCCGCCGGGTCGGCGCGGCTCGCGAGCCGCGCGAGGTCGAGGCCGTAGGCGGTCAGCCCGGCCGCGGACAGCGCTTGCGCGCCGAGCGATCGGGCGGCCCCGCCAGGGGCTTCGCGCAGGTAGACGGGTCCGACTCCGCGCAGCAGTACGGCGGCGAGCCGCCGCGCGGGCTCCTCGTGGCCGGGCGGTGCGGCGGCGGGGTGCAGCGGTGCGAGCAGGTCGAGCAGCCCGGGGTCGGGCGTGTCGTCGCCGAGCAGGTGCGCGCTGACCCGGTCGGGTACGCGCAAGGCCCGGCTGAGGAGCGGGCGTTCGCGGTCCTCGACGACCAGCAGGCCGCGGGCCGGCAGCGGTGCGGAGGCCGCGAGGCGGGCGCGGGCGCCCGCGGAGGCCGGGGGGACGCCGCACAGGCCGAGCGCGAGGCCGACGGTGGGGCGGCGGCGGGTGACGTCGTCGTTGAGGTAGCCGTACAACTGCTCGTAGCGGCGGTCGAGATCGGGTGCGAGGGAGATGAGCAGCAGTTCGGTGTCGAGCGGCAGCAGCCCGAAGTCCCGCTCCAGGGAGACGAGTCGCAGGGTGGGGTCGGCGGCGGCGCGGGCGTCGAGTTCGGCCCGCCGCTCGCGGTCGGAAGGGTCGGGCTCCGGTACGGCCGCCGGGTCGTCCAGCAGCCGGCGTACGGCGTCGTCGGACAGGTAGATCCCCCGGAAGGGATCGTCCGGCTCGGGGTCCCCCGCCCTGCGGGCGGCCACGGCCCGCCGCACCCGCTGCTCGACGAGCGCGAGCCGCGCCATGAGGTGGTCGAGCCCGGCGTCACCGCCGTCCGTCCCCGGGCCCGCGTCCCCGGACACCCGGCTCTCGCTTCCGAGTCCGGCGCCCGAGGCGCCCCGCACGGGAGCGCTCACCTCTTCCGCCGGCGCCGCACCGCGCCGTCAGCGCGTACCGCAGGCGGCGACGGCTGCGGTGGAGTCGGGTCGTCGCCGAGGTGGAGGACCATGCCGCCTTCCCCGACGGGGGGCCCGGCGTCGTAGAGGGGGGCGGCGGTGACGGGGGCGCTGACGACCAGGTCGAGGGACGGCTTCAACTCGCCGCCCAGGGCCGCCCATACGTCGGCGAAGGCGCGGTCCTCCGGCGGCGGGAGGGCGACGGTGACCGGGACGGGCAGGCCGGAGGCCGACAGTTCGGGGCCCAGGCCTGCGGCCGGGAGGGCGTCGTGGCGCAGGAAGCAGTGCAGCAGGGAGGACAGCAGGCGGTGCTCGTCCTCGGGGCGCTGGGTCCAGGCGCTGATCAGGTAGGACAGTGTGAAGTAGCGCGGCGGCAGGGTGCGGGAGACGACGGCGCCCTGCTCGTCGTAGACGTTGCGCCGGCCGCGGGAGCGGCGTCGCAGGTCCTCGCGGATGTCGTAGAGGTAGAGGTTGACCGTGGGGGCGTTGCGGCGGGCCGCCCAGTCGCGGGTGGGCGCGTCGAAGACGACCTCGATCTCGGGGGTGCCCAGCGCGGCCCTGACGAGTTCCCGCAGGGAGTCGTCCACCTCGTGGATCATCGGCGCCACTTGAAGTGCGACGGCTGGAGCACTCCGGGTACGACGAGGTAGTCGGCCCGCACCTCGCCGAAGCGCGGCACCGCCGCCAGGTCGGTGACGAGCAACTGCCGTGGCCCCAGGGTGTCCTGGACGAGGACGAGCAGGGGCGCGCTGAAGGTGCCGTTCGCGGCGACCTTCACGGGTGCCGCGGCCACCGTCACCCCCTGGCTCCAGCGCAGTTGGAGCACCGCGCCGGGCGGGAAGTCGTGGCCGAGCGCCTGGGTGACCGCGCCGGGCGGGCCGACCGCCGGGTTCAGGACGACCGCGGGTGCCCGGACGGTGAGCGCGGCGGTCGCGGTGTCGTTGCGGGTGTCGGTGTCGCTGCCCGTGGTGCTGAGGTTGGCGGTCACGATGCCGGTGAGGGCGCCGGGGGTTGCCAGCACGACCGTGACGGTGGTCGAGGCGCCCGGGTCGAGGTCGGAGATCGGGCAGCCTGCCGCGGTCGCGCAGAGCGAGGCCGCGTCGGGCACCACGCCGGGCGGTGCGGTGAGCGCCAGGGTCAGCCCGGTGGCCTTGCCTTTGCCGAGGTTGCGGACGGTGACCTGGGCGGTGGTGCCGGTGCCGCCGGTGTAGGCGGTGGACGGTGACAGGGTCAGGCCGACCGCCGGGTCGGCGTTCCTTCGCGGCGCGGGCGGCGCGGTGGCGGGGGGCGTGGTCGTCGGCGGGGTGGTGGCCGGCGGGGTGGTGGCCGGCGGGGTGATCGTCGGCGGGGTGGTGACGACCGGCCGGTCGCGTACGGTCAGCGGCGCCGTCGCCGTGTTGTTGGCCGGGTCCGCGTCGGTCGACTCCGAGCTGATCGTCCCGACGGCATTGCCGCTCAAGGCTGTTGCCGAGGTGACGACCCGGGTCACGGTGGTCGTCGCGCCGGCCGCCAGGTCGCCGAGGGCGCAGGTGGGGTTGGGGCAGGCCGGATTGGCGCTGCCGACCGTGACGCCCGGCGGCAGCGACATGGTCAACTCGACGCCGGTGGCGGGTCCGTCGCCGCGGTTGGTGACGGTGTAGACGACGGTCGCGGGGTCGCCGGTGAGCACGCTCGGCGGGGTCACGGTGACGGTCACGGCCGGGTCGGGCTTCAGCGGGTCTGCCGCGACGACCGCCACGGAGGCGGAGTTGTCCTGCGGGTTGCGGTCGAGCAGGCCGCTGGCCGCGGTGCCGGCGACCGTGAACGTACCGGCGGCCGTGACACGTACCGTCACCTTGACGTCGACGCTCTGGCCGACCGGTATGTCCTCCAGGTCGCAGTGCGGCCCGGTGGCCGCGGCCGTGCAGGTGCCCTGGGTCGGGACGGCGTCGCCGACCGCGACCAGGCCCGCGGGCAGCGTGATGTCGGCTGTCGCGCCGACCGCGTCGGCGATGCCGTTGTCGGTGACGTGCAGGGTGATCTCGGCGGTGTCGCCGGTGACGACGGGCACGGTGGGACCCGCGATGGTGACCGTCAGGTCGGCGCCGGCCTGCCAGGTCGGCTTGGTCTGGGAGGCGAAGTGCGTGCTCGGCAGCACCTCGCCGGTGCCGGTGGCCGGGTCGAGCACGGCGATCGTCTCGCCGTTGCGGTCGCCCAGCCAGGACTCCGCGTCGACCGCCAGCCGGTCACCGGTCGGCGACCAGGCCGCGTCGTCGGCGTTGAAGAGCGGGGCGCCGGGCGCCGGGCGGGACGGCACGAGCGGGCAGTCCGCGGTCACCGGCACCAGGCCGCGGCATCCGTCGCCGTCCGTGCGGACGAACAGCACCATGCTGTCCGGGTATCCGGACGCGGCGACCGCGGGAGCCGCCTCGGCGAGCCGTGGCCGGACGAATCCGCCGGACGGCGAAGGGGACCCCGATGTCGGCGGGTTGGCGTCGCCGCGCCGGGTGAAGGCGACACCACTGCCGTCCGGGCGGTAGGCGGGGCGCACGTCCTGCACCTCGCACTCGGAGCGGCAGGCGTTGGCCGTCAGGTCGTACAGGTAGGCGCCGTTCGTCGCGTCGACCGTCCAGATGTGCCGGACCTCCTTGTCCGGCGCCAGCGCCGGCGCCGCGACGGGCGCGGCCACGGAGGCGCGCGCGGGCGAACTCGCGCTCTCCGGCGAGGTGTTGCTGCCGCTCGGCGACCTGGTCGCCGCGGCCTTCCGCCCGGAGTCGCCGGGGGCGATTTTGATGATCACCTTCCAGCAGTCGCGGTAGCGGGAGAAGGCGATCCGGCCGCCGTCCGGCGACCACGCCGGGTCGCGGTCGTCGGTCGTGCAGCCCGCGTAGCCGTCGGGTACTGCGGGCCACGGCACGGTGAAGAGCAGGCGGGCGGCCGCCGCGCCGCCGGACACGTCGAAGACGGAGATCGACGCGTCCGTACTGGCCGGGGCGTCGGACTGGTTGCCCCAGTGGGCGACGGCCAGCTTCGTGCCGTCCGGCGACCAGGCGGCCCTGCCGTAGTTCTGCGGTGTGCCGAACCCGGTGTTCACCACGACGGCCTCGGACAGCCGGTCGGCGGGTCCGAGCATCAGCGACGACAGGCGGACGGCGGTGCCCGCGATGGGCTTCCGCGTGGTGAAGACCATCTGGTGCCCGTCGGGCGAGTAGGCGGGCTCGTCCACGTCGAGTTCGTCACCGATGGCGGGCCGCAGCAGCAACCGGTCGACCGGGGTGTGCGCGCGGACACCCTCGATGGCGTTGCGCGTGTCCTGCCGGCCGATCAGCAGGGTGGGCTCGCCGCCCGCCGGTGTGTACCAGGTCACGTCCTGGAAGGCCCAGCCCTCGTCCACGGTGTCCGGCAGCAGCGGGGACGGCTCGCAGGCGCCGTCGCAGTCCTCGGCCGGGTCGACGACGTACAAGTGGCCCGACAGGAAGGCCAGCCGCGAGCCGTCGGGCGACCATTCGACGTCGCGCTCCGCGCCCGGCCACTCGCCTTCCGCGATCACCGTCTGCCCGCCGTTGCCGCTCGCCGGCGCCACCGCCAGCTCCTGCGTGTCGTCGGCCGTGTCCTCGGCGACATAGGCGATGCGGTCGCCGTTCGGCTCCCACGCGGGGGTCGACACCGTGCCGGCGTCCGTCGGCGAGACGCGCTGCGGCAGGGCACCGCCCGCGGCGGGGATCGTGTACGCGATACCGCCGTCGGTGTACGCCAGCCGGCTGCCGTCCGGCGACCAGTCCGGCGAACCCCCGCGCTCGGCCACCTTCTTGAGATCCGTGCCGTCGGTACGCACCACCCACAGCGAAATGCCCTCCGGCTCGACGCGGTTGCCCGCACACCGGCGGTCGCCGTTCGGGTCCTCCAGCGAACCGAACGCGACCCACTGCCGGTCGGGCGACAGCTTGGGCGAGATGACGCTCCAACCGGGGCGCAGCAGCACGGTGGTCACCGGGCCGCCGCCCGTACGCCGGTAGATGCCCTGGCCGTCGCCGGAGCGGTCGCTGACCCACACGATGTCGTCGCCGCGGGCCGAGGGCTGGCAGTCCTCCCCGGCAAGTCCCTCCGGGAGGTAGGGGCTCAGGTCCCTGTTCGGGCCGACCACCTGGAGGCTGTGGTGGACGCCGTTCGCCACGTAGGCCAGCCGGCCGGGGTCGTCGGCCGGTGCGGCCGGGTCGGCGGATGCCGTTCTCGACCCGCCGGTCACCGCGATGGCCACTGCGGCGATCAGTCCGGCGACCGGCAGCAGTGCCGCCAGTCGCGGCGCCCTGACTCTTCCCACCACCCGCCCCGCCCTCTCCCCCGACAGTTCCCCCCACCCTCGCCCTCCCCCCGCCCCTCCATCACCCCAGCCCGGGGCACCACTTGGGGTACCCCCCACTGCCCCAACGGGCAGCCAGCCCCTGCGGGCGGCTGTTACGGATTCCACAGTTGCGCTGTGTGGGTGGCTTGTCGCGCAGTTCTCCCCCAGGGCTTCGCGTGGTACCCCCAGGCGAAGCCCTGGGGGAGAACTGCGAGCCAAGCCACGACGGGCCGTCGTGAAAGAGCTGACCGCCGGGATCGATACCTCGGCCCGGTGAGGGCGTGCTCTCAGATGAAACCCATGCGCATCGCGTAAGCCACCGCATGGGACCGGTTCCGCAACTGCAACCTCGTCGTCACGTCGTGAAGAATGTTCTTCACCGTCCGCTCCGAGAAGGCCAGCGTCCTGGCGATCTCCGCCGTGTCCTTGCCGTCGGCGACAAGGCGGAGGACGTCGATCTCCCGGGCGGACAGGCCGGTGAAGGCCAGGCCCCGCGGGTCGAGCACCTGGCGTTGCAGGCGGCCGACCTGGTCGAGGAGCCGCCCGAGGAGGTCCGCGGGCACACTGCCCTCTCCCCGCGCCACCGCGGTGATCGTGTCGGCGAGCCGCTGCGCCGAGGCGTCGGCGCGGCGCACGACGCCGACGACACCGCATTCGACGGCCGCGACGAGGCCGCTGTCGTCCAACTCCGTCGCTACCAGCACCGTTCGGCCCTCGCCGCCGCGCTGCAAGCGCCGCAGCACCTGGAGTTCGGTCTCGGCGACGCGGTCCGCCGCGAAGACGGCGATGACGCCGTCGATGGCTTCGTCGTCCTCCCCCTCCCCGAGCAGCCGCAGTTCGTGGCGGGTTCTGAGCTGGCCGGCCAGCCCCGCCTGGGTGATCGGGTCCTGCGCGGTCAGCCGGACGGGAATCCGCACGGCACCGCTACCCCCCTGGAATTGCATGTGTTGTGTCCCCCTTGCCCCCACCGGCCGGTCAAGCCGGGCATCCGGGGTGCCCCTTCGCACACCGGATCGCGGTACCAGTGAACACCGGGGCAGTCAGCAGGCACTTCACATGGACTCAACGGGCAGCGCAGCCTGCCCCCGAGGGTGTCCCTCCGGTGCCGGTCAGCGGTCGGCGGTGTCTCTACGGTCCTGCCATGACCACATCCGCTCATCTGGACGCGGCCGCGGTCCCCGTGCTTCCGGGGGAGCAGGCCAGGATCGTCCTGGAGGTGCGCAACAACGGCACCATCGTCGAGGCGTACACCTTCGAGGTCCTGGGGGCGCCCGCCGCGTGGACGGTGGTCGAGCCGGCTGAGCTGTCGCTGTATCCGAACACCGCGGGCCAGGTCACGCTGGTGGCGAGCCCACCGCGGGACACCACCGTGCCGCCCGGCGAACTGCCGCTGGCCGTACGGGTGCTGCCGCAGGAGCGGCCGGACACCGCGACGGTGCCGGAGGGCACGCTGGAGGTGCTGCCGTACGCCGAGGTCGGCGCGGAGCTGTCGCCGAAGATGGTGCAGGCGCGCGGGCGGGCGCGGTTCCAGGTCGCGGTGGACAACCGGGGCAACCACCCGGTGGCGGTGGGCTTCACGGGCACGGACCGTTCGCAGGCGCTGGCCTTCGGCCTCCCGTCGGCCCCGACGCGGGTGGACCCGGGCCGGGCCGCTTTCGTCCAGGTCCCGGTGCGGGCGAAGCGGCGGTTGTGGCGCGGGGTCGCCGTGCCGCACGCCTTCCAGCTGACAGTGACGCCCGCTTCGCGGGAGGTGGCCGTCGAGCCGGTCGTACTGGACGGCACGTACACGCAACAGCCGTTGCTGAGCGGCACGTTGCTGCGGGCGCTGGTCGCGGTGGCGGCACTCGCGGGCATCCTGCTCGGGATCTGGTACGGGCTGCTGCGGCCGGCGGTGCGGAGCGCCGCCAAGGAGGCCGTCAAGGGCCCGGTGGCGACGGCCGCGACGCGGGCGGCGAGCGCCGACCAGAAGGCGCAGGACGCCAAGAACGCGGCGGACGGCGCGACGAAGAGCCTGGAGAAGCTGGGTGTGACGCCGACGCCCGCCGCCCCCGGTCAGGGTCCGGACGCCCCGTCGAGCGCCCAGCTGTTCTCGACCCGGCTCACGGCGGGGGCGGGGAGCGGCGGTACGGGCAGCGCCTCGTACCCGGTGCCGCCCGGCAAGACGCTGCGGATGACCGACCTGCTGCTGGAGAACCCACAGGGCGACTCGGGCACGTTGACCATCTCGGTGGGCGGCAGGACGGTGCTGGCACCGGCGTTGGAGAACTTCCGCGACCTGGACTTCCACTGGGCCTCGGCGATCCTGGCCGCCGAGGGCCAGAAGGTGACGATCACCGTGTCCTGCCGCCGGCCGGGCACTCCGGCGGGTGCCGCCGCGGCCCCGACGCAGTGCGCGGCGGCGGCCCTGCTCAACGGGACGCTGGAGTAGCCGATTCCCCTCCCGGGGCGGCGGCAGGCGTAAGGCCTGCCGCCGCCGCTTCGTTACGACGTGTTCACGCCACGTCCAGCGGCTGCCATGATGCTGACGCACGTCTCATTACCAGCCGGTAGGACGACCGACCGCGTCAGGAGATTGGCATGCCCTCTTACAGCAGGCGCCAGTTCGTCGCAGGAGCCGCCGCAGTCGCCGCGGGGCTGACCCTCGCCGACAGCCCGTACGCCTCCGCCGCCGCCTACGACCGCGCGCTCGCCGCCACCGCCGCGCGTGCCGTGCGCGTCGCGGGCACCACCCTGGAGCAGGTCGCGACACCCACCGGACCCGGTCCGTACGTACGGCTGCAGGCCGGACCCGGCTGGCCGCTCGTGGTGCGCTCCGAGCTGGCCGCGGGCGCCGCCGGGCGCGACGACCGGCGGACCGGGCTCGCCTCCTTCGTGCAGTTCACCGACCTGCACCTGGCCGACACCGAGTCGCCGGTCCGCTTCGAATACCTGGCCGGCTCGATCGACTCGGCGCACCGCCCGCACGAGACGCTGACCGTGCGCGGCGCCGCCTCTCTCGTCGACCGCGTCAACTCCCTGGCGGGCGGCCCCTACACGGGCAACCCGTTCTCGCTGGTGATGGCGACCGGCGACAACACCGACAACCACGAGCTGGTCGAACTCGACTGGTACCTCTCGGTGATGAGCGGCGGTGCCATCACCCCGTCGACCGGCGACCCGACCCGCTACGAGGGCGTGCAGAATTCCGGGTCCGCGAACTACTGGAATCCCGAGTCGTCCTTCCAGGACAAGTACAAGACCGCGGGCTTCCCGCAGATCCCCGGCTTCCTGTCCGCCGCGGGCCGCCCCTTCACCGCGGCCGGCCTGCGCACCCCCTGGTACACCACGGTCGGCAACCACGACGACAGCATCGAGGGCACCCTGCCCGACCTCGGCCTGCTCTCGTCCCTCTACACCGGCGGCAGCAAGATCGAGGGCGTCGACGCGGCGACCGCCGCGCAGCTCGCCGACGCGCTCCAGCACGACCCGGCCGCCGCGGTCGCGCTGCTCGCCCGGCTCCTCACCGGCGGCGCCCCGGTACGCCACATCACCCCCGACCCGCGCCGCGCCCCCTTCACACCGCAGCAGTTCGCCGCCGCCCACCTCGACTCCGCCTACACCGGCGCGGGTCCGTACGGCCACGGCTTCACGCAGGCCGCGGCCTCCAGCGGCAAGCTCTACTACACCTTCCCGGTCTCCGAGGGTGTCCTCGGCATCAGCCTGGACACCACCAACCGGGCGGGATGGGCGGACGGTTCGATCGGCACCGCGCAGCTGAACTGGCTGGAGTCGGTGCTCCAGTCGTACAGCACCCACTGGTACGACTCCGCCGGCCATGTGGTGCGGCGCGGCTCGCAGGACCAGTACGTGCTGATCTTCAGCCACCACACCAGCACCACGATGGGCAACACGCTGCCCGACCCTTACCACCTCTTCGAAGGCCGCCACACCGGCGCCGAGCTGGTCTCCCTGCTCCAGCGCTACCCGAACGTGCTGGCCTGGGTCAACGGCCACACCCACGCCAACCAGATCACCCCGCACGCGCACGCCGTCGCCGAGCGCTCCTTCTGGGAGATCAACACCGCCTCCCACGTGGACTACCCGCAGCACGCCCGGATCATCGAGGTCGCCGACAACGCCGACGGCACCCTGTCCCTCTTCACCACCCTGATCGAGTCCTCGGCCCCCTACGCCACCGACGCGGCCGACATCTCGGAACGCGGCCTGGCCGCCCACTACCGCGAGTTGTCGTACAACGACCCCTACGCCACCCCCGCGGCCAAGCTCGGCGCCTCCGCCGACCACAACACCGAGCTGCTCCTGGCCCGCCCCGGCGCCTGACCCCTCGGCGTACGACCGCGGGCCAGGCACCACCCGCTCCCTCACCCTCCCGGCGAACGTCCCCTACTGCCTCGTCCCCTGACCCGGCCACCCCCGCCGGCCGGTGGCCCGGCACGGACCGAGCAGCCCCCCACGGCCCGTGACGAAGTACAGCCCGTCGAGGGCTGGTCGCGCCCACGCGGCCCCGGCCGCAGATCAGATGCAGCCCCGCGCCCCTGGTGGGTGCCCTCTGCGGCAGAGCCGAGCCACTCGGGGGCGCGGGGAACTGCGCGACAGGCCCACCACCGGCCGGCGGTCCGGAGGCGACAGCAACAGCCCCCCACGGCCGGTGACGACGTGCAGCCGTCGACGGCTGCTCGCGCCCCGATCCCGCTAACCCTCGAAGCGAAAGCTTCGCACGCGCTGCTCGCCGCGCAGCACAAGGCGCACCTCGTGGACACCGGGCGGGGCGGACAGGGGGGTGGAGACCGTCGTCCAGGCGGAGGGCGGGACGGGGAGGGTGGTCAGGAGGGTGGGGCCGGCCCAGACCTCCAGGTCGGCGGGGGGCGCGGAGGTGCGGGAGGAGACCTCCGCGGTGAAGGAGCGCGCGCCCGTGAGGGTGAGGGCGCGGTAGTGCAGCGTGGCCGAGGCGGCGGAGGGCGCGACGGCGTCGCCGTCGACCAGTTCGATGTCGGCGTAGTCGTCGAAGTCCACCGCCCGGACCACGGCGCCGAGCCCGCGCGGCGCGGGCGCGGGCCCGTCGACGGTGAGGGTCGCGGACAGCGGGAGGTCCGCGGCCGAGCGCCCCGCCAGGACTTCGTACGCGCCGGCCTCGACGGCGAACGAGCCCGACGCCACCGACCAGTGCGCCAGCGCCTCGGCCGCCGCCAGCGGGAAGCTGAGGGAGGCGGACGCGCCCGCCGCGAGGCGCACCTTGCGGTAGCCGGCCAGACGGAGGCGCGGCGCCTCGTAACCGGTCGCGGCCACGGCCCGTACGTAGAGCTGGACCGTCTCGGTGCCGTCGCGCGCCCCGCGGTTGGTGACGGTGACGGTCGCCGTCAGTGTGCCGTCCTGCGGGGTGCGGATGTGGGAGAGCGCGAGGTCGGTGAGGGCGAAGTCGGTGTAGGACAGGCCGTGGCCGAAGGCGTAGAGCGGGGCGGCGCGGTGGTATTGGTAGGTCCAGCCGGCCTTGATGATGTCGTAGTCGAGCCGGCCGGGCAGCTCGTCGTCGCCGCGGTACCAGGTCTGGGGCAGCCGGCCCGCGGGGTCGGCCTCGCCGAGGATCACCGCGGCCAGGGCGCGGCCGGTCTCCTGGCCGCCGTGGGAGGTCCACAGCACGGCGGGGACGTGGGCGTCGGCCCAGTCGACGGCGTAGGGGTAGCTGCTCATGACGACGAGCACCGTCTCGGGCCGCGCGGCGACGACTTCCCGCAACAGCGCTTCGTGCGCGGGCGCGAGGGAGATTCCGGCGCGGTCCTGCGTCTCGCGGCCGTTGATGTGCGGGTCGTTGCCGACGACGAGCACGACGGCGTCGGCGCCCGCGGCGGCGGCGACGGCCTCGGCGACGCCGTCACGTACGACCGTACGCGTGAAGTGCTCGGCGTCCGCGGCGTGTTGTGCGGTGACGGCCACCGCGCCACTGGCCGGGTCGACCACGGCGTAGCGGCCCGTGCAGACGGACCGCAGCGCCTCCTTGCCGTCGCCGGCCGGCTCCAGCCGGAAGGTCTCGTGGACGTCCCAGCCGGCGGGCTGGACGCGGTCGGCGGCGAGCGACTGGTCGGCGTCGACGAGCCCGGCGTAGCGGCCGGTGCGCGCATTGCGCAGGGTCAGGACGCCGAGGTCCCAGTCGAAGAGGTCGAACTGGGCCGCGTCGTCGCCGACTTCGGTGTCGGCCACGGCGAGGCGGGCGTCGGCGCCCGCGGTGAGCAGCCCGCCGGTGGACGCGGCGCGCAGCGCGATGCGGTCGACGCCCTCGACCACGACGGTCTCCCCGCCGCGGGCGGCGACGGCCGCGCGCAGGCCGTCCGCCGCGGTGACCCGGTAGGGCATCGTGCCGCTGTACCAGTCCTCGAAGAGGCTGTCGGCGAGCGGCCCGACAACCGCGACCCGCCGCCCCTCGACGGCAAGCGGCAGCAGGGGCCGCGCACTTGCGGGCGCGCTCTCCGTACGCCCGGTCACCGCGGCACCGGCGCCGGCGTTCTTGAGCAGCACGATCGACTCCGTCGCCGCGCGCAGCGCCAGCGCCCGGTGTTCGGGCGAGTCCACCACCTCCCACGGGGTGTCGCCGAACGGCCCCCGCCCCGGGTCGAACTCGCCGAGCCGGCAGCGGATCGACAGCTGCCGCCGTACGGCCAGGTCGACGTCGTCCGCGGTGAGCAGCCCGCGCGCGAGGGCCTCGCTGATCCGGCCGAAGGTCGTGCGGGTGTCCTCGCCGTGGTCGGTGAAGGAGTCGATGCCGGCTTTGAGGGCGGCGGCGTGCGAGGCGGCGTGGTCGTCGAAGTAGTGCTCCAGGTCGACCAGGTTGGACGGCGCCTCGGCGTCGCTGACGACGAAGAGCTCGTGGCCGGTGGGGAGCGCCCAGCGCCGCAGTTCGCTCTCCAGCAGCGGACTGACGTGGCAGGGGCGGCCGTTGACGAGGTTGTACGCGGCCATCACGCCGGTGGCAGAACCGGTGGCGACGGCCGGCCGGAAAGCGGCGAGGTCGTATTCGTGCAGCACCCGCGGGCGTACGCCGGACGACGTCGTGTAGCGCTCGTCCTCGTTGTTGTAGGCGAGGAAGTGCTTGAGGATCGGGGCGGTGCGCAGCTGCTCGGGGTCGTCGCCGGACATGCCGCGGCAGAAGGCGTCGCCGAGGCTCGCGGACAGCAGGGCGTCCTCGGAGTAGCCCTCCTCGTTGCGGCCCCAGCGCGGGTCGCGCAGCAGGTTGACCACCGGGGCCCAGGCCTGGAGGCTGTGCCGCCCGGTGCCCAGGGCCGGCTTGCGGTGCTGGTGGAAGGCCCGCAGTTCGGTCGAGGTGGCGGTGCCGACGGCGTGCAGCAGCTCGTCGTCCCAGGTCGCGCCGAGGCCGACGGCCTGCGGGAAGGTGGTGGCGGTGCCGAGCCAGCCGACGCCGTGCAGCGCCTCGGTGCCGGTGCGGAAGGGCTCCACGCCGAGCCGCGGGATCGCGGGACCGTACTGGTGCAGCATCGCGATCCGCTCGTCGGGCGTGAGCCGGGACAGCAGGTCGTCGACGCGCTCGGCCAGCGGGCGGGCGGGGTCGCGGAAGGGCAGCTGGTCCACGGGCGGCTCGGCGGGCAGCTCGGCGGGCACGGAGACGGTACTCACAGCGGGAAACCCCTTGCAGAGTGCGGCGTTGGGCCGGCGCTTGGCGGCGCTTGGCACGGGCGGGCGGGACAGGCGGGACGTTCGCGGCCGGGCACGCGGCGGTACGCGGCCGGTGCGGGACACGCGAGGCGCGGGCCACCGGTGGTGCGGGACCCGGACAAGGACCGCACCGACGCCCGGCACCCCCACCGGATGGTGAAACGCTTCGACGCTGACATGGGAATCACGGCCGTGTCAACCATGTCACCGGGAATGATCGTTACGTCGCCCGGAAACGGTTCCGACTCCCAACTCCCCAGTCTGACCAGGTCATATGGTCCCACCAGGGCACCTTCCCCAGCCGTGAATTCTTTCTGCGCAACCACTTGTCGAACCGATAGGCCGTGGCTAGTCTCGCCGCAACGTCGAAGCGCTTCGATTGATGTGGACGGCATCCGTCGCTGCGACGCCCAGGACTTCCCCCACCTGCACGACGCTCGTCACGGAACCTCTCAGGCGAAGGGCCGCCCCATCATGAGCATCGAGTTGAACCGCAGATCCTTTGTGAGCGGCGCGGTCGCCGTCGCAGGCGCCGCCGCCGTGTCCCCGCTGCTGTCCGCGTGCGGCGGAGGTGGGGGCAACAGCGAGACCCGGCGCAAGGGCGGCACGAACAGCAAGAAGGGCGCGGCGGCCGCGCTGCCCACGTACGTCGCGAACACCGCCGTGCAGGCGGACATCCCCTCGGCCACCGGTTCGGGCAGCGCGGTGACCGACCCGGGCTTCCTGAAGTATCCGGCGAGCCCGGTGAAGTCGGTGCCCGAAGTGCCGGGCGCGGGCGGCCGCTACACCGCGCTGACCCCGCTGTGGGGCACCATCCCGGCGGCGGGCAACGCCTTCTACCAGGCCGTGAACAAAGCCCTGGGCGCCACGCTGACCATGAAGCCGGCCAACGGCGTCACCTACGCCAACACCATCCCGACGCTGACCGCGGCCCGCAAGCTGCCCGACTGGGTGCAGCTGCCCGGCTGGTGGAATTCGCAGTTCAAGGTCGGCGAGCTGTGCGGCACGCAACTCGCCGACCTCACGCCCTACCTGGCCGGCGACAAGGCCAAGCAGTATCCGAACCTGGCCGCGCAGCCCACCGGCGCCTGGACGGCCGGCATGTGGCAGGACAAGCTCTACGGCATACCGAGCTTCGCCAGCGGCTTCGGCCTGCCGGGCCAGTACTTCTACCGCGGTGACGTCTTCCGGTCGAAGGGCATCAACGCCGACGACATCACCTCCTGCGACGACCTGCTGAACCTGGGCAAGGAACTGACCGACGCCAAGGGCGGGGTGTGGGCCTTCGACGACCTGTGGCCGTACATCTTCCAGATGTTCGACTTCTCGTTGAAGTTCACCGTCACCGACGGCAAGCTGGTGCACAAATACGAGCAGCCCGAATTCATCGAGGCGCTCAACTGGTGCTACAAGGTGGCCAAGTCGGGCTACGTGCACCCTGACGCGCTGGCCGGCAACAACAACGACGCCAAGACCCGCTTCTACGCGGGCAAGGTCCTGATCACCGCCGACGGCACCGGTGCCTGGAACGAGGCGGACGCGCTGGCCGGCGGCGCGGCGGACAAGAGCTACCGCCGGGAGTCCTTCAAGCCCTTCTCCGCCGACGGGACGAAGCCGCCGCGGCTCTTCCTCAACGCCTCGGCGGGCGAGTTCAGCTACCTCAACGCCAACCTCAAGCCGGCTCAGATCGAGGAGTGCCTGCGGATCGCCAACTACCTGGCGGCCCCCTACGGCAGCGCCGAATACACCCTGGTCAACTTCGGTGTCGAGGGCACGGACTACACGATGGGCGCCAACGGCCCGACGCCGACCAAGTCGGGCCTCGCCAACGTGCAGGCGCAGACCTTCCCCTTCCTCGCCACCCCGGTCAACGTCATCTCCAACCCCGACTACCCGGACGTGACCAAGGACCGCTGCGCCTGGAACGCGCTCGCGGCGACGTACGCGTACAAGCCGGTGTTCTGGAACATGAACATCACCGTGCCGCAGCGCTACGCCACCGCCGACGCCGCGCAGGCCGTCGAGGACACGATCAAGGACGTCTACCACGGCATCAAGCCGGTCTCCGCCTACCAGGACGCGCTCAGCACCTGGAAGGGCAGCGGCGGCGGCGACGCCCTCGTCCAGTGGTACCAGACCACCGTCATGGACAAGCTCGGCACCGGCCAGTAGGTCAGGCCGGACGCGTCACCGAGGAGGGAACGATGGTGTCGACCGTCGCCGAGCAGGGCGAGGACGAGGACGAGCAGGACAGGAGCGGGGGCCCGGCCGGCGACGGGGGTGCCGGCCGTACGACCGCGAGCACGGCGGGCACGACGCCACGCGTCGACCGGTTCAACTGGCGGGTGCGGCTGCGCCGCGACAAGTCGCTGATCCTGATGACGCTGCCCGCCGTGGGGCTGCTGCTGGTCTTCAACTACCTGCCGATGGTCGGCACCATCACCGCCTTCCAGTACTACGACCCGCTGGACGGCATCGGCAACAGCCAGTGGGCCGGCCTGGCCAACTTCCGCCAGCTGTTCGGCGACCCGCTGTTCTGGCACGCGATGGAGAACACCCTCTACATCAGCGCCGTCCAGCTGGTGCTGTTCTTCCCGATCCCGATCCTGCTGGCGCTGCTGCTCAACTCGGTGCTCAACTCCCGTATCAGGTCGGTGATCCAGGCGATCACCTTCCTGCCGCACTTCTACTCCTGGGTGCTGGTCGTCACCCTCTTCCAGCAGATGATCGGCGGCGCGGGCCTGCTCAACCAGTTCCTGCGCCGGCACGACGCGGGCACCTGGGACTTCATGACCGACCCGCACACCTTCTCGCTGCTGGTCACCTCGCAGGTGGTGTGGAAGGACGCCGGCTGGGGGATCATCGTCTTCCTGGCCGCGCTGTCCGCGATCGACCAGAACCTCTACGAGGCCGCCGCGTCCGACGGCGCGGGCCGCTGGCGGCGGCTGTGGCACATCACGCTGCCCGGTATGCGCAGCGTCATCGTGCTGATGCTGGTGCTGCGGCTGGGCAACGCCCTTTCCGTCGGCTTCGAGCAGCTGCTGATCCAGCGCTTCGCGGTCGGCCACGACGCCGCCGACGTGCTGGACACCTTCTCCTTCTACTACGGCATCGGCACCCAGAACTACAGCTACGGCGCGGCCGCGGGCATCTTCAAGAGCGTCATCTCGCTGCTGCTCATCTGGGGTGCCAACAAGCTGGCCCACCGCTTCGGCGAGGACGGACTGTACCGGAAATGACCACCCTCACCGCACCCCCCGTCCGCGGGCGCGGCCGCCCGCGCAACCCCGACCGGCCCGCGTGGGAGGAGCCGCCCACCGCGGTCGGCCAGACCGCCAAGGGCCTCACGCTGGGCACCGTGGTGCTGCTGATCATCGTCCCGGTCTACTGCGTGGTGCTCACCAGCATCTCCACCCCGGGCTCGATCAACAGGGCCGGCGGCCTGGTCCTGGTCCCCGACGGCATCACCCTCGACCCGTACACGACGATGCTCAGCGGCGGCCCGGTGCGCCGCGCGCTGGTGGTCACCCTGGCCATCACCGTGGTCGGCACGGCCATCTCGATGGTCGTCTCGGTGCTGTGCGCCTACGGCCTGTCGCGCTCCCGCTCGCTCGGCCACCGCTTCCTGCTGATGCTGCTGGTCCTGACGATGTTCGTCAGCGGCGGCCTGATCCCGACCTTCCTGGTGGTCAGCGAGCTGGGCGGCTACGGCAAGTACTGGTCGCTGATCCTGCCGAGCGCGGTGAGCGTCTTCAACATCCTGGTGCTGCGCAGCTTCTATTCGAGCACCGCGGCCGAACTCATCGACGCGGCACGGATGGACGGCGCGAGCGAGTGGCGCATCCTGTGGTCGGTGGTGCTGCCGACCTCGCGCGCGGTCACCGCGGTCATCACCCTCTTCTACGCGGTCGGCTACTGGAACACCTTCTTCAACGTGATGCTCTACATGCCGGCCGACAGCCAGAAGTGGCCGCTCCAGTACGTGCTGTACGAATACGTCAACCTGGGTATGAACATGCCGGGCCAGGTGAATTCGGGCTTCGGCGTGTCGGGCCACTCGCAGACGGCGCCGCTGTCGCTCCAGATGGCGGTCGTGGTGCTCACCCTGCTGCCGATCATGCTCGTCTTCCCCTTCATGCAGAAGCACTTCGCGAAGGGCATGCTTACCGGGGCGATCAAGGGCTGAACCCCCCACAGACAGGGCCGGTCCCGCACGCCCATCCCCCGCTGCGTGACGGGGCCGGCCCCACAGAACCGAACTGCGGCACGAACGAAGGGTTCACCAGCATGGTGACACTGGCTGAGGTGGCCAAGCACGCGGGCGTCTCCGCGAGCACCGTGAGCTACGTCCTCAGCGGCAAGCGCTCGATCTCGACCCCGACAAGGGACCGGGTCGAGAAGGCGATCAGCGAGCTCGGCTACCACCCCAACGCAGGCGCCCGGGCGCTGGCGGGCAAGCGGTCGCACATCATCGCGCTGGTCGTCCCGCTCAGGACGGACGTCTACGTGCCGATCATGATGGAGATCGCCATCGCGGTGACGGTGGCGGCCCGCAGCCACGGCTACGACGTGCTGCTCCTCACCAACGACGAGGGCCCCGAGGGCCTGCGCCGGGTCGCCGCGAGCGGCCTGGCCGACGGGGTGATCCTGATGGACGTCGAGCTGGACGACGCCCGCATCCCGGTGCTGCGCGAGACGGGTACGCACGCGGCGCTGATCGGCCTGCCCGCCGACACCCGCGGACTGGCCTGCGTGGACCACGACTTCGCCGGGGCGGGCGCGCTGTGCGCCGAGCACCTCGCCGACCTCGGCCACCAGGACATCGCCTTCATCGGATACGCGCCCGGCGTCTACCAGCGGCACGCGGGCTATGCCGAGCGGACGCTGAGCGGCTTCCGCGAACGGGCCGCCCAGCGCGGCCTGCGGGTGCTGCACCGGCCCTGCGAGGGCAGTTACGAGAGCACTGCCGGCGCGCTGTCCCGCATCCTCGCCGACCGCCCGGCCACGACCGGCTTCGTGGTGCAGAACGAGGGCGCGATCGGCCCGCTGCTGAGCCTGCTGCGCACCAGCGGCCGGGTCGTGCCCGAGGACGCCTCGGTGGTCGCGCTGTGCCCCGAACCGCTGGCCGAGCAGTATTCGCCGCGGCTCACCGCGGTGACCGGCCCGGCGCACGAACTCGGGCGGCAGGCCGTGGCGTTGGTGATGGACCGGCTCGACGACCGGCCCACCGCCGAGGTCAGCCTGCTCACCCCGGTGCTCACCCCGCGCGAGAGCAGCGGCCCCGCGCCGGTCCGCTGACCCGCCTGCCCGCCGACCCGTCCTGCCCGCAGATCCCCCTCCACCTCTCACCGAGCCGCACCGGGAGCCGCCGCATGCCCACCTTCTTCCGCGATCTCGGCCACGCCCTGGAGTGGCGGGCCAGGGGCGAGACCCTGCGCGTCGAGGCATGGGGTCCCGACGCCGTGCGGGTCCGCGCCGTCGCGGGCGGCGAGCTGCTCGACGGGCTGCCCGGCGCGCTGCTGCCGGAGGCCCCGGCTCCCGGCGGCGGGCCCGTGATCACCATCGGCGACCACACCGCGACGCTGGTCAACGGCGGCCTGACCGTACGCGTCGACGCCGGCACCGAGGGGCGTCTCACCCCCGACCTGCCGGCCGCGGCGGGCCGGTTGACGTGTCTGCGGACCGCGGACGGCAGCGAGCTGCTGGCCGAGGAGCCGCACCACTTCTGGTGGCCGGGCCCGCGCCTGCACACCGCGACCGGCAACGGCTACCACCGCCTCGAACAGCGCTTCCGCGCCTACGACGGCGAGCGCTTCTTCGGCCTGGGCCAGCACACCCACGGCATGCTGGACCAGAAGGGCGCCGTCATCGACCTGGTGCAGCGCAATGCCGAGGTCACCATCCCCTTCCTGGTCTCCAGCCGCGGCTACGGCATGCTGTGGAATTCGCCCGCCATCGGCCGGGTGGAGCTGGCCGCGACCGGCACCCGGTGGGTCGCCGACAGCGCCCGGCAGATCGACTACTGGGTCACCGCCGGCCGCCCCGCCGACGTCCTGCGGCGCTACGCCGACGCCACCGGCCACTCCCCCGTCCTGCCCGAGTGGGCGGCAGGCTTCTGGCAGTGCAAGCTGCGCTACCGCACCCAGGGGGAACTCCTGGAAGTGGCCCGCGAATACCGCAGGCGCGGCCTGCCGCTCGACGTCATCGTCTGCGACTTCTTCCACTGGACGCACCTGGGCGACTGGCGCTTCGACCCCGCGGAATGGCCGGATCCGCAGGCCATGGTCGACGAACTCACCGCCATGGGCGTGCGGTTGATGGTCTCGGTGTGGCCGTCGGTCAGCCCGGCCAGCGAGAACTACCACCCGATGGGCGACAGCGGCCTGCTGGTCGGCACCGAATACGGCCCGCTGGCGCACGCCGACTGGCCGGACAAGGGCCTCGGCGCCTACTCGGCGCAGGTCGCCTTCTACGACGCCACCAGCCCCGAGGCGCGCGCGTACGTCTGGGACCGGCTGCGGGACAACTACCTGGCGCACGGCGTGAAGGTCTTCTGGCTCGACGCGTGCGAGCCCGAGCTGAAGCCCGGCCACCCGGCCAACCTGCGCTACCACGCCGGTCCCGGGCTCGAAGTCGGCAACCTCTACCCGCGGGAGAACGCCCGGATGGTCTGGGACGGCCTGCGCGCGGCCGGCGAGACCGAGGTCGTCTCGCTCAACCGCTCCTCCTGGGCGGGCGCCCAGCGCTACGGCGCCGCGCTGTGGTCCGGCGACATCGCCACCACCTTCGCGTCGCTGCGCACCCAGATAGCCGCCGGCCTGAACGTGATGATGTCCGGCATCCCCTGGTGGACCACCGACATCGGCGGCTTCCACGGCGGCGACCCCGACGACCCCGCCTACCGGGAACTGCTGGTGCGCTGGTTCCAATACGGCGCCTTCTGCCCGCTCTTCCGGCTGCACGGCTTCCGCGGCCCCGAGCAGGTGCTGGAACCGTCGATGACGGGCCTGCCCAACGAGGTGTGGTCCTACGGCGAGGAGGCGTACGGCATCCTGCGCGGCTACCTGCTGCTGCGGGAGCGGCTGCGCCCCTACCTGATGGAGCAGATGCGGACCGCCGCCGAGAGCGGACTGCCGCCGATGCGGCCGCTCTTCGTGGACTTCCCCGAGGACGAGGGCAGTTGGACAGCCGCCGACTCCTTCCTGTGCGGGCCCGACCTGCTGGTCGCGCCCGTGGTGACGGCGGGCGCGCGGGAGCGGGAGGTCCACCTGCCCGCGGGCGCGCGCTGGACCGACGCGTGGACCGGTGCGGCCCACGAGGGCGGCACGACGGTGCTCGCGGCGGCGCCGCTCGACCGCATCCCGCTGTTCCTGCGGGACGGCGCGGTGCTGCCGATCACCGCGGACGAGTCGTGACCGGACAGCACACCCGCGGGCTCACCGAACGGCTCGGCGGGCGGCTCGCCTTCGGCGGCGACTACAACCCCGAGCAGTGGGACGAGGCCGTCTGGAAGGAGGACGGCCTGCTGATGCGCTGGGCGCACGTCAACCTCGCCACGGTCGGCGTCTTCTCCTGGGCGCTGCTCGAACCCGAGGAGGGCCGCTACGACTTCGGCCGGCTCGACGCGCACCTGGACCGGCTGCACGCCGGCGGTGTCGCCGTCGACCTGGCGACGCCCACCGCGTCGCCCCCGCCGTGGTTCACCCTCGCCCACCCCGACGCGATGCCGGTCACCGCCGAGGGCGTACGCCTCACGCACGGCAGCCGCGACACGTACTGCCTGGCAGCCCCCGCCTACCGCCAGGCGTCGCTGGGGATCGCCACCGCGCTGGCCGAGCGCTACGGGGAACACCCGGCGGTCGCGATGTGGCACGTCCACAACGAATACGCCACCGTCTGCTGGTGCGACCACGCGGCGGCCGGCTTCCGCAGGTGGCTGCGCGCGCGGCACGGCACGCTCGACGCGCTCAACGAGGCCTGGGGCACGGCCTTCTGGAGCCAGCGCTACGCCTCCTGGGACGAGGTCCTGCCGCCGCGCGCCACCCAGTGGCACCGCAATCCCGGACTCGCCCTGGACTACCGGCGTTTCTGGTCCGACGAGGCGCTGGCCGCCTACCGCGAGCAGCGCGACGCGATCCGCGCCCGCACCACGGCTGACCGGCCGATCACCACCAACCTGATGCTTCCCGGCTACCAGGTGCTCGACCTGTGGTCCTTCGGCCGCGAGGTCGACGTCGTCGGCATCGACCACTACCCGTGCGCGCCGGGCCAGGACGCCGCCGCCGACACCGCCTTCGGCGCCGACCGGGCCCGGTCCTTCGGCGGCGGCAGGCCCTGGCTGCTGATCGAGCAGGGCGCCAACACCGTTTACACCGCCGACCGCACGCTGCCCAAGGAGCCGGGCGACATCCTGCGCCACTCGCTGGCGCACATCGCCCACGGCTCGGACGGCGCGCTCTTCTTCCAGTGGCGCCAGTCGAAGGCCGGCGCCGAGCTGTGGCACTCGGCGATGGTCCCGCACGCGGGCCCCGACTCCCGGGTCTTCCGCGAAGTCGCCGACACCGGCGCGGTGCTGGACCGGATCGGCGAGGTCGCCGGCTCCGTCGTACGGGCGCGGGCAGCCGTGCTGCACGACTCCGACTGCTGGTGGGCGCTGGACGGCCAGGGCCTGCCGTCGGCGTCCCTCGACTACCACGGCGAACTGCGGCGCGCGCACCGGGCCTTGTGGGACGCCGGCATCACCACCGACTTCGCCCACCCCGCGGACCCCGGCCTGTCCCGCTACCGGCTGATCGTCGCCCCCGCCCTCCCCCTGCTGTCCGACGCGGCCGCCGAGTCGCTGCGCGCCTGGGTCCACGCCGGCGGCACCCTGCTGGTCCAGCACTTCGCCGGCGTCGTCGACGAGCGCCACCACGCCCGCCTCGGCGGCTACCCCGCGGAGCCGCTGCGCGAGGCCCTCGGCGTGCGGGTCGAGGAATTCCGCCCCCTCGCCGCCGGCGCGGCCCTCCGGCTGTCCGACGGTTCGACGTCCACGGCGTGGAGCGAGTCGCTGCGGCTGACCGCCCCGGCCGAGGCGGTCGCGGCCTACACCGAGGGCATGCTCGCCGGCCTGCCCGCCCTGACCCGCCACCCCTACGGCAGCGGCACCGCCTGGTATGCCTCCACCCGGCTGGACGCGGCCGCGTACGACACCCTGGTCGGGCGCCTGCTGGCCGAAGCGGGCGTCCGGCCCGAGATCCCGCTGCCCCCGGGCGTCGAGGCGATCCGCCGCCACTCCCCGTCCGGCGGGCGGAGCTGGCTCTTCGTCCTCAACCACACCGCCGCCCCCGCCACCGTCCGGGCCGACGGCTACGACCTCCTGACCGCCCGCCCCCTGCCCGCCGCAGGCCTCACCCTCCCGCCGGGCGGCGCGGCGATCCTCCGCCAAGACTGAGTCCGAGGCTGAGTCCGAAGCTGAGTCCAGGGCTCGGTCAGCCCCGCGCCGGGCAAGCCGCGGGGAGGGTCTGCTGCGGGAGGTAGCGCGCGGTCTCCTGCCGCGTCGGGTCGCGGTCGACCGCCTTGCAGACAGCGCTGATCGCCGCGGCCGGACCGGGCAGCGCCACGGTCCAGGCGAGGACGGTGCCGTCGGAGGAGACGGTCGCCAGCCGCGTGCCGTCGGGGCTGAGCGCCACGGAGACCACCACGCCGGAGCCGGTGTTCAGCGTCGTACGGACCTGTCCGGTGGCGACGTCCCACAGGCGGACGGTCCCGCTGGCGTCACCGACCGCCAGCGTGCGGCCGTCGCCGCTGAAGGCGACGGCCGTCGCCTGCGACGTGCTCGCGGTCAGGACCGCGGACTGGCGGCCGGAGCGTACGTCCCACAGCGAGGTGGTCCCGTCGTCACCGCCCGCGGCGACGAGCCGCCCGTCGGGGCTGAAGGCCACCGACTCGGGGGCGGCGTCATGCGGAAGCCAGCGCTCCTTCGTCTTGCCGGGCATGGCGAAGCTCCGCAGGGTGCGGCCCGTGGCCGTGTCCACCACCAGGACCTTCGCGTCCTCGCGTTCCGCCAGGGTCCGGCCGTCCGGGCTGAGCACGTAGTCGGTGAACGCGACACTGCCCGCGGCCTTCCACTTCGCGGGGTGGGAATCGCGGGAGGCCGTGTCCCACACCCGCACCGAACTGGAGAGATCGCCGGCCGGCCGGTTCTGCTCGACGACGGAGGTGACCACGGTGCGCCCGTCCGCGCTGATCGCCGTCGCGTCCGCTGTGCCGTCGATGACGCGGCTGCCGCGGGTGGCGGCGTCCCAGAGCGTCGCGCCGTGCTCCCCCATCGCCACGATGCTGCGGCCGTCCGCGCCGGCCCCCACCCGGTGTACCGGGGCCCTGCCGCCCGGCTTGCCGAGGGTCGCCGCCCGCCGCCACGGATCGGTCGCCCACAGGTCCACGGTGCCGTCGCCCTGCCCGGTGGCCAGGACGCGGCCCTGCTGGGCGAAGACCGCGCCGGCCGCCCGCCCCTTCCGGGGGCCCGCGCCCTCCAGGACGGTGGCGGCCATGCCCTCGGTGGTGAAGAGCCGGACCGTGCCGTCCGCGGCCCCGGCCGCCAGCGTGCCGCCGTCGTCGCTGAAGGCCAGCGCGCTGATGGCGCCGCTGTAGTCGTTGAAGACCGTCTGGCCGCGGCCGGTGGCGGCGTCCAGCAGCTGCACGGTCCCGTCGTCCGAGCCGGTGGCCACGAGCCTGCCGTCCGGGCTCATCGCGACGGTCCTCGCGACGGCACCCGCGGCGTCCGGGGTGCTGGTGGCGGCGACGAGGGCCGTCGGGGGCCCGCCGCCGGCCCAGTGCCAGATCCAGACGCCGCCGTCGGTGGTGCCGATGGCCACGGTGCGGCCGTCCCCGCTGAAGGCCAGCGACCCCCAGGGCAGCGTCGTCGTCGCGAGCCGCCGCCCCGTGGCGGTGTCGAACAGGCCGATGCCGCGGGTGCCGGAGGCGGCCACGATGTGGCCGTCCGGGCTGACGGCGTCCAGGTCGCGCCAGCCGGGGACGGCCGTACGGGAGTGGCCGGTGCCGGTGTCCCAGGACTCGATGCCGTCCCGCTCGTCGGGAGCGTAGGAGATCATCGTGCCCCCGTCGGCGTCCAGCCGGGTGCCGTCGCCGAACGACCTGCTGTCCTGCGGGAAGCCCGGGACGGCCGTACGCGTACGGCCGCTCGCGAGATCCGTCGTGACGACCCGCGCGTTGGCGTAACTGCTGACGAGGGTGCGGTCGTCGCGGCTGAAGGCCATCGCGACCGTCGTCGGCGTGCCCATGCCCGCGGGCATGTCGCGGTCCGTCAGGACGTCCCTGGTCCGGCCGGTGGCGAGGTCGGCGCTGAAGGCCGTGCCCTCGTCCCCGCTCCAGGCCAGGGAGCGGCCGTCATGGCTGAAGGCCAGGCTCCGGACCGACCCGGCGTCCCCGCTGAGCCGCTGCCGCAGCGGCGCGTCGGCGGCACGGTAGAGGCCGGCGGTCGCCTCGGCGGTCGGGCTGACGCGGTAGGCCTGCACCGCGAGCAGCATGCCCAGTTCGGTGTCCGTACTCATCACCGACGCGGCCTGGGCGGCGAGTTGCCGTGACAGCGTCACCCGCTGCGCGGCGACCGCCTCCCGCCGCGCGGCGTCACTGACCCGGCTCTGCCGCCACGCGACCATCCCGGCGGTGACCGCGAGCACGAGCAGCACCGACAGGGTCACGGTGAGCGCCCGCAGACTCCGGCTGGCGCGGGCCGCGAGGCGGATCTCCTGCTCGCGCGCCGCGACGCTGGCGTCGAGGAAGGCCGCCTCCAGCGCGGTGAGCCCGTCCCGCCCGTCCGGGCCCTCCCGCCCTTCGGGCCCGAAGGCGTCCTGAGCGGCGGCGAGCCGGCTCCCCCGGTAGAGGGCCCCGGGATCCCGTTCGAGCGCCCGCCACCCCCGGGCAGCCTCGGTGAGCCGCCGATGCACCCGCAACCGCTCCCGGTCCTCCTCGACCCACGCCCGGTAACGCGGCCAGGCGGAGATCACGGCTTCGTGCGCGAGGTCGACGGTGTCCCCGTCGGCGGTCAACAGCCGCGCTTGCACGAGCAACTCCAGGACGACGGCGGTCTCGCCCGACCCGGGCCCGCCGGGGTCGCCGCCGGCCGCGGGTGCGGCCCCGGCGCCCGAGGCCGGTTCGAGCTCGGCGCGGTCGGTGGGGCGGCGAGTGTCCTGGGCGCCGTCGCCCGGGGTGACCAGGCGGAGGAAGATGCGGCGGGCGGTGGCGGCCTGGGAGGGGGAGAGGCGGCCGTAGAGGCTCTCCGCGGTGGCGGCGATCGCCCCGTGGATGCCGCCCGCGGCCTCGTACATCTCCTCGGTCAGCGCCCGGCCGCGGCGGCGGCGCCAGGTCTCCAGGAGCGCGTGGGAGACCAGCGGCAGGCTGCCCGGCTCCTTCTCGGCCTCGCGCACGATCCGCGCCGTCAGCGACCGCTCCACGATCAGCCCGCCGGCCGCGGCCGGCTTCACGATGGCCTCGCGCAGCGCCGCGGGGCCCATCGGTGCGACCAGCAGCGCCGCGTCCCGCAAGGCCTCGGCAAGGCCCGGGTGTTCGGCGCAGCGGCCGAAGAAGTCGGCCCGCACCGCGATCACCACCCGCAGCCGCCCGCCGGGCCGTGCCGCGGCGAGCAGCAGGTCGAGGAACGCGGCGCGTTCCTCCGCGTCGGCGGTGAGGGTGAACACCTCCTCGAACTGGTCGACGATGACGACCGCGTCGCCGTCCTCCTCCCGCTCGGGCGCCAGCAGCGCGGCCCGGGTGCCGGCCCGCGCCGCCGGGCGCGGGCCCGGCGTGAGGATGCGGATGGCGGCGGGACGCGCCCCGGCGCCCGCTCCGGACCGCAGTGCCGGTATCAGCCCGGCCCGCAGCAGCGAGGACTTACCGCTGCCCGAAGCACCCACCACCGCGACGAGCCGCTCCTCGCCCAGCTTTTCCACCAGCCGGGCGACCAGTTCGTCGCGCCCGAAGAAGAGTTCCCTGTCCTGCGCCTCGAACCGCCGCAGGCCGCGGTAAGGCGCGGCGGAGTCCGCCTCGGGGTCCGGCGGCCACGCCCCGATCACCTCTCCGCCCGCGACCTCGCGCCAGCGCAGCTCCCACCGCTCGACCTGCTCGGCGTCCCCGCCGCAGGCCTGTACGTACGCCCGCAGCGTCGGCAGTGACGGCAGCCGTATGCCGCCCGCCGCCTGCGACAGCGTGCTCGCGCCCGCACCGGTGAGCCGGGCCATCTCCCGGTAGGTGGGGCTGCCCGCCTCCACCCGCAACTTCCGCAACTCGTACGCCAGTTGCTGGACCGGCCCGGTCTCGGGGTCCAGCAGACCCTCCGGACGCCCCGCCATGTGCTCCCCCGCCCTTTCCAACCCGCCCCCCGACGGCCACCGCCCCGCACGCTACGGCCGGCGGTTGCGTGCGGCAAGTCGCTCTCTGCCAGCCGGATCACCGTAGATCCGCCTGACGGAAGGGGCGGTCATTCAATTCCGGCGCTGCTGGACTGGCGAAGTCAGCACATCAGGGGGGAGTTGGGCCATGCCCGTCGCCAGGAGAGTCAAGATCGGCATTGTCGGCGGGGTGTTCACCGCGATGGTGGCCGTCGCCGCTGTCGGCGCGTACAACATCTACACAGCCCTCGACAGCGGGGAGGGCGGCAGCACGCCCGGGACGGGCACCCAGGCTGCCGCGGCCGGGCGCGGCGTCCCGGACGCCGCCAAGCCCCTGACCCGCAAGGAGATCAGCGCCGCCGCGTCCGATTTCCTGGCCGCGTGGTCGTCGGGGGACAGCGCGGCGGCCGGCGCGCTGACCGACTCGCCGGCCACCGCGTCCGGCGCGCTGGCGAGTTACGCCACCGGCGCGCACATCGACTCGGTGCGGATCACGCCGGGCGCCGCGACGTCGGGCGGCGAGCACTTCACGGTCGCCGCGCACATCACCTACCAGGCGCTGACGTCCACCTGGACGTACGGCTCCTCCCTCACCGTCGCCCGCAATGCCGCGGGCGACCCCGCGGTCGCCTGGTCGCCGTCCGTGCTCTACCCGGGGCTCTCCGACGGCGACACCCTCCTGACCAGCACCGAGGACGCGCCCGACCTGGAGGTCACCGACCGCGGGAACACCGTGCTGACCGGGGCGGCCTACCCGTCGCTGACCCGCATCATCGCCGACCTGGGAGAGCGCTACGGCAAGCAGCTCAGCGGCGGCACACCCTCGGTCGGGACGTGGATCCGCAAGGCCGACGGGTCGACCGGGCAGCCGCTGCACGTCCTGCGCAAAGGCAGCGGCGTGCGGCTGAGGACGACGCTGGACGCCACGCTCCAGGCGGCGGCGGAGAAGGCCGTGGCCGGGAAGAGCGGCGCGGGCGTCACCGCGCTCGACACCCGCAGCGGCGCGATCCTCGCCATCGCCTACAGCCCGGCGGACGGCGAGGACACCGCGCTGATGGAGGCCTCCGCGCCCGGCTCGACCTTCAAGATCGTCACCGCGGCCGCGCTGCTGAACTCCGGCATGACGCCGTCCTCCCCCGCGCGCTGCCTGAGCCAGGACAACATCGCCAACGGCCGGACGTACCACAACGACACGCCCACCCTGCACAAGGCGGACGCCACCCTCGGATGGGACTTCGCGCAATCCTGCAACACCGGCTTCATCCACCACGCCGACGCGCTCGGCCCCCACGGGCTGCGGGACACCGCAGCGAAGTTCGGCCTCACCCAGGAGTGGAACGTCGGCACGCCGACCGCCGAGGGCCAGCCGAGCATGCCGGACACCAGCGTTCCCGACGAGCTGACGTCGGAGATGATCGGCCAGGGGGAGTTGCAGATGAGCCCGCTCGTCATGGCCTCCGTCGCCGCGACCGCCGCGAGCGGCGACTTCCACCAGCCGCTGATCGTGGACAGGAGCCTGGTCCAGGAGCCGATCGCCAAGGCGTCCGGCCTCTCCAGCGGGACCTCCGCCGCCCTGCGCCAGATGATGCGCAGCGCCATCACCACCGGCACGGCGAGCGCGGTGATGCGCGGCTTCGGCCCGGACTCGGGCGCGAAGACCGGCTCCGCCGAGGTGTCGGGCCAGGACACCACCAACGGCTGGTTCACCGCCTACGCGGGCCACGTCGCGGCGGCCGCCGTCGTCCACGACGCGGGCCACGGCAACACGTCGGCGGGTCCGATCGTGGCGGCGGTGCTGCGCGCGGGCTGAGGCGGGAGGCGTACGGCCCGGGGCGGCGCGGGGGGCCGCCCCGGGCCCGCCCCTCCCGGCCCTGGAGCGGCCGGTCCCTGAGCGTTGATCACCCGGCGGACGGCACGTAGGTTCCGGGCATGACGAACGTACGGATCGGCGTGATGTACGACCGCGACTGGGCGCCCGAGGGGCTGCCGGCCTTCGCGCGGGAGGTCGAGGCGCTCGGCGTCGACGACCTGTGGGTGGTCGAGGACCTCGGGTGGAACGGCGGGATCTCGGCGGCCGCCGTGGCGCTGGGGGCGACGCAGCGGATACGGGTGGGCATCGGGATCGCGCCCGCGCCCCTGCGCAGCCCGGCCCTGCTGGCGATGGAACTGGCCACGCTGGCCCGGGTGTTCCCCGGTCGGCTGGTCGCCGGGATCGGGCACGGGGTGCCCGAGTGGATGGCCTCCGTCGGCGTCGCCGCCCGCTCGCCGCTCGCACTGCTCGAAGAGACCGTCACCTCGGTCCGCGCGCTGCTGCGCGGCGAGAAGGTCGACGTGGACGGCCGCGAAGTGCACCTGGAGGATGTCCGGTTGGTCCACCCCGCCACCGAGCCGCCGCCCGTGGTCGCGGGCGTGGTCCGTCCCCGCTCCCTGGAGCTGTCCGGCCGCGTCGCCGACGGCACCCTGCTCGCCGAGGGCAACGGCCCGGACGACCTGGAGAGGGCCCTGACCCTGATCCGCAAGGCCGGCCCGGTCCCCGACCACACCCTGACCGTCTACGCCTACAGCTGCGTGAGCGACGACGCCGCCCAGGTCGCGACGACCCTCGCCCCCCTGGCCGAGGACCAGGGCGCCTGGCTCGGCCGCGCCCCGGAGGACGTCTTCACCGTCTCCGGCCCGCCCGCGACCGCCGCCGCCCGCGTCCAGGCCCTGGCAGCGGCGGGCGCGGACACGGTGGTCCTGCGCATCTTCGGCCCTGAGCCGACGGCGCAGCTCGGAGCCGTACTGGACGCGCTGCGCGCCGGCTGACGGACGCAGGCGCCTGTGCCGGCGGCGCCTCCTCCGGGGCGGCGCCGGGCCGCGACCCTCCGGGTCACCGGTGCGACGACACGCGCCGGGGAGGGGTCTCGGGGTCTGATACGCTGATCCAGCGACAACGGCCTGTCAGGCAGTGCTCAACCGGTCACGGAGGGCGAGTCACCGGGAGCGTCGCAAAAACCAGTGCGAGAGCATGGCGCAGCATGTGTCAGACTTATCCCGCACAAAGCAGTACACGCAGTACAGCAAGGTCCTGTGGAGCAGTTTGGAGTGCTCGCCACCCTGTCAAGGTGGAGGCCGCGGGTTCAAATCCCGTCAGGACCGCTGCGGCTGGGTAGCTCAGTTGGTACGAGCGACCGCCTGAAAAGCGGTAGGTCGCCGGTTCGACCCCGGCCCCAGCCACCGCACGGCGTAGGCCCCGTCCCCCGGACGGGGCCTACGCCGTTTCCGGCGGGCGGCGCCCCTCAGGTCCCCGAGGCTGCGGCTGGCGCCGCGCGGGCGCGCCCAGCCCCCCACCCACCGTCACGTGCCGACGACCGCCACCACCCCAGGGGCGCGTGGGGGTACCCCCACGCGAAGCTCTGGGGGAGAACGGAGCGGCCAACCCCCACCGGCGCGCGGGTCGTCACCGACCCGAAGGGGCTCTTCCTGTCGAAGACGGACCACCGGCCGGTGGGGGCTGAGCGCGCAGTTCCCCGCGCCCCTGTCAGGCACCCCCTTCCCGAAGGGGCATCACCCAGCCACCGCAGCCGGCGGAGAGCCACCCCCGGCCCAGGGGGAGGAGCGGACCCCCGCGCGCGGGGGAGGCGCGCGGGGCGAGGGAGGTCCGGGGGGGCGCCCCCGGGAAATGGGGTCGCCGGGCGCGGGCGGCAGGTGCGAGCATGGGTCGCGTATGTCTACTTACGCGACCACCGCTGAACTGGCCCAACGCCTCCCCGCCCTCACCCTGCGCGACGAGCAGCGGCTGGGGCGGCGGCTCGACGGTGCCCGGCGCATCAGGAAGCCGGAGGCCCGCGCGGCGGTGCTCGCGGAGATCGACGCCGAGATCGGCAAGGGCGAGCAGCGCATAGCGGCCCGCGGCGCGGCCGTGCCGCGGATCACGTATCCGGAGGCGCTGCCGGTCAGCCGGAAGAAGGACGACATCCTGGCGGCGATCCGCGACCACCAGGTCGTGATCGTCGCCGGCGAGACCGGCTCGGGCAAGACGACGCAGATCCCGAAGATCTGCCTGGAGCTGGGCCGCGGGGTGCGCGGCCTGATCGGGCACACCCAGCCGCGCCGCATCGCGGCCCGTACGGTCGCGGAGCGCGTCGCGGAGGAGCTGCGGACGCCGCTGGGCGAGGCGGTCGGCTGGAAGGTGCGGTTCACCGACCAGGTCGGGGACTCGACGCTGGTCAAGCTGATGACCGACGGCATCATGCTCGCGGAGATCCAGACGGACCGCGAGCTGCTCGCGTACGACACGATCATCATCGACGAGGCGCACGAGCGCAGCCTGAACATCGACTTCATCCTGGGCTACCTGGCGCAGCTGCTGCCCCGCCGCCCGGACCTGAAGGTGATCATCACCTCGGCGACGATCGACCCTGAGCGCTTCTCGCGGCATTTCGGTGACGCGCCGATCGTGGAGGTCAGCGGGCGCACGTATCCGGTCGAGGTCCGCTACCGGCCGCTGCTGGAGGAGGGCGGCGAGGCCGAATCCGACCTCTCCGGCGACCGGGACCAGATCACCGCGATCTGCGACGCGGTGGACGAGCTGCAGGCGGCGGGTCCCGGCGACATCCTGGTGTTCCTGTCCGGCGAGCGGGAGATCCGGGACACCGCGGACGCGCTGGTGAAGAAGAACCTCAGGCACACCGAAGTGCTGCCGCTCTACGCCCGGTTGTCGTCGGCCGAGCAGCACCGGGTCTTCCAGCAGCACGCGGGCCGCCGGATCGTGCTGGCCACCAACGTGGCGGAGACCTCGCTCACCGTCCCGGGCATCCGGTACGTCATCGACCCGGGCACCGCCCGCATCTCCCGCTACAGCCACCGGACGAAGGTGCAGCGGCTGCCGATCGAGCCGGTCAGCCAGGCCAGTGCGAACCAGCGCAAGGGGCGCTGCGGGCGTACGTCGGACGGCATCTGCATCCGGCTCTACGACGAGGACGACTTCCTGTCCCGGCCGGAGTTCACCGACCCGGAGATCCTGCGGACGAACCTGGCGTCGGTGATCCTGCAGATGACCGCGGCCGGGCTCGGGGACATCGCGCGCTTCCCCTTCATCGACCCGCCGGACAGCCGCAACATCAAGGACGGTGTCCAGCTCCTGGAGGAGCTGGGCGCACTGGACCCGAAGGAGAAGGACCCGCGCAAGCGGCTGACGCAGACCGGCCGCAAGCTCGCGCAGCTCCCGGTCGACCCGCGGCTGGCCCGCATGGTGCTGGAGGCGGAGCGCAACGGCTGCGTGCGCGAGGTGATGGTCATCGCGGCGGCGCTGTCCATCCAGGACCCGCGCGAGCGGCCCTCGGACAAGCAGCAGCAGGCCGACCAGCAGCACGCCCGCTTCCGGGACGAGAGCAGCGACTTCCTGGCCTTCCTGCACCTGTGGACGTACGTCAGGGGCCGCCAGAAGGACCTGTCGTCCTCGGCCTTCCGCCGGATGTGCCGGTCCGAGTTCCTGAACTACCTGCGCATCCGCGAGTGGCAGGACATCTACAGCCAGTTGCGGTCGGTCGCGAAGTCGCTGGGCATCACCGTGAACGAGCCGAAGTCCGAGGACGACGCGGCCGATCCGGTACGGGTCCACCAGTCGCTGCTCGCGGGCCTGCTGTCGCACCTGGGCCTGAAGGACACCGACAAGAACGAGTATCTGGGCGCCCGCAGCGCCAAATTCGCGATCTTCCCGGGCTCCGCGCTGTTCAAGAAGCCGCCGCGCTGGATCATGTCGGCCGAGCTGGTGGAGACCTCCCGGCTGTGGGCGCGGGTCAACGCGAAGATCGAGCCGGAGTGGGTCGAGCCGCTGGCCCAGCACCTGGTCAAGCGCACCTACAGCGAGCCGCACTGGGAGAAGGACCAGGCGGCGGTGATGGCGTACGAGAAGGTGACCCTCTACGGTGTCCCGCTGATCGCCCAGCGCAAGGTCAACTACGGGCGGATCGACCCCGAGGTCTCCCGCGAGCTGTTCATCCGCAATGCCCTGGTCGAGGGCGACTGGCGCACCCACCACCAGTTCTTCCACGACAACCGCAAACTGCTCGGCGAGGTCGAGGAGTTGGAGCACCGCGCCAGGCGGCGGGACATCCTGGTCGACGACGAGACGCTCTACGACTTCTACGACCGCAAACTGCCGGAGGAGATCGTCTCCGGCGCGCACTTCGACTCGTGGTGGAAGCAGCGGCGGCGCGAGGACCCCGAGTTGCTCAGCTTCGAGCACTCCATGCTGATCAACGAGGGCGCGGAGGCGGTCACCAAGGCCGACTACCCCGACTCCTGGCGACAGGGCGCGCTGAAATTCCGCGTCACGTACCAGTTCGAGCCGGGCGCCGACGCGGACGGCGTGACCGTGCACGTCCCGCTCCAGGTGCTCAACCAGGCGGTGCCCGACGGCTTCGACTGGCAGATCCCGGGCCTGCGCGAGCAGGTCGTCACCGAGCTGATCCGCTCGCTGCCGAAGCCGATCCGGCGGCACTACGTGCCCGCGCCGAATTACGCGAAGGCCTTCCTGGACCGGGCCGTGGCCGGCCCCGACCCCCTGCCGCTGGTGCTGGCACGGGAGTTGCAGCGGATGGTCGGGGTGCCGGTCACCGCGGAGGACTTCGACCTGGCCAAGGTGCCCGACCACCTCAAGGTCACCTTCCGGGTGACCGACGAGCGGCGGAGGACCATCGCCGAGGACAAGGACCTCGACGCGCTGAAGCTGCGGCTCAAGCCGAAGACGCGGGAGGCCATCACGAAGGCCTTCGAGCGCGTCTCGGACCCCGCGCTGGCGAGCGTCGAGCAGCGCACGGGCCTGAAGGACTGGACGATCGGCGCGCTGCCGCGGACCTTCGAGGCCCGGCGGTCCGGGCAGCCGGTCAAGGCGTACCCGGCGCTGGTCGACGAGGGCGCGTCGGTGGCGGTGCGGCTCTTCGACACCGAGGCCGAGCAGGCCGAGGCGATGTGGCGCGGCACCCGCCGGCTGATCCTGCTGAACGTGCCGGTGAACCCGGCCAAATTCGTCGCCGACCAGATGTCCAACCAGCAGAAGCTGGCCCTGTCGCGCAATCCGCACGGCAGCGTGCAGGCGCTGTTCGAGGACTGCGCCACCGCCGCGGCCGACCGCCTGATCGCCGCGCACGGCGGCCCCGCGTGGGACGAGGAGGCCTACCGCAAGCTCTACGACGCGGTGCGGGCCGATCTGGTCGAGCTGACCGGCCGCAGCGTCCAGCGGGTCCAGCAGGTGCTCGCAGCCTGGCACTCCTGCGAGCGGCGCCTGAAGGACACGAAGTCGCTGGTGCTCGTGGCGAACCTGCAGGACGTCAAGGAGCAGCTGGCCGCCCTCGTCCACCCGGGTTTCGTGACGGAGGCGGGCCTCAAGCGCCTGCCCGACCTGATGCGCTACCTGGTCGCCGCCGACCGCCGCCTCCAGCAGATGCCGACGGGGGCGCAGCGGGACGCCACGCGGATGGAGAAGATCCGCGAGATCCAGGCGGAGTACGCCCAGCTGCTGGCCTCCCTGCCCCCCGGCCGGCCCGTGCCCGCCGCGGTGCGCGAGATCCGCTGGATGATCGAGGAGCTGCGGGTCAGCTACTTCGCCCACGCACTGGGCACGGCCTACCCGGTCTCCGACAAACGCGTCTTCAAGGCCCTGGACGAGGCCTGGGCCTGACCGCCTCCCCCGCCCCCCGCCCCTCCTCGCGATCGAGTTCGACCGCACCCCCTGACCTGCTGTACAGTCTGTCTCGCAGCAAGGTCCTGTGGAGCAGTTTGGAGTGCTCGCCACCCTGTCAAGGTGGAGGCCGCGGGTTCAAATCCCGTCAGGACCGCCTCAGTTCCACCCCGCTCGGCCCGTGATCCCCTCCGGACACGGGCCGTTCGCACGTCCGGGCCCTGGAGGCCGCGCCCGCGGCGCCAGCCGCAAAAAGACACGGCAGATCCCGTCAGGACCGCACCACCCCCACCCCCCGGCCCGTTCCCCACCGGACACGGGCCGTTCGCACGTCCGGGCCCAGGCAGCAGGCCCCCGCACGCGCGTCCCCACCCGGTCCGCGCCCGCGTACGCCGGGCCCGCGGCGCCGGCCGCGGAGATGCCCACGGCTCCCCTCAGACCCCTTCCTGACGCGGGAGTTCACTACCGCACCGCAGTCAAGATCCACAAGTCCCGCGCATGTGACGGGAGTCACGTAAAGTCGATTCGGAAACGCGGAACCCGACGCCCTCCGGAGGGCTGTCGATTTAATATGTGCAATGGCACCCCGTCCGGGACGTACACCCAAGGCACGAAAAAGGACCGCATCGGACCCGGCGGAGTCCGATGCGATCCTGTGACGCTGCGATGCTGCTGTGGTGTTACGGGCGGATCCGGCGGGATCCGGGTCGTACAGGTGGTACGGGGGTGGTACAGGTCGTACGAGGTGGTGCGGGGTACTGCGGGTGAAACCGGTGGATCCGACGGATCCGGTGGGCCCTGCGGACCCGGGTGGTGCGAAAAGCCTCGGGCTGTCCCTGATGGGGGCAGGTGAGCCGTGCGGCGGGGCGCCGACAAGGGGGACGGCACCCGGAAGAGCTGTCAGGCCTCGCTGCGCTGCTGCGGAATACCCGCGAGCAGCGCGCGGACCTCCGCTTCGCGGTAGCGGCGGTGGCCGCCCAGCGTGCGGATGGACGTGAGCTTGCCTGCCTTGGCCCAGCGCGTGACCGTCTTGGGGTCGACGCGGAACATGGTCGCGACCTCGGCAGGGGTGAGCAACGGCTCGGCATCAGGGGTGCGAGCGGTCATGAGCGGCCTCCTTGAGAGAACCGAACCAACGCGGTTCTTTCCTCTAAATTCTGCACCTTGACCCACGTTGCCCGAAATGGCAGACGCGGGCCGAGTCGGTAATAGGACGAACGGCTTGTCCTCGGCACTACAACTACACCATCCGTCCAGCCGCGTCGGCCAAACCGATGGATTTGCCCTCTCAGGTGTTCAAGCTCGACGGAAGCCGATGGACCGTCTCATAACGGACAGTCACCCGAGCGTGACGATCAGTCACAGTACGATCATCTGCAACATCCCCACCTTCGAAACGTGTCCGAGGCGGACCCGTTGTCCCATTTTGGCATGACACATGGTGATGCAGGCAAGACTCCGAGTACGTGCTCTCCGTCACCCTTGGGCCAAAGATCCGAAAAAGCCCGCCGCAGGGGGCGGAGGCTCAGCTGGAGAACTGGCGCTCCCGTACCGCCCGCCAGCGATCGGTCAGGCGTTCGTACGCCACCCCCGCCGCGCCCGAGTCGCCGGCCCGCAGCGCGGTGAGGCCCTCGGCGACGTCGGCCGCCGAGCGGTCCTCAGCCAGCAGGTCCGGGCCCATCACATGGACCAGGCCGCCGTAGTCCAGCTCCACCAGCGAGCGCGGGTGGAATTCCTCCAGCCAGCGGCCGACGTCGACCAGCCCGTCGACCAGCGGGCCGCCCTCGTCCAGCGAGTCCTTGAGCACCCGCAGGCCGCGCGCCACCCGGCGCCTGGCCTGCACCATGGGCGTGCGGTAGCGCAGCAGCGGCTCCTTGGACTCCCCGGCGCCCGCCGGCTCGTACTCCCGCTCGTCGTCGCCGACCAGCACGAACCAGCGCACCGGGACATGCCAGGTGGCGGTGCGGATCCAAGGCCGCGCGTCGGGATTGCGCTCGCGCCAGGCGTCGTGGTCGGCGGCGGCCTGGCGGCGTACGACCGGCGGCAGCATCGCGTCGAGCACCGACTCCGGCAGCAGCTCGCCGGCCTGCTCCAGGGCCAGCCAGCCGCGCAGCCGGGTGCGCCAGGGGCAGACGTGGGTCACACCGCCGACGACGGCGACGAAGGCGTCGGCGCTCTCGTGCACCGGGACGGCGATCGGCGGCACCGGGACCAGGCCGGCCAGCGACTGCCGCAGTTCGTCCTGTGCGGTCCTCCCGGGGCCCGCGGCCGCGTAGCGGTACCAGTGGCTGCGTTCGGGCTCGGGAAAGGCCGCCAGCGGCTCGTAGACCCGCAAATACGCCGCGTAGGGGACCACTACCGGTGAACCGCCCACACCCGCTCCCTCGCGCCACGGTGCCGTCCCGCTGATCGTCCCACGCGGCGGCCCCGCCCGGACGTGATCCCGGCCACCCGGGCTGCCCCCCGTGCGGCCGTACAGGGCCTACGCTGTGGCCATCAACCCCTCCGCCACCCGCACGGGGGGCGCGACAATCCAGAAAGCACTGGGACCACTGGACTATGGGAGTCACCACCGTGACCGACGTACGACAGACCGAAAGTGTCGTCGCCACGCTGTTCCGATCGGAGCAGGGCGGACACGAGCAGGTCGTTCTCTGCCAGGACCGCGACTCGGGCCTGAAGGCCGTGATCGCGCTCCACTCCACCGCCCTGGGCCCCGCCCTGGGCGGTACCCGTTTCTTCCCGTACGCCTCGGACGACGAGGCCGTCGAGGACGCGCTCAACCTCGCCCGCGGCATGTCGTACAAGAACGCGCTGGCCGGCCTCGACCACGGCGGCGGCAAGGCCGTGATCATCGGCGACCCGGACGCGGACAAGACCGAGCGGCTGCTGCTGGCCTACGGCCGCTTCGTCGCCTCGCTCGGCGGCCGCTACGTGACCGCGTGCGACGTCGGCACCTATGTCGCCGACATGGACGTCGTCGCCCGCGAGAACCGCTGGACCACCGGCCGCTCGCCGGAGAACGGCGGCGCGGGCGACTCCTCCGTGCTCACCGCCTTCGGCGTCTTCCAGGGCATGCGCGCCGCCGCCCGCGTCCAGTGGGGCGAGCCGTCGCTGCGCGGCCGCCGGGTCGGCGTCGCCGGCGTCGGCAAGGTCGGCAGGCACCTGGTGGAGCACCTGCTCGACGACGGGGCCGAGGTCGTGGTCACGGACGTGCGGGCCGACGCGGTGGACGCGATCCTCGCCCGGCACCCGGAGGTCGCCGCGGTCAGCGACGTGGAGGTGCTGGTGCGCACCCCGCTGGACCTCTACGCCCCGTGCGCGCTCGGCCACGCCCTGGACGACCCGACGGTGGCGGCGCTGACCGCGACCGTGGTGTGCGGCGCGGCCAACAACCAGCTCGCCCACCCGGGCGTCGAGAAGGACCTCGCCGACCGCGGCATCCTCTACGCGCCCGACTACGTCGTGAACGCCGGCGGGGTGATCCAGGTCGCGGACGAACTGCACGGTTTCGATTTCGACCGCGCCAAGGCGAAGGCGACGAAGATCTACGACACGACACTGGCCATTTTCGATCGCGCGAAGATCGACGGTGTACCGCCCGCGGTCGCCGCCGACCGGCTCGCCGAGCACCGGATGGCCGAACGCACCCCGGCGGCGGAATGGCTGCGTCCTTGAGTGACGCACGTGACCGAACGCACGGCCCGATAGCAAGTTCGCGCTAGAAGAAGGTAAAATCGGGCCTGACCAGGCAGGACAGGGTCGTGAACGGCCCCTGATCCGACGCGCGTCGTGCGGGCGACGTACCGTGCGGCGTCGGAAGCAGGTACCGTTGAGGCCCTACGGACCGGTCTCTCTCCGGAGAGACCGCTCCGCATCATGAACGCGTGTCAAGACTCGGGGCCGTTGAGCCCCGCCGTTAAGGGGGTCGAGCCATGGGGCGCGGCCGGGCCAAGGCCAAGCAGACGAAGGTCGCCCGCCAGCTGAAGTACAACAGCGGCGGTACGGATCTCTCACGTCTGGCCGACGAGCTGGGCGCATCGCCGTCGAGGCCGGTTAATCCGGAGCCTGTCGAGGACGATGACGACGAGTTGGACGACGACGACCCGTACGCCCAGTACGCGGATCGGTACAACGACGACGACGAAGACGAGGACGACCAGTCGTCCGACTCCTCGCCCTCGTCACAGCGTCGTCGCGCTTGACGCAGCGAGGACACCACACACGCTGACCCGGCCGGGGGCGCCAGCCCCGGACCGGGTTTAGTCGTGCCCCGGCGCGGGCGGTCGAGCGCACGGTTCCGGCCACCTGGCCGTCCGTACGCTCGGGCATCCGCAGGCCCGCCGGGTCAGCCGGCGTAGTCACCGACCAGCTCCACGGCGGCTGCGCCGCTCTCGCGTGCCGTGACCTCGCCCGCGACCCAGGCCTCGGTGCCGCGGTCGGCCAGCGTGGCCAGCGCCACCTCGACCGACTCCTGCGGCACCACCGCGATCATGCCGACGCCCATGTTCAGCGTCTTCTCCAGCTCGGCGCGCTCGACCTGTCCGGCCGCGCCGACCAGGCCGAAGATCGGGGCCGGCGCCCAGGTCGTACGGTCCACGGTGGCGCGCAGGCCGTCCGGGACGACCCGGGCCAGGTTGTTGGCCAGGCCGCCGCCGGTGATGTGCGAGAAGGCGTGCACCTCGGCGGTGCGGGTCAGGGCCAGGCAGTCCAGCGAGTAGATCCTGGTCGGCTCGAGCAGTTCCTCGCCGAGCGTCCTGCCCAGCTCCGGGACCTCCCGGTCCAGCTCCCAGCCGGCCCGGTCGAAGAGCACATGGCGGACCAGGCTGTACCCGTTGGAGTGAAGCCCGGAGGACTCGATCGCGATGACCGCGTCACCCGTACGGATGCGGTCGGCGCCCAGCAGCCGGTCGGCCTCGACCACGCCGGTGCCCGCGCCGGCGACGTCGAAGTCGTCGGGGCCCAGCAGCCCGGGGTGCTCGGCGGTCTCCCCGCCGACCAGGGCGCAGCCGGCCAGCACGCAGCCCTCGGCGATGCCCTTGACGATGGCGGCGACCCGTTCGGGGTAGACCTTGCCGACGCAGATGTAGTCGGTCATGAACAGCGGCTCGGCCCCGCAGACCACCAGGTCGTCCACGACCATGCCCACCAGGTCGTGCCCGATGGTGTCGTAGACGCCCATGCGGCGGGCGATGTCCACCTTGGTGCCGACGCCGTCGGTCGCGGAGGCCAGCAGCGGCCGCTCGTAGCGCTTGAGCGCGGAGGCGTCGAAGAGGCCCGCGAAGCCGCCGATCCCGCCGACCACCTCGGGGCGGGTGGCCTTGCGCACCCACTCCTTCATCAGGGTCACGGCACGGTCGCCGGCCTCGATGTCGACGCCCGCGGCGGCGTAGCTGGCGCCGGTTCTTCCGGTTGTCTCAGGCATTGCTGGCACTTTCGTGTCGGGCGTGTCGGAATGCGGGGCGGCGGAGGGTCACGGCCTGCGCAGGGCGTCGGCGGCGTCGGCGCCGCCCGCCAGCTCGACTTCGAGCAGCTGCTTGCCCAGCAGCTCGGGGTCGGGCAGGTCCATGGGGTACTCGCCGTCGAAGCAGGCGCGGCACAGGTTGGGCTTGGCGATCGTGGTCGCCTCGACCATGGCGTCGAGCGAGATGTACGCGAGCGAGTCGGCGCCCAGCGAGGTGCCGATCTCCTCGACGGTCATGCCGTTGGCGATCAGCTCGGCGCGGGTGGCGAAGTCGATGCCGAAGAAGCAGGGCCACTTCACCGGCGGCGAGGAGATCCGTACGTGCACCTCGGCGGCGCCCGCCTCGCGCAGCATCCGCACCAGGGCGCGCTGCGTGTTGCCGCGGACGATCGAGTCGTCGACGACGACCAGCCGCTTGCCGCGGATGACTTCCTTGAGCGGGTTGAGCTTGAGCCTGATGCCGAGCTGCCTGATGGTCTGCGACGGCTGGATGAAGGTCCGGCCGACATAGCTGTTCTTGACCAGTCCTGAGCCGTACGGAATGCCGCTGGCCTCGGCGTATCCCACCGCGGCCGGGGTGCCGGACTCCGGGGTGGGTATCACCAGGT
The DNA here is from genome assembly GCA_036015235.1 of Streptomyces sp. NBC_00433. Taxonomy (NCBI): domain Bacteria; kingdom Bacillati; phylum Actinomycetota; class Actinomycetes; order Kitasatosporales; family Streptomycetaceae; genus Streptomyces; species Streptomyces sp. NBC_00433. The sequence goes on along the minus strand of CP107926.1, from coordinate 5,372,939 downwards.
CGGCCTCGACCGGCGCCTCCTTGGCGAGGCGGCGGCCCATCTCGACCCGGGAGAGGTAGACGTTGCGGCCCGCGATGTCGGTGTCGGGACGCGCCAGGTAGACGTATTCGAACACGCAGCCCTTGGGGCGTGCCTCGGCGAAGCGGGACGTGCGCAGCCCCTGCTCGTCGATCGCGATCAGCTCGCCGGGCTCGATCTCCCGGACGAAGCTGGCGCCGCAGATGTCGAGGGCGGCGCTCTCGGAGGCGACGACCCAGCCGCGCTCCAGGCGGCCGAGCACCAGCGGGCGGATGCCCTGCGGGTCGCGGGCCGCGTAGAGGGTGTGCTCGTCCATGTAGACGAGGCTGAAGGCGCCCTTGATCTTCGGCAGCACCTGGTGCGCGGCCTGCTCGACCGACAGCGGGTTGCCCTCGGCGTCGGTCTGCCCGGCGAGCAGCGCGGTGATCAGGTCGGTGTCGTTGGTCGCGGCGACCCTGGTGGTACGGCCGGGGGTCCGCGGCATGTCGGCGACCATCTCGGCCAGCTCGGCCGTGTTGACCAGGTTGCCGTTGTGACCCAGGGCGATGGAGCCGTGGGCGGTCGCGCGGAAGGTCGGCTGCGCGTTCTCCCACACCGAGGCGCCGGTGGTCGAGTAGCGGGCGTGGCCGACGGCGATATGGCCGATCAGCGAGCCGAGGGAGGTCTCGTCGAAGACCTGGGAAACCAGGCCCATGTCCTTGAAGACCAGAATCTGGGAGCCGTTGCTCACTGCGATGCCCGCGGACTCCTGTCCGCGGTGCTGCAGGGCGTACAGCCCGAAATAGGTGAGCTTGGCGACCTCTTCGCCGGGGGCCCAGACACCGAAGACGCCACACGCGTCCTGGGGGCCTTTCTCGCCGGGGAGTAGGTCGTGGCTGAGTCGTCCGTCACCACGAGGCACATCACCGAGTCTAGGGCAGGATCGCCCGTCGGCCGAACGAGGGACGTGCCCCGGACGTGCCCGATCAGCGTTTCTATGCGCGTAGCTCCATGGGGGACACGGGGGTGTGACGTGCCCCCCAGAGAGCGGGCTGGTCGGCCGGTAAGGGGATTGCGCCCGGCCGACTGTTGCGTCCGCAGCTTAGGGCGGCCACGCCCGGCCATGCGCCGGCGTGCCGGCGGATGGCCGGAAACCGTCGCTGCGGGGAGCACGCCGGGAGCCGCGGGGGCAGGGAAACGCCCGCCGGTACGGGGGTTCCGGCGGGCGCGTTTCCTGAACGGAATCATGAGCCGGAATTCGGCATTCCAGCTGGTCCCGTTGCGGGAATCCTAGAAAAGCCGGCGGGCACCGCATATACCGATGGGCATTACCGGCGCAAATACGCCATGTCTATTGCGGGGCATATGCGGGCACAGCGGTCGGGGAATGAATGACGATCATGTCGCCGTGTGCCCCGGGTGTCAGCGCATGACCGGCAGGTACGGACCCAGGTCCGCGCGCTCCCCGCTGGCCGCGACGGCGGCCGCGTCCAGCGCCTCGGCCCAGCCCGTGCGCCCGGTGGCGAGCCGGATCCAGGTCAGCGGGTCGGTCTCCACCACGTTCGGCGGGGTGCCGCGGGTGTGCCGCGGGCCCTCCACGCACTGCACCGCCGCGTAGGGCGGCACCCGTACCTCCACCGCGTTGCCCGGCGCCTTCGCGGCGAGCGCGTCCGCCAGCACCCGCACCACCGCGGCCACCGCCTGCCGGTCGAGCACCGCCTCGCGGCCCGTCGCGCGGGCCAGGTCGTCGCTGTGCACGACCAGCTCCACCAGCCGGGTCACCGTGAAGTCCAGCGCCCGCATCCCGCCGAAGGGCTCGGGGAGCAGCCTCCCGGGCCGCAGCGCCTCGCCCCGCAGCCCGGCGAGCCCGTCCGCCGCGGCCTCGATCGCGGCCACCGGGTCCTCCATCGCCTGCTCTGTCACCCGCGTGGAGGCGTCCAGCCGGTCGGCGATCGGCCCGGTCGACTGCGTCCATTCGTCAAGGCCGGTCGGCTTCCCCCCGGGCGCCGGCTCCGGCTCGGCCAGCAGCACCCCGAGCGCGTCCACCTGCCGCACGATGTGCGCGACCAGCAGCCGTACGTCCCAGCCGGGCAGCCCGCTGGGCCCGCCGTACGCCTCCGCCGGCAACCCCCGTACGGCGTCCCGTACATGACCCGCCTGCGCGACGAGCGCGTCCCAGGTCCGGTCGGGGTCGTACGTCCGCGCGCGGCGGCGGCTGGCAGGAGGCATACCGCGAGCCTAAGGGCTGTCCCGTCAGCCCTGGCGGGGGCGCTCGAAGGTGAGGAGCAGGCCCTCGACGGCACCGGGGCCTATACGGCCCTTCACGTCGGCCGCGGTGATGGACTTCAGGGCCCAGCCGTCGGCGGCGTGCTTGTTGAGGGTCTTCTCCAGCTTGTCGCCGTCGAGCGCGTCGCCGATCAGCGATTCACGGAAGGAGACGACCTTGTACTCGTACATGTGCTGTCCTCGCTCGGGTCCGGTGTGCGTCTGCGGGCTCCGGCCCTCCGTGTCCGCGGACTGTCCGCGGCCGGCGGTCCTCCGCCCTCGGTGTCCGCGGGCCTTGCGTGGACGGTCCGCGGACGGTCGTGCGTCCGGACAGCCAACCACGGACACCCGCGGGCCGTCAGGCCGCCCCCGCGGCCAACGCCGGTCCCGCGGGCCGCCCGAGCGGGATGTCCCGCATGCGGCGCAGCGGCGAGAAGAACAGCCACAGGCCCGCGCAGCAGCCGCCGACCACCGCGATCCACAAGGTGGTGCGGACGCCGAGCGCGGACGCGAGCGCCCCGCCGGTGATCCCGCCGAGCGGCAGGGTGCCCCAGGTGATCCAGCGGGCCGCCGCGCCGACCCGGCCGAGCAGCTCGGGCGGGCAGGTCGCCTGCCGGTAGCTGACCAGCGAGATGCCGGTGACGGTGGAGGCGAAGGTCCAGGAGATCCAGCCCGCCCCGAAGAGCAGCACCGCCCAGCCGTGCCCGGCCAGCGGGATCAGCAGCCCGGGGAGCGACAGCACGGTCATCGCGACCCAGCTGATCCGCGCCGAACCCACCCGCCGGGCCAGCGACTTGGCCGCCACCCCGCCCGCGACCCCGCCGGCCGCGCCCAGCGCGAGCAGCAGCCCGACAAGGCCGGGACGCAGGTGCAGGGTGCGGACGAGGAAGACCGGGCCGAGGGTCTCCACCATGATCACGAAGAAGTTGGCGGTGCCGTTGAAGGCCACCCCGTTGCGCAGGATCGGGTCCCTGACGACGTGTGCCAGGCCCGCGCCGATCTGCGCCCGCAGGCTGGTCCTGGGGCCGGGCTCGGCCTTGCGCGGCTCCCGGGCGCGGATCGCGGTGAGCGCGGCGGCCGAGAAGGCGAAGGACAGCGCGTCCGCGGTCATCGCCGCCGCGGCCCCGACCGCGGTGACCAGCCCCGCCCCCGCTCCCGGCCCGGCGATCTGCGCGGCCGACTGCGAGGCGGCGAGCTTGCCGTTGCCGTCCATGAGCTGCTTGCGGTCCAGCAGCGTCGGCAGATAGGCCTGGTAGGCGACCGAGAAGAAGACGGACAGCACGCCGGACGCCAGCGCGACCCCGTAGAGCTGCCCCAGGCTCAGCACCCCCGCCGCGTGTGCGACCGGCACCGAGCCGACGACAAGGAGCAGCCCGAGATCGCACCCGATCATCAGCCGCCGCTTCGCGACCCGGTCCACCACGGCCCCCGCGGGCAGCGCCACCAGCAGATACGCGCAGGTCGCCGCCGCGGACAGCAGTCCCACCTGGAAGGCACTGGCCTTCAGCACCACGACGGCCACCAGGGGCAGCGCCAGCACGGATATCTGCGACCCGACCTCGCTGACGGTCTGCCCGCCCCACAGGAGCAGGAAGTCCCTCTGACGGCGGATCGGTGCGGTGTCGTCTGTGGCCACCGTCCCGATGCTCGCACCGGCGATGCGGAGCCGTCCATGTCTGTTCGGGCCGCGGGTTCCGGCCGCGTGCAACCATCCTCGGCGGGCAGCCGTCCCGGCTGGAAAGAGGGGGTGGTCGGACGGTGTTCGACACAGTGGTCACGGTGTGGGCCGTGGCATGGGCCCTGGCCGCGGCGCTCGGCGCGTGGCGCTACGCCCGCCCGCGGTCGTCCCGCACGGTCCGGGTGGCGGCGCGGGTGGAGCGGGTGGAGGCACCCCGCGAGTCGGGCTCCGACATCTCCAGCGGCGTCCCGGCGGTGATCGCCTTCCAGAACCCGTCCACCGGCGAGGCACTGCTCCTGCCGACCACCGGCAACCGCAACGGCACGCTCGACGCGGCCTGGACCGGCCGCCCGGTCACCGTACGCTTCCCGGCCGGCGAACCGTACAGATTCCGCGTCGTGAACGGCACCGGACGCCAGGGCGAACTGGCCCGCCCGGTCGCGGCCGCCTGCCTCGCGTGGGGCGGCCTGGTCGTCCGCCTGGCCAGGACCGACGCCGGCTGGGTGCCCCTCGGCGTCGGCGCCCTCGTCACCGCCCTGATGACCTGGGCCATCGCCGCCGGCAGCCGCCAGGCCCGCCGCCGCAAGGCCCTGCTGTCCACCGCGGAGGAGGCCCGCGCCCGGGTGGTGGCCTCCCTCCACTCCACCCACCGCGACGACGACGGCCACACCCACACGCGGTACATCCCCGTCATGACCTTCACCACGGCCGACGGCCGCGTCGTCACCGCGGTGAGCCCGCGCTCCGCCGGCCGCCCCACCCCCCACACGATCGGTGCCGACGTCCCCGTCCATTACTCCCCCGCCGACCCGTCCGTCTTCGCCTTCGACATCGCCCGCGACCGGCGGGGCTACGGATGCGGCTTGGCCGTCCTGAGCGCCCTGGCGGCGGCGGGGGCCGCGGCGATGGTGGCGGGGGTCACGCTGCTGGGGTGAGCCGGCGGGGGCCGCGGCCCACCCCAGTGCGCCGGGGGAAGCCCTCGGCGTCAGACGGTGCCGTTCTCCCACCACCAGGCGCGGCCCAGGTCCGCCCGGCTGTCGACGTGCTGGTGGTCCTCGTTGTAGGTCTCCAGGCCGGAGAAGCCGCAGGTCTCGGCCTTCTGGTAGACGGTCTTGTTCGCGACGCCCGGCACGTCGAGGTCGGCGGCCGTGCCGTAGAGGTGCATGCTGTCGCTCGCGCCGCCGACGTCGGCATTGTGCGCGATGCTGCGGAAGCCGGAGTTGACGGTGATGGGGACATTGCCCAGCTTCTTGCGGAGGGCTTCGAGCTTGTACATCGCGCGGCGGGCGTTCTCCTTGGCGGCGGCCGCGCTGACCTTGCCGCCGTTGAAGGTGCCGCTCACGCGGTCGGTGAACTCGCTGAAGTCGAAGTGCGCGGTCGAACCGTCCGACTGCTGGAGGGCGTTGAGCTGCGCCTGCGTGGCGGGGCCGACGACGCCGTCCGACGACAGGCCGTAAGCCGACTGGAAGAGGCGTACCGCGGCGGCGGTGCCGGGGCCGAAGTCCCCGTCGAGGGCCACCCGCGTGTGGCCGGGGCTGCTGGTGGGCCAGCCGGCGACGCGGATCTGGAGTTCGGTGACGTCGGCGCCGGTCATGCCCTGCGAGAGGGTGCGCGACCAGGAGTAGGCGTAGGCCGAGCGGGAGAGCAGCACCGGCCCCAGGGCGACGCCGGCGGCTGCGGCCAGCGATCCGCGCAGCAGGGTACGGCGGTTGAACGGGGATGAGGAAGTCATCGTTGTCCCTTTCGGTCACCGGATGTCTCCGGCATGGTCCGTGCCTGCCGCGGCGCGGCGGACCCAGCATGCCGTCGGGACGGGAGGTACTCAAGGGGCGCGGGTGACCGTCGCCAACCGGCGTCCGCCGCACCCGGCCGCCCGGTGAATTCCGCGAGGCCGCGGGTGAACATCAGTCCGGGCCGACCGGAGAACTCCCGCTCCCCGACGACGCGGAACCCCGTACGCGCCAGCACCGCCCGCGACGCCGCGTTGTCGAGGGTGGTCCCCGCACGCAGCCCGCTCAGCCCGTAGCTGTTGGCGGCGATCCCGCACAACTCCCTTACCGCCCAGGTGGCCAGCCCCGCCCCGGCCGCCCGCTCGGCGATCCGGTACCCCAGCTCGGCGGACCCCTCCTCCACGTCCATGAGGTTGACCCGCCCCAGCACCTCGCCCGCGTCGCCGACGACGACATGGAAGTAGCAGACCCCGTCGTCCTGTTCGGCGAGCAGCGCCCGCATCCGCTCGTCGAACCGGGCGAAGTAGTCGTCCCCCCGGTCGGGGATGGACGCGGCGAAGTAGGCCCGGTTCTCCCGCTCGAAGGCGAGCAGCGCCGGGGCGTGGCCTGGACGGAGCAACTGGATCTCGGGCATGCCCGGAATATAGGAAGGCCGCGCGGTGCGCGCGAGCCATTTGACGCGGGCGTCCCGGCGCTCAAGCGTCTTGGCGCGGGCGTCAGTCCTTCTGGGCCGTGGCCCAGGTGAGGAGTTGGGCGGTGTCCAGCTCGATGCCGACGGGGGCGGGGAGGGAGACGGCCTTCCCGAAGGGGACGGTGACCCTCATCTGGTAGGCGCCGTTGCCGGGCTCGCTGTGGACGGTGATCTCGCCGGCGTCACGGTCGATGAGCAGGAACACGGGGATGCCGGCCTCGGCGTAGGCGCGCGGCTTGTCGACGCGGTCCCGCTGCGTCGTGTCACTGTCGAACGACGTGACTTCGACGGTCATGAGCACACCGTCCGGCTCGGCCCACTCGCCGGCGCCGACGAAGTGGCCGATCGGCGCCAACGTCCCGTCCGGACGCGCACGACCCTTCCGGTACGTCTCGACCACGAGCCCGCGGTCCGAGTGCAGGCCGAGGTCGGGGCTCTGCTGCATGCAGATCCGTTGAAGCCACAGGATGATCTCGCTGTGAAGCCCGTCCGGCGCAGCCTTGACCCCCAACTTGCCGCCGAGAAATTCCAGGCGGAGCCCCTCGTCCTCGCGCTCTGCGACGAACGCGAGCTCTTCGAAGGTCTCCGGCAGCATCTGCGCGTGATCCTGTGCCTGCGGCCGGTCGTCCACAGCGGTCACCCTGTACCTCCCTGTGTCCGGATCTTCACGCTCGGTTCCTCGCCCTGTCGGATCATGGAACCGACCGTGACCGGATGATCACACTCGACGGTTGGACACGCTTCTGCGTCCGGAAACCGAGCGTAGCCGCCGCTGCCGGGTCCCGGCGGGGCGGCGGGGCCGGTGGGATGCGGGCGGTCGCCCGGGAGATGGCGCCGTGCCTGGCGCGGCTACTCGCCGACCGTGCCGTCGATCGCCTCGCGGAGGAGGTCGGCATGGCCGTTGTGGCGGCCGTATTCGAGGATGACGTGGAGCATGACCGTCCGCAGCGAGAGGTCCTCCTCGCCGCGGGAGTTGTGGACGACCACGTCCAGGTCGCGGGCCGCCGCCTCGATGCGGCGGGCGTGCTCGACCTCGGCCTGCCAGGCGGGGAAGGCCTCCGCGCGGGTGGAGTCGGCCGCGTCGTAGGCGACTTGGAAGTCCATCGCGTCCGACCAGACGAGCGGGATGTCCTCGCCGCCGACGACCCGGCGGAACCAGGCGCGTTCGACCTCGGCCATGTGCCGTACGAGGCCGAGCAGGCTGAGCGTCGACGGCGGTACGGACTGCCGCCTCAAGTCCTCGTCCGTCAGGCCTTCGCACTTCACGGCGAGCGTCGCCCGGTGGTGGTCGAGGAAGCCGCGCAGCGTCTCGCGCTCGCCTGCGATGGAGGGGGGCCAGGGCCGTTCAGCGGTCACCGCCTCATTGTCGTCCTGCCGTCGCCGTCACCGCGCGAGGCCCCGGAATCCCGAAAAGCGGTGGGTGCGGACCGCGGTCCGTCCGTAAACTCGGCCGGATGCCGACCCCGGGCGGGAATCTGTGGAAGCAGCGGGACTTCGTGCTGCTGTGGAGCGGGCAGACGGTCGACCAGCTCGGGTCGCAGGTGAGTTGGCTCGCGCTGCCGCTGGTCGCGATCGTCACGCTGCACGCGTCGGCCTTCGAGGTGGCCGCGCTCGGTGCGGCGGGGGCGCTGCCGGTGCTGGTCGTGTCCCTGCCGGCCGGGGCGGTGGTGGACCGGGTGCGGCGGCGGCCGCTGATGATCGGGTGCGCGGTCGGGTGCGCGGTCGCGATGGGGTCGATACCGCTCGCGCCCGCCGTCGGGCACGTCACCCTCGCGCAGCTCTACGCCGTCGCCGTCGTCGTCGGCTCGCTGACCGTGGTCTTCGACGCCGCCGCCGCGTCGCTGCCGCTGCTGCTGGTGGGGCGGGAACGGCTGGTCGAGGCCACCGGCAGGATGAACACCGCGCGCGGGATCGCCGAGATGGCCGGGCCGAGCGCGGGCGGCTTCCTGGTCGGGGTGCTCGGGGCGGCGCGGGCGGTCGGGATCGACGCCGGGTCGTACGTGCTCAGCGCCGGGACGCTGGCGCTGATGCGCTTCCGGGAGCCGAAGCCGGAGCCGCGGGCGGCCGGGGCGCGGCTGCGTACGGAGATCCGCGCGGGGCTGCGGCTGGTGCTGCGCCACCCGCTGCTGCGCGCGCTGGCCCTCGCCGACGCCGTCACGACCTTCCTGCTCGCCGGCGTCAACGCCTTCTGGCTGCTGTACGTCATCACCGTGCTGCACTGGAGCGTCCGCGTCGCCGGGCTGGTCTACGGGCTGAGCCTGATCGGCGGCGTCCTCGGCAGCATCGCCGCGCGGCGGGTCATCGACCGGGTCGGGATGAGCGGGGCCATGGTGCTGGGCACCTTCCTGTCGGCGCCGCTGGAGACGGTCACCCCGCTGGTCGCCCGCGGCCACGCCGGGCAGTGGATCGTGGCGCTGGCCTTCACCTCGCTGACCGCGACGGGCATGGTCGCCCTGACCGCGACGACGTCGGTACGCCAACTGGTCTGCCCGCCGGACATGCTCGGCCGGATGACGGCGACCAACCGCTTCCTCGCCCAGGGGCTGCGCTTCCTCGGCCCCCTCGCCGCGGGCGGCCTGGCCACCTGGCTCGGCCTGCGCCCGACACTGCTGATCCTCGCGGGTGCGACCCTGCTGCCCGGCCTGATCCTGCTGGCCTCACCGATCCGCTCGATGCGGGACGTGCCGGCACACGAGGCCTACGCCTGACCGCCGTCCGCCTCCGCGGGCCGGCGGCCCGCTATGCGCGGGGCGATGAGCGCGGCGTGGACGCCCCCTCCCGGGCTCACGTCTTCCTCAAGTCCTGCGGCTTCCACAGGAAAGGCGGCCGGGCTCGGCTAGCCTCGCCGCAGGGGGGATCACCATGACATCCGCACATCACCGCAGCGGTGCAGCCCGGCGCTGCGCGGCGCTGCCGCTCGCCGCCGTACCGCTGCTCGCGTTGCTCGCGTGCTCCGGCCCGTCGAGCACATCGCCCTCGCCTCCACCGAGCAGGAAGCCCACAGTTCAGCGCAGCACGGCGCCCGCCGAGCGCGACATGGACGAGGCGGTGCAGCCCGCCCTGGCGCTGGTCGACGAGTGGATCCCCGCGGGCTTCACCGATGCCGCGGCCACTTCCGGCCACTTCTGGGCCTCGGAGCCCGCGTCGGGTGTCGACGACACGAAGCCGGGACGGCAGCTCCTCCAGATCGCGTGCTCGGGCAACGGTGAGATCGTCGTGCGGATGACCGCCGACGCGCCGCGCCAGAGGGTCGGTTGCGGCGGCAAGGCCGCGGGATTCCCCTTCACCGGGGCGATCAGCGCCTTCGTGGGCGGCGCGGCCGCGAACCGCGGGGTCGTCGCCTGGCGCATCCTCAGCGCCACGTAGCGCCGGGCCGGCTTCACTGCCTGCCGAGCACCATCCACTTCCCCAGCTCGGCGAGCGGCTCGAAGCCGACCTTCGCGTAGACCGCGTGCGCGTCGGCCGTGGCCAGCATGACGCGGCGCAGCCCGTACGGTGCGAGGTGCTCGCGCACGGCGGCGACCAGCCCGGTCCCGATCCCCTTCCCGCGGGCGGCGGGAGCGACGTAGACGTCGCAGAGCCACGCGAAGGTGGCGCGGTCGGTGATGACCCGCGCGTAGGCGAGCTGCGCGCCGGACGCGCTGTCGTAGACCCCGAAGTTGAGCGACCCCGCGACGGCGGCGTCCTGCTTCTCCCGCGTCACCCCGAGGGCCCAGTACGCGTCCAGCGTCAGCCACTCGTGGATCAGCGCGGCATCGAGCCGCGCGGGATCGGTGGATATCTCGTAGCCGTCCGGCATTCCCAGCGTCATGCCCGCACCCAACCAGCCCCCCAACCACCCTGGCCACCGGTTATCGGCCCTGAGGGCTGTCCCGTTAATCCCCGGCGGGCGCGCGACGACAGCTACGGCACCTCGCCGCGTTGTCGGGCTCGCCCGAACACGACCCGGTACGAGGGCGACCCTTCGCCTTGCGATGTACCGCGTCTGACGCCGCGCGCTGGTCCACCGCGGATTACGGGACAGCCCTCAGGCCCCCTCAGCTTCCGCCCGGCGCTCCGTTGCCACACCGCCTGTCGCCGTGCAGGGCGGCGCGTAGGTCTGCAGGACGCTGGTGTCGAGCTTCCACGGGCCGACGCTGACGGTGTCGCCGAAGACGGACGGCGTGCGCTGCGGGTAGCCGGGGAGGGAGTGGACGATGCCGGTGCCGTCGCGAGGGTCGATGAGCACGTCATGCGGGATGCCCATGGCAGAGTAGTCATCGACCTTCTCGCGACAGTGGTTGAGGGAGATGACAGCGACACCGGACGGTGAGCGGCTCGCCGGGGGGATGGCCAACGCGGGCGGGGTCTTCCGGCGGGACGGGGTCGTGGACCGGCCCGCGTCGCGCAACGCGGCGGGCGTGCACGCGTATCTGTCCGGGCTGCGGGCGCGCGGCTTCGACGGGGCGCCCGGCGCGGTCGGTCTCGACGGGGACGGCGGGCGGGAGCAACTGACGTACGTCGACGGGGACGTGGCGCTGCCGCCCTTCCCCGGGTGGGTGATGGCGGACGACGCCCTGCGCTCGGTGGGCCGGCTGCTGCGGCGGCTGCACGACGCGGGCGCGGGCGTCGGCTTCGACCCTGGTGCGGACTGGGACCGGGCGCTGGCCGACCCCGAGGGCGGTCCCGCGCTGTGCCACAACGATGTGTGCCCGGAGAACGTCGTCTTCCGCGGCGGCGAGGCGGTCGCGCTGATCGACTTCGACCTGGCCGCGCCCGGACGGCCGCTGTGGGACGTGGCGATGGCGGCCCGCTACTGGGTGCCGATGCTCGACCCGGTCTCGGCCGCCCGCCAGTATCCGGCCGGGCTCGACCAGTGCGCGCGACTGCGGCTGCTGGCCGAGGCGTACGGGCTGAGGCCGGCCGAGCGCGCCGCGCTGCCCGCGGTGATCGAGCAGGCCACGGCGGCGGGCCGCACCTTCGTCGAGCGCCGGATCGCGAACGGCGACCGGGCGTATGTCGAGGCCTTCGCCGAGTACGGCGGCTGGGCGCGCTGGGACCGCATGCAGGCCTGGCTGGCCACGCACCGGGGGGCGTACACGGCGGCACTCCGCGACTGAAACGCTTACGCGGCGGGGCGACCGCACCGGGCGCACCCCGCCCGCAGACCAGTACGCGGCGGCGCCCGTCGAACCGGGCGCCGCCGCGTACCGCGGGAGATCAGGCCAGCAGCCCCGGGATCGTCGCCTCGTGGACCGCGCCCAGCTCGGCCAGCGGGATCGCGAACTCGCCCTGGACCTCCACCGCGTCACCGTCGATCACGCCGATCCGGGTGACCGGCAGTCCGCGCGCACCGCACATGTCGGTGAAGCGCAGCTCTTCCGAGCGGGGGACGGCGACGACGGCGCGGCCCGCGGACTCGGAGAAGAGGAAGGTGAAGGCGTCGAGGCCGTCGGGGACGACCAGCCGGGCACCGTTGCCGCCGCGCAGGCAGGACTCGGTCACCGCCTGGATCAGGCCGCCGTCGGACAGGTCGTGCGCGGCGTCGATCATGCCGTCGCGCGAGCCGGAGATGAGGATCTCGGCGAGCAGCTTCTCGCGCTCCAGGTCCACCGCGGGCGGCAGCCCGCCGAGGTGGTCGTGGACGACCTGCGACCAGGCCGAGCCGCCGAATTCCTCGCGGGTCTCACCGAGCAGCAGGATGAGCTGGCCCTGCTCGGCGAAGGCCATCGGAGTCCGCCGGTTGACGTCGTCGATCACGCCGAGCACGGCGACCACCGGGGTCGGGTGGATGGCGGCGTCGCCGGTCTGGTTGTAGAGCGAGACATTGCCGCCGGTCACGGGTGTGCCGAGGGCGAGGCAGCCGTCGGCCAGGCCGCGGGTGGCCTCGGCGAACTGCCACATCACCGCCGGGTCCTCGGGCGACCCGAAGTTCAGGCAGTCCGAGACCGCCAGCGGCTTGGCGCCGGTCGCGGCGACATTGCGGTACGCCTCGGCCAGCGCGAGCTGCGCGCCCGCGTAGGGGTCGAGCTTGGCGTAGCGCCCGTTGCCGTCGGTGGCGATGGCGACGCCCAGGTCGGTGTCGGCGTCGATGCGTACGACACCGGAGTCCTCGGGCTGCGCCAGCACCGTGTTGCCCTGCACGAAGCGGTCGTACTGGTCGGTGACCCACGCCTTGGACGCCTGGTTGGGCGAGCCGACCAGCGCGAGCACCTGCTCGCGCAGCTCCTCGCCGGTCACCGGCCGCGCCAGCTTTCCGGCGTCGTCGGCCTGGAGCGCGTCCTGCCAGTCGGGGCGGGCGTAGGGGCGGTGGTAGGTGGGGCCCTCGTGGGCGACGGACCGCGGCGGCACATCGACGATCTGCTCGCCGTGCCAGTAGATCTCCAGCCGGGTGCCCTCGGTGACCTCACCGATGACGGTGGCGATGACGTCCCACTTCTCGCAGATCGCCAGGAAGCGCTCGACCTTGTCGGGCTCGACGATCGCGCACATCCGCTCCTGCGACTCGCTCATGAGGATCTCCTCGGGCGAGAGCGTCGCGTCGCGCAGCGGCACGGTGTCCAGCTCGACGCGCATGCCGCCGGAGCCGGCCGAGGCCAGCTCGGAGGTGGCGCAGGACAGTCCGGCCCCGCCGAGGTCCTGGATGCCCGCGACGAGCTGCTCGCGGAAGATCTCCAGGGTGCACTCGATGAGCAGCTTCTCCTGGAAGGGGTCGCCGACCTGGACGGCGGGCCGCCGGGAGGGGCCGGTCGAGTCGAAGGTCTCGCTGGCCAGCACCGAGACGCCGCCGATGCCGTCGCCGCCGGTCCTGGCGCCGTAGAGGATCACCTTGTTGCCGGCGCCGGACGCCTTGGCGAGGTGGATGTCCTCGTGCTTCATGACGCCCACGCACAGCGCGTTGACCAGCGGGTTTCCCTGGTAGCAGGGGTCGAAGACAACCTCGCCGCCGATGTTGGGCAGGCCCAGGCAGTTGCCGTAGCCGCCGACGCCGGCCACGACGCCGGGCAGCACGCGCTTGGTGTCGGGGTGGTCGGCGGCGCCGAAGCGCAGCGGGTCCATGACCGCGACCGGCCGCGCGCCCATCGCCAGGATGTCGCGCACGATGCCGCCGACGCCGGTGGCCGCGCCCTGGTAGGGCTCGATGTACGAGGGGTGGTTGTGCGACTCGATCTTGAAGGTGACCGCGTAGCCCTGTCCGACGTCCACCACACCGGCGTTCTCACCGATGCCGACCAGCAGGGCGTCGGTCTGCGGTGCCTTGTCGCCGAACTGCTTGAGGTGCACCTTGCTCGACTTGTACGAGCAGTGCTCGGACCACATGACCGAGTACATCGCCAGCTCGGCGCCGGTGGGGCGGCGGCCCAGGATCTCCCTGATCCGCGCGTACTCGTCCTCCTTGAGGCCGAGTTCCTTCCAGGGCTGCGCCGCGTCGGGCGTCTCGGCGGAGTGCTTGACCGTGTCCAGGCTCATGCGTTGACCAACTTCTTGATGACCGAGGTGAAGAACGCCAGGCCGTCGGTGCCGCCGGTGCCGATGAGCGACTCCACGGCGTGCTCGGGGTGCGGCATGAGGCCGACGATGTTGCCCGCCGCGTTGGTGATGCCGGCGATGTCGCGCAGCGACCCGTTGGGGTTCACGTCGCTGTAGCGGAAGGCGACGCGGCCCTCGGCCTCCAGCTCGTCCAGGGTGCGCTCGTCGGCGGTGTAGCGGCCGTCGATGTTCTTCAGCGGGATGGAAATCTGCTGGCCGGGCGCGTAATCCGAGGTCCAGGCGGTGTCCGCGGTCTCGACCCGCAGCTTCTGGTCGCGGCACACGAAGTGGAGCCCGGTGTTCCTGAGCATCGCGCCGGGCAGCAGATGCGCTTCGCACAGCACCTGGAATCCGTTGCAGATGCCGAGCACCGGCATTCCCGCGCGCGCCTGCTCGATAAGCGTGCCCATCACCGGGGAGAAGCGCGAGATCGCGCCGGCCCGCAGATAGTCGCCGTAGGAGAAGCCGCCCGGCAGAACGACCGCGTCGACCTGCTTGAGGTCCTTGTCGCGGTGCCACAGCGGTACGGCTTCGGCCCCGGCGATGCCGATCGCCCGCTGCGTGTCGCGGTCGTCCAGCGTGCCGGGAAATGTGACGACGCCAATGCGGGCAGTCACGACTCGACCTTTACGTCGAAGTCTTCGATCACTGTGTTGGCGAGAAAGGTTTCCGCCATCTCCCGAATGCGGGCGAGGGCGGCGTCGTCGACCGGCCCCTCGACCTCGAGTTCAAAGCGCTTTCCCTGGCGGACGTCGGAGATCCCGCCGAAGCCGAGGCGCGGCAGCGCGCGCTGTACCGCCTGGCCCTGGGGGTCGAGGATCTCCGGCTTGAGCATGACGTCGACTACGACGCGTGCCACTGGCACTCCCGGTGGTGTGGTGCGTGAGGTCCCTCCAGCGTACCCGGTGTGAAATTCTACGCGAGTAGATATGGTCTTCCCGTCCGATCAGCGTCAGATCATGCATCACGTTTATGTATCGGCTGTCAAAATGCCTGGGGAAACCCGGCGGAAAATCATAGGGTCCCGATGGCGTACAGGCTTGGGATGACGCACGGCCGGGAATTATCAGTAACATCTGCCATCCCATTCCGTGACACCTCCGTGACACCGCACAAGCACCGCCCTGAATGCACATTTGTCGACACCTGCGCGTCGGCGCGCCCGCGACACCCCAGCCGGGCCGGACCCGTACCGCACCGGGCCGCACCTGCCCGGCGGCACGGCCCGGTGACGGCCCCGGCGACACCGGCCGGTTGTCGCACGGGCAAACCGACGGCGCACGAAAGGACCGATTCCCATGGCGCAACGCGTACTGGTCACCCTCGCCGATGATCTCGACGGCGGCGAGGCCGCGGAAACGATCGCATTCGGCGTCGACGGGCAGTGGTACGAGATCGACCTCTCGTCCGAGAACGCGGACAAACTGCGTCACGAGCTGGCGCCCTACGTCGAAGCCGGCCGCCGCCGCACTCTTTCCGGCCGCGCCTACAAGCGCACCCCGATCGCACCCACCCCGGCGACCGTGCGGGCCTGGGCCCAGTCCAACGGATTCGAGGTGCCGGCTCGCGGCCGTATTCCCAAGAAGGTCTACGAGGCGTTCAACAAGGCGGGCTGAGCGCAGGGCAGTTGGGGTGTGCGGCCGGCTCCCCGCCGGGCCGGCCGCGCCCCGCCGCGTCCGGCCCGCAGGGCGCGACACGGCCGGCGGGAGTCGACTGGACAGCCACCCCCACCTGTCCGCTAGTGTGTGGAGCACGCCGAGGGCAGGACCGAAAGGCCAGGTCAGCGGACATCATGCGGGTGTAGCTCAGTAGTAGAGCGCCCCCCTTCCAGGGGGGAGGCGCAGTGTGCAATTCCTGTCGCCCGCTCCGATCGCGTACGCGAAAGCGCTGCGGTCTGTGATCGTCATCCATCGGTCATTGACATGCGGCGCATCGGGTAGAGTGATCTGTACGACCTGCGGACGTGGCTCAGTTGGTAGAGCATCACCTTGCCAAGGTGAGGGTCGCGAGTTCGAATCTCGTCGTCCGCTCCAGTCAGACGAAGGCCCCGGTTCACCCGAACCGGGGCCTTCGCCGTACGCGTTCGGGGAAGCCCGCGGCCCGGCTCGGGATACCCGTTTCCTGGCCGCTGAGCCGATCGGGTACAGTATGTGCACGACCTGCGGACGTGGCTCAGTTGGTAGAGCATCACCTTGCCAAGGTGAGGGTCGCGAGTTCGAATCTCGTCGTCCGCTCCAGTCAGGCGAAGGCCCCGGTTCACCCGAACCGGGGCCTTCGTGTTTCCGCGGCCGGCGGCGGTGGGGCTACGACCAGGAGGTGCCGGTCAGCCGCTCGTACGCCTCGACATAGCGCGCCCTGGACTGCTCGACGACCTCGGCGGGCAGCTCCGGCGGCGGGGTGTCGCCCGAGCGGTCCCAGCCGGAGGCGTCCGAGGTCAGCCAGTCGCGAATGAACTGCTTGTCGAAGGACGGCTGCGCGTGCCCCGGCTCCCACAGGTCGGCCGGCCAGTAGCGGGACGAGTCGGGCGTCAGCACCTCGTCGGCGATGACCAGCGCGCCCTGCTCGTCGTGCCCGAACTCGAACTTCGTGTCCGCCAGGATCAGCCCGCGCTCCCTGGCGATGTCGCGCGCCCTGCCGTAGACCGCCAGCGTCACCTGCCGCAGCATCGTGGCCGTCTCGGCGCCGACCTGGCGGGCCACCTCCTCGTACGGCACGTTCTCGTCGTGCTCGCCGACCGCGGCCTTCGTCGCCGGGGTGAAGATCGGCGCCGGCAGCTCCGAGCCGTCGACCAGGCCCTCGGGCAGCGCGAGGCCGCACACGGTGCGGTATTCGTCGTATTCGAGCAGGCCCGAGCCGGTCAGATAGCCGCGGGCCACACACTCCACCGGCACCATCCGCAGCGACCTGCACACCATCGTCCGGCCCGCCCAGTCCGCGGGGGCGCCCTCGGGCACCTCGGTCGAGATGACATGGTTCGGCACCAGGCCGGCGAGCTGCTCGAACCACCACAGCGACAGCTGGGTGAGCACCCGGCCCTTGTCGGGAATGTCGGTAGGCAGCACCCAGTCGTACGCCGAGGTGCGGTCGCTGGCCACCATCACCAGGTCGCCGGCGGCGTTGCGGTACAGCTCGCGCACCTTCCCGGTGTGCAGATGGTCCAGTCCGGGCACCTGCACCGGCTCCGGTTTGTCGACGAATCCGGGCATCGGTCGTCCTCCCCAATCGGTGGTTCAGCCCCTGATTCTCGCTCACCGGGGAGGATGCGGTGCGCGCGGGGCGCGGCGGGTCCCGGCCCTTCTCCGCCCGTCCCGACCCTTCTCCGCCCGTCCCGGCCCTGTTGCGGCCGGGCCGGCCCTGTTGCGGCCGGGCCCGGTCAGCCGTGCTTGCAGATACGGTCCAGCAGGTTGGCCGTCGCGCGCTGGATGCGCTGGTCCACATGGCCGGGCCGGTCGAGCGCGGGCGACCAGGCGAAGGTGCCGGACGCGAAGACGTACGCGCCGCTGGGCGAGCGGTAGAGCGACGTCTCCTGGTGGCAGCGGCGGCCGTCCGCCGCCTCGTAAGGCGAGTGCGCGAGCAGGATGCGCTCGGTGGACTCGGGCAGCGCCGTACGCGGGAAGTAACGGTCCGCCTCCCCCGCCACCAGGCCCTCCACCATGTCGCCCTCGCCCGCGCCCGTCGCCTCCCACAGCCAGTGGCCGGCATTGCGCACCACCAGCGGTGCCGGCTGCGGGACCCGGCCCGCGTACTGCACGCCCAGCACCAGCTGCTCGGGCTCGCCGAGGTCGCGCCACAGGCTGCCGCGGCCCCGCGTGCCGCCGCGCGGCTTGCGGCAGCTCAGCAGCCGGTCGGGGTCTCCGGCCGGCGAGGCCGCCAACTCGACCTGCCAGTACATGGTGTTGGCGGACAGGAAGACCAGCGACGTGCCCATGTCGCGGGCGGACTCGACGGCCCTGCGCATCGGCGCCGACCAGTACTCGTCGTGGCCGGGGAAGACCATGCCGCAGTAGAGCGACGGGTCGACCCGGCCGGCGTGCAGGTCGCGGGCGTCGGCATAGGCCAGGTCGTAGCCGTAGCGCTCGGCGAACCGCACGAAGTCGTAGGCGTGACCGATGTGCAGCGGCAGGCCCGCACCGGCGTAGGGCCGGTCGAAGGACACCGTCCCGGCCGCCTCCTCCTCCCCGAGCAGCCGGCCCGCCCCGTCCCACGCGTGATAGAGGCTGGCGCCGGTCCTGCCGTCCTCGGGATACAGGTTGTACGCCTGCCAGGTCACGTCGGGCAGCAGCAGGAGCAGGTCGGCGCGGGCCGCCGGGTCCCGCACGGTGAACGGCACGTGGCTGCGGTAGCCGTCGACGGTGGTCAGCACCGCGACGTAGGCGCCGGTGCGCCAGTGCGGCGGGATCTGCAACCGCCAGGACTGCCACCAGTGGTGGCAGGAAATCGTCTTTCCCGCGGCCAGCGGCGCCGACTGGGCGATCCCCGACAGCCGGGGGCTCGCACTGACCTGCGAAGCGCCGTCACCCCCGTAGTGCCCGATGCGGTAGACGTCGACGGTGAACTCCTGCGGCGGGTCCACGGTGATCCGGAAGTCGATCGCCTCCCCCGGCGACACCGCCCCCGCCGACGCGAACCCCTTGATCTGCCGCCGCACGTCGTCCGCGGTCCGCGGCCCCGGCAGATGCGACCGCCGAGGCGTCTCCCCGCTGCTCGCGGCCAGGTCCACGTACCAGGGCACGACCTGCCCGTCGTCCCCCAGATACTCCGGCTCCCCCCGCAGCCACGGCAACGGCCCCTGCCCGAACGGATCCGACACCCCGTGCGCCAGCGCCCCGGACTCCCACCGCCTGATCTGATCCGCCGCCATTACCCATCCCCTCCGTCCCCACCGCCCCACCCGCCGCGCACGACGGGGCAATGGTGCGGTACGAACCAAGCACATCACAGAATGCGGCCCGGCTGTCACGGTTCGTGGTGAAAATATGCACCGATCCGCTACCGCGGGGCTCCTTTTCCAGCCACCCGGGCGCCCTCCCGCCGGATCGCCCGGCCACAACGCACCGCACGTGCGAAAGCCCACCGCAAGGGGCACCCACTCACGGGCGCGTGGGGGCCCCCAGGCGAAGCTCTGGGGGGAGAACGGAGCGCTCAACCACAACGCAGCGCCGTGCAGCAACGGACAGCCACCACCCCAGGGGCGCGGGGAGCCGCGCGCCCAGCCACAGCGCACCGCAAGCGCGAACGCCCACGGCAGGGGCCACCCACTCACGGGCGCGTGGGGGCACCCCCAGGCGAAGCTCTGGGGGGAGAACGGAGCGCTCAACCACAACGCAGCGGCACCGTGGAGTCCGTAGCAGCACCCCTCAGGGAGTGGCGCGCCCGTAGGGGCTAGGCCAACCGGACTGAGACCTCGGCCCGGACGCCGATCGCCGAGAGCCACGCCCGCAAGGGCGCCGCGTCCCCGTTCTCGACGAGACGGAGGACGGGCCAGCCCAGGTCACTGCGGCGAGCGCCGTCTACGACGAGAGCGGGGCCGTCGAGCCAGTCGAGCCCGGCGCCGGCGCCGGCCGTGTCGACGGCGGCACAGCACACCATCGCGGTGACATGGTCGGCGAGCAGCTCGCGCCCCGTCCGGGGCGGCAGCAGCTGATAGACCGGCGTCGGTATGTCCGCGGCCGACCCGCCGCCCGGGGCGGGGTCCGCGCCGGATCCCGGGCCGGAGGGCGGCGCCTCGTCCTGGGCGACCAGCGCCCCGATCCGCGCCGCCAATTCCTCGCTGCCCCCGGCCGCGAGCCGGTCGATGACCCGGGCCAGCGTGGCCCGCCCCGGCTCGTCCCGCAGCACCGGGACCCCGCCCCGCTCGGCCGCCGTGCGGCGGACCGTACGCCCGCCGAGCAGCAGCCCGCGCCCTCGCGCGCCCACCGCGGGCGCGGCCTCGGCGTCGGGCAGCGGCGACCCGCCGTCGTCCACCACCGCGGCGGGCCGGGAGCGGGCGCCCGGCCGGACCTCGTCGAGCACCCGTATCAGCCGGGTGGCCTCCGCCCGCCAGATGCGGTCCACGACTTCCTCGGGATAGCGCGCCCAACTGACCGGCGCCCAGTCAGGCCCGGTCCGGCGCGGGCCGCCGTGGAAGAGGCGGGCCGCGAGCAGCGACACGGCCTCGTCGACGATGCCCGGCTCTTCGAGCAGGTCGCAGGCCGGCCGCTCGCCGAGCCTGGTCTCGAAGCCGTCGGCGAGCCGGTCGCGGCGCGACAGCTCGGTCAGGGCGGCGACCACGCCGGCGTCCAGCCGGGACGGCCAGCGGCCCATCCGCCAGGCGGGCAGCGCGACCCGGGTCAGCAGCCGGTCCCATCCCGCGTAGGCGAGCCCGACCTGCTCCTGGGCGACGATCCGCAGCCCGTAGTCGACGGCCTGCGCCCGCTCGGACGCGGACGCGGCCACGCCCCGCTCCATCTCGGCGACATGCGCGCTGCACCCGCGCAGCATGAGCCGGGCGGCCCACGCGAGGAAGCCGTACGCAGGCCGCAGCAGCACCGAACGCCGCTGCCTGCCGTGGGTGGCCACACCGACGGCCGCGTCGAGCCCGCGGACGAAGCGCCGGGCCGCGTATATCTCAGGGTCGGCGGCGGCGCCGGTGCCGGCGACGACCGGGGCCAGCAGCGCCCGCAGCTCGGCGACCCGCATCCACCACAGGAAGGGCGAGCCGATCACCAGCACGGGCGCGGGCCTGCGCTCCGTCCCGCCCGGGGCGGGCCTGCGGTCCTCGAGCCAGCTGTCGCAGTCGGGCGTCAGCTCTATCCCCGAGGGGAGCGGGACCCGCATTTTCTCGGCCAGCTCCCGCACCATCCGGTGCAGATCGGGGGCCGCGCCCTCCGAGACCGGCACCGCGGGGCTGACCGCCGGCCGCGCCTTCACGATCACCGCGGCGACCGCGGCCGCGACGGCGAGCACGACGAGCGCGACGCCCGTCAGCCCCCACCGCACGCCGTCCCAGGCCCCGCCGCCGATCCGCCCGGTCGCCCCGGCCACTTGCAGCACCACCGCGACGGCGGCCGGCACCAGCACGACTCCGAGCGCGGCCCCGCGAATCCGCAGCACCGCCAGCGCGCGGGTCCGCGCCACTGCCTCGCCTGCTTCTCCAGCCATCGGGCGGCTCACCCCCTGCGCTGTGGCGACCGCCCCGGTGACGGCCTCCCCCCACTGTCGCACCGCCCACCGACATCGCAATGGCCGTACGGCTGATTGCCGCAATGTCCCGCAGTGCGCCTCCGCGGCACCCTAGTTCGCCCCCGCGAACCAGTCATCCTTAAGGCCGACCCATCACTCCTTGGAGTGGCTTCCCCTTGAACTTCCCCCCAGCACAAGCCCGAGCACCGCGCCCAGGAGAACACCCTCATGGACGCGGGAGCCACCCCCGGGCACGAAGGTGCCCGGCCCCGGGCACGAAGGTGCCCGGCCCCGGGCAAAGCCAATCGCGCGCCGCCGCACCGACGGCCGCCACCGCCGACCGCCCGACAGGGCCCACTCGCGGCGGACCGCGAAACCCGCCCCGGTGAAGGCCACCCAAAGCACCCACCCACCGCAGGGCGGCGTACCCGCCGCACGCCGGGCGGCGATGACCGCAGCCGACCGCCTGACGGGGCCTGCCCGCGGCCAACAGCGAAACCCGCACCAGTGGCGGCCACCGAAAGCAGCCCGACGCAGTCGACGGCCCGACAGCGCCCGCCCGCACGGCGGACCGCCCCGGACGCCGTCATAGCAATGTCACCGCGGCGACAGCCGCCACCGAGCCCGACGCAGTCGACCGCCCGGCAAGCGCGCTCGCGCGCAACCCGCCCCGGTGGCGGCGCCACCGAAACCGCCCGCCCGCGCGCGTGCCGCGGATTACACCCCCGACGCCGCGGCAGCGATGTCGCCGCGGTGGTGCCCGCCGTCCAGCCCGACGCAGTCGACCGCCCGGTAAGCCCGCTCGCGGGCCACCGCGAGGTCGGGGCCGGTGGCGGTCACCGAGAGGACGCGGCCGCCCGCGCTGACGATGAGGCCGTCGTCGGAGCGGCGGGTGCCGGCGTGGAGGACGTACGCGTGGTCGGCGTTCTCCGCGATGGTGTCGAGGCCGGTGATGGGGTCGCCGGTGCGGGGGGTGTCGGGGTAGTTGTAGGAGGCGATGACCACCGTCACGGCGGCGCCCTCGCTCCACCGCAGCGCGGGGTAGCCGGCGAGCTGGCCGGTGGCGGCGGCCCGCAGCAGGCCGGCGAGCGGTGTCCTGAGGCGGGCCAGGACGACCTGGGTCTCGGGGTCGCCGAAGCGCGCGTTGAATTCGATGACCCGCACCCCGCGTGAGGTGATGGCGAGCCCGGCGTAGAGCAGGCCCGCGAAGGGTGTGCCGCGGCGGCGCAGTTCGTCGACGGTCGGCTGGAGCACGGTCCGCTCGACCTCGTCGACGAGTTTCGGGTCGGCCCACGGCAGCGGCGAATACGCGCCCATGCCGCCGGTGTTGGGGCCCTCGTCGCCGTCGAGCGCGCGCTTGAAGTCCTGTGCGGGCTGCAGCGGTACGACGGTCTCGCCGTCGGTGACGGCGAAGAGCGACACCTCGGGGCCGTCGAGGTATTCCTCGATGACGACCCTGCCGGGCGCGGCGACGCAGGCGAGCGCGTGCGCCCGCGCGTCGGCGATGTCGCTGGTGACGACGACGCCCTTGCCCGCCGCGAGCCCGTCGTCCTTGACGACGTAGGGCGCGCCGAAGGCGTCGAGGGCCCGCTCGATCTCGTCGGCGTCGGTGCAGACGTAGGAGCGGGCGGTCGGCACGCCGGCCACGGCCATGACGTCCTTGGCGAAGGCCTTGGAGCCTTCCAGCTCGGCCGCTTCCCTGCTGGGCCCGAAGCAGTCGATGCCGCGCGCGCGGACGGCGTCGGCGACTCCGGCGACCAGCGGCGCCTCGGGGCCGACGATGACGAAGTCCGCCCCGATCGAGGCGGCGAGTTCGGCGACCGCGGCGCCGTCGAGCGCGTCGACCGGGTGCAGCTCGGCCACTTCGGCGATTCCGGCGTTGCCGGGAGCGCAGTGCAGTGACGTCACGTCGGGGTCGAGGGACAGGGAACGGCACAGGGCGTGCTCGCGGGCGCCGCCGCCGATGACAAGGACCTTCACGCGCACCAGGGTAGTGGCCCGTACGGCCACCGGCCGCCCTCACTCTTTCGGGTGACCGCATTCCACGGCCTATACCTGATCACGCGGCCCGTACGGGCGGATATGCCGCCTTACCCACCCCACGCTCAGCCGTTCGGCGCTAAGAAGAGACCTTCGTCACGGCCGGGAAAGGCCGGGGGGCGCAGGAAGCCATCGAGGGAGCGTGCAGTGAGCCAGCCGGACATGTTTCCCGAGGAAGCCCCTCGGGAGGAGCCT
The DNA here is from genome assembly GCA_036015235.1 of Streptomyces sp. NBC_00433. Classification (NCBI taxonomy): domain Bacteria; kingdom Bacillati; phylum Actinomycetota; class Actinomycetes; order Kitasatosporales; family Streptomycetaceae; genus Streptomyces; species Streptomyces sp. NBC_00433. The sequence goes on along the minus strand of CP107926.1, from coordinate 5,349,673 downwards.
GAGCGGCGGGCGCTGCACCACCAGCACGAGGACCTGCGGGCGCTGCCCTTCCCGCTGGGCGACTGGGGCGAGCCCGCGGAGCGTCTGGAGGAGCTCTACCGCTGGGCGGAGTCCGGGGCGCTGCGTACGGCGGACTGGTATCTGCGCGAGCGGGTGTGGAAGCGCCGCGGGGCGCGGGCGCTGCGGGGCGGCGCGGCCGTCTTCGCCGCGGTGGGCGCGGCGCTGCCGCTGGTCGAGCTGACCGGCACGGGGGGCTCCACGGTGGCGTGGGGCTATCTGGCGCTGCTGCTGGCCACGGTGTGCGTGGCGATGGACCGCGTCCTGGGCCTCACCGCGGGCTGGATGCGGGACGTCGGCACGGCGCAGGGCGTGGAGCGGCGCCTTGAGCAGCTGCGTTTCGACTGGGCGTCGGAGAGCGTGCGCGAGGTCCTCGGCCCGACCGAGGGGACCGCCGCGGAGGCGGCGGAGCGCTGCCTTGCGATCCTGCGGCGCTTCTGCGACGACGTCGCCGACCTGGTGCGGATGGAAACCGCGGACTGGATGCTGGATTTCGGGTCCCGCACGGCCGCGGGCACCCCGCTGCGCACCCAGTCGCCCTCCTGGTCGCAGACCCGCCCGGACGCCCATCTCGCGCCGCGCCTGCCCCACCCCGGCACGCGCCCGAGCATGCCACGCCAGCGCCCGCCGGAGAACCCGCGGCAAGGGGGGTGAGGGCTTGGCATGATGGCCGGTCATGAGGACACAAGTGACGTTCGACTGTGCCGATCCGCATGCCCAGGCCGCCTTCTGGGCGCAGGTCACCGGGGCCGTGGTGGAGGACCACTCGACGCTGGTGGACCAGCTGGTGGCGGCGGGCCGGCTGACGGCGGAGGAGCGGATCGTGGTCGACGGGCACTCGGCCTTCCGCGATGTCGCGGCGATCAGCGACCCGGCGGGCACCGAGCCGCGCTACTTCTTCCAGCGGGTGCCGGAGGGCAAGACCGCCAAGAACCGGGTGCACGTCGACATCCATGTCGAGCCCGAGGACAAGCCGGCCGAGGTCGAGCGGCTGACGGCGCTGGGCGCCCGCCTGGTCGAGACGCACCGCGACCGCGGACCGGACACGTATGTGATGCGGGACCCGGAGGGCAACGAATTCTGCCTGCACTGACGGAGCCGGGCCGACCGGGGCCGGCCGGCCCGGGTGTCAGCTGAAGACGATCATCGAGCCCTGGCCCAGCGACCGGGTCGCGGCCGCGTGCAGGCCGAGCCAGACGTGGTGTTCGCGGGCGAAGGGGCCGTCGAGGCCGGTGGGCGGGTGGAGTGCGGGCTCTTCGAGGGTGGTGTGGCGGTCGGGCGGCGCCGGGGGCAGCGGCGGGTTGGCGGGGTCGATGCCGATCACCGGGGCGACGAATTCCAGCTCGCGCAGCAGCCCGTGGCTGGAGCCGAGCGGTCCGCCGCCTTCGAGCAGTTCGTCGTTGACGACGGGCTCGGGGAAGTCCAGCGGCACATAGGCGCCGGCGTGGTCGTAGTGCCACACCAGGTGCGAGCGCTGCGCGGTGGTCTCGAACATCTCCAGCAGCTGCTCGTAGTCGCCGCCGAGCGCGTCGACCGGGGAGACCTCCAGTCCCTGGAGGCTGAGCAGGTAGGCGCGGCGCAGGAAGTGCAGGGCGTCGTAGTCGAAGCAGGCGACGGGTCCGACGTCGCCCGACAGGCCGGGCATATACGCGTGGATCGGTACGGGCGGCTGCCCGGCGTCGCCCAGGGCCTTGTCGTAGCGGGCGAGTTCCTCGGAGAACGGGTTTTCCGGGCTGTGGCAGAGCACATCCACCAGCGGCACCAGCCACAGGTCGCAGGCCACGAACACTCCATCCGGTCGGGGGCGTCCAGGGTAAATCGGCCGCGGCTGTCGCGTCAGGAGCGTGCGGGGGCCAGCTTCTCGATCAAGGCGCGGGTATGGACGTCGGCTTCGGTGATGAGGGCGTGGGCGGCCGCGGTGTCGCGGGCGGCGACCGCGTCGACCAGGTCCACGTGTCCTGCCCAGCAGACCCCGGCGGGGTCGCGCAAGGCGCGCAGGTGCGGCACCGCGTAGAGCCAGGTCTGGGTGCGGATGCGGTCGAGGAACGCGCAGATGTGCGGATTGCCGCCGATGCCGGTCAGCTCCCGCCAGAAGCGCAGGTCGCAGCCGACCAGGACGTCGAGGCTGCCGGCGTGTGCGGCGCCGGCGGCGGCCTCGGCGCGGCGGCGTACGGAGGCCACGGCGGCGGGGGGCAGGTCGCCCATGCCGCGCTCGCCCATCAGCCGGAAGGCCGCCTCGACGATGAAGAGCCGCGCTTCGCTGAGCGAGCGGAAGTCGGCCGCGGTCAGCTGCCGCACCTGGAAGCCGCGGTGCTGTTCGACGTCGAGCAGTCCTTGGGCGGCCAGGTCGACCAGGGCCTCGCGGACCGGGGTGGCGGAGACGCCGTAGAGCTCGGCGATCTCCTTGACGGTGAAATGCCGCCCGGCCTGGAGCCTGCCGGTCAGGACCTCGTCGCGCAGGGCGTCGGCGATCTGCTGGCGCAGGCTGCTGCGCCGTACCGGCATGGCAGGACCGCCCGCCTCCGGCATGCCGTCTCCCTGTCGCGTCGCGTCCGCGGGTGGCTTCCCGCCGCGCACCCGCCGCACACGATACGGCGCGGGGTCGGCCCGCGGCGCCGGCTGCGCGGGCCGACCGCCCTCCCGCGCCGGGCATGGGCGGAGGAGAGGGCCTGGTTCTGCCCGCCGCGGACGGCACAAGGACCGTGCGTAACGGTGCCGCACCGCCTGGGAACCACGTGGTGGCCGGTGGCGTGCCTACGCATATTCTTCGTTCTGGGGTTCGGGGGCCGGGTGAAGCGGCGGGGGGAGACAGGCATGGAGCAGCTCAGAACGGATGATCCGCAGCGGATCGGCGCCTACCGGCTGCTCGGCAGGCTGGGCACCGGCGGAATGGGCCGGGTCTTCCTGGCCCGCTCGGAACGCGGCCGCACGGTCGCGGTGAAACTGGTACGTGCCGAGCTTGCCGCGCAGGAGGAATTCCGCACCCGCTTCCGCCGTGAGGTGCGGGCGGCCCGGCGGGTCGGTGGCGCGTGGACCGCTCCGGTGCTCGACGCCGACACCGAGGCGGAGATCCCGTGGGTGGCGACCGGCTATGTCGCGGGCCCCTCCCTCCAGCAGGTGATCAAGGACTACGGTCCGCTGCCCGAGCGCTCGGTGACGGTGCTGGCCGCCGGACTGGCGCACGCGCTGGCGGACATCCATGCCGCGGGTCTGGTGCACCGGGACCTCAAACCGTCGAATGTGATGATCACGATCGACGGGCCCCGGGTGATCGACTTCGGTATCGCCCGCGCCCTGGAGACGGTCGCCGACGGTTCGGCGACGCTCACCCACACGGGGGCGATGGTCGGCTCGCCCGCCTTCATGTCGCCCGAGCAGGTGCGCGGCGACCGGGTGACCCCGGCCTGCGACGTCTTCTGCCTCGGCTCGATCCTCGCCTACGCCGCCACCGGGCTGCAGCCCTTCGGCGCGGCCAGCAGCGGCGTGCACGCCCAGATGTTCCGCATAGTGCAGGAGCCGCCGGACCTGGACGCGGTGCCCGAGGGCCTGCGCGCCCTGGTGACGGCCTGCCTGGTCAAGGAGCCCGAGCGGCGCCCCTCGCTGACCCAGGTGCTGGGCCTCATCAAGGACACGGCGGACGAGCCGCCGAAGGACACCCCGGCGGGCCGGGTCGAACCGTGGCTGCCCGGCGCGATCGTCGCCCAACTGGGGCGGCACGCGGTGCAGCTGCTCGAACTGGAGGCGGAGGCCGAGGTCGAGACGGAGGTCAGGACCGATGTCGCCGTCGGCGCCGCGGCCAGGACCGGCGGAGCGGCCGCGGCAGCCCCGGCGGGTGGAGACGGCGCCGTCGCGCAGGCGGGTGCGGCCGCGCCGACCATGGTGTCGGAATCGGTCCCGGGCGCCGACGGTCCGCCGGCTGCGCCAGGACCCGGCGGGCCGCCGCAGGCACCCGCTCCCCGGCGCGGCAGGCGCGGCGTGCTCGTCGCCGTACTGACCCTGCTGGCGGTGGTCGCCGGCGCCGGCACCGCATATGTCCTGGTCCGCGAGACCGATGGCGGCAGCCGGACCAGCGCGGCGCCGCCGTCCCCCACGCCCACGGCCGCCACCACGAGCACGACGCCGTCGCCGTCCACCACGCCGTCGCCCACTGCCACGTCGGCAAGCCCCACCCCGTCGGCCACCACGCAGAGCGCGACACCGACGAAGACCGCCACGCCGACCGAGTCGGCGAGCGCGACACCGACCGCGCCGGTGGTGCCGGTCGCCCCGCCGAACGGCGTCGTGGGTGTCTGGGAGTCGATGACGGACATCCCGCCGGGCATCCACGACATCCGCACGCTGACCGTGCACGAGGACGGCTCGGTGGAGCTGAGCGGCTCGCGTACGGACGGCACGGCCTCGATCTACAGCTGCGAGTGGTCGATGTCGGTCACGAAGACCGGACCGCCGGCCGAGCTGAGCCCGTCGCAGGTGGTCAGCGGCAAGCCCGCCGCCTCGTGCCAGCCGGGCACCACGACGACCACACTGACCCTGCTCGATGACATGCACCTGCGGCGCGACGGGGTCGCCGGCGAGAAGACGCCGCTGACGTACGAGAAGGTCGGCTGAGAGCGGTCGACGTACCCGCCGCCCATTGCCACGGCATACGGGGTGCGTGGCAATGGGCGGCGACGGTCCGGCGGCGCAAGGCCGGGCGAAAGGCCGGACGCGGGGTCAGACGAACGAGTTGATCTCGATCGTCTCGGTACGGCCGGGGCCGACCCCGATCGCGGAGATCGGCGCTCCCGACATCTCCTCCAGCGCCTTGACGTAGGCCTGCGCGTTCGCCGGCAGGTCGGCGAAGCTCTTCGCCTGGGTGATGTCCTCCGACCAGCCGGGCAGGTACTCGTAGATCGGCTTGGCATGGTGGAAGTCGCTCTGGCTGTACGGCAGCTCCTCCACCCGGCGGCCGTCGACCTCGTAGGCGACGCACACCGGGATACGCTCCCAGCCGGTGAGGATGTCCAGCTTGGTGAGGAAGAAGTCGGTCAGGCCGTTGACGCGGGTCGCGTAGCGGGCGATGACCGCGTCGAACCAGCCGCAGCGCCGGTTGCGCCCGGTGGTGACGCCGAATTCGTGGCCGACGGTGCGCAGTCGCTCGCCGTCCTCGTCGAACAGCTCGGTGGGGAACGGTCCCGAGCCCACACGCGTTGTGTACGCCTTGAGGATGCCGATCACCCGGGTGATCTTCGTGGGGCCGATTCCGCTGCCGGTGCAGGCCCCGCCGGAGGTCGGGTTGGACGAGGTGACGAAGGGATAGGTGCCGTGGTCGACGTCGAGGAGCGTGCCCTGCCCGCCCTCCATGAGCACGACCTTGCCCTCGTCCAGCGCCTGGTTGAGCACCAGCGCGGTGTCGGTGACATAGCCGCGGAGCCGCTCGGCATAGCCGAGGTATTCCTCGACGACCTGGGCGGTGCTGATCGCCCGCCGGTTGAAGATCTTCACCAGGACCTGGTTCTTGTCCTGGAGCGCCGCGTCGACCTTCTGGTGGAGGATCGATTCGTCGAAGAGGTCCTGGACCCTGATGCCGACCCGGTTGATCTTGTCGGCGTAGGCCGGGCCGATCCCGCGCCCGGTGGTGCCGATCTTGCGGTTGCCCAGGAAGCGCTCCGTCACCTTGTCGATGGTCTGGTGATACGGCGTGATCAGATGGGCGTTACCGCTGATCAGCAGTTTGGACGTGTCCACGCCGCGCTCGTCGAGTCCGCTCAGCTCGGAGAGCAGGACCGCCGGGTCGACCACGACACCGTTGCCGATCACCGGAGTGCATCCAGGTGACAGGATGCCGGAGGGGAGGAGGTGCAATGCGTATTTCTGGTCGCCGACGACCACCGTGTGGCCGGCGTTGTTGCCGCCCTGGTAGCGGACCACATAGTCGACGGAGCCGCCGAGCAGGTCGGTGGCCTTCCCCTTGCCCTCGTCACCCCACTGAGCACCGAGCAGCACAAGTGCGGGCACAGGCGTACACCCCTTCCGGGCGGGGCATGTCCAACGTGCAGAGAGCCGTCGAACCTGCCCCGGAATAGACGAAGCCCCTGACGCAAAGGCGCAAGGGGCTCTTGCACCGAGATTTTACCTGAGGAAGGACCAAGGTGTCGGCTCACCCTCCTGGGCATCCTCCGCCGGACTCCGTCCGGAGGTGGCCCCTGCTGCTGGTCATCGATCCGGCAGCGCGTGCGACCGACGGCGAGTCCGTGCGAATCGCGAGGGATGTCCTGTGCGCGGGGGCTCCCTCGGTGAAGATCGTCTTCCCCGAGTCCGCCGAGGAGGCCGAGCGCGCCCTGGCCCACCGCGGCCGCCGCCACCCCGTGGTGCTCGGCGACGACCAGGCCCTGCTGCGTACGGTCCGCTCGCTCTACCGCGACCGGACCCTGCACGACGCGCCGGTCTCGCTGGTGCCGATCGGGGCGCGCTCCACGCTGGCCCGCGCGCTGGGGGTGCCGGGCGATGTGCCCGCGGCGGCCCGCGCGGTGCTCGACGGTGTGCACCGCGAGCTGGACCTGCTGGTGGACGAGAGCGGCGGCATCGTGCTCGGCGCGCTGAGCATCCCGTGCGGCAGCCCCATCTCGCAGACCGCGGCGCACTGGTGGACACCGGTGGAGAAGACCGCCCGCTCCCTGGTCCGCACCCTGACCGCGCCGATCCCGGCGGGCAGCCACCACCACCCGCCCCGGCAGCGGCTGCGGGTGGAGGCGGACGGCGTGCTGCTCGCCGACCTCGACCAGCCGGTGCAGGAGGTCTCGGTCCGCCCGGCCCCGGCCGGCTTCGCCGAGGTCTACGTACGGCATACGGAAGGCACCTCGCACGTACGGGCCAGGGCGCGCACGATCACCGTCTCCGGGCGGGACTTCCGCTACCGCGCCGACTGGGCCATCACCGGTCCGGTGCGGACCAGGACGTGGACGGTCGAGCCGGCCGCCTGGCGGCTGACGGTGCCGCGCCACTGACGCGGCACCCGGGGGCCGGGGGCTCGGAGGCCGGAGTCGGGACCGGAGGCGGGGTCGGGGGCCCGGGTCGGGGGCCGGAGGCCCGGGTCGGGGGCCCGGGTCGGGGCCGGGGGCCTCACCAGCCGACCAGCAGCTCCTCCACCCCGCGGATGACGTAGTTCGGCCGCCAGCGCGGCTCCGACAGCAGCTTCATCCCGGGGGCCTGCCGCAGAAAGGTGCCGAAGGAGGCGCCGAGTTCGACGCGGGCCAGCGGGGCGCCCAGGCAGTAGTGGATGCCCGCGCCGAGGCTGACATGCCGGTTGCCGACGGCCGGGCGGGTGACGTCGAAGCGGTCGGGCTCGGCGAAGCGTGCCGGGTCGCGGTTGGCCGAGCCGAAGAGCAGGGCGACCTCGGAGCCGCGCGGGATCACCGTGCCGCCGACCTCGATGTCGTCGAGGACCCAGCGCTCGAAGAGCTGCAAGGGGGTGTCGTAGCGCATCATCTCCTCCACCCCGTCCCGCAGCCTGGCCGGCTCGTCCTGGAGGACGCGCAGCTGGTCGGGATTCCGGAAGAGGGCGAGCCAGCCCAGGGTGGTGGTGTTGACGGTCGCCTCGTGGCCGGCGTTCAGCAGCAGCACGCAGGTCGACACCATCTCCTGCTCGCTCAGCACGTCGCCGTCGTCCTGGACCGCGATCAGCGCGCTGATCAGGTCCTCGCCGGGGTCGGTGCGCCGCGCGGCGATCAGCTTCCGCAGATAGCCGGAGAATTCCTCGCTGGCCGTCACGGCGGCGCGGGCGGCGCCCTCGCCCGGGTTCAGCTCGTACATCCCGGTCATCGCCGCCGACCAGGGCCGCAGCTGGTCGCGGTCGCCGGCAGGTATGCCCAGCATCTCGGCGATGACCGCCACCGGCAGCGGCTCGGCCACCCGGGCGTGCAGGTCGCCGCCGCCGTCGGCGTGGAAGGCGGTGATCAGCTCGGCGGCCAGCCGCTCGACGGTCGGCGCCAGTTCCTCCACCGTGCGCGGGGTGAAGGCCTTGGCGACCAGCCGGCGGATACGGGAGTGCGCCGGGGCCTCCAGGTCGAGCAGGCCGTTGTTGTTCAGCACGGTGAAGGGTTCGAGGTCGGCGGGCGGCGGGGTGCGGCCGAATTCCTCGTGGGTGAAGCGGTGCAGGTAGGTGCGGCCCAGACGGCGGTCCCGCAGCAGCGCGTTGACGTCGTCGTAGTGCGGGATCAGCCACTGCCGGGTCGGCTCGTAGTAGAGCGCGCGGCCGGCCGCGCGCAGCTCCTCGTACGCCGGGTAGGGGTCGGCGGCGAAGGCGCGGGAGTGGGGAGTGAAAACAGCGGAAGGAAGAGTCATGGCAGCTCGATGAGTCCGTGTTCGCGCAGGTAGTCGAGTTGGGCGCGGACGGAGAGCTCCGCCGCGGGCCACAGTGTCCGGTCGACGTCGGCATAGACGCGGGCGACCACCTCGGCCGGGGTGCGCAGCCCGGACTCGACGGCGGTCTCGACCTGGGCGAGCCGGTGGGCACGGTGGGCGAGATAGAACTCGACGGCGCCCCTGGCGTCGCCGAGCACCGGGCCGTGGCCCGGCAGGACGGTGTCCACACCGCCGTCCACGGTGAGCGCCCGGAGCCGCCGCAGCGAGTCCAGGTAGTCGCCGAGCCGGCCGTCGGGGTGCGCGACCATGGTGGTGCCGCGGCCCAGCACGGTGTCGCCGGTCAGCACCGCCCCGTCGGCGGGCAGCAGGAAGGACAGCGAGTCCGCGGTGTGCCCGGGGGTGGCGACGACCCGCAGGTCGAGGCCGCCGGTGGTCACCGTGTCGCCCGCGGCCAGCCCCTCCTCGCCCAGCCGCAGCGCCGGGTCCAGGGCGCGGACCGCCGTACGGGTCAGCTCGGCGAAGCGGGCCGCGCCCTCGGCGTGGTCCGGGTGGCCGTGGGTGAGCAGGGTCAGCGCGACCCGCTTGCCCGCCTGCTCGGCGGCCTCCACGACCCGGGCCAGATGGCCCTCGTCGAGCGGCCCCGGGTCGATGACGACGGCCAGCGGCGAGTCGGGTTCCGCGACGATCCAGGTGTTGGTGCCGTCCAGGGTCATCGGGGAGGCGTTCGGCGCGAGCACGCACAGCGCGCGGGCGGTCGCCCACCCGCCGACGCCGGCCCGCGGCCGCCCGGGAGCGGTCTCCGCGGTCATCGCGCCCCGCCCCCGGGAGCACTGCGGGTGAATTCGTCATGGCCCGGCCAGGTCAGGACGACGGCGCCCGCGGCGTCCACGGTGGCCGTGGCGATGACCGGGGTCAGATCGCGCCCGGCAGCGGCGGCCAGCGCCGCGGCGGCGGAGCCGTACGGCAGGAGGTCGCGCAGCATGGTGATGGTCGGCGGCAGCATCACCAGGTCGCCGCGCTCGTAGCCGGCGACGGCGTCGGCCGGCCGCAGCCACGCGGTGCGGTCCGCCTCCCCCGACACGTCCCGGGTGAGCTGGCCCGCGGGCAGCGCGGCGAGGAAGAACCACGTGTCGTAGCGGCGCTCCTCGAACTCCGGGGTGATCCAGCGGGCGTACGGCCGCAGCAGGTCGGTGCGCAGCACCAGGCCGCGGCGGTCGAGGAAGTCGGCGAAGGCCAGCTCGTGCCCGACCAGGGCCGCGCGGTCGGCCTCCCAGCCCTCGCCGGTCGTGTCGGCCACGACGGTGCCGCCGTCCGGCCCGGCCAGCAGCACCCCGGACTCCTCGAAGGTCTCCCGCACCGCCGCGCACACCACCGCCTGGGCGGCGGCCGGGCCGACGCCCAGCAGCCCCGCCCATTCGTCCAGCGCGGGCCCGGCCCACCGGACCGGCCGCTCGTCACGCGGGTCGACCCCGCCACCCGGAAAGGCGTAAGCCCCCGCGGCGAAAGCCATCGACGCGCGGCGCCGCAGCATGTGCACCGCCGGGACACCGTCTTCGCCGGTGTCCCGCAGCAGCATCACCGTCGCCGCCCGCCGCGGCACCACCGGCTCCAGCTCCCCCCGGGCCAGCGCCCGGATCCGCTCCGGCCACCCCCCGGGCACGGCGGCCCCGCTCATCTTCCCCATGCCCGGAGCCTACGTGCCCCGAAGCCCCGCTTCGAGCCCCGCACCCCAGCCCGGACGCCCCCGGGCACGGGGGTGTGCGGCTCCCCTCGGGCGGGGAGTGCCAATCCGCTGGCTGCGGGGGCTGAGGGGGTGCCCCTTGCGGCAGGGGGCGCCGTTCCGCGGGGCGCGGGGGCTTTGGGGTTCCCCTTTGGCGGGGGTGCCATTCCGCGGGCCGCGGTGGGTGTGGGGTGCCCCCTTCGGCAGGGGGTGCCTGACAGGGGCGCGGGGCTGCGTCTGATCTGCGGCCGGCGCCGCGTGGGCGCGACCAGCCCGCCACCGGCCGGTGGTCCCGAGCGAAGCGAGATGGGGGTACCCCCAGGCAAAGCTCTGGGGGAGGACCGAACAGCCCCCCACGGCCGGTGACGACGTACACCTCGTCGACGGCTGGCCGCGCCGTCCCCCGCGCCCCTAAAAACGCTCACCGTTCTGCGGAAAAGGGTGCCTGACAGGGGCGCGGGGCTGCGTCTGATCTGCGGCCGGCGCCGCGTGGGCGCGACCAGCCCGCCACCGGCCGGTGGTCCCGAGCGAAGCGAGATGGGGGTACCCCCAGGCAAAGCTCTGGGGGAGGACCGAACAGCCCCCCACGGCCGGTGACGACGTGCAGCCAGTCGACGGCTGGTCGCGCCGTTCCCCGCGCCCCTGAAGGGCGCCCCCTGCCGAAGGGGAACCGCCCCCCGGCGGGGGCCGCCCCGGCTAGGGGAGCAGCTCGACCTGGATCTCGACCTCGACGGGAGCGTCGAGCGGCAGAACCGCGACGCCCACAGCGCTGCGCGCGTGAACGCCCTTGTCCCCGAGCACCTCCCCGAGAAGCTCGCTCGCGCCGTTGACGACGGCGGGCTGCCCCGTGAAGGAGGGGTCGGAGGCGACGAAGCCCACGACCTTGACCACCCGCGCAATGCGGTCGAGGTCGCCGGCGACCGACTTGACCGCGGCCAGCGCGTTGAGCGCGCAGACCCGCGCCAGCGCCTTGGCCTCGTCCGGCGTCACCGACGCGCCCACCTTGCCGGTCGTGGCGAGCTTGCCGTCGACCATCGGGAGCTGGCCCGAGGTGTAGACGTACGGACCCGACCGAACGGCCGGCTGGTAGGCCGCCAGCGGCGGGACGACGTCCGGAAGCGTCAGGCCCAGCTCGGCGAGCCGGGTGGCGACCGACCCGCTCACGCCTTCTCCCGCTTGAGGTAAGCCACCAGCTGCTCGGGGTTGTTGGGGCCGGGCACCACCTGGACCAGCTCCCAGCCGTCCTCGCCCCAGGTGTCGAGGATCTGCTTCGTCGCGTGCACGAGCAGCGGCACGGTCGCGTATTCCCACTTCTTCGCCATGCCGCGACTTTATCGCCTCGCCGGGACCCAGGGCGTGGCCCGCCCCGCCAGTGGTTAGGCTCGCCAGGTGAGCGCTCAACAGTCATCCGCCGTCAGGCTCCACATCGTGACCGGCAAGGGCGGCACGGGTAAGACCACTGTCGCCGCCTCGCTGGCGCTCGCCCTCGCGGCAGAGGGCCGGCGCGTACTGCTGGTCGAGGTCGAGGAGCGGCAGGGCATCGCCCAGCTGTTCGAGACCGAGGCACTGCCGTACGAGGAGCGCAGGATCGCTTCCGCATCGGGCGGCGGCGAGGTCCACGCGCTCGCCATCGACGCCGAGCTGGCGATGCTGGACTACCTCGACCTGTTCTACAAGCTGGGCCGGGCAGGCCGCGCCCTGAAGAAGCTCGGCGCCATCGACTTCGCCACCACCGTCGCACCGGGCATCCGCGACGTGCTGCTCACCGGCAAGGTGTGCGAGGCGGTCCGCCGCAAGGACAAGGCGGGCTGGCCGGTCTACGACGCCGTCGTGCTCGACGCCCCGCCCACCGGCCGCATCACCCGCTTCCTCAACGTCAACGACGAGGTCGCCGGGCTGGCCAAGATGGGCCCGATACACAAGCAGGCGCAGTCGGTGATGCGGGTCCTCAAGTCCCCGCAGACCGCGATCCACCTGGTGACGCTGCTGGAGGAGATGCCGGTCCAGGAGACGATGGACGGTGTCGCCGAGCTGCGGGCCGCGGGCCTGCCGGTGGGCGCGGTGATCGTCAACATGGTCCGCCCGGTGCTGCTGGGCGACGGCGACCTGGCCAAGGCCGCCGCGGACCGCAGCGCGGTGGCCGTCGGCAAGCGGCGTACGGCGGTGGCCAAGGCGCTGTCGCAGGCGGGCCTCGGCGGCGCCCGGCGCGGCGGTGTCGCGGAGCGGCTGGTCGACCCGCTGCTCACGCAGGCCCACGAGCACGCCCAGCGGGTGGTCCTGGAGCGCGAGCAGCGCGCCGAGATCGCCGCGCTCGGCCTGCCGGTGCGCGAGCTGGACCTGCTCAGCGACGGCGTCGACCTCGGCGGCCTTTACCGGCTGTCCGACAGCCTGCGCAAGCAGGCCGTGCCCGGGTTCGCGGACCCGTCCGCCCGCGGGAAGGACGACGACGAAGCCGACGACGAAGCCGACGACGAAGCGGACGACGACGCCACGGACAGCGCAGCCGACGACGAGGACGCGTGAGATGAGCCTGAAGAGCCCCGTATTGGAGATCGACCCGCTGCTGGACGACCCGAAGACCCGGATCATCGTCTGCTGCGGCTCCGGCGGCGTCGGCAAGACCACGACGGCCGCGGCCCTCGGTGTACGGGCCGCGGAGCGCGGGCGTACGGCGGTGGTGCTGACCATCGACCCGGCCCGCAGGCTCGCCCAGTCCATGGGGCTGACCGAGTTGGACAACACGCCGCGCGAAGTGGCTGGAATCGATCGGTCGGCGGGCGGCTCGCTGCACGCGATGATGCTCGACATGAAACGGACGTTCGACGAGGTCGTCGTCCAGCACTCCGACCCGGAAAGGGCCAGGGCGATCCTGGAAAACCCTTTCTACCAATCGCTGTCAGCCGGTTTCGCCGGCACCCAGGAGTACATGGCGATGGAGAAGCTGGGCCAGCTGCGCGCCCAGGACGCCTGGGACCTGATCATCGTCGACACCCCGCCGAGCCGCAGCGCGCTGGACTTCCTCGACGCGCCCAAGCGCCTCGGGTCCTTCCTCGACGGCCGCTTCATCAAACTGCTGATGGCTCCGGCCAAGGTCGGCGGCCGGGCCGGGGTGAAGTTCCTGAACATCGGGATGTCGATGATGACCGGCACCTTGAGCAAGGTGATGGGCGCCGGCCTGCTGCGTGACGTGCAGACCTTCGTGGCGGCGATGGACACGATGTTCGGCGGCTTCCGCACCCGCGCCGACGCCACCTACCGGCTGCTCCAGGCGCCGGGCACCGCCTTCCTGGTGGTCGCGGCGCCGGAGCGGGACGCGCTGCGCGAGGCGGCGTATTTCGTGGAGCGGCTGGCCGACGAGGACATGCCGCTGGCCGGGCTCGTACTGAACCGGGTGCATGGCAGCGGGGCCGACCAGCTGACCGCGGAGCGCGCGCTCGCGGCGGCCGAGGCGCTGGAGGACTACGCGGCCGACAGGGCGGCCGACAGCGCCGCGGAGGGCCCCGAGGGCGCCGCGCAGCACCCGGACGGCGCCCCCGCAGAAAATATTGCCGGCGGCCGCATTGTGGATCACGGTCCCGGGAATGCTGACTCCCGGCAGCACCGACCGGACAGCACCGACGAAGACGACGGCACTGGCACCGGAGGTACGGAGCGGCTCGCCGCCGGACTGCTGCGCCTCCATGCGGAACGCATGCAGGTGGTCGCGCGTGAACGACGCACCCGCGGCCGCTTCGTGTCCGTGCACCCGGAGGTGCCCATGGTGGATGTCACCGCCCTGCCGGGCGACGTGCACGACCTGGAGGGCTTGCGGGCGATCGGTCAGGAACTCGCGACGGGTCAGCCCGCGGCGGCGTAGTCGTCCTCGTCATCGAGCGGCAGCAGACCGGTGCTGCGCTCGTACTCGGTGCGGGCGGTCTCCAGCAGCCTGCGCCAGGAGGTCACCATCGGGCGGCGCCGCAGCAGCGCCCGGCGCTCCCGCTCGGTCATGCCCCCCCACACCCCGAACTCGACCCGGTGGTCGAGGGCGTCAGCCAGGCATTCGGTGCGGACCGGGCACCCGGTGCACACCGCCTTCGCCCGGTTCTGCGCCGCACCCTGGACGAAGAGTTCGTCCGGATCCGTCGTCTTGCATGCGGCCTGCGTGCTCCAGTCGGTTACCCAGCTGCTCATGCTGGCGCCGTCCTCTCCCGAATCGAGGCTCCCCCACGGCGGCAACCGTCATATTCACCGGTGCCAGTTGGGACGTTACGGAAGGTAGGCGCGACGCAACAGCCCTTTCAGGCCCAATCTTGCATGGCCCGAATGGACTATGCGTGCCCAGCAGATCACCCAACGGAGTGACTGCTGTTCATATCGGAACTATGGGGCGATACAGTCACGTATCGCCCGCCGAAAGAACCAAGTCCTCCGGCATATACCGAAATTCGGGCACCTCTCATCACTCACAAGAGTGACGACGGGAGACAGTGATGCGCCGACGTTCGCATCCTGTCTGTTACACACTAGGCGAACACCTGGGCGTACGTCCGGGGAATCGCCACGTAGGCTGCCCCCATGGCTCACAAGCGTTCCGGCGGGGGGCTCACGACGGCCCAGCAGGCCGCCAAGTTCCTCGGCGTCAGTGTTCTGGCCGGCGCGGTCCTGGCGGGAATAGCCCTGCCGGCCGCCGGCGCACTCGGCCTGTCCGCGAAGGGTACGGCGGCGGGTTTCGACGACCTGCCGGGAGAGTTGAAGGCCCCGCCCCTGAGCCAGGCGTCCAAGATCCTGGACTCCAGGGGCGGCCTGATCGCCACCGTCTACTCGCGCGACCGCACAGTCGTCCCGATCACCGCCATGAGCGCGAACATCCTCCAGGCCATAGTCGACATCGAGGACTCGCGCTATTACGAGCACGGCGCCCTCGACGTCAAGGGCATCCTGCGCGCGCTCGGCAACAACGCCTCCGACGGCGGCACCCAGGGCGCCTCGACGCTGACCCAGCAGTACGTGAAGAACGTCTTCGTCGAGGAGGCCGGCGACGACCCCACCAAGGTCGCCCAGGCCACCCAGCAGACCATCGGGCGCAAGATCAAGGAGATGAAGTACGCGATCCAGGTCGAGAAGGAGCTCGGCAAGAAGAAGATCCTGGAGAACTACCTCAACATCACCTTCTTCGGCGAGCAGGCCTACGGCATCGAGGCCGCCGCCCAGCGCTACTTCAGCACCACCGCGAAGAAGCTGACCCTGACCCAGGCCGCGCTGCTGGCCGGCATGGTCCAGTCGCCGAGCCGCTACGACCCGATCAGCAACGAGCAGACGGCCCTCACCCGGCGCAACACGGTGCTGGCGCGCATGGCCCAGCTCAAGGACATCACCCCGGCCCAGGCGGCGGCCGCGCAGAAGGCCCCGCTCGGCCTGAAGGTCAGCTCGCCGAAGAACGGCTGCATCACCGCCGTCAACGGCGCCGGCTTCTTCTGCGACTACGTGCGCGAGACCTTCCTGCAGAATGCCGCGTTCGGCAAGACCAAGACCGACCGGCAGAAAGCGTGGGACATAGGCGGTCTCACCATCAGGACCACGCTGGACCCGAAGGCGCAGGCCGCGCTGCTCAAGGGCCTGGGCAAGCACGTCTACGCCACCGACAACTTCGTCGCCGCCGACACCATGGTGCAGCCGGGTACCGGCAAGATCATCGCGATGGGCCAGAGCAAGCCCTACGGCTTCGGCAAGAACCAGACGCAGCTCAACCTGTCCGTCGACCGGAACATGGGCAACAGCGGCGGCTTCCAGAACGGCTCGACCTTCAAGCCGATCACCGCGGCCGCGGCCCTGGAGGCCGGCTACAAGCCGGACCAGGCCTACCCGTCGCCGTACCACATGGACACCTACCCCGACGTGACCAACTGCGCCGGCCAGGTGGTCCACGCCCACGCGGACGAGGGCACGCAGAACGAGATGAAGTCGGAAGTCGGGCCCTATGCCATGCCCGACGCCCTCAAACACTCGATCAACACGTACTTCGTCGCCCTTGAGGCCGACGTCGGCCTGTGCCCGATCATCAACATGGCCGCCAAGCTCGGCTTCGGCCGCGCCGACGGCAAGCCGCTCCTGCAGACCGCGTCGCTCACCCTGGGCACCAACGAGGTCTCGCCGCTCACCGTCGCCGCCGCGTACGCCGCCTTCGCCAACCGCGGCGTCTACTGCACGCCGATCGCCATCGAGTCGGCCACCGGCCCGAACGGCAAGAAGATGACCGTGCCGAAGAGCCTGTGCAACCGGGCGATGTCGCAGAGCACCGCGGACACGCTGAACAGCATGCTCAAGGGCGTCGTCGACGACGGCACCGGCACCGCGGCCGACCTCCCGGGCCGCGACACGGCGGGCAAGACGGGTACGACCGACGAGCGCAAGGACGCCTGGTTCGCCGGCTACACCCCGTCCCTGGCCTCCGCGGTGTGGCTGGGCGACCCCTTCAACAAGGGCATCCACGGCCGGCGCCTGTCGATGTACGCCGGCGCGGACGACAACGGCGGCCACGACGGCGTCGGCGGGATAAAGGTCAAGATCGGCCCGAAGACCTTCGACAAGGTCGAGGGCGCCACCGGCCCCGCCCCCATCTGGCGGGACGCGATGCTCGGCGCGCTGAAGGGCACCGAGAAGGAGCACTTCGTCACGGTGCCGCTGCCCGACTCCCCGCCGAAGAACAACCAGCCCGCCGACCCGAACAACCCGAACCAGCCCGCCGACCCGAACCAGCCGACCGACCCGACCAAGCCCCCGGACGACGGCAAGGGCCCCGGCGGCACGGGCTTCACGCTCCCTCCGGGGATGACCGGCGGCAACGGCCGCTCCGGCGGAGGCGGCGGAGGCAACGGCGGGCCGTGATCCGCACAGTCCGACGGTGAGACGCGTAAGGGGCGCCCCTCCTGGGGGGGCGCCCCTTACGCGTGGGGGTCCGCGTACGGGGGGCGGGTGGCGCACCCCGGACGCGGTGCGGGGCCGTACGCGAGGCGGCCCCGCAACCGGTACGGGACCCGTGACCGGCACTGGACCCGTGACCGGTGCGGCCCCGTAGAACCGACAAGGGCCGGGTCCGTCAGCCGGCGAGCTGGCGCTTGACCTCGGCGGCGACGCGGCCACCCTCCGCCCGCTTGGCGACCTTCGGGTTGACCAGCTTCATGACGGCGCCCATGCCCTTGGGCCCGGCGGCACCGGACTCGGCGATCGCCTCCCGCACGATCGCGGCGATCTCGTCGTCCGTGAGCTGCTGCGGGAGGTACCCGGCGAGGACCTCGCCCTCGGCCCGCTCGCGCTCCGCGGACTCGGCGCGGCCGCCCTGCTCGAACGCCTCGGCCGCCTCGCGCCGCTTCTTCGCCTCCCGGGTGATCACGGTCAGCACCTCGTCGTCGGAGAGCTGCCGGGCCGTGGTGCCGGCGACCTCCTCCTTGGTGATGGCGGTCAGCGTGAGCCGGAGCGTGGCGGAGCGCAGTTCGTCACGGCCCTTGATCGCCGTGGTCAGGTCGTCCTTGAGTCGCTGCTTGAGCGTCGTGGTCATACCCCGATTTTCGCACCCTGGCGACGCGCACGCCCCGGATTAACCCCGCGCATCGACCCGCGGCCCATCCCGGGCCAGCCGCCCGTACCGGCTGTGCCCCGGACTCTGACACGATGGGCGTATGCGCGCGCGATACGGAGTCCCCCTCGGTGTGACGGCGGCAGGCGCGGCCTGCTTGGCATACGCGGCCGGTTTCGAGGCGAGGTCCTACCGGCTCCGCCGGGTGGACATCCCGGTGCTGCCCCCCGGGATGCGCCCGATCCGGATCCTCCAGCTGTCCGACATCCACATGGTGTCCGGCCAGCACAAGAAGCGCCGCTGGCTCCAGTCGCTGGCAGGGCTGCGCCCGGACCTGGTCGTCAATACCGGCGACAACCTGTCCGACCCGACCGCGGTCCCCGAAGTACTGGACGCCCTGGGCCCGTTGCTGCGCTTCCCGGGGACGTACGTCTTCGGGTCGAACGACTACTACGGCCCCAAATTCCGCAACCCCGGCCGCTACCTGGTCGAGAAGGCCCGCGGCCAGCACGGCCTGAACGGCAAGAGCGGCGGCGGCCACGGCATCATCCGCAACCCGTGGGGCGACCTGCGCGACGCGTTCGACGCGGCAGGCTGGGTGGGCCTGAGCAACACCCGGGGCCACCTCAAGCTCGACCACGGCCCGGTCCTGGGCCTCACCGGCCTGGACGACCCGCACATCAAGCGCGACCGCTACACCGCGGTGGCCGGCGGCCCCGACCCGGACGCCGATTTCAACCTGGCCCTGGTCCACGCCCCCTACCTGCGGGTCCTCGACGCCTTCGCGGCCGACCGCTACCCCCTGATCCTGGCCGGCCACACCCACGGCGGCCAGCTCTGCATCCCCTTCTACGGCGCCCTGGTCACCAACTGCGACCTCGACACCGACCGCGTGAAGGGCCTCTCCACCCACACGGCCACCGGCTCCACGTCCTACCTCCACGTCTCGGCGGGCTGCGGCACCAACCGCTACACCCCCCTCCGCTTCGCCTGCCCCCCCGAAGCAACCCTCCTGACCCTGACCCCCGCCTAACCGGATTTCGCCTCCGGCCCCGGGTCCGCTAAAGTAAACCCCGTTGCACCGGGGTGTGGCGCAGCTTGGTAGCGCGCTTCGTTCGGGACGAAGAGGCCGTGGGTTCAAATCCCGCCACCCCGACGGTATAGCAGCAGGTCAGGGCCTTGATCCTCACGAGGATCAAGGCCCTGAGTCGTTCCCGGGACCCTCTTGGGAGCCATTTGGGAGCCAACCTCGACATCCGGCTCCCAGCCGTGGAGCCGCGGGTGTGGCCTTGGTCAGCTCTTGGGTGCCAGAGACACGAGTGTGGCGAGGAGGGAGAGGAGCAGCAGCAAAATGGAGCGACGGACGTAGCGGTTCTTGACGTGCGCAATCCTGCTGGTCTCCTCGAGAGCTCGAAGAAGCCTCGATTCCGGTGCTCTGCTGGTGTCCTCGATAGCCGCTGGCAGGCGGGCCTGGTGCTGTGCCCGCACCACGTCCTCGAAGTAAGTGAGCAGGCGTATGCCCTGGCGCAGCGGGGTGTCCCGGCGCGGGATGAGGACCAGAAGGAGCGCCCCGAGCGCTGCCGCGGTGCTGGACACGGCGCTCCACCAGAACAACTGCGCCCACGGTGAGGTGGCCGGCCGGCGGACGATGAGCAGGCTGAGCAGTGAGCCGTCGGTGGCGATCAGGACCGCGGCCTTCCCGTCGGCCCGGCCGATCTCCAGGTGGTTGTGGGCGATCAGCTCGCGCAGCAGGGCCGTGGTGCCGGGCGGCGAAGGGGGCCTTCTGGCTCGGAGCCGATTGGGGCGACCTATTGCATCAGCCTCCACCCGCGGGCTCACCACGGTCCCCCAGGCGCACCCTCGGTGCCCGCGTCACTCACTTCGCGCACCCGATTCAGCGTTTCCTCGCCTTGTGGCACGCCCGCGTCGCTCAGGACCTCGGCGAATTTGACACCGAGGAAAGCACGGTCGGCGCCGGTGAGGCTCTGCAGCACGGAGGCCAGGGACTGCTCCCAACTGTCCGGCTGAGACAGCGCGCTCCGATGCGTAACGGTCCACTCAAGGACATCCTTTGCCTGCTCGGGGTGGTAAAGCAGCCAGAGCGCAGCCAAGCCGTGCGGACCGCCCGCGACCACGTCCCGGTAGAACCGATAGGCCTCGTGATGCTCCGCGCCCCATACCGCCGGAAGGACGGGCCCGGCTGGAGGACTCGTCTCGCCAGGTGCCCGGGGGAGCAGCCGGTAGGCGATCCCGTATCCCTGCACCTCGTAGGCGAGGCGGAAGGGATCGGGCGGGCCGGCCTCGAAAGGAGGGCGAGGTGCCTCGGGATGTCCCGATCCAAGCCCCCGAGAAGTGGCATCAGCGGCGACACGCCTGGCGACTTCCTCTTCGGTCAGCGCTTCCCGGGCGACGATGACGGGGTCGATCACCCACCAGATCACGGTCTGCGGAGACGTCGCACCCGATGGTGCCCGGCCGTCCCTGGTGCGCCCACGGCTCGGCGCCTCCACCTGGCACTCGTATTCGGTGAGCGAAACCCAGCGGGCGTCGGCCCGGGTCGTTTGCCAGGCCTGGAGCAGCGACGGCCTTGGATAGGTGCGGGAGGCACGCCGATTCGGGTATTCCACTCGGTCCGCATCGTCGGGGTGGAGAAAAACCAGAGCCCGGCCGCTGAAGGCGCTCCGACCCCTGCGAAAGGTCAGCAGGCACCACAGGGGCGAAGAAGTCAGCGGCTCGACCAAGGGCTTGTTCACTGGCGTGTCCTTTCGAAGATGGCGGCGGCGGTACGGGCGCGGTAGCGGGAGAGCAGGAAGGTGACGACCCCACGACGGCCGTTCGAGGCATCGGAGAGGGCGGCCAGCAGCTCGGCCAAGCAGACGCGCTGCCGGCTGTCGGGAGACGAACCGACCACGGTCAACGCCTCTGCCATCGCCAAATGTGAGGCGGGATTTTCCAGTGCGGCAGTGACCAGCGGCAGGAGGCCTTCCTCCCGAGCGACAACCAGTTCCGCCAGGTGAAGTCTCAGAGCAGTCGGGCGGAACGGTCCGGCTGCACTGGTCGGGCTGAGCGCTGTGATGGCGTGGACCGCGTATGCGCGGCGGAGCGAGCCGACGGGTTCGGTGAGCCACTCGGCCAGGCGGCCGAGTACCGCCGGGCGATTCGACTCCTCCGCGAGCAGGACGTTCAGTGCGAAAGTGACGGCGCTGCGGAGTCTCGGCCTCAGTTCCTCGTCGCTTCCCTGCAGAATCGCGTGGAGCAGATCCAGAGCGGCGGTCGGACGGCTGAGCCCGAAGCTGCCCGCGCAGGTCTCTGCCACCGTGCAGCGCATGTTGACGTCTCGCAGACGGCTCCAATCCCTGAGCTGTGCGCGCACCGCGCCGGACAGGTCCGGATTCTGCGCCACCTCTCCCAGCGCGTACGCCGCCAGTCTGCGCCGCCAGCGGTCATCCGAAGAAGCGAATTCGTACAGCGGCTGGAGCCATTTGGGTCCGGTGGCGTGGCAGAGAACGGCCCCGATGGCCCGGCCTGCCGCGAGATCGATTCCTAACTGGTAAGGCATGTCTCGGAGGGCCGACCAGATGTCCTCGGACATCCCGTCATAGTCCCACCACAGACGGCGCAGCAAGAATTCCGCCTGATGCCTGCCCTGGAACACGACCGGCTGTGACCAATAGCGGGTTCTGTTGATCCGGACCGCGCGCCGCGACAGCAGTTTCGCCCGTACCTCGGTCAAGCGGTCCTCGAAACTGCAGCCCAGGAGGTCCCATTGCGGTGAGGTGTCGGACACCGGTGGCGGCACCGCCCCTCGCTGAACGGCCCGCTCGGTGATGCGATCACGAAGTCCGTTGGCGTACTGCCTGATGACCGTGCGGTCCTGGTGCTCCAACAGCGCGACAGCCGCCACGAACGCCAGTCCCTCGGCGCTGGCGCGTAGCCTGGTCAGCGTTTCCTGCACGGCCTTGTCTCCTCCGGTTCGGAGGTTCTCGACCGCGTCTGCCACTAATCGTTCGCCGATCGCCACCTCGCGCAGCTCTTCCGCGACGTCCACTCCCGCCACCGGCAACTGCACGGGTCCGACGTAGTCGGCGAAACGGGGCTCATCGAGGTGCGTCAGGGCCGTGGAGAGCATGTGTCCTGGCAGTCTCCCCTCCTGCGCCATCGACAACAGATGCCCCTTCGCCACGTCGTATGCCGTCGGCGGGACGTGAAGCACCTGCCAGGGCGCCGTGGCACCCGGCAGTGCCTGTCCGTTTCCCACGACGACGACCAAGGCGCTCCCGGTTTGTCCCAGCAGTTCCGACAGAGCGAGCAACGCGGTCTCGCTGAGGGCAGCGCCCGCATCGGACGACAGCCCCTGCAGGAGGTAGCCGCGGGGGGCGGACGGCGACCATCTCGTCAGGTCCAGGCCAGGATCGAGGCCGGTAATACCGCCGGCGCCGAACCGCTCACGGAGCAGCGCGAAGGCCGCCGTGCCCGTACCGGTTCCTCCACCTCCCCGCAGCAGCAGTACACGCCGTTCCAGCACCCGACGACAGGCGGCATACGACGGCGGCTCGACGAAGCCGCGTAGCCGCTTCTCCACTTCCTCAGCCGGGTAGGGACCCTCGCGGAATCGCGGATCAACGATCGCGTTGTCTGCTTCGTCCGGCGGCAGATGAAGGTGGATGTCCCTGGCAGTCCCGATGAATCCGAATCCACCGCCGGAAACTCGTTGGCGATTCCCTTCGTACGTCGCGCCTCCCGCGGAGCGTCCCGCCTCGCCGGGATCATCCGCGCGCCCTTGCTCCCCGGCCGAGCCCTCGTCGGCGCGCTCCGCGGTGTCGCTCGGTTCTTCGGCTGCGGTGTTCACCGGCCATCCTCGTGCGTGCCGCCGACGTGTTTGGAGCCGGAGACGTTGTCGCCGCTGCCCCAGTGCTGATTAGCTGCGCGATTTGTGGTGGTGGATCGGCCGGTGAAGGAGAAATCCCCTCGGACGTCACCCATGACGGCGGCGCCCTCCCCGACCTGCTGGGAGTTGCCCTGATAGCGGGCTCCGGACGGCGCTGCGGCAGTGGGCGGCTCCAGCTCCCCGCCAGGCACCGGCTCCTTCTCCGGCAGCCCGGCACTCAGCAGGTTCCCCGA
This sequence comes from Streptomyces sp. NBC_00433, assembly GCA_036015235.1. NCBI lineage: Bacteria > Bacillati > Actinomycetota > Actinomycetes > Kitasatosporales > Streptomycetaceae > Streptomyces > Streptomyces sp. NBC_00433. Next base: position 5,326,880 of record CP107926.1, on the reverse strand, counting down.
CGGCGACGGCACGTACAGCCAAGCCCGTTGGGCGAAGCTCTTTCCTTCGACGGTCGCGGGTACTTCGGTGCAGTAGTCCGGAAGCAGCCGCGTGTAGCCGCCGACGACAGCATCCTGGTAGGCCCGGTCGGAAATGATCGCGACCAGGTGGGTGGTCCGCTCGCTTGCGGCGCTGAGCATCGCTTTGACCGGGCGCGAGTCAAGCAGCCGATGGGTGTCATTGCGGGCGGTGCCGTTGCCGTCGCCGGCGGCGCCCGAGTCGGGCAGCGGGCCGACGTGAACGCTGGCCCGAAGCCGAATGCGCGGCCCGACCGACGTCATGTTGTACCAGCCGAGTTCCTCGTCCAGGACGGCGAGGAACGGCCAGAGGACAAAGGGCAGGTGTGCGGGGTCGAAGCCGAAGACGATGCCGTCCCCGGTACTTGCCGGAAACCTCTTGGCGTCCCTCAGTTCGATGAGGCCGGCCTTCTCCAACGCATGGTCGACAAGCTGGGGGATCAGCTCGCTGACCGCGCCGTGCTGGACGGCCGGCAAGCCGGTGAAGTCCTTGGCGTCAACTGCCAGCAGAGCGCGATAAGGAGGCAGCGGCCGGCTCTCCGCGCCGGGAACGGGAACGCTTGTGGACATGGATCTCTCCTTGGAGGGGCAAGGGCTGGGGTCGGTACGGCCGTACGGCCACCGATTTCCAGCATTCGCTTCCTCCGAGGTCCGCTGTGCACACCGCTGGGCGCCCGGCACGTAACGGCGGTCACATCGCCGCGTGCGTCACTCACTCCGGCGCGCAGCGCTCAGCCCCCCTTGGCCCAGAGCAAAAGTGTTTCCAGATCCTTGATCATGATCTCCCTGCGGGCGGTCTCCACCGCCCCCGACGCCCGTAACTGTCTGAGCCCACTGCCCACCGCGTTGCGCGTCACCCCGATCGATTGGGCCAGTTCCTCCTGCGTCAGACCCGTCAGCCGCAGCGGAGCCCTCGACACAGACAGCGGTACCGAGGCGGAGTGCGTCGCGCTGTTGGGGTCGGCCAGGTCGACAAGCCTCACGAGGGTGCGCGCAAGGCGTACGACCAACGGCAGAGTGAGTAACTCCGACCTCAAAAGGTCCGATTCACGCAGCCTGGCCATCGCTTGTCGCATCAGGTCCATCACCAGACGCCGCTGTTCTACGAAAGCCCTGAATCTGGCGGCCTCAAGGATGACCGCAGAACACGGGCTGAGCGCGATCACATCGGCAATGCGTGTGCCACCATCGAAGACCGCCACCTCGCCGAGCATATCTCCCGGCCCGCGGAAGGCGAGCAGGGTCGCGGTTCCGTCCCGATCTCGGCTTACAACCTTAGCGAGACCCTTGGTGAGGGCGAGCAGATGAGTCCCCGTATCCCCCTGCCGCAGCATCACGCTGCCCGCGCGGAAACGTCGTTCCGAGCCCTGGGCCAGGATCTCGGACCATAAGTCTACGGAGAGCACGGCTCGCCTTCCTCGCGGAGATCCTCACGGTTGGAAACTGCTTCGTCACCGATGGTTGTACTCTCCGCGCGTGCGTCGCGTAAGACGGCCGGTACACAGGCTGAAGTTTCCCCTATCGTGGGGCCCTAGCTGGAACGCGCCCTCGGCACCCGCGACCTCTCATCTGCTCTGCTGGCGGCCTGCCCGAACGGGTCCACAGCGCGTCGGCCTTCCCCGCGACCGCCTGACCCGCAAGCTCCCTCCGGCGCCGGAGCCGATCACCGGCCTGCCTCGCCGGTACGAGTACACCGTCTGTGCGCGCCCGGCCCCACACGAGGGCATCCGCCGCACCTGCGCGGGCCCGGACGTCACCTCGCAGGACACCCTGATCGAGCGCACCCGTACCGCCACACGCGGACGAGCCCAGGCCCCGCGCCGCCCCCACCGGCCACCACCCCAGCCCATTGTCCGGCGCAAGAGCCTGACCTCGCCTTTCGCGGCTGACGCCAACGTGCGCCTGTCCCCCGAGCGTGCCCGCAAGCTGGGCTCGCGTGCTATCCCGAGCAGAGCCACAGCACCGCTCCGGCGGCAAACCTGTGATCGATTCCAGACCGTCTCGGATCGAGGGGAGCCCGCCGTCAGTCGTCTGCTGCGACGATCAGCGCCAAGGACGCCCGCTCGCGGTCGATCACGACGTATTCATGGAACTCGGTATGCACCCCGCCCCAGTCGTGAAACGCGGTCCTGCCCAGATCCGGCAGGACGAAGCACCTGGCGGCCGCCGCGAGCACCGCGTACACCTCCGCGGCCATCACCGCTTCCAAGGCTTCGGGAAGCGCACCATGCTGGTCGGCCCAGCGACGGATCGCGCCTGCGGCCTCAGCGCTGCCCACCTCCTGGAAGGCACCTGCGGTGATGTGACGCTGCCAGTACGGCCCATGGCACTGCCCGGCCGCATCGGTGCCGCCCCCGGCGTAGTCATCGCGGAACTGCTCGTCGGCGACCAGCAGACCCAGCAGCTCATCGTCCTTGGCACCCGAGAGGATCCGGAAGGACTTCACGTCGGCCCATCGATGACCGTGTCCCGGGAACTTGTAGTCCCGGAAGTTCACGAAGCTCTGGGCAGCCAAGACGAGCTGAGTCACCGGACCACGCTAACCCGCCGGGCGGACACTTCAACATCGTCCGCGACGGAACCGCGACTGCGACGAGGACCGAGTTGCTCGCGGTGCAAACGCCGCCCCCACCAGCTCGACGGCCACCGCCATCACATAGGCGCCGACTCTCCCCGAAACCGTCGACGTCTCAGCGCGGACCCTGACGGCCAGCGCCATCAATCCAGTCTTCGCTGAATCGATGGCGGTCCAGACCCACGGCCAAAAACTCGTCCCCGTCCGCGCGCCTCACAGCGCCCAACCGTCGAAGCGCCTGTGAGATCGGGCTGCCGGCAGAGGGGAAGGGCCGACCCGGCGGCGTGTGCAGCGGTCCCAGCACCCTGGCCCCACCAGCCCACACTGCGGCTCGTTGCTCACCATCACCGCCGAAGAACTCCGCTTCCACATAGGCGACCGGCCCTGCGGTCGACCACTCCGCAAGCGTCACTTCGAAACCTCTCGGCAGTCGCCAGAATCCCAAAGCCCCGACGGAGCCGCCGTCCGTGACGGCGTCGAACAGCTGGTCCGTTATCACCATCAGCGACAGGCCCTGGCCAAGAGACGCCACCCCGGCACCGGGAAGGTCCCGTACGGCAGCACGCAGCAGCAGCTCCTCCGCGATCACCGCCTGCAGCTCGTAACCCATCCCCGGCCCTCCCGCAGTGGTCGAAGGCCTCATCCTGCCTTAGCAGGCCAATTCCCGCCCTGCCCGGCTACTCGCCCGCATCCAGCTTGACGACGGTTGCCTCCTGGAAATGCGGTCGCCAACCTGACTGTCATGCTTCGCCCATGGCCGAACTCGACGGACGTCCCGTCACCGTGTACGAACTCCAGGCTCTCGCCCTGACCAACTACGGTTCGTTCACGAGCCTGCGGGTGGACGACGGACGCGTTCGGGGCCTGGCACTGCACTTGGAGCGGCTCACCAGGGACAGCCGAATCCTGTTCGGGGTCGACCTCGACCTGGAGCACATCCGGAGCCTCGTTCGCCGCGTCGCGCCGAGGGTTGGGGCAGCGACCATTCGGGTCACTGTCTTCGACCCCGAGACCGATCTCGGCCATCCCAGCCGTGCCGACAATCCGCGCATCCTTGTGACCCAACGGTCGGCCGGGGTCTTGCCACTGCCGCCATTGTCAGTCCAGTCGAGGGTCTACCGGCGCGAAGTGCCCCATGTGAAGAGCGTGGGGCTCTTCGCCTCCCTTCACCAACGAAGGACCGCACAGCTCCACGGCTTCGATGATGCCCTCTTCGTGGACGAGGACGGCGTCATCAGCGAAGGCGTCACGTGGAACATCGGCTTCTACGACGGCCGCATCATCTGGCCGACCGCCGCAGCACTCCCAGGCATCACCATGCTGCTCCTGCAGGACGCCTACCAGCACATCGACATTCCCGTCACCCTGTCCGGCCTGAGCACGATGCAAGCGGCCTTCGCCACCAACGCCGCCATCGGCGTCCGAGCCATCGCCCGCATCGACAACACCGAACTCGCCGCCGACCACCCGATTCTGGACATCCTCCGCACGGAGTACCTGGATATCCCCGGCGAGCAGATCTGATCAGCGCGCAGGCATGGGCCTCGGGCCGGCGTGGGCTACGAAGGCAGCCGGAGATGACGAACGGCACCCGGCCGTACGAGCCGTCGTCCAGTACCACGGACGGCAACCGAGCGGGGGAAGACCCATGGCTCTGGTCGAAGGGGGCGTCGGTCTCGGCGGCCTGGAGGACGAATGCCGGTCTGGCTTCAGGCCTTCGTCGTAGACGTCATCCCATCAGCCCGTACGCCGCTCGACTCGTAGCTGCTGAGCGTGTCCAGCGATGAAGGGCGACCGACCAGGCGGACCTCTTTCTGGACTGAATGTCGAGGTTGCGGCGACCCGGCTGCAGCAGGTCCGCCGGCCGGCTCGATCTCTCCGCCCGGTGACCCGCAGGGTATCTCGTTGCTGACACGCAGTAGCCCCCGTATTCTCGGCCGTAACGCGTAGACGGAGACGAGTAACCGCAGGCCCACGCGAGCCGAGAGAGCTGCCGGTAGCTGAGAAGGCAGCCTCGCGACCTGGGGCGAAGACACTCCCGAGCGCGGGGAGGAACGGCCGAAGGCCCCATGCCCCGCCGGTTTGCCCCCGTGACCGGGCAGGAACGAGGCCGTCACGCTGCGCGTGGCGGCGAAGGTGCGGTGGCACCGCGAGTTGCCCTTCTCGCCCGCACCCAGAAGGGATCACCACGACGCCCCTTGGAGGGCCGCGATGATCCGCACGACGAACCGCGTCCTGGCGGCCGAGCTGCCGGCGCACGTAGGCGAAACCGTCGAAGTCTCCGGCTGGCTGCACCGCCGCCGTGAACTGAAATCCGTCACCTTCCTGGTCCTGCGGGACCGCTCCGGGCTGGCCCAGGTCGTCTTGACCACGCCCGATGGTGACGTCCCCGAAGAGACCGTGCTGCGGGTACGCGGCACGGTCACCGCCAACGCGCAGGCGCCCGGCGGGATCGAGCTGACCTCGCCGCAGATCGAGCCGCTGTCCTCGCTCGCCCAAGCCCCGCCGTTCGACCTGTACCGCCCCGCGGTGTCCGCAGGACTGCCCACCATCCTCGACCACGCACCCGGGGCCCTGCGCCATCCGCAGCTCAAGGCGCCGTTCCAGCTCTCCGCCGCCTCGGTGGCGGGATTCCGGGCCACACTGGACGCACTCTCCTTCACCGAGATCCACACGCCGAAGGTCGTCTCCTCGGCAACGGAGTCCGGTGCGAACGTCTTCGCTCTGGACTGGTTCGGCCGCCCCGCCTATCTCGCGCAGTCCCCGCAGTTCTTCAAGCAGGCCATGGTCGGGGTTTTCGAGCGGGTCTACGAGACCGGCCCGGTCTTCCGCGCCGAGCCGCACGACACCGCCCGCCACCTGGCCCAATACACCAGCCTCGACGCCGAGCTGGGGTTCATCACCGACCACCGCGACGTGATGGCCGTGGTGCGGGAAGCCATTGCCGGCATGGTCGAGAGCATCGAGGAGCGGTCCGCCGAGGCCGTGGAGCGGTTGGAGTTGAAGCTCCCTGAGGTGCCCGCGGAGATCCCGCAGATCCACTTCGCCGACGCGATGAAGATGCTCGGTGTGGACGAGCCCGACCTCGCACCGGCACACGAACGCTTCCTCAGCGAATGGGCGCTGCGCGAGCACGGCAGCGAGTTGCTGTTCGTGACCGGCTACCCGATGGCCAAGCGCCCCTTCTACACCCATCCGGACCCGGACCGGCCCGCGTACTCCAACAGCTTCGACCTGCTCTTCCGCGGCCTGGAACTGGTCACCGGCGGGCAGCGGCTGCACCGTTACGAGGACTACGTGGCCGCGTTGGCCGCGCGCGGCGAGCCCGCGGAGCCGTACGAGAGCTACCTGTCCGCCTTCGCGCACGGGATGCCCCCACACGGCGGCTTCGCCCTCGGCCTGGAACGCTGGACGGCCCGCCTGACCGGCGCCGACAACATCCGCCGCACCACCTTGTTCCCTCGCGACCTGCATCGCTTGACGCCCTGACCGTGACCCTGACCGGGCGCTGGTGGCTCGGGGCGTTCTGCGCAGCCCGAAGCCACCAGGCCGGTCAGGGCCGGAAGCAGATCGCCCCGGCGTATCGGTGTACGGCAGCGGAGCGCATGAGAAGGAGTGGCTGCGCACGCTCAGCCGACCGCTGGTGAGCGCCTCCCACAGCCGGGCGCCGATCTTCTCGGCCCGGCCCGGGCGTCGGTGATACGGCCCAGGCGGTCGACGACGTCCGCGGTCGTGGCGTCGGACACGTAGTACGGATGCGGCTGACGTCCAGCACATGCGGTGCGGCATCGACTCGGATCTGCGCAATCTCCGTCTGCTCGGCGAGCGACCGCTGGCCCTCACACTCCGAAGCGAGGAGAACGCTCACTCGCCCGGAAAGGGTGCTCACCGCCGCGCGTCCACAGCTGGGCCGAGCAGTTCCAGCGCTTCCTCCCAGCGGAACCGATCAGCGCCCCCGCCGGCCTTCGGCGGATGTGGCTCGCGGGAACTGACCATGACGCCCATCCCCCGCAGCCGGGCCAGGCTCTCCTGGTAAGCGGGGTGGGCGGCCATGGCCGAGTTCACGTACGGCAGCACAGCCGTCGGAATGCCAAGGCCGTACGCCTCGCAGAGAATGCCCAACGCCAGCGTGTCGGAGACCCCGGCAGCCCATTTGTTGATCGTGTTGAAAGTCGCCGGCACAACGGCGATGGCGTCCGCAGGCGGTAGCGGCCGCGGGTCGCCGGGCAACCGCCACGCAGACCTGATCGGGTAACCCGTCTGCGCCTCGACGGCCGCGGCATCAATGAAACCGAGCCCCTGTGGTGTCGCAACCACCCCAACGCCCCAGCCGCGGCCCTGCGCCATGGTGATCAGCGTGCCCACGTCCCCCGCGACACCCGCCGCGCACACCACGACGTACAGGAACGGCTTCGGTCGCTCGCCCAACGACTCGTTCATAGGCAACTCCCTGCTCGACGGCGGAGCACGGGGGTGCGCTCCTTTGGACCGTAACGGCGAACGGACGCAGCATCGTCCACCGCGCTCCTGAGCGGCTCGTGGCCTCTCGTCACCGCTCACCGAGCAGGGTCAGAACGGTCTCGGCGCACCCCCAGGACAGCGTGACGCCCGCGCCGCCGTGGCCGTAGTTGTGTACCACCAACGTCCCGTCCGCCAGCCGATCAGCCTCGACTCGCACCTTGCTCCGGGTGGGCCTGGCTCCGACGCGGCCGCCGAGAACCCGCGCCTCTGCCAACCGCGGCTCGACCTCGGCGCACCTGCGCAGGATCGCCGACGCTGCCTCCTCGTCCGGTCCCAAGCCGCCCTCACCGTCGATCGCCGTGCCGCCGAGAACGACGGTGTCGCGGTGCGGATAGATGCACAGGAGGTCCGGCGACGTGCCGGTGTCCTCGGAGAAGAACTCGGTCAAGCCGGGGTTCGAGACGACGACGTGCTGTCCGCGGATCGGACGCAGGTCGGGGTCCGGTACGAGAGCGCGGGAGCCGAGGCCCGTGCAGTTGATGATCGCCGAGGACGGACCGGCTTCGGCGAGGTAGCCGAGGGTTCGCTGCTCAACGGTTCCTCCGGCCCTGCGCAGGCGCTGCTGGAGGTAGGCAAGGTAGACCGGCATGTCGATGAGGGGCACCGTGAACCGGTAACCGGCGGTGAATCCACTGGGGAGTTCGGCCGGCTTGCACGGACGGAAGCCAGGCAGCGTTGTAGCCCAGTCCGGCGCGGTTTCGGCTGTGCGGGAGGCTTCGATGCCGCTGGTGAGCCGCACCCCTGTGGCCGAGTCCTCGCTCAATGTCCCGAAGATTTCCCGCGACCGTTGACTCCAGTGATCGACCTGGTCCTTCGGTTCTACCAGGTACGGTCCCCACATCGCCCCCGCAGCAAGTGATGTGGCCCCGGGAAGCCGATCGCAGACCACATGAATTCGCCAGCCGCTCTCGGCGAGCAGCACCGCCGTGGTCAGTCCGACCACACCGGCTCCAACGACGACAGCGCGCCTCTCTGAGGTCACGGGACGACCCTCACGGCTCGTGACAGGGCGGGTTCCAGCGCTTCTCGTTCGGATGCCGCACGTTACGCAGACCCCACACCCCGCAGGCCGTAGTACGCCCCCAGGGCGGCCTCGCTCCCGGAGCCGGTAGCGGGCATGATGCGCTGGTAGCGGGAGGAGCGCAGGTCACCGGCGGTGAGGATGCGCGGGTGCTGGCGGTCCGGCGGGCAGTAGCCGGTGCTGTCGGGCACCAGGGCGCCTTGCGGTGGCCTGGGGGCGCTCCCCAGGTTGAGGTAGGCAGCGTCGGCAGTCCCCGCACCGCGGCGGCCGTCTCGGCCGAGCCACTCAGCGGAGAACGCCGAAGCACCGCCCACCTGGACCGACAGGCGGGTGACCGGCAGCGGGATGACGCGGGCGTCCTCGCGTACTTCGTCGATCTTGTAGTCGTCCTCCGGCGGATACGCGACAAGGACCGTCGTGTCGAGTGCGGGGTGGGCACGGAGGAACGTGCCGAGGGGACGGTCTGCGCCCAGCACGAGGAGGGAACCGGCAGCCGTCTCGCGGGCTTCCGCGCCCCAGAGGGTGGGCAGGTCAGAGTCGCTTGCAACCGTCAGCCAGGCGGCGGCCGAGACGGAGACCGGGCCCACGCCGGTGGCCACGACAGCGTAAGAGGCGCTGACGGTGCGGCCAGTGTCCGTCGTGACCGCCACGTGGTCGTCGTAAGCACAGACCTCGGTCGCCCGCGCGCCGAGGTCCACCTCGCACAGCTCGGCGCGAGCGACGTCCTCCGCAATAGCTGCAGCCAGTTCCGGCCCGCCGGTATGGCCGCCCACGACATTGTTGATCGCGGCGATGTGCTGGAGCTTGGCGCACAAGGCGTCCGGCTCGATCAGGATCGACCGCATGCCGACGCTCGCGGCCATCACCGCAGCCGCGCAGCCGGCCGGCCCTCCGCCGACGATGACCAGGTCCGTGATCGCTGTCATGGGGCTATTCCAGCACCAGGACGTCGAGCTTCGGGACCAGCTGAGTGGCCTGTGCCGATGAACCGGCGGCGACCGTGAGGCTGGAGTCGTGGACGCGACCCTCCGTCGCTGGCGGAGGCATCGGTGAGGATCCAAGGCGCGTAGCCCGGCTCGAAGGCATCTGCCGCGGATCTCAGAATGCAGCTCGCCCCTGTCTCGCACACCATCGAGAGTGCTCCTGCGCCGGTTGTAATGGCCGGTAGCCGACCACCGTCGAGAACAATGGCGGCAGTCGTTGGGAGTCCCCTCCCAGCTGCTGGGTGAGTATGCACCGAGGCCATGCCCCATGCGGAGGATCTTCCCATCCCGAAAGCTCTTGGCCTCGGACATGACCGAGGGCCCCCTCAGGAGCCCTCGGCGCTCAACCTCCGAAGGTCTCACCTGCCTCGCGCGATCAACATAATGACCACGATCAACAGGAGTGAAATCGGTTCCATGGCGGACTCCCTCATCAGTGCCCCTTGGGGCGGTGGATGCAGGGAACCGACGGATAGGTAAGCACCACGATTATGCCGCAAGCGCCCTCGGTTGGAGCCGATTTGACAGCCTTGGGGTAGTGTCGCGGTTCTGAATCCCGCCGGATCTGGTGAGTCCGTCCTGCGACGACCCCGAACAGCTAGGTAGCGTCAGGAGGTGGCCCGCTCGTCACCTGAGCTTGCGCAACGGTGTGCGCGAACCACTCCAGCACCGCACAGAGCTCACCGCTGTGCGTCGCGAAGACCTCCAGGGGGAAGGACGGACGCAGGTCCAATTTGGCCTCTGCCAGCTCGACTCCGGCAATCGCGTTGAGCCGGCTCAGCAGCTCGCGCCGCGGCGGCTCGTCGTCGAAGGGCGGACGCCGCTTCAGATACTGGAAGACGACCTCTACCGTGCCGGACACCGGGTAGATCCCCAGCGGCCATGTCATACGGACACCTGACGTACCGCTGAGCGGGGCTGTGGGGAAACAGCTCGTCTCGGCTGCGCGCCCGTAAGCGAGGTGGCCACCCTGCTGTTCCCAGAAACGCAGCGCCTCCAGGACGCCGTCCACGGTCTCGCTTGTCTGGTTGTCGCGCAGCTGCGTCTCGAAGCGGGCAGCTGCCGACTGCTGCCCCGCGTCGCTCCCGGGAGCGGAAGGCACGGACTCCTCGTCGAGGTCCTTGCCCGTGAGGGTCGCCAAGTCTGAGGTGGTCAACCGATGAGAGCGTCGAGCCCGGCCGGCTTCGTCGAAGGGGACGCCCTCCGCTTCCAGGCTCGTGCGGGCATCTCCGGACTTCGTTCCGTCCAGCCATCGAAAGCCGGCTGCAACTCGTCCGTCCGCTGTCAGCACTCGGTAGGCGCCGTGAAGTCCGCCCTTCGTGGCCAAGTGCTGGCCGACCGGAACGGCATGGGTACCGATGAGTGCGGCAAGATCGCCGTACGTCGTCCACGTGCCGGCCGGCATGGCAAGGAGAGCAGCGCGCAGCTCCTTCCAGCCGGTCCACTCGTCGTCCGCGGGGATCGTCCCGGTGACCGGCCCGGGCCACAGCCTCACTGCCCGGTCAGCGAGTTCGTCGGCGCGAGCCAGGATCTCCCTTTGACCCCACCGCTCCTGTTCGGCGATGGCCTGGTTCATGCGCAGGGCGCTGCAGTCCAAGATCTCCTGCTTGCGGCGGAACGGGTGATTGGACAGCTTCGCGTTGTCCGCCGAAAGGGTCAGATTGCCCAGTGTGTGGACGAGCGACGCGTGGAGCTCTTCCGGGGTCTGCCTGTCATCGGTCTCCTCCGCAAGCAGGTCCAGCCACTGGTGAGCGGGGCTCTGCGGGAGCACATGCTCCACCGTGAGATCTGCTTTGGCGTAGTCAACCGGTTCGCTTCCCCCGTAACTCTCCTCCAGCCTGCGCAGTACGTGGAAGCGCTGGTTGCTGCGACCCGACTTGTAGAAGGGCCGCAAGCGAATCGCCTTGCGGACGGCGTCGTCGTCGGGCCAGACCCGTGCCCCGGTCTTGTTCTTCGACAAGAAGCGGCGGACGGCCTCCCCAGGGTCGTTGTCCTTCTCCAACTCCTTGGGGATCTCCATGAACACGCGGTTGCTGCCCATCGTGGACTGGCCGGCCAACAGCCGTCGCACCATGTAGCTCTCGGAATAGGCGAGCGCTTGGGCTGCCTGGCTGGGCGCAGTCTGGCCCGCGTCCACGCGGTCGAGGAGTTGAAGCGCCAGCGGGTAGTGCGTCTGGCCTCCCCAGCGGGAGAGACGCTCAAGGACTTCGCGCAGATCCGGGTCCGGTTCCCGCTCGGGCTGCAGGATGCGCACGAGGCGTTCGGCGCGTTGCGCGAGGGCCGTGATCTCCTTCTCGAGTGCGGCTTCGTCCGTGCTGATGGGTTCCAGGCGCCTCTTCTGGTCGCGGTAGATCTCGCTCTGCTTGGCACGACTGTTGCCGCCGACGACCAGGTCCAGCCACACGAGCAGTTCGAGGTTGGCAGGACCGAGAAGTTCCTGCATCGGCAGCCAGCGATTGCGGTAGACCCACTCGCCGCGCGTCGGCAGACACATGAAGACGTAGTTGCGCAGCAGGTCGCTCTGGCTGAGTCCCACACCGGTGTTGTTGATCGACTCGAAAATCCGATAAACGTTGTCGCCCTCGGCCGCGGTGATCTCGACGACCGACAACAGACCGCCCAAGACGGCCTCCACCACATCCGTCCACGCCTCGCCTCCGTTCTCCTCCCCGTCGGTCAGTGCCGACAGGAAGAAGCGATAGGCGGCGCCCACGTTGCCGGGCCCGCCCGCCTTGGGCCAGGTCTCGATACAGCCGATGAACGCGTCACGGTCCGCTTGCGTGGGCAGTAGCCGGTAGTGGTCATCACCGCTTCGGTACTTGTTGACCAGGACCAAGTCATGAATGCGGTCGGCTCTCTGCTCCGCTCCGCGCGCACGGTGGCAGTCACGCAAGGCCGTGAACGCCAGCATCAGGGTGGTCAGCCGCTGCTGCCCGTCGACAACGAGCCAGCGCTGCATCCCTCCCGCAGTGATCCGACCAGGTGCCAGCACCACGGAGCCGAGGAAGTGCGCCGTCGGAGTTCTCCCCTCCGACTGGTCCTCGACCAGCTCCAGCACGTCGTCCCAGAGCTGCTGCAGATGCTCCCGTTCCCAACTGTAGGTGCGTTGGTACAGCGGCACTTGGTACTGCTTCTCGCCCTGGACGAGGTTCTTGAACGTGGTCTCCTGAGCGTGCACGAATACCTCTTCCAGGCAGGTCTCGATAGGCCTCCATAGTTCCACTGCCACAACGGCCCAAGGCCGAAAACCGGACAACTAGCCCGAGAGGCGCTCCTGTAAAGGGAGCTGCACCACTTACACCTTGGCGTCGACAGGCGGCCGCAGGCGCGTAGGCCATGCGTCTGCGACCGCCGTCTTCGACGACTTTCTTTACCCGCTCGCGGCTCGTGCGTGCAGGAGCCTGTTGAGCGTGTCGACCGGTGAGGTGGGGTGCATGCTCAGCCGGGCGTCGAGCGCCGCTTCCCACTGCGCGGTGAGGCCGGCCGTCAGCCGCTGGCGCATGGCAGGGGTGACGTGGGCGTACCGTGCCGAGACCGAGCCGTCGAAGTGGCCCATGCGGTCGTCCATGAGGACCTTTTCCGTGCCCAGGCCCTCCATCACCGTCCGGTGGGTGTGCCGCAGGCCGTGAGGAGTGAGCCCCTTGGCGATCGGCGCCCAGCAGGTATCGGCTCGGCCCTCGGCGTTGCGTCCCCGTACCGGGATTCCTGGCCAGGGCTCGCCGATGAGAGGCACAGGTCGGGACCCACCCCTCGACCGGTACGACCCCGAGACGGCCGGGATGAACAGCCACGTGGCGAAGCTGCTGCGGCGCCAGTGCGGGGTGTGTCCGACGATGGTGCCGCCACGTACGAAGCCGAGGTCAGCGATGGCCTTCTGCACGCGGATGCGGGTGGCCTCGGTGACCCGGTCCGGGTGGTTGAGGACGTTGGACACGGTGCCGGCGGACGTACCGGCCCGCCGGGCGACGTCGACGAGCTTCGCGCCGTGGTGGCCTCCGGTGCGTGCCGCCCGCTGCCCTCGGAAGACGTACGTCTTGTCGTGGCAGGAGCACGGGGTCGGCTTGGTCCGGGCAATGTGGTCGGCCAGCAGTGCCCTCAGCCAGGGCGGCAGGTCGATGGTGCGGTAGCTGTCGTCCTTGGGCGGGCAGCGCACCATTTCGCCGTCGTCGAGCTGGTACAGCTGCCACTCGACGCGGATGGCGCCGGGGCGTACGAAGCCGGTCTCCAGACCGACGACTTCGCCCCAGCGCATGCCGGTGAAGGCCATGAGGACCACGGCGACGAACTCGTCGTCGCGCCCGGACAGGAGGGCGGCCCGCTCGGCGATGAGCAGGGCGCCGAGCGGATCGGTGATGACCTTTTCCGGCCCGCGGTTGCGGGAGCGGCCGGCACGCTTGCCCCGCCCGCGCCGTGTCGTGGCCGGGTTGGCCTCGATAAGGCCCTCATCGACGGCGTCGGCCAGGATGAGGTGGAGCACCGCCCGCCAGGTCTTCACGCTGGTGGCGGCGTACAGCGCCTTCTCCTTCTTCTCCCACAGCGCGACGTCGGTCCGGAGGATGCCGCCGAGTGCTTTGTCCTCGAAGTCAGGGAGCAGGTGCTCCTCGATGTGGCGCCGGTAGTTCTGCATGGTCGAAGCGGCCAGGTCCTGGGCGGCGTACCACCGGCTGGCGTACTCGCCGAACGTCTCCTGGCCGAGCCCCGGATCGCGCCACTTGCCGCGCCGGAACCCGAACTCCGCCTCGTCCGCAGCCCGTTTTGCTTCCCGCTTGGTCGGGAACTTGACCACCGCGCCCGCCGCGTCGACGACCGTGCCGTGCTTGCCTGGCGCGGTCTTGAACCGGCCGCGCCAGTAGCTTCCCCGCTTCTCCGCGAAACCCATGGGTCCTCCTCTCCAGTGTCGCTCTACGCGGCCGTATCGAACTGGTCGCGGCGCAGCCGACGGGGAGAACGCGCGCGAAGGCGCTCCGCCTGGGCCGGATGGGCAGCCGTGGAAGCGGATGGCCGGGGAACCGGCCTCCGCGTGGCCACCTCGGGCTCCGGCATCCGCGCCGGTCGCTCCTCGTTGAGGCGGATGATCTCGGCGAGGTGCTCGGCGGTGAAGCGGTACGCGCGGCCGACCCGGGTGAAGGGGATGAGGCGTCGGCGGGCCCGGTCCTGGACCCACCAGGCGGAACAGCCGAGGACGTCGGCTATCTCCTCGGGGCGGTAGAGCCGGGGCACTGGGGCCTCGTGCTGGGGGCGTTCAGGCATGGGCGGTCGCCTCCTCCGCGCGGGCGCGGGCAGCGGAGGTCGCGGGCATGGCGGGGTGACGCACGGGGTGTCCTCTTCTGGCGGCGTGGGGAGCGGCAACTCCGTCGGCTCGCCGGTGTGGTGCTCAGGGATGGGCGGTGCGGTGCGGGGGCTTCGAGGCGGGGCTATTCGGTGTCCTTCTGGTTGGGGCTGGGGCGGTTGTGCAGTTGGTACGGCTGGGGCAGGCCGATGAGTTCTTCGGCGACGGCGAGGGACGCGGCGGCTTCGGCTTCTTCGCGGACGTCGGGGTGTTCGTCGAGGTAGGCGTCGAGGGCGTCGCGGGCCTGGGCGGCGGCGAGGTTGGCCATGTGGGAGGCGCGATAGGCGCGTCTGATGTCCTCGACGAGCTCCGTCGCGCGGGCGTGGGCGGCGAGTCTCGGGGGGCCGACGAGGTTGGCCAGGGAAATGCCGAAGACCTCGGCGAAGCCGAGGGCGTCGTCGACGGTGACCCGGCGCTGGCCGTTCTCGATCCGCCATACGGCGGAGGGGTTCATCTCGTAGCCGGCGGCGTTGAGGCGGTCGGACAGGGCGTTGGTGCTCCAGCCGCGGGAGTCCCGTTCGAGCTTGATGCGCACCGCGACGTTCTCCTCGCCGGCGAGTTGGTTGATGCTCGGGCCTGGCAGGTCCTCCTCGTTGTCGCCCACCAGCACATCCTTCCGTTCGTAGTACCTCACTGCAATCCGCAGGGAGACTACTAGGATACACGCCGTTCTGCCGATTGCAAGTAGTTGCTGCGATCCGCAGAGATGTGGTATTGTCTTACCATCCCCCACCCTGCCCACCGACCCCCCAAGCGCGACAAAGCCCCCGGCGCTGACACGCCGGGGGCTGAAGCAGAACCCTCGAAGACCGCCCATCCCTGAACGACCACGACCGGCATTCGGCCCCGGGATTGCCGTCCCGAAGCCCACCAGGAGAGGAACTTCTGTGAACCAGCGTACGGCCCCGCTGGCCGTATCCGCACCCCCGTCCCCGCAGCCCGACCCGAAGGCGGGGTGCTGAGGCATGGCCCGGATACGCACCATCAAGCCCGAAGCCTTCGCCTCGGAGTCCCTGGCCGCGGTGTCCCTGTCCGCCGAGCGGACCTTCTTCGGCCTGCTCACCCAGACCGACGACCACGGCCGCTTCCGCGACCAACCCGCCGTCATCGCCGGACTGCTGTGGTCCCTGCGCCCCGACCACGGCCCCCTCGGCGTCGAGGACGACCTCACCCAGCTCGCCGCCGCCGACCTCGTCTGCCGCTACGACGGCGACGACGGAAAGCAGTACCTGCACATCGTCACCTGGCACCGCCACCAGAAGATCAACCGCCCCAGTGGAGTCCGCGCACCCGCCTGCCCCCGCCACGAGGCCGCCGGGAGCAGTGAGCCGTCACGGCAGGGTCGGCGAGTCCTCCGTGAGGAGTCGGTGAGCCCTCACGGAGTCCTCGCCGAGGACTCGCGGCAGACGCACGAGCCCTCACCGAATCACGAACCCGCAGGTCAGGCCCGGCTCGTGGAGCCCTCACCGAGGGCTCACGGAGGACTCACTGAGGCCGCGGTGAGCCCTCAGGGTCCGGATCTAGGACCTAGGATCCTGGATCTAGGATCAATCCCTTCGGGGGGCGCGAGCGCCCCCGCGCCCAGCCCCACCGTCTCGGCGAAGCAGCTCATCGGCGAGTACGTCGCGGCGTGCGCGCGCCGCCCGCCGGAGAAAGTCCTCGGGCACCTCGGCCGGGAAGTCCATCAGCTCCTGGGCGAAGACATCGCCGCCGACCACATCCGTGCCGGACTGGACCGGCTCCGGGCCAAGGGGCTGAGCCCGAGCGTCCTGCCGAGCCTGGTCAACGAAGCGATGAACGCCACCCCGCCGCAGGCTAACCCCCGCACGCCACACCGCGCGTGGACCAACCCCGCCGACATCGAGAGCGCCTATGGCGGTGACCTGTGACCACCGCCACCCGCGAACCACGAACCGCCGCCAGGGCGGTGAGCCGTATCACCGCGATCCTGGCTGCCCGGGGCATCGACCCACGAGCCGAGGTCGTCCAGGAAGCGGAACCGGTCGCAGCGCTGCAGCTCGCCGACGCCCGCATCCCGGCCCGCTACCGCCACGCGCTGGCCGACCACCCGCGCGTCACCGCCTGGGTCACCGGGATCGCCCACGCGGGCAGGCCAGGCCCCGGCGGGGCACCTGGTATCGCCACCGGCCCGTCGCTGCTGATCGCAGGCCCCACCGGCACCGGCAAGACCCACCAGGCCTACGGCGCGATCCGCACCCTCCTGGCTGCCGGTGTCCGGCTGCGGTGGGAGGCGACGACCGCCGCCGACCTCTACGCCGCCCAGCGCCCCCAGCACGGCAGTGACCCCGAGCAGCAGCTCTGGCGCCTGGCCCGCAGCCCGCTCCTGCTGCTGGACGACCTCGGCGCGGCCAAGCAGTCCCCGTGGACGGAGGAGCTGACCTACCGGCTGGTCAACCACCGCTACAACCAGCTCCTCCCGACGCTGGTCACCACCAACCTGCCCGTCGCCGAACTCCGCGACGCCGTCGGCGACCGCGTCGCCTCCCGCCTCGCCGAGATGACCGAACGCGTCATCCTCACCGGTCACGACCGCAGAAGGCGCACCACCGCCTGGTAACCGGCCCCGGGTCGCCTCGCGGACCCGCCGTCACGCCCCCGCCTTGCTTCTCCGCTGACGCCTGCCCGTGCGCGGAAGCAGAACCCACCCCCGGAGTTCCCGCATGCCCCCGAACACCCGCACCACAGCCCACCAGGCAACCGCCTGGGACCGCGCAGCCGTCGCGCTCCTCGGCGCCGCCGGCTGCACCCTCTCCTACGACGCCCTCCAGCAGATCGCCATCGCCATCCACATACGCCCCGCCCTGACCTACCTCTTCCCCCTGGTCATAGACGGCTTCATCGCCTACGGCGTCCGTGCCCTCCTGGTCCTGCGCGACGCGCCCTTCCGCGCCCGCCTCTATATCTGGACCCTGTTCGCCACCGCCACCACAGCTAGCGTCTGGGCCAACGCCCTCCACGCCGTCCGCCTCAACCAGCAGACCCACGCCACCGGCCTTCACCTGGACGACACCACCGTCGGCATCCTGTCCACCATCGCCCCACTCGCCCTCGCCGGAGCCGTCCACCTCCACATCCTCATCACCCGCGCCGACAACACCTCGCCCACGACCGGTGCCATCACGCAGGCCGAGACCGTCGAGCATCCACACGAGACTCCGGGCGTTCCCGAGCAGGAGATCGAGCACGCCCGCCCAGAACTCCCCGCGGCACGGTACGGAAACGACCACCCGGTCCGCCGCATCGGCAGGCCACCCAGCGCGGAACTCGACGAACTCCTCGTCCTCGCCCGCCCCGCCTTCCGCCTGCACGAAACCCCCACCCGCGCCGTGGTCCGCGAGACCATCCGCGCCGCCGGCCACACCATCAGCGAGGACCGCCTCACCCAGCTCATCACCACGCTCCGCCGCGAACGCGACAGCCACTGACCGGAAGTCTCCCCAGGTCAACCCGCGGACCAGTCCCAGCTGGTCCGCCCAACCGGTCAACACCCGAAGCGGCGGTCCCCCGCCCGAAAGCCCCCGGACCACCCCCACGGGCCTCTCAACACGGCCTGCCGGAAGCTCACCTGTTCAGTTACTGAACAGCGGGGCCGTTCAGTAACTGAACAGAAGCCGTGTTCTGAAACTGAACGTACGCCCCTCGCCTCGTCCCGCCACGGAACAAGAACTCCGTTCCGCCACGGAACCCGCTGCCCGCGACGAAAAAAACGACAGCGCCCCAACCCCTCAGCACGAGGCTGGCGACGCAGCGGCGTCCGGTCCGACCCATCCACACACACCCCATCGCCGAAACGAGCGCCCTGATGTCCGTCCGCAACGAAACCCCCGCCGTCCCCACTCCACGCACCCGCTCTGTCCCCGACGAGACCAGTACCGCCTACGCCCACTCCCCCAACGGCACGGAGACCACCAAAAGCCCAGCCACCAGCGGAGCAAGTTGTGCGTTCGGACACTCCCCCGTCGGGGGAGCGCCCTGCACGCGGTCCTGCGCCCCGGGGGTGGCGCACGACACCGGCCGCCAGGGGGCGACCGGTACGGGGTGCGGGCCCGAGGGCGGCCCCGCACCAAGGACAGCCCCATCGCGTACGCGACCGCAGCGACGCACCCGTACGCGTCAGAACAAGCAGCGCACCGCTGTCAGCGTCCGCCTCAGCACCACCGAACGCACCGAAGTAAAGGCCGCCGCCGACCACACCGGCGCGAGCCTCGCCAAGTTCATGGCACAGGCATCACTCGCAACCGCCCACGACATCAACCGCGTCGCGGCGAACCTGCTCGACCTGCGCGGCACCATCCGCGAACTCATGGCCGCCCGAACCGACCTGGCCCGGATCGGCAACAACATCAACCAGATCGCCCGCGCCATCAACTCCGGCGGCGACCCCATCGGTACCGAGGCCGCTCTCGCCGAGGTCCGCCGCGTTACCGCTCGCCTCGAAGCCGCCGCCCAGACCCTGGCGGACCGCGCATGATCCCGTCCATCCACAAAGCAGGCTCCAACACCGCCGGTGCGATCGGCTACCTCTACCGCACCGGCCGCGGCCACGAGGCCCACACCGACCCGCACCTCGTCGCCTCCTTCGACGGCCTGGCCCCGGACCCCGCCCGCGATCCGGACGCCACCTTCAAACAGCTGGCCGGCTACCTTGACCTGCCCGTCGAAGCCGTCGACCCCGCCGAACGGCCCGCCCAGCCTGTCTGGCACTGCTCAGTGCGCGCCGCACCCGAAGACCCTGTGCTCACCGACGTGCAGTGGGCCGACATCGCCCGCCGCATGGTCCACGCCACCGGCATCGCACCCGAAGGCGACGACGCCGCCTGCCGCTGGATCGCCGTCCGCCACGCCGACGACCACATCCACATCCTGGCCACCAAGGTCCGCCAGGACGGCACCAAACCCCGCGACTCCTACTCCTACAAACGCGCCCAAGCCGAAGCCCGCCAGATCGAAGCCGACTACGGACTGCGCCGCGTCACCCCCGGCGACGGGACCGCAGCCAAACGCCCCACCCGCGCCGAAACCGAAAAAGCCCACCGCACCGGCCGCCAGCGCACCCCACGCGAACAACTCCGCGCAACTATCCGCACCGTCGTGGCCGTCTCCACCAGCCCCGAGGAGTTCTTCCACTACCTGGCCAGCAGCGGCATGAAGGTCGAAGTCCTGCGCTTCCCCTCCGGCGACATCCGCGGCTACAAAGTCGCCCTCGACGGCGACACCAACGCCGCAGGCCAGCCGATCTGGTTCTCCGGCTCCACCCTCGCCCCCGACCTGTCCTACCCCCAGATCCGCAACCGCCTCACCGCCACCGAACCCCCAATGACCGGCCCCCGCCGGCCCGACCCCTGGCACCAGGCCACCGCCGCCACCGAACGCATCCCCCAACACCTCGACCGAAACGACGACCCGGCTTCCCAAGCTCAGATCGCCGCCTTTGCCGAAGCCCTTGACGCCCTCCCCGTCCGAGCTCCCGCGCATCTGCGACCCCAGCTCCGCCAGGCCGCCCTGGACTTCGAACGCGCCAGCCGCTCCCGTATCCAAGCCGAGCACCAGCACGCCCGAGCCCTACGAGGCGCCATCCGCACCATAGCCAGGCAACCCACCACCGGCGACGGCGCCGGACTGGCGATGTTCCTCGACGCCGCGATCCTCGCCGCGCTCGCCATCCAACGCTGGCACTCCGCCCGCCACCACAACCAGCAAGTCGAAGCCACCCGCCGCACCCTCACCGACCTCCAAGCCGCCTACGACCAGGCCGCCAGCGCTCCCTTGGCCGCCCTGACCGCCCGCCGCCCACTCGGCCCCGTCGTGGAGAACCGTGCCGAAGAGGTCCGCCAGACCGTCCCGGCACACGCCGACCACATCCTCGGCGATCCCGCCTGGCCAGCGCTCGCCACCGCCCTGACCGACGCCGAGGCCGCCGGCCACAACCCCAAACGGCTCCTCGAACAAGCGGCTGGCCAACGCACGCTGACCGACGCGCGATCCCCCGCCCAGGTCCTCACCTGGCGCATCCAGCGTCTCGCCCACCGGCAGGTCCCCAGTCTCCGAGCCCAGGCCGCTATGGCCCGCAGTACAACGGCACGCCCTACCGCGGGCGTCACACCCATTTCAGCAACGCCGCCACCGGGCGGTCCGTCCACGCCCGGTAACCGTCAGCGCCGCTGAATGCAGAGGGGGGCGTTTAAAAGAGGACTGCGTCCTGAGTGCGTGCACCGTTCTTGTCCTGGGCCGGGACGGTCGGCTCGCGGTCGTTCTGCAGTATCCACAGGTCGTGGAAAAGTCCAGGAGCGTCGCGGAGCTGAGTAAAGGTGCCGTACTGGACGATGCGGCCGCGGTCGAGGACGGCGATCTTGTCGGCGACGGCGACGTTCGTCAGACGGTGGGTGACCAGGACGACGGCGTGGTCGGCGGCGATACGGCGCAAGCCGGTGAAGATGCGGTGTTCGGCGCGGGAGTCGAGAGCGGCGGTGGGTTCGTCCAGGACGAGCAGGCCAGCGTCCCGGTGGAAGGCGCGGGCCAGGGCTATGCGCTGCCACTGGCCGCCGGACAGTTCCTGGCCGCCCCACCACTCGCGGGCCAGCAGCGTGTCGAGTCCCGAGCGCAGTGCGGTGACGACCTCATCGGCGCCGGAGGCCTCGGCCGCTGACCGTACCGTGCTGTCGGCCCCCGGGAGCGGCTGGCCGAGGGTGATGTTGTCGCGTGCGGTCAGCGGCCACTTTGCGTAGTCCTGGGGTACGACCGCGACGCGAGCCCAGGCCGCGTGCGCGTCCAAGGCGCGGATGTCGGCGCCGTCCCAGGTGACGCTGCCGCTGGTGGGAAGGTAGAGGGCGGACAGGAGCTTGCTCAACGTGGTCTTGCCCGAGCCGTTCTCACCGACCAGAGCGAGGACTTCGCCGCGCCGCACCTCGAGGGTGATGCCGTCCAGGGCGGGCTTGTCGGCGTGCGGGTAGGTGTACGACAACCGGTTCGCCCGTACGACCTCCGGTCCGGCGGGAACGACTTCGCCGCGATTGATGCGGTGGCCACCGGCTTCGTCGAGGAAATCCGACCAGTCGTCGAGGTACATCCCCGTGCGGAAGATGATCGCGCCGTAACCGACGATGCCGTGCAGCCCGACGGCAACCGATCGCAGGGCGAAAGTGGCGGTACCTGCGGACGCGACGGAGATGCGACCGGTGCCGATGAGGAAGAGCAGCGCGGCCCAGACCACGCCTGCGGCAAGTCCCCCGGCCAGGCTGCCGATGAGCGACATCTTCGCCGCGCGCCAGGCAGCACGGTCGGTGGCGACGTCCACGCGGGCGCCGGCAGCCCGGTAGCGGCCGAGCAGAAAATCGGCCATGGTGCCGGAGCGGATCTGGTCGGCGTTCTGCTTGTCGACCAGGTTCCAGCGCAGGATGCCCAGCAGGCGGCGGTCCTTCATCGTGTCCAGCGACGCCAGATACGTCAGCCGCGCTCCCTTCACGCCGGCCACCGCCTGCGGCAGCGCGGCAAGCACGAGCAAAGGCAGCAGCACCGGGTGGACGCTGGTCAAGACGGCCGAGGCGGCGACCAGGGAAGCGGCCGAGGCCAGGATGTTCTGTGACTGGTTGAGCATGTCCTGCGAGACCTCGACACCCCGATCGGCCGCGTCCCAGCGGTCGTTGAAGCCCGGGTGGTCGTACGCGGCCAGCTCCGCGTGGGTCGCCGCGTCCAGCAGCCGCAGCTCCGCCTCCCGGGATATCCGGGGGGACAGGCGGGTCGACAGCCCGCCGACGGCAATGCCGAGTACCGCGCGAACACCGGCCGCCGAGGCGAGCAACACCAGAGACGGTGCGGCCTGGCGCAGGCGCTCGACGATGTGGCCTGACGCAATGACCGCGGTGATGGTGCCGGTCAGGGCCAGCAGCCCGAGCGCTTCCAGCACCCCGGACAGCACCTGACAGATCAGCAGTGCGATCACCGCGTTGCGGTCGACATGCCAGGCCATCTGAAGTGCGCGGCCCACCAGTTGGGGAAGCCGACGGGCCATCGCCCGCAAGGTGATCGCGTGACCGGCCTCCAGCCGCCGATCCCCTGGGAACTCGAGCCGCATCTCTTCCGGCACCGAGGTCCGGGTCTTGCCAGGCTCGCTTTCCGTGCTCTGCCGCTGAGAACCTAAATGGGCCTTTTCCGTCATGAGGTGTCCGCCTTCCGCCGTTTTATCTGCCGGTCGTCAGCTGGAGCAGTTGTTCCTCGACGTCGCCGAGGTGGGACTGGATACGCGCGACGGTTTCGCGCTTGTGGTCCCATCCCAGTAGCCGGTGAGCACCGCCGCCGCTTCGGGAGGCCCGAAAACGACAGAACGATGAACCACGCGGTCCACCCTCTAGGCCTGCCGGCACCACGGCGGCGGAGCGTCTCACCGTACGCATCGCGTCGGCCCGTCGTCGGGGCGCTTGAGCAAGTCCTCGACTGCGGGAGGTCGTGACCACCCTCCGGCGCCGGCTTCCAGGGTCATGCATCGTGGAACCCCCGGTCGCGTTCGATGTCGGTGACGCGGGTCGCGGCCACATCGCATTCGATCTGTGCTGCCGTGGCGTAATGCGCGACCACCTCCTTGCCGAGCAGGTCTGCTGCGGTCGCGCTGTCGCGGAAGGCGTCCACGGCGGGTTGGATTGTGGAGGCCAGCGCAGGGGAGTCGGTGGTGTAGGCGTTGCCGGTGATCGCGGATGGCGGTTGCAGTTCGCGGGTGATGCCGAAGCGGCAGGCAGCGAGCACGGCAGCTATGGCGAGGTAGGGATTGGCGTCGGCTCCCGCAAGACGGATCTCCAGGTGGAGACCGCTCCCGTGGCCGGTAACGCGTACCGCGCAAGTGCGGTTGTCCCATCCCCAAGTGGCCCGGGTGGGTGCGAACGAGTGAGGGCGCAGCCGCTTGTAGGAGTTTGCCGTCGGGAGCAGAAGCGGCAGCAGCCGGGGCAAGCCCTCTACAAGTCCGGCGACCGTGTGGGCGCCCGTCGCGGACAGGCCTCCGCCTTCGGTCGGGACGACGGGTCGGTCGCCGTCGCGCCAGAGCGAGAGGTGGATGTGCATCCCGTTGCCGACGCCGGTGACCGGGGCGGCCATGAAAGTGGCGCTGTTCTCCGTCCACGGGGTGACTGTCTTAATGGTGTGCTTGAACACGGCGTGGTTGTCTGCCGCCGTCAGAGCCTCGCCATAGTGGAAGGTGATCTCGACCTGGCCGGGTGCGGCCTCGGTCTTGACCGCTTCCACCGGCAGCCCCCCTTCGGTCAGGAGCTCTTCCATCTCGTGGAGGTACTCACCGACGGCCAGTGGCTGGACAAGGGCGTAGTCGAGATTCCGTGGTGTGAGCGGCTCCATGGTGTGCGGGACCCGCTCGCAGCTGCCGCGGTAGACGGTGAATTCGGTCTCCAGGCCGACCTTGGCCGTCAGTCCCAGCTCGGCAAGCCGGCCGATCTGATCCTGCAGGACCTGCCGGGGAGCCGTGACCAGCGGTTGCCCGTGGGAGTCCTGGGCGTCAGCGAGGACCAGCGCACCACCGCCGTGCCAGGGCAGGCGGCGCAGGGTGCCGAGGTCCGGGACCAGCCGCATGTCGCCGTAGCCGGTCTCCCACGAGGCCGCCCCGAAGCCGGGGAGGGGGCGCATCTCGACGTCGGTGGCGAGGAGATACGCGCACGCCTCCGCGGTGCCGGTCAGCAACCGTTCGACGAAACCGCGAGCCTGGTGGCGCTTGCCGACCAGCCGCCCCTGCATGTCCGCAACGGCAAGCGTTACCGTCTCGACCTCGCCGTCGGCGACCGCCGCTCGGAGCTCGTCGGCTGTGATCAAGCCGCCCGGAATCTTCTGGCTGAGCGGTCCCATCACACAATTCCTTCCGCGTACTGGGCCATCTCCTCGCCGCCGGCCAGTTGCGCAGCCTCGTAGGTGCGCTGCCCGGCAGTCCGCCACCAGACGGCAGCGAGGATCAGGACGACGACAAGGGCGACAGGGGCGTAGTTAAACGAGGACAGGGTTATCAGGTGGCCCGCAGGCCTGGTCTGCGGCAGGCAGAACAGCACCGTCACGAACGCCACCCACACCACCGCCGCCCAGCCCACCAGTCTGCTCCACCTGCCCAGGTGCCACGGACCGCGCTGGAACCTGCGCCCGGCGCGCAGACGCAAGTAGATGGGGATGGCGTACGCCGGGGTGATGCCGATGACGTTGATCGCGGTGACCGCGCCGTACGCGACGGTGCTGTAGAGCGCGGGCAGTGCCAGAACCGCTGCCACGGCGACCGCCAGCCACACCGCCCGGGTCGGTGTGCCCGTGCGGCCCGAGACCCGTCGCCACATGGACGAGCCTGGCAGCGCGCCATCGCGGGAGAACGCGAAGACCATCCGGGAGCAGGCGGCGACCTCGGCGTTCCCGCAGAAGAGCTGGGCAACGATCACGATGAGCAGCAGGGCCTTCGCACCGCCGGAGCCGAGCGCGTCGAGGAAGATCTGCGCCGGCGGCACACCGGTCGCCGTGCCTTGCGTCCTGGCGTAGCTCTGGATGGCGTAGGTCAGACCGGCCAGCAGGACGAAGCCCGCGATCCACGACCAGCCGATCGCGTGGACGATGCCGCGTGGTGCGCTGACCTGGGCTTTGGTGGTCTCCTCCGACAGGTGGGCGGAGGCGTCGTAGCCGCAGAAGGTGTACTGCGCGAGGAGCAGTCCGATCAGCAGCACGTACCAGTTGCTCGACCACCCGGTGTCGTTGACGAACGTGGTGAACATGAAGTGCGGAGACTGGTGGTGGGTCGGTACGAGCACCAGGCCGCCGACGATCACCGCGACGCCGGTCAGGTGCCACCACACGCTGACGGAGTTGAGGATCGTCACCAGCCGCACACCGAACAGGTTCGATATGGCGTGCAGTAGCAGGATCGCCAGGTAGATCAGCATCGTCTTCCCCGGCGTGGGCATGAAGCCCCACTGGAGGTTGGCGAAAGCGCCCGCGAACAGGGCGCAGCCGTAGTCGATACCGGCGATGGCCCCGAGCAGGCCCAGCAGGTTGAGCCAGCCGGTGTACCAGCCCCACCGCGGACCGCCCAGGCGGTTGGCCATGTCGAACAGCGCCCCGCTGGTCGGGTACGCGCTGGTCACCTCCGCCAGAGCCGCGCCGACCAGCATCACCATCGCCCCGACGAACACCCAGCCCCACAGCATCACCGCCGGGCCACCGGTCGCCATCCCGAACCCGTACAGCGTCATGCACCCGGACAGAACGCTGATCACGGAGAAGCTGATGGCGAAGTTGCCGAAGCCGCTCATCCTCCGGCTCAGTTCGGGCTCGTATCCCAGCTGGCGGAGCAAGTGGTCATCGTCCAGCGCCGACTCGACGGCGCCACGTTCAGCATGCGACATCGCACAACCTTCCAAGGAAAAAGGACAGGACAAGCCGGCGGCCCAACGGGTCGCCGGTGAAGTTCAGTTGGTCGAGGTGCGCGGGCCCGCCCGCGCCGGGCCAGCCACCGCCAGGCACTGGCGGCGAGCCTTGAGAAACTCCTCCACGCCGGATTGCGGATCGCCCGGCTCCGCGGCGACCAGACTCCACGGCTGGGCAGTCGCGTACCGGCCGATGGCGTCGAACACCTCGGCCGCCTCGGCGTAGCGGCGGCCCGCCCACAGGGCGTGGGCCAGGTGGTTCAGGTCCAGCACCGAGCGCTCAGCGGGGACCGAGCGCTCGAACCACCCCACTAGCGCGCGCTGGACGTCATTGATCAATGGCTCACGGGTCCACTGCGCCCGCCCGATCGCGTCGTACCGGCCGCGCTCCCGCTTGTCGCGGTAGTGCTGGGCATAGGCGTACAGGGGCAGTACGAGCAGGGCCGAGGCAGACTCCAGCGGCACCCATCCCCCGACCCAGTGCGCGAAGTTCAGGGCCGGCGCCGACCCTCCCGACCGCGCGTTCAAGAGGAACTGCAGTGCCCGGTGATGCGCCTCGCGGTTGTACGGATCCCGCCGCTGCACCTCCGCCAGCAACCGCCACGGGCCGGGCGGCAGCATCTCCTCCGGCGCCGGCATCCGGTGTTCCGGCTCCAGCTGCCGCGGATCCACCTGCGCCAACGCCAGCAGGCACACCCACGGCACCGGGTCATCCGGCGCCGCCCTGGCGGCGGCCCACACAGCCGTCCGTGCCTCCACCGCCAACTCCGCGGTGCCGTCCCGCCCGGAACGGTGGGCGCGCAGCACCCGCTCGGTGCCCACTCGCGCCCGCATCATCAGGGCGTCAGCCCCGCTGGGGTCGTCCAGCAGCCACTCCCGTACAACATGCGACCGAGCTGCCGCGGCTGCCAGGACCTGGGACCGTGACGTCCGCAACTCCCAGCGAGTGCGGGTCTTTGCGAGCAGATCCCGCATGGCGACCCATCTGCCGATACGCACTTCTTCGAGTGCTGCCCGTAACTCGCCGTCAGGACCTGCCGGGTGGGGAGCGAGCCGGTACGTCGCCTCATTGCCGGCCATCAACGCATACCGCGAAGGGGCGAAGTCGCTGCCGGTAGTCCGTGGTCTAACCGGTCGTGTCCGACAGCACCTCGCGGATCAAGGGAGGCATCTCGTTCTGCGCTCGGGTCGGCGATAGGCCCAAGCTCGGTGCGGGCACTGCCGGAGTGCTGGAAGTCCTCGTGATCGAAACCGTGAACAACCCCGGCGATGAGTGCAGCGAGCAGCAGGTGAGGGTCCGCCCCTGGGACGGATACGCGGACTTCCAACCCTGCGTCGGCACCGAGTCTGACGGGACTGACCTTTACGAATGCCGCGCCGTCCTTCCCTGCGTCGGGTTCGGCGTCCCCGGCGAGGTACAGCTGGACCAGATTGGGCAGCACTTCGCGCAGCCCGATCATGGCGTGCTCAGCTGCGACGCACACCTCTCCGTCGTCGTGCGACAGGCGCAGGCGCAGTCTCATCTCGCCCATCGGAACGGTTGCGCCGGGGTCGGCGTGGGACGGGAACCAGCGCGGGTCGCCTCCGATCGCGGCAAGAGCCCGGCTGCAGAGGTGCTGCTGGTCGCAGGCCGTCATCGGCTCGCGGGCCGGCATGGCCGTCTCGATCCGCCGGGGGTGCGAGCGGGTCCTCACGGAGTCCACCGGCAGCCCGATCTCGTCGAAGGTGGCGATGACACAGACGAGGAGGTCCACCAGCGGGTCAGGAGAGTCGCTCGCGTCGGCCCTCCCATTCGCTCCCGGCAGCTGGATCTCCTGGGGGAGCAGCCACTCGGTCTGGATGGCGACCTGCATGTCGATCCCGACAGCCGCCAGGTGGTCAAGCCGCCGGTGCAGTGCCTGGCGGGGGGAGTGCCCGGCGACCTTCACAGGCCGTCGGTCGGCCCGATCCGGATCCAGGGGTTCCGGGGCAGCAGGAACCGCGGCGGCGAGAGGCGAAAGACCTTGGCGCTGAGGGATCACGGCGACCTGCCCGGGGGACCAGTAGCGAACCGGCAACCGGTCGGGGAGCGCGCCTTGCCCGAGAGGAGTCGGGGGCTGGCCCACGCCGATCCGCAAGCGCCTATGTGTACGCGCTGAGCCGGAGTGGACGGTGGACGCCACGCCGGCGATACGGGGGATCGTCGGCGCGGCAGCCCCAGACCATCACCGTCCCCGTGCGGCGCCAAGGTCGAAGCTGTCGGCTTCGTGTGTGCACCGGGGTGCAGATGCGTTCAAAGGGTTCCGCAGGGTGCCGCAGGTCCGGCATCTACCAAGGGAGGTGCTCTCGCCCCTGGAAGAACTCCCCCGTCGGGCCGTCGTCCGGAAGCTCGCTCAGCCACAGGAGGTCCTCTGCCGCCTGCTCCGGTGTCTGCTTCGCCGAGCCGTAGCTGAGGCGTGTCGTGACCGTCCCGGGAGACACGGCGTTGACCAGGATGTTCTCGTCTCCGGTCTCAGCGGCGAAGACGCGGGTCAGCGCGTTGAGAGCGGCTTTTGACACCCGGTAGGCCGGGCTGCCCGCCGACTCCATCAGGGCAAGACTTCCCATCCGGCTGCTGACGTTGGTGATCCGTCCATAGCCACCCTCCCGCATGAGGGGGACGGCCTCCATGCAGCACTGCCAGGGGCCGACGAGGTTGGCGTCCAAGGTGGACCGGATCTTGCCGACGTCGTGGGCGGAAGGTCGGCGGTTGCGGTCGATGGCGACGCCGGCGTTGTTGACCAGGACGTCCAGGCGGCCGAGGTCGCGCCCCACGTCGGCGAAGAGCCGGAAGACGCTGATGGGGTCTGTGACGTCCAGTTCCCCCGCCTCTACGAGCAGGCCCTCGTCCCGGAGCGGCCCGGCAGCGGCCTCCGCGTCCGGGAGTCTGCGGGCGGTCAGGACGACGCAGAGGCCCCGCCGCGCCAGACCGGTGGCGATGGCAAGTCCCAGGCCCCGGTTGGCGCCGGTGACGACGGCGACGCGCTGTGCGGTGGGAGTGGTCACGCCTTCATGCGATCAGATCGCGGGTCCGTTCGTCCAGGTCCCGCACCGCGGGTGTGCCTTCGTACGGCCGCAGGAGCGTGCGCACCGACGCCAGGCGCGCCCGGTTGCGCGTCGAGCTCTCGGCTGCGACGGCGGGTGCTGTCTCCCCCAGCAGCACACAGGCGTGCTCCACTTCTCCCAGCGCCAGGGCGGATTCGGCCTGCCAGAGCCGGTACGTGGTCAGGTCCCGGGCACGGGACCGCGGCTGGTCACGTACCGCCGACTCCAACAGCCGGGTGCTCGCGTCGTGCCGGCCGAGGACCAGGTGGCATGCGGCGGTCTGCGCCGTCAGTTCGGCCGGGCCGAAGTAGTTGACGTACGCGGGATGGTCGTCACGACCGAGCGCCTGGTCCAGGAGGTCTTCCGCCTGGCCGAGCAGCGCGTCGCACTGCGGGCCGTCGTGCAGTACGGCGTGGATTCTCGCCTGGCGTACCGCGAGCATGGCTTGCACCCGCGACGGGGCGCTGCAGGTTGCCTGGCGGGCGGCGTCGGCCAGGACGAGGGCGTCGTGGGCGCGCTCGGACTCGATCATCAGCAGAGCCGTGCACTTGATGATGTTCGCGCCGAGAGCGCGGTCCTCGGCGGCATGCGCGGCACGCAGGCCGGTGACGAAGTAGCGCTCCGCGGATGCCTTCATTCCGATGTCGAAACTGGCCCACCCGGCGATGCGTGCGAGTTCGCCGGCCACTTGGAACAGTCGCCGCTCAACCGAGCCGCGCAGCACCCCCTGCTTCAGAACCTCCGTGACGGTCCGGAGTTCGGCGTCGATCACGGACCGTGCGGCGCCACCGCCGTGGAGGTCGTCCAAAGAGCGAAGGGTCGGGAGGCGCAGTTCCAGGGATGCGACGAGGTCCTCGGCCGTACCGTCGCGGGTCGCTGCAGCGGCCCCAGGGACGTGTTCGGCCCCAGGCCAGTTCGCCGCCAGTACCGCAGCGCTCTCGGCACCAAGGGTCAGGAATGTTCGCCGGTCCACCAGCGCCTCGCCTACGGTCGAGTCGAGGGCGGCCACCGCGGCCGGGGTGGTCCACGGCGTATCGACGTCGACGCCCTCCCTGCCAGGTAACCACGTGGGCCACGGCTGCGAGAAGAGGCGGTCCACGGGTACGCCCAACTCGACGGCCAAGGCGCGTTGGGTGGTCTCGTCCGGTACGACGCTCCTGTTCTCCCAACGCCAGACCTTGCCGCGCTCGCGGGGACCGCCGATACGGGCGGCGATGCGGCGAGCCAGCTCCTCCTGAGACCACCCGCGCTCGGTGCGCACCACCGCAAGCGGGTGTGGGAGGGCTCGGCGGGCCGACGTGTCGACGGGGATGTCCTTCATGCGCTCTCGCTCGGCCAGTTCGGCTCTCGCGCGCCGGAGCAGGGCGAGTTCGGGGAGAACCTTGCCCGTTTCGATCTCAGACAGCCGCGGAGCGGAGATGCCGATCGCGGCGGCAAGTTCCGACTGCCGTAATCCGAGCGCCCGGCGCTTCTGTCGGATCTGGCGCCCGACGGTGGATTCGTAGGCGGGAACGGACCTGGTCACCGGTCGGCCAGGCCGATCCGGGCCCATACACGGCGGCAGCCGTCCGGCCCCGGAAGCGTCGGCGCAACTCCCCAGTCGGAGCTGAGTGCTTCGACCAGCAGCAGCCCGCGGCCGTGTTCGTCCTCGGATCGCGTGTCTGGCGGAGGCGCAGCGGTGTGTGCTCCCTCTCGCACTACGTGCTCACGGATCTCGATGCGCAGGTCCGCGGCGCCGGCCTCGATCCGACAGCTGACCACATCGCCATAGCCGTGCAGGACGGCATTGCTGACCAACTCGCTGAACACCAGCTCTGCTTCCTGGAGCGCGTCCGCTGGGACATGCCAGGCCTCGAATTGCGCCCGTGCCCAGTGCCTGACGTCCGGCAAGGTGGTCGGTGCCCGGTGCAGCACACAGACCTCGACCTGCGGTCCGGCACCCGGCGGAGCCGCAGGCTGCCGGTGAGCGAGACCCGTCATCATCGATCGCCTCTAAGCGTCCGACGCTGGACAACTCGCGTGCCAGAAGGGGCCTTTGAAGTGAGCGAAGTGAAGTGGGTCACCTGACCACTATGTGCGCCACACTATCGGTCCGCAAGAGTCGTTCTGAATTTTTCAGAACGCAGCGTATCGACCTGGGCGAGTAGTCAACTCCGTGGCAGACTCGACCACATGAGGGTTCAGCAGCAGGTCACGTCATGAGCGGCGCCCGCTCTGTCGCACCGCCTCCGGCACCCACCGTGCTGCGCATGGTCCTCGGCAACCGGTTGGCTGCACTCCGGCAGGCTGCCGGCGCCTCGTACGAGCAGGCAGCCGCCGAGATCGGAGCCTCCGCACTCACCGTGCGCCGCCTGGAGAACGGCGATGTCGGGTTGAAGCCCGCCTACGTGAAGCTCCTTCTCGCGGCATACGGCGTCCCTCCGGACGAGACCGCGGAGTTCCTCCACTTGGTCACCGAGGCCAGGAAACCAGGCTGGTGGCACCGCTACCGCGACGCCCTCCCCAGCTGGTTCAGCGCCTTCGTCAGCCTGGAGAACAGTGCGGAGGAAATCAGGATCTACGAGCCGCAGTTCGTCAGCGGCCTCCTCCAGGTCGACGTCTACGCTCGTGCCGTTCTCAACGTCAGCGTGCCGCCGGCCTCCCCCGACGAAGTAGAGCGGCGCCTCGCGCTGCGCATGGCCCGCCAGGAGCTCCTGCACCGGCCGAGTGCACCCACCATCATGACGATCATGGACGAGGCGGTCTTCCGCCGCCCGGCCGCAGGCCCCGAGATCATGCTGGCCCAGATCGACCACCTGCTCGAAGTCGCCACCTCCGACCGGATCGCCCTGCAGTACCTCCCCTTTGCCGCCGGTCCGCACGCCGCCCCCGGCCCTATCCACTTCTTCCGGTTCGCGCAGCCGGAACTGCCGGACATCGCCTACGCCGAAAGCCTCACGAGCGCCGTCTACCTCGACGAGGACGAAGACGTCGTCGCGCACCTGCAGGTCCTCGACAGGCTGTCCGAGATGGCCGAGTCGGAAGCACAGACCAGGGTCTTCCTGGAAGGAATACGCAAGGAGTACCGGTGACCCTCATCTACAACGGCATGCCCGCGCTGGAGCTGGGCGAGGACGGTTGGCACAAGGACTGGAGCGGCCCGAACGGCGGCGCCTGCGTCGAGATCAAAACGCTGCCGGACGGCGGTGTCGCCGTACGCCAGTCGACGGTCCCCAGCGGCCCGGCGCTGATCTTCAACCGCCAGGAGTGGGCCGCCTTCGTGTCCGGGGTCAAGGGCGGCCAGGCCGACTTCTCGCTGGACTGAGGCGCGGGGCGGCAATGATGGGGCCTTTGAACTACCAGGGCAGCGGCGCACGCTCGTGGAACAGGCCACCGGTTGGCCCGTCGTCCGGGAGGGTGGCCAGCCAGACTGGTGTGTCGGCGCCGTCCGCGGCTGAGCGGTCGGTTTCTCCGTAGGCCATCCTCGTGTCCATGCGGCCTGGCGACACGGCGTTGACCAGGATGCCGCTTCCTTCGAGTTCTGCGGCGAGAATGCCGGTCAGGGCGTTGAGGCCCGCCTTGGAGACCCGATAGGCCACGTTGCCCGCGCCCATGTTGCTCAGCGAGCCGAGATGGCTGGTGATGTTGACGATGCGGCCGTAGCCGTTCTTGCGCATCTCGCGGACGGCAGCGGCGCTGAGTCGCCAGGCGCCGACGAGGTTGGCGTCGAGCGTGGCTCGGACCTTTTCGAAGTCCGGCCCGGCGGCGGGCTGGCCTCGATCGATCGCCACGGCGGCGTTGTTCACCAGGACGTCGAGTCGTCCTGCGCTGTTCGCGACGTCTGCTACTGCACGGGCGACGCTTGCTGGGTCGGTGACATCGAGTTGATGGGAGCGGACGTCGTGGCCCTCTTTGGACAGAGCCTCCACCGCGTCCCGTCCAGAGAGTTCGTCCCGGGTGCCGATGACGACGTGAAGCCCGTACTCGGTGAGGCGGCGAGCGATGGCGAGGCCGAGGCCTCGGTTGCCGCCGGATATCAGCGCGACTCGGCGCGGCGTGCGATCGGTCATGCGACCAGTGTGGCGAGGCCGGTATCGAGTTGCACGGCCCGGGGGTCGGATCTCTCGAACGGAAGGCGGTCTCGGACGGCCTTCGCGCGCACGATGTTCCGCTGGGAGGGGGCTTCGTGGATGAGTTCGACAGCCGACAGCAGGAGGCTGATCGCGTGTTCGGCCTCCCCCAAGGCAAGCTGGGTGGACGACAGGCGGATGACGTACGTCGCGCGGTCACGGGCCTTTGCCTCGGGCATCAGAGCCAGTGCGCCGGCGAAGGAGCGTCCGGCATCGGCCTGCCTGCCCAGATCGATGTGGCAGGTTCCGACCTGGGCGTGGAATTCGGCTTCGTCGAAGTAGGCGGTCCATCCCGGTTCGCCGTCGGAACCGGCAGATCTGGCGTAGGCACGCTCTGCTGCAGCGAGGACATGGTCGCAGGCCGCCCGGTTTCCGCACGCGGCCTCCGCCCGCGCCTGCCGGAGGAGAAGCATCGCCTGCGCCCTGGCAGTGACCGGCCCGGCGCCGTCCACAGCCGTGCGGGCCAGATCGAGGGACGCGCGGAACATGCCGTGGTCGTAGCACTGCAGGCTCATGGACTTGAGAATGTTCGCTGCGACCGCAGGGTCGTCGGCGCAGTGGGCGGCCCGCAGGCCCGTCGTCCAGTACCTCTGTGCGGCTGAGTGCAGTCCCGCGTCGAATGAGGCGAAGCCCGCGATCCGGCCCAGTTCAGCGGCCAGACGGTAGAGGCGTCGGCCGGATGCCGCGGAGTACGAGGATCTGTCCAGGATCCTGGTGACGATGCCGAGTTCGGCGTCCAGCAGCTTCCGAGCCCGCTCGCCGCCGCAGGCGGCCTCCAGCTCCCTCAACCGCGGCAGACCATCCTCCATCCGCGCGACCAGGTGGTCACCGACCCGGCCGCCGGACAGCACCTCGGTCAGCGCCGGCGGTTCGACGGCAAGCCACTCCTCGGCCAGCCCGACGAGAGTCGGGCCGCTCAATTTCATGAACGCGCGTCGATCGAGGATGGCGTGCTCCAATGTGTCGTTCAGTGCCTGGAGCGTCCCCGGCGCCGTCCACGAGAAACCTGTGCGGATGGGGTCGCCGTCCGGGAGCCAGGCGGGCCAGCGCTGGCTGCGTACCTGGTCCTCGGGGACGCCCAATTCCTCGGCAATGGCGAGTTGGCTCGGCAGGTCCGGCTCGACACCCCAGTTCTCCCAGCGCCATGCCTTGTCGCGGCGAGCAGAGCCGTTGGTCCCTCGGGCAACGATGTCGACCACGTCCTGGAACGTCCACCCCTTCGCGGCACGTACGCAACTGAGCGGATGAACTAATCGCGAAGCGGCCTGGCTTCCCGCCATCGACACCCCCAAAGTCGTCTCACAGGGTAGCGAAACAAGCACCCACCGGAGCCTCTGCGGCCGGATCTCGTCGGCCAGGAAACAACACGAAAACAACAGCTGCTCCATGGCTGAGCCGCTGCACCCGGCTGTTAGCTGGTCTCTTCCGCCGGTCCCGGCGAGCTGTGCGAGACCGAGGACCCCGGCGCCGACGGATGGTGACCTTGATCGCCCGGGAGCGCCCTCATGGACAAGGCCCAGCGAATTGCCGGGACCTCACAGCAACGCCAGATCCGAGACAGACAGCGCCAACGACAGGAGACGAGTGCTATGCCGACACCTCGCCGAGCCAAGAGCGACCACCTGATCTACGCGGACGTCGTCGACTCGAAGACCAAGGCAGGGGTCTGGATGGGCGAGCGTGACGCCTTCCAGGCCAAGCAGGCCGAGATCCTCGAAGGGGTCAAGGACAAGACCGACTGGGTCCCGGTCGAAAACGCCATCATGATCGTCACCACCGAGCCCGCCGGAATCACGTTCATCGCCGCCAACCCGACTCTGCCCGGCGTCATCGTCCTCGCCGACGGTGGCTCCCCGGAGGCCTCGGCACGGCTGCAGGCCACGGGTGAGGACCTGGTCCGCAAGGTGATGACCGAGCGCGGGATCGTCGCCGAGGAAGCCGCGTAGTTCCGGTGGCCTCCTCCCAGCTCCTGTGGGGGAAGTACATCCAGTACGACCGGGACGGGCAGGCTGCTCTGCTCGACCCGGTCACGCTGGAGAGCGTGTACCTCGACCGCGGGGAGGTCACTGACCTCTCCGCGGTCCCCCCGACCGCGACGCACACAGCTCTCTCCGAGCTCGGCTTCACGCCCGACACCCCGCAGTCGGACCCGCGTGAGGCACTCCGTTCCCGCCTCAGCAACCTCGGCCTTGATGCCACACCGGTCAGGATCAGTGGCCTTCGTGTGGTGCTCACCGACCGCTGCAACATGGCATGCAGCTACTGCTTCGTCGACACGAACACCGGCAAGCCGGACATGAGCGAGGACGACCTCGTCGCAGGCCTGACGTACCTGTTCGAGACCAACGCCGGCCGAGACGAGGTGGCCGTCCAGTGGTTCGGCGGCGAACCGACAACCCGCTTCGACCTGATGCAGTACGGCGACGACCTCGCCGACAAGCTCGCAACCGAACACGGCGTAAAGCAGGTTCGGCGCACCGTCGTCACCAACGGCGCCCGCCTCACCGACGATATGGCCGAGCATTTCGCCCGCTACCGGTACGGGGTCGGCGTCTCCATCGACGGGCCGCCGTCCGTCAACTCCGCGCACCGACGGCTCCTCGGCGGGCAAGCGGCTGATGACCGCATCCGCCGCAACGTGCGCCGGCTCCTGGAGATCGACGGCATCCATGTGGGCTGCAATCTCACCCCGACCCCGGCGAACATCGGCCGCCTGGCCGAGACCGTCACCTGGATCATCGAGGAACTCGGCCTGAAGTTCATCTACGCCAACACCCCCATCCCCACCGGTGGTCGGTGGATCGTCGACGGGGCCGACCTGTCGAAGGAGCTGTACCAGGCGCGACTTGTCGCCCTGGGCCGCGGCGGAATGATGTTCTCCGTCCTTGACCGCGCCTTCCAGGCACTCGACCGGCGTCGACCCATGTTGCTGGACCACATGCAGAGCGACCGCACCCTGAACGCGGCGCTGCTACCAGGGCAGCGGGTCAGTCTGTGCGACATCAACTTCACCGAGCCTGCGTTTCTCCACACCCTTGATGAAATCCGGGCCGACGCAGGTCTCCTGGGCGGCATTGCCAAGGAAGTGGCACCTCTGCCGCAGTGCGGCACTTGTCCGGCGTTGGCGATCTGTGGCGGCCCCTCCCGCAACGAGCAACTGCTGATCGGTGGGGAGCGGCCGGACCCGCAGATGTGCGCGTTCTACACCAGCACGGTCGAGATCGCCGTGTGGGACAGCACGGGGCTGCAGTGAACACCCACACCGTGACCACGCCGCCCGCACCACGGACCGGCCGTGGGAGGTTTCGGTCGGCGCTGATCAGCACCGCCGGCCATTGCAAGATCGCATGTGGTTTCTGCTTCCGCGCCGACCGAGCCCACGGCTACCTCGCCCTGCCCCTCTACACTCGCAGCCTGTCCCGACTGAAGGAAGCAGGTGCCGAAGAGATCTGTCTCACTGGTGGCGAGCCTGCCCACCATCCGGAACTGCGGCAACTCGTCCGCCTGGCCCATCAGTTCGGTATGCCGATCTCCGCGGTCACTTCCGCCCGCATTCCCGAGGACGTGGAGCGGCTGGAGGAAGTGGCGCATCTGCTGGCCAACGTCACCGTGTCCGCGGACTCAGCCGCCGCGATGAGGCTCGGTCGGACCCAACGCAGCGCCGCCACGGGGATGGCTACCCTCGACAAGCTCAGCGTCACACTGGGCAGGGTCTTGCACGTCACCTACTGGCAGCTCACCGATGCCGAGTGCCGCGCCCTGCACGATCTGGTTGCCGAATCGAAGACAGAGGTCCAATTCAGTCCGGTCATGCTCGACGAAGCCGACCGGGCTCGCGCCGGGTGGAGCGTGACCGACTATCTCCGTCAGCAGAGCGACGACACCACCCTGTTGGGCGCCCACTTCCGCCTCACGCCGCGCTTCCGCCGACACGTCCAAGACCTCCAGGCCCTGCACCGCGAACCGCCTGGGAGGCGACGTTGCCAGGGCAGGTCCCTGTACGTGTCCGCGGCAGGTGAGATCCGCCGTTGTCCGTACGGCAAAGCCTCAGTGAGCGTGACCGCCCCCAGGACGACAATCCGCGACTTCCTCGACGCCGAGCCCCAGGAGTGGACCACCCCTTCCTGCGCGGCCATCTGCCGCGCCGAACCCCCACCTGCGAGCAGCCCATGACAAACCCCATCAGAACCCGAGACGAGTTCCTCAACCGCTGGCGCATCCCGCCGAACTTCCTGGTCCACAGGGAACTGATCAGCTTCGACTACAGCCCCCCGCTCGCCATCGACGTTCTCGACGAGGTCCGACAGGACGAGGATGTAAGGTTCACGATTCTCGGCGCCGACGACTGGGCGCTCCGCATGGATCGCACCGCCGCCTTCCGCACCGCCCCGATCGACGAGATCGTCACGTGGCCGTTCCGTCTGGTGCACTTCAACCTCACCCGCTTCTACCCCGCCATCCTCGCCGGCTTCCAAGAACAGGTCATGATCCCCTGGCGCACCCGGATGTCCGGCTGGGGATACACGTGGCAACGGTGCGCGCCCCAGCTCTTCCTGTCCACAGCCGGCGCCGCGTCGACGTATCACAACGACAACTCCCACGGCCTGGTCTGGCAGATCGAAGGCACCAAGACGTTCCACAGCTTCTACGACCCCGACCGCATCCTCTCCGCCGACGCCGCGGTCGTCGGCGAGACCACCGCCGAGGAGCCACCCGAGCACGCGCCCGCCGACCGGCTCTCTGTCCGTATGGAGCCGGGCGACCGGCTGTGGAGTCACGCCTTGACCCCGCACTGGGTGACCACCGAGTCACCACTCGCGATGAGTATCACCCTCGCCCACGGCGGGCTCTGCCATCAGGGCCGCTTCTCAGAGCGGGAGTTGGCGCTGCGCGCCTACTGGGACAAGCATCCCGACGAAGCCTGGATGCACGATCTCCGCAACGTCCGCTACTGACCGGTCCTCCCGGACGGGCAAGGCACAGGATGGCACTCGGCCACCAGTACCGGGGCCGACGAACGCGCTACACGCGAGGCAAGTGACACGACCATGCTGGGGCGGTCAGCAAGAGTGCCGACCGCCCCAATCCCATGAAACGGCACGGGTTCTACGGGGTGAGCCGGTTCGGTCCGCGGAAGAGGAAGGCGGCCTCGCGGATGGAGTCGAGTCCGAGCAGGACCATCAGTACCCGGCCCAGGCCCATACCGAGGCCTCCGTGCGGCGGGCAGCCGAAGCGGAAAGCGTTCAGGTAGTCCTGCAACGGCTCGGTTCTCATGCCCTTTTCAGCGGCCTGCTTGAGCAGCACGTCGTACCGGTGCTCACGCTGGGCGCCGGTGGTGACCTCCAGGCCCTTCCACAGCAGGTCGAAGCTCAGCGTCGAGCCCGGGTCGCTTTCTGGGCGCATGTGATAAAAGGGGCGGATGCTTGTCGGGTAGTGCGTGATGAACACCCACTCGTGC
Organism: Streptomyces sp. NBC_00433; assembly: GCA_036015235.1. Taxonomy (NCBI): domain Bacteria; kingdom Bacillati; phylum Actinomycetota; class Actinomycetes; order Kitasatosporales; family Streptomycetaceae; genus Streptomyces; species Streptomyces sp. NBC_00433. The sequence goes on along the minus strand of CP107926.1, from coordinate 5,288,356 downwards.
CCGGTCTTCTCCTCGAAGTGCGCGGAGATACCGCGCTCGCCCTCCGGGTCCAGGTCCTCCTTCTCACCGGCAGGGTCCCAGCCGCCCGCCCGCAGGATCTTCTGGGCTTCCGCCATGGTCACCCGTGGAAATGGCGTCGTGGGGACCGTGACCTCGACGCCGAAGGTCTCGCGGATCGCCTCACCGTGAACGTCGGCGACCGTGGCGATGGCGTGGGTGAGCATCTGCTCCTCGAAGACCATGACGTCCTCGACGTCGTCGATCCAGGCGAGCTCCACGTCCACGCCGGTGAACTCCGTCGCATGCCTCGATGTGAACGACGGCTCGGCGCGGAAAACGGGGCCGATCTCGAACACCTTGTCGATGCCGGCGGAAATCGCCATCTGCTTGTAGAACTGTGGGCTCTGCGCTAGGTACGCGGAGCGATCGAAGTAGCCGAGCTTGAATACCTCGGCCCCGGACTCGCTCGCGGTTCCCATCAGCTTCGGGGTGTGCATCTCGGTGCAGCCCTGGCTGTAGGCGTACTCGCGCATGCCCTGCTCGAGGGTGGTCTGCACGGCGAACAGCAGCTGTGCTTGCGGACGCATCCGCACGTCGAGGAACCGCCAGTCGAGGCGGTGCTCCAAGCCGGTGTTCTCGTCGATCGGCAGGGGCGTCTCGGCTCGGTTCAGCACCTCGACCTGCTCGGGCACGATCTCCAGGCCGCCGAGGTTCACGATCGGGTTGTCGACTACGCGGCCGGTGATCCTGACCGCGGACTCGGTGGTCAGGCTCTCCAGAGCGGCTTCGGTGCTGTCGCTCTCGCCGCCACGTTTGTGGGTGACCTGCACCATTCCGGTGTGGTCGCGGACGATGACGAATTGCATCTTGCGCTGCAGCCTGAGGGCGTTCACCCAGCCGCAGACAGAAACGGTCTCGCCGACGTGTTCTCGCAGGTCGGAGACCAATACGCGGGTGGTCGTGTGGATCATCTCGGCCCTCCAGGGGCGTCGTCATGATCCCTTCGGGGCGTGGGCGAGAAGGGGACTCGCGGTGCCACCACGCCTTTGCCGCCACCAGATGGCGACGACCTCATTCGGACCCGGTCACGGGGGCCAGTCGGCGGGGCATTGGGCCGTATCGAACGGCTGTTCCTCCCCGCGCTCGGGAGGGTCTTCACGTGGGGCGCGAGGCTGCCTTCACAGCTACCAGCAGCTCTCTCTGCTCGCGGATCCCGCCGCTACTTGTCTCCTTCAACGCGTTGACGCTGAGCATAGCTGGCCAGGGAGGGTAGAGCGGCAAGATTTCGCAGTAAGCCACCAGACCTCAGTGGCTCAGCTCTTCCGTCGGTGTTGTTGCCCGACCGCTTCAGTCATAGAATAATACTGCAGGAAATTTCCAGTTCACTTTCACGGCGGTTGCACCACTGGTGGCCAACGGGAATCCGACAGGGAGATTCCGGGCTTACCGAGAATTACGCCCGCCGCTACAATCTCACGTCGGTAGATCGCGGCAAAGCGTGCACGACCTCCCAATCGACCAGACGAACGGGCGCAGCGTGCTGGTCTTGGGTGAGCGCAGCGTCGCCGTCCTCGCGGCGATCACCCCAATGGCATTGCGCTGCGCAACCCGCCAGATCGCCTCGAAAGTCGCCGGACACTCTTGATCTGCCAACGACCCCATGACGTGGGCCTCCTCCTCGTCCCCAGGCCGCGCCGGGAGGTGAACTCAGCGGCCCAGCAGGCGACCGTTACCCACTGGCCCACGAGCGTGTTGTCGAGATCGAAGAGAACGAAGGGCATCGCACATCCGCGCCCTAAGGAACGGCCTCATCCAGGGTCAGCCTGGCTGAGCGCTGTCGGCTGGCGTCACGCTGCCCGTCCAGAGGAAGTCACGAGCTCGCGTCGTCGCCACGAAGAGTTGGCGTCGGCCGAGTTCGCGGCGCTCGCGATCAGCCTCCGCATTCCCTTCGCTTTTGGGCATCGCCGCGTCGTGTCGCGGGAGGTAGACGCGCTTGAACTCCAGTCCCTTCGAGCGCTGGTAGCTGCCGAGTTTCACGCCGGGCACCGAGCGCCCGTCGTACCGCTCCAGCAAGACGACCGGAATACCTGACCGGCCGAGCAGCTGCGAATAGTGTTCCAGCAAACGCTTGGTCGAGCACAGCACGGCCGAATCTGCCTGCTGTTCCGCGTCGAGACTGCTCAAAGCCTCCACCAGCACCTTGTCATGCTCCTCCGATGTCGGCCACTCGCCCCGCTCTACCGCTCCTTCCTGGTACTCGGCTTCCACATCCCGACGCCCCGAGAGGCGTTCACCGTCGATGTCCTCGAAGGAGTCCTCCGCGACGCCGTCCATGGCGGCCTCAAGAATCTCCTTGCGGTTCCGGTAGTTGAGGCGCAGCACCTGGCCGCGGTCGCCGCGGACCTCGATGCCCGCGTCGGACAGCCGAAAGCCTCCTGGGTAGACGGCCTGCTGACCGTCACCCACCAGCAGCAGGCCGTTCGGTGCGTCGCCGACCAGGGCGTACAGGAGCTTGGCCCCAACGAGGGTGAGGTCCTGGACCTCATCAGCGATCACCGCGGCGTAAGGCGGCCTGGCGCCTCCCTGTACCTCGGCCAGCGCGAGGGACAACAGGTCGCTGAAGTCGTGTACTCCGCGCTCGCTACGGTTTGACTCGTACGCCTCGTACAGCGCCCAGACGGCCTCTTTGTGGTGACGCCGGAGCACCGTGTGGCGGCCGGGCCGCCGCACGGTGACGTAGTCGTCGAAGGCGGTTACGCCGCGGCCTTTGATGACGTATGTGATCTCGTCGTGCCAGTACTGCGGCTGGGGGACGAGATCGGCCAGGGCGCTCTCGCGGCCGACCCGTCGCCAGGCCAGGCTGAACGCGGTCTCCGCCTTCTCCGCGCTCAGGTTCACCTGCACTTCCTGCGACCGCAAGTAGTCGAGTGCCCATGCGTGCAGGCTGTGAAAGTCCACGCGGTCGGCGACGTGCGGGGCGAGGGAGGAAAGGAACGTCTGCTGAACGCGCGGCAGGTTACTCGCGAACGTCACGTACAGGACGCGGCCGGTCGTGCGCTGGGCTAGGTGAGCCGTTCGGTGCAGGGCAACTACGGTCTTGCCGGTGCCGGCCGGACCGCTGATCCGGGCGGGACCTGCCCAGTTGCGGCGGACCAGCGCGGCCTGGTCGGGGTGGAGGAACGTCATCCACTTCTCGATGGGCGCGCGCATGGCCTCGTCGAGAGCGGCGTCCCGCATCGCGTCGACGTCGAAGAGCCCAAGCGGTTCGGCATCGGAAGCCGCCGTGCCTGCGGGCTGCGGAGCCTCCTCCACCGATGCCTTCTCGTACTGCTGGAGGGTCTCCTCAAGATGCCCGGCGAGAAGGCGCACCAACGCTGGGCGCAGTCGGAGGCTGCGAGATATGAGCCATGGGCCGACCTCACGCTCCCCGAGAAGGTGGACTCTTCCCAGCGGCGCCGCGTCGAGCTGCTTGCCCGCGAAGACCACGAGCGGTTGCACGGCCACGGGAGACATCCCGAGCTCCGCCGACGCCTCCTCCACGGTGCGTGTCACCTGCAGGAGCCGCTGAACGTCGCCGTCCCGAGACTCCCCGGCCGCCTCGAGCTGGCCGTCGACGACCAACGGTTCGGCTTCCCAGTCCTTGACGTCGACGACGAAGATCCCGGCGGGGCCGATGAGCACCATGTACGCGCCCGCCTCAACCGCGCCGGGCCAGCGGCGGTCGGCCAGCAGCCGCCAGCCCCCTCTGCCAGTCAGCGTGAGCAGCTGAGCGGCGACCTGCCGCTCCCCCTCGCTCGCCCGCCCCCACCGCCGGACCACCTGGTGAGCGGCCCGCCACCGCTCCCGTAATTCCCTCTCCTTACGCCGCGCTTCCTGCCCCCGACGCTCCACCGATCCGTCCGCCCCCACAGCCCCACCCCTCTCACACGGAACAACGATCATAGGATGCTGTGCCATAGCGGCGACAGGTCGCGCTGCCTGCCGAGCCGTAGCTACAGCGGGCAGCGGCCTCGGACGGCGCCCGACTACCCGCCGTTGAGAAGCTCGCGGCAAGAGCGGCAATACATGGCCGCGAACCGCCCGTACCTGCGCAGAAGCTGACCGCACTCCGCACACGGCCCAAGCTCCCAGGGTGGGCAACCCAGTGCGGCAGAGGCTGCGACTCGCTCCACGTGGGTGATCCGCATCGGGTCGCGGGGCCGCCGGACCGGCATCCGGGAAAGAGTGAAGCCGCCGGTCGGCTGCGAGCGATCACGGACGGGCCGGGCATCACTGACGAACCAACCCTCTTCGCCGGCACGGCAGCTACGGTCGACCTCCTGCTCTGCGAAAGTAATCATGTCGTCGTTCTCCGAGGCTGAGGCCGCTGGGAGGGATTCCTTCTCCCCGACCAGTTCCTCCCAGAGAGCACGGTCGTCGACCGAGACCCACATATGACGGCCCGCGCGACCTCCTCCGCGGCTAGGTACGTAGACCGGGACGCTCTCACCCGTGGCGCTCTGCAGAACCATGTCCTCTATGTGCACCGGCCGCTTCTCGGGCAGGCATAGCGCGGGCACGAACCAGTCCGCATGCATGGCTCCACAGTGGCCGGCCCCCTCCCGGACGAGGCAATGACGCGCGCTACTCGGAACGCACTTCCAGACCTGAAGGTGCCGGTATCCACCGCGAATCAGCATCTCCTTGCCACCGGCGATGTCCCTCCACAGCATGTCGTCCACACGGACCCACGGCGCCCGGTCAATCAAGGACGCCGTGCGATCCTTCGCCACCCACAGGGGCGTGATCCCTTGGTCCACCGCATTGACCGACCGTCGGTGCACACTGCTCGGACTGAGGTGGTGGTACTGGATCTCCCAGCCAATCCGCAGGCCATCAGGACCTGTGACGACGGCATCCGAGACACTCCGCCGATTAGCCATGGAGACCTCGGCTTCAGCCTCCAGGCCGTACCCGATGGCGGTGTCGACGACCCGTTCCTTCGTGGCCTTGTGCTGCTCACTTTCTGCAGGAGTCGCCTTGTGCGTCACCGGCAGGTGGGAGGCGACCAAAGGACGGCGACCGCCGATCCGGCCGCGGCGGATAAACATCCAGGGCGACTTGCCACCGGCCTCCGAGAGGCACTGCCGCCCGTCGTGATGGGCCAGGCATTCGAGTAACCGCGGATCGCGCTCCGCGATGTTCGCAGTGATCTCTCGGAGTAGGTCGGGACGGTTCGGGTGACCGAGGTCGGGCAGCGATAAATTGATCTCTATGCCGTGCCGGGTGTGCCACACGCCGTTAGCCATGCAGCCATTCTATGAGCGACCACTGACAGCGGGGAGGATCGAGTGCGCCACCGTCAGCCGCATTGTTCAGACGCTTCTACTCCGCACCCACGCTTCGCCTTTCGAGAGCACACAACGTCTTCAGCGGACCTGCTCATAAAGGGTTCCCTCTACCTCGTGCAGTTCCCGCTCGACGGCTTCGGTGAGGCTCGGGTTGTCGACGAGGACGCCGAACTCGACGTTGTTGTTCTCTGCGCTCCAGGAGAAGTTCGCGCTGGTGACGAGCAGGAGATGGTGATCGACTGCGAGAAACTTGGCGTGGTTGCGGACGTAGCCGCCGTCGAATTCCTTGGTCCGCCACACCTCTGCCGGAGCAAGGTGAGCGGCCACTTCGGAGGTGGACGGGGACCAGTGGTGGCTGTTGTTGTCGGCGGCACGGGCATCGAGGTAGACACGGACGGCGACGGAATCACGCTGGGCCGCCGATCGCAGGGAGGCCCAGAGGGCAGAGCTGCGCTGGAAGTTGTAGGTGGAGCAGGTGATCGCGTGGCGGGCGCTGTCCACTATGCGGCTCACGGACGTGGTGAGCGGGCCACTCTGGGCGAGGTGGCCCGGCATCGTCCACAAGGGTGACAGCCTGCTGGGGAGTGCCCGCGCGCCCTCGATCGCGCGCAGGACGAGCACGTACTCGTGCCGCGCTGCGGGGCCGCGCCCAATTGCGTCCAGGAGCTGCCGAGCCTCTGCCCTGCGACTGGATGCAACAACCTTGAGTGCCGTAGTCAAGGTGTCGCTGTCGGCCAGGCGGTCGGCCACATCCTTGGCCTCAGTGCCGGTGAGGAGCCGGCCGAGCAGCCAAGGCGCAGCCACGGCGGTCGGAGGTCCGCTCATTCAGTGGCCTGGAAGAAGCCGAGGGTGCTACCGGGCAGGTCCAGGAGGAAGCGGCGGTCGAGGAAGCGGTTGGCGCGCTCGCAGGAGGTCTCAGAGGCCATGACGCAGCAGTGGCAGGCGGCGCCGTGCAGGAAGTCCTCGGGTTTCTGCGGGGTGCGTTTGGTGCAGATCGGGTCGGACGAGTAACGAGCGGCCTTACTGAGCGCACTGGCGACGACGCCCTGCAGGCGCTGCGGTTCGCTGAGCTGCACGAGGCCGCCGAGGGTGCCGTCGCTGTCAGTCGCTCTTGTCGTTCCGAACTTGAGGGCAGCGTTTTCGCTGGTCAGACATAGGGTCGGTGATTCGGTGGGAGTTGTGGCCTGTCGGGTTGTCGCTCGCCGGGGAGGCCGGGATGCCGTCGGTTGTCGGACTGCTGGAACAGCACGAGCTCGCTGCTCGCCGTCGTGTCGACGGGTTGCGGGAGGAGGCCGATCGGATCCAGGCTGAGTTGGCCGCGGCGGAGCAGGAATGGCAGGAGTGGGCTGTCGCCCGTAGGCGGGTTGATGCGGTCCTGGCTCCCGGTGCCGGCACCGCTGGTACGGAGGTCACCTCGGATCCGTTGGACGCGGATGTGCCGTCGCCGTCCGGGGATGCGGTCAAGCCGAGGTCGCAGGTGCCGGTGTGGTGTGAGGGCCTTGATCGGTCGGTGTTGTCGCTGGACTACCGGCGGATCGTGCAGACGCTCGCGGACCGCGTGCGGCTTCGTCAGGGGCCGCTGACGTGCCAGGAGATGGCCGCGGTGTTCGGGATGGACGTGGTGCCGGCGCGGGTGGAGGGTTTGCGGTCGAAGGCGAAGCGTCTGGTCGCGCGGGGCTGGCTGACCGAGCCGGGTCCGGTGCGGTCCCCGATGTCCGCGGCAGTGACCATCACGCCCAGCAGCAGGCCGAAGGTGTCGACCACCAGTGACGCTTTCGCCCGTTGATCAGCTTGCCGCCGTCGAAGCCGCGGCTGTCGATGCCGACCAAGGCGTCCGCCTTGACCGACTGTGAGTCGATCACGGCGGCCGTCGGCTCGGTATCACGGCCCGCACGGGTGCGGACCCGGTCACGGAGCCGGTCGTGGAACTCCCGGGCCAGACCGTGGTCGCGCCAGCGGCGGAAGAACGCGTAGACCGGGTCCCACCGCGGGAAGTCGGCCGGCATTTCTCGCCACTTGATGCCGTTGTCGACCAGATAGCGGACAGCGTCCAGTATGGCCCGGTGGCAGTAGACCTCCGGCTGCCCGCCCCGGCCCCGCATCCAGCCCGGCACCGGCTGCAACGGCCGGACCGCGGCCCATTCAGCGTCCGTCATGTCCGACGGATACCGACGCCGGCGCGTGCCGTTGTCGGCGGCGTTTCCGAACCAGTGTGCCAGACAGTCACACCCCCGAGTGACCGAACTGGACCGCCCGGCCATCCACACGGAACACTCCAACACCGGGGCCTCCTGACGTTGCTCGTTGATTCGACACCACCGAACTGTTCAGAAGGCCCCACCCTTATGCGCCGGCCCCACAGCCACTACCCAAAGAACGGGAACTCCGGTTCGAGACACATCCCGCACGGCCGGTACGACAACGCGACTGACTGCCAGCCTTCCGTGAAGGGCTGTCAATCACCAATCAAAACTGGAACCCAGGACGTGGGGCAGGTCAACCTGTCACCCAACTCTGCACCAGACCCGATCGGCCCGCAGCACCTCCCGAGGTCAGTCCTCGTCGGTGTGCACCAGCTCCTCAAGCGCGCGGGGATAGGGGTCGTCTGCGACGTCGTGATCGAGAAGGACCCTGCCCATTGGGGTGGTGAGGGTGAGGGTGCCGACGTGGGGTGCGCCGGCCCACCACCCCTGGACGATCCTCACGAGTCGGTCGCGGGAAGGGGTCGAGACGCCGCTAAGCGGAATGACCATTTGGTTGGGCGTCGTGAACCGCAGCTCGGCACCGTGCACGCCCGCGTCCATGACGACGCGAGCCAGCTCCCACAATAGGTCGCGATCCACGCGGCGGGGGCCACAGCGGACGATTAGGTCATACTCTGTGCCGCCCGATGCTTCCTGAGCGGCGACCGACACCGGCTCCCAAACCTCTGCGGGCGTCGACGTACGATTCAACCTCAGGCGAACCCCGGAGCCGTCCTGCGTGCCCAGCGAGAACTTCCGCACCGGCCCATGAGGGGACCGATCGCCTCGACGTACGAACGCCCTCGGCTTGTCGGGCTCCGGAGCCGTGTACGTAAGCAGGGCCGAGGGATGCATAGCCGCCATCAACGGCATCACGCGCGACTCAATGTGGCGGTTCGGCTCCGGTTGCCGGATCAGGTCCTCGTAGAGCAGGCCAAGCCCTTCACCGGTCAAGGGGAGTACCCAATGGTCGAGGACCTCGCGCAACGCCGACTCGTGCGACTCGCGGCCGCCCCTCCGACGCGCGACCCAGGCCGACAGTGCGGCGATGTCACCTGCGTCGGCTTGCGATCTGGGCAGATCCGAGCGCGAGGACAGCCACGCGTCGACCCAATCGACGTCCCCTTGGCGGCACCGCAGATACGCGACGGCCAGGTCGAAGAGGGTCGACTCCCCGGCTCGTGGCCGGGTGGCAGGCAGCGGCCGCCACGCTTGCGCAACGGCTCCCGCCCACAGGGACTCGCCGCGCCGCAGGGCCTCCAGCAAGGTATAGCCGGAGTCGGCCGTCGGCCGCAGCCCCAGACGGCTGCTGGCCAGGCCCTCCACCGGGTCAACGGTCATAGGCAAGCCGGGCGGCACCATCGTGCAGGCAGGGGCACGTCTGCCGCCACCCAGTTGCACGACGAACTGATGTTCGGCCGTACCCATCGGGACAAACGCCGTCGCGTCCGCCTCCGCGTCACGCAGGGCCGAGGTCGCCAGGGGCACCCACCTGTTGGCACCACTTCGATCCCCCTGCCACAGACACAGCCACCCGCTCGTGCTGTGCCGCTCTCTATCTGATGGCCGCGACTCCGTAGTGGCGACCGTCCCAAGGCGCGCCGTCGGGTCTCCGCCGGTGACAAGCGTGCGGCGCAGCGGCACGTACGGTGACCAGCCGCGCAGCAGGAACCGCTCGCCAGCACGCAGCTCCACCGTATGCGGGCGGTCGGCACAGAGCGGAAAACGGTCCAGGACATGATTGCGGCGGTCCAAGATCTCCGCCGCGCCAACGACTGTGCCCACGCCAGCAGCGGGCAGGGTTGGGGCGAGCACGGCGGTCCGCTCCGTGCGGGTACTCACAGCTCTCCCAAAGTGAGAGTGCTTTCGTGGCTTGGCGGAGACAGCCACACGTCGAAACCGGTCGCGGTGAATCGGCCGTTAACGAAGTCGGCGTCGACGCGTGCCGGACCGCTGGGACCCTCGCCCTGCCACGGGTCAGGACCCGGGTCGCGCTGCTGGATGGGATTACCGCCAATACGCTCGGACAGTGTCCACGCGGCCGATGAAAGCGCGTCACCAGGATTCGTGTCGAAGTGAAACGGCACCGGCGGGCACGCATCGAACGCAAACAGAGTTCCGCCCTTAGTAGAGCTGAGGGAGGAGTCGCACACCTGGCGTGGCTCGTCTGGTGCACGTAGTCCCGGCCACTCAGTAAGCTGGCGGACATACGGCCCGATGGTGTCCGTCGTGACCTCCCACCGCGAGCCCTGTCGAGGCTCGCGCGGCATGCACAGCGCCCTCAGTACCGCACGGGTGAACAGCGACGGCGATTTGAGGCGGGCATACGCGTCGGCGGTGACGTCGGTGGACCGCAGCACCAGCCGATCACGGCTCCGGGGTACAGCAGCTGGGGACTTGAGCGCCATGGAGTCCAGACTCGCTGCCTCTTCCAACGACGAGGGCATTCCACGGCACGCGTCGACGAAGAATAGCTGCTTCTCGGCGGCGTTGTTCTCCATCCCCTGCACCGTGCGATCCAGGTCGACGGCGTTAGCAAAGTAGGAGAACAAGCTCTCCCCTGTGTCCTGCAACAGAAGGCCGTGCGGGCCGCGGCCGATCTGCACGCCGTGACCGCAGAAGTAGAACAGCGCGACATTCTCCGCGTGGCTATCGCAGCGCTCGTACCACCGTTCGAACGCTGTCTTCACCTCGCGGAGCTCGGCGGGGGCGATCGCTGTCAGGCCGTCGTCGCCTGCCAGGTGGGTCGACGTCTCAGCCGAGATCACCACCTCGAGGCTGCCCAGCGGCAACTCCGGGCGCGCGCCCAGCGGACCGAGCAGAGCCTCGCACATCGCCATCGCGGATGCAGGCGGCGCCGTCAACTGCGCGAAGCTGCGACAGTGGTCGTCACGCTGAGCCCTGAGCCGCTGACGCGCACCGCCCTTGAACCAGTCGTACCGCCCCACGCCAATGACGAACGCGTGCAACGCCGGCCCGTCGATGGCCATATCCCTGAGTGTCGTCACAAGCAGATGTCCTCGGCAACCCGGCGAGCCAGTCGCCGATGGAAGTCCGGCGAGGTGAGATATGAGCCGTGCGGTAATAGTGCCCCGCTGTCGAACACTAGATCCTCGGCGCCGGCGAACACCGGGCTAGCTGCGAATGCCAACGGATCTCGTACGTCCACGACGTTGATCCACCGCGTCACGTTCGGCAGCGCCGGCACCCTTTCGACCTGGGGGGACGGCAATGTCGAGTCGCTCGCGGCGAACAGCTTCAGCTCCTCGAACAGGCCAACTTGCGTGCCTACGGTGACCAACAGGTCGATGTGCACGTCGGGCCGGTGGAAAGAGACGATGTCGTGGACGATGTTGCCGCCCATGCTGTGCGCCACGACGACCAACGGATCACCGCACGCCCGGGCCGCCCCGCTCGCATCGTCCAGCGCCTTGCCCACCAGGTTCACGACTGGACCCGGTCGTTCAACACTGCCGCGCCCGGCAAGGTATCCGGCAACGTCCGCGAACAACAAAGCAGCCTTCGGCATAAAGCGTCGGCTCACGGCGGCCATACCGCCGGCGACGGTTCTCGCAAAGACGGCGTTGATCCGCCGCACGGCCGCACGGGCGGGCCGTGGCACGGGCAGCGCGCCAAACGCTTCCCATTCGCTCGGTGCGCCCTTCCGCTCGCCGCTGTTCTCCAACTCGTAGTGCCAGGACTCAAGTTGTACTTCCAGGTGGTCCAGAAAGTCTATGTCAGCCTCGACCTCGCCAAGCCACCCGAAGAAGCCGATGCCGTCGCCGCGTCGGCCGTCGTCGGTCTTCCACGCCCAATAGGCCACGGCCCGAAGGCAGAACGCCACCGTCGTGTCCCGCTCCTCGGCTGATCGCGCTTCCACCGACTTCGCCAGCAGCTCCAGTGCCCACAACAGCGACTTGCGCGCCGCCGTTACCAGCACGCGTCCTTCGGCGACGTCTGACGACGCAGCCACGACCCCCGCGACCATCTCTGCGACCGAGTCGTCGGCCACTAGGCCGTCCTCGCCGAGGGATTCGACGCCGTCAACCCGCAGACTGGCCCAGTCCCACGCTGGCGGGGGCAAGAGAGCGCCCCAACAAGGATTCCAGATAGCCGACTCGGGCGCCCGACAGCCTGCCGCTGGCATCAACGCGAGCCGAAACCAGCTGTTTCGCAAGGCCGTTCGCTGCTCGTCCTCCACCCCGCGATTGCCAATTCCGTGCACGTGGACTAGCACCATGATCCCCCTCAAGCCAGCCTCCCGGACCATCTATTCTGCAACACCAGACTGAGCTGCTCTGAGTTTGGTGGAGTCCGTGATGCCAGGGTTACGATCCTGGCGAAGGAGAACCACCAGCACCATGCCAGCACCCCGTAAATACCCCGATGGACTCCGTGAGCGCGTGATCCGTGAGGTCCGGACGACCGGCCGCCCGATCGCGCACGTCGCAAAGGATCTGAAAGCGGCCGAAGTCGGCCCGTCGGCTCCGCGATGAGCAGCTCATGCTGCTGATCGAGCAGGTCCACGCGGAGTCGGGCGGCACGTACGGTGCCCGCCGGATCACCCGCGCGCTCGGGCGCAGGGGCCACCAGGTGGCCCGCTGCACCGTCGAGCGGCTGATGGCCGAGCTGGGCGTGGAGGGCGTGATCCGTGGCCGGCGGCGCCGCGGCCACCGGACCTGGTCGACCGCGACTTCACCGCGAGCCGGCCGGACCAGCTGTGGGTCGCGGACATGACGTATGTTCGTACCTGGTCGGGGTGGGTATGTGGCGTTCGTCCTGGACGTGTACTCCCGGATGATCGGAGAAATCGTCAAGACTTGTGGATCGAGTCAGGTCGGTGTTGATCCAACTCGATCAGTCGGCGGCTCGCTGCGTTCCGAACCCGGCGGGTTCGGCCCTGTTCGGCGAGGAGGCTGAGGGCCTCAGGTGAGGTGACCATACGTACGACCGAGGCAGTGCGCTGGAACCAGTCGGATGCGCTGGTGAGTTCCTCGGCGGTCCATGGCTCATCCAGCACGATTGCCCTGAGCAGGGTCCACTCGCGCAGCCGACGGGCGAGGAAGGGACGGTCTCCTATTGCCAGGGTCAAGGTTTGGGCCCAAGCGATGAACGCTGGGTCGGTCAGCAGGTGGGCTGCCCGACGTTCAAGGTGGCGGTTGACCGCGGCCTCCGCCATCGACACGTCCGGATCATCGAGGACGGCGGCCACCAGGGCGGCCTCGTCCGCCTCGGGGACATCTTCCAGATCCTGCAGGCAACTGAGGTAGCGGAGGTAATCGGGGGGATCCTCGTCGAAGGGCTGGTCGGTCATGCGGCGAGCCTTTCCGGTCGCTCCGCGAGCTGGCCACGTTCGAAGCGGGCCCCGGCGCGGACCAGGGCGACCAGGTGGGGTGCGTTCACGGCCCGCCAGCGGGCTTGCGCGGACTCGATGAGTTTGAAGACCATGGCCAGTCCCGCGGCGCGGGACCCAGCCCCCTTGGTGACCTTGGTGCGGAGCCGGACGGTGGCGAAGGTCGACTCGATCGGGTTGGTGGTGCGCAGATGGATCCAGTGCTCAACTGGGAAGTCGAAGAACGCCAGCAACTCGTCCTCATCGTCCGTGATCCGTTTGACAACCTTGGGGTACTTCGCCCCGTACGCCCGCTCGAGGCCGCGGATGGCTTTGGCCGCGTGATCCTTGTCCTCGGCGTTGTAGATCTCCTGCAGGGCCCGCTTGGCAGCGGGCTGGGCGGACTTCGGAAGAGCATCGAGCACGTTGGCGGTTTTGTGGACCCAGCATTTCTGATGACGGGTGTCGGGAAACACCTCATTCAGCGCGTTCCAGAAGCCGAGCGCACCGTCGCCGACGGCCAGGACCGGAGCCCGCATGCCCCGGCGAGCGCAATCACGCAGCAGCCCCGCCCACGCCTCGGACGACTCGCGGTATCCGTCGGCTATGGCGATCAGTTCCTTCGTGCCATCGGCGCGCACGCCCATCAGGACCAGCACCGCAGCTTTCGCCTCCTCCAAGCGGATGCGCAGGTGGACACCGTCCGCCCAGACGTAGACGTAGTCCGTGGCGGACAGGTCACGGTCCTGGAACGCGGTGTGGTCGGCCTGCCACTGCACGGTCAGCCGGGTCACCGTCGCGGGCGACAGGCCGGCCGACGAGCCGAGAAACTGCTCCAGCGCGGGCACGAAGTCCCCCGATGACAGGCCGTGGAGGTAGAGCAGCGGCAGGACTTCGCTGATCTTCGGGGACTTCCGGCACCACGGCGGCAGAATCGACGAGGAGAACCGCTTGCGCTCCCCCGTGGCGTCGTCGACGCGCTTGTCGTTCACTCGCGGAGCCCTGACCTCGACCGCCCCGGCGACCGTGGTGACCATCCGCGGCTGGTGGTAACCGTTGCGCACGGCCAGGCGGCGACCGTCACCATCGCGCTGGTCAGCCAACTCGACTATGTAACTGTTGACTTCCGCTTCCAACGCAGCGGCCAGCATCCGCCGAGCGCCCTCACGGACGATCTCATCGATCAAGGAGCCGTCTCGCGTGGAGCCGTCCTCATTCACTACGGTAAGCACGGGCGTGCCTTCCCGACCGACGCACCAACGTCGGCCTACTCGATGACCATCAAAAGGATCATTCGGGAAGGTACGCCCTTCGCGCGTCTCCCCGACACCGATCCACAGGTCTTGAGCATTGCTCGGATGATCGTCGGCTGGCAGGTAGCGAGCCACATGCGGACCGAACTTCCGCTGGACGCGCTGGAGATGGCTCTGTGGAGGCGGAGGATCAAGAAGGACTCCGGCCTGGTCCATCACAGCGACCGGTTGAGTCCAGGCAATACGTGTCGATTCGGTATACCGACCGGCTTGCCGACATCGGCGCCTCCGTCGGGTCCGTCGCCGACAGCTACGACAACGCCATGGCCGAGGCCCTGAACGGCACCTTCAAGGCGGAGCTGATCGAGATGCAGTGCCCCTGGAAGGACGTCAAGCAGGTCGAACGGGCGATCTTCCAGTAGATCACCTGGTACAACAAATGGCAAGGGAGTGAGCCTTTTCCATCATCGGTCTGAGCTGGTCAGATGCAGGGGGTTTGCTGCGCATGCCACGGAGACGATTGCCTCCGACAGCGTCACCGTGATCACCACCAGTGGCCACCGCCTCAAGCGCCATGAATGACCCCCAGGCCCTACGCGGCATCCACGCCTTCCTGGCGCGTCGTGGACTGCTGCTCGGTGAGCTCCTTGTCTACGTCGGGGCCACACCTCTCTGGTTCGCCTGGAACGTGCCGCCGGCGAATACCAGGTCACCGTCAGCGGGCCGCTTCCGGGCAACCCCACCCACCAGCGCCGCCGAAGCGAAGGCTTCGCCCGAGACGACTTCCACATCGGCCTCAACCGCCAGCAGGTCACCTGGCCCCGGGATACTGAGTCAAACAGTCAGCGTGACCATCACCGGTCTTGGCCTCACGACCATCGGCACCTCAGTCTTCGCGGTGGTGGCCCCGCACGCATCGAGGTGGGCGAGTTTCCCGCTGACTCCGGACTCTGCCCGGGCACCGTCGACTAGGCTCTCTGCAACTGCTTGGGTGCGACTGTCGATGCGCGACGGGTGCACCCACTGACTGGAATAGGGAACCGAGGCGCAGTGGCCACGATGGTGCACGACATCCTCAAGACGATCCGCGATGGTGCGGACACGAACCGCGATCTTGGAACGCGCTTCGAGCAACTCATGGTCCAGTACCTGCGCACCGACCCTCAGTACGCCGGCCACTTCAGCGACGTCTGGATGTGGGCCGACTGGCCGGGCAACGGCACCAAGAACGACACTGGCATCGACCTGGTGGCTCGGGAGCGAGACACTGGTGACTTCTGCGCGATCCAGTGCAAGTTCTATGAGCCGGATCATGTCCTACAGAAGGCGGACATCGACTCATTCTTCACCGCCTCCGGCAAGGCGCCTTTCACCAGCCGCATGATCATCTCCACCACTGACAAGTGGGGCAAGAACGCCGAGGACGCGCTGAACAGCCAGCAAATCCCGGTCACCCGGATCGGGCTGGCCGACATCGCGCAGAGCACCGTCGATTGGGACATCGTCTGGCCGAAACCTGGCGAGAACATCCAACTGCACCTTGAGCGAAAGAAATCGCTGCGCCCGCACCAAGAAGAAGCCGTTAACGCGGTCTTCGAGGGCTTCACCAGCCACAATCGCGGCAAGCTGATCATGGCGTGCGGCACCGGCAAGACGTTCACCTCGCTGAAGATCGCCGAACGGGTCGCAGCGGAGAAGGGCGGCGACGAGCCGACGCGCGTCCTATTCCTCGTTCCGTCGATCTCGCTGCTGTCACAGACCCTGCGGGAATGGACTGCCCAGAGCCAGACGCCACTGCACAGCTTTGCGGTCTGTTCAGATGCCAAGGCCAGCAAACAGACGGTGAACAGCGACAACCAGGACATGAGCACCCATGACCTGGCCTTCCCCGCTACCACTGACCCCGCCCGGCTGATCCAACAGATGAAGCGGACCGAAGCCACCCACGGCCTCTCTGTAATCTTCTCCACTTACCAGTCGATCACCACCGTCGCCCAGGCTCAGAAGACCGGCCTGCCCGACTTCGACCTCATCCTGTGCGACGAAGCCCATCGCACCACCGGCGTCACCCTGGCCGACAAGGTCGGCAAGGACGAGTCGCAGTTCGTCAAGGTTCACGACAACGCCTTCCTCAAGGCCAACCGGCGTCTATACATGACCGCGACGCCGCGTCTGTACAACGACGAGACCAAGTCCGACGCCAAACAGAACGACGCTGTCCTGTGCTCCATGGACGATGAGACGCTGTACGGCCCGGAGTTTTACCGACTCGGCTTCGGCAAAGCCGTCAAACAGGGCCTACTCACCGACTACAAGGTCCTCATCCTCACTGTTGATGAAGAGTACGTCGCCTCCTCTCTCCAGCAGCAGTTCGCCGACGAAAACAGCGAGCTGTCTCAGCTCGACGACGCTGTGAAGATCATCGGCTGCTGGAACGGTCTGGCCAAGCGGTCGGGCAGCTTCGCTGACGGCACCGGATTCCAGCCCGGCGAAGCCCCGATGAAACGCGCGGTCGCCTTCGCCAAGAACATCGCTGACTCGAAAAAGATCACTGAGCTGTTCGCGGAGGTCGTCAGTGCCTACGACGGCGCCGACGAGGACATCCTCAACTGCGAGGTCAACCACGTAGACGGCACCTTCAATGCCCTGCGCCGCAACATGCTGCTCGACTGGCTCAAGCAGGACCCGGGCGAGCACCAAGCCCGTATCCTCTCCAACGCCCGCTGCCTCTCCGAAGGTGTGGACGTCCCCGATCTGGACGCGGTCCTCTTTCTCCACCCCCGAAACTCCGTGGTGGATGTCGTCCAGTCCGTTGGCCGTGTCATGCGCCTCGCTGAGGGCAAGCAGTACGGCTACATCATCCTGCCCATTGGTATCCCGGCGGGCATGGCCCCGGAGAAGGCCCTCGCGGACAACGCACGCTTCAAAACCGTCTGGCAGGTCCTCCAGGCCCTCCGTGCGCACGACGATCGCTTCAACGCGACCGTCAACCAGCTGGAACTGAACAAGCAACGCCCTAACAACATCATGGTCGGCCACGCCGGTCCGGAGGAGGACTCTCTCGGCGATGGCACCGGTGACACGACCGCGGCCCCCAAATGGGTACAGGCCGCCTTCGGCGTCGAGGATTGGCGCGAGGCCATCTACGCCAAGATCGTCACCAAAGTCGGCGAGCGTCACTACTGGGAGGACTGGGCCAAGGACATCGCCCAGATCGCCGAGAAGCACGTCGCCCGTATCAAGGCCGCACTCAAACTCCCGGACAAAATGGCCGCGTTCGAGGAGTTCATCCAGGAGCTACGGGCGAACATAAATCCAGGCATCAGCGAGACCGACGCCATCGACATGCTCGCCCAGCACCTGGTCACCAAGCCGGTCTTTGACGCGCTCTTCTCCGACTACGCCTTCTCCAACCACAACCCGGTCTCCCAGGCGATGCAGCGCATGCTCGACATCCTGGACGACCAAGCCATCGGCGAAGAGGCCAAGAAGCTCGACAGCTTCTACGAGTCGGTGCGGGAACGCGCGGAGGGCATCGACAACCACGAGGGCCGCCAGCGGGTCATCATCGAGCTGTACGACAAGTTTTTCAAAACGGCCCTGCCCAAGACTGCCAACGCGCTGGGTATCGTCTACACCCCCGTCGAGATTGTCGACTTCATCCTGCGGGCCACCAACCAGGCACTAGGCAAACACTTCGGCACCTCGCTCTCGGACGCAGGTGTCCAGATCATCGACCCCTTCACCGGCACAGGCACTTTCATCGTCCGGCTGCTCCAGTCCGGCCTCATCAAGCCCGACGACCTGCTCCGCAAGTACACCAGCGAGCTACACGCCAACGAGATCGTGCTGCTGGCGTACTACATCGCTGCCGTCAACATCGAGGCCGCCTTCCACGACCAGCACCAGGGCGACGACTACGTACCCTTCGAAGGCATCGTTCTCACGGATACCTTCCAGCTGGCCGAAGGCAGCAAGCAGCTACGCCTGGGCCTGCTCGACGGCAATAGCGACCGGGCACGCAAGCAGCAAGAGCAGGACATCCGCGTCGTCATCGGCAATCCGCCGTATTCGGCCGGCCAGGACAGCCAGAACGACGACAACCAGAACCAGAAATACGAAGAGCTGGACCGACGTATCGCGGAAACCTACGCGGCGAAGTCCACGGCCACGAACAAGAACTCGCTGTACGACTCCTACATCCGCGCGATCCGATGGGCCTCCGACCGCCTCAAGGATGAGGGCGTCGTCTGCTACGTCTCCAACGGCGGTTACATCGACGGGAACACCGCAGACGGCCTGCGTAAGTCCCTGGCCGAGGAGTTCGACGCGATCTACTGCTACAACCTGCGGGGCAACCAGCGAACGGCTGGCGAGCAGTCCAAGAAGGAAGGCGGCAAGGTCTTCGGCTCGGGAAGCCGAAGCACCATCGCCATCCTGCTCCTAGTCAAGGGTGGAGCCGGCGCCGGCGGCGGCTGCCGGTTGTTCTACCGGGACATCGGCGACTACCTCAGCCGCGAGCAAAAGCTCGCCATCGTGGCGGCGCAGGATCTGGGCACAGTGGAGTGGCAGCCGATCGCCCCAAGCCCGGAAGGTGACTGGATCAACCAGCGGAACGATAGGTTCTTCGCGTACCGCTCAATCGGTGACAAGGACAAGGCGACCCGAGCGGAGGGAGTTTTCCACCTTTATTCAAGCGGCCTCAAATCCGGTCGCGACTCGTGGGTGTACAACTTCTCGGATCATCGCCTCAAGATGAACCTCGAGTCGATGATCGACTTCTACAACGACCAGGTGGAGGGATTTGCCGCGCACTGTGCAGCCAACGGCATCACGATCCCCACCCTGGCACATGTGGAGCAGTTCATCGATCTGGACCCGAGGCAGATCAGCTGGAACCGGGCAGACAAAGCACAGCTCCGTCAAGGCACCGCCTACGCACTCAAGGAGGCCTCGCTCTTCACCTCCGCGTATCGTCCGTTCATGAAGCAGTGGGTCTACTTCGACCGGCAGCTAAACGACATGATCTACCAGCTTCCACAGATCTTCCCGACGCCCCAGCACCATAACATCGGAATCTACGTCACGGGCTTGGGGTCGGACAAGCCATTCTCGGCACACGCTGTCGACCATATTCCGGACCTGGCCTACTGGGGCTCGAGCAACGGCCAGTTCTACCCTCGATACACCTACCGTGCACCGAATGCTGGCGACGACTTGTTCAGCGCCGCGGGGGAGGCGGCTGGCCACGAGCGCATCGACAACATCACTGATGCTGCCATTGCCGACTACCAGAGCGCCTACGGCAGCACCGTCACCAAGGACGACATCTTCTACTACATCTATGGCTTGCTGCACTCCACCGCCTACCGAGAGCAGTTCGCGGCCGACCTGAAAAAGTCGCTGCCCCGCATCCCCAAGGTCCGAGACTTCCGTGGCTTCGCGGAGGCCGGTCGGAAGCTCGCGGACCTGCACATCAGCTACGAAGCAGTGAAGCCGTACGCCGCCCTAGACGAGACGGTCACCGGTTCCCCAGACACGGATGCGACCGAGCTCTACCGCGTCGTGAAAATGAAGCTGCGTTCCAAGCAGGACAAGTCAACAATCATCTACAATAGCCGAGTCACTCTCTCCAACATCCCAGAGGTGGCTTACCGTTACCAGCTGGGTGCCCGCTCGGCCATCGAGTGGATCATCGACCGCTATCAGGTGAAGCAGGACAAAGCGAGCGGCATCGTCAACGACCCTAACGACTGGTCCGAAGAGCCGCGTTACATCATCGACCTCCTGAAGAAGATCGTGACGGTCAGTGTGGAGACGGTTCGCATAGTGGACGCCCTACCCGCGCTGGACGTCCTGGAATAGGCGCCCCTTGGCGGAAGTCATCGGGGCGCTGGGAGCCATATGGGAGCCGAACCGCTCCCCGAGCCCCCGCGAGACCGTCCCAGGCCCACCCAGACCAACACCCTGACCTGCGGAAACGCCAAATGTCCTGCTAGCGATCTTGCCCCGACGGCATTCGGGACGAAGAGGCCGTGGGTTCAAATCCCGCCACCCCGACGGTATAGCAGCAGTTCAGGGCCCTGAGTCTTCCCCGGGACCGTCTTGGAAGCCAACCGAACCCGCGCCTCGACCAACCGCGGCACGGCCTCGGCGCACCTGTGCAAGGTCGGTAGGAGCGACTGGCTCCGGGAGCCGACCGCCGACGAAGGCCTCACCGGTTTCATGCTGCCGACGTTGCCGGACGCGGCCTGGGTACTCAACGCGATGTAAGAGGTGGTCGGCGGCGGACCGGGCCGCGCCCGGCGCCCCGGTCCTGGCTGGCGGCGACTGCGCCGGGCGGAGCTGTCCCGCCGGCGAGGCGATCCGGTGGCGCCCGAGAGCCTGCCGCCCTTGTTGACCGGCTCGGGAACCGTTCCCTCCGACCCTGCGTGACCTGTCTACGTGTTGTCGGCCGGTGATGAGGGGGACCCGATGAGAGCACGGACGATGGCGGGCGTGGCGCTGACGGCTTGCGTGGCACTGGCAGTGGGCGCGTGCGGTCCGGACAAGTCGAAGGACGACACGGGCGCGGAGCCTTCGCAGTCTTCGGCGTCCACGCCGAAGGCTCAAGAGCCGTCGGCCACGCCGTCCGCGTCCCCTCGGACCGAGACGTCGTCGCCCTCGCCAACCGGCGACAAGTCCGCGCCCAGGACGAAGGCGGGCGCGATCAAGCGGTACGAGGTCTTCCTCCACGCGGTCGGCCACGAGGACATCGACACGGTCTGCGACGTGGCGGGACCCGCCGCGAAGCAGGCAGAGGACGAGGGCCTCGGCCCGTGCACCTCGACGTTCCTCGTGTCATTCAAGATGATCTCGCCCGCGCAGAAGAAGGCCCTGCAAACCGCGACGGTCGACCCGAAGCGCGTCGTCATGCGCTCGCCCGACAAGGTCGAGATACCGGTCGGAGCAGTCAAGGCCTCCATGACCTTCAGCGAAGACGAACTCGGGGACTCCACCCTGGAGTACCTCAAGAACGACTGGTACATCACCGACTGAACCGTGCCCACCTGGTCTGCGCGCGAGCACCGACCGGATGACGATCCCGTGCCGGGACGGGAACGGGGGACCCACGTACGGGATGTGACAGGTCAGTCCCCGTCACGATGGATCAGGATGACGTACGGACCTCGCGCGGGCGGCGGAGCGGCCGCGGGTCAGGGTCCGCGGCTGTGGCTCCAGGGGCAGCGGGGCCTGGTCCGACTGATGCGCACCAGGCGCTACTGCGCCACCGGCGGCAGCCGCCGCGTGATCCGGTCGAACAGCTCCGTCAGCGGCTCGCCGACGTCCCGGCCGAACTCGGTCAGCCCGTAGGTGACCTGGGGTGGCGCCGTCGGTTCGACCTCCCGCCAGACCAGGCCGTCCTGGACCAGCGCGCGCAGCGTCTGGGCGAGCATCTTCTCGCTGATGCCCTGGATGCTCTCGCGCAGCTCGTAGAACCGGAGGCTGTTGCTCCGCAAGGAGATCAGCACCCAGACGCCCCACCTGCTGGTCACGTGGTCGACCACATCGCGCGCGGGGCAGTCGGTGTGAAACACGTCATACCGCTTCTCCGCCTCGGCCTGCCTGGTCTGCGCGCCTCCCGCCATGTCATGAGCTTACCTCAGGGTATGTCCTTACCAAAAGTAAGCCCGCACTCCTAGCGTGAACGCCACAGAGGGCAACAGAGGGCATCTGACAAGGAGCACATCATGATCGTGGTGACCGGGGCTACCGGCAACATCGGCCTGCCGTTGACACAGGCGCTGGCCGAGGCGGGTCAGGAGGTGACGGCTGTGTCACGACACACGACCGCGGTGCCGAACGGCGTCCACCACGTGGTGGCCGACCTGGCCGAGCCGGCCGGCCTCAAGCCCGCGCTGACCGGGGCGAAAGCGCTGTTCCTGCTGCTGTCCGGCGATCTGCACGCCACGGGGGCCAACCCTGCCGACCTCATCAACGAAGCCGCCGCCGGCGGGGTTCGCCGAGTCGTCCTGCTCTCCACGCAGGGTGTGGTGACCAGGCCCTCCGGCCACACGCGGATCGCGATGCGCGCGCTGGAGGACACGCTGCGGGAGTCCGGCCTGGAGTGGGCCATCCTGCGGCCGGGCGGCTTCGCCCCCAACGCCCTGTGGTGGGCCGAGTCCGTCCGCACGCAACAGATCGTCGCCGCGCCCTTCGGCGACATCGGGGTCCCGATCATCGACCCCGCGGACATCGCCGCGGTCGCGGCAGCCTGCCTGCTGGACGACCGGCACACCGGCGGCGTCTACGAGCTGACCGGCCCGGAGGTGATCACTCCGCGCCAGCAGACGGAGGCCATCGCCGCCGCGTTGGGCTCGCCGGTCAGGTTCCACGAACTCACCCGCGACGAGGCCAGGACCGCCATGGCCCGGAGCATGCCGGCGGAGCTCGCCGACGACACACTGGACATCCTCGGTTCCCCCAGCCCGGCCGAGCTGCGTATCAGCCCGGACGTCCAGCAGATCCTCGGCCGCGCCCCGCGCCCCTTCGCCCACTGGGCCGCCCGCAACGTCGCCGCGTACCGCTGAGACCGGTCGACGCCGCAGGAACTGCCCACGCCCAGCTCGGACAGCTCGGACAGCTCGGACAGCTGCCAGTCGACGCGGCGAGAGCCGGACAGCGCGAGACCTCGCTGTTGGCCTCGGCAAGGGTGCGGTGCTCCCCGGGCTCGATCTTGTAGCGAGCCCAGGAGCGGTCCTCGTGCTTTCGGGCCGACGGGCGTCGGCTCTTCCCCGGCCGCGGTCGACGCAGGCGGGTAGAGCCACATCCCGTCACAACCGCGGCTGCCCATGCAAGGGTTGGCCGCATGGACGGTCCCCCTGAGCGTCCGGAACTGTGGGCGTTCCTCGCATCGCTGAACCCCGGCGAGACGCTGTCCGGCACCGTCGCGGCGATCGAGCCGTTCGGGGTGTTCGTGGCGCTCGACGACGGCCCCGCACACCCGCTCTTCTCCGGCGCCGGCTTCATCACCCACCCCGAACTCGCCTGGCAGCGCTTCGACGACGCATCGCAGGTCGTCCACGTCGGGCAGCGGGTGACGTGCGAGTTCCTCCAGTTCGACACGTGGAACCTGGAGGCCGGACTCTCCCTGCGGGCGATGCAGCCCGACCCCTTCCGGGAGTTCGCCGGCCGCGTCGAGGTGGGGCAAGTGCTGCGTGGCGACGTGACCAAGCTGGTGCCGTTCGGCGCCTTCGTGCGCCTCTCCGGCGGGATCGAGGGGCTGGTCCACCGGCAACACCTCACCGCGGGACCAGCGGAAGCCGTGTCGGACGTCGTCCAGGTCGGCGAGGTGATGACGGTCGTCGTCACCGAGATCGACCGGACCCGCCGCAGGGCCTCCCTTGCCCGGCAGCAGGAGCCCTCACCCGAGTCGCCGTGAGGCATCACCTTGACACGGTCACCCCTCCGCCTCGCGGCGAACCAGTGGGGCGGGTCGCGAATCTCGACGTACATGATCCGCCGTGAACCAACTCCGCCGCGGCGGAGCTGAGGGCGCCGGCCAGACGCCGTCGCGGCTGCCGTACCGCCCCGAAGCCGAGTCGGGAGGTACGGCAGCCGTCAGGTGGCGGAGGTGCCGGTCAGGTGTTGTTCGCGAGGTCCTTCAGGCCGCTGAGGGGGCCGTTGAACCTGTCCTGGTCGCCGGGGAAGGTGCCGGAGTCGGCGAACTGCCAGAAGGTGTAGAAGCCCCAGCCCGCCGGAAGGGTGCCCACGGTGGAGTTGTAGCGGGCGATGAAGAGCGGGTCCTTGGTCGAGTAGGCGGCGGTGTTGCCGGTGCAGGTGGTCCACCAGTCGGTGGTGGTGTAGATCGTGGCCCACCGGCCGGTCTTGGTGTGCACCTCGTTGAGGAAGTTGGTGACCCAAGTCCGCATGTCGGCCTGCGACTTGCCGTAGCACGTGGCGCCGTACGGGTTGTACTCGATGTCCAGCATGGGCGGGAGCGTCTTGCCGTCCTTGGACCAGCCGCCGCCGTGGGCGACGAAGTAGTCCGCCTGGGCCGCGGCCGTCGAGGTGTTGGGGGTGGCGAAGTGGTAGGCGCCGCGGATGAAGCCGGCGTTGTAGGAGCCCGTGTAGTTGGCGTTGAAGTTCGGGTCGCGGTAGTCGGTGCTCTCGGTCGCTTTGATGTAGACGAAGCGCGCGCCCTTGCCGTACTGGGTGCCCCAGTTGATGCTGCCCTGCCAGTGGCTCACGTCGAAGCCGGGGGTCTGGGTGACGTTCGGCGTGAGGGTGACCGGGGCGTCGGAGGCGCTGCGGCCCTCGTGGGCCGCGACGGTGGAGCCCATCCAGTCCTGGTCGGGATGGGTGACCCCGCCACCGGCGCCGGGGACGGCGGCCTGAGCGGTCGGTGCGGCGGTGAGCAGGGCCGCGGCGGTGAGCAGTCCGCCGGCGACGGCGAGCAGGCGACGCGCCAACGGCTGCGGGGAGACGGGCGACTGGACCACGGGAACCTCCGAGGGGACGGGGGAGCGGACGAAAGCGTGGTGCGGCGCGCCACCACGCCGGTCCCGGCGAGGTGGCAGGTGCATGACTATACGCGCGTAGAGTCGGCGGTGGTGGTCCCTCGGGAGAACTCTCGATGCAATTGCGCCGCGTCGCCGGAAGCAGCGTCGGACTCCACCACTACGGCAGGTTCCGTCTCATCGAACCGCAGCTCCTCGGGGACGCCGTTCCCATCGCCGCGCGACAACCGGGGCTTCCAGGCCTGTCGGGCGAGTGGATGCCTTCGCGTCTCGGCGCGGCGGAACTCACGGTTTGTGGGTCACCCAGATCACTTCCGCCGGCCAGCGGTGTGCCCAGTCGGGTGGGTCGGTCTCGTTGTAGCCGTTGGGTGTTCCGAGTTCGGGCCGCGGCTCGATGAGGTCGTCGATGATGAGACCCGCGCCGCGCAGGACCTTGACCCACTCGCCGTAGGTGAGCTGATAGCTGGTCGCCCCGTCGTCTTCGGCGATGGTGTCCAGCCCGAAATAGTCCTGCCGCAGCGTCGTGGTCACGCGGCCGGCGGCTTCGTCGTAGCAAGCTTCGAACCATGGGCTGGCGACGTTGAACACCAGGCGCCCACCGCGGCCCAAGACGCGTGCGGCCTGCGGGACGGCCAGGTGCGGGGGCGCCCAGCTGAGCCCACCGAAGTCGCAGAACACCAGGTCGAAGCTGCCGGCGGCGAACGGGAGCTGTTCGGCGGCGCCTTGCACCAGCGGGTAGCGGGCCGCTCCCATCGCACGGGCCGCTACGGCGAGTTGGGCATCGGACAGGTCGAGCCCGACCACGATGGCGCCCTCGACGGCGAGCGCCCTGGACCACTGGCCGGCGCCGCAGCCGAGTTCGAGGACGCGCTTGCCGGTGACGTCGCCCAGGGCGTGCAAGTGCGCGTCAGGGATGGAGTACATGCCCCACAGCCGGGGCGCTGCGCCGATCTGCGGGTCGTGCTCGTGCTGGTAGGCGCTGCTGATCCGGTTCCAGAGCCGCCGGTTGGCGGGGATGCTGTCCACGTGCCGACTCCAGCACTGCCTGCCGGGGACGGTCAACACGATGAGGGCACTGGCCGGCCCTCGCCCCGGTCCGGTACGTCGTCCGCGATGGTGCCATCGGGATTCCGCCCGAAGGCCGCCGCAAGTACGACAGGCAGGTCAGCCTCCGCGACCACGGTTCGAACCTCCGCCAGCACACGCGGAAACTCGTCGTCGTCTATCGCACCCCAGTACTCCTGGCGCAGCCTGTGGACGACCTCCACGACCTCCACGACCTCCACGAGCTCCGGCCGCAGCCGCATCCAGGCGCGGGACGTGCGGATCCTCTCCTCGACCCGACCCATGAACCAGCGCAGGACCTCGTACGGAATGTCCGAGTGGCGCGCAGCAGGGTTGAAGCACACCGTCGGCTCCCGTGCCGGGTCCTCGTCGGGAACGATCGCCATCACGACGGTCCGGTGGTCGGCGACGAGGTCCAACTCCAGGTACCAGGCGTCGTCTGCCACGGAGTACATCGCGGTGACCGCGTAGTCGCCGTTCGGAGCCGGGATGGGCATGGCCGCATGCTCTCGGACGGTCTGGCGACGACCAAGCCACTTCACACGGCCAGTTGCGCCTCGCACACGCCGGAGCGAGGGGGGCGTCGTCTGCGTCATGTGCGAGTCGCCCCTCCCCCACCAGTGCAATGTGGACGGCGGTGAATCACCGCCGCGCCACCCAGCTGACCAGAAGCGACGGCTGTGTCGTGCTCGCCCGCGTGAGTCACGCCCCAGACCGCGCATGGTCCTTCACGACCTCGCGGGAGGCTGCCAGGTTCGGTGCGGTCCGGCTGACAGACGTTCCCGGCGTCGATCATGCGGCGGCCGAGAGCGGGACGCTCTGCGGCATCCCGGAGCACCAGGTCCCCCGCTACAGGCATCTCTTCGAACCAGCCGAGCCGCAGGCATGTCCGGACTGCCGCCGGCGGGCAGGAGCGGCTCCGACAAAGCCCTGCGTTCAAGAGCGACTTCACGACAGTCTCCAGGACGCCGACCCGGGTCAGGCTCGTGACGACCTTCTCGCCGCCCTGCGGAAAGGGGCGGACGTACGTCCACGGATCCGCGGTCCCGCCGCAGACCTGGCCGAACACTACGCAGGACTCGACTCGCTTACCGAGGGCGTCGAGCCCGCCGTCGACGCGCCCCACACCACAACGGCCATCGGTCTTGCCCGAGTCGAGGACGGCGGCCGGCGCTACATCGCGGTCCTGCCCGAGGACGGCAGCCGCCCGTTGGTCGCACGTGGACCTGCCCTCGGCTGACAACTCCCAGGTGCCGTGAGAGCGAGTCTCCTTGAGACAGGCTCACGCGCGCGTGGAGCTCTGGGGCGTTTCTTACGAATGCCGCCCTCAGCACGCCAGGGGGCCGGTCCCGACTTCCCGGCCGCCAATGCCTCGCGGGCCGCCCGCGGTCCTCCAGCCTCAGCTCGCCGGACCGAGCTCCTCGGGGAGGGCGGCCACCACGAAGGCAACGGCTTCCTCTGGCGTCTCGGTGCGCGCGACCGGCTCGCCTTCGGTCCGGACCCCGTACAGCCCCTCGTCGTACGGGCAGATGACAGAGCCGACCCGCGTCTTCCAGAACTCCTCGACACTGGTGGAGAACCAGAGGTTGAAGTGGCTGTTGACCGGCATCAACCGGCGGAGCACCGGCTGAGCGTACGCCGCCGCGAGCAGCGCGTGAGGGCGCGGGTGCCGGTCGTACGGCGGCATGTGGATGCGGTCGAGCTTGACGCGCCACGTCAACTCGACGACACCGAAGGGCTCCCGCTCGTGGACGAGCGCCCAGGGCCTGAACCGGACGAACGGCGCGTGCGACCTGGTCTCCTCAAGCCCCGCGCCGCCCGTCCAAGCCGTCGTCGCCCTGACCACCTCGGCCAGGTCTGCAGTCCACCCACAGGCCAGGCGCGTGCCGTTGTCCTGGAGGTTCACCGGGAAGGTCCGACGCCCCTCGTCGGGCGGATACACCACTACGCGGCGACCGCTCGCCGCGTCGACGTACTCAGCGAGGCGAGCCCACTTCCCCTCCGCCTCGGGCAGGGGAAGCCCGAGCCCCTCGGCCGTACGACTCAATGCAGCCCGGAGTGCCCCGTCATCGTCCCAGCCACCCCCGCCAAGCCCTGCCCCGAACCTCATCGCCCCAGTGTGCCCGAATCGCCCCGCCTGATGACCGCCGCTTTCCGATCAACGGATCGTCGGCCCGGTCATGCCGTCGGCTGACGCACCGTGAGCGCGCACAGCCGTTGTCGCCGGACCGGACGCCGAAGCGGGGCGTGGCGTGATCACCGCGAGGGAGAGCACTCGCCAGAAGGAAGAGGGTGCTCACCGCCGCGCGTCCACGGCGGGGCCGAGCAGTTCCAGCGCCTCTTGCCAGCGGAATCGGTCGGCGCCCCCGCCCGCCTTCGGCGGATGCGACACGTAGGAACTGGCCATGACGCCCATCCCGCGCAACCGGGCCAAGCTCTCCTGGTACGCGGGGTGGGCGGCCATGGCCGCGTTCACGTACGGCAGCACGGCCGTCGGAATGCCAAGTCCGTACGCCTCGCAGAGAATGCCCAACGCCAGCGTGTCGGAGACCCCGGCAGCCCATTTGTTGATCGTGTTGAACGTCGCAGGCGCGACGGCGATGGCGTCCGCAGGCGGCAGCGGCCGCGGGTCGCCGGGCAACCGCCACGCAGACCTGATCGGGTAACCCGTCTGTGCCTCGACGGCCGGGGCATCAATGAAACCGAGCCCCTGCGGGGTGGCAACCACCCCGACGTTCCATCCGCTTTCCTGCGCCATGGTGATCAGCGCGCCCACGTCCCCCGCGACGCCCGCCGCGCACACCACGACGTACAGGAACGGCATCGGTCGCTCGCCCTCTTTCATCCACCACTCCTTGGTCAGCAAGGCCGAGTACGGTGTGTGCTCGTTGGACCGTAACGGCGAACGGACACAGCTTGGTTCACCGAGCCGCTGAGCGGCTCGTGGCTGCCCGTCACGGCCGACTCGAATCGGGCGCAGGTGCGGATCAGGTGCGAGGGTGCGTGCGCCCAGCCCTGAGCAGTTGATGACGGCCGCCGTCGGCTGCGCCTCGCCCAGCGACTCAAGTCGCCGCCGCTCGGTGGTTCCGCCGGCATACCGCAGGCGTTGCCGGCGGTATCCCAGGGAGAAGGGCATGCCGACCAGCGGCACGGTGGCGCGGTAGCCGGACGTGAACCCGGCGGGGAGTTCAGTCGCTGCGCATGGGCGGAAGCCAGGAAGCGGGGCAGCCCAGTCGGGCGGCTGCTCCGTAGACCGTGAAGCCTCGATGCCACTGGCCGGGCGGACGCCGGTATCCGGGCTGGCCGCAAGGTCCTGGAATACCGACAGCGACCGTTGGCTCCACCGGCCGGCCAAGGGCAGAGCGGCAACCTGACGGCCCGCAGTGCAGCGTCCCTGGCCATGGAACTCGTCGTCGCGCCCGGACAGGAGGGCGGCCCGCTCCGCGATGAGCAGGGCGCCGAGCGGATCGGTGATGACCTTCTCCGGCCCGCGGGTGCGGGAGCGGCCGGCGCGCTTGCCCCGCCTGCGCCGTGTCGTGGCCGGGTTGGCTTCGATGAGTCCCTCATCGACGGCGTCGGCCAGGATGAGGTGGAGCACCGCCCGCCAGGTCCTGACCTGGCGCCCGCAGCGCTTGGCCCAACGCCCCGCACCGAGCCGTCGAGCTCGAGCGGCGATGGCCCGCAGCCCACTCGCGCACCACGGCGTCGGCGCCACAGCCGCCGAGTAGTGACCCGGCATCCGCCCACCGCCGCGCCCGCTGACCGAGCGCCTTCCCGGAACCGCGGGCTGAGACGGCTCCCAGGAAGGCCTCATGAGAGCCTTGTCACGGCTCCTGATCAGGACCAGAGGCGGGCACCGTGGGAGTGAGCCACCTCAGCGGCGTGGGGAGAGTCAGCGGCCGTTGACAGCGCACCGCCGCCAGCGGAATCTGTATCCGCGGAGCTAAGCCGATCGTCGGAATTCGGAGACTATGCTGCGCGACAACGTTCAGCTGCTGTCTCTGAAACGTTCCCTGGGGGGGATCTCATGCGCACGTCACTTCGCGCTGCCTTTGTGACGGCTGTCGCCGCTCTGGGCCTTGCGGCGGCCTCGGTGGCACCCGTTCATGCCGCGGTGGGGTACGACCGCTGCCCGAAGGGCAGGTTCTGCGTCTTCGACGGCGTCAGCGGCGACGGGGCGATGGTGTCCTACTCCACGCCGCAATCGTCTCTGGGCACATGGTCGAAGCGCGCGGTCTCGGTTTACAACCGCACCGGTTTCGAGAATGTCTGCATGTACAGCAAGGCCGGCTACGTCACCGGATCCAATGGCGTGTTCGCCGAGATGGTGGGGAACGAAGGAGGCGACAACCTCGCGTACCTTCGCGAGGGGAACGCGTCTCTGGGTCACAACCTCGGTTCGGTCCGCTGGGCGCACATGGAGCGGCAGTGCGGCGGCCTTCCCGAACCCATTGGGTGGAACGACCCGTACTACGCAATGGGCAACACCCTGCCGGCACAGGCGTTCGGTGACCTCAACCGGGACGGGACTCCCGACCTGCTGAACCGCACCTACAGCGGTCGGCTGTGGCTGCTGCGCGGCGACGGCACCGGCACGCTGATCGGGGGCGGATGGAACGCCATGACGGCCATCACCCGGCACGGCGACCTCACCGGCGACGGCACCGAGGACCTGCTGGCCTGGGACACCGCGGGGCGGCTGTGGACGTACCCCGGCAACGGCAAGGGCGGTTTCGGCACCCGCCTGCTCGTCGGATCGGGCTGGAACACGATGATCGCCATCCAGGCCACGGGCGACCTCACCGGGGACGGCAAGGGCGACCTGGTGGCCCGCGACAAGGCCGGCCACCTCTGGATGTACCCGGGCACCGGCAAGGGCAAGTTCGGAAGCCGCCACTACGTCGGAGGGGGCTGGAACACCATGGGCGCCCTCGCCGCACCGGGCGACGCGAGCGGTGACCACCGCAACGACCTCATCTCCAGTGACAAGGCCGGCCGCCTGTGGCTCTACCCCGGCAACGGCAAGGGCAACTTCGGCACCCGCAAGCTGATCGGCTCCGGCGGCTGGCGCCCCTTCATCACGCTGATCAGCGCGGGGGACCACAACCACGACGGCCACCCCGACCTGATCGCGGCGGCCAACGGCAAGGGCAGCGACAGCCCCCTCCCGGAAAGCTCGGTCCGGCTGTACCTGAGCAGGAGCGGCGGAAGCCTCAACGGGGGCTACGACGCGGGCGCGCTGGACACCGGCGACGCCCTGTTCTGACCAGTGGTCTTGTTCACGAGTTCGGGACGGCGGATGTGCTGCGCGCCCCCCGGCTTCTGGCCGATCCGGGGCTACGGGATTGCGCGATCTCGCCGAATGGCTACTGACCGGTCCCGGCGCGGGAGATCGCGGGGAAGGCCACGGTCGTATCGACGTAGTACTTGCGGATCAGCGGGCCGAAGCTGTTCGGATCGTTGCCGAGGAGCATGAGCTTGATTTGCGCGATGGCGTCCGTGTTGGTGAGCGCGGACACCTTCGTGACGGTGTCGCCGACGGTTTTCTTGGTCGTCCACGTCTGTCGGGCCTCTGTCGTGGCGCTGACGTCGGGGTCGAAGGCGAGGAAGAAGGGGCGTCCGCCGGGGCCGCCGTCGTTGCCGGTGGCGAGGAGCACGATCACGTGGAATCCGGCCCCGTTGGGCTGGATGAACAGGCTCTTGGGTCCGCCGACGTGGTCGGTCGGGCCCTTGACGGTCACGGCGCGGTCCGCGTGCAGGCGCTCGCTGATCGCGGTCCACTTGGCCGTGATGTCCCCGGCCGCTGACAGGTCCGCGGGGTCGTACAGCCCCCCTGCTCCGAGCGAGCTGAGGGCGGTCCCCACGCGCTTGCCGCGGGCCTCGCAGAGCTTGTCCAGCATGGCGGTGACCATCGTGGTGGTCGGCAGCTGCAACCAGAAGGTGACGCGGTCGAGGACGGTTCCCGTACCCGGCGCGGGATTGTTGTCGATCGCGGCCCCGATCCGGGTCCGTAACGACGCGACCGCCGGGTCGGTCACGTCCGCTTGCTGAACGTGCGCCTGCTCGATCATGAAAGATCCCCCCATTCGACTCCGTTGCTCCCACTATGGCGTACGGAACGCGTTGCCGGTGGAGCAACCGGAGAAGGACCAACAGCGGTGCTGGACAAGCTCCAAGGGCTCCGCCGGCCGGCTCGATCTCTCCGGCCGGCGACCCGCAGGGTATCTCTTCGCTGACACGCAGTAGTCCCCGTATGCTCGGCCGTAACGCGGAGACGCAGACGAGAACCGCCTTCCTAAGGGTTGTCCCGTAATCCGCGGTGGACCAGCGCGCGTCAGATGCGGTACATCGCAAGGCGAAGGGTCGCCCTCATACCGGGTCGTATTCGGGCGAGCCCGACAACGCAGCGAGGTGCCGTAGCTGTCGTCGCGCGCCCGCCGGGGATTACGGGACAGCCCTTAGACCTGCTCAGACCAGCCACCACCCAGGCTCGGAGGATCGGCGACCACGCACAGTCCCTTCGGCCCCCTGTGGCCCCGTCAGGGGGTGCCGCGGTGACGGGGTCGGGGGCAGGTGGCCCGCGGCTGAGCGACGGCGGCGACGCGGGCAGGCGAGGAGACTTCGCTCGAAGCGGCCACCCGTGTCAGTGGCGGTGCGTAGCCTCGTTTGCATGGAGGAACCGTCACAAGAAGCCCCTTCGGCGCAAGCCGAGCGCGACGGGGCGTGGCAGCGACTGACGGCGTACGCCTATCTGAGCGCGCCGGAGCGGCTTGAGCACATAGCGATCATGCGGGTCTTCTGCGGGACCCTCCTGGCCGACCTGGCCGTGCCGGACGTGTGGGAGAGGCTCGAGGCGGTCGGTGGGCCGGCGGCTGCGTTGGACGCCGACACGCTCGCCACGCGGCTGGCTCAGCTGGTCAAGTGGGGCAACCTCCTGCCGAGCACGCACACCGTCAAGGCGTCCAGCATCAGCGAATACCAGCGGGCTCGGTCCCGCTACCAGCTCTCGAAGTTGGGCGAGCGCATCCAGCGGGACGCCGACGAGGTGCTCGCGAGTGCGGACGCGGCGCGTGAGGTCAGCAGCGAGCTGCTGGCACTCGTCGAGCGCGGGCTGCGTGAGCTCGCCGAGTCGGTGGTAGGGGTGGGCGGCGCGGAGCCGCAGGATGCGCTGGAGCGCATCAGCACCCTCTTCGTGCAGTTCGCCGAGTTCGCCGACTCCGTACGGGACTTCTATGCCTACCTGGGCCAGGTGCTGGCCCGGTACGACCTGGACTCCGCCGAGTACCAGGGCTTCAAGGAGCTGCTGCTCGACTACGTCGAGGCCATCACCGAGGACGTGTCCTTCCGCGCGCCGAGGATCGCGGCAGCGCTGGACCGGCTGTGGCCGCACCTTCCCGGCCTGCTGAAGCAGCTCGACGCCCACAGCCAGGGCCTCTTGGGTGTTCCGCCGGCCGCGCGCGGGGAGTCCGCGGCCAGGGTCCAGCGCAGCCGCGGCCGTGAGCTGGCGGACTGGGACGGGTTGCGGGGGTGGTTCTCCGACCTGGAGGGGCGGGGGAGCCAGGTCGACCAGCTCCGGGATGCCACCCTGCGCGCGCTGCAGTCGCTGCTCGCCAACGCCAAGCGGATGCTGCGCTCGGCGTCGGGGGAGATGTCGCGGCGGAAGGATCTGTTGCGGCTGGCCCGTTGGTTCGACGAAGCCACACCGGAGGATGCGCACGACATCGCCGTCGCCGCCTTCGGCCTCTACGGTGCCCGGCACCTCGGGATTCCGCCGGCGGCCGACGAGGCGGTGCCCGCGTACACGAGCTGGTGGACCGGCCCGGTCGTCGAGGTACCGGTGGCCCTGCGGGAGCGGGGCTCCCGCGCCCAGCGGGGCAGGGCCTCGGCGGTGGAGGACCATTCCGAGCAGAAACGGCGGCTGGCAGCGGCCGCTCAGGCCCAGGCGGAGGCCAGGCGTGCCGCCGCGGAGGAGCTGCGCAGCGCCTCCGGCCGCTTCGCGCACATACGGCTCACCTCGGCTGCCCTGTCACTGCTGCTGGAGCTGCTGGCCACGGCCCTGGGGAATGCCCGACTCCGCCGCGCCGGGGGCGACTCCGCGCAGGAACGCGGTTTCGCGGTGGAGGGCGCCAGCAGCGAGGACGTCGAGTTGGGCGTACGTCTCACCGTCCGGTCCGTGGACGGCTTCTCGACCGTGCTGCGTGCGGCCGACGGCGACCTCACCCTTGACGGCCTGGACCTCGCGGTGGTGGGAGTCACCGACCGCGCAACCGTCGAAGCGCAGGCGAGCGCATCGTGACCGTGCCCTCGGCTCATGACGTCGCCCTCGCGACCGAACGCCGCAGTGCGGGACGGCTGCTGCTCGCCCATCCGCTGGTGACCGCGGACGGCCCGCACGCCGGCCTCTTCCCCCTGATCCGTCGCCACGCGGACTGGCTCACGCAGCATTTCCAGCAGGTTCTCGGATACCGGCTGCTCGTTGACACCTCCTACGCCCGGCTGTTCAAGGCGGGTCTGGGACAAAGGGCGGGCCACCGGCTGGTGCGGTCCAGTGGTACCCCCTTCACCCCGCGCACCTACGCCTGCTTGGCCCTCGCTCTGTCGGTGCTGGTCACGGCACCCGAGCAGATGCTGTTGTCCCAGCTCGTCGCCGACATCAAGGCGGCGGCGGCCGACGCCGGCGTGGAGTGGGAGAACGTCGGCAGGGCCACCGGCAAACGCACGCTGGGCGCCGCTCTCCGGCAGCTGGTCGACTGGGGTGTGCTCGCCGAGACAGAGGGGAGCGTCGGGGTCGTCGAGCAGGAGGACGGCGGCGAGGCCCTGATCTCGGTGGATCGGGAGATGGCCCGAGCGGTGGTCGCCGGCCCGCTCACGCAGAGCACGAGCGGGACCGACCTCGTGCGGCGGGCGGCCGACCCGGGCTTCGGCGGGCCGCGTACGTACGTGCGGCGGATGCTCGTGGAGACGCCCGTCGTCCACCTCGACGAGTTGACCGACGCCGAACGCGACTGGCTGCGTACCCGGCAGCGCCGTGAGGCCCAGGCGTTCTCCGAACTGCTCGGCCTGGAGACCGAGATCCGGGCCGAGGGCGCCGCCCTGGTGGACCCCGACGACGAGCTGTCCGACGTGAACTTCCCGGGCAGCGGGACGGTGGCGCAAGCCGCCCTGCTCGCGCTGGGTGAACTGGTCGAGAGGCTGCGTCCCGAGAGTCCCGGCCACCCCGCGACCGGTGGCCACCTCGTCATCGGCGTACCGATCCGGGACGGCCTGATCGACGAGATCCTGGCGGAGGTCGTCGCTTCGTACGGGCGGCGCAGCAACTGGAAACGCGAACTCGTCGAAGATCCGCCGGCCCTGGGCGCGGCCGTCGTGGACCTGCTCGTCCGGATGCGGCTCGTGGCCCGCGACGGCGTGCTGCGATCCCAAGGCGCCGGTCTCCCCGAGGGCTACGACGAAGCCGTTCCCGAAGGCCGGCCCGTGACCGACGTATCCGGTGCGCGGGCTTCCGGCAGCGGCCTGGTGCTGCTGGCCGCCGCGGCCAGGTATGCCGCACAGGTCACCGTACGGCCCGCCCATCGAGCGGCCGCCGCCATCGACGGACAGCAGGAGCCTCTTTCATGACCGCCGACCTCCCCACGGTCCCCGCCCCCCGTCCGGCTCCGGCGGCGGCCGCACGCCGGTTCCGGCTCCACCGAGCCGGCATCCGCAACGTCTGGCAGTACGACGAGCAGGATTTCGCCTTCGGCGACGGCAGACTGCTGCTGCGCGGCAAGAACGGTGCGGGCAAATCCAAGGCCCTGGAGATGCTGCTGCCCTACCTGCTCGACGGCGACGCCCGTGCGCTCGACGCGACGGGGACAGGCCGCACCACGCTCGTCTGGCTGATGCTGGACGGCGTGGAGCAGACCAACCGCGCGGGCTATCTCTGGGTCGAGTTCCGCAGGCCGGCGGACGAGGACGGCGGCCGGGAGGAGTTCCTCACGCTGGGTGCAGCGATCCGGGCGTCGAAGTCGACCGGCAGGGCCGTCCCGGCATTCTTCGTCACACCTCTCCGGGTGGGCGAGGACCTGCATCTGGTGGAAGCGGGCCAGCCCTTGCCGGTGGAGAAACTGAAGGAGCGCGTCGGCGCCGACAATGTGACGGAGCGGGCCGTCGAGCATCGCACCCGAGTCGCCCGCGAGGTCTTCGGGATCACCGACACGACACGCTTCCGCAACCTCACCCAGCTCCTCCACCGGCTGCGCCGCCCGACGGTGGGTGACCGCATCGAGTCCGGCGGCCTTGTCACCCTGCTGAGCGAGACGTTGCCCGGCCTGGACGACGAGGTCGTGGAGAAGGTCGCACGCAACCTGCACGACCTGGACGCCGTCCGCACCGAGCTGGGCCGGCTCGAAAAGACGGACGCGGCCCTCCGCACCTTCCTCGACGACTACCGCGGCTACCTGTCCGGGGTCCTGCGCAAAGCCTCCCAGGCGGTCCTCGGTGAGCTGGACATGCTCGCTGAATGGCGCAGAAGAGCAGGGGACGCGGCCAAGGAGGTCAGCGCGCTGCGGGAGGCTGAAAGCGTGGCCGTGCAGCGGCTGACGGACATCTCGGAGGAACGGGAGGCGGCCCAGGACGAACTCGCCGCGGTACAGAGCAGCGACGGGTACCGCAGCGTGCAGGAGCTGTCGGAGCGCCGCGCGACCGTCCGGGCGCTGCACACCGCGGCCGTGACGTCCTGCTCGGCCCTGCTGAACGCCCACCGCGCGGAGAAGGGCGCCGCGGAGCGGCTTGCCGGCGAACTCCGGCAGTCGGCGGATCGCCTCAAAGACATCGCCTCCGACCACCGGGAACTGCTGTCGGACGCCGAGAAGGCCGGACTGCCCGCCGCCCACC
Organism: Streptomyces sp. NBC_00433; assembly: GCA_036015235.1. Lineage (NCBI taxonomy): Bacteria > Bacillati > Actinomycetota > Actinomycetes > Kitasatosporales > Streptomycetaceae > Streptomyces > Streptomyces sp. NBC_00433. The sequence goes on along the minus strand of CP107926.1, from coordinate 5,251,759 downwards.
TCGGTGAGGCTGTCACCCCGCGGCAGACCGAGCTCGACGGACCGCGCACCGTCGAGGTGCCGGACCCCGACGGTGGGCACCACGAAGTACGTCACGAGCGTGTCGCCGCCCTCGACACCGTCGCAACGTCGGCGGCACTGGGCGCATGGCACCAGCAGCTGAAAGCGGGCAGGAGCGTCGCCGCCAACCGCTCGCGCGCGGTCGCCGAGGTGCAACGGCTTTTCGCCGAGGCCCGCAAGGCACTCACCGAAGCAGCCGGCGCGGATGCCGAGCGGGAGCGCTACGAGCAGGACCTTCAGGAAACCACCGCCCACCTGGAGACGGCCCGTACACGTGTGGTGACGGAGAGTGCCTCGTATGGGCAGGAGGTCGCGAGGTGGGCAGAACGCCTGGATGCCAGGCTCGCCCCCGACTGCCCCGACCTCAACGAGGTCCTGGCCCTGACCGCGTTCGCCTCGGCGCCCGACGCTCTCTTCGCCGACCGGACGCTGCCGGCGGAGATCGACGCCCACGCCGCCGAGGCCGCCCACCTCGTTCTCGCCCCCTGCGCCGGTCGCCTGTCCGGTGAACGCGACCATCTTGCCGTTGAGATGCGGCAGTTGCGCACCACACTCGACAGCCTGGCCGAGCAGCGGCGCGAATGGGAACGGCAACCTGACCCCACTCCCCCTCCGCCACCGCATCGCCGGGCCGCCCGGCACGAGGGGACAGGTGCGCCCTTCTACCGGCTGGTCGACTTCACGGACGGGCTCTCCGACACCCAGCAAGCCCACCTCGAAGCCGCTCTCCAGGCAAGCGGACTACTGGACGCATGGGTCACTGCCGACGGGACCGTTCTCGACGCCGGCACGCTCGACACCCTCCTCGCCCCTCACACCTCGACAGTGGAAGGCCCGAGCCTGGCGGCAGCTCTGCGTCCGGTGGACGCGACCGGCACCGGCGTCGCCGTCGAGCGGATCGTGCACGTGCTGTCGTCGGTCTCCCTGGCACCCGGGGACGAGTCCCGTACGACAAGTGCCGTCTACTGGGACGGCACTTGGCGTCTCGGCGTGCTCAGCGGGCGCAGCGTCAAACCCGCCGCGCAGTTCGTGGGGGCGGGCGTGCGTGCCGAGACGCGGCGACGGCAGCTTGCCGAGCTGGACGCTCGGATTGCCGAGGTGAGTGTCCAGCTCTCGGAGGTCCAGGAACAACTGGCGGGCGTCGATCTCCGCCGCACGGCCCTCGACGACGCCCTGCGGCGATTCCCGCCTTCCCGGCGGCTGTCCGGCGCCTGGGCGGAGGCAGCCGGAAAAGAGGCCGCGGTGCGGGAGCTGGCAGGGAAGGTGTCGGCTGCGGCTCGCAAGGCAGACGATTTGCGCACCGTCGCGGTGCAGGCCCGTACGGCGGCCGAAGCCGCGGCGACCGCGAACGACCTGCCGGGCGGCACCGAGGACCTGGCCCGTACCGCCACCGCCCTGACGGTCGTGCTCGGCGTGCTCGGGCGACTGTCCAAGACCGTCCACCGCGTATCCGAGTCGCTCGGTGACGACCAGGCTGCGCGGGCGACGTACGGCAGCTCCCGTGCGGACCGCCGCAGCGCCGAGGCGGACTACCGGTCCCGGATGGACGAACTGCGTCCGGCCCGTGCCCGTCTAGCGACGCTGGAGAAGGCGGTGGGGTCGTCCGAGAGCGAGATCCTGGCCCGCGAGGCATCCGCCACGTCACGGATCGATGCGACCTCTCGCGCTCAACCCGCCGCGCAGAACGCAGCAGAACGCGCGCGTGACGGGCGCGTGCGGTCGGAGGAGAAGGAGACGCGGCTGCGGGAGGACCTGGCGCGTCAGGAGTCCGCGGTGATCGCGGCAGGGAATGCGTTGCACAGCGCGCTGGGGCGCACAGACGTGACGAGGGGCGCCGGGCTGGAGACCGCCTCGCTCCCGGCCCGGGACGCCGACCTGCCCGATACGGACGTCCGCGGCAGGATCCGGATGCTCAGGCAGGTCGCCGAAGCCGTGAGCGCGGGGCTGGGGCGACCGGCCCGCGACGTGTCGGACAGCACCCTCATGAACCGCTACACCACCCTTCGCGACGCGCTGGCCGGCGGTTTCGACGCGCAACTGCTCGAAATGGCCGGCATCAAGGTCTGCCGCCTCCTCGACGACCACGGCTCGCACGACGTCGCCGTCGTCGGGCTGCGGATCGGCGCGCAGGCGGCCGAGGCCCGCGGCCGGCTGACCCAGCGCGAAAGCGAGGTGTTCCAGCGCTTTCTCACCGGCGAACTCGGCGACCACCTGTCCGCCCAGGTCATCGCGGCCGCCGGTCTCGTCACCGCTCTCAACGACACGCTCAGGACGGTCCGGACGTCACACGGCCTCGGGGTCGAGCTGCAGTGGAAGCTGCACGAGGACGTGGACGCCGATGTGCGCGCGGCCGTGGAACTGCTGCGCAGCCCATCAGGCCTGCGCACTCGCGAGCAGACGCAACGACTGCGCGAGGTGCTGCAACGACGGATCGAGGACGCTCGCAGGGCCAACCCGGCGGCCGGCTACTCCGCACACCTGCGCACGGCACTCGACTACCGGGGCTGGTTCCGCTTCCATGCCTTCGTCGTCGAGGACGCGCGTCCGGGTCGTAAGCGGCCGCTGACCGGCCGCACCGGCCTGAGCCAGGGCGAGCAGCGCGTGCTCTCCTACCTCGTCCTGTTCGCCGCGGCCGCCTCGCACTTCACCACCCTCGGCGAATCCGCCCCACACGCGCCGCGGCTGATCCTGCTCGACGACGCCTTCGCCAAGGTCGATGAGCCGACCCACGCACGGCTGGGGCGCATCCTCGTCGACCTCGACCTGGACTTCGTACTGACCAGCGAACGCCTCATGGGCAACTGGGCCGACGTCCCGTCCCTGCACATCTACGAGTGCCTGCGCGACCCCCACGTCCGCGGTGTGGCCACCCTCCACTACACGTGGAACGGCCGGAACCGGCGGCTGGTGTCCGTATGAGCACGATCCCCGCGGAGACGCGGACCTGGCTCGCCGGACCAGGACTCCAGCGGCTGTGGACCGGCCTGCGCGCCCGCCTGGAACGCAACGGGCTGCAAGCGACCGGAACGCTCAGGCTCACCGGCCTGGACGCGTCCGAGCGGACGGCCCTGTCGCAGCTCCTGGGCAGGACCCTCACGGGCGCGGAGGCGACCGTGAGGCTCGCCGAACTCGACACCCGCCTTCGCACCTCGGCCGCCGGAGCCGGTCTGGTGGCAGTCGTCCAGGCTCTCGGACCGCCCCTGACCGACCGGCGTGCGGTGCGCGCGGACGCCGACGCCCGCCGCGAACACGTGTGGTCCTCACTGTCCGAAGCGCTGAGCTCTTCACCTCTCGCCGACGAGGCGTGGGCGCACCATTGGTACGACGGGCTCCGGCGGGCGGGCGCGCCACGGGGAGTGACTCCCGACACTGCGATCCGCAGCCTCCACCAAGCCCTCCACATCCTCGTCATGCTGCTCGGCCCGATGGGAACGGCCGCACGCGGCCGTGGCGAGATCGCCACCGAGGCGACCGGGTCTGCGCACGGCCTGGATGACGGCACGTGGCTCGCCCGGCTCGTGCAACGGGGCATCGCACTCGCCCATAGCGCGGAAGTCCCGGAGGGCGCCGCCGGACGACGCTCACTATGGCGGCTGGCCGGCGTCACTCCGGACGAGGTCTCCAGTACCGTCCTCGCCTACGGCCTGCGCCCGGAGGGCTCCGGCTGGCGCGAGCAGGCCCTGCGGGACCGGGCGGACCACCACGCCGAGACGCACATGACACTCCGCGATCTCCACTCCTTGGAGTTGGCCATGCCGCCCGGCACGCTCATCCGTATATGCGAGAACCCCCGGGTGCTGGAGGCCGCGGCCGACGCAGCCTGCACGCAGCCGCTGGTCTGCACGTCAGGCAGCGCCTCCACCGTGGTCCTCACCCTCCTCGACGCCCTCGCCGCCACAGACTGTCACTTCGCCTACCACGGCGATTTCGACTGGCCCGGGATCGCCTTGGCCAACCGGATCATCCGGCGCCACGACGCCCGACCGTGGCGGATGAGCGCCGAGGACTACGAACGACTCGCCGCCCGCATTCAGGCCCAGGGTGTCCCGCAACTCCCGCTCACAGGACGGCCTGTCGACGCCGGCTGGGACACCGATCTCGCGCCGACCATGGAGGCACTGAGCATCGCCCTCCATGAAGAGGCCACGCTCGACCTGTTGGTGGACGACCTGCGCTGATGCTCGACCTCCTCGCTGCCGCCGGCGCGCACGTCCCAGACCAGCCACCTGTACCGCAAAGGGACCCGGCCGTCGGCTACGGCGGGCGCTGAGAAGATGGGGGCTCAGGGGGCCAGAGCCTCTGTCAGCCCCAACATCTACGATCCGGACCATGAGCATGATCGGCGAGTATGCCCGCCTGACGCCGGCCGAACTCGAGCGCGCGGTCGAGGATCCACGCTGGGCCCTGGACTTCATCGAGGAGCTGATCGATGTCGGGATGGACGAAACTGGCGGCTCTCAGTCCCGCTGTCTCGACATCGGCAAGGCGTGGGACACCCTGGCCCTCATGCTGCGGCGGATCGACTTTCCCGTCGACATCCTGGTGCCGTTCTTCGAGGCCGCCGCTCGTGACGGCGACGCGATGGCGGTCTGGCTGGACTGACCCGCCCGGGCGCAGCCCCCTGGCAGATGTCGCGTCCTGGGCAGCGCGCGGGCGTCCGGGCCGGCGGGCTTCTGCGCCCAACGGCCCCTTCGCCGGTGATGGCGAATGTGTCACACAGTCGGTATGGTCGATGGTATGGCAACCAAGAAGTACACCGTGACCTTGCCGGAGGAACTGGCCGAGGAGATCCGCTCCGAGGTCGGCCCCGGTGGCTTCAGCCGCTACGTCACACAGGCTGTCGAGCGCCAGCGGGAGCGGGAGCGGTTGCACGAAGCCGTCGACTGGTGGGAGTCCGAATACGGGCCCGTCACGGAGGAAGAATTGGCCGAGGCGGAGGCTGAGCGCAGGGAAATCGAGCGGGCCCACGCCGAACGCGAGGAGCGGGCGCGCAAGGCGGCCAATCCGCCGGGGGCCGCCGCGTGAGCGACGGGCAGGTCTACCTGCTCGACAGCGAGGGACTGTCCCAGTGGGTACGCGGCGACCGGCGGATGGGTGCGCGCATCAAGGACGCCGACCGCTCGGACATCCCCGTGGTCACGACCTCGATGACCCTCATTGAGGCATACCACGCCAAGCTTCACCGGCCGGCATGGCGATGGGCGCTGTCGCGGCTGCGTGTAGAGCCGGTGACCGAGCAGATCGCGAATGCCGCCATTGACCTCCTCCAGGACGCCGGGCTGCACGGCCACAAATACGCGAGCGACGCAGCCCTGGCCGCCGTAGCCCTCCGTCAGCCCGGACGGGTCACGATATTCACCTCCGACGAGGACGACATGCGCAAACTCTGCGGTGACCGCGTCGCACTCGTGAAGCTCTGACTCTTCTGCCCTCTGGCCTGGTCTTTCTCCCGATCTCAGAAGCCCGTCGAGCGCCACAACCGGGGAGCCGGGGCTCATATGGCGCCGGGCTCCGAGCGCGTCCTCCCGCTGAGCCGGGCGCGCATGCGTGGGGTGACGTGGGAGTAGCGGGCCTGGACGGGGACGTCCTCGTGCCCGAGCCGCTCGTCGATGCGTTTGGGCGGGGTGGCGGCCTCTTCCATGATCGTCCGGTGGGTGTGACCGAGGCCGTGGAGCAGCCCAGCCGCGGCCATCAACCTCGGGTGCACTCGCCACACCGCCGCACTCCCACCCTGCTCGCGCATGCCCTCAGTGTGTGGGCACGTCAGCCCGAGGACCCCTGGATGTCCGTCTCCCAGGCGCATCAAGCGTCTGGCGCTCCCCCGGTGCCATGGTGTCAGGAGGTGGCCCGAGCAGGCCGGTGCCGCCACTGTTCATGTCCGGGTGTTCCACTCGTTCGCCAGGAGACCGAGGATGGCCTCGTCCGCGTAGGCGCCGTACACCCAGGCGGCGCGCCGCAGTGTTCCCTCCCGTGTGAAGCCCACCCTGGTTGCCGCTGCGATCATCGGAGCGTTGTCCGTGAGGGTCTCGATCTGCAGGCGCTGAAGTCCGCGTACGGCAAATCCGTAGTCGCACAGCGCCCGCAGGACATCGGCGCCGAGCCCTCGGCCGCGGAACGCGGGTCGCAGGGAGATCCCGATGTGAGCGGTCCTGCTGTGCGTGTCGATGCCCCACAGCAGGGCTTCGCCGACCAGCTCCTGCGACTCCAGCTCCACCACGGAGAAGCAGGCCGCCTCGTCCGACGGGTCGGCCACCGCGTACGGCGAGTGCGCCGACCCTGGCGAGATGGGCCGCCACGGGCGGGAGTCGGCGCGTGACCGTGTAGGCACATCGTCGTACAGCTCGGACTGGAGAACCGGAACATCGCTTTCGTGCCGGGCGCGCAGCCCGATCTTGTCGCCACGTATCACGGAGCATTGCTATAGGAGGGGAAGCGGCCGGGCAACCGGGTTGTCCCGGCGGTGTCCTCCTCGTTCGCGGGAGGAACATTCCACCGGACACCAAGGCGCCCAAGAGCAGTCGATCTTGGGCGAATCACGTGGTACGTTCTGTCACCAACGAACTTAATAGAGTGACCCCGGCAGCGCGCCAACGCTCCGGGGTCCGGCACAAGGAGTCCAACCTCCCCATGCAAATCCATCGTAGCCGCCACACGCGCGGTTTCACGGTCCTGCCCAACGCGCTGCTGCAAGACCGGCGGCTGTCCTACACCGCCCGAGGCCTGCTGGCCGATCTCCTCTCCCGCCCTGACGGCTGGCGCGAGGACGGCCGCCGCATGGCCGAGACCAGCCCCCAGGGACGCCTCTCCGTGGCGAAGGCCCTGCGCGAGCTGTCCGCCTTCGGCTACTACCGCGTCGAGCGGGTACGCCAGCCGGACGGCACCTTCGTCAGCCAGGCCCACGTGTACGACACCCCGCACACCGCGTACGCAACCGCGCAGGCGGCGCCGGGTGCCGTACTCCCGGGCGCCGGTCGACCAGCCGCCGGTGACCGCGGCACCAACCCCGTAAAGGACCGTGGGAAAGAACCCACCCTCCCCGCGCAGCGGACACCGGCCGACCCCGTACCCGGCACGGGACCGGGAGGGCGGCGGGAGACCCCGTCCACACCTCCGAGCGCGGCGCTCGCCGAAGCGGGAGCACTGCTCCACCGCGTGACCGCAGCGGAACCGCGCCTGCGCCTCGGCGCGGCCGAGGCCATAACGCTCGCACCCCTCGTGACGCCCTGGCTGGAACGCGGCCTCGGCCCCCGCGACCTCACCGCCGCCCTGCTGGACGGCCTGCCCGAACGGGTCCACAGCGCGTCGGCCTTCCTGCGCGGCCGCCTCACCCGCAAGCTCCCCCCGGCACCCGAGCCGATCAACGCGCCGCCGCCTCCTCGCCGGCACGAGTGCTCGGCATGCGCGCGGCCGACCCCGCACGCAGGCACCTGCCGCACCTGCGCGGGCCTGGACGCCACCTCACAGGACGCCCTGGACGAGCGCGCCCGCACCGCCGCACGCGGACGAGCCCTCGCCCGCGCCGCCCTCACCAGCCACCACCCGGGCCCACTGGCCGGGGCGAGAACCTGACCCCGTTCGGCTGATTGCTCCGTGCGGGTGAGTTTGCCAGTCTTGCGGTGAGGGGGCGTCAGCTTCGATCCCCCACGACGGACGACCTGGTGGCGAGGCGGCGGCATGACGACCGGACTGGGTCCTTCACCGAGGCCATCGCGGTCACCCCGGTCGGCGGCCCGCATCCGGCAGCTGCGCCGGTGGGGAGCGGTGCTGGAAGTTCTCGGCTGGGCGTCCCTGGCCGTCGGCACGTTCATCGGCGCTGACGCGTACCACTCGATGCGCAGCGGCAAGGCGATCCACGGCTGGGCGGCCGTTCCGGTGGAACTGGTCATCATGGCGGCCGCGTTGGCGGGTGGGCGGTGGGCGGTTCGGCAGGGTCGGCGGCACCGGGCCCCGCTACTGGGCTCGTTGGAGACGCTGGCCGACGGCGAGGAGATCGTCCTGTTCCTGCGCGCGTTCGTCGACGACGCGGGCTTCGCGTCCATCCCCTCAGGGCCGGCGAAGGGCGGCCCGTGGGCGGCGACGTCCAGGACGGAGGAGCAGCAGATAGCTCGGGCGACCGCTCCGTTCGGCCGCCTCGTCGCCCTTGGCCGGCCCAGCGACAGGCTTCCGCAAGCCGGGGCGGCCCGCCACTACGCCTCCGACCACGACTGGCAGAACCAGGTCCTGACCGCGATGGACCGGGCCGGCCTGATCCTGCTCGCCTGCGGGCCGGGACGCAGCCTGCGCTGGGAGGTGGAGCAGGTCGTCGCCCGCAACCAGCCCGAACGGCTGGTGCTCATCGGCGTCCGCGACGACCGGCAATACGCGTCGTTCAAGGCCGCGACACTCGACCTCTTCCCCCAACCCCTGCCCGAAGCACCCGCCGATCCGGAGCGGCACGGCGAGATGTCGCGTACGTACACCCGTTCGGTGATCTGGTTCGACGCCGACTGGACACCGCATCCCGTCGGCTTGGGTGACCAGGACCCCGAAGTACGGGTGGACAAGCTGATCAAGCCGCACGCCTGGGTCGAGAGCACCTTTCCGCTCGCCATCCGGCCCGTCTTCCAGCGGGCCGCTCGTGCCGTGCCCGGACTGCCCGCCCGCAGGATCGACCAGCGGCCGCGCCCCGCGACGGCCGCGGTCGCGATCCTCGCCCTGATGCTGTCCACGGCACTGATCCTCGGCCTGGTCCACCTCAAGGGCGAGGAGACACTGACGATGTCGCTGTTCGTGTACCTGCCGGTTTCCGTACTGCTGTACCGGGTCTGGCGGGGCGGCCATGTGGCTGTCCTGCTCGTCAAACTGCTGGGCGGGCTGTTCGGCGCCTTGTGCCTCTCCCTGCCCGTGCTCTTCAGCCGGATCCACGAGTCCTCCGGCGGCGCGCGGACCACCTTCGTGCTCCTGGCCGGTGCAGGCCTGCTCATCAGCACGTTCCTGCTGCACCGCGAGGTTGTCCACGAATGGGTCGCGTCGCAGGCCCTGGTCACCCCGCGCGCACCCAAGTGAGTTCCTTGCCGGGCACGTGCCCTCCTCGTCGATCGGGAGGACGCCGCCGGCGCCGAGTACCTCGGCCTCCTCTGCGTCGGCCCCCGTCCCGCACGGCCATCGGGTTCAAGCACTTCACGACACGGTGGACCGGATCGGCCGGGCAGCCGGGGCGGAGGCCTCAGGTCAGGGCACTCTTGCGCGCTCGTCAAATGTCCGCAAAGCCGCAGGGTGTTCATGCGGGATCAGCCGGATTTGGCCCCGCCGGGCGCGAGATCGGAATGGTCAACTCCAGCTGCCGGTGTCAGCCTGTCCTGCGCACGCTCTGTGAACTCTCTGTGGGGGGAACCGCATGAAACACAGTCCGAATCGCCGTGCCATGGCGCTGACCGCGGTCGTCGGCGCGGCGATGGGCCTCGCGCTCACCGGGGTCGCCGCCGTCCCGGCGCAGGCAGACGACCAGCCGGTCATCGCCCTCCAGCGGATCGCGCCGGTCGCGGTCTCCCCGGCCACCCTGGCCGGGGTATCGAAGACCGCGACGCCCTCTCTCTCGTTCACGACCACGGCGAAGAGCCTGAACACCATCGCCACGCTGACGATCGACGTGACGCAGCTCTCCGAGATCGCGAGCGTGACGTTCTCGGGCAACTGCACGGTGGTCCAGCATGTCGCCAGCTGCGAAGAGTTGTTCTCCTACGGCGACCTGGCCGGTGTCGGCACGATCGGCGCCGAGACCCAGATGACCGTGAAGGCGAAGGCCGGCGCGCCGGCCGGGTCGTCCGCCGGCTACACGGTCAGCGGCACCGCGGACAACGCGGCGATCGGCGGCGGCCAGGGCACGGTGGAGATCGGCGGACCGGCCTACGACCAGGCCCAGCCGACGAACCTGACCGACCTGGCGGTCGGGTCGACCGTCAACGAGCCGGTGCGCTTCACCAACATCGGCGACCGCGCCGCGGACGGCACGCAGGTGCTGCTGTGGGCGTCACCCGGGATCGGGTTCGCCAAGCACTTCGCCAACTGCGAGTACAGCGCCGACGGCGGCCCCATGGTGGCGGAGATGGCGCTGTGCACCATCCCCGGACAGGTGCTGCCGGGAGAGAAGGCCGCGCTCGCGCCGGCAGTCCGGCTGAATGTCGAGCCGACCGCGTACTACACCTACCTGGACTCGATGATCGCGCCGGCCGGTGACCCGGGCATCCAGCAGTCGGCCGCGGGGCACCAGTGGGCGCAGGGCGCCGGCGGCCAGCTGACGCTGAAGGTCATCACGCCCGGAACCGCCAACGACGCGCCGTCCGGCGTCGTGTCGCTGTCCGAGCGCGGCGCACACGGCGACTACCGCATCACCAGCCTGCAGGCCGCCAACACGGCGGACTTCTCGGTGACCGGCGCGAGCGCCACCGCGGCCGAGGGCGACACCGTGACACTGGACTTCGCGATGACCAACAACGGTCCCGCGACCGTCTTCTACCGCAGCGGCGACGTCGTCGGCATCGTCGACGTCCGGCTGCCGCCGGGCACGTCGCCCGTCGGCTCCTCCGCCAACTGCCGTCAGCAGGGCGGCGGGTACCAGTGCTCGGCTCAGAGCATCGTCTCGGGGGCCGGCACCGTCACGGGCTTCTCCCTCACCGTGCGCGTCGACCAGGTGATCCCGGGCGCCCAGGGCTCCGTCTCCATGGACTGGGGCCCGGCCGGGCACCCGGCGTTCGACACGGACACGTCGAACGACACGGCCGCGCTCACCGTCAACTGACCCTGTCCCCGTCCCCGCGTCCGGAGGGCCGGTTCCCGCCACGGGAGCCGGCCCTCCGGGCCCTGAGCACCGGCTTGAAGCCCGTCCAGTCGTCCCGCTGCTCCGCGATCCGTTCGCGAAGGTGATCCGCGAGGACACCGCCGCACTTCGTACCCGTATCGGCAGACTGCTCGCCGGTCACCCGAAGCCGCCGCCCCCGTCACCGAACCCCCCGCCGCCGCCCCCGTCGCCTCCGCCGCCGAAGTCGCCCGGGTCGAAGTCGGAGCCCGTGTAGTCGCCGCCTTCCGGGCCGCCTTCGCCGGCGCCGCCCCCGTAGCCGTAGCCGGGTCCGAGGAGCGATCCGCCCAGCAGTGTGCCGACCAGCAGGCCGGGGAGCAGGCCGCCGCCGAAGTAACCGCCCGCGTAGGGGCCGTATGCCGAGCCGGCGTTCCAGTACGGCTGGGGGCCGCGGGCGGTGTCGACGGTACGGGTCATCGGCGCGTCGCCGTCGTCGATCCGGGCTACGTCCGCGGCGCAGGCGGGTACGTCGCGCGGGGCTCCGCCGGGCGGCGCCCAGGACACGTCGCGCACCGAGGGGCCGTGCCGGGGGTCGAAGAAGCACGGCGGACGCCGTTCGGGCAGCGGCTCGCCCTTGCGGCGGGCGTCCAGCGTCACCAGGGCGAAGCGGCCCTCTTCCAGGGCTTGGGTGACGGGCTCCACGTCCTCAGGGCGGCGGGCCGCGCCCATGAGTGACTTGGCGCGCTCGTACGCGTTGAGGGCCTGGGAGTAGTCGCCTCGCATCGGGTCGTCCGACGCGGGGTCGTCGGGCCGGAAGTCCAGCCGGTCCAGCTCCTCGCCGAAGGCCGTGATGTCCTCGTCGACGACCTTGCGCAGCCGTTGCAGCTGATCGCGCTGCCGGTTCTCGCGTGCCTTGCGCCGCCGCCGGACCAGCAGGTAGCCGCCGCCGACCAGGACGACCACGATCGCGCCCGTCACGATGAAGCCGGTCGGGCCGAAGCCCCCGCTGCGGCTCTGCCAGGAGTCGGGGCCCACGCCGCGGGCCTGCGGCAGGGCTCCGTCCACGAAGCTGTCGAGCTCGGTGGCGGTGTCGCCGCCGGAGGACCGCTGGACCTGGCCGACCAGGTTGTCGACCGCGGTGGGCGACATGACCTGCGGGTCGGCGCCGGCGTCGAAGCGGCCGCCGAGGTGGATGGCGTAGAGGCCGGTGATGCCGACCGCGGAGCGCAGGTCCTGCAGCACGGTCTGCGCCGGGAACTGCGGGGTGGCCGGCAGTACGGCCACGAAGACCGGTTTGTCGGCCGACTTGATCCGGTCCGACAGCGCCTTGGCCTGGCTCGGCGTCAGCTGGTCCGACACGCGCGGATCGACGTAGACCGGTGCCTTCCTGAGCTGGTCGGCGACGGTGCCGATGGGGGTCGCGGACCGCGCGGGGGACGCGAGCGCGGCGCCCACGACGGTGATGACGCCGGTGACAGCCACGGCGAAGGCCAGCAGGACGGCGCACCGCCGGAGGAGCCGCCCAGGACCGTTGCGCATGATGGCATCTCTCCTCGCTGCTGTCCCGCTCGCGCTCTCACCGCCCGATATCCGAACATTACTGGACATACAGGCTCCTTATCCCCGCAACCCACCTCCCTGGCCGGACCGACCCGCGATCGCACGGTCAACCGGGGCAGACACACGGCGCTTCGCCGTCATGGTCCGCGGCGAGACCCCGGACGGGTGCAAGGCTCGGCTGCCCACCTGCGCGTGACCGGCGTGCGGGTGCAGGTACTCCCACGGCGAGCGCGGTGTCCAGGTCGGCGACGCAGAGGGGCGAGCCCGGATCGCGCAACCACCTGACGACCGTCACCGCGGGGAACAGCAGGACGCCGTCTCTTCCAGCGCCCGGATGCCGTCGACCATCCCTCCCCGCGGCTGCCCCTGCGGACCGGGCCGCGTCCACCAGATTGCGCGTCCCTCCGCGACGCAGCCGGTGTCGAAATATTTCCTCACAGAGGGCGACTCCGCCCGCCTAGAACATAGAGGGACACATCCACCGATGACCCATGGGGTACGGAGGAGCGTATTCGCAGGCATTGAGGGCATATGGGATGTATGTACGAGGATGATTCTTCGTCCTCACAGGGCGCGGGGGCCGCCGAGGTGCTCGTCGACGTACTCCTGGTGGTTGACGCTGATCTGAGGGTGACCACCTGGACGGCTGCCGCCGAGCGTCTGTGGGGCTACCCGTCCGACGAGGTGCTGCGCCAGCCTGCCGCCCGCCTGTTCGCCGCGGACTGCGGGCTCGGCGCCGGCACCTTCGCGAGCACGCCCTGGTCGGGCCGGGCGCGGATCCGGCGTCGTGCGGGCAGTGAGGCAGTCGCCGACCTGCGGGTCTCGCCCCTGCACGACGGCGACGGGAGCATGGGCTGGCTCCTGTGTGCGCCCGAGCCGGCGGCCCGCCCGGGACTCGACTCGGCCGCACTGTCAGCGCTCATCTGGCACGCGCCTTTCAGTGTGGCGCTCTGGGATCGCGACCTGCGCTGCACGTGGTTCAACAACGGTGTCCACAACGCGGAGATCTTCCGCAGAGGTCCGGAGCTCGGCGGTTACGTGACCGACCTCGTCGACACCAGGCATCCCGCCCTTGTGGAATCCGCCATGGCGCAGGTCCTCACGAGCGGACGTCCCCTGCTCGCCCACGAACTGTGGCCTGCGGGGTCGGAGCGGGAAGACCGCTACTTCTCGGTCTGCTTCAGCCGGCTCGACGGACCGGACGGGCAGCCACTGGGTGTGTGCTCCGTGGCGGTCGACGTCACCGGAAAGCGGGAGAGCGGACGGCTCACCCTGCTCAGTACGGCGGACAGCCGTATCGGTGCCGACCTCGATCCCATGGTCACCGCGCAGGCTCTGGCGGACGCCGCGGTGCCGGACCTCGCGGACTACGTCACGATCGATCTGGCCGACGCCGTACCCCTCGGGAAGGAGCCGCTGGAGCATCTCAGGTCCGCGGACGCCGATGCCCGCATTCCGGGCTTCTACCGTGCGGGGGTCGCGTCCGTTCACTCCGACCTGCGTGAGTCGCTCTGGGACCGGGGCACACCGGTCTTCGTCCCTCCGACGTCGCCCTTCACAGCCGTCCTGCGGACCCGTACGACCTACTTCGAGCCGGTCATCGAAACCTCTCCCGGCACCTGGCTCGACAACGACCCCGACCGGGCGCAGGTCATCAGACAGACCGGGATGCACTCTCTGATGATCGTCCCGCTGCTGGCACGGGGATCGATCCTGGGCATCGCCGTCTTCGTACGCAACGTGAACCAGGTGGCGTTCGCCCGGTCCGACCTCGTCCTCGCCGAGGAACTGGCGGCACGGGCGTCCCTCAGCCTCGACAACGCCCTTCGCTACACCCGCGAGCGGACAGCGGCCCTCGCGCTGCAACGCGACCTGATGCCCCACCACCTGTCGGGCGGCGGCGCGGTCGAGGTGGCTTCCCGCTACCTGCCCTCCGACACCCACGGCGGCGTCGGCGGGGACTGGTTCGACGTCATCCCCATGCCCGACGGCCGGGTCGCCCTGGTCGTCGGGGACGTCGTCGGCCACGGCATCAACGCCGCCGCGACCATGGGACGGCTCAGAACCGTGGTCCGCACCCTCACCACGGTGGAGATGCCGCCCGGCGAACTGCTCGCCCGCATGGACGAACTCGTCGTGCAGCAAGCCCGGGAAGACCGCGTCGACGACGCCGAGCCGACGGCCACCTCCACGGGGGCCACCTGCTTGTACATGGTCTACGACCCGAGCACCCGGGTCTGCACCATGGCGAGCGCGGGACACCCCCCGCCCGCGATCATCTCTTCCGGCGGAACGGTCGACTTCGCCGAGGTGTCCCCCGGCGCACCGATCGGAGTGGGCCTGGGCACCTTCGAGGCGATCGAGGTGGAACTGCCGCGGGGCAGCGTGGTGGCGCTCTACAGCGACGGCCTGGTCGAGACCCGCGACGCAGACATCGACCAGGGGCTGGAGCGGCTGCGAACCGCGCTCGCCCGTCCCACCGCGGTCCTGGACGACCTGTGCGGATCCGTCGTCGACACCATGAAGTCCGGCGCCATGAACGACGACGACGCCGCGCTGCTCCTTGCCCGGACGCTGTGAGCCGCCGCGTGCGGTCTGTGAGCCGCCGCCTGCGGTCCGGCTGAACGGTGCGACCGGCGTACGAAGGCCGGGCGCCCGCTGCCCGTCGCCTCCACCGCCGCCGTCCGCGACGCCTCCGCCCAGCCGATAAGGGCTGGCGCGCGCGTCCCCCGTGCCGCAGAGTTCTCGGCGTGGCAGACACCGCTCCTGGCGAGGAAGAGACACCGGACGGGCTACTGGGGTGGTGCCTGGTGGCCAACGTGGCGCGGGAGACCACCCGCGGCGAAGGCGACCTGGAGATCCAGCACGGCACGAAGCACTTCCCCGTCGGCGCCCTGCTGTGGATCCCGCCCAACCGCTGGGACCCCGGCGACGGTCGCTGGCCCGCGGTCGGCCGGCACAGGGGCAACGGGCGCCGGTACGTCAACATGGTCGTGCGCGCGGACGACCTGGTGAACTTCCGGGTCAAGGGCGTCTACAGCGAAGGCCTCGTCCGCAGCCTCAACGGCCACCGCCACGACCCCGCCGCCCCCCGGACCCTGCAGGACCCGTGGACCCGCGAGCGGGCCCAGAGCTGGGCGGACGGCCGGAACGACCTCCGGGAGCGCATCCACATCGACGGCGAACGCCAGCCGCGGATCACCGTCCCCAACCCCCCTCCGGCGGAACTCCAGGTCGGCGGCGAGATCCTGCACCTCGCCCACTACGGCACCAGGGGGCCCCACTACAGCCGCATGCCCCCTCCCGTGGAGTGGGTCCCCGAGACCTGAGCCGGGAGCAGGGCCCCCTGCCAGTCCCGCCCGACGGCGGGGGCCGCTCGGAGCAGACCGCGGCCGCCGGTGAACGTCGAGTCGACCCGGTGGGCCACCGGCACGTCACCCCCCGCGTGACGACGCGGTCAGGCGGGCTGCCACAACTCGATCCGGTTGCCCTCGGGATCGGTGACCCAGCCGAATCGGCCGACACCGTCCATGTCCTGCGTCTCCTCCGCCACGTCCGCTCCCTTGGCGCGCAGTTGCGCGAGCATCGCGTCCAGGTCGCGGACCCGGAAGTTGAGCATGCTCTGCTGGGTGCGGGACCCGAAGTAGTCGGTTTCGGACTCGAACGTCGCGAACACCGTCGGCCCCGCCTCCTGACTCCACAGGCCGTTCGCGTCGGCGTCCAGGCCGAGGCGATCGCGGTACCAGGCACCCAGCGCCGCCGGGTCGGCAGCCCGCAGGAAGTAACCACCGATTCCAAGCACACGTTCCATGCCGCCATCTTGCCAGGACGGCGACGGGGCGAGCCGGGCCCGCACCCGTGCGACGGTCGGATCCGCCATGCCGCCAGGCCCTCCGACCGCCCGTCAAGCCCTACGGGGAGAGCCGTGCCGAGTCGTGCAGGGCCTGCACATTGCTCCCGGTTACGAGGGAGGCGGGCGGGGTCGGCCGCGGTCCGTGGGTGTCAGCCGCCGGCTGCCGGCGGCGGGAGGGGGGCGATCTCGCGCTCGAAGAAGTCGGTGAAGCGCTCACCCCGCGCGTACAGCGCCTCGAAACCGGCTGTGGTCTCCGCGATCAGGGCCGGGTCGCCGTAGCGCCTGGCCCCGTCCGCGTTGCCGTCGATGTCGTACTGCACCTCGTACATCACGACGTCGCCGAGGATGACGACTTCGGGCACGGGGTGTCTGCGCTCGATGTCCGCGATCGTCCGCGCGTCGAGGATCCTGATCCGGTCGCCGACTTCCACCCGCAGGCGCAGGACGTGCAGCTCCCACTGGACGTACGGCGTCACCGGGAATTCCACGACCCTGAGCCGCCGCTGCGTGACGCCGAGGTCTTCCGCCTCTGCGAACTGCTGGGCGTAAACCGTGCGCTTTTCCTCGACGAGTTCGAGTGCCTCTTCCCACCGCCCGGCGGCGAAGGCCTCCCAGCTCGGAAAGCCGCGCTCTTTGAAATGCTGGCCGCGTTCGAGTTTGCGCTGGTCCCCGATGCCGCTCTTGAGGACGCGATAGAAGTCCTCGTGATAGGCGGGACGCGCAAGGCGTTCGAATACGCCGCCGGAAAAAGAATCAAACACTGGGGATATCCGGCTTCGCCGCGATCAGCATGTTCCTGGGGATCACGACAAGTCGCTCGTCGGAGCCGACCGAGACGCCGTCCGGCAGCTTCTGTCCGAGAGAAGCCGTCAGGTCCCTGCCGATGACGGCGATGTCGCCGTTCTCCAGTTCCCAGATGTCCGGGCAGTCCGGGCTGTCAGTGGTGTTCCCGAGCTCCTGCGGCGATTTGCCGAGCCGCCTCAGAAAAGTGGTCGTCCGATCGGATTCCCATGGTCTTACCACAGCCGCCCCCCTTGTATCAGTCGTTGCGGATGCACCGCGGGCGAACTTTACCCGCGCAGGGCCGACCGCACACGGGCCCCACCGAGAACCAGCCTCCTGGCATATGCCAGGACGGATGCTATGTCTTTCGCCTGCCTGTCGCAATCCGAACCCTCGGTGCAATAATGACCATGACGAGGCGACTCGATCGGCATATAAAATTACAATCATGCTGATCGGATAACTACGCGCTGAGAGCTGGGGGAGAGCTGTGGATCCGGAACTCGCGTCCCTCACCCAGAGCGCGGGCACCACAGTGGTCGCCCTGATGGCGACCGACGCGTGGCAGGCAGCCCGCGGCCACGTCATGGACCTGTGGCGCCGCGTCCAGCCCGGCCGGGCGGAAGCCGCGGCCGTTCACCTCGACGCCTCCCACGAGGACGCCCTCGCGGCGGTGTCCGCCGACGACCAGCAGACGCTGGGCGAGCTCCGGGCGCAGTGGCAGGGGCTCTTCCGGCGCCTGCTCGCCGCCCACCCCGAGGCGGTCGGGGAACTGCGGGCACTGCTGGACGAACTCCGGTCGCCGGACACCCCGGCCCCACCGGCCACCGTCCAACACGCGACCGCTGCTTGACGCCGCCCTGCCGGACGTACCCGACGCGGGACCGTACGACCCGCGGCTTCGGCTGCTCGCTCCCCACGTGCTCGCACTCCTCCGGCCGACGGCCGACGCCGCCGCCGTGGCGCGTGCGGTCGAGATCGCCACACGGCTGGCCACCGCCATGCACCGCACCGGCGACTACCCGTCGGCCTGGGAGACCGCCGGCCGGGCCGCGGACCTCGCCGCGCGGACCCTCGGCGGCGAACACCGGGCCGTACTGGCCGCGCGCTCGCGCACCGGGCGGGCACTCTTCCGGCTGGGCCGCTACGCCGAGGCCGAGGACTCGCTGCGGCACACCCTCGCCCTGCAACAGCTGCACAGCGGCCCCGCCGACCCGGACAGCCTGGACACCGCCCACGGACTCCAGCTCGTCCTGCGGAACGTGGGCCGCGACGTGGAGTCGCTCGCCCTGCTGTACGCGACAGCCGCCGGCCGCCAGGCGGCACTGGGCCCGTGGCATCCGCTGACCCTGCGCTCCCGTTCCAGCCTCCTGGCCTCGCTCGGCGCCGCCGAACTCGCCGCCGAGGACGAGCGCACACAGTTGCTCTCGCTGCCGCGGCAGTGCGCCGAGCACCTCGGCGCCGGCCACACCGTCTCCGTCGGAGCCCGCCACAACCACGCCTGGGCGTCGTACCAGTTGGGCCGCTTCGAAACCGCCGACGCCGAGATCCGCGAGGTCACGGAGACCTACCTGCAGCGGTTCGGGCCCGACTACCCCATCGCTCTCGCCGCCCGGCAGCTCCAGGCACGTACGCGTGCCGCTCTCGGCCGCACCGAGGAGGCCGTCGTGCTGATGACCGACGTCGTGACCCGCCGGGCCGAAAGCCTCGGCGAGGACCACCCTTTCACCGTCGCGAGCCGCGACCTCCTCGACGCCTTCCGCTCGGGACGCTGGGTGCCCCCGCGGCCCCGGCCCTGACGACGCCCGCATCCAGGCGGCATGGTCGAGGCGGGCGATCCCGTGTCCACCGGCGTGCGGCGTATCGGGGGATGACCGATGAGTTCCGGTCGGGCGGGGAGTCGGCACTTCCAGAAAGGCATCCGACCGCCTGGAGGAAACATGTCCACCACCATCAAGGCCCTGCCCCCCGTCGTCGACGCCTCCGACTGGGAGGAGAAGCTGGCCGCTCTGCGCGTACGGGAGAAGGCCGCCACCCGTGAGCTCGACGCCATCGCGGCCGAGCGCCGCCGGCTGCCGATGGTGGAGATGCCCGACTACGTGCTGGAGGGCGAGGAGGGCCCCGTCCGGCTCGCGGAGGTCTTCGGCGGCCACCCGCAGCTGATCGTCTACAGCCACATGTGGCACGAGGGCGCCGAGTGGCAGTGCGGCGGGTGCACCGGCTTCACGTCCCAGTTCACCCGGCTGGCGGGCCTGGAGAAGTTCGACGCCCGGTTCGTGATCGTCACCCAGGGCCCGATCGACGAGGCGCTCGCCTACAAGCGCAAGGTGGGCAACGAGATGGCGTGGTATTCGACGGCGGACAGCACCTTCGGCAGCGACATCGGCGCCCCGCCGAACGGCGGCTTCGCCGTCAACGTCTTCCTGCGCGACGGCGACACCGTCTACCGCACCTGGCACACCGACGGCCGCGGCACCGAACAGCTGAGCCACCTCTTCGGCCTGGTCGACCTCCTCCCCTACGGCCGCCAGGAGGAATGGCAGGACTCCCCCGAAGGCTGGCCCCAGTCACCGACCTACAGCCGCTGGGTGACCTCGCAGGAGATCGCGTCGGCATACGGCGAGGGCGGCCGCTGAGGCACCGGCACGCCGGGAGACGGGAGGGGGCGCGGCAAGCACCGTCCTCCGGTCGGGCCCCGCCCGTTGTCGTTGCCGCCGGACAGCTTGGCGGACTGGGGGCAGAGATCCCATACGTACGTGGGGATGCGACGACGCCGCGGGGAGATCGGGCTGCCGGCGGAGGGGAACGCCCGGCCCACCGGTGTGTGCAACGGTCCGAGCGACACGGTCCCGTCAGCCCATACGGCGTCGAGGGTCAGGAGGCGGTGGTGGCGGGGCCGACGAACGTGCCCGGGTGGGTGGCGCCGTCCTGGCGGAGGATGCTGCCGCCGGGCCAGTTGAGGGTGACGGAGGTGGTCTCGTCGGGCGGGGTGATGACGAGGGTCTTCGCCTTGAACTCCACGCCGGAGCCCGCCTCCCAGGGGAGGTAGGTGATCACGAAGCCGGCGCTGCCGCCCGGCTTGAGGGTGACGGCGGGGGTGGGCTTGGAGGAGCGGACCAGGGACCAGGTGTCCGCGGCCTTGAGGTCGACGCCTGGGAAGCCCTTGACGGTGCAGGTCGATCCGCTGCTGTTCGTCATCAGGACCTCAAGGTGCTGCTGGTCGTCCGAACTGCTGTAGGTCTGGTCCCCGTTGCCGAAGGAGAACTTCAACCCGGCGGTGTGGCAGCGGGCGTCGGTGGCCGCGACGGGCTCACCGCCGCCGCCGGAGGACGACGCCTTCGTGCCCGCCGGGTCGGGCTTCGCGTCGGCCGCGTCCGCCGTGCCCGGTGCGTCCGTGGTGGGGGCGGCCGCGGGGGCGCTCGCCGACGTGGACGCGGACGGCTTCGCCGGCGAGTCGGCCGATGTGGACGAACCCGAGTCGCAGGCAGACAGGCCGAGAGACGCGACGAGAGCGGCTGCGGCGACAGCGGCGGTGCACAGGGCACGAGACACGGTTTCTCCCGGTGATCGAACGTGGTGGCGAGGTGTGATCAGTATCGGAGGCGAACCGCAACAGCCTTGTCACCGCGGCATCCTGGGTGAACGACAGTTCCGGGACGCGTTGTTACACACCGATCCGGGTTTCGCGGAACCGCCGCCCGTTGTCCCGCTCGTCGTCGGGAGGGCCGAACAAGCCCGCGTCCGGCCGCCCCGCACGGGCGGGGACGTACGGGCGGGGACGTACGGGCGGGAACGTACGGGCGGGGACGTACCCGCCGATCAGCCCTCCGCGGCGATCCGGCCCAGCCACTCCCGCAGCAGAGACTGCTCCGCACCGCTGAGCGTCGTCTGCTCGGGCAGTGCGGCGGCCAGCGCGCGGGCGGCGCCCGCGGGGCCCGCGGCCTGGACGGCGGGCCGGTGGGAGGTGACGGCGGCGACCATGGATTCGCGCAGGGTGGTCAGCAGGGCCGGGTCGCGGCGGTCCTCGGGCAGGGACAGCCAGGTGAGCACGGCGCCGCGGGCGGTGGCGTGGATGACCTGGGCGGCGAGCTCCTCGTCCAGGCGGAGCCAGCCGCCGGCGGCGAGGCGGCGGACGCGGCCCATCAGGATCTGCATGCCGGCCTTGAAGGCGGCGGACGTGATCGCGGCGGGCTCGGTGTACATCAGTGTGAACAGCGCCGGGTTGGCCAGGCCGAACTCGATCGCGAAGTCCCAGCCGGCTCTCAGGTCCTCGATGGGGTCCTGCGGGTCGGGGTCGACGTGCTTGGTGGCGAGGAAGGCGGCGAAGCCGTGCTCGGCCACCGCGTCGAGCAGCCCGTTCTTGTCGCCGAACAGCCGGTAGATGGCCGGCGCCTGCAGGCCCGCCGCGTCGGCGACCGCACGGGTCGTCACCGCGTCGCGGCCCTCGCGGGTCAGCAGGTCGATCGCGGCCTCGATGACCCGCTGCCTGGTCTGCTCCCGACCCGTGGGGGCGGTCGCGGGCTCGGCGGCGGCGGCGCTCTTCCCGCCGCGCGATGGTGAGGGCATGCATCAACGATACCGCTCTGGTGGTTCCATCGTTAGTATCAGTGTTACCGTTAAGATGATTCCACTGGAAACATCATTACGCGTCACTGGAGCACATCATGATCATCGTCACCGGAGCCACCGGACAGCTGGGACGCCAGATCGTCGAGAGGCTGCTCACGCGCCTGCCGGCGGACCGGGTCGGCGTCAGCGTCCGCGACCCGCGGAAGGCGCAGGACCTCGCCGACCAGGGGGTCCGCGTACGGCAGGGCAGCTTCACCGAACCCGCCGGCCTCACCCACGCCTTCGAAGGCGCCACCCAGGTGCTCATCGTCTCGGTCGACAAGATGGGCGACGAGTGCGTCAAGCAGCACCGCGTGGCGATCGAGGGGGCGGTCGCGGCGGGTGCCCGCCGCATCCTCTACACCAGCCAGATGGGCGCCAGCACGACGTCCCGCTTCCAGGCGTGCGTCGAC
Organism: Streptomyces sp. NBC_00433; assembly: GCA_036015235.1. Lineage (NCBI taxonomy): Bacteria > Bacillati > Actinomycetota > Actinomycetes > Kitasatosporales > Streptomycetaceae > Streptomyces > Streptomyces sp. NBC_00433. The sequence goes on along the minus strand of CP107926.1, from coordinate 5,229,709 downwards.
CACGCCGCCACCGAGGAGGCCCTGCGCGCCTCGGGTGTGCCGTTCACCGCGCTGCGCAACGGCTTCTACGCCGCCAGCGCGGCCCACTTCCTCTCCCCCGCGGTCGAGTCCGGGCAGCTCGTGCTCCCCGCGGACGGCCCGACCAGCTGGACCGCGCACGCCGACCTCGCCGAGGCGGCCGCCGCCATCCTGGCCGACGAAGGCCGCTTCGACGGCCCCACGCCGCCCCTCACCGGGTCGCAGGCGCTCACCTTCGACGACATCGCCGCCCTCGCCACCGGGATCACGGGCCGCCCCATGACGCGGACCGTCGCGCAGGACGACGATTTCCGCGAGCAGTTGGTGGGCCAGGGCGTGCCGGGCGAGACCGCGGACCAGCTGCTCGGCATCTTCGCCGCCAGCCGGGCGGGCGAGTTCGCCACCGTCGACCCGACCCTGGCCTCCCTGCTCGGCCGCGAGCCCATCGCCCTCGACGCGGCGCTGAGCGAGGAACTGGCCGGCGGGCACACGCGGTAGAGCGGCGCGACGGGCACCTCCGTACCGGAGCAGACGCCGGACGACGTCGTCGACAGCGCCGTCGCACACCAGGCCCGCATCAGCTCCCTGCGCGACGGGGCGGAGGCCGAGGCCGCGGATCACCAGGTAGCCAGACCGTCACGCTGCGTGCCAACGCGACGCGGAGCACCCGCGGCCATGACAGTGGCCTACCTCACGAAAACGCGACAAATGGAACCCCTGCCTCCGCTTGTTCGTCCGAACCCACGACGACGACCGGGAGAGGCGGGCAGGGTCCGGCATGGGCGAGGCATGGGGCGGTGACCGGCGCCCGGGTGAGACGGGGCCGACGGAGCATGTGCCGTCGCTGGAGAAGGCGGACCGGGGCGGGCGTGAGGGCAGGCTCGAACTGAGCGTGCCGCAGGTGGCCGGGAGCGCGGTCGCCGCGGTGGTGGCCGCCAAGCTCGCGTCCAACCTCGGGGTCTACGGGACCATCGTCGGCGCGGGTGTCGTCAGCGTCCTGGGTACGTGCGGCGGGTCGGTGCTCCAGCACGTCTTCCGGCGCACCGGCCGGCAGGTGCAGGTGGTGGCCGTGCAGGCCCGGCCCACCATCCGCCGGGTCCGGGCGGCGCGGACGGACACCGCGGACCGTACGCGGCCGCTCACGGAGACCGGCCACGAAGGCACCCGGCCCCTGACCGGCACGAGTCCCGCGACCGACACGGGCACGGGCACCGACCCCGCCACCACCGCCCTCTCCGACGCCTACGGCGAGCCCACCTCCTACCGGGCCGGCCGGGGCAGGAACTGGAAGCGGCCCGTCGTCGGCCTCGTGATCGCCTTCGGGCTGACCATGGGCGGGATCACCGGCTACGAGGCCATCGCCGGCGAGAACATCAGCGGCCACGGGCACGGTACGACCATCGGCAACGCCGTCACCGGGCACGACTCGCCCCACTCCGGCGGGACCAGGCCCACACCCGCGCCCGATCCGTCCGACACGTCCGGTACGACCGGCGAAGGCGGCGCCACCACCCCGCAGCACCAGGACGGCGGCCAGTGGCCCAGCCCGCACACCACTCCCTCGACCCCGCACCCCGGCAGCAGCCCGTCCGGCGACCCCCGCCCCACCCGGACGCCGACGGCCCCGACTGACCCCGACGGCCCGACGTCCGCCCCGCCGACGCCGACGCCGACGCCGAGCCAGTCGTTCGGCGACGGCGGCGTGACGCCGTAGCCGGACCCCACGGGCCGCCCGCGCGGCGCACAGGGAACGCATAGGGATATCCCTACCGCTGCCCGCCGGGCCTTACCGGCGGGCAGCGGTCGTGCTCAGCTTCCTTTACGGCAATGGCACTTGCCGGCTCATCCCCCACCTCCGAGAGGACCGATGAGTAGATGAGGAAACGACTTCTCTCCCTGATGGCCGGCGCGGGCGCGGCCGGGTTCGCCCTCGTGGTGAGCCTCGGCCTGGCCGGGGCGGCGGGCGCGACCGGTGCAGCACCCGGTGTCGCCCCCGGCGCCGGAGCGGCCGCGGCTTGCGTGCCCACGCAGGTGGTCGGCAACGGCGGGTTCGAGAACGGGACTTCGCCGTGGACGGCGTCGAGCGGGGTGATCACGAGCGGCGGCGGCCAGACCTCGCACACCGGGGGCGGCTTCGCGTGGCTCGACGGATACGGGTCCAGCCACACCGACACGCTCAGCCAGTCGGTGACGATTCCGACGGGGTGCAGTGCCGCGTCGCTCACCGTGTGGGTGCACATCGACACCGCCGAGACGACGACCACCACGGCCTACGACAAGCTCACCGTGAAGCTCGGCAGCGGCACGCTGGCGACGTACTCGAACCTCAACTCGGCTTCCGGGTACGTGCAGCGGACCTTCGACGTCTCGGCGTACATCGGGCAGAGCGTGAGCCTGGCCTTCAGCGGCGCCGAGGACTCCGGGCTGCAGACCAGCTTCGTGATCGACGACGTGGCGCTGACCACGTCGGGGGACAGCACCACACCGCCGACCACCACACCGCCGACGACGACCCCGCCGCCCGCGGACTCCACCCGGACGCCGGCCGCTCCCGGTTACACCGTCAGCCTCACCAGCGACGCGAGCGGCGTCACGTGGACCGGGCACGAGAGCGTGACCTTCACCAACGCCTCGGCTTCGCCGCTCGGTGACGTCTATCTGCGGCTGTGGGACAACTACCACGGCTCCTGCCCGAGCACGCCGATCACCGTCACCAATGTGACGGGCGGCACCGCGGGTGCGCTGTCGGTCGGTTGCACGGCGCTGGACATCGCGCTGCCCGCGGCGCTGGCCCAAGGGCAGTCGGGCACGGTCGGGTTCGACCTGAAGATCGTGGTGCCCAGCGGGGCCGACCGCTTCGGGCGGGACGGGGCCTTCAGCTTCATCGGCAACGCGCTGCCGCTGCTGGCGATCAGGGACGGGTCCGGGTGGCACCTGGACCCGTACACGAACAACGGCGAGTCGTTCTACTCGCTGGCCGCGGACTTCCGGGTGACGCTCGACCACCCGACGAGCCTCCAAGTGCCCTCCACCGGCACGTCGGTGGACACCCCTGGGGCCTCCGGCCGTACGGTCACCACGGCGACCGCCGCCAAGGTGCGGGACTTCGCGTGGGCGGCGGGCGCCTTCAGCAAGGTGTCGGGGACGTCGCCGGCCGGCGTGAAGGTCAACGTCTACGCGGTCAGCGGGATCAGCTCGTCGAGCGCCCAGGCGATGCTCACCACGTCGATATCGGCGGTCGACGCGCACGCCGGGCGCTTCGGGGCCTTCCCGTACGGGGAGGTGGACGCCGTGCTGGACAACAACTTCTGGTTCGGCGGCATGGAATACCCGGGCTTCGTGCTGGACCTGGTGGACAACACCGCGCTCACCCACGAGCTGGGGCACCAGTGGTGGTACGGCATCGTCGGCGACGACGAGTACAACAACCCCTGGCTGGACGAGGCGTTCGCGGACTACTCCACGGACCTCGCGCTCGGCAAGACGGGGACGAACTGCTGGAACAGCGTGTCGTGGGCCTCGTCGAGCGAGAAGATCACCAACTCGATGGCCTACTGGGACGCGCACTCCTCGCGGTATTCCACCGTGGTCTACGGCTACGGGAAGTGCGCGCTGCACGACCTGCGGCGGCTCATCGGTGACAGCGCGATGACGTCGCTGCTGCGCACGTACGCGCAGGCGCACTGGTACGGGGTGTCCACGACCGCCGACTTCAAGGCGGCGGCGCAGGCGGCGACGTCGACGGACCTGACGTCGTTCTGGACCACGCACCGGATCGACGGGTAGCCGCCGACACGGCACGGCGGCGGCGGGCGCTCTCCTCGCGACGGGGCGCCCGCCGTTCGCGTGCCGGGTGAGGCGGCATTGACCGCGGGGGCGGCACTTCCGACACTGAGGACACCCTCTCAGGTTGGCAGGTGCATGGTCAGCAGCCGGATCGAACCGGGCAGTGCGGACGCGCGGCTCACCGGCCGGGGCGCGCTGCTCACGACCGCCAGGGCCGCGCTCGACGCCGGCGACAGCGTGCTGCTCACGGGCGAGCCGGGAATCGGCCGTTCCACGGCGCTGGCCGCGCTCGCGGCGCAGCGGGCCGGAGTCCTGGTGCTGCGGTGCGCGCCGGCCGAGGCCGAACGGCACCTGCCCTTCCTCGGCATGATCGACCTGCTGTCCGAGGTGGGCCAACTCCCCTTCGAGGCGCTGTCGCCACGGGAACGGGCCCTGCTGCGGGCCGCCTTGCACCGCTCCGATGCGGAGGCGCCGCGCGGGCGGTCGTACGGGAGCGCGCACGACGACGACCTCACGCTGCGGGTGGCCGTGCTCAAGACGCTGACCGCGCTGTGCGAGCGCTCCCCCGTGCTGCTCGTGCTGGACGACGCCCAGTGGCTCGACCGGCCGAGCGCGGAGGCGCTGGCCTTCGTGGCCCGCCGTGCGCGCCGGCTGCCGCTGGCCGCGATCGCCGCCGTACGCACCCCCTACGGCCCGGCGTGGGCCTGGAGCGGGCGGGCCCAGGCGCTGTGCCCCGCGCCCGTACTGCCGCTGCCCGTGCCGCCGATGACCGAATGCGAGGTCGCGGCGCTGCTGGCCGGACATGAAGGGACCGCCCGGACGGCCGCCCAACTGGCCCGGCTGCACGCGGCATCCGGCGGCAACCCCTATGCCGCCCTGGAGCTGGCCCGCGCGCTGGCCGAGGAGAGCCGCGCCACGGGGCGGGACCCGGCAGCCCCGCTGCCGATCCCGCCGGCCCTGCGCCGCCTACTGCTGGGCCGGATCACCCCGTTGACCACGCGGGCCCGCCTCACGCTGCTCGCGGCGAGCGCCGCCGCGCGCCCGACCGTGGCGCTGCTGTGCCGCGCCGGGTTCGAATCCGCGCCCGCCGATGTGCGCGACGCGGTCCGGCTGGGCATCGTCGAGGCGTCGCCGGCCGGGACCGTACGCTTCACGCAGCCGCTGATGCCGCGGGTCGTCTACGAGGACGCCGCCCCCGCCGTACGCCGCCGGGTGCACGCCGCGCTCGCCGGGGCGGCAGACGAGCCGGCGGAACGCGCCCGCCACCTGGCGTCGTTGGCGCCCGGCGGCAGTGCGGACGCCGCGGCCCCGCCCACCCTGCTGGACGCCCTCACCGGCACAGAACACCGCGTCGCCCTCCTGGTCGCCCAGGGCGCCAGCAACCGCGAGATCGCCGCCCACCTCACCATCAGCGTGAAGACCGTCGAGGCCGCCCTCACCCGCGCCTACCGCAAACTCGCCGTCCGCTCCCGCGTCTCCCTGGCCCGCGCGGTCATGACGCGGGGCGAGACGGGCTGAGCGGCCGGGTCGACAGGCCCGTCCCTCCCCGGTGGGCGGAGAAGGGGAGGGACGGGGCCGGGCTCACAGCGTGTGTTCCAGGCGGGCCGACATCAGCTTCACGAAGCGCGCCGGGTCGGGGACTTCGCCGCCCTCGGCCAGGAGGGCCAGGCTGTGCAGCAGTTCGGCCGTCTCGGGGAGGGTGGAGGCGTCGGGGGTCGCGGTGTGGGCCTTCTGGAGAGCGGTGATCAGGGGATGGGTCGGGTTGAGTTCGAGGATGCGCTTGGCGTGCGGGATCTCCTGGCCCATGGCGCGGTAGAGGTTCTCCAGCGCCGGGGTCACGTCATGGGTGTCGGTGACGATGCAGGCCGGGGACACGGTGAGGCGGGAGGACAGCCGGACCTCCTTCACCTGCTCGGCGAGCTGGGCGGCCATCCACGTCAGCAGCGCGGCGAACTGCTCCTGCCGCTGCTCGCGCTCGGTGTCGGCCTGCTGCTTCTCCTCCTCCGTGCCGAGGTCGACCTCGCCCTTGGCCACGGACCGGAATTCCTTGCCGCCGAACTGCGGCTCGGTGTCGACCCACACCTCGTCGACCGGGTCGGTGAGCAGCAGCACCTCGATGCCGCGGGCCTGGAAGGCCTCCATGTGGGGGGAGTTCTCGATGGTCTGCCGGGACTCGCCGGTCAGGTAGTAGATGTGCTCCTGGCCGTCCTTCATCCGCTCCACGTACTGCGCCAGCGTCGTCGGCCGGTCCTTGTCGTGGGTGGTGGCGAAGGAGGACACACCGAGGATGGCGTCGCGGTTCTCCGGGTCGCCGAGCAGCCCCTCCTTCAGGACGCGGCCGAACTCCCGCCAGAAGGTGGCGTATCGCTCGGGGTGCGCGGACATCATGTCCTTGACCGTGGAGAGCACCTTCTTGGCCAGGCGGCGGTGCATCAACTGGATCTGCCGGTCCTGCTGGAGGATCTCCCGGGAGACGTTCAGCGACAGGTCCTGCGCGTCCACGACGCCCTTGACGAAGCGCAGATACTGCGGCATCAGCGCTTCGCAGTCGTCCATGATGAAGACGCGCTTCACGTACAGCTGCACACCGCGCTTGTAGCCCTGGAGGAAGAGGTCCTGCGGGGCGTGGGCCGGGATGAACAGCAACGCCTGGTATTCGAAGGTCCCTTCGGCCTGGAGGCGGATGGTCTCCAGCGGGTCGGTCCAGTCGTGGCTGATGTGCTTGTACAGCTCGTGGTATTCCTCGTCGGTGACCTCGTCGCGCGAGCGGGCCCACAGGGCCTTCATCGAGTTGAGGGTCTCCGGCTCCGCCGGGGCCGCCTCGGAGTCCGCGTCGGAATCGGCTCCGGCGTCCGGTTGTCCGGCCGGGCGGGCGGCCATCCGGATGGGCCAGGTGATGAAGTCCGAGTAGCGCTTGACGATCTCCCGGAGCTTCCACGGCGACGTGTAGTCGTGCAGCTGGTCCTCGGTGTCGGCCGGCTTGAGCCGCAGCACGATCGCGGTGCCCTGCGGCGCGTCGTCGACCGTCTCCACCGTGTACGTGCCCTCGCCGCTGGACGTCCAGCGGGTGCCCTGGCTCTCGCCCGCGCGCCGGGTGAGCAGCGTCACCTCGTCGGCCACCATGAAGCTGGAGTAGAAGCCGACGCCGAACTGCCCGATCAGGCCCTCCGTCGCCGCCGAGGAGTCGCCGGCCTCCTTCAGCTCCCGCAGGAAAGACGCCGTGCCGGAGTTGGCGATCGTGCCGATCAGCTCGACCACCTCGTCGCGCGACATGCCGATCCCGTTGTCCCGCACGGTCAGCGTACGGGCCTGCGGGTCGGCGTCCAGGGCGATGTGGAGGTCGGAGACATCCGCGCCGAGGGAGTCGTCGCGGAGCGCTTCGAGCCGCAGCTTGTCCAGCGCGTCGGAGGCGTTGGAGACGAGTTCACGCAGGAACACGTCCTTGTTGGAGTAGATCGAGTGGATCATCATCTGCAGAAGCTGGCGCGCTTCCACTTGGAACTCGAACGTCTCGGTCGACATGGTCCTAGGCCCTTCTGGTCCTTCTGTGTCCTTCTCAGGTCACCGGGGGTGACCGGTACTGACCGCAGCACTGTAGATCAGACGGCGGTCAGCGGCGCGGCCTTCGCAAGGTGACCAGGTCGGCCAGCTCGCGGTCGCTCAGGTCGCCGAACACCGCGTCGCCCGCGCCGAGGACGGCGTCGGCCAGCTCGCGCTTGCGGCGGAGCATCACCGCGACCCGGTCCTCGACCGTCCCCTCGGCGATGAGCCGGTGCACCTGCACCGGCCGGGTCTGGCCGATGCGGTACGCCCGGTCGGTGGCCTGGTCCTCGACGGCCGGATTCCACCAGCGGTCGTAGTGGATGACATGGCCGGCGCGGGTCAGGTTCAGGCCCGTGCCCGCGGCCTTGAGGGACAGCAGGAACACCCGGTGCCCGCCCGCCTGGAAGGCGTCGACCAGCTGCTCGCGGCGCCCGACCGGCGTACCGCCGTGCAGGAAGGCGGTGGTGACGCCGCGGGCGGTCAAGTGGCGTTCGAGCAGGCGGCCCATGGCCGCGTACTGCGTGAAGACCAGGGCCGAGCCGTCCTCGGCGACGACGGTGTCCAGCAGGTCGTCCAGCAGCCTCAACTTCCCCGAGCGGCCGGGCAGTCGCGCGCCGCTCGCAGGCTCCTTCAGGTACTGCGCCGGGTGGTTGCAGACCTGCTTGAGCCCCGTGAGGAGCTTCATCACCAGGCCGCGCCGCGCCATGCCCTCGGTGCCCTCGATCTCGGCCATCGACTCGCGGACCAGGGCCTCGTAGAGGGACACCTGCTCCCTGGTGAGGGACACCGGCCGGTCGGTCTCGGTCTTGGGCGGCAGCTCAGGCGCGATGCCCGGGTCGGACTTGCGGCGGCGGAGGAGGAAGGGGCGTACCAGGGAGGCCAGTTGGGTCGCCGCCCGCTCGTCCCGGTCGCCCTCGACGGCCCGAGCGTAGCGGTCCCGGAAGGCGGGGAGAGTGCCGAGCAGGCCGGGTGTGGTCCAGTCGAGCAGGGCCCACAGCTCGGTGAGGTTGTTCTCGACCGGGGTGCCGGTCAGCGCGACGCGGCCCCGGGAGGGAATGGCGCGCAGGGCCTGCGCGGTGCGGGCGTGCGGATTCTTGGCGTGCTGGGCCTCGTCGGCGACCAGCAGTCCCCAGGGCCCCGCGGCCGCCAGGCGGTCGGCGTCGCGGCGCATCGTCCCGTACGTGGTCAGGACGAAGCCGGCGCTCTCGGGGGACGTCGGATCGGGCAGGGCGCGGCCGGGGCCGTGGTAGCGGCGGACGGGGGCGGTCGGCGCGAAACGGTGGATCTCGCGCTCCCAATTGCCCAGCAGCGAGGCCGGGCAGACCACCAGGGTCGGGCCCGCGGTGGCCGACCGCTCCTGGCGGCGCAGGTGGAGGGCGATGAGGGTGACGGTCTTGCCCAGGCCCATGTCGTCGGCCAGGCAGGCGCCGAGGCCCAGGGACGTCATCCGGTGCAGCCAGTCCAGGCCGCGGAGCTGGTAGTCCCGCAGCGTCCCGGCCAGTGCCTCCGGCGGGCCTGGGGAGGCGGGTTCCGTGCGGGCGCCGGGCCCGTGCTCAGGCCCGTGCTCAGGGCCGTGCGGAGGCCCGCACTCAGGCCCGTGCTGGGGCCCGTGCTCAGGCTCGGCGATGCGGGCCCGCAGCTCCGCCAGTACGCCCCCGGCCGTCACCGCCACCCGCTCGCCGTCCACCTCGACGCTGCCGGTCAGGGCCGCGCCCAGGGCGTCGATCGCGGTCAGCGGCGGCCTGCGGCGACGCAGTCGGCGTACCAACTCCGCCTCCACGACCACCCATTGCCCGCGCAGCCGCACGATCGGCCGATGCGTACCCACCAGCCTCTCCAGCTCGGCCGCGGAGAGTTCCTGCTCGCCGAGCGCGACCCGCCAGCGGAAGTCCAGCACACCGCCGGACGCCAGGAAGGTCTCGGCGGACGACCGCGGGCTCTCGCCCGCCGGCTCCAGGACTCCGGTGGCGGTCAGGCCGCGTACCAGATGCTTCGGCCAGTGCACGGCGATTCCGTGCCTGGCGAGCCGTGTTGCCGCCGGGCCGAGCAGCGCGGCCGCCTCGTCGCCGGACAGCTCCAGGTCGGCCGGGTCCGGCGCCGCCAGCAGCCGCTCGGCCGGCGGCCACACGCGGGCGGCCCGGCGCAGCGCCCGCGCCACCTCCGACCGGGCGCGCGGGCCGAACAGTTCGGGCGCCGCGGCCCTGCCCGCCCAGAGGTCGGCGGCGTCGGCGAGGGCCGCCGGATCGGCCAGGCTGCGCAGTTGGACGACGACACGGAAGGCGGGCGCGTCGCCGTCCTGCGGTGACGCCGCCAACTCGACGCGCAGCGACACCTCCAGCCTCGCGGCGGCGGGAGCCCCGGCCGGTTCCCCGGCCACAGGCCGCGCCGTTGCCGCGGGGGCCACCGCCGGTCCGGCCGGGCGGTGCCGGTGCCTGGCGGCGGGCGTACGGGTGAGCGCGTCGGCCGCGGCGTCCAGGAAAGCCCGCAGCAACGACTCGGCCGCCGGAACCGCGACCGGGGCCGGGCCCTGCTCCACCGGCATCGTCACCGCGAACGCGGCAACCACCCGGCCGTCAGCGGCGTCCAGCGGACCGGCCCGCAACGTGCCCGCTCCCGCCTGCGCCACCCCCGACCACCCGCCCGACTCCGGCAGCGTCCCCGCCGCGAACGCGGCAACCGGCTCGCGATCGGCGTCGTCCAGCGGACCCCCCTGCCACTCGTCCGCACCCGCCCGCACCTCCTGCGGCGTCCCCGCCGCGAACGCGGCAACCGGCATCGTCGCCGCAAGCGCGGCGATCCGCTCGCGATCGGCGGCGTCCAGCGGACCCGCCTGCCAGGCGTCCGCGCCCGCCGGGGTCACCGCGGGCTGCACCCGGCCCCGGGCGAGGAGGCTCAAGGACAGGGTGGTCGCCGCGCCCCAGAAGGCTGTGGTCGCCGACGCACGGCCGGTGGTGCCGAGGGCGCGGCAGCGGGTGAGCAGTTGCAGCGCGTGCTCCACCGGGAGGCGCACGGCGCTCACGTGCCGTACGGAGGTCCCGTCCGGGGCGACCACCGTGAGGTCGGACGGCTCGATGCCCAGGTCGGGCGGGTCGCCGTCCGGTGTCCAGAAGGCCACCTGCCCCTCGCGGGGCGGGTCGGCGGGCAGGAAGGCCGCCTCGCCCGCGGCCAGCTCGGGCAGGGCGGCGAGGAGGCGTCCCCGGTCCACCGCGACCGGCTGCGGCGCCGGGCTCGGAGCGCGGTCGGCGGGGGCGCCTGCCGCCGGCCATGAGCGCCTTGCCACGCCACCGCACCTACTCCCGGATCCGTCCCCGTCCCCGTCAGGCTAACCGCCGCCACTGACACCGCCGCCCCGCCCCACACCCGCCGCGGGAAGCGAGCGGCTCGACGCCGTCTCGCGAGAAGAGGCGAATTCCCCCGTCCAGCCGCCGAACTCCCCAGCCCCTGCGCATAATCGGCCCATGCAGCCCCCGCCCGCACCCCAGCCGTTATCGGACGCGTGGGCCCAGCAGGCGGGCTGGTCGAAGGCCGCGAACCGCCAAAAGGCGCTGATCGGCCGGATCAGGGTGGGCGTCCTGCTGTGCGGGGTCCTGGCGGCGGTGCTGGGCACGGCCGCGGCGGAAATCGGGGGAAGCCATCCTTCCGCGGGCCAGTGGACCGCCTTCGCGGCCGCCGTCGCCGCGGGTGCCGTACCGCTGCTCAACGGGCGGGTGGGGCGGCGGCAGATCCAGGACTGGACCCGGCTGCGTTCGGTGAGCGAGGCCTACAAGGCCGAGGTGTACTCCTGCCTCGCCGGCGTCGGCGCCTACCGTTCGCCGGACGCCGCGGCCCGGCTCCAGTGCGCGGTGAACGGCATACGCACCGAGGCCGCCGACCTGCTGCCGCATGTCGCGGGCATCCCGGTCGACGCCGCCCGCCCGCTGCCGGCGGTCGGCGACGTCGACTCCTACGTACGGATCAGGTTGCAGGGCCAGATCGACGGCTACTACCGGCCCAAGGCCACGCTGATGCACCGCCGCCTGGTGGTCGTGCGGCGGGCGGAGATGGTGCTCGGGTGCCTCGGGGTGCTGCTCGCCGCGGGCAGCGGGGCCTTCCGCGCGGAGCAGGCCGCGGCCTGGGTCGCCGTGGTCGCGACGGTCTCGGCCACGCTCCTCGCCTACGCGACCGCGGCCAAGTACGAATACCAGGAGCTGGAATTCCTCCGCACCGCCGACGAGCTGGAACGCCTGCTGTCCGGCTGGCAGTTGGGCGGGGACAGGTCGCCGCAGGCCGAGGACGCGCTGGTCGACAGGTGCGAGCACGTCATCTCGGTGCTCAACGACACCTGGATGATCAAGTGGACGTCCGAGGCGTAGCCGCCCGAGGGGTGGCCGCCGCAGCCGGATACAACCCCAGGGACGCGGCCAGGCGCAGCCGTTGGGCGGCGAGTCCCGCCATGGCCTTGTCGCTCAGGCAACTCGTACGCCGCCGCCGCCTGGTGCCCGGTGATGAGGCGCTCCGCGCTCCGGGAGCCCCTGACCCAGGCCCGCGCCTGCGCGCGCACGGTGTTCTCGGCCACGGCCACGACGGCGATATCGGGAACCGGTCTTTTCGCGGGCATACACCGTTACATCCCACAAGATGTACGCCTATCAGCTGATCAGGGCATTCGGTGCGGATCGGCGGATGGCCGAGCGGCCGTCGCCACCGCCCCGGCGAGAACGGCGTTGGCTCCCGGGGCAGTTGAGGTCCCGCCGGTATGAGCTGACCCGGTACCTCAGCGCCTGCACGCATACGCCGGGTTCGCACGATTCGTCTATACGGGCAGGTGCACGCAGCGTAGCTGTGCCCGTTCCGCCGCGCGCGGCTTCGGGGCACCCCTAGCGTGCGGGGCATGAAGATCGTTCGCACAGCTGTCGCAGTCGCCACCGGAATCGCCGCGATCACGCTCGCCGCGTGCGGCCCGGCAGGGGTCTCGGACGCGGGCGGGGCGCCGACGACGAGCGCGGTGACGGCCACGTCGCCTTCGGCCTCCGAGTCCGCCTCCATATCCCCGTCGGCCTCGCCGACCTCGCCGACCCCCTCGGCCTCGACGTCCTCGCCGTCCTCGCCGCCGAGCACCACCGCGGCCAAGAAGCCGACGAGCGCGCCGCACACGACGAAGCCCAAGGCCCCGGCGCACCACACCACCGCACCCGCCGTGCACCACACCAAGGCGCCGGCGGTCCACCGCACGACCCCGCCGCCCGCCAAGGCCAGCGTGTGCAGCATCCGTTCCAACGCGGGCAACTGCTACACCGCGGGCCAGTTCTGCAGGAAGGCGGACCTCGGCGCCACGACCACCGACGCGAAGGGCCGTTCCCTCACCTGCGAGATGGTGTCCGGAAAGCCGCACTGGCACTACTGAGTCGAACCGGCCCGGCCCGGCGGGCGTCCGCTGACCGCCGACGTCCGGGCCTCCCGGCTGGGCACGGCGGCGGCCAGGGGGATAGAAATTGGCCATGGCGAGCTTCGAGGTCACACCGATAGGGACGGTCCTGAACGACCGGACGGACGTCCAGCACTCCGACGACTGGGGCGCCGTCCGCAGCACGATCACCGTCGACGAGCGCTTCGGCGACGCGTGCCTCCAGGGCCTTGACGGCTTCTCCCACGTGGAAGTCCTCTTCGTCTTCGACCAGTTCGCGGAGCGCGACGACTACCGCGAACCCCGCCCCTACCGCGGCCTGCCCGGCCTCCCGCCCGTCGGCGTCTTCGCCGGCCGCGGCCCGCGCAGGCCGAACCGGATCGGCGTGACATGCTGCGCCATCGAGTCCGTCCGCGGCCGCGAGCTGACCGTGGTGGGCCTCGACGCGGTCTCCGGCACCCCGGTCGTCGACCTGAAGCCGGCGATGGCGGAATTCCTTCCGGTGGACGTCTCGCAGCCGGAGTGGGTCAGCCGCATGATGGCGGACTACTTCCGGCCGTAGGCGCCCCCCGGGTCAGACCGGGTCCCTGCGCAGCCGCGGGTCGGTGATGCCGCCGGGGCACTCGCGGCGCCGCTCCCAGTGCGTCAGCTCCGCCCCCGCGCGGTAGGCGCTGTCCAGGAAGCCGCGGGTGGCCGCCCACGGGTCGGCGGCGGCTCGCGCGTCGTCGTACATCAGCAGCGCGATGTGGCTGCCGCGGGCCTCCGACCACCGCGCCGCCCCCGGTTGCAGCGGGCGGTCGACCAGGCCCGGCGGCTCAGGGGCGGTGTAGGAGTAGAAGGCGGGCGCGGGCACGGTGTCGTCGCCGAACCAGAAGCCCGCGCTGATCACCTCGCGCGAGTACGCCTCCCGGGTGACCGGGTCCGCCTCGGCGGGCGGGGTGATCTCGCGCTCGGAGAAGCGGGTCACGGCGATGTCGAAGGTGTGCCAGAAGTGGTGGACCGGGCTCGTCTTGCCCGAATACCCGGCCGCGTACTGCTCCAGCAGCAGGTTCACCTGGCTCAGGACGTGCCAGTAGCGGCTCACCGCCGCCTGGTCGTAGCTGTGGTGCTCGTGGTCCTCCGCGAAGGGCCGGCGCGCGTCCGGCAGGTCGTACGGGTACGGGTGCTGCGGCGCCGCGTCGATGTCCAGCGCGACCAGGGCGGTCACGGTGTCACGGTAGAAGTCGGCGACCGAGCGCTCCGCCAGCGGGAAGGACGCCTCCCGGCCGGACAGCGTCCGCACGACGAGGCGGTGCGCGACGAAGTCGAAGTCGACGCAGAAGGCGTCGCCGCCGTGGATCGGCCCCATCGGGCGGGTGGTGATCCCCCGCCCGGTCAGGTGGAACGGCACGTTCCACCAGTGATTGCGCCGCGGACTGCCCGCGAGCCGGATCTTGCCGACGATCTGCAGGAACCGGTGCAGCGTCTCCTTCGTGTCCCGCCACGACTCCAGCGGCAGGCTCGGAAAGACGTCCACATCGCGCTCCCGGGTCGGTGTCCTGTCCCTTACGGCTGCCTCCGTGCCCATCCTGAGCGCCGGCCGGCCCGCGCGCCAGCGCGGGGCGCCGGACGGGGCGGAGCCCGTCCGGCGCGGACGCGGGCCGTCCGGGCGGCCGGGCGCGGCGGCGCGGCGGCGCGGCGTGCGGCGTGCGGCGTGCGGCGTGCGGCGTGCGGCCGGGCATCGGCGCCCGGGTGGCCGGGCGACCGGAGGCGGCGTGCCGCCTTCCCTACACGTGGGCGGCCGGAGGCGGCGCGGACCCGCGTCCGCGCGGCGTGCGGCCGGGCATCGGCGCCCGGGTGGCCGGGCGGCCGGGCGACCGGGCGACCGGAGGCGGCCTGCCGCCTTCCTACGCGGTGAGCGGCCGGAGGCAGGCGGATCGCGTCGCCGCCCGCGCGGCGGTAGCGCAGGCCTGGGCCGCGTGGCCGGAGGCGGGAGCGGGACGGCCAAGCCGGGCCGGAGGGCGCCCCGGCGGCGGGCGCGTCCGCACGGGCAGCCGCGAACGGGCAGACCGGGCCGCCGCACGCCCCGGCGGCGGGCGCGTCCGCACGGGCAGCCGCGAACGGGCAGGCCGGGCCGCCGCACGCACCGGCGGCGGCCCAAGCCGCGAACGGCCTGGCCGGGCCCTCGGCGGAAATACGCCGACACCACGGGTGGGGCGCGGGATATGGTCAGGGCGCAACGTCTTGCACCTCCCGGTGCGCAGGCCGCGGTTACTTCTTTGGCGAATCGCCCTCGGGCGAGCGGGGATCGAACCCCGCGACCCGCAGCCGTATTGATCTCGGGAGGCTCAGCCGCAGGTTCGCCCCCCGGGTGCGGGGGGCGGTGCGGGCTGCGTACTCCCTCCGCATTCATGGGCGTTGCGGCTTCCTGATCCCGTGAGGGGGAGATACGTATGTCCCGATTCAATACCCGCCGCGTGCGCGCCGCGGCGGCCGCGTCGCCCGTGCGGAGCACCGGGGAGCGGGTGGCGACCGCGGAGGGGGCGTCGGGGTACCGGCGGGATGCCAGGTCGGAGCTGTTCCTGCTGGCGGTCGCCAACCTCGTCGGGAGTGACACCTTCTACGAGAAGGGCGGGGACCGAGACGAGCGCTTCCGGGCGCTGGTGCGGGAGTTGGCGGTGGCCGACGCCAAGTGGACCGCGGGCCTGCTGGGGTGGCTGCGCGGCGAGGGCAACATGCGGACGGCCGCGATCGTGGGGGCCGCCGAGTTCGTCAGCGCGCGGCTGGCGGCCGGGGCCGCCGGGGACGGGGTGAGCAACCGGGAGGTCGTCGCGTCGGTGCTGCGGCGTGCCGACGAGCCGGGGGAGCTGCTGGCGTACTGGATGTCGCGCTACGGGCGCCAGGTGCCCAAGCCGGTCAAGCGCGGGGTCGCGGACGCGATCGGCGGGCTGTACACGGAGAAGGCGCTGCTCAAGTACGACTCCGCCGCCGCGAGCTTCCGCTTCGGTGACGTCGTGGAGCTGGTGCACCCGGCGCCGCGGGCGCCCTGGCAGGGGGAGCTGTTCCGGCACGCGATCGACCGGCGGCACGGGCGGGGGGACGCGATCCCCGCACTGCTGGGCGTCGTGGCGGCGCGGGCCGGGCTGCTGGCCGAACCTGTCGAGCGGCGGCGCGCGTTGGTGCGGGACGCGGCGGCCGGGGAGCGGCTCGCCGCGGCCGGGATGACCTGGGAGGCGCTCGCGGGGTGGTTGCAGGGGCCGATGGACGCGGCCGCCTGGGAGGCGGTCATCCCGTCCATGGGGATCTTCGCCCTGGTCCGGAACCTGCGCAATTTCGACAAGGCCGGGGTCGGTGACGACGTCGCCGAGCAGGTCGCGCGGCGGATCGGCGACCCGCGGGAGGTGGCGGGTTCGCGGATGCTGCCCTTCCGTTTCTGGGCCGCGTACAAGCACACCGACTCGCTGCGCTGGGCCCACGCGCTGGAGAAGGCGCTGAATCTGTCGCTGGCCAACGTGCCCGCGCTGAAGGGGCGTTCGCTGATCCTGGTGGACAGGTCGCTGTCGATGTTCCCCGGCTACTCCTTCTCGACGGCGAACGGTTCGGACATCCCGCTGGCCGAGCAGGCCGCGGTCTTCGGCGCGGCGCTCGCGGTGCGGGCGGAGGCGCCGACGCTGGTCGAGTTCGGGATACGCAACAAGGTCGTCCGTGTGCCGAAGGGCGGCAGTGTGCTGCGGCTGGTGGAGGCCTTCGGGCGGCACGACGGGACCGACATCCCGTCGGCGGTCAAGGCGCACTTCGCCGGGCACGACCGGGTGGTCGTGGTCACCGACGAGCAGACCAGGGCGGGTTGGTTCCCGTCGAACGCGGCCGCCCACGGCGGCATGCCGCCGACGGAGATCGACGCGCTCGTGCCGCACGACGTCCCTGTCTACATGTGGAACATGGCCGGGTACGTGGCCGGCGCGACCCCCGCGGGCCGCGGCCACCGGCACACCTTCGGCGGCCTGACCGACCACGCCTTCCGGATGATCCCGCTGCTGGAGGCGGGCCGCGGCTCCGACTGGCCCTGGGGTTAGGAGGGTTCCGGTCGGGTGCCACACTGCGCTCATGGGGTGGCGGAGTTCGATCGAGGGTGTGTACGTGGGCGCGGTCGCCGTTCTCGCGCTGCTGGGGGCGGTGCGCGCGGACGGCCACTACTATCTGGCCGCGATCGTGCTGGCGCTGCCGTGCGGCATCGCCGCGGTGGTGGCGATCTACGGCGGCTACGCGCTGCTGTCCGGCGTCGGCGGGCTGTTCGCGTCCCGTACGGTCGCGGACGGCAGCGACGCCGGGTGGCTGACGGCCGGCAGCGGGACGCTGAACGTCCTGGTGCTGACCGCCGCCGCCATCGGCAACGTCGTCCTGCTCAGGCGGCGTAAGGCCGTGGCACGCTAGTACGCCCGCCGCGTCGGAGCGGCGGGCGTACCGGGGACAGCGCCGGGGATCAGGTGCCGAAGACCTGGAACTCCCAGAGCGAGTAGCCGTATTGCGTGGTGCGGGCGGTGCCGTTCATCCGGACGTAGCGGCCGGTGCCGGTGACCGGGACGGTCTGGTTGCCGCCGGTGCCGGTCGTGGTGCTGTAGACGGTGGTCCAGTTGGCGCCGTCGGCCGAGGTCTGGATCTGGAAGGACTTGGCCGCGGCCGTCTCCCAGTTGAGGACGACCTGGCTGATGGTGTGGCCGGCACCGAGGTCGACCTGGAGCCACTGCGGGTCGGAGAAGGCGCTCGACCAGCGGGTGCCGGCGTTGCCGTCCACCGCCATGGAGGCGGTGAAGCCGGCGTTCTCCGAGGACGAGGCGGTGGCCGTCTTGCCCTGTGAGAGCAGGGTGGCCGTGCCGCCGCCCGGGTCGCCGCCGCCGGACGACGGGCTGCCGAACAGGGCGAGTTCGTACAGCGAGTTGCCGTACTGCGAGGCTCTGGCGGTGGAGTAGACCCTGACGTAGCGGGCGGTCGCCGACAGGCTGGTGTCCTGGATGTCGGCCGGGCTGTTGTTGTTGGTGTAGACGGTCGTCCAGGTGGTGCCGTTGGTGGACGTCTGCAACTGGTAGGCGGACGATGCCGCCGCCTCCCAGGTCAGGGTCGCGTGGTTGAGGTTGTAGTTCTGGCCGAGGTCGACCTGGAGCCACTGCGGGTCGGAGAAGCCGCTCGACCAGCGGGTGGTGATGTCGCCGTCGGTGGCGTTGGAGGCCGGGAAGGTCGCGCTCTCGTTGGACGAGGACGTGGTCGGCTTGCCCTTGGCGATGTTGGTGCCGTGGTCGGGGGACTTGTTGTAGACGGCCACGTAGTCGATGTTCATCTGGCCGCCGGAGACCGTGGCGGCGTTGGGGCCGCCGCCGAAGGCCGCGGGGAAGCCGCCGCCGATCGCCAGGTCGAAGATGATGTAGAAGCTGTGGTCGACCGCGTTGGCCCAGGCCGCCGCGTCCACCTGGTTGGAGTTGAGCGTGAAGTAGTTGGCGCCGTCCAGGTACCAGCGGATCTGCTCGGGCGAGGTCGAGCGGTCGACCTCCACCGCGTAGGTGTGGTAGCCGGTCTGGCAGCCGGAGCAGGCGCGTTCGCCGCTGCCGACGCCGCTGGTCTCGTTGCAGGGGCCGCCGGAGCCGACACCGCAGTGCAGGGTGCCGAAGACGGAGCTGCGGCCGTTGATGTCCTCCAGGATGTCGACCTCGCCGGACCCGGGCCACGGCACGCCGACCCGCAGGGGCGCGCCGAGCATCCAGAACGCGGGCCAGTAGCCGGCGCCGTTGGCGGTGGTCACGTTGGGCTGCTGGATCGACGCCTGCATGCGGACGACGCCGCCCGGCTGGGCGCCGAAGCCGTCGGCCTGCGTCTCGACGCGGCCCGATGTCCAGTTGGCGGCCGGGTCGGTGCCGGTGTGCAGGGCCTTGAGCACCAGGTGGCCGCTGCCGTCCTGGTAGACGTTGGCCGTGCTGTTGGTCATCGTCTCGATCTCGCCGGTGCCGAAGGTCCAGCCGGCCCCGGCATCGTAGCGCCAGGTGTCGGTGTTCAGACCGGTGTTGGCGGCACCGTTGAAGTCGTCGCTCCAGGTGGTGGTGAAGCCGGACGGAGCGGCGGGGACGGCTGCCGGCTGTACGGCGGCGGGCTGGGCCGCCCGCTGTACGGCGGCGGCGGGCTGGGCCGCGGCCTGGGAGGACGCCGAGCCGTTCGCCGACGCCTGTCCCGAGCCGGCCAGGGTGACGGCTGCCACCGCCGTGGCGGCCAGCAGCCCGATCCCGAACCGCCTGAGCGGCCCGCGGCCCGGAGGGCGCAATCGCTTGCCTCTGATCGACATGCGGTCGTACTCCTTCTCCTGTGGGGGGTCGGTACCGCAACTGGCCTTGCCGCGATACCGGATTGGGGGGAGGTGAGAGCGCTCTCAGGAGAGTCTTCCCCCGCCCTCCGCAGTGTCAAGAGAACCGGCAACGTTTACGGAACAAACGCGCCTCCCGAAACGCACGGGGGGTGGGAAACCGCCCGGACGCACCCCGCGGGTGGCCTGGCGGGGTCCGGCAGCGGCGACCGGAGCGGGCCGCCCGCCGCGAACGGGCCCTCCGGCCGGGACCCGGCGGCACCCCCACGGGCCCCGGCGGCGCCCCCGCCCTCCGGCCAGGACGGCAAAGGCGCCCAAATCGGCACCCCGGTTGAACGGCGCCCAGGAATGTGGCGTATCAGTCATGCAACAGCCGCAACCGCGGACCCGGGATGCGGTCTCCTAGAGTGCGACCTTTGCGGAAATGGGGAGACACGAGTGATGACGGAGCAGACGGCGGCCGACACCGCCACCAGGGCGGAGGCGGCGGCCCCTGGCGGCCGGGGGGCCTGGAGCGTACGGGGCAAGCGGGGCCGGCGGGGGCTGATGGCACTCGCGCTGGGCGCCGTGCTGCTCGGCGCCGCGGCCTGCGGGGGTAACGCGGACGCGCACTCCAGCTCGCCGCAGGACGGGAAGAACGGGTCGTCGAAGGGCGCGGCCACCACCGACGGCTCGCAGGCGACGGTCACCGTGCTGCCCAAGGACGGTGCCACCGGTGTGGACACCTCGGGCGCGCTGAAGGTCTCGGCCGCCAAGGGCAAGCTGACCAAGGTCGCCGTGACCGCGAAGGACGGCACCGCGGTCGACGGCGCGATATCCGCCGACGGCCTCACCTGGACGCCGACGGGCAGCCTGCGCACCAACACGCAGTACAGCGTCGCCGCGACCGCCACGGACAGCGCGGGCAAGGCCGCCAGCAGGCAGTCGGCCTTCACCACGCTGAAGCCGGCGGCCTCCGCCGCCAACTACGGCGTCTTCAACGTCGACCAGGGCGCGACCTACGGCGTGGGCATGGAGGTGTCGATCCGCTTCAACAAGGCGGTCACCAACCAGGCCGACGTACGCCACGCGATCACCGTCACCTCCACCCCCAGCGTCCCGGTCGAGGGCCACTGGTTCAGCTCGCAGCGCATCGACTTCCGCCCCGAGCAGTACTGGGCGCCCGGCACCAAGGTCACGCTGCACCTCAAGCTCGACGGTGTGAAGACGTCCAAGACCTCCTACGGGGCGCAGTACAAGGACGTGTCCTTCACCATCGGCCGCTCGCAGACGTCCGTCGCCGACAACACGTCGAAGACGCTGAAGATCTTCCGCGACGGCAAGCTCTTCAAGACCTTCCCCGCCAGCCTCGGTGACGCCCAGCACACCACCTACAACGGCAAGATGGTGATCGAGAGCAAGGAGCCGGTGGTGGACATGGACTCCCAGTCCGTGGGGCTGGGCAACGCCTACCACATCAAGGACGTCCCGCACGGCATGCGGCTGTCGGACTCCGGCACCTACGCGCACGGCAACTACTGGCGCCCCGTGTCCACCTTCGGCCACGTGAACACCAGCCACGGCTGCGTCGGCCTGCACGACGTCAAGGGCGGCGGCGACCCGAACACCCCGGCCGCCTGGTTCTACAGCCACTCGCTGCTCGGCGACGTCGTCCAGGTCGTCAACTCCCCGGACAAGGTCATCGCGCCGGACAACGGCATCAACGGCTGGAACATGGCGTGGTCCCAGTGGGTCGAGCACTGATCCGTCCCGCCCTCACGCAGGACGCGTGAGGCCCCGGCACGCAGGACGCACCACCGGAGAACGCAGTACGCCCGGCAGGCCCCGACCGCTCGCACCGCGGTCGGGGCCTGCTGCCGTGCGAGTCGACCCACCATCGCGCCCATGATATGACTATCCGTCGCGGTGATAATCATGGCGGCTATGCTGGTGGTGTGAATACGCAGCCTTTCATCGGGCACCCCGCGTGTCTGCTCACCCAGCTCGACGTCCACGTCCAGCATCAGGTCACCGCCCTGCTGGCGCCACTGGGCATCAACCCGCGCCAGTTCGGCATGCTCAGCCTGCTCAGCGAGCGGGACGGGCTCACCCAGCACCAGTTGTGCCGGTCGCTGAACATCCACCGCAATGTGATGGTCGACCTGGTCGACGAGCTGGAGGAGCGCGGCCTGGTCGAGCGCCGGCGGCACCCCGCCGACCGCCGCGCGCACGCCCTGCACCTGCCGCCGGCCGGCCGGCAGCTGCACGCCGAGGCCGACGTGCAGCTCGACCGCTTCGAGGCCAAGCTGCTCGGCGGGCTCGACGTGGACGAGGCGGCGGCCTTCGTCAGCCTGCTCCGGCGCGTCTGCGCGGACGCCGGCCTGAGCGACACCGTCCAACCGGGCGAGACAAGGGACGGTGCGGCACCGGGCGGACCAGGAGCCGCGCGGGCGTGAAATGCTGTCGTGAGCCCGGTAGGGTTCTTTGTGCGGCCGGGCCAAGCCCGGCGCATTCCCCAAGAGGTGTACGTGCCCCCTGAACCCCCGCCGCGGGCCGCCGACCGGCTGGACGACGACGACTACCCGGCGTACACGATGGGCCGCGCCGCCGAGATGATCGGCGCCACCCCGAGCTTTCTGCGCGCCATCGGCGAGGCCCGGCTGATCACTCCGCTGCGCTCCGAGGGAGGTCACCGCCGCTACTCCCGCTACCAGCTGCGCATCGCCGCACGGGCGCGCGAGCTGGTCGACTCCGGCACGCCGATCGATGCCGCGTGCCGGATCGTGATCCTGGAGGACCAGCTGGAGGAGGCCAGGCGCCTCAACGAGGAGATGCGCGGCCGGCCGCCGGCCGCCGAGCGCCGTCCCGACGGGGCCGCCTGAGCATTTCTGTCCCCGCCACTGCAGAAATTTTCGGAATGCCCGCAGAGGGTTTGTGGCACGGCGGGCTCAGCGAAATGACATCCCGCGCCTGTCCGGTTGCGCCGTGCTACGGTGGAAGCAGTTGCAGTCGTGGTTCCCAAAGGCTTGATTCCGGTGCACATCTCCGGACGGGGTAATCATCTCGGCGACACCGGGTTTGCGCAGTGCGGGCCCGGCGGTATTGCCCCAAGGAGAATTTAGAAAAATGGCTACTGGCACCGTGAAGTGGTTCAACGCGGAAAAGGGCTTCGGCTTCATCGAGCAGGACGGCGGCGGCGCCGACGTCTTCGCCCACTACTCCAACATCGCTGCCTCCGGCTTTCGTGAGCTGCAGGAAGGCCAGAAGGTGACCTTCGACGTCACCCAGGGCCAGAAGGGCCCGCAGGCCGAGAACATCGTTCCCGCCTGACGCACCCCGCATCAGCACATCCGGGTCCGCACCTTCGGGTGCGGACCCGGGTTCGTGTTTCCGGCCCGTTCCTGCAATTCCCCGTGCCGCCGCCCGCATCCGTACACGTATTCATACATGTACGTCATCGGACCGCCGCACGCCGGGAATTCCTCGATACGCGCCGCATCGAGGAAAGGCTTGCATGAATCGTCAGGCTCGTGACACCGATCGATATTCCAGGACCTCGCGCGGAGCGCGCGGAGCAGGCGGTACGCGCGGCTCCGGCGGCTCGGGCTCGGGCTCGGGCGGCGCCCGCGGCGGCGGCTACGGCCGCGGTGGCGGCGGCGGCTCGCAGCGTTCCGGCTCCCGCCCCGGCGGCGGCGCCGCACGGCAGGGCGAATTCGCCATGCCGGTCACCATCACCCCGGCGCTGCCGGCGGTCGCGGCCTTCGCCGAGCTGCCGATACCCCTCCCGGTGCTGAAGGTCCTCACCGCCCAGGGCGTGACGGAGCCCTTCCCGATCCAGGCGGCCACCCTGCCCAACACCCTCGCCGGGCGCGACGTGCTCGGCCGGGGCCGTACGGGCTCCGGCAAGACGCTGGCCTTCGGGCTCGCGCTGCTGGTCCGCACCTCCGAGGTCGGCCGCAAGGCCGAGCCGCGCCGGCCCCTCGGCCTGGTCCTGGTCCCGACCAGGGAACTGGCCCAGCAGGTCACCGACGCCCTCACGCCGTACGCGCGCACGCTGCAGCTGCGGCTCACCACCGTGGTCGGCGGCATGTCCATCGGCCGCCAGACGACGGCGCTGCGCCGCGGCGCCGACATCGTGATCGCCACGCCCGGACGGCTCGCCGACCTGATCGAACGCGGCGACTGCCGGCTGGACGAGGTCGGCATCACCGTCCTGGACGAGGCCGACCAGATGGCCGACATGGGCTTCATGCCGCAGGTCACCAAGCTGCTGGACCAGGTACGCCCGCAGGGGCAGCGGATGCTGTTCTCCGCGACCCTGGACCGCAACGTGGACCTGCTGGTCAGGCGCTACCTGCACGACCCGGTCGTGCACTCCGTCGACCCGGCGGCCGGCGCGGTCACCACGATGGCGCACCACGTGCTGCACGTGCACGACGCCGACAAGTACGCCACCACCACGGAGATCGCCGCCCGCGACGGCCGGGTGCTGCTCTTCCTGGACACCAAGCACGCGGTGGACCGGCTCACCACGCACCTGCTCAACAGCGGAGTGCGGGCCGCGGCCCTGCACGGCGGCAAGTCCCAGCCGCAGCGCACCCGTACGCTGGCCCGCTTCAAGACCGGCGACGTCACGGCGCTGGTCGCCACCAACGTGGCGGCCCGCGGCATCCACATCGACGACCTCGACCTGGTCGTCAACATCGATCCGCCCAGCGACCACAAGGACTACCTCCACCGCGGCGGGCGTACCGCCCGTGCGGGCGAGTCGGGCAGCGTGGTCACCCTGGTGCTGCCGCACCAGCGCCGGGAGATGGCCCGGCTGATGGCCGCGGCCGGCATCACCCCCGAGGTCACGCAGGTCCGCTCCGGCGAGGCGGAGCTGTCGCGCATCACCGGCGCGCAGGCCCCGTCCGGCGTCCCGGTGCCTCCCACCCCGGCACCCGCGTCCGCCGCTTCCGCCCGGCCGGCCCGCTCCTCCCGCCCGGGGTGGCGCCCCGCACGCCGAAGGTCCTGAACGTCCCCCTCTTCTCGAACTCTGCGGAGGCAACCATGCGCTGCGTCATCGCCCGCTTCTCTTTCGACCTCATCAAGGACGAGGTCGAGAAGTCCATGAGCGGGGTCAAGCCGGAGGCGGTCACCGAGGCGTCCGTGACCATCGGCCGCAAGCAGTACCCGATCAAGCAGGTCGGCGCGATCATCACCGGCCAGGACCGCCGCGACTTCACCTCCACCGAGGTCGTCCGCGCCCTGACCCGCCTCGGCTTCACCTGCCACCCGGCCCCCACGACGACGCCGACCCTCTGACGGCCGACCGTCACCCGCCCCCGCCGGCCGCCCAGCCGGTGGGGGCTTTGTCGTGCGGTCCCCCGCGCGCCTGAGGACGATCAGCGGCGCGGGATCAGTTCGTGGAGGTCGGTGAAGAGGCGGTCGTGGGCCGCGGCGGCGGCCGGGGTGGTGAGGTCCATGCCCTGGATGAAGCCATGGGGAAGGCCGGCTTCGCGGCGGTGGCGTACGGGGACGCCGGCGGCGGCGAGGCGCTGGGCGTAGGCGTCGCCCTCGTCGCGCAGGGCGTCGTGCTCGGCGGTGACGATCAGGGCGGGCGGCAGGCCGGTGAGGTCGGCGGCGTGCAGGGGGCTCGCGGCGGCGCGGGCGGCCGGGTCGGGGACGTAGGACGCGGCGAAGAAGGCGAGCGCGTCGGCGTCGAGGCCGTGTCCGGTGCCCTTCTCGGTGATCGACGGCAGGGTGAGGGTCAGGTCGGTGTTGGGGCAGATCAGCGCCTGGAGGGCGGGCAGCGGGCCGCCGGTGTCGCGCAGGGCGAGGCAGGCGGCGGCCGCGAGGAAGCCGCCCGCGCTGTCCCCGGCGACGGCGGCGGGCCGTGCCTGGCGCAGTACGGCGACGGCGTCGTCCAGCGCGGCGGGGTGCGGGTGCTCGGGCGCGAGCCGGTAGTCGACGGCCAGTACGTCGACGTCGCAGGCGCGGGCGATACGGCGGCAGGTGCGGTCGTGGGTGTCCAGGTCGCAGAAGACGAAGCCGCCGCCGTGCAGGAAGACCAGCAGCGGCAGCCCGCCGCCCCCGGGCCGGTAGCGGCGCAGCGGCACCCCGCCGGGACCCGTGAGGTCCTCGACGGCGGCCATTTCCGGCCCCTTGGGGCGGGTGCGGCGACGCTCGCGGGCGCCGTCGCGCAACTGCGTGAGGAAGTCGGGCGGCAGCATGCGGGTCAGCATCCCAGACCCGCGCGCGGGCAGGTCAGCCGGTGGCGCGCAGCCCCGCCAGCGTGACCCGCACCAGGCGGTGCACGGCGGCCTTCGACCGCAGCGCGCGGGCTCCCGCCGTGGCGGCCAGGCAGAAGCGGGCCAGTTCGGCGGGCGGGACGTCGGTGCGGAGGTCGCCGGCGGCTGCGGCCTCCGCGATCAGCGCGGCCAGGAAGTCGGTGAGGTGCTGCTCGGCCTGCGGCACGTGGCCGCCGCGGTGGATCACGGCGGCCAGGTCGTGCACCGGGTGCTCGTACTGGATCAGGGCGTACGCGTCGAGGACCGCGGCCAGGCGTCCCGCCGGGTCGCCGGGGGTGGCCGGGGCCGCGGTGAGCTGCGCGAGGTGGGCGCCGACCTGCCGCTCGTGCCAGGCGGCCAGGATCGACTCGACGTCGGGGAAATACTTGTAGAGCGTGGCCCTGCCGATGCCGGTGCGCTCGGCGATCTGCGACATCGTCACGCCGGTGAGCCCGCGCTCGGCGACGAGGGCTGCCGTGGTGTCCAGCGTGGCGTCCCTGACCGCGCTGCGGTGCGCCTCGATCGTCTCGTTCCACAGTTTCGGCACATCGGCAGTTTACGGGCCACACCGTGACCGCTCCATGACGCCGTGGACTGCCTGCGACAGAGCGTATCGATAACCCGCTGTCCGCGTCCGCCACGGAGATCCGAAGGGGAGGCCCTAGAGTCCGTGGCAAGAGCGCGGATCCGAGGATTGGACGCACGATGACTGGCGAGCTGCAGGGCAGGACCGCCGTGGTGACCGGGGCGAGCAAGGGGATCGGGCTGGCCGTCGTGACGGCGCTGGCCGAGGCGGGGGCACGGGTCGTCGCCGGGTCCCGGGGGACCTCGGCGGAGCTGGACGCGCTGGTGGCGGCCGGCGGCGTCGAGTGGGTGAGTGCGGACCTGTCCGAGCCGGCGGCCGCCGGGCGGCTGGTGGACGCGGCCGGCGGGCGTATCGACGTGCTGGTCAACAACGTGGGCGTGGCCCCGGTCCGCACCGGCGGATTCCTGTCGGTCACCGACGAGGACTGGCAGCGCTCGGTCGACCTGAACCTGCTGGCCGCGGTGCGGGTCACCCGGGCGGCGCTGCCGCTGATGCTGGAGGCCGGGCGCGGGTCGGTGGTGACCGTCGCGTCGGTCAACGCGACGCTGCCCGACCCACTGGTCATCGACTACAGCGCGGGCAAGGCGGCGCTGGTCGCCTTCTCCAAGGCCCTGTCGAAGGAGGCCGGTCCGAAGGGCGTGCGGGTGAACACGGTCAGCCCCGGCCCGGTGGAGACCGACCTGTGGCTCGGCGGCGGCGGTGTGGCCGCCACCGTGTCGGCGTCGGCGGGCACCACGGCGAAGGACGTGATCGAGCAGACGGCGGGCGGCATGCCCACCGGCCGCTTCACCCGCCCGTCCGAGGTGGCCGACCTGGTCCTCTTCCTTGCCGGCGACCGGTCGGCCAACATCACCGGCAGCGACTTCACGATCGACGGCGGCTTCATCCCGACCTGGTGAACCCGTACGGTCCTGGGCGGTCCGCGCCGGTGCCGGCGGGAAAGGCACGGTGCCGCCGGGTGCCCATGCACCCGGCGGCACTGGCGTCCTATCGGGTCGGCCGCGTCAGCTGTTCCACACCTGGAACTCGGACAGCTGGGCCGCGGGCCAGCCGTCGTTGGAGGTGACGGTCACCCGGAAGTAGCGCTGGGTGGACGCGGAGAAGGTGATCGTGACGGTGTTGTTCGCGCCCGGGGTGAAGGCGTAGGACGCGGACGACTTGAGGGTGCTGAAGGTGCTGCCGTCGGTGCTGCCGGTGATCGACAGCGTCTCGTTGCGCGCGCCCCAGCCGGCCGGCAGCTGCAGGACGACCTTGGCGGCACTCTGCGCGGAGCCGAGGTCGACCTGCGCCCACTGCGGGAAGGCGTTGTTGGCGCTCTCCCAGTAGCTGGCCTGGTTTCCGTCGGTCAGGTTGGACGACGGGTAGACGTCGGTGTGGCTGGACTCGCTGGTGGGCTTGCCCGCCGCGAGGTTCGTGCTGACCGTCCCGGTGCCGGTGCCGGTCAGGGCGACGGTGGTGGGGTTGTTGGAGGCGTTGCTGGTGATGGTCAGCGTGCCGGTGCGGGTGCCGGACGCGGTCGGGGCGAACTTCACCGCGACCGTGCAACTGGCGCTCGCGGCAAGCGAGCTGCCGCAGGTGTTGGTCTGCGAGAAGTCGCCCGAGGTGCTGACCCCGCTGATCGCGGCGGCCGCCGTCCCGGTGTTGGTCACCGTCACGCTCTGGGCGCCGCTGGTGGTGCCGGGCGCCTGGGAGGCGAAGGTGAGCGAGGACGGGGTGACCGCCAGGGTCGCCGACGACGGGTTGGTGCCGCCGCCGGCCGGGAAGACCGACAGCCCGGACAACTGGGCGGCGCTCCAGCCGGAGTTGGCCGTGATGTTGATCCGGACGTAGCGGGCGGTGGCCGCGTTGAAGGTGACGGTCACCGTGTTGTTGTTGGCGTTCGGGTCGAAGGTCTGCGCCGCGGACGGCGACAGGGTGCTGAAGGAGTTGCCGTCGGTGGAGCCCTGCACGGACAGCGTCTGGCTGCGGGTCGCCCACGCGGTGGACGGCGGCAGCTTCAACGTGACCTTGCCGACGCTGTAGTTCTGGCCGAGGTCGACCTGGACCCACTGCGGGAAGGCGCCGTTGGCGCTCTCCCAGTACGTGGACGCGTCCGCGTCGGTGACGTTGCCCGGCACGAAGGTGCCGTTGGTGGAGCTGGCGGTGGCCGGGCGGCCGGCCGCGATGTCGGTACTGCTGTCGATGCCGGCGCCGCTCAGCGCGATCGCGGTCGGGCTGTTGTTGGCGTTGCTGGTCAGCGTCAGCGTCCCGTTGCGGGTGCCGCCCGCGGTGGGCTTGAAGGTCACGGTCACCGCGCAGGACGCGCCGACCGCGAGCGAGGAGCAGTTGTTGGTCTGGGTGTAGTCACCGGTCGCCGCGACACCGGAGACGGTGGCCGTGGTGGTGCCGGAGTTGGTGACGGTCACCGTCTGCGGGGCGGCCGTCGAGCCGACGACGGTGCCGCCGAAGGACAGGTTCGCCGGGCTGGCGTTGAGCACCGGGCCCGGCGCGGTGCCGGTGCCGGTCAGGGTGACGGTGGAGGTGTTGCCGCCCGCGGTGACGGTCAGGGTGCCGGTACGCTCCCCGGCCGCGGTCGGCTTGAAGGTGACGGCGACGGTGCAGGAGCCGTTGGCCGGCACCGAACTGCCGCAGGTGTTGGTCTGGGCGAAGTCGCCGGAGGCGGACAGCGCGGAGACCGCGGCGGCCGAGCCGGTCGGGTTGGAGACGGTCACGGTCTGCGCGCCGCCGGTCGAACCGGTCGCGACCGAGCCGAAGTTGAGCGCTCCCGGGGTGGCGGTGACGCCGCTGGCCGGGTAGGGCGGGAAGACCGGGGCCGGGAAGCCGCCGCAGAGCGGGGTGCCGGTGACACCGGAGTTGCCGCCGCCGTCGGTGACGACGAAGTTGCCGCCCTCGCAGCTG
Source organism: Streptomyces sp. NBC_00433 (assembly GCA_036015235.1). Lineage (NCBI taxonomy): Bacteria > Bacillati > Actinomycetota > Actinomycetes > Kitasatosporales > Streptomycetaceae > Streptomyces > Streptomyces sp. NBC_00433. The sequence goes on along the minus strand of CP107926.1, from coordinate 5,200,919 downwards.
TAGACCGGCGAGGAGGCGCCGATGCCGGTCGCGGTGACGTTGGTCAGCTTCGCGGCGCCGCCGGTCTGCTCCTGCAGGGCGAAGGTGCCGGCGCCGGCGATGGTCACGTTGCTGAGGTTGACCCCGCTGACGGTGCCCTCGACCCACTGGATCGCCTCGTAGGGGCTCTGCTGGATCAGCGCGTTGGTGACGTTGATCGGGCCGCTGATCGAGCCCTGGCTGCCGTCGAACCACAGCGCGCCGACGCCGAACTGCCAGTTCGGGTCGAGGCCGCCGGCCCGGATGATGGTGTTGTTGGTGATGTCGGTCGTGCCGACCGGCGTGGAGGTGAAGCGCTGGCCGACGTGGATGCCGCCGCCCTGCGCGAGGCCGGTGTCCATCACCAGGTTGCCGCTGACGGTGTTGTCGTGGCCGCCGTAGATCGCGATGCCGTTGGCGAGGATCTGCGTCTCGACGGTGTTGTTGGAGATCGTGTCGTTGGCGTCGGCGCCCAGTGCGGAGTCCGCCCAGGTCGCGATGCCGTCGTCACCGGTGTTGCGGATCTCGCTGTTGGTGATCGTCGAGTTGGTCACGCCGCCGTGGAAGTTGATGCCGTCGGCGGTGGTGTCGCGGATGCGCAGGCCGCTGAGCGTCAGCTTGTCCATCGGGCCGTCCAGCCAGGCGCCGACCTTCAGGTGGTCGATCCACAGGCTGGAGACCGAGGAGTTGGACAGCGCGCCGCCGATGCCGTTGACCTGGTCGCAGTCGTTGCGCTCGCCGACCTTGCCGAAGATGGCGAAGTTCGACAGGTGCACGTTGCTGCTGGTCCCGCGGTTGCCGCCGACCCCGCAGCTGTCGGGCTCACCGAGGCCGTAGAAGCCGGGGGCCGCGCCGGTCACGGTCGAGTACCACATGCCCGCGCCGGTGACGGTGACGTTGTTGACCGTGATGTGCCGGGGGATGTTGTACGTGCCCGGCGGTATCCACACGGTGCCGCCCGAACCGGCGGCGGCGACGGCCGCGTTGAAGGCCGAGGTGGAGTCGGCGACGCCGGTCGCGTCGGCGCCCTTGCTGGTGACCGACACCGAGCCGGACGGCTGCGTCAGGGCCGCGCCGACCTGCTCGAAGTCGGCGAAGTCGAGGGTGGTGGCGGCACTGCCGCCGCTGGTCTGCAGGGTGAAGGTGGTGCCGGCCGGATACGTCTGCGGGAGCAGACGGTGGGCCTCGTCGTAGAAGTGGTGCGGGTTGCTGCCGGGCTGGTTGGTGAACGGGTAGCTGCCGTAGTACCAGCTGTAGGCGTTGGTGAGGGTGAAGTCGGACTGCGCGACGCCGTTGATGGAGAACGACAGCGGTGCCGTGTAGACCGAACCACCCGAACCGTCGGGGATGCTGTAGCGGAAGTCGATCGAGTTGGTCGCCACCGGGGTGGTGAAGGTGACGAACTTCCCGCTGCCCGACAGGGTCACCGCCTTGCGGTACGACGCCTCGTCAGCGAGCTGGCCCGCGGCCCAGCTCGGGCCGATCTGGCTGCCGTTGGTGGCGGAGTTCTCGGCCTGCACCTCGACGTAGGGCAGGCTCGCACCGCTGCCGCCGGTGGCGGCCGCGTAGGCGGGGGCGGCACTCAGGGCGAGCACACCGCCGCTGGTCAGGAGTGCGGTGCTGCCGACGACGGCTACTGCTCGTCTGAGGCGGCCTCGGGGTTGGGGGATACGGAACATCACGTGCTCCTTTCGACACAGAATGCCGGTTCTGCACCGGTGGGGGTGGAGCGTCAACGCAAGGGGCACCGTAATGTCGCGGACACTGGTCCGCAATATCCACGCTCATCATTGCTAGAAAGTAACTTTCTTGCGCAAGATTCTGCGTTCCTGACGGGCGACGCGACGAGCGTCGCAATTCGTCCGCTACCGGTCACCTCCGGTGCTTCTGCTGCGCTTCCATGACATTCCGCATCGCGTCGACCAGCGCCGGTTCGAAACGTCCGACGTCCGAGGCGGCATGGCGCGGGCCGCCGTGCAGCGCGCCGAGCGTGTCCTCGGAGACGTAGTCGTTGCTGTAACCGGTGAGCGTGAGGGTGAACACCGCGCCGCCGTGCAGGACTTTCAGCTCCTCGCTCTGCCTGCTCAGCATCTGCGCGACCGCCTCGTCACCCAGCCCGGTGACCGCCCGCGCGGACTTCACCGGCGTCAGGTCGGAGCCGTCGACCTGGGCCTGGTCCTCGAACTCCGCCCGCGGGTCGGTCCGTTTGTGCAGGTCGATCGTGACGAAGATCTCGAAGCGGGCCATGCCGCCCCCGCCGTCGGGCGCGGCCGCCGACAGGGTGCAGCGGATCTGGTCGATCGCCGAGCCGAGCCGGGCCGCGGCCGGCGACACCGAAGCGGTGTCCGTCGCGTGCAGCGCCGACGTCAGCGGTGACAGGGTACTGCCCGCACACGGGCTGTCACCGAGGACGTATCCGTGCAGGTCGGGCCGCCCGTCGTGCTGCACGGCCCACACCCGCAGCCCGCCCGCCCACAGCGCGGACGCCACCAGCACCCCGCCGGCCCCCCACACCCACGGCCGCCGCACCCGCGTCCCGCCCCACCGCGGCGGCCGGTCGGCGTCGCTGATCACCTCGGCCCCGCCCTCGTCGGGACCCCCGGTCAGCTCCGGCTCCGATATCACGGCTCTCCTCGCGACGGCGTCGGCGCCGCTCGGATTCTCAGTGGCGGAAGCGGAACCGGCACCGGCGGCGTACGAACGACCGTACGCCGTAAGGCCGCCGGTCAGAACGGATGCGGACCGATCACATCCGGTCCCGCATGTCGTCGCCGTGGTGGGCGACGACGACGCTGAGCAGCCGGACGAGTTCGGCGCGCTCGGCCGCGCTCAGCGGGGCCAGCAACTCGCCCTGGATGCCGTCGATCAGGCCGTCGAGCTGGTCGAGCCTGCGGCGTCCCTCCTCGGTGATGGTGATGACGTTGCGCCGCTTGTCGTCCCGGTCGGGGGTCCTTCGGACGTGGCTGCCGTCGGCGAGGTCGTTGAGCACCGCGACCATGTCGCTGCGGTAGATCCCGGCCCGCCGGCTCAACTCCGCCTGGCTGGCGGGCCCGTACTCCTGGAGCGCGGCCAGCACGGCGTAGTGCCACTTGCGCGCGCCGACCGCCGCCAGGCCGCCGCTGACCAGGCGGTCGCCCTGCTGGGCGGCGTGGGCGAGCAGCCGGCTCGGGAGGGTGAGCAGCCGGTCGGGGGTGGGGCGGGGGGAGTCGGTCATGGCGGAATTCTAATCCGGTTGCGTTAGTGGCACTAACGATGTACGTTTTCGTTAGTGCGATGAACGTTAGTTCCACTAACACTCTTCCGGGAGGCCCCTGTGCCCACCATCGACGTCCTCGACTCGACCGTCCACTACGAGGAGACGCCCGGCGCCGGCACCCCGGTCGTCCTGCTGCACGGCAATCCCGGCTCGTCCTACCTGTGGCGCGATGTCACCCCCGGCCTCGGCGCCGGCCGGACCCTCGCCCCCGACCTGATCGGCATGGGCCGCTCGGGCAAGCCCGACATCCCGTACTCCTTCGCCGACCACGCCCGCTACCTCGACGCCTGGTTCGAGGCGCTCGGCCTGGACCGGGTCGTCCTGATCGGCCACGACTGGGGCGGCGCCCTGGCCTTCGACTGGGCCGCCCGGCACCCCGAGCGGGTCGCGGGCATCGCCTTCTTCGAGACCATCGTCAAGCCGCTGACCGGCGACGACATCTCCCCGCAAGGCCTGGAGCGCACCCGCACGCTGCGCACCCCGGGCCGCGGCGAGGAGATGATCAGCGGCGACAACCCGCTGGTCCGCGCCGCCTACTCCGCCGCCGTCCGCACCCCGCTCGCGGCCGCCGACCTCGACGTCTACCTGGCCCCCTACCCCACCGTGGAGAGCCGCCGCCCGCTGCTCGCCTGGGCCCGCCAGATCCCCGTCGACGGCGAGCCCGCCGAGCTGATCCCGCGCATCGAGGCCTACGACAGGTGGCTGGCCGCGTCCCCCGGGGTCCCCAAGCTGCTGCTCACCTTCACCGGCTCCCCCACCCTGCTGATCACTCCCCCGGTCGCGGCCTGGTGCGCCGACCACATCGCCGCCCTGACGACCGTGCCGTGCGGCCCCGCCGGCCACCACGCCCCCGAGGACAGCCCCGCCGAGATCGCGAAGGCCGTCGCGCAGTGGGCCGACGCCCACGGGCTGTGGTGAGCCGGACGCTCAGGCGGGGCGGTGCGCGCGCAGGATCAGCTCGGCCGTCTCCGCCGCGATGCGCGTGCGGGGGAACAGGAGCGGGGATCGAACCGATGACTCCGGTCCGCGACCGGGCCGGCTCCGGGCCCGCTGCCGGGCCGAACAGCCCGCGACCGGGCACCTTCGGTCGTGCCGAGGGTGCCGGCCGCGGGCCGGTCGGGCTTCCTGAAGGCCCTTACGCCAGGGCGAACTTCTGCGCGCCCGAGCCGTTGCAGTCCCATATCTGCAACCGCGTGCCGTTCGCCGTGGCGCCCGAGGGCGAGTCGACACACCGGCCGGTGGTCGGGTTGGACAGCGAGCCGTCGGAGTCGACGACCCAGTTCTGGTAGCCCCCGCCGTTGCAGGTGGCCAACTGGAGCTGCGTACCTGCCGCGTTCACGCCGCCCGCGATGTCCAGGCACTTGCCGAGGCTGCGCAGGGTCTGGCCGCTCCAGGTCCACTTCTGGTCGAGCGAGGCCGCCTGCTGGCAGTCCCACAGCTGGACCGCGGTGCCGTCGCCGCCGGTGTCGTCTCCCGCCACGTCCACGCACTTGCCGCCGGGACCGTAGATCGGGGTGCCGATGGTGAAGTTCTGGGCGCCGGAGCCGTTGCAGTCCCAGATCTGCAGCCGGGTGCCGTTCGCGGTGGCACCGGACGGCGAGTCGACGCACCGGCCGCTGGCCGGATTGCGCAGCGAGCCGTCGGCCTGCCGCACCCACGCCTGGTAGCCGCCGCTGTTGCACGTGGCGAGCTGCAGCTTCGTCCCGGCGGCGCTGTCGCCGCCGGCGATGTCCAGGCACTTGCCGAGGGTCTGCAAGGTCTGGCCGCTCCAGGTCCAGTGCTGGTCCTTGGCCGCCGACTGGCAGTCCCACAGCTGGACGGCGGTGCCGTCGCCGCCGGTGTCGTCTCCCGCCACGTCCACGCACTTGCCGCCGGGACCGGTGATCGTCTGGCCGCTCGCGGAACCGCCTCCGCCGCCGCCCCCGGAGCCGGGCCCCTTGTTGTAGACCGCCACCGAGTCGACGACCAGCCTGCCGCCGGAGACGGTGGCCGCGTTCGGGCCGCCGCCGAAGGCGTCGGGGAAGCCGCCGCCGATCGCCAGGTCGTAGATGATGAAGAAGGGGTGGTCGATCGCGTTGGACCAGGTCGTCGCGTCCACCTGGTTGGCGCTGACGGTGAAGAAGTTGCTCCCGTCGAGGTAGAAGCGGATCTGCTCGGGCGACACCGAGCGGTCGATCTCCGCCGCGTAGTCGTGGAAGCCGGTCTGGCAGCCGGAACAGCCGCGCTCGCCCGAGCCGATGCCGGTCGACTCGTTGCACGGGCCACCCGGGCTGACACCGCAGTGGATGGTGCTGAAGTCGGAGCTGCGGCCGTTGATGTCCTCCATGATGTCGATCTCGCCCGACGTCGGCCAGGTCACGCCGTCGCGCAGCGGTGCGCCGAGCATCCAGAAGGCCGGCCAGTATCCGGCGCCGTTGCCGGTGGTGACGTTGGGCTGCTGGAGGACGGACTCGATGCGTACGACGCCGCCCGCCGGTGCGCCGAAGGTCGCCGCCTGGGTCTCCACCCGGCCGGACGTCCAGCCGCCGCGCGGGTCGGAGCCCGAGTGCTGGGCCTGGAGCACCAGGTGGCCCTGGCCGTCGTAGAAGACGTTCGACGTGCTGCTGGTCATCGTCTCGATCTCGCCGGTGCCGAAATTGCTGCCCGGCCCGGTGTCGTACCTCCACAGCCCCTGGTCGATGCCGGTGCCTGCCGCGCCGTTGAAGTCGTCGCTCCAGGTGAGCGTGAAACCCGACGGCGTCGGAGGCACCGCCGCGCCGGCGTCCGGCGCCACGACGCCGCCCGCCGCGATCGCGACCGCGGCGGCGGGAAGCAGGACGAGCGCCCTCCTCCACCCGCCGCGCCGTGCTCTTGCAAAATTCAAGCGCATGTCTGACCTCCGGGGGAATTGCACGATTCTGCGTGTGCGCTACGCCGCTTCGGGCCGCCTCGGGTGGGATGCCCCAGGGCGCGTGGTGCCGACGTACGTCAACCTGGTTCGCGGGACGGACACCGTAAAGATGTCATGTACACATCTTGTCGACCGGCCCGATGTTCGACAAGACGGCCGACGCGTCCGCCCTCCGGGGCGGCGGGGCGGGGACGGCTCGCGGCCTACGATGCCGGGTATGGGGAGCGCGCTCGCAGAGATCATGGCGGCGGCCGCCGTCGGGGTTTTCCCGGCTGCCGACGGAGGGACGACGGTTGTCGCACAGGACGGGGTGCGGGACGCCGGGGTGATGGCCTTCACCGCACACGCGGTGGTCTTCACGGACGAGGACCCGGCCTGGGTGCGGCGGGAGTTGGCCGCCGTCGGGTGCGATCCGCTGGCCGCCGCCATGAACCCGCGCTTCCTGACCGCGCTGTTGGAGCGGTCGGGGCGGCGGACGGACACCATCGACCTGGTGAGCGTGGCATCGCCGCTGACCGGCCAACCGCCCGTGGCCCTGCGGGAGATCGACGACGACACGCACCCTCGGGTCGTACGGGCCCGGGGCCGGCGGGACGACGTAAGGGTGTGGGCCGCCGACGGCGGGGTGCTGGTGCTCGGCCGGGGGGTCGCCGGGCGCTGGGAGGCGGCCGTCGAGGTCGAGGAGGGCGCGCGGCAGCGCGGCCTCGGGCGGGCGCTGGCCACCGCGGCCCGGCATCTGGTGCCCGAGCCGGTCTGGGCCCAGGTGGCCGCGGGCAATGCCCGCAGCGTCAGGGCCTTCCAGGCCGCGGGTTTCCGCCCGGTCGGGGCGGAGTCGCTGCACGTGCCGGCATAGGGCCTGCCCGGCGGGAGGCGTACCGCCGGACAGGCCCGGTGCCGGGCTGTCCGGCGATACGCATCCCGCTGCCGGGGCGGTTCAGCGCCTCACTCGCACCGGCCGCACAGATACGCGCGCCGCAGCGCGGGCCGCGGCTTCGCCGGGACCGGCGCGGGCGCCCATCGGCCGCGGCGCGCCCGGTGCGGCGGCGGACCGTACGGCGACTGCCAGGCCGGCCGCCCGGTGCGACCCGGGCCGCCCGCGTCGCGGAGCAGCCCAGCCGTCCGGGCGGGGGACGGGAGGTGGGGCTTTACGGAGCGCACGTTCATCGTGAGCGCGTCCCCGCAGCCGGAACACAGCGCGAGGAGGCCGTGGTTCGCGCCGGCGGGGAATACGGGGGATACGCCGTCCGCCCGGGAGCGCCCGAAGGCGCACCTGTGGCAGGGGCGTTGAACGATCGGCAGGCAGGTGGGAACAGCCACCCAGGTCGTGGACACAGACAGACACCGGTTCCAGTGAGAGGACCGCAGCGGAAAGGAGCGCGGCGCACTTGCGCGACGCGCGACGGTTCAGCGCTCGGGGGGTCTCACTTGGTGTACAACGGCACGTCCTTGCCGGGGTGACTGCGGGCGCAAGCACGGTAGCGCCACCCGAGGCCCCGGCTCCACCGATTTCGCCCCGCTCCGCGCGCGCGGGCGGGACGGGGGCGTGCCGCCGGCGGTAGGCGGCGTCGGCGGCCGTGAGCAGGCGGGAGCCCTTTCTGCGCAATGCCACGCCGGTCACCGTAGCGCGCGGTGAGCGGCGTCACACGGGGTCACCGCGAGGGCGGTGCGGACCGGGGCGGGGGGCCGAAACGGAGCGGGTGACGCAGGTCACGATGGGTGGCCGAAATATCCGGGGACATCGTCCCCGTTACATGCACGTGAATGCAAAACCGGGGATCTGTTCCCCGGTTACCGTGCCGGCCGCCGAGAGGAGTGACCACTGTGACCACAGTCGCCGATGTAGCCGACGCAGTCGATGTAGCCGACGCGACGGAGCTGACGGCTCCGGCCGCGGTCCGTACGCACCGGACCCGCGCGGACGCCCTGCGCAACCGGGAGCGGATCGTCGCGGCGGCGCGCGACATCTTCGTCGAGTACGGCCCCGACTCGCCGCTGGACGAGATCGCCCGCCGCGCGGGCATCGGCAATGCCACGCTCTACCGGCACTTCCCCGACCGCCGCGCCCTGGTGCACGCCGTCCTGCTGTCCGTCGTGACCCGCATCGCGGACCACGCCGTGGCGCAGGCCGCGGCCGCCGCCGCGGGCGGCGACCCCTGTGCCGCGCTCGGCCGCTTCGCCCACGCCGCCGTGGACGACAACATGGGCGCCCTGTGCGGGCTGTTCGTCAACGGTGACGACCGCCACTCCGCCGAGATCGCCGCGCAGGCCGCACGGCTGGAGACCGCGCTCGAAGAGCTGATGGACCTGGCCAGGAAGGACGGCCGGCTGCGGCCGGACGTGACCCGCAACGACCTGATGGTCGCCATCTCCCGGCTCACCCGCCCGCTGCCCGGCATCGACTGCACCGGCAGCGACCTCCACCGCCACCTCCAGCTCTTCCTCGACGGCCTGAAGACGCCGTATCCGGACCCGAAGCCGTGACCCGCAAGCCGTAGACCGACGGCCGTGAGCCGTCCCACACGACCTGTACGACCCGCAGAGCCCCGCACCCTTTGTGCACCGCGTACCGAAGTGGATATCTCCATGTCTCAAACCACCGGAACAGCGCTTCCCGATCCCCGGCGATGGAAAGCACTGGTCTTCATCTCCCTGGCCCAGCTGATGGTCGTGCTCGACGCGACCATCGTGAACATCGCGCTGCCGAGCGCCCAGCACGACCTCGGCATTTCCGACGCGAACAAGCAGTGGGTCATCACGGCCTACGCCCTCGCCTTCGGCGGGCTGCTGCTCTTCGGCGGCCGCATCGCCGACCTGTGGGGCCGCAAGCGCGCCTTCGTCACCGGCCTGACCGGCTTCGCCCTCGCCTCGGCGATCGGCGGCGCCGCCACCAACGAGGCGATGCTGCTCAGCTCGCGTGCCGCACAGGGCGTCTTCGGCGCGCTGCTGGCGCCCGCCGCGCTGTCGCTGCTCGCGACGACCTTCACCGACCCGAAGGAGCGCGCCAAGGCCTTCGGCATCTTCGGCGCCATCGCCGGCGGTGGCGGCGCGGTCGGGCTGCTGCTCGGCGGTGTGCTGACCGAAGTCCTCGACTGGCGCTGGACCTTCTTCGTCAACATCCCCTTCGCGGTGATCGCCGCCCTGGGCTCCTACTTCGTGATCCGCGAGCCGGCGGGCGGCCGCAACCGCTCCCCGCTGGACATCCCCGGCGTGCTGCTGTCGACGCTCGGCCTGGTCTCGCTGGTCTACGGCTTCACCCGCGCCGAGACCGCCGGCTGGTCCTCGGTGTCCACGATCGGGCTGCTGGTCGCCGCGGTCGTCCTGCTGGCGACGTTCGCGGTCGTCGAGTCCCGGGTGCGGCACCCGCTGCTCCCGATGCGGGTGGTCGCCGACCGCAACCGCGGCGGTGTCTACGCCTCGCTGGGGCTGGCCATCATCGGTATGTTCGGCGTCTTCCTCTTCATGACCTACTACCTGCAGGTCGTCCAGGGGTATTCGGCGATCAAGACCGGCTTCGCCTTCCTCCCGATGGTCACCGCCTTCGTCATCGGCTCCACGCAGATCGGCGCCCGGCTGGTCAACCGCCTGCCGGCCCGCGTCCTGATGGCCCCCGGCTTCGCGCTGGCGGCGGTCGCGATGCTGCTGCTGACCCGCCTGTCGCTCGGCGCGTCCTACCCGGGCGTGGTCCTGCCGGGCCTGGTCCTGCTGGGCCTGGGCATGGGTACGGCCTTCATGCCGGCGATGTCGCTGGCCACCTCCGGAGTGCAGCCCCGTGACGCGGGCGTCGCCTCGGCGATGGTCAACACCTCCCAGCAGGTCGGCGGCGCCATCGGCACGGCCCTGCTGAACACGGTGGCCGCGTCCGCGACCGCCACCTACCTCGCCGCCCACCACGCGGCGACCCCGGCGGCCGCGAAGCTCACCGAGGCGCAGGGCCTGGTGCACGGCTACGCCCACGCCGTCTGGTGGGCCTTCGGTATCGAGGTCGCGGCCTCGCTGATCGCCCTGATCTTCATCACCGCGGGCAAGCCCACCACGGTGAAGGTCGCCTCCAGCTCGGACGGCCCCTCGGGCACGACGTCCGAGACGGACCAGGCATCGGTGCCGGTCGTCCTGCACTGACCGCTGCCACGACGGCTGCCGCCGTCAGCCACCACCGCGCCCCGCCGGATCCCGTCCGGCGGGGCGCGGTGCGTCACGGCGACGCCGGTCCGGCGGCATGGCACGCGGACGCGGCCGGCGTGGCACCGGTCCGGGCATCAGGGCCTGAGCAGTCCGCCCACCCACCAGTCGTGCGGCTTGCCGTCGTTGGCGATGCCGCGATTGCGCAGCGTCCCCTCGACGGTGAAGCCGAGCCTCTCCGCGACGGCACGCGAGCCGGTGTTCCCTGCCATGGCCCACCACTCGATGCGGTGGACGTCGAGGGTGGCCCAGCCCCAGTCGCACAGGGCTCGGGCGGCCTCGACCGAATACCCGCGTCCGCGCTGTTCCCTGACCGCCCAGTAGCCGAGTTCGTAGACGCCCGGACTGATGACGAACAGGCTGTACGACCCGACCAGGGCGCCGCTGTCCCTGCGGAAGGCGCCGAGGGTGTAGCTCTTGTCCGTGGCCCAGCCCGCGGGGTGGTCCTCACCGATGCGCTTCTCCGCGTCGGCGCGCCGGTACGGCACCGGCACCGGCGTGTAGAACTGGATGTCCTCGTCCTGGCAGGCTTCGTACAACGCGTCCACGTCGGCGGGGGCGAAGGCCCGCAGCACCAGACGGTCGGTCTCAAGGGTCACCGGGTCCATCGCGGCAGTATGGACACCGCCGGCAAGCAGCGACCAGCGAATATCCTCTCCGCGCCGGCCGCCGTTCCGGTGCGGCCTTCGGGGAGGCAGGACACCGCGGTCGCGGGATCGCGCGCCCGGGGCGGGGCGGGGTGGCCACCCGGCGGGGGCCGTGTCAGTGGGCGTTGGTAGAAATCGTCCTACCGAGCCGTCCGCCCGGACCGCGGCGTACGCCCCGGCCGGCCGTCCACCCCCGCAGCCAACGCCGTCCGCGTCAGGAGACCCACGACATGTCCGCCGTAGAGCACTTGAAGGAACTGCACGGCTTCCCCGTCTTCGACTTCCCCGCGGCCGGCGAGGAGGCCGCCGGGCTGCCCGAGCCCGGGGAGGTGGCCTGGCGGCTGGCCGTCGATCCGTACGGGGACGGGGCCGCCGAGCCGTACGAGGAGCTGTGGCAGCGCTTCCTGGGGGCCGTCGACCCGGTCGGGGTGCGGGCGGTGGTCGTCGGCCAGTGGGGCGAGGTCTACGACGAGGACTCCGGTGACGTCGTGCGGCTGCTGGCCGAGGCGGCCGGGCGGCTGACCGGCCTGGTCGCGGTCTTCGTCGGCGACCTGGTGATGGAGGAGTCGGAAATCTCCTGGATCACCCAGAGCGACGTGACACCGCTGCTCACCGCCTACCCGCGGCTCCAGGAGCTGGGCGTCAGGGGCGGTACGGACCTGGTGCTCGACGCGGTGCGGCACGAGCACCTGCGGACGCTGGCCATCGAGGCGGGCGGGCTGCCCGCGGCCGTGGTGCGCGCGGTCGGCGCGAGCGACCTGCCGGCGCTGGAGTATCTGGAGCTGTGGCTCGGCGAGGAGGAATACGGCGGCGACGCCTCCGTGGAGGACCTCGCGCCGCTGCTGAGCGGCGAGCGGCTGCCGGCGCTGCGGCACCTGGGCCTGCGCAACAGCGAGATCCAGGACGAGATAGCCGACGCGCTCGCGGACGCGCCGGTCGTCGCGCGGCTCAGGTCGCTCGACCTGTCCCTCGGGACGCTGGGCGACGACGGCGCGGAGGCGCTGCTCGAAGGGCAGTCGCTGAGCCACCTGGAATGGCTCGACCTGCACCACAACTTCCTCAGCGAGGAGGTCGCCGAGCGGATACGGCAGCGGCTGGAGACGGCCGGCGTCGAGGTCGACCTCGACGAGCGGATGGACGAGGAGCGATACGACGGCGAAGAGCACCGCTACGTCGCGGTGGGGGAGTGACCGGCGCCGCCCGCGTGCGGTTCGCGGTGGTCGGCAACCCCGGCCACCGCCGCGTGACGCTCTTCGCCGACGCCGTAGAGGCCGCGGGCCTGCCCGCGCCACGGGTGCTGGGCTGGCGCGACGTGCTCCACGGCTCCTACGGCTTCCGCCCCGGCGAGGTCGTGCGGATCGACTCGCCCGGCGAGGACGCGGAGGTCGACCGGCTGCTGCGGGGCGCCGGCGACCCGGCCCGGGTGGAGGGCGGCGCCCGGTGGTACGGGCGGTTCACCTCAGTGGTCGCCGAGTTGGCGGCAGCGGCGGTGGACGCGGGGGCGCGGCTGCTGGACGGCCCCGAGGACATCGCGGTGATGTTCGACAAGCGGCGCTGCCACGCCCGGCTCGCGGCGGCCGGGCCGCCGGTGCCGTGGGCGGCGGGTACGCCGCTGTCGCCGGTGACCGGCTGGGACGACCTGCGGGCGCGGCTGGCGGCGGCAGGGGTGCCGCGGGTCTTCGTCAAACCCGCGCACGGGTCGTCGGCCTCGGGCGTGGTCGCGCTGGCTTTCGGCGGCCCAGGCCGGGTGAAGGCCGTCACATCGGTGGAAGTCGCCCCGGACGGGCGGCTGTTCAACTCGCTGCGGGTCCGCGAATACCGCGCGGAGCGGGAAGTGGGCGCGCTGGTCGACGCCTTGGCGCCGGACGGCCTGCACGTCGAGCGGTGGCTGCCCAAGGCCGCGCTCGACGGCCGGGTGTGCGACCTGCGGCTGGTGGTGGTCGGCGGCCGAGCCACCCACGCGGTGGCCCGCACCAGCCGCCACCCCATGACCAACCTCCACCTCGGCGGCGCCCGCGGCGACCTCGCCCGGCTGCGGTCCGCGATCACCGCGGCGGGCGGCCGCTGGTCCGACGCGGTGGCGGCGGCGGAGGGCGCCGCGGCCTGCTTCCCCGGCACCCTGTGCGTCGGCGTCGACGTGCTGCCCGCGGCCGGCCTGCGGCGCTTCGCCGTCGCGGAGGTCAACGCCTTCGGCGACCTCCTCCCCCGCCTGCCGGGCCTCCCTGGCACACCGGCGGAAGGGCGGGACACCTACGCGGCCCAGGTCGCGGCGGTGCTGCGGGAGGTGGGCGCGCATGCCGCCGCGTGAGGCGCCGGGCCCGAGCGGCGGGCCGGGCGGACCCGACATGAACCTGGTCGTGGGCAGCCACGACCTGCTGCTCGTCACCCTCGACACCCTCCGCTACGACGTGGCCGCCGAGATGGCCGCGGCCGGGCGGCTGCCGAACCTCGCCGCGCACCTGCCCGGCGGGCGGTGGGAGGAGCGGCACGCGCCCGGGAGCTTCACCTACGCCTCGCACCAGGCCATCTTCGCCGGGTTCCTGCCGACGCCCGCGGCGCCCGGCCCGCATCCGCGGCTGTTCGCCGGGAGGTTCGGGGGGAGCGAGACGATGGCGGACGGGACGTGGGTCTTCGACGCGCCCGACCTGGTGGCGGGGCTCGCGGCGGTCGGCTACCGCACGGTCTGCGTCGGCGGGGTCGGCTTCTTCAACGGTCAGGGGGCGCTCGGGTCGGTGCTGCCGGGGCTCTTCCAGGAGAGCCACTGGGAGCCGGAATTCGGGGTGGCGTCGCCGACGTCGTTCGCGTCGCAGGTGGACCGCGCCGAGCAGGCGGTGGCGGCGGCCCCGCGGCACCAGCCGCTCTTCCTGTTCGTGAACGTGTCCGCGCTGCACCAGCCCAACTGGTTCCATCTGCCGGGCGCCACCCGCGAGTCGGGCGACACCCGGGCCAGCCACGCCGCCGCGCTCGGCTACGTCGACCGGCACATCGGGCGGCTCTTCGCGGCGGCGAGCAGCCGCCGCCGCTGCTTCGCCGTCGTGTGCTCCGACCACGGCACCGCCTACGGCGAGGACGGCCACACCGGCCACCGGATCGGCCACCCCGCCGTGTGGACCGTGCCCTACGCCCACTTCTTCCTGGAGGCACCGGCCGGATGACGATCCTGGACACGGCGGCCGCGCCGCGGCCGTATCAGAGCTACGTCTACGCCTATCCGCACAAGACCGCCTACGGCCCGCTGCGGCCGCGCCCCGCGCTGCGCGACCTGTGGGCGGCCGAGCCCAAGGACTCGCTCGCGCTGTATCTGCACATCCCCTTCTGCGAGGTCCGCTGCGGCTTCTGCAACCTCTTCACCCGGATCGGCGCCCCCGACGGCCTGGCCGGCCGCTATCTCGACGCGCTGGAGCGGCAGGCGGCCGCCGTACGGGAGGCGCTCGGCGACGACCCGGCGCCGCGCTTCACCACCGCGGCCTTCGGCGGCGGCACCCCGACCTTCCTCGAACCGGCCGAGCTGGAGCGGCTGTTCGGCATCGCGGAGCACCGCATGGGCGCGGACCTGCGGGCCGTACCGCTGTCGGTCGAGGCGTCGCCGGCGACCGCGACCGCCGACCGGCTCGCGGTGCTCGCCGCGCACGGCACGACCCGGCTCAGCCTGGGTGTGCAGACCTTCGACCCCGCCGAGGCCAGGGCGGCGGTCCGCCCCGGGCAGCAACGGGTTCAGGTGGAAACGGCGTTGGGGCGCATCCGGGACGCGGGCTTCCCGGTGCTCAACATCGACCTGATCTACGGCATCGACGGCCAGTCCGAGCGGTCCTGGCGCGCTTCCCTGGCGGCGGCGCTGGCCTGGCGGCCGGAGGAGCTGTATCTCTACCCGCTCTACGTCCGCCCGCTGACCGGCCTGCACCGCCTCGACTCCGCCCGGACGGAGGCGGGTTGGGACGAGCAGCGGCTGCGGCTCTACCGCGCGGGCCGCGACCTGCTGCTCGAAGCGGGCTACGAGCAGGTGTCGATGCGGATGTTCCGTGCCAAGGGCCCACAGGGGGTGGGACCCGCCGACCACGCGTGCCAGACCGACGGCATGATCGGCCTGGGCTGCGGGGCCCGCTCCTACACCGCGGGCCTGCACTACAGCTTCGACTACGCCGTGGGCCCCGGCGAGGTCAGGGCGATCATCGACGACTACGTGACGCGCCCCGCCGCGGACTTCGGATACGCCGACTTCGGCCGGGCCGTCGGCGGGACGGAGGCCCGCCGCCGCCATCTGCTGCAGTCGCTGCTCCAGGCGCGGGGCATGCCGGTGGCCGACTACGCGGCACGCTTCGGCTGCCGCCCTGAGGACGACTTCGGGCCCGAACTGGCCGCCTTCGCCGCCCGCGGCTGGCTGGCGGAGGACGCGGAGCTGCTGCGGCTGTCGCCCGAGGGCCTCGCCCATTCCGACGCGGTGGGACCCGAGTTGTTCTCCCCCGCGGTGCGGGCCGCGATGGCCGCCTATGACGCGAAGTGAGGGGGCGGCCGTGGATCTGACCGTCCTCTACCGTGGACCGCTGGCCTCCTGCGACTTCGACTGCCCCTACTGCCCGTTCGCCAAGCGCCGCGACAGCCGGGACCAACTGGATGCCGATCGGCTCGCGTTGGAGCGCTTCGCGGACTGGGCCGGGGCGCAGACAGGCGACCGGCTGTCGATCCTGTTCACCCCGTGGGGCGAGGCGCTGGTCAGGTCCTGGTATCGCAGGACGCTCTCCGAGCTGAGCCGGCTGCCGCACATCCGCCGGGTGGCGATCCAGACCAACCTGGGCGCCCGCACCGGCTGGCTGGACGAAGCCGACCTGGACACCCTGGCCCTGTGGTGCACCTACCACCCGGACCAGGTGCCCTACGAGCGCTTCCGCGCCGCCTGCCACGACCTGGCGGCCCGCGGGGTGCGGCACAGCGTCGGCGTCGTCGGCCTGCCGGAACACCTGGACGCGGCCCGCCGGTTGCGCGCGGACCTGCCCGGCCACGTCTACCTGTGGGTCAACGCGGCCGAGGGGCACACGTACACCGACGCCGAGGCGGACCGGTGGACCGCGCTGGACCCGCTCTTCCCCTACAGCCGCCACCCGCACCGCAGCGCGGGACTGCCCTGCCGCACCGGCGAGTCGGTGATCTCGGTCGACGGCGAGGGGACGGTGCGGCGCTGCCATTTCGTCCCCGCCGTGCTGGGGAACCTCTACGACGGGAGCTACCGGGCCGCCCTGCGGCCGCGGGCCTGCCCGCTCGCGGTGTGCGACTGCCACATCGGCTACGTCCACCTGGAGACGCTGCCGCTCTACGACACCTTCGCGGGCGGCGTCCTGGAACGCGTTCCGGCCGCCGCCCCCGCGCCCGGTGGGCGTCAGGTGCCGATGTCCGGGTAGGGCAGCACCGTACGGGCCAGCCGCTCGGCGTACTCGCGCTGGAAGGC
Source organism: Streptomyces sp. NBC_00433 (assembly GCA_036015235.1). Taxonomy (NCBI): domain Bacteria; kingdom Bacillati; phylum Actinomycetota; class Actinomycetes; order Kitasatosporales; family Streptomycetaceae; genus Streptomyces; species Streptomyces sp. NBC_00433. The sequence goes on along the minus strand of CP107926.1, from coordinate 5,184,489 downwards.
CGGCGGCGGATCGGATTGCGGGTGGTGGGCACCGCGCGGTCGCCCTCGCCGACCTCGACGACCGGGTCGGGGCCGAAGCGCTCCGCCACCCCCGGTTGGCGGGCCGTTCGACAAGCAGTGGCGCGTATGTCCGTACAGCGGACAGTGTCCGCGAAGAGCGAGTCTGCGCCGGTGAGCGCCCGCCGGTCACGGCGGGAACGCCGACCGGCCCGGCACCGGCGCGCGGAATCGGGCGACGGCCAATCCGGCGAACCGTAACCTCCACGACCCGCTCTGACCAGCACATCCATGCGTTCCGCCGGCAGCAGGGGCCGCCCAGCGGGTGCGCGGCGGCGAAGGCACGGGCAGCGTAGGTACGGATGTCGGGTCCGTCCCATCCGATGGTGGCTGGCTCGGGTGACTACTCAGCCGAGAGGGTGTGCGGTGGTATGCGGGTGACCGGACTTGGGCATGCAGGCCTGTATATCGAGAGCGCGGCGGGATCGGTGCTGTGCGATCCCTGGGTCAACCCCGCCTTCTTCGGATCGTGGTTCCCCTTCCCGGACAACACGGATCTGGACTGGGCGCACTACGGCCACGCGGCGGACTATCTCTACATCTCCCACCTGCACCGGGACCACTTCGACCCGGAGAACCTGCGCCGGAACGTGCGCAAGGGCATCACGGTGCTGCTGCCGGCTTTCGTCACCGACGAGCTGGAGCGTGAGCTGCGGGCCGTCGGGTTCACGAACTTCCTGCGCACCCGCAGCGACATACCGGTCGAGCGCGATGGGCTGCGCGTCATGATCACCGCCCTGACGGGACCCGGCGACGGGCCCATCGGCGACTCCGCGCTGCTGCTGGACGACGGCACGACGACGCTGCTGAACCAGAACGACGCGCACCCGCTGGACATCCCGGCCATCAGGGCGTTCGGTGAGGTCGACGCGCACTTCCTGCAGTTCTCCGGCGCCATCTGGTGGCCGATGGTCTACCAGCTGCCGGACGCGGCCAAGCGGGAGTTCGCCGCCCGCAAGCGCCAGGGGCAGTTCGACCGCGCGCTGCTCTATATCGACGCGGTCCAGGCGGCGCACGTATTCCCCACCGCGGGCCCGCCGTGCTTCCTCGACGAGGAACTGTTCGACTTCAACGGGACGGGCCGGGACGGGGAGAGCATCTTCACCGACCAGCAGGAGTTCCTTGCCGAGCTCGCCCAGGTGCGGCCCGACGTGTCGGCGCACCTGTTGCTGCCGGGAACCGTCGCGGAACCGGAGCGGACCGCGTGCAAACTCACCCACCGCCACACCACCGAGGAGATCGACTACCTCTTCGGTCACAAGCGCGAGTACCTGCGCAGCTACGCCCGCAGGCAGCAGCCCGCGCTGGCCGCCGAGCGGGCTTCCCGGGCCCCGGCGCTGCCGCGCGAGCAGCTGCTGGCGGCGCTGAAAGAGTGGTGGGAACCGCTGCTGGCGCGTGCCGACCGGATCTGCGCCGGAGTCGGTGGCGCGGTGCGGCTGGACGTGGACGACATCCCGATCGTGATCGACTTCTCGGCGCGGGAGGTCCGCGAGTGGAACGGTGAGCGGTGCCGATACACGCTGTCCACCGCCGGCGACCTGGTGGCCACCAACATCGCGCGTCGCGAGGTCGACTGGTCGAACAGCCTGCTGCTGTCACTGCGGTTCAGCGCCAGCAGGATCGGGCCCTACAGCGAGTTCGTGTTCGTGTTCTTCAAGTGCCTGTCGAACGAGCGAATCGACTACGTGGAGAACTACTACGACGCCTGTGACGACGACGGCGAGGACTTCCTGGCCGACGGCTGGCGGGTACAGCGCCGCTGCCCGCACCTGCGCGCCGACCTCAGCCGGTTCGGGGAGATCAAGGGCAACGAACTCACCTGCACCCTGCACGGCTGGCGCTACGACCTGACCACCGGCCGGTGCCTGACGGCGGACGGCCACGACATCCGTGCCACGCCCGTCACATGAGCCGCCAGGGCCTGTCCGAAGGCCCGGCGAGCACGCCCACGTGCGGCACGTCCTGCACCCGGGCGAAGTCCGCGCTGATGCCGCCCGCCGCCTGGAGCAGCAGACGGTGCTCCAGCAGACGGTCCACCGTCGTCTCCGCCGCGTGGCAGTCGACGTCGGCCCCGGCGATCACTGCCCCGAGCCGTCCCGCAGCGGCGCCGCCACCGACCGGATGCCGGGCGTCGGCTGCTCGTCGGGTGCGAGCGGCGCCGCGGGCCGCCCGGTCGTCCTGCGACCTCCTCGGCGCCCTCCGGGGGCGGCCCGTTCGACGGGCCGCCCCCGGGCTATCCCATCCGGTCAGGTCACCTCGGGCTCCGGCTCGCCGGCTCCCGCTTCCAGCGGCTGGAAGCGCCTGGCGACCACCTGCGCGAGCGACCAGGCGCCCTGGCCCATCACGGCGACCAGCAGCAGGCTCCAGCAGAACATCGCCGCGCCCTCGCCGCCGTTCTCGATCGGCCACAGGGCGCGCTTCTGGTGCACGGTGAAGTAGGCGTAGGCCATCGAGCCCGACCCCGCGAGGGCCGCGAGCCTGGTGCCCGTCTCGCCGATCCCGACGAAGACCAGGATCCCGCAGACCAGCTGGATCAGCCCGGCCCACCATCCGGGCCACACCCCGAAAGACGGCCGGTCCGGGTTCGACGACCCGCCGAGGACTCCCAGCACGGTCGACGCCCCGTGCGAGGCGAACAGCAGGCTGACGACCATGCGGAAGACGGATAAGACATACGGGCGTACGGCATCGAGCCGCTTGTCGGTGTCCATGACGACACTCCTTGGTGTGGGGGGAACGGACGCGTCGGCGGCGGCCAACCACGACCCGGCCCCACACGGGCGGCCGGCTGGGCGGAGGACGCCTGCCGGCCACTGATACGTACCGCCCCCCACCGGTGTTCACCGTCAGGGGACACTTCTTCCCCACCGTCCCCTCGCGCGGGTGTGCCCGCGGGGCGGCGGGGTCAGCCTGCGGACGGTGGCGCCGGGGCCTCGGCGGTGGGCCGCTTGCGCTCCAGGACGACGATCGGGCAGTTCAGCGCGGCGGCGATCTTGATGAGGTTGGCCGGGGTGGCGCTGCGCCAGCCGGACTCGATCTCACCCATCAACTGCTCGGAGATGCCGATCCGGTCGGCGAGGGCGCGCTTGGTGAGGCCCGCTTTCTGCCGCGCCCAGGTGACCGCCTCGGGCTCCTGGTGGAGCCTGCTGGGGCGGGAACGGGTGCGTGGTGCCATGAGGAAAACGTAGCGCGTAGTAGCGCGTGAAACAAGCAGTACGCGCGCACTACGCGATATCGAGTGCGTACTGCCGCGTATATGTGCAGGTGAGGGCGGTGCCGCTGGTTCCACTTCCCTGGAAGTGGTGGACGCAGAGTGCGTAGTTGTGCGAAGCTCGGCGCATGACAGAGCGTCTGGAAGCGCCGCCTGAGGGTGTGTTGATCAAGCGCGCGGCAGCCGCCGCACGGCTCTCCCAGCGGGAGGCCGCCCGGCGCGCGGACATCAGCGAGACGCGATGGCGGCAGCTGGTGTCGGGCTACCAGGTGGTCAGCCGCGCGAAGGTCCCGGTCCGCAGCCCCGACGACACGCTGGCGCGGATGGCGCGGGCGGTCGGCGTCACGGCCGAGCAGCTGGAGGAGGCCGGGCGCGACGGCGCGGCCGCCGCCCTGCGCGAGGCCGAGGCCGAGGAGCTGGCCGCACCCGCCGGGCGGGGCGCCGACACCGGGGACGGCGGTCCGGGCAGCCGGGTGGACGAGCGGTGGCACCTGGTGCAGGCCGTCCTGCGGCAGGCCCGCGCCGGGCTGACCGCGTCCGAGTACGACACGCTCGCCGGCCGGATCACCGCGTATGTCAGCGGGCCCGCCGCCGCTGACGAGGGCGGCGACGCGGCTTCGTAGCGCGCCCCTGCGCCCGGCCGGCGTCCAGCATCCGGACGGCGCGCGACTTCACCTGCCCGCGGCGCGGCACCGCGCCGCGAACCGCCGACCGGCAGGTCACAGCCGCTGCACGTGCATCCGCAATTGCCGCCGCGGCCGCGAAATGTCACCCCCTGCGGCAATTCCGCAGGTCGGCCGGGACGTCTTCCGTGCCGGGCGGCCTGGAAGCGCGCCCGGCGGGCTGGCATCATGATGCTTCGTCGGCCTCGACCAGGGGGTCTGCCAACGGAGTTCTGCCGTTCGGGTGATACCGGACGGGTGACTTCACGGCATTCTTTCGTTGTGACCTCGGTCACAACTCCCCCTCGCGGCCTGCGGTGATGGCACTGCGTACGGCCCCTGCCCAACGCCGATCCGCCGCGAGCGTGTGGCGCATCGCGTGACGGAAAGGGCACTATGGGGACGAACTCCTCGTGACGTGACGCAGATCACAACGGTCCACGACCGCGCGACCTCACGCCCGCGAAACGCGAGGAAGCGCCCCGCCCGTCCGCTGGTTGGCGCCTGAGACAGGGCGAAGCGCTTCCGGTCGCAAGATGTGGCCCCTACCGGGTGACCCCGGTGGGGGCCACACCACTACAGGTGGCGCCCGATGAATCCGGCGATGTCGAGCAGGTCCTTCAGGACCCGCAGCACCGCCACCAGAAACCGGACGCCGGCACCGATACGCCGTTCGGCCGGTGCCCACCACTGCTGCTTCTTGCGACCCCCATCGCCCTGTCGGTCCTCGGGCATGGAGGGAACTCCCTTCTTCCACTGAACGGGGACCACGCAGTCGTGGACCCCCGGGGGGTCCGCGCCATGCTCGGGTGATCTCCGGTGTGGAGTCCGGCAGTTGGGCACATCGTAGCGGTGCCGGAGAGCGAGTCACGCGTAACAATGCGTAGCGCATCGACTCTGCGGGAGAATCAACGGCACCGCGTGCCAGGCGCGTTCGCGGTGTGCACGCGCCAACGGCCGCTGCCTGCGGGGATGATCGCGGCGGCGGAGCACCGGCGTGGCACGCGGTGCTGCCGACCTGGCGAGATTTTTCCGGCATATGCCGGTGACATGGATGCGGCGTGACCGATACCACCCGGTCGGCGCCGGTCGGCGCCGGCCGGAAGGGGTCGGCCGAAAGGGGTCGGCCGGGGCCCCGGCCGGAGGGCGCCACTGGTGGGCGCCGGGCGCCGGGCCGCTGGTGCCGCCCAGAGGGGGCAGGGCGGGTAGCGCCACCCGGGGCCCCGGCCGGAGGGCGCCACTCGGCGGGCAGCGGACCGGCGGCGGGTAGGCGGGCGCGCAGACGCGGCCCCCTCCCGGCATGGCCTCCGGCCGCAGTGGGTCGTCCGGAGGCCATGACGGGCAGGAGGCCGCGTCGGGGGTGAGGACCGTGTCGAGCGTGACGGCATCGACGGTGCGGACCCGCGTCCGCGGGGACCACCGCGCCGGCGGGGACGGCGTCGGCGGGGACGGCGTCGGCGTCGGCGGCGTCGGCGTCGGCGGCGGCGCCGGCGGTGCCTACCGCGCCAGCGGGGACGGCGTCGGCGGGAACCAGCACCGGCGGGGCCGCCGCGAGATGGACTACGCGGGCAGCCGCACCCCCGCGAAGACCGTCGTCGGCGCCAGCAGGAAGGCGTCGGGGCGGTGCAGGACGCCGTCCGGGGATGACGGGGAGAGCAGGGTGTCCAGGGTGGCCAGGTCGTCCGCCGGGAGGGACTCGCTCATCGACTCGCGGAGCCGGGTCAGGAAGGCGTGCAGGTAGGTGCGGGCCGGGGCGGGCAGCGGGGCCGGGATGTCGAGCAGGGTGGTGAAGGCCGTGACGCCGGTCAGGCCCGCCCGGGTGAGCATCGCGGGCCAGTCGTCGGGCGCGGCCACGTAGCCGGGCAGCTCGGCGCGCATCAGCGCGAACCACTCCTCCTGGACGGCGTCGAGGCGGGCCTGGAGGCCGGGCCTGCCGAGGCCGAAGTCGCGGGGCAGGAAGCGGGTCGGCAGGACGGCCTCGGCCACCGCGAGCACCCCGCCGGGGCGGAGCACACCCGCGAGGGCGTCGAGCGCGCCCTGCTGGTCGCCCAGGTGGTGGACGGCCATGCTGCTCCACACCAGGTCGGCGCTGCCGGGCGCGTCGTCCAGGCCCTCGGGCAGCTCGGCGTGCCGGACGCCGACCCTGCCGTCGAGGCCGAGGCGCCGGGCGCGGGCCAGGGTGCGGTCGAGCAGCGCCTGCGTCCCGTCGACGGCGACCGCCTCGGCTCCGGCGAACTCCTCGGCCAGGACGCAGGTCATCACGCCGGGGCCGCTGCCGACGTCCAGGACGCGGCGGACGTCGTGCCCGGGGGCGAGCAGCTCCCGCAGCCGGACCGCGGTCGCCCGCAGCACCGGGACGCGCAGGTCACCGGCGTTCTCCAGGGTGTCGGCCATCGCCTCCCAGTCGATGTCGGTGTGGTGGTGGTCGTGCTTGCCGTGGGCATGGCCGTGACCATGCGGGTGGGTCGGTGCGTCAGCGCTCATGCCGGGCAGCGTGCACCGGCCTTCGCGCCCACGGCAACAAACGTTGCCGTTTCCGGGACGGCCCTGTGGAATACCCGTATGGACGACGACACCCCGGCGCCCCACCAGGCCGTGCTCGACGAGGTCGGCCCCCGGCTCAGGCGGCTGCGCGCCCAGCGCAAGCTCACGCTGGCCGCGCTCTCCGAGACCACCGGCATCTCCAAGAGCACCCTCTCCCGGCTGGAGTCCGGCGGGCGCCGCCCCAGCCTGGAGCTGCTGCTGCCGCTGGCCGCCGCCTACCGCGTACCGCTGGACGACCTGGTCGGAGCGCCCGAGGTGGGCGACCCCCGGGTGCGGCTGGCGCCGCGCAGCCTGCCGAACGGCGGCACCGTCGTCCCGCTGTCCCGCGGACCCGGGCCCCTCCAGGCGTACAAGATGATCGTCCCGGACCGCGGCAGCGAGCCCGACCTGCGCACGCACGAGGGCTACGAGTGGCTGTACGTGCTGCACGGCCGGCTGCGGCTGGTTCTCGCCGACCACGACCTGACGCTGGAGGCGGGGGAGGCGGCCGAGTTCGACACCCGGCTGCCGCACTGGTTCAGCGGCGCCGGCGGCCAACCCGCCGAGGTCCTCAGCCTCTTCGGCCGGCAGGGCGAGCGCATGCACGTCCGCGCCCGGCCGCGCGCGTGACCGCGTGACCCGGACGGCGCTCCCGTGTGGCCGGAGGGTGGACGGCAGCGTGTAGTGGGTCCTGCGGCACCGACGAGGCGTGCCGCCGCCCCCACACACCCGAAGAGCCGAGGAGTCGCCGTGAGGCCCCATGTCCGAGTCATCGCCGCCGTCGCGGGTACGGTGATCGCCGCCGCCGCGGCGACCGCATGCTCAGGGAGCAGCAGCCCCAACTCGTCCGCCGACAGCACGGCGTCCCCGTCCGCCTCGGTCGCGCTGCAGGAGGCGGCGAAGGCCACCGCGACGGTCACCACCAAGTCGGTGTCGCTGGGCAAGATCCTCGTCAACGACAAGAACATGACCCTGTACCTCTTCCAGGCCGACAAGACGTCGACCTCGACCTGCACGGGCGCCTGCGCCGCCGCGTGGCCGCCGCTGACCGTGTCGTCGTCCGGGAAGCCGACCGCGGCCGGCGGGGTGCAGAGCAAGCTGCTGTCCACGTCCAAGCGCTCCGGCGGCGGCATGCAGGTGACGTACAACGGCCACCCGCTCTACCGCTTCGCCGGCGACAGCAAGCCGGGCGACGTCAACGGGCAGGGCCTGAACAACTTCGGCGCCAAGTGGTACGTCCTGGGCACCGACGGCAAGGCGATCACCAAGTCGGGCGGGAGCAGCACCGGCGGGAACGGCGGCTACTGACCGTCCTGGCGCGCGACGCGGATCAGCGCCTTCCCCTGCTCCAGGTCGGCCTCGGAGCGGGGCGGGGCGCCGTCGCCCTCCTCGTCGCGGAGCACGAGCGTCGTCCCGCGCTGGTCCGGCTCGTTCCGCCTGCCGGGAGGGAAACCGGCGTGCGGCTGCTCGAAGCCGGCCGCCGATATCCGGCACGCGCACCGCGGCCCCGCGGTTCACCGTGAACCGCGGGGCCGCGTGTGTGGCTCGGGCCGGGATCAGACCAGGTCGAAGCGGTCCAGCTCCATGACCTTGGTCCAGGCGGCGACGAAGTCGCGCACGAACTTCTCCTTCGCGTCGTCGCTCGCGTAGACCTCCGCGAGGGCGCGCAGCTCGGAGTTCGAGCCGAAGACCAGGTCCGCGCGGGTGCCGGTCCACTTGACCGCGCCGCCCGCGGCGTCGCGGGCCTCGAAGACGCCGCTGTCCTGCGCGGCGGGCTGCCAGGTCGTGCCCAGGTCGAGCAGGTTGACGAAGAAGTCGTTCGTCAGCGTGCCCGGCGTGGCGGTCAGGACGCCGTGCGACGACTGGCCGTGGTTGGCGCCGAGCACCCGCAGGCCGCCGACCAGGACGGTCATCTCGGGGGCGCTCAGGGTGAGCAGGTTGGCGCGGTCGAGCAGCAGGTACTCGGCCGGCAGCCGGCTGTCCTTGCCGACGTAGTTGCGGAAGCCGTCCGAGGTCGGCTCGATCGCCGCGAAGGACTCCACGTCGGTCTGCTCCTGCGACGCGTCGGTGCGGCCCGGGGTGAAGGGCACCTCGACGGCGAAGCCGGCCTTCTTCGCGGCCTCCTCGACGCCCGCGCCGCCGGCCAGCACGATCAGGTCGGCGAGCGAGACCCGCTTGCCGCCGGTCTGCGCGGCGTCGAAGGCCTCCTTGACGCCCTCCAGGGTGCGCAGCACCGAGGCCAGCTCGTCGGGCCCGTTGACCTCCCAGCCGTTCTGCGGCTCAAGGCGGATACGGGCGCCGTTGGCGCCGCCGCGCTTGTCGCTGCCGCGGAAGCTGGCAGCCGACGCCCAGGCGGTGGAGACCAGCTGGGGCACCGTGAGGCCGGACGCGAGGATCCGGTCCTTGAGCACGGCGGCGTCGGCGGCGTCGATCAGCGGGTGCGCCACGGCGGGCACCGGGTCCTGCCACACCAGCGTCTCGGACGGGACCTCGGGGCCGAGGTAGCGCACGACCGGGCCCATGTCGCGGTGGGTCAGCTTGAACCACGCGCGGGCGAAGGCGTCGGCGAATTCCGCCGGGTTCTGGTGGAAGCGGCGCGAGATCTGCTCGTAGGCGGGGTCGACGCGCAGCGCCAGGTCGGTGGTCAGCATCGTCGGCGCGTGGGTCTTGGCCGGGTCGTGCGCGTCCGGCACGGTGCCGGCGCCGCCGCCGTCCTTCGGCTTCCACTGGTTGGCGCCCGCGGGGCTCTGCGTCAGCTCCCACTCGTAGCCGAAGAGGATGTCGAAGAAGCTGTTGTCCCAGGTGGTGGGCGTGTTGGTCCAGGCGCCTTCGAGGCCGCTGGTGATCGTGTCGCCGCCCTTGCCGGTGCCGTACGTGTTGCGCCAGCCGAGGCCCTGCTCCTCCAGCGCGGCGGCCTCGGGGTCGTCGCCGACGCTGTCGGCCGGGCCGGCGCCGTGGGTCTTGCCGAAGGTGTGGCCGCCGGCGATCAGCGCGACGGTCTCCTCGTCGTTCATCGCCATCCGGCGGAAGGTCTCGCGGATGTCGCGGGCCGAGGCCAGCGGGTCGGGGTTGCCGTTGGGGCCCTCGGGGTTGACGTAGATCAGGCCCATCTGGACGGCGCCGAGCGGGCTCTCCAGCTCGCGGTCGCCGGTGTAGCGCTCGTCACCGAGCCAGGTGGTCTCGGGGCCCCAGTAGACGTCCTCCTCGGGCTCCCAGACGTCCGCGCGGCCGCCGGCGTAGCCGAAGGTCTCGAAGCCCATGCCTTCGAGCGCCACATTGCCGGCCAGCACCAGCAGGTCGGCCCACGACAGGGACTGGCCGTACTTCTTCTTGACCGGCCACAGCAGGCGGCGGGCCTTGTCGAGGTTGGCGTTGTCGGGCCAGCTGTTCAGCGGCGCGAAGCGCTGCTGCCCGGCACCGGCGCCGCCGCGGCCGTCGCTGATCCGGTAGGTGCCCGCGCTGTGCCATGCCATGCGGATGATGAACGGGCCGTAGTTGCCGTAGTCGGCCGGCCACCAGTCCTGCGAGGTGGTCAGCACCTCGGCGATGTCCCGCTTGACCGTCGGCAGGTCGAGGCTCTTGAAGGCGGCGGCGTAGTCGAAGTCCTCGCCGAGCGGGTTGGACACGGCGGGGTTCTTCGCGAGGATCTTGAGATTGAGGCGCTCGGGCCACCACCCGCGGTTGCCGCCGCCCTTCGTCGGGTGCGGGGCCCGCGCTCCGTGCGGGACCGGGCAGCCCCCCGCGCCCTCCGTCTCCGTCTTCGGGTCGGTGACGATTGCGTCGTGGTTCTCAGTCATGGAAATCCTTCCGGACCAGGCGGGTCGGCTGCGGTCGCCGTACCGGAGTCGTCCTGTCCCTTGGCTACCGCCAGAACCGATCCTACAATGGACACAGTCCAAGTCAAGAAGCGGCCCAACTGCACACACCGTCGAAAAACGGATGTCCGCTGCTAAAGTCCTGGTGACGCGCGAGAACGAACAGGTGACAGGTGAGCCGATATGAGTGACCTGCTGGAGAGACTGCGAGGACGCGGCTGGCGGATGACCTCCCAGCGGCGTGTCGTCGCGCAGGTGCTCGACGGTGACCATGTTCACCTCACGGCGGACGAGGTGCACGCGCGGGCGGCCGCGCTGCTGCCGGAGATCTCCCGGGCGACGGTCTACAACACGCTGGGCGAGCTGGTCTCGCTCGGCGAGGTCATAGAAGTGGCCACCGACGGCCGCGCCAGGCGCTACGACCCGAACGCCCACCGACCCCACCACCACCTGGTCTGCTCCGGCTGCGGCACCGTCCGCGACGTCCACCCGGACCGGGACCCGCTGACCGACCTGCCCGCCGAGGAGCGGTTCGGCTTCGCCGTGGCGGCCGCCGAGATCACCTACCGGGGGCTCTGCCCGTCCTGCGCGAAGGCCTGAGCGGGGGCCTGCCGCGGGAGGACCGGTCAGACGTCCGGCGCCCGGCAGATAATCGTACGGAAGTACGACGGGTGAATCCGCCCGGTTCCGCGCGTGCCCGCCGCCCCGGCGCGGAAGGCTGCCTGGCGGGGCGCCGCCCGGCCCCCCGGAGCAGGACGGAGGGGCGACCGTGTCGGCAGCCTCGTTACGTACCCGGCCGCGCCATGTCGCGTGCGTGATGGACGGCAACGGCCGCTGGGCCCAGCGGCGTTCGCTCCCGCGCACGTCGGGCCACCGGGCGGCCGAGACGACGGTGATCGACGTCATCGAGGCCGCGCGCACGGCCGGCGTGACCTGGCTGAGCCTCTACGCCTTCTCCACCGAGAACTGGCAACGCCCCACCACCGAGGTCGACTTCCTCATGCACCTGGTGCGCCGGGTGGTACGCAAGCACGCGCCGCTGCTGCACGCGCGCGGCATCCGCTGCCGCTTCCTCGGCGTGACCGACCCCCGCATCCCCGCCCCGCTCGCCCGCGACTTCGCCGACCTCATGACGCTGACCGACGCGAACCGCGGCATGACGCTGACCGTGGCCTTCGACCACGGCGGGCGCCAGGACATCGTCGAGGCCGCCCGCTCCCTCATCCGCAGCGGGGTGCCCGCCGACGCCGTCGACGAGCGGCACTTCGCCTCGCACCTGCCCTTCCCCGACACCCCCGACGTCGACCTCGTCATCAGGACCTCGGGCGAGCAGCGCATCTCGAACTTCATGCTCTGGCAGGTGGCCTACGCCGAGTGGATGTTCCCGCCGGTGCTCTGGCCGGACTTCCGCGCCCCGCACTTCATGGAATGCCTGCGCACCTACCAGCAACGCGACCGCCGCTTCGGCGGCGTGCCGACGCACGCGAACGGAGACCCCCGCCCGTGACGGACCCGACGACCGCCGCCCCGGAATCCCTCTTCGGACCCGACTCGCAGTTCCACCGCTTCTTCAACGACCCGCGCTGGGCGCTCGCGATGGTGCGCGCCACCGTCCTGGAGGCCGCGCACCCGCAGATCGGCGCGGCCCTGATCGACAACTCGTCCTTCGTGACGCACCCCTGGCGGCGGCTGCGCAACACCCTGGTCAGCCTCCAGCGGATGTTCGGCCCCGACGAGGCCGCCCGGCAGCGGGAGGCCGCCCGGCTCAACCGGCTGCACTCACGGCTCAGCGGCACCGACGAGCAGGACCGGCCGTACGACGCGATGGACCCGCAGGTGCGGGCCTGGGTGGTCGCGACGCTCTTCGAGAGCTCCGTCACCATGTGCCGGCTGAGCGGCCAGCCGCTGGACCGCACCACGATGGAGCGGCTCTACGCCGAATTCCGCGCCTTCCTGGGCGCCCTGGGGGACCGGGCGGGCCATCTGCCGCCCACGCTCCCGGAGTTCTGGACCTACTACGACCGGATGGTCGCCGAGGAGCTGGAGAGCACCGAGGCGCTGCGCATCATCCTCTACCGGCTCTTCGACCACCTCCCCGCGCCCCCGCTGCTCGGCGGCCTGCCCACCGTGTGGGCGGCCGGGCGCGCGCTCGCCGGGCCCGCGATCGGCACGATCACCGTGGCGTCGCTGCCCGAGCCCTTCCGGCGGCGCGCCGGCCTGCCCGAGATCCCCGGCGCCCAGACGCTGATGCACAGCGCCTACGTCGCCGCCGGGTTCGCCCGCTTCCTGCCCGAGGGCTGGCTCCAGACCGACTACCTCACCGGCATGCTGTCGCTGTCCCCGGACAGCGACGACCCGCGGCTCGCCACGATCACCGCGCTGCGCGCGCGGATGAAGCGGGCCGGTGCCTTCGTCCGGCTGGTCGCGCCCTTCCCCGCGCAGCGCTCCGCGGAGGGCGCGGGCGACGAACCGCGGCGCAGCGCGGAGGAGTTCTTCACCGAGGTGCTCGACCAGACCGGCGACGGCTTCCTGTCGTGGCCCGACCTGGCCGCCATGGCCCGGGAGTTGTGCTCCCGGCTCGACCTGGACGAGCCGGCCGAGACCCGGCTCTACACCGCCTTCGCCGACTGGTGGCGGGAGTTGCAGACGGCGCTGGACGCCGACGGCGACGGCCGGGTCAGCAAGGAGGAATACGCGGCCGCCGTCCCGTCCCTCGCGGGGCCCGCGCTGATCAGGGTCGCCGAGGTCCTCTTCGACGCCACCGACGCGGACGGCGACCAGTCCATCGACGCGGGCGAATACCGGGCGCTGTTCAGGACCGGCTTCTGCCGTACGGTCGCCGGCGCGGAAGGGCGCTATTCGCGCAGCGCGTTCGTGCAGGACTTCCTCGCCTTCATGGCGGGCCGGCGCCATTCGACGGCGTACGACCCGCTGCTCACCGGCGCGTAGGGCCGCGAGCGGCCCCCGGCCCTACCCGCGCGGGTGCGGCTCAGCCGCCGAAGGTCTCGCAGCGGCCGCCGACGTCGGAGTTCCGGCCGCCGCCGGCCGGCGCGGTGTCCGTACCCAGCACCGCGTGAGCACTCCCCGCTCCCCGGCCCCTGGGCCCCGCCGGACCTCAGCCGGCGGCCAGGGCCCGGGGGATGCGATGGGTCAGGGGACGGCCGGGGAGCGGGACGTCCAGGGGTGGAGTTTTTCGGGGTTGCGGACTGCCCAGATGTGGGTGATGCGGTGGGCCGTGGTCTGGAAGGCGTAGACCGTGACCGTCACGCCGTCGCGCTGGGCGATCAGGCCGGGTTGGCCGTTGACCGTTGTCTCGGCGAAGGTCAGGTCGGGGGCCGCGTGGGCGATGTCGATGTGGGCCCTGGCTATCCGGGGGCCGCCGTCGATCGGGTGGAGGACGGCGGCCACCAGGCCGCCGCTGTCGGCGGTCATCGTGGCGTCGGGGTCGAGGAGGCCGACCAGGGCGTCGATGTCCTTGGCCTGCCACGCCTGCATGAAGTCGCGTACGACGACGGCCTGTTGGGCCGCCGGGTTCGCGTACGCCCGCGCCGAGCGGATCCGGCGGCGTGCCGAGGAGGCCAACTGGCGGCAGGCGCCCGCCGTACGGCCGGTGATCTCGGCGATCTCGGCGAAGGGGTAGCGGAAGACGTCGTGCAGGATGAAGGCCACCCGCTCGGCCGGCGTCATCGACTCCAGGACGACGAGGAAGGCCATGTTGACCGATTCGTCCAGCGTGACCCGGTCGGCCGGGTCGGCCGTCGCGTCGTCCGGCCGCACGGTCGCCCACTCGGTGTGCGCGGGCAGCGGCTCGGGAATCCACTCGCCCACATAGCGCTCCCGCCGCGCCCGCGCGGAACCGAGCAGGTCGAGGCAGATACGGCTGGCCACCCGGGACAGCCACGCCCCCGGCGACTCGACCGCGTCCTGCTGCTGCCGGGACATCGCGTACCACCGGGTGTACGTCTCCTGTACGGCGTCCTCGGCCTCCGCCAGCGAACCCAGCAGCCGGTAGGCGAGATTGAGCAGCTGCCGCCGCTCGCTCATGATCGCGTCCAGGTCGGGGCCGGCGTCGTGTCGGACGTACCCCGAACCGGGTCGGGTGCTCATGACGGTGACGACTCCCTCGTTCGCGGCCGGCTGCCCTCGTCCGTACGACAACTCCCCCCGCCCGAATGTGACACGGGCGGCGCCTGACATTCCGCTGGGCTGCGTCGTCGGACTGGGTGAGAGGAACCCCGCCGTCCAGCGAACAGGAAGCCCAGCAGCACGATGACCAGCGCGCTCCGCTCCCTGAACGCCCCCCGCGGGCCCGGCCGTACGGACCGCGCCCGGTCGCGCGAGCGGCCCACGACGCCCTCCCCGGCGCCGCGTGCGCCGCGCACGGCCCATCCCATGACGACCAGTCCAGGAGACACATCATGACCTCGCAGATCCCGGCCACCCTCTTCGCCGACCCCGTGTCCGAGGAGCGCCTGGAGCAGACCGCTGCGGCGCTGAAGTCCCACGGCTTCATCGTCGAGATCCTCGACGACGGCGCCGCCGCCCGCGCCCGCGTGCAGGAGCTGGTCCCCGAGGGCTCCAGCGTCTACACCTCCGCCAGTGAGACCACCCGCCTGTCCGGCATCGAGCAGGACATCAACACCAGCGGTCGCTACGAGGCCCTCAAGCCGGTCGTCGTCGCCATGGACCGCGTCACCCAGAGCCACGACATCCGCAAGCTGCTCGCCGCGCCCGACGTCGTCATCGGCAGCGTCGCCGCGGTCACCGAGACCGGCTCCATGCTCGTCGCCTCCGCGAGCGGCAGCCAGTTGCCCCCGTACTCCGGCGGCGCCGGGCTCGCCATCTGGGTCATCGGCGCGCAGAAGGTCGTTCCCGACCTGGAGACGGCGATGCGGCGCCTCGAAGAGCACACGTTCCCTCTGGAGAACACCCGGGCGCAGGGCGTCTACGGCAAGCCCAGCGCGTTGAACCGGCTGCTCATCCTCAACGCCGAGCCCGTACCCGGGCGCGGTGTCGTCCTCCTCCTCCGCGAGGCCATCGGCTTCTGACCCCCCGTTGTTCGGCCCCGGGCGCCCACCCCTCGCGCTGCGCGCCCGGCCCACCGGTGCCGCCGCGCCGGGGGACCGCGTCCGAACGGGCGGCGCCCGCAGGGGATTTCGGCCGGGCCGATGCCGTTCCGGCCATGACGGAGGGACGCAACCCGCTGCTGCGGCCGGCGGACGACCCGACCGGTGCCGCGCGTCACACCGCGCTGAGCGAACGCCATACGTGCCCGGCCCACGCGAGGTCGGCCCGGTCGTCGACCGTGCAGACGACCGAGAGCCCGGCGCCGCCCGGGAGGACGTCGACGCCGCGGAATTCGTACCGCTCGCGCCCGCCGCGCACCACCGCGGTCCACCCGGCATGCGGCACGGCCCCCGGCCCGGCGGCCTCCTCGGCGGTGACGGTGCGGCCGGGGCCGCTGAAACAGTGGCCGCCCCCGCCCGTGCCGGCGGCGGCGAGCCCGGCGCTGCGCTCGATGGACCAGCGGCCGCCGCCGACCAGGGTGCGTACGGCCACGGGCAGCGGGTGGCCGTAGCGGCTCAGGACGTGGTCGCGGTCCCAGGTCGTCGCGAGGAGCCCGGCCACGTCCGCCCGGTCCGACCCGGTCACGTACGGGACCTCGTCCCGGTCCCGCACCGCGACGACGACGGGCGCGTCGAGCAACTCCTCGCCCCAGGGCGGGATCGCGTTGCCCAGCGCCCCGCCGAAGGCCAGCCCGTCGTACCCGGCGGACTCCCAACTCCCCTGCACCGCGCCGAACTCGGCCTCCCCGACCCGCACCCACGTCCCGACGACCAACTCCGTGCCCCCGCTGAGGGCGACCGGCAGCAGGCACCTTACGAAGCACCCCGCCCCGTCGGCCTCCACCAGGGCCCCCAGCCCGCCTGGATGCCGCACCTCCCCCTGCGGCCCGACCCGATCCGGCGATCCGAACCGCACATCGACCCGCCGCACCGCCCCCGGCACGGCACCCCCGCAGCACCCGCACGTCGCCCCCGCACGTCTCCCCATGCGGCGCACCCTAGCCCCGCACTCCGACACCGGCCGACCCGGCGCGGGCGCGCGGAAATCGAGGTGCGCCCCCGCGCCGGGTCGCGCGACCATGCGGACGGGACGCAGGCCGGGCGGTGCGCCGTCAGGGCCGCCCGCCCGACCACGTTCCCCCGGACCGCCGTTCCGCAGATTCAGGAGCTGATCCTTCCGTGCAGGCTGCCGTGACCGTCCGCCCGGCCCAGGTGTCCGAGCTGCTGCTCGGGCTGGCCACCGTCCGGCCGGTCTTCCTGTGGGGTGCGCCTGGTATCGGGAAGTCGTCCCTGGTGCGGGAGTTCGCCGAGGCACTCGGCCTGGAGTGCGTGAGCCTGCTGGGCACGCAGCTGGCCCCCGAGGACCTCATCGGGGTGCCGCAGATCCGGGACGGGCGGTCGGTCTTCTGCCCGCCGGAGGCCATCGCGCGGGACGAGCCGTACTGCCTGTTCCTGGACGAGCTGAACGCGGCGACGCCCGACGTGCAGAAGGCCTTCTACTCGCTGATCCTGGACCGGCGGATCGGGAACTACGAACTGCCCGCGGGCAGCGTCGTCATCGGCGCGGGCAACCGCGCCACCGACAGCGCGCTCGCCCGCCCGCTGGCTTCCGCACTGGTCAACCGCCTCACCCACGTGCATCTTGAGGCGTCGGCCGTCGACTGGCTGAAGTGGGCGGCGCGTTCCGACATCCACCCCTGGGTGACGGACTACCTGACCGACCGGCCGCACCACCTGTGGTCCAAGCCGCCGAAGACGGAGGAGCCCTTCTCCACCCCGCGCTCGTGGCACATGCTGTCGGACGCGATCAGGTCCTTCGGGCCGACGCTGGACGAGCACACGCTCAAGGTGCTGGCGCACGGCACTCTCACGCCGACGCACGCCGCCGCCTTCTGCGGCTATGTCCGCGTCGTACGCAGCGAGTTCGGCATCGACGCGGTCATCAAGGGCGACGCCCGCTGGCCCAACCGGGTCCAGGACCGCGACCTGCTCTACTACCTGGCCGAGTCCTTCCGCGGGCGGCTGATCAAGGAGCTGCCGGCGAGCAAGGAGCACGCCTCGCCGTCGGTGCGGCAGACCGCCTACCGCGCGCAGGCCCTGCTGGTGCAGCTCGCCGAGATATCTGTCGAGGTGGCCCAGACGGTGATCGCGGACGACGAGGACGGCAACGCGGTGCTGCCCGCCTGGTTCCTGATCGAGGCCGCCAGGGACATGCCCCGGCTGGTGGAGGCCCGCCGGTGAGCGGCACGCGGCGCGGCGGGGGCGGGCAGCGGCAGCCACCGCCGCCCGACCCTCGCATCGCGCGCAACTACCACCTCGGCCTGGAGATGGTTCGGGCCGATCCCGCGCTGGGCGCGCTCGACGTGGGCTTCTGCCGTTCGGCGTGCCGGGTCGCGCCCCGCGAGGGGTGGGCGCTGGCGGAGTCGGACGGCTGCGTGCACGTGAACCCCAAGCGGCTGGCCGAACCCGGTGAGTGGGCCTGGGTGTTGGCGCACAGCGTGCTGCACCTGGGCTTCGGGCACCTGCCCGCGGCCCGCGGCGACCGCACGCAGCCGGACCGCTACGACCTGGCGGCGCGCTGCGTGGTGGTGAACCGCTTCCAGCAGTCGCACCCGCTGGGCACCGCGCCGTTCGAGCTGCCGGAGTCCTTCCCGGGCGGCGACGAGGCCCAACTCGCCGAGCGCTTCCGGCGCGACGGCATCCCGGAGGCGTACGCGCGCTGCGGCGCGGCCGGCTCGGAGCCGGACCAGCGGCTCGAACCGTGGAGGTACGAAAGGGACCCGGAGGACTGGCAGGAGGCCTTCGCGCGCGCCCTGACACGTACGGTGTCCGAGGCGATGGCGGCCGCGGGCGGATCCCCCGACCGCCCGAAGGGCCCGTGGACAAAGGCACTCGACTGGTTCGTGTCGTCCTATCCGCTGCTCGGCGGTATCGCCGCCGGCATGACGGTGGTCGCCGACGCGGACCTGGCCCGCGCCCACCACATCTTGGTGGCCGCGGTGAACGCCGCCGCGGGCGAAATCTACGTGAACCCGCTGCGCGTGCACACCGAGGACGAGTGGCGGTTCATCCTGGCCCACGAGATGCTGCACGCCGCCCTCCACCACGGCGACCGGCGCGGCGCCCGCGACCCGTATCTCTTCAACGTCGCCTGCGACTACGTCATCAACGCCTGGCTGCTGGAGATGGGCGTCGGCGCGATGCCCGCCGGCCTGCTCCACGACCCGGAGCTCGCCGGGCTGTCCGCCGAGGAGGTCTACGACCGCATCACCACCGACCTGCGCCGCATGCGCCGGCTGGCGACCCTGCGCGGCAAGGGCCGCGGCGACATCCTGGGCGAGCCGCTGCCGCACCCGTCCGCGCCCGCGGACTACGTCGACCTGGACGGCTTCTACCGCCGCGGCCTGCTCCAGGGCTTCGACCTGCACGACCGGACCCGCGGCACCCTGCCGGCCGGCCTGGTCGAGGAGATCGCAGCCCTGGCGCACCCGCCGCTGCCCTGGGACGTGCGGCTGGCCCGCTGGTTCGACGAGTACGTGCCGCGGCCGCAGCCCCTGCGCAGCTTCGCCCGCCCCGCCCGCCGCCAGGCCTCGACGCCCGACATCCCGCGCGCGGGGCGCTACTTCCCGCCCGAGGAGCTGGAGCGCTGCACCTTCGGCGTCGTCCTGGACACCTCGGGCTCCATGGACCGCCGCCTGCTCGGCAAGGCGCTGGGCGCCATCGCCTCCTACGCCGAGTCCCGCGACGTACCCGCGGCCCGGGTGGTCTTCTGCGACGCGGCGCCCTTCGACGCGGGCTACCTGCCGGCGACCGAGATCGCCTCCCGGGTGCGCGTACGCGGCCGCGGCGGCACCGTGCTGCAGCCCGGCGTCGAACTCCTCCTCGCCGCCGACGACTTCCCCCCTGGCGCCCCGGTGCTGCTGATCACCGACGGCGAGTGCGACGTGCTGCGGATCAGGCGCGAGCACGCCTTCCTGCTGCCGCGCGGCGCCCGGCTGCCCTTCAGCCCGCGGGGACCGGTCTTCGAGATGCGCTAGGGGCAGGTCAGCGGTAGTCCTCCGGCGTGCCGTCCTTGCCGCCGTAGCGGACGTCCTCGAAGTACGCCCACGCGTCCGGCCTGCTGCCGTCCACGTCCCGCACACCGTAGGCGCGGGCCAGCTCCGCGCTGGAGGTGGACTTCCGGTTCCAGCGGGCGGCCCGGTCCGGGTCGGCGGCGAGGGCGGCGACCGCGCGGGCGAGGTAGTGCGGCGACTCGGCGATGGCGAAGTCCGGCTCCTGGGCGACGGCGTCGCGCCAGGTGTCCTCGGTCACACCGAAGTAGGTGAGCATCTGCTCCGAGCGCAGGAAGCCGGGCGTGACGGCGACCGCCGCGCCGCCGTATTCCGCCAACTCCTCACCCAGGCCGAAGGCGATGCGGATCGGGGCGTTCTTGGCGAGGTCGTAGAAGAGGTTCTCGCGGTAGCGGCGGTTGGTGGCCGCGGTGCCGTCGGTGACCTCGACGAGCAGCGGGCCGTCGGAGCGGATCAGCAGCGGGAGGACGAGCGCGGCGGTGATCACATGGGAGCGCACGCCGAGTTCGAGGATGCGCAGGCCGTCGGCGAGCGGCGTCTCCCAGGTCTTCTTGCCGAAGACCGAGCCGGCGACGAGGTGTTCACCGCCCCAGAGGTCGTTCACCAGGATGTCGAGCCGCCCCTGCTCGCGGTCGATCCGCGCGACGAGATCGCGTACCCGGTCCTCGTCCAGGTGGTCGGTCGGCACGGCGATCCCGGTGCCGCCGGCCGCGGTGACCAGTTCCGCGGTCTCCTCGATGGTCTCCGTGCGCCGCCCGACCTCGCTGACCCGCTCGCGGGTGGTGCGCCCGGTGACGTAGACGGTGGCGCCGCCGCGCCCCAACTCGACGGCGAGCGCCCGCCCCGCTCCACGGGTGGCGCCGGCGACGAGGGCGATCCTGCCGGTGAGTCCGGTGGGGGAATTCGTATCCATACAGCCCATGGTGCACGCCAGAATGCCCGGAGCGGGCCCGAGCCGGGCCCGGCACCAGGGGGGTTGAACCGGGATGACCAGAACGAGACGTGCCTGCGCTGTCGCCGCCGTGTCCGCGGTGCTCGCGGTGGTGAGCGGATGCGGGGGCGGTACGAAGGCCGGCCCGGCGACGTCCCCGGCCACGACTGCCGCCGGCGCGGGCGCACCCGCCACCGCCTCCGCGGCCGCCCCCGCCCCGCCGCCCGTGCCGGTGCCCACCTTCACGGCCGCGGCGGCGGTCACGGTGCGGACGCTGACGTCACTCACCTTCAAGGACGGCGCCACGCCCGGGACTTACGACATGCCGGTCACAGCCCTGACGAAGGAGGCGGCCGGGACCCGTACGCGCCCGCCGCTCACCCCGGCGGCCTGCCAGGACGTGTGGGACATCGTCTACGGCAAGGCCGCCCCGGCCGGCGTCAGCCAGCTGATCAACTGGAAGGCCGACATCTTCCCGGGAGCCGCCACCCTCACCGCCTACCCGCACGGCACCGCCGCCGGTGTCTTCCGCGTGCTGACCGCCGACCTGTCCCTGTGCCGTACCGTCTCCGGCGTCGACGCAGGCGGCAGCCGCTACACCGACCCGATCGCCCGGGAGGCGGCCCCGAAGGCGGGCGACCAGGCGGTGCGCTTCCAGGAGGCGGCCACCCTGCCAGACGGGGACGTCAAGTACACCGACCGGGTCGTCGTCCGGGTCGGGGACGTCATCGCCGCCTTCGACATGGTGGACGTCGGCAGGCGGACCCCCTTCCCGGCCGCCCTCCTCACCCGGGAGGTCCAGCGCCTCGCCGCCGCGCGGCGCTGAGGCCCGCGGCAGGCACATCGTCGTCTTCACCCCCTGCCTGCTGCCCCCGGGGGTGAAGCAGCAGCAGCTGTGACCTCACCCGCCCCGGCGCGGCGGGCCGGAATACGCCAGACGGCGCGCATTCGCCGACCGTCGAACGGGTGACTTCAGCGGCTCCGCTTGGCGGAAGAGCGGCATCGGCGGTCCAGCATTGTGACAACACGCTATTTCCGCCGAAATGAGGAGAAGCCGACCCATGCGACAAGGTCCGCTCGCCGGGCGCTACACCGTGGTGGCGACGATGGTCGTCTTCGCCCTGGTGCCCTTCCTGGCACTCTCCGCCGCCCTGGGCCCGCTCACCCCGCAGATCGCCCATGACCTGGACATGAGCAGGCAGGCGATCGACGTGACGACGGGCATGGCCAACGCCGGCTACGCGGTGGGCACCGTCCTGGCGGTGCAGTTCGCGCAGCGGCTGCCGCAGCGCCGGATGCTGCTCGTCTACGGCACCCTGCTGGTGATCGGCTCGGTGCTCACCGCGGCGGCGCCCGACGCCGCTGTCTTCATCGTCGGGCACATCCTCCAGGGCCTGTGCACCAGCCTGCTGCTCATCGCGGCCGTGCCGCCGCTGATCATCGGCTATCCGGCGACCCGGCTGCGCGAGACCGCCGTGGTCCTGAACGTGTGCATCTTCGGCGCGGTCGCGCTCGGCCCGGTGGTCGGCGGCATCCAGGCGAACTCCCACGCATGGCGGCCGCTGTTCTGGATCATCGCCGGGGTCGCCGTGGCGGCGCTCATCCTGTCCCTGCTGACCTTCCAGGAGACCCCGCCGGCCAATCCGGAAGCCCCCGTCGACGTCATCGCGCTCGGGCTGGCCCTCATCGGATGCGTGGCCGCCTTCTTCGGCGCCTCGGAACTGCTCACCCACCGCTTCCTCGACGCCAGGGCGTCCGGGCCGCTGCTCGGCGGGCTGCTGCTGATCATCATCCTCTTCGTCCACGAATACACCGCCAAGAACCCGCTGCTGTGCGTGCGCAGCCTGGTCAGTACGCTCCCGGTCGCCGGCATCGTCGCCGCCATCTGCGCGGCGGCCGCGTCGGTCTCGGCGATCTCGCTGACCCTGACCTCGCTCGCGGGACGCTACTCGCCGCTGCACCTGGGGCTGCTCTACCTGCCGGAATTCGGCGGCGCCGTGATCACCGCGTTCGTCTTCGGCGCGGTCTTCCGCACCCGCCTGCTGCACTACTTCGTCCTCGTCGGCCTGGGCTTCCTGACCGTCGGCATCGTGGTCATGAACGCCGCGGCCCCGCCCACGTCCGCGCTCGTCGCCGTGGGCTCCGGCCTGGTCGGCATCGGCGTCGGCTCGTCCGTCGTCCCCGCGCTCTTCATCGCCGGCTTCTCGCTGCGCTCGAACAACGTGCAGCGCGTCTTCGCGATCATCGAGCTGCTCCGGGCGGTGGCCGCCTTCCTGATCGCCCCGATCCTGCTGTACATCGCCGCCAACGTCGGCGACAACCTCGACTCGGGCACCCGGACGGCCCTGTGGATCTGCTTCGGCCTCGCGGTGGCGGGCGCGGTCGTCGGCGCCGCCTTCTACGCCCTCGGCGGGGTGCGCCCGCCGGAGCCCTCGGTGCAGGACTGGCTCAGCGGCGAGCGCCCCGGCTGGTACTCCCCGCCCCTCTTCGCCCGCCTCACCCGGCGCAAGGAGCACGACGACACCTGCGTGTGACCGCACCCCCGGGCGTCACCCGCGGTGCAGCCCCGCGAACACCGCGTACGAGGTCTCGTCGAAGAGCACGAACCGCACGTCGGAGACCGCGGTGTCCGCGCGGCGCACCGTCTCCAGTGCGATACGGGCCCCGTCGTCGAGCGGCCACCCGTAGATCCCGGTGGACACCGCGGGAAAGGCCACCGACGCGGCCCCCAGCTCGTCGGCGACCCGCAGCGATTCCCGGTAGCAGGACGCGAGCAGCGCCGACCGGTCCTCGTCCGCCGACCACACCGGCCCCACCGTGTGGATGACCCACCGCGCCCGCAGCCGCCCCGCCGTCGTGGCCACGGCCTGCCCGACCTTGAGGCCCTTCCCGTAGTGGGAGGCCCGCAGCTCCCTGCACGCCGCGAGGATCTCGGGCCCACCCCGCCGATGAATGGCCCCGTCGACCCCGCCACCGCCGAGAAGCGACGAATTCGCCGCGTTGACGAGGGCGTCGGCCTGCTGCACGGTGATGTCGCCCTGCACGAGCGAGATGGTCGTCATCACCCCATGCTGCCGTAGAGCGCGGCACTGGCACGGTCGCCCACGACGCCGCCAACCGGGTTCCGGCCAGAGCCCCGGCAGCGCGAAGACGACGCCCGCGACGACCCAGGTGTCCCCCGGCCCGCTCCCGTGCGCCGGCCGCACGGCGGCCCGCTCGTACGGAATCCGGCAGCTTCGCAGGCCGCGACGCTTCCGTGGGCTGCCGTCTCAGGCGGTCGGCGCCGAGCGGGACTTGCGGCCCGGCACGCGGCCGTCGGCCGTCGCCTCCTGGCGGGGGAAGACGACGCCCGGGGGAGGCGTGAAGCCGAGTTGTTCGAGGCGTGCCCACACCTGGCCGGGCTCCTGGTCCTCGGTGACCGCCGTCTGCAGGATGTGGGTGAGGGGCACCGGGGTGGCGAAGCCGAGGGTGGGGGCCCGGCGGTTGCCGGTGACGCCGAGGAGGGCCAGGTCACCCCGGCGCAGGGTGGTCCGCCACACGGGATGGCCGGCGGCCTGGCCCGTGATCCCGTAGCCGAGCGCTCTGTAGCGGTCCGCCACCCACTGCGGAGTGCGTTCCAGGGTCGCCGCGGCGACGACCAGGTGCTCCAGGCTGATGTCCTCCTCGACTTCGCGCCACGGCCTCGTGCTGTCGGGGTCGCCGCCGAGCAGGGTCAGGTCGTCCTTGCCCAGGGTCGTGCGCCAGGCGGCCAGGCCGACGGCCGGCTCGTCCGTCCGGTAGCCCAGCAGGGCGAGCCGCTCTGCGACCTGCTCCGGTGTGGACTTGGTGGCGGCCGCCGCTGAGAGGAGATGGCCGAGGGGCACGTCACTGGCGGGGTCCAGCCACGGGTACACACTGTCGAGGTCCCGGCTGAGGATGATCAGATCCCTGGCGCCGCGCGCCGACCGCAGAACCTGCGCGTCGACCTCGGCCGTGACGTAGCCGAGTTGGCGGAGGCGGGCCGCCGCCTCCCGTGCGCTGTAGGCCGTGACCCTCGCGGCGCCGAGGACATGCCCGGCCGACACCTCGGCCATCGGGTCGAGCCAGGGCTTCGCGCCGTCGAGGGACTCGCTGATCAGCGTCAGGTCGTCGTCCGAGAGCCTGCCGGAGCGAGGCCACTCGCCGACGCCGTCGTCCGTGACGTAACCCAGTCGCGTGAAACGGTCCGCGACCTGCCGGGCTGTTCGTTTCACGGTCATGGCGGCGGCGAAGAGGTGACCGGTCGGGATGCGAGCCCCCGAGGGAATCCACGTCCTGGTCCCGTCCTCATTGACCGACCGCTGATCCCGCAGCTCCCGGCTGAGCAGGATGCGGTCGGACGCCGTGAGGACGACCTCCCAGGCGGGATGGGTGCGGGCGTCCGCGGCCACGCTCAGGCCCAGGCGGGTGAGCCGTTCCGCGACCTGTCGAGGCGTGGAGCCCGTCTTGGCCGCCGCGATGAGCAGATGCTCGACGGGCGGCGTGTCCGTGGTGTCGAGCCACGGCGGCGCGCCGTCGCAGTCCCGGCTCAGCAGAATGCAGTCGTCCTTGCGCAGGGTGGTCTGCCACGCCGGGTGGGTGGGGGCGTGATCGGGCCAGTGATGGCCGAGTTCGGTGAGGCGTTCGGCGATCTGCCGCGGGGTGGTCTCCAGCTCCGCCGCGACCCCGAGGACATGGCTGAGCGGGACCTCGTCGTCGGGTACGAGCCAGGCGTTCGCGCGGCCCTGGTCCGCTCTGAGGATGGCCAGGTCGTCCTGACTGGCCGTCGCCGTCCCCGGGACGTACCGGGTCTCGGGGGTCCGGTAGCCGACCCGCTCCAGCCGGTCCCGGATCTGCCGTGGCGGGGACTCCTCGGACAGGGCCATCTGCAGGATGTAGCCCATGGGAACGGGGGCATCGGTACGCAGCCAGCCGCCCGGCGCCTCGCCGGGCGGCGCCACGACCGGCCCGTCGCCGGCCGGCTGGTGCGGAACGCTGCGGAATTCCCGCTCGTCCTGGCCGAGGAGGCAGAGCCGGGCCACCAGCGGCGGAAGGGTCACGTCCAACTGCTCGGCGGCCTCCACCAGGTTCCTCTCCACGGGCCGTCCCACCGCGAGTTGCGCTCGAAGGATGGCCTCGTAGTCGTAGATCTGCCGTTCGCCCACCCTTTGCAGATTGAGCAGCAGGGCGTCGCTCGGCAGGGCCACCGGCGGCGATTCGGCGTCCGCCAGGCCGATACCGGGCAGCAGCCCCGCCTTGGCCCAGGCCCTGGCCCGCCAGTCCGCGACGAACGGCGGGAAGTTCGTCAGTATCTCGTTGGCCTGGGCCAGCAGCCGGCGGTCGGCGTCGTCCTTGGCCGGTTTGACCGACGGCTCCCCGGCCTTGGCCCCCGTCTTCGCGGCCCACCGGAAGATCTCCGGGACGAAGCAGCCGACGACGGCGATGTCCGCCTCCCGCCCGCCCAGTTGCCACCCCGGGAGGCCGTGCTCGACGGCGGCCCGCAGCACGGTGTCCGCCAGGCCCGGCCGCTCCTTGGCCAGTTCGCTCAGCCAGGACGGCGTCAGTATCCCGGCTCCCTCCCGCACCAGGGCGTCGACGCGGTCGGCGAGCAGCGGGTCGACGGCGATCGCGGCGGGGTCCCGCGGGTGGTTGCGGTCGATGGTCAGGTCGGGGGCGGCCGTGCCGGTGAGGTTGACCACCGCGCCGAAGACCGGGTGGGTGATCCAGATGCCGTCCCTGAGCACTCCGCCTTCGCCGGGGCACCACCAGACGCCCGGCGATCCGCCGGTCGCGAGGGACATCGTGCCGTGGCGGGCGACCCGCTCGGTCAGCCTGCCCGCGCGCAGCCGGAAGACCTCGTCCGTGCCCGCCTCCGACGCCTCCAGGTCGTAGTCGCTCGTCCAGACCCACCGCCCGAGCACGTCGTGCAGCGGCGGCAGGTCCAGGTCCTGCTTCAGGTACAGGCGGACCGTGGTGCCGGCGTCGATGCCCGGCAGGGGCTTGATGTGGAAGAGGGCGCCGGGGCCTGAGATGTCGATCTGGAGGCCCTGGCCCAGCTCGCCGTCCCGGTTGAGCCGCCGGGTGACCACCCGGATCTCGTCCGCCAGCAGGAAGTACGAGTAGACGCCGATGCCGAAGATGCTGTTCGGCTGCAGCTGGATGCCGGCACGCCGCCAGTCGACCTGCTCCTCCAGGTACTCCTGCGAGGTGGTGAACCGCTTGCCGCCGCGGGCGAAGAGCTTCTCCAGCTCCTGCTCGCCCATGCCCACGCCGTTGTCCCGGCACTCGATGTACGGGCGGCGGTCGTCGTGGCCGCGGACGAAGGTGATCTTCCCGCGCCAGTCGCCGCCGGACTCGGCCTCCCCGCGCTGGTACCGCAGGAAGGCCAGCCGCCGGTCCCGGTGGCGGCAGGCGTCCAGGGCGTTCTGGAACAGCTCGCGGATCGCGGCCTCGGGGTGGTGGTAGATCTGCTGGCCCATGAGCAGCTCGCGGACGCTGTCGTCGTCCAGGGTCAGCCGCATCTCGGTGAGGCTGAACCGGTCGTCGGGGCCCGGTTGCACGCCGAGGGAGCTGTAGCGCAGCGGGATGACGTCGCCGAGTGCGGCCGCCTCGGGGAGGCCGTTGTCCGGGTGGGTCACCTGGAGGACGTAGCGGTCCATGGCGATGACGTGCGCGCGGAGCACCGAGGCGACCTCGGGGGAGGCGCATTCGGCGCCGAGGTCGTAGCCGACGGTGCCGGAGCCGTCGCGGGACAGCCGCTGCCAGCTCCAGAAGCGCTCGCGGAGCACCTCGGGGGTGAAGGAATTGCCGGCGTTGACGTGGTCGATGGCGGTCGGCAGGGCGAAGGGGTCGATGGCCATCTGCTGGGCGACGCTGAGCAGCCGGACGATCAGCCCGGCCCTGATGTCGGTGTCGGTCGTCGGCTTGCCGACCTTCAGCCGGGGGTCGGGGCTGGCCAGCAGCGCCGACATGAGGGGGTCGAGCACCTGTTGGATTGTCAGATTGCCGTAGAGACCGAAGAGCCGGCGCAGCATCGTGCGGGACGGCCCGTGGTCCTCCTCCAGGAGCGCGCCGACGGCCTGCAACGGGTCGGGCTTGCGCTCGATGAAGGCCCGGTTGAGCACCCACTGGCGGTAGAGCCACCAGCAGATGGCCCGTGCGGCCGTCTCGTTGCCGCGGCGGACCGCGGACCTCGCGCGGCGCACCGCGTCGGGCCGCCGCTCGAGGAACTCCCGGTAGCTGCCCCGCGGCCCGTCGTATCCGTGCGCCGCCGCGTGCTGCTCGCCGAGCAGGTCCCTTTCCGGGTCGGTCGACTTCAGGGACTCGCCGAGCGCCCCGTCCCACCAGGTGGCGCAGACGAAGGGCATCAGGCCGACGAGCAGCGCCTCCGCCTGGTTGAGCAGTGGTTCGCCGGCGCGGCCGCAGGCCCTTTTCACCATGTCGGTGAGGTGCTCGCACATCCGCACCGCGAAGCCCGTGGAGCGCCACGGGTCGTTGGCGAGCCGTGGTTCGGCCTGGCAGCTCCGGGCGAGCCGCAGGACCAGCTTGCGCGCCAGTTCGACCGTCGCGTCCAGTTCGGCCGCGTCGGGGGCCCAGCCGCGCAGGAAGGTCTCGACGGCGTCGGTCCACTGCTCGTATTCCAGCGGGAGCCTGCGCGGGTTGGGGCCGAGCGCCACGTGGGGCATGCCGTTCTGCAGGATCTGCGGGGCCTGCTCGGGTAAGCGGGCGCGGGCGTACCAGAAGAGGCTGTCCATGCCCAGGTGGGTGGGCTCGACACCGTCGGGCGCGCGGTCGACGCCCTGCTCCAGGCCTTCGATGAGCTTGCCGGTGAAAGCGGTGTAGCCGTGGCCGTCGCTGTCGTCGGCCGTCCGGTCGGCGGCCGACGAGGTGACGATGTGCCAGCCCTCCTCCATCGTCAGCTCCTGGAGCTGCTCGGCCGTCAGCGGCGGCTCGTCGCCGGACAGCACGCCCTGGGCGGCGACGCCGCTGAAGCAGCAGTCGAGGATCAGGATGCGCACCCGGGCCCGCGACTTCCGCAGGATGCCCCTGACCTCGCCGAAGTCGAGGCTCTCCCAGTCCGGGTGCGGATACTCGGCCTCGCTGAGGACGAGGTAGAGCCGGTCCTCGTTCCCCTTCTGCAGCGAGATCGCGTGCCCCGCGTAATAGACGAGCAGGACGTCCTCGGCCTCGGTGGCGGCCTGTCCCAGTGCTTCGAGCACGACCCGGCCGCGCGCCGGGTTGAGCAGCGGGGCGGGGCACGATTCGCCGTCGAAGACGGCCTCCGCGCGTTCGCACAGCAGGTGGCGCAGCCGCCGGACACCGCTGTCGACGTTCGCCAGCTGCTGGAGCCGGGTGCTCGGGTGGTATTCGGTGGTGCCGATGAAGACTGCCCGCGAGGTGGCCTTGTCAGGGGGCTGCAGCTGCATCGGCCTCCCCTTCACCGTCCGGCGGCATGGCAGTCAATATACCCAGCCGTCCAGGCCGCCGAGCGGCTTCGGGGACCTTGCCGCGGGGGTCCGGCAGGCCGCCGCCGCGCCCGTCCGCTCCCGTGTGCCGGGTAATGGACGCGGAACACCCGCCGGACATCACCTCGCCGCCGACAACTCCGGTGCGGTCGCGCGGAATTGTTTCCGCCGCGTAACACCGCGTCTCCCGCTATACGTTTGACGTCGGCATTTCGTTGATCCGAATGCGCGGCGGACACGTTTTGCGGGCAATACGGGGGACGGCCGGGGCGCCGGGATTCCGTAGACGGAGCAGCGCGTGCTCATTACACTGGCACGCAATCCGGCGAGGTCGGACCGC
Source organism: Streptomyces sp. NBC_00433 (assembly GCA_036015235.1). Taxonomy (NCBI): domain Bacteria; kingdom Bacillati; phylum Actinomycetota; class Actinomycetes; order Kitasatosporales; family Streptomycetaceae; genus Streptomyces; species Streptomyces sp. NBC_00433. The sequence continues at coordinate 5,155,352 of CP107926.1, read as the reverse complement.
CTGGCCACAGAATGTGCGAAGGCCGAGAACCCATGTTCTGCGCGCGACGCGTCCGAATAGCCGGTCCGGTTCGACACACTTGATGTTTGCCACTGATCAGCTTGCCCGGCAACTCCCAGGTTGCACGTGTCCCGCCGCGCGCTATCCCGATTCGGTCTGCCGCAGTCCTCCCGTGAGGAGAACAGCAAATGACGTCAACGCTCGCCCTCAAATCGCTCGCGCCGCACGCGGACTTACAGGTTGCGCAGATGCTCGCGGGCATCGCGTTCGTGCTGGTCGTAGGTCTGGCACTGGGCAGTCTGGCGCCGCGGTTCCGCCAACCCGCCGTCATCGGTGAGGTGCTGGCCGGTATCGCGCTCGGGCCCAGCGTGCTCGGGCAGTTCCCCGGCGACCTGACGCACAAGCTCTTCCCCGCCGAGTCCAGACCACTGCTGTCCGCGGTCTCCCAAGTCGGCCTGGTCCTCTTCATGTTCATGGTGGGCTGGGAGTTCGAGAAGCGGATCCTGCGCCCGCACCGCGGGGTCGCGGCCGCCGTCTCGCTGTCGTCGGTCGCCTGCGCCTTCGGCCTGGGCGTCGCCCTGGCGACCTTCCTCTACCCGCACCACAACACCGTGGCGGGCCACCACATCTCCTTCCTCACCTTCTCGATGTTCCTGGGCGCCGCGATGTCGGTGACCGCCTTCCCGGTGCTGGCCCGCATCATCACCGACAGCCGCCTCGGGCACACCCGGGTCGGCACGCTGTCGCTGGCGAGCGCGGCCGTGGACGACATCATCGCCTGGTGCATGCTGGCCTACGTCTCGGCGCTGGTGACCTCGGGCAGCGCCCGCGACCTGGCCCAGGTGCTGTCGCTGAGCGCCGTCTACGTCGTGGTGATGTTCTGGGTGGTGCGGCCGCTGCTGGCGCGCATGGTGGGCCTCTTCGCCGGCCGGCAGCAGTGGCGGGGCCTGTTCGTGCTCCTCGCCTCGGGCACCTTCCTGTCCGCCTACGCCACCACCTGGATCGGCATCCACAGCATCTTCGGCGCGTTCCTCTTCGGCTTCATCATGCCGCGCGAGCCCGCGCGCGAACTGGTCGAGCACCTGCGCAAGCCGCTCGACAACGTCAGTACGATCCTGCTGCCGGTCTTCTTCATCGTGACCGGCCTGGCCGTGGACGTGAACGGGCTCGGCGCCCGCCAGTACGTGGAACTCGTCGCCATCGTCGCCGTCGCGTGCCTGGGCAAGCTGATCGGCGCCATCGCACCGGCCCGGGTCTTCGGGCTGTCCTGGGTGGAGTCGAGGGCACTCGGCCTGCTGATGAACACCCGCGGTCTGACCGAGCTGATCATCCTCAACACCGCCGTGCAACTCGGCGTCCTGGACAGCCAGATGTTCACCATGATGGTGATCATGGCCCTGGTGACCACGGCACTTGCCGGGCCGCTGCTGCCCAAGAGCAGTGTGCTGATGGCGAGCACCACCGTGACCATCCCGCCGCCGGAGGGCGACGGCGGCAAGCCCACGGAAGGCGAGTCGGCCGACTCCAAGATCCAGGCCTGACCGCTTCCCCCGACATCCCCCCACGCCGCGGACGGGGGGCCGGCGGCCACCACCCGCCGGCCCGCCCTCCGGCCGGTGTCGTCCCTCCGGTGTCCGCGTCGCCAGTTGCCGCCCGCCTCCTGCCGGACCCGCACGCCTGCCCGTGCCGCGGCGGTCCCGCGCCTGAAGCGCCCACCCCGCAGGCCCGGTCGCCGCCGTCTGACCGTCCGGGTACTACGGCTCCTACGCCGGCTGGGTCCGGCCGGAACGGCCTTACGTATCAGTGGATTCGGCGGAATTCCCGATGTGTCTCCGCAGGAGGGAGGAATCGGTCACGATGTCCGCGGAGAACACTCTCCGCGGATCTGACCTGGGGGGTTCCCATGATCCTGCACAAGGGCTACGGGCAAGAGACCGACGACTACCGCGGCGTCCGCGACCAGGCGGAGTTACAGGAGACGGTCGCGGCGCTGGAGGCGCTGACCGGGCGGACCGCCTCCACCTTCGCCCAGCCGGGGGCGATGGTGCGCTCGCCGGGCGTCAACTACGTCATCGGGCACGGCGGGCCGGGCAGCGTCGAAGGCAGGAGACCTGACGAATTCGTCCAGGAGTTCGTGGGCCGCGGGCTCGCGAACGACGACACGATCGTCCTCGTCGCCTGCTGGGCGGGGGCCACCGGCGGCAACGGCTTCGCGGAAGGCCTTGCCGCGGAATTCCGCAAACTCGGCAGGACCGGCGTGACCGTCAAAGCGCCGAAGAACATCATCCACTGGAACAGCAACGGCCCGGTGCTCGTCGACGACTACCCGGAGGAAGCGAAGCTGAAAGAGGCGCTCAAGGCCCTCACCGTGGGCGAGGGCAAAGCCTGGAGCGGCTACGTGCAGGGCCTCAGGACCCATATCGGCGCCGCCGTACAACTCGCGATCACCACCGACGCGGAGGGCACCCGGAACCGGATCCTGCAATTCGCGGCGGCCCGCCCCGAGGACAACAAGGCGAAGTACATCAACGGGATGGTCACCCGCGCGTCGGCGGGCGCCCCGCACGCGGCGACGCTGACGGAGATCGTCAACGGCGCCGCCGCCCACCCGAGCGGCACCGACGTCGCGGTGGGGCGCATGCGCTGGTCGAAGGAACTGCGCGACCTCCTCACCGACCTCCACGTCCTGCACGCCCCCGGCACCGGCCAGGCCACCGCCCGCACGGAGATCAGCGCCTCCCTGCTGACCCTCCGCACCCAGCTGACCGCCCTGTGGCCCGCCTACAGCCACGACTACTACGACGCGATCCGCGCGATGGGCAACCCCTTCGCCTCGGCGGACGCGGGCTGGGTCACCTACGACGACGCCCACCCCGCCGGCCTCGTGCACTAGGGCCTTTCCGGCCCCGCGGGGCCTGCCATCCCTCGGACCGGGTCGCGCGCCGGCACAGGGAGCGGAAGGGCGGGTCGGATTCCTCGTCGCCGTCGAGGCCGAGCCGGTCCCGCGGCGACTCCTCGGCCCGGCCACCATGTGCCGCCGCTCCTCGACGGGCAGCACGATGATCCCGCTGTACGTGCCGAGCGGCGCGGCCGCCTCGCCCGCCGTGCTGCGCCGCGGCCTTCGACGCGGCAGCGCTCGGCGCCGCGCTCCTGAGCAGGGCGTACCACTCGGAGACCCACGGCACCGAGGCGTCCAGGCTGCCCCGGGCCGGCGCGTCGTCCCGGGCAGGGCCGCGCGCGGGTGAACCCCCTGAGCCAGCACAGCAACCATTCTGATCGTGAATAATTTGAGCGATGTAGCATGACGCCCGTGGATCAAGGCAAGGTGAATTCCAGCGTCGTATTCCGCCTCGGCGTGCTCGGGACGATCGCGGCCGATCTCTTCGCGGCCCGCATCGAGCCCCACGAACTCAAGCCCAAGCACGTCGGGTTGATGGTCCTGCTCGACGCCGGGAAGGCGTCGTCGCAACTGGAGGTCGCCGGTGTGATGGGCGTCGCGCCCAGCCTCGTCGTGGCCCTGGCCGACCACCTGGAGAAGCTCGGCGCGATCCAGCGGGTGCGGGACCCCGGCGACCGCCGCCGCCAGGTCCTGACCCTCACCGCACACGGCCGCCAACTCCTCGCGACCTGCGGCGACCTCGCCCACGCCGTCGACGCCGAATTCGCCGCGGAGCTGACGGCCGCGGAGCGGACCGCACTGGCCGGCCTGCTCGACCGGCTGGCCGGGCCGCACGGTCCGCCGACGGCCGCAGAGAACACCTGACCCGGGAGGTCCACCATGAACAGCGCAGCGTCACTCTTCCCCGACCGGATCGAGCTGGCGGGGGAAGGGCTCGTCCTGCGCGACTGGACGGAAGCGGACACGGGCGCGATGCCGGACCTGTTCGACCACCCCGACATCGCGTACTGGACGCCGATCGTCTCGCCCTTCGACGCGGCGGCCGCCCGCGCCCGGCTCGACCGGGCCAGGAAGCTGCGGGCGGAGGGCACGGCCGTGCTGCTCGCCATCACCGAGGACGGCGGCGAACCGCTCGGCGAGGTGATGCTGAAGCACGGCCCCGAGGGCACCGAGATCGGTTACGCGGTCGGCCCCGCCCACCGCGGCCGGGGCCTCGCGGTGCGGGCGGTGCGGGTGATGGCCGCGTACGCCTTCGAGCAGCTCGGCGCGGAGCAGGTGGTCCTGGAGCTGGAGGCCGAGAACACCGCGAGCGTGACCGTGGCCGCCAAGGCGGGCTTCGACCTCCTCGACCTCCCGCTGATCGAGGGCGAGGAGAAGGGCCGCCCCTACGCCCTCCAGACCTGGGGCCTGAACCGCCCCTGAGCCCCGCCTCCCGCCGGCCGCGCGTGCCGGCCGCCGGGAGACGGCGGCCGGGGCGCTACGGACGCGCCGCGTGCTGCTGCTCGAAGCGGGCGAAGGCGCCCTCCTCCTGCCACTCCAGGGACGCCTTCCGGCTCCCCGCCAGGAACCGCGCGCAGGGCCTGCCCGGCCGTGCGGCTCCGGGGCGTTCCTGGGCGCAGGGGCCGGCCACCGTGTAGCGGCCGCGGGCGGCCCACAGGCTGCGCCCCGGCAGGAAGGCGTACTCCAGGGAGGCCCGCGCCAGGTCCTTGAGCACCGGGTAGCCGAGGCCGTAGGTCCGGGAGGCGTACGCGTATTCGTGGCTGATGTCGATGCGCGAGACGCCGGGGTCGTCGGTGGCCAGCACCACGGGTACGCCGTAGGCGCGGTAGGTGTTGAAGGGGTGGTCGGCGCCCTTGACGCCGAGGATCTGCGCGTTGCTGGTGAAGGGCACCTCCACCGCGATGCCGCGTGCGGCCATGGTGCGGGCGAGCTGCTGCCAGTCGTCCTCGTGGACCAGGTCGACGCCGTGGCCGACGCGCTCGGCCTGGCCGGTCAGCACCGCCTCGCGGACGTGGAAGGTCAGGTCCTCGGGCTTGACCAGGCCGGGCACCAGTTCCCCTGCGTGCAGGGTGATGTGGGCCCGGGGGTAGACGCCGTGCAGATAGTCCAGCATGCGCATCTGCAGGCTGTAGTCGCGCAGCGAGCTGTCCCAGTCCTCGGGCTGCACGAGGTTCACCGCGACGAAGCGGGGGTCGCGCTCGGCCAGCCGCATGCCGAGCGCCAGCTGCGTGAAGACCCGCTCGGGCGCGGTGCCGCGGGAGGCCTGCGAGATCCAGCGGACGGTGACGCGGCAGCCCGGCGCCGCGGCCGCGGTGCCGCAGTGCTCGGCGTCGCGGAATTCCCTGTCGCCCGCGTCCGCCTCGTCCCGTGCGGTCGCCACGAGCTTGTCCAGCTTGCCGCCGGCGACCAGCTTGCTGTGCATCCGGGCGAAGTCGGCGTCGTAGCCGACCTCCTGGGCGAGCGCCCTGGCGGCGTCGGAGGCCGGGGTGATCATGGTCTCCAGATACGACTGGTTCTGCCGCGCGACGGAGTCGGCGACGTCGGCGAGCAGCTTGCCCCGGTTTCGCCAGGTCACCTCGCCGAACTTCCCGAAGGCGTCGAAGAAGTGGTCGTGCCCCGACTCGCCGGCCGGGAAGTCCTGCATGGACCAGGCGCGCAGGATCGCGTCACGGAAGGCGGTGTCCGTACGGGCCTCGGTGGCCGGCCGGGTGCCCGCGCCGCACGGCGGTGGCAGCGCGGTGAGCGACGAGGTGTCGACGCACAGGCCGTCCTCCCCGGCGAGCTGGATCAGAAACTCGGTCGACGCAGCACCGGACAGGTGGTTGTGCAGGTCGCCGCCCTTGGGCAGCGCCCGGAAGAAGGCGTCCAGCGCGGCAGGCCGCTGCTGGATCGCGGCCAGGTACGCCGCGGTGCGCCGCTCGGCGGGAGTGGCCGGCCGGGCTACGGGGGGAGCCGGCCGGGCGGTCGGGGAAGAGGCCGCGGAAGCGGGCGAGGCCGAGGCTGACGTGGCGGCCGCGGCGGGCAGCAGGGACAGCAGCGCGAGACAGCCGACGCCGGGCAGCAGGCCGCGGCGGAGGAGGAGGGTCTGACGGAGTTGGAGGATCACGCCTCATGATCACCAGCCCCCTCTCCCGTATCCCCCGCACCGGGCGGAGAGCCACCCGAGTCCACTCTCCCGCGTGAACGCCGAGCCGGGTTCGGGCGGCCCGAGGACGGCGATCGGCGCCGGCCGCCCGCGGAGCCGGACCGGACGGACGACCGGTGGCCGCGCGCCGCGGGCCGTGGGTCAGGACGACCCTCCGTCGTGCGGCGCACCGCGTCCGGCGCCGCGCTCCGATCCGCCGCGGACGGCGGGGCCGCAGCCCTCAGGCGCCGGCCCCGGGGGCGTCCGCGCGGCCGGCGAGGGGCTGCCCGGCGCCCGAGCGGAGGGTGAGCAGGGTGATCTCGCTCGGTGCGAAGACCCGGAAGGGCGGGCCCCAGAAGCCGGTGCCGCGGCTGGTGTAGAGCTGTGTCCGGCCGCCGTGCCGGCTCAGGCCGTGGACCACGGGCTGGTCGATCCTGACGAGGAAGTTGAACGGCCAGATCTGGCCGCCGTGGGTGTGCCCGGAGACCTGGAGGTCGATGTCGGCGGCCGCGGCCTGCGAGACGTACTTGGGCTGGTGGGCGACGAGCAGGACCGGGCGGTCCGGGTCCGCGCCCGCCAGCGCGCCGATCAGGTTGGCGCGGTGCCCTGCCAGGCCGGAGGACTCGGCGGTCACGTCGTCCACCCCGGCGAGTACGAGCTGGTCGCCGCCGCGCTCCACCACGACGTGGCGGTTGTGCAGCGGCTCCCAGCCCAGCTCGGCCATGCGGTCGAGCCAGCCCTGGGCCTCGCCGAAGTATTCGTGGTTGCCGGTGACGTAGACCTTCGCCAGCCGCGAGCGGATCGCCCCGAGCGGCGCGGACTGCTCCCGGCGCTGGACGGGGGTGCCGTCGGCGATGTCGCCCGCGTGGACCACGACGTCCGCGTCGAGCGCGTTGACCGCCTCGGTGACCCGCGCCGACCAGCCGGCCCGGTCGATCGGCCCGTAGTGGGTGTCGGCCAGGACGACGACGCGGGTCCCGTCCAGGCCGCCGCCGAGCCGGGGGACGTGCACGTCCACCCGCTTCACGCGGGGCACGCGCATGGCCTCGTGATGTCCCCAGGCCAGCAGGACGGCCGAGATGGCGGCGACGGCCGCGGCGACGGTCCTGGCCCGGTCGGCGCCGCCGACACCGAGCCCGATCAGCACGAGGTGCGCCAGGCCGCCGAGCACCGACCAGGTGAACAGCACCCAGACCATCCCGAGGCTGGTGTCCGCCACGCGGGCCGCCCGGTCGGCCCGCCGCCGCCCGTGGCCCGCGGCCATCAGGAAGGGGAAGGACACCAGCCAGACGGCGAAGACGACGGTGCCGGCCAGGAAGACCGGCAGGGGCCAGTCCACGCCGGACCCGAACAGCGTCCACCAGGGCAGGGCGAACAGCAGCACGAGGACGAGGAAGACGACGGCCCCACCCAACCGCCGCCGCACCGCCCGCCGCGGCTTGGCGGCCCCGGCGGCGTTCGGGGCCCCGGCGGCGGCCTCGGTCTCGGTGGCGGTCTCGGTCTCGGCGGCGCCATTCGCAGTCCCGGACCCGGTCGCCGTCCCGGCCGCTGCCTCGGCGTTCGGCACCGGTGCCGTCGCAGGCACCGGCACCGGCTCGGCCGCCCTGACGTCCGACCCCGACCCCGACCCCGACCGGATGGATTCGCTGTCTGCCACCGCTCCGCCCCTCACGTCCGCTGCTCCCCCGTCGCTCCCATCATCCGCCATGTGGTGCCCTCCTCCTCGATCACCGGTCGAAACGGCCACCGCCGCCGAGGCGGATCCCCGCTCAACAGCTCTTCGCAGCGCGGTACTTGTGGAGCCCGCGCACGGCATGGTGCCCTTGTTGCTCACCGGCACAACTGATGCCAAGGAGGCGCACGAGTCTCATGATCAAGCGAATAGTCGCCGTGGCGGCGCTGATCCCCGCCATGCTGGGCACGACATCAGGTATCGCCTCCGCGCAAGCCGCGCAGTCCGCGCCGACGGCGAGTGCGGCGGCAGTGGTCACCCTGACCTACGACGCCAGCCGAGCGGGCCAGTGGGCGGGCGCGATCGCGCAGGGCGTGCAGAACTGGAACGCCGCGGTGCACAACGTGCACCTTCAGCCGGCAAGCTCGTCCAGCTCGGCGGACTTCGTCTACGTCGCGACCAGCGGGTGGCCCCAGACGACGCTGGGACCGATCTTCCCGGGCGGCCGGGGGCAGTCGCAACTGGGCCAGGAGGCGGTGGCCGAGGGCTACGACATGACCCGGATCATGGCGCACGAGACCGGCCACATCCTCGGGCTGCCCGACCACTACAGCGGCCCGTGCTCCGAGATCATGTCCGGCCACGGCCCCGGCACTTCGTGCCTCAACGCCAAGCCGAACGCGACCGAGGCGGCACGGGTCGACCGGAACTACGCGAACCGTACGTCCGCGGCCGTCCCGGCCCACCACCAGGTCGTGATCGACATCTGGTCCAACCCGGTCCCCGCCGGCTCGCGGTGACCGACCGGCGACCCCACGGGCCGAACTGACGGCCACTTACACGGATCGGTCATCCTTCCGGACCGGAAGAATGCATTTCTTACCACATATCCTCAGAGTCTTGTGGCGCCCGGACCGCTGTCTGAAGATGATGCCGGGCAGGGGAGCCTGGACTTCGAGGGGACTGCGGTCGATGGCTGAACCGGTTTCGAGGACGATCGTGGGCGGGGCGGAGATGACGGATCAGGTCGTCGTGCCGTTCGAGGGGCCAGGCGGCGGCGTCGGCGGGTTGACCTGGGGGCAGCGCAAGGTCTGGACGCTGATGGAGCAGGCCGGCACCTCGATGAGCATGGGCGGCGCCGTGCCCGTGGCCGACGGCAGGACGGTCCGGGACCTCGCGTCGGAGCTGCGGTTCTTCATGTGCCGCCACGCCTCGATGCGGGCCCGGATCCGGCCCGGCGCGGACGGCGGCCCGGTCCAGGAGGTGGCGGGCTCGGGCACGGCCGCGCTGGGGATCGTCGACGTCGAAGACGGCGGCGACCCGGACCTGATCGCCCGGGACCTGGCCGACCGGTGGGAGGCGACGCCGTTCGACCACGCCGAGGAGTGGCCGATCCGGATGGCCGCGGTGCGCTGCCGCGGCACGGTCACCCATGTGGTCGTGACGATCTCGCACATCGCCACCGACGGCAGCGGAATCGCCGTCATGCTCGGTGAGTTGGGCGAGCGCGACCCCGTCACCGGCGAGGCGAAGAACCCGGCGTCGGCGCTGGGGCCGCTGGAGCTCGCGGCCTTGCAGCGCACACCGTCCGCCCGGCGGCAGAACGACTTCTCGCTGCGCCACTGGGAGCGGCTGCTGCGCTCGGCCGGGCCCCGGCGGTTCGGCCCGCACGTGGACCGGGGCGAACCGCGCTACCGGCGGGGGACCTTCACCTCACGCGCCCTGCACCTGGCGTCGAAGGCGGTGGCGGCCCGGGTCGGCAGCTCGACGTCCTCGGTGCTGCTGGCCGCTTACGCGGTGGCCGTGGCACGGCTGACCGGCATCACCCCGGCGCTGATCCAGGTGGTGGTCGGCAACCGCTTCCGGCCGGGCCTGGCCGACGTGTCCCATCCGCTCTCCGTGAACGGCCTTCTGACGGTCGACGTCGCCGGCGCCTCCTTCGACGAGGCGGTGGACCGCACGCGGCGGGCCTCCGCGCTCTGCTCGAAGTACGCCTACTACGACCCGGCCCAACTGGAGGAGCTGCGCGCCCGGATCGACCGGGAGCGCGGCGAAGTGGTGGAGACCTCCTGCCTGTTCAACGACCGCAGGTTCGGCATCGGCATCGAGCCGCCCGGCCCCGAGGTGCCGGCCCGGGACGCACTCGAAGCCCTGCGGGGGCAAAGCGCCCTGCAATGGGGCGAGCCCTTCCCGCGGTATCTCGACAAGCTGATGATCCAGGTCGGCACCGCCCTGGACACGGTCGAGCTGGAATTCCACGTGGACACCCACCACGTCTCCGCCGACGAAGTCGCCGCCCTCATGCGGGACATGGAGGCGATCGTCGTGGGCGCGGCCTTCGACCCCGACGTGCCGACCGGCGTGCGGCCGGCGCCCGCGGCCTGACGGCTCACACCGCGCGGTCCACGCGCTCGCGCTGCTCGGCGGTCGGCTCCAGCGACACCCCCGCGATCGCCTCGTCCAGTCGCCCGACCGTGCTGACGCCGACGACCGGCGCGGCGGCCGGCTTCCCGCCGGCCGGCCACGCCGGCACCACGCGGTCGCGGTCGGTGCCGGTCCCGGCCGCGGTCGCGTCCGGCGCCGCGAGCCTTCGGTCGGTGCCCGGGTGGCCGTATTCCGCCGCCGGCGGCTTGTCCGCGCGGGTGTAACCGCCGCTCAGCAGGGGGCCGCGCGACGTGCTGCCCCCACCTCGCTGACCGCCGTGACAGAGGTGCTCGATAGGCTTCGCGGGCCCTGAGTGGCCCCCGTGGCTGTCACGGGGGGCGGGGCTGTGTCTCCAGGGGGGGACCGCATGTCTCACGTGCCGACCGCCGGCCTGCGCCGGAAAAACCGCCGAAGAAGATCGGGCACCGCCGCCTTCACGGTCGTGGTCACCAGCCTCGCCGCCGCACTGCTCGGATGGGCCGGGCCCACCCAGGCCACCGCACGGCCGGGGGCTGCCGAGCCCGCCACCAGTGCCGTGTCCGCCGCGGCGCACACAGCCGCGGCCGCGCCGGCCACGCAGCAGAGGCCCGCGCCCGCCAAGCCGGGCGCCACCGCTCAGAAGCCGCCGCAGAAGTCTCTCCGGAAGCCGCTCCGGAAGCCGCAGAAGCCCGCCGCCCTCTCCGCGGCCAAGGTGAAGGCGCTGCGTGCCACGGCCGCGACCCGTGCCGCCGCCTCGGCTCCCGCGAAGGACATCCAGGCGACGAGCTGCGGCGGTCCGCTGGCGCTCGACACCGTGCGGGTCTGCGCGTCGATCGCGGACGGCGCCAGCGACACGTACACCGTCACGACCGCCGCGGCCGGCGACGTACTGACCGTCCAGCTCGCCTCGACCGGCGACGGCTTCATCGACGGGGTGCTCACCGGCCCCGACGGCACCGACCAGCTGTGCTCCCCGTCGTCGGGGCCCACGGCCTGCCCGACGGGTCCGGCCGGCACCTACACGCTGGTGGTCACCGCCGTGTTCGCCCCCGGCAGCTACACCCTCGCGGTGTCCTCGCTGAAGTCCTCGCCCTGCACCGCGCTCGCCGCGTCCGACCTGGCCTTCGACAGCGCGCCGCTGACCGGTTCGCTCGCCGCCGGCGCCGCCTCGTCCTGCTACGCGCTCGGCGACGGCGCCGGCAGCGGCGACCTGCTGCGGCTGGGCAGCCTGCCCTACGAGCTCCAGGGCACGGTCTACGACGCGAACGGTACCGAGGTCTGCGGCCTCGACCGGTACGTCTCCACCTGCGCCCTGACGGGCGACGCCCCCTACCGGATGCTGCTGCGGGACATCCTCGCGCAGGCCGTCACCTACAGCGTGGCGGTGAACCGGCTGTCGCACCCGTCGGGTTGCGCGGCGCTCGCCCCCGCGCCCTTCGGCGACCCGGGTTCCGCGGTGGTGTCGGGCACGGTGCCGCTCGGCGGTGCGGCCTGCCGCACCGTGGCGCTGCCGGCCGGGCCCGTGCTGGTCTCCCTGCACGGCGACGAGTCCACCAGCACCAGCGCGTCCTGGTCGCTGCTCACCGCACAGGGCACCCAGGTCTGCGGCGACACCCGCAACGCGACCTGCACCACCCTGCCGGGAGCCGGCACCTACACCCTGCTGCTGGGGAACACCTCGACCTTCGACGCCACCCCCTACGTGCTCTCCCTCGTCCCGCTGACCGCCACGAGCGGCTGCGCGGCCACCGCCGGCACGGCCTACGACCTGCCGCTGCTGCACCGCACCCTCGGCTCCCCTGTCCAGACGGACTGCCAGCCGTTCACGGGGACGGCCGGCGACCGTATCGACCTCACCGCGACCACCGACTCCTACGGCGACGTCACCACCACGATCGTCGACCCCTCGGGCGCCCCGAGCTGCTCGACCGACAGCGGCGACGGTTCCGAGCAGGACGGCTGCGTCCTGACCGGCAGCGGCCCCTACCGGGCGATCACCCGCAGCGGGTCCGGCTACACCGGCACCTACACCCTGCGGGTCGCCAGGCTGTCCGACCCGGCGGGCTGCACGCCGCTCGCGCCCCAGGCGTACGGCACCGCACCGGCGGGCTCGCCCGACCCCTGCTGGCTGCTCCAGGTGCCCGCGGCCGGCACGTACGACGTGGGCGGCACGGGCGTCTACCACCAGGACGGCACGCGGTTCTGCCGCAAGGGCGCCGCCTCCTGCACCTTCCCCGCGGCCGGCACGTACGCCATGGTCTTCCGGCCGGACTACCTCGACGACACCGCGTTCTCACCGGTCTTCATGTCCCCCACGCAGACCGCGGGGTGCGTGGCCGGGTCCGACACGGGCTTCGGGAGCGGCCCGGTCAGCGTGGACCTGACCGCGGCGGGCCGGCGCGACTGCCTGACGCTGCCGACCGCGTCCGGCAACGGGCTCTACCTGGCGGCGACTTCCTCCGACGGCGGGTGGGACCCGGTCGAAACGGTCTACGACGCCAAGGGGGTGAGCCAGTGCGAGAACGAATACCGCTTCGCCGTCTGCAAGCTGACCGGCACCGCCCCCTTCCGTGTCGTGCTGACGGCGCCCCACCCCGGTGTCTACGGGTTGGTCGTCCAGCGCACCGGTGACGCCGCGGGCTGCGCCGCCTGGCCGCAGTCGCCCTTCGGCGGCTCCACCGGTACGCAGGTCGAGCTGACCGCCGACCGGCAGACCGCCTGCCTGGCCCTTCCCGCGAGCGGCCACGCCACGGCGGAGATGTTCGACTACACCAACACCGCGAACCGGGTCAACGCGTCCGTCAGGGTCTACGACGCCGCGGGCGACCAGGTGTGCTCGACCGTCGGCAGCTCCACGACGACCTGCCGGTTCACCGCGGGCACCGGCTACACGGCCGTCCTCGTCGGCACGAGCGGCGCCGACACCTACCACCTGGTCCGCCGCGACGTGTCGGCCACGGCCGCCTGCGCCGCCCCCTCGACGCTGACCGTCGGCGGCCAGTCCACCGGCTACACCTTCACCTCCGCCCTCGACTCCCGCTGCCTGCGCGTCGAGGCCGCCGCCACGGACAAGCTGTGGCTGGCGGCGAGGACCCCGGACGCCGCGACCGGCGGCACCGTGCTGCTCGTCGTCGACGCCACGGGCGAGATCGTGTGCTGGCAGCAGGGCGCCTCCTGCCGGGTGAGCGGCTCCGCGTCCTACGTGGTCGCCGTCCTCGCCTCCGGCTACGCGGGCACGCCGATCCCCGCCCACGTGGACACCTGGCGGGTGGGCACCGCGTCCGGCTGGGTGCCGCAGTGCACGGACAACTCCCTCTCCCCCGACGGCTTCGCACCGCGCGGCGGGAGCCTGACCGAGACCGCCACAGCCTTCTGCGGGGTGATGCAGGTCAAGCCGCGGCAGGCCTTCGACGTCTACATGACGGACAGCGACGCCGCGGGCACCCCGGCGCTGGGCCTCTACAGCGGCGCCGGCTGGAACGGCACCGGCTACGACTACGCCTACCAGTGCGTCGGCAACGGGGCCGGCTCCCACTACGGCTGCCAGATCAGCGGCAGCGCCGCCGCGACCCAGGTGGTCTTCCTCCTCAGCCCCGGCAACACGAGTCCGCCCGTGCAGTACACGATGCAGGGCGTGTGCAGCTCCCAGTGCACGACACCGCGCAAGGCCGCCGACGTGACCTCGGTCGCGCCCGCCTCCGGGCCGACCGGCGCGGACAACCAGGTGGTGGTCCACGGCAGCAACCTGACGCTCGGCACCGAGGTGGCGCTGGCACACGACGGGCAGCGGGCCAGCGACTACCTGATGGCGGCCCCCGTCTCCGTCAGCGCCGACGGCACCGCACTGACCGTCCTGCTCAGCACGCGGGACGTGGCGCCGGGCACCTACGACGTCGTCCTCGACAGCACCGGCTACACCGCGGGCACCCGCTCCACCGGCTACCTGCCGGGCGGCTACACGGTGACCGCGGCACTGTCCAAGGGGGGCGGGCCCGCCCCCCTCACCACCGAACCCGCCTGGCTGGCCGCCTTCCTGCACAACCGGCCGCACCCGGCCTGACGGCGCGCGCATGATCGAAGGCCCCGACCGCGGCTGCGGTCGGGGCCTTCGTCAGCCGAGCCGCCAGGTCAGCACGGCCGTCACCAGGAGGACGACGACCGCGGACAGCCAGACCGCGGGAGGCGCCGGGCGCGCGGAGGTCGTGCGCTCGGACGTCCGGCCCTCGGGCCCGGGTGGCGCCCACTGCTTTCCGCCCGGTGACAGCAGCGCGTCCGCGAAAGCCCCGGCGGTCTGCGGGCGGTCGTCGGGATCGACGGCCAACGCGGCGCGGAGAAGTGCCTCGATGCCGTCCGGGACCGCCAACTCCCCTGGCAGCGCGGGCGGCGAGGACGTCGCCGCCTGCTCCGGCGTCAGGATGGCCCGCCCGGCCGAGCCGAACGGCTTGCGGCCGGTGAGCAGTTCGTACGCCACGGCACCCAGGGCGTAGACATCGGCCCTGCCCGCTCGATGCGGCGGCGCGCGGAAGACAGCCACGTCGCCATCGGCATGCACCCCGCCACTGCCAGCGAGGGCGCCGGCTCGCAGGGCCACCCGGCCGCGGCACCGGCCGCCGCACCGGTCACCACACGTGCCGCGGCTCTCGCGCAGCCCGGCCTCGGCTCCGACGACCTCGTCCAGAGCGACGACTTCTTCCAGCAGGGCCTGTCCCCGGTCGGCGCGACCGTGGACCTGACCGGGGCGCAGGGCCTCTCGGCCTGCTCCGGCGAGGCGACGATCCGTACGCTGACCAAGGGGAAGGCCGCCGCCTTCGCCGATGTGACCTGGGCCTTCGACACCAGCGACACCCGGCTGGCCGAGTCCGCCGCCGAGGGCTCCACCAACACGGCGGCCGCCTCCTACGAGAAGCAGCTCAACGCGGTGGTGCGCGACTGCCAGGACGAGCCCGAGGGCCACTGGTACTACGGCCAGGGCCACGCGATCAGCGTCACGGGCGGCAAGGGCACGTGGTATCCGACCTTCAACGGCGACGGCAGCGTCGCGGGCGGCGTCGCGGTCATCCGCGGCGGCCACGACGTCGCCATCGTCGAACTCACCGGCCAGCCCAGTGACGACCCCACTTACGTGGCAGACATCACAGCCGCCGCCCTGAACCGGCTCGCGTCTTGACGCGGGCAGCCCGCCGCGCCGGGTCCGCGAGGTAGGTCGGCTCCCGCGGCCCCGTACAGACACACGACCGCCTGCCGTGCCTCGCCGCCGTCCGCCGCTCGGTCACCCCCGCGTGGCGGGGTTCCGAGCGAGCGGCGTCGGGCTGGACGAGGCACGGACCGAGGCGGCCGCACTCCTCACCGGAGCGCCGTGGACAGCCATGGCCACCGCACGGGCGGCTTAGGCGAGCCCCTGTGCGTCCTCGAGCAGGCCGGACTCGTCTTCCTCGAAGTCCGGGGCCCGGAAAAGATCCGCCGTCGGAGGCGGCGAGGACGAAGCGGAACGGTGGGGTTGCTCTTCCAGTGCGGAGAAAAGCGAGGTCACATCGATGGGAGGTCCGACTTTCTTCGTAGGTCCCCGAAGGGTCCTGGTGGTGTGCCGTGGCCGGGGAGAGCGGTCGCGGTTCCTAGAGCTTGTACATCTTGGTGTAAGGGCTCAGGATCCGCATCCGCGCCGAGCCGAAGTCCACGAGCGCCGCGACGCCCTCTTCGGTCTCGGTGACCCGGCCGAGGCCGTAGATGTCGTGGGCGACCTGGTCGCCCGCGGCGAAGTGCTTGGTAGGCGGCGCGACCGGGGCATTGAAGGGACTGGTGGGCAGATGGCGCTTCTGTGCAGCTGGCTTTGTCATTGCTCCTAGTGTGCGCCTGCCGCAGCCCCTTCGCTGCGGCTGTCGCCATCGAATGCTCGGCGCAGCCCGAATGGCAGCGACAGCTTTGCGGAAGAAGCGGGAGAAATCGGTGACGCGGGCCGTCACCCGTCCGGCTGGGACGGCTGTCGGACGGAGCGGCCCGCGCGCCATCCGCCTCGCGCGGCGGCCGCGGGGAGCCGGCCGCCGGTGCCGGCCGCCGGTCGCAGGTCGCAGGTCGCAGGTCGCCGGGACCGGGAGCGGGAGCGACGAGGCGTGGCCGCCTCTCCCAGATGCGGATCCGCGGAAGAGGACCAGACTTGCAGGTAGGGCGGCGGAGCTGCTGCTCCGACGCGGTCCCCGGGGAAGGCAGGCGAACTGCGTCCGGCGGCGGGGACGGGTGAGTGCTGCCCGCGAACGCGCCGGCCCGGGGCGACGGCCCGCAAGGCCCGCGGGGGCTTCCTCCGCGGCGGGGACTCTTTCCGAGCACCTTTCGGAGCACCCGATTCGACAGTGAGAAGGCGAAGCGTGATGGGCGAACCGAGGAACCTCGGCCTGGCGGCGGCCGTGGCCGGAGGTTACGTGCTCGGCCGCGGCAAGAAAGGGCAGCTGGCGCTCACCGCCGCGGCACTGCTGGCCGGCAAGGGCCTGCGGCCGGGCGGACTGGTGGCAGGCGGCCTGCGCAAGATGCCGGGCGTACCGGCGGCCCTCAAGGGCGGCGACGCGGACGAGCAGGGCGAAGGCGACGCGGAGGCCGACAGCGGCAGCGGCCATGACGGGGACGGCCGCCACGGCGCCCTGAGCCGGGCCGCCCGCGGCGCGGCCTCCTCGGTGACGAGCCGCGGCATCACGGCGCTCACCGACGCCATCCAGAAGCGCACCCTCGCGCTGGGCGACGCACCCGCCGACGACGAGGACGAAGAGGACGGGTCCGAGGACGCCGGGGACGCCGAGGACGCCGAGGACGCCGACGAGGACGAGGACGAGGACGACGCGGACGAGGACGAGCCGCCGGAGCCGCCCGAGCCGAAGCGGGTCGCCAAGAAGGCCGCGCCGACCGCCAAGGCCAAGCCCAAGAAGCGCGCGGCTGGCGCGAAGCCCACACCCAAGAAGCCGACGGCCAAGGGACCGGCCGCGAAGAAGCCGTCGCCCGCGCAGAAGACGACGGCGAAGAAGAGCCGGCCCGCCAAGAAGACGACGCCGCGTGCCCGCAAGGAGAGGTGACCGCTGATGGCGACCGACCAGAAGACCAAGGAAGCCGACCCGGGCCCGATGCAGCTGCTCAAGCACGAACTCGGGCAGTACCTCAGCGCCCGAGCGAAGCATGTCGCCCGCAAGGCCGGGAGCCGGCTGACCGAGGCGGCCGACAAGTTCATCGACGTCGACGAGGACAGCGGCACCGTGCCGAAGGTCGGCAAGCGCGTCCTGCACGGTGAGTCGCCGGCCAAGGCGATCGCCGCCGAGAAGGGCGAGGAGATCAAGAGCGGCGTCACCGGCAAGATCAAGGACGCCGTCTCCGGCGGCAGTTCGGGCGGCGACGACGACACGTCGGAGGACACCAAGGCCACGACCATCATCGAGACGATCGACGTCGGGGTGCCGCTGCGTACCGCGTACGACCACTGGACCGAGTACGAGAACTTCAGCGGCTTCACCAAGGGCGTCCGGCAGGCCGAGCGCGGCGACGAGGCGACCAGCGAGTGGACGGTCAAGATCGGCCCGTCGACCAGGAAATGGAAGGCGACCGTCCAGGAGCAGCTCCCTGACGACCGCATCGTCTGGACGTCCGAGGGCGCCCTGGGCAGCACGCAGGGCGCCGTCAGCTTCCACGAGATCACCCCGACGCTCACCCGGATCATCCTCGTCCTCGTCTACCACCCGGCCGGCATCGTGGAGAAGACCGGCAACCTCTGGCGTGCCCAAGGCCGCCGCGCCCGGCTGGACTTCAAACACTTCCAGCGGTACGTGACCTTCGCCGAGGAGGAGGCCGAGGGCTGGCGCGGCGAGATCCGCGACGGCGAGGTCGTACAGACCCACGAGGAGGCCATGGAAGCGGAGGAGGCCGAGGAGGAAGAGGACGACGACGAAGAAGAGTACGAGGACGACGAAGAGGAAGAGGCCGGCTGACCGTGGACGACGGTGACGCGCAAGCGGACGAAGAGACGTACGAAGTGTCCGAGGACGAGATGGAGTTGCCGCGGGAGGCGCGCAAGCCGAAGGGCGAGCCGGACGTCCTGCTCGACGTCCCGGACCTGCACGTCGACGAGATCGACCTCGAAGTCGAGGATCTCCAGGCCCGGGTGGCGCTCCACGCGGAAGTGCTCGACCTGCTGAAGCTCGACGTCGGCGTGAACGTCGCCCTGGGCCGCGTCGAACTCGACATCAAGGGCGTCCAGGCACAGGCCCTGCTCAAGGTGCGCCTCGACAATGTGGCCGAGATCATCGGCGCCGTCCTGCGCACCATCGACCACAACCCGCAGATCCTCGAACAGATCACCCGCCCGGTGGGCGAGGCGGTCCAGTCGGTCGCCGACGGCACCGGCCGCGCGGTCGGCGAACTGGGCGAGGGCGCGGGCCAGGCCGTCGAGGAGGTCGGCTCGGGCGCCGGCGAAGCCGTGGAGAAGGTCGGCTCAGGCGCGGGAGAAGCCGTGCAGGAGGTCGGCCAGGGCGCGGGCGAGGCGGTCGAAGAGGTCGGCTCAGGCGCGGGCGAAGCCACCGAGAAGGTCGGCTCGGGCGCGGGCGAAGCCACCAAGAAGGTCGGCTCGGGCGCGGGCGAAGCCACCGAGAAGGTCGGCTCAGGCGCGGGCGAAGCCACCGAGAAGGTCGGCCAGGGCGCGGGCGAGGCCGCACAGGACGTGGCCGGCACCGCGAACGACGCCGCCGATGACATCACCGCGACCGCGACGACGACCACCGGGGACGCGGCGGAAACGGCCGGGAAGGCCACCGGCGAGGCCGCCGAATCCGCGGAGGAGGCACCGGGGGAAGCCGAGCCCGCCGAGACCGAAGCCGAGGACGAAGCCCCGCAGGACCGGCAGGAACGCGCGCCCGAAACCGCGGGCTCCTCGCGCGGGCGACCCCGCCGCCACGGCCGCCGCCACAGCACCGCCGCGGCCCGCCGCCACCGGTCACGCTGACCGTGATAGCGCCGCCCGCGGGCGGCGCTCGGCGCGTCGGCCGGGTGCTCTACGATCAGGCCTTCGGCGTAGCCGAGTTACGGGGGAAGGGCAGCGGCCGAGGGCCGCAGAAGAATGAGGGTGGGGGCTTGTCCAAGCACCGTTTGTCCAAGAAGGGGCGGTACATCGCCTGGGCCACCGCGGGGGCAGCGGTGGTGGCCGGGGGTGTCGTCCTCGCGCAGTCGTCGATGGCCGCGACCACTTGGCCGGCGCAGAAGACCTTCACGGGTCGCGCATTCGACGCCTGCACGGCTCCTTCGCAGGCCGCGATGAAGGCGTGGAAGGCGGACGGCTACTACAGCGGGGCGGCCGTCT
The DNA here is from genome assembly GCA_036015235.1 of Streptomyces sp. NBC_00433. Lineage (NCBI taxonomy): Bacteria > Bacillati > Actinomycetota > Actinomycetes > Kitasatosporales > Streptomycetaceae > Streptomyces > Streptomyces sp. NBC_00433. Next base: position 5,135,932 of record CP107926.1, on the reverse strand, counting down.
ACATCGGCGGCAGGAACCGGGGTTGCGCGCAGCCCAACCTCACCGCGTCGTGGGTGAAGACGGTCAACACCGCGGGGTGGAAGCTCATCCCGATCTACGTCGGCGCCCAACCGCCGTGCCAGACGGGCTCCAGCCCGGAGAAGATCACCCCCGCCACCGCCACCGCGCTCGGCGCGAGCGACGGCAAGGACGCGGTCGCCAAGGCCGCGGCGCTGGGCATGAAGGCTGGCTCGCCGATCTACCTCGACATGGAGTCGTACACGGTCACGAACACGTCGTGCAACAACGCCGTTCTGGCGTACGTGCGTTCCTTCACCAAGACGCTGCGCGCCAAGACCTACCGCGCCGGCTACTACGGCTTCAGCACCTCCAGCGCCAAGGCGATCGCCACGGCGGCCGACAAGACCGACCTGCCCGGCAACCTCTGGTACGCGCTGTACGACGGCAAGGCCAGCACCACGACGGACTGGCCCTGGGACCCCAAGCTGTTCACCGGCCACAGCCGAGGCCACCAGTACACCGTCAACAGCAAGGAGACCCGCAAGGGTTACACCATCACGGTGGACCGGGACGCCTGGGACGGCCCGGTGGCCGCCATCTGATCCACCTTCCCCGCCCCTGGGCCGGCCCGTCGACCTCTCCGGAGGAAACCTGCTGGCCCGGGGCGGCATCGGTTGCGAGCATGTACGGGTGTCCGTCCCCTCGCGCGAGATACGCGCCCTCTACGACTCCGAGACGATCACCGTCTACCAGGCGTATTCCCCGGCGGTCGCCGAACCGGCCGCCGCCGGCGGGCGTTTCTCCGCCGGGTACAGCCGCGACCGGATGACGTGGATCAAGCCCTCTTTCCTCTGGATGATGTACCGCAGCTCCTGGGGTACCGCCGTGGGCCAGGAGCGGGTGCTGGCCATCCGCATCCGCCGGGACGGCTTCGAATGGGCCCTCGCCCACAGCGCGTTGTCGAGCTACGACAGCCACGTCCACGCCTCCCGGGACGCCTGGAAGCGCGACATGCGCCACAGCCCCGTGCGCGTCCAATGGGACCCGGAGCGTGACCTGGACCTGCGCCCGACGCCGCCCCGCTCCCTGCAAGTCGGCCTGCGCGCCGAGGCGTCCCACCGCTACGCCGACGAGTGGACCGTGGGCATCGACGACGTCACCGAACTGGCCCACGAGATCCACGAACTGACCCGCACAGGCTCCCGCACGCAGGCCGCCCACCTGCTCCCGACCGAACGCCCGTACCCGCTCCCCGGCCCCCTCGTATCACGCATCGCCGCATCACCCGCGGCTGCCCAGGGGCCCGAGGACGCGCCTCCGGGACCCCGCGTTGGCCGCCCGCCTGGACGAGTGGTCCGCCGTGTGACGGAGGGGGGCCGCTGACTTGCCCGCGGCGCCCTCGCCAAGGCGGGCGAAATCCCCGTGCGCGGCCAGTTGCGTACTGCGAGCATTGCCGCGTGGTCCAGGATCTCGAACGCATGGTCGTACGGCACACCCTCCGCATTCCCGCGCCGCCTGCCGGGGCATCTGTCGCGGGCCAAGGCGATACCGCGGTGAGGCAGTTCGACGCCGCGCTGATGTCGGCCGGCTTCACGCTCTCGGCCGACGCGCGGCGCCGTCTCGCGGGGCTGGAGCCCGCGGCGGTCACCGGCGCCGCGACACGGACGCTGGCGGCCGTGAAGGAAATGGTCGGCGACCACGTACAGCACAACGCCTACTTCGTCGACTTCCCCGCCAACGTCCCCGACACCCAGGAGTTCTGGTGGTCCTGCATCGCCGAGGCCCTCGCCGACGAGGCGGTGCGGCAGCGTACGGTCGAGCAGCTCAGCAGCGGGGTGGTCGATCTGCTGACGCTGCCGGCGTACGGCAGATACCAGCACTCGTACGAGGACATGCTGGCCGTGCACGGCGAGTTGGTCGCGGCGGCAGGTGACCGGGTGACCGTGCTGCATCTCGGCGGGGCCCTGGAGGACGAGGTGCGGGCGCTGTATCTGGCGCTGGCGGGCAGCAGCACCCCGCTCGGCGGGGAAGGGCTCCGCGACCTGGCGGTGCTGGCCGAGCACTGCGTGGCCGGGGCGCAGCCGGAGCGCATTCCGGTACGGGAGAACCGCGCCGAGATCAACCGGGCGCGGCTCGCCGCGAACGCGAGCCTGCTGCTCGACACGGTGACCGATGTACTGCGGCTGGCGTGCACGCTGTCCGGCGGTGACGCCGGCCTGGTGGAGCCGACGCGCTTCCTGGCGCTGCGCCGGCCGGTGCGGCGGGCGCTGCTGGCCGGACTTGACGCGGTGGTCGCCGCCGACCCGGCGAAGCTGGCCGATGTGGGCGCGCATCGCGAGGAGTTCAAGCGGCTCGGCGAACGGCTGCACCCGCACGAGTACCCGCAGTGGCCCGGCGCCGCCTCGGTGTTCGCCGTCGCGCGGGGCGAGTTGCGCGCCCGGTCGTTCGACAGCCGCGTCGAGGAACTGCTCGCCGCGGGTGATGTGGTGGGCGCGGCAGACGTGCTGGCCGCGGCGCCGGGGCGGCTGCTGCGCGCGCTGGACCGGCTGCTGCGGTCCTGCGGCACGCGGCAGGAGCGGGAAGCGGTGGCGGCCGCGGCCGAGCAGGCTGCCGCGGGGGCCTCGGGCCGCGTGCTGCTCGCGGTGCGCGAACACCTCCTCGGGCGTGCGGGTCCGCCCGCCCGTGAACAGTCCGGCACGCGCGTCTTCGTCAACCGCCGCGGAGCCGGCTGGGTCGCGCCCGACACCCGCGGACCCGTACCCGAGGTCGAGCGGCAGCGCGTCGCGGACGCCCTGGACACCGAGATCGCGCGGCGGCTGCCGCGTCCCGCACGGCTGCTGATCGACCCGGCCATGCTGGACGTGGCACTTCCGCTCAGCGGCAGGGCGGCGGCGGGCGGCTTCGGCACGCTGCCGCGCGGCTCGGTCTCCCCGGTCGAAGGGGACCTGCTGCGGTTCTTCGTGCACTGGAGGCAGGCCAAGGAGACGACGGACTTCGACCTGTCCGCGCAACTGCTCGACGCCGGCTACCGGACGGCGGCGTGGCTGTCGTACACCCAACTCAGACAGTACGAGGGCGAGCACTCCGGCGACATCACCGAAGCCCCGGAAGGCGCGGCGGAATTCATCAACCTGCGGCTCGCGTCGGTGCGCAGCACCTTCATCGTCCCGCAGGTGCACATCTACTCCGGTGAGGGCTTCGAGGAGGTCGAGGAGTCCTTCTTCGGCTTCATGCTGCGTGAACGGGAGCAGCAGGGGCGGCCGTTCGAGCCCCGCACCGTGCGGATGAAGTCGGAACTTCGCGGCCCCGGCCGGGTCGCGCTCCCGCTGGCCTTCCAGCGCGGGCGGGACGGCACCTGGCAGGCGAAGTGGCTGCACCTCTACCTGCGGGGCATGCCGTCGGGCAACCGCGTCGAGGGCCACCGTGTGACGGTGTCGTCGCTGCTGCGCAGCGTGGTCGAGCGCGAGTACCTGACGGTGCGCTGGCTCACCGACCTGATGACCGCGGACCCGGGCACGGTGAGCACCCTCTGGGACGGCGGCAGCCTGCCGACCGACCCGGTCACGTACATCGGCATGGAGCGCCCGGAGGGCCTGCACCCGGACTCGGTGGTCATCACCCCGCGGAATCTGCGAGCGCTGATCCCGGAGTAGGTGCTAGCGTTCCCGAACGGCGAGGCTATGAACGGGCTTCCTTCTCACACACTCTGACGTCAGCCCCTTCGCTCTCCTCGCCCCGGCTCGACCCTTTCGGACGGTTCCGGCCGGCCGACGACGGCAGCTCCGCCGGCGCCGCGCCGCGGGGAGCGGCGAGGCGCCGGCCACTACGAGTGCCTATGCACGGGGCGATGTGGCGCTGCTGGCCCGCCACTCCAGCGCCTCGGGTTCCTCGGTGAACTCCACCAAGTGCTGGCCGGCGTAGCGTTGCAGGGCGTCCCGCACGTCGCCGGGGGTGACGTAGAAGAACTCCTTGCGGCCGTTGACGCGGTTGACCCTGCGTGCGGCGAATGTCTGGTGGAGTTGCGCTTCGAGGCCGACGGCGTCCTTGCTGAAGATCAGCGCGTGGACGTCGAATCGGAAGGGCACAGCAGCGCCGCTGAGTTCCTGTACGCGTTCGAGGGGTTCGAGCCGACGGGTCAGGCCGATCTTGACCATCCGGTCGCCGAAGGCGCCGACATTGGAGATGACGTACACGTAGCCGGTCCGGATGTTGGCGGCCCTGCTCTCCACATCGCGCAACGCGCTCTCGATCTCGGCCAGTTTGGCCTCCATCTCGCTGACCGCCGCCAGGTCGCCCCGCTCCCGGAGACGCTGGAGTGCGGCCTCGTAGTGGCCCTGCTCCTTCCGCAGCTTCTCCCGCTCGCGATCCAGCTCGCGCTGCACCGCGGCCTCTTCCTTCTCGCGGGCCCGCAGTTCGCGCTGGGCTTCCTTCTCCTCGTCCTTCTTCTGCAGGAAGTCCGACGTCAGCTCCAGCTCCCGCACCCGGGCGCTGTGGTAGTTGTCGGAGATGCGGATGTGCATCGTCGCGCCGAGCTTCGCAATGGTCTCCCGGCTCTTGTGGAGACGGTCGACCAGCGAGTTCAGGCGGTGCGGCCGCATGCTCCGAACGGCGTAGTCGGCTTCGGCGTTGTAGGCGCGCAGCATGAGCTTGGAGAAGTCGCGGACCATCTTCTGGCCTTCGCGCTTGGAGCCGTTGACGGTCCAGTCCGTCGCACCGAGCACCGCCTGGTTGGTCTGCGCGAGGCTCTTGATCTCCGCCTGCAGGGAGTCGAGGCGGCTGCGGTAGGCGACAGCGTCGTGCAGCTGGTGCCGGTAGGCGTAGATCCCCACCTCCTGGAGCAGTGCCGTCTCGTCCGTGGTGACGATCCTGGCCTGCGTCGCGGCGAGGCGGGCCTGTGCCTCGTAGACCTCCCGGCGGTATTTCTCCGCGTCCTTCTGGAGCCGCTGGGTCTCCTTCGCCGTCTTGCGGGCGTCGTCCAGGACGTCCTTGGCGACATCGCGGGCGTCCTTGCGGATTCCCTCGGATTCCGCCTCGGCCTGCGACCGCAACGTCGCCGCCTCAGTGCGTACTTGGTGGATGAGTCCGGCCACCTGCTCCGCGTCCGCACCCTGCGTCCTGGCGATCCACGCACGTAACTCGGCGGCTTCGGAGGCCTCTTCTCGGCGCCGGCGGCCGAACAGCCCTCCACGCTGCGGTGGCAGGGACGTCGGCGTGGTGTTCTCCGGTCCGTCGTTCACCGAAGCCCCGACTGTCGATGCGCCGTTCGCGTGCCTCGCGGGTTCCGCCGCGTCCACGGCGGTCACGGCGGTGTCCGGAGTCGTACGAGCCCAGGAGGGCCCCGGCCTTCCAGGTCGAGTGAGCGCGGGGACCCAGAGCTGCCAGCCTGGCGGAGGAGGCGGCCAGGAGGGATCGGGCCGCCAGCTCGCCTCCGGGATCCACCCCTCAGCCGGAACCGGCCACCCCGGCGGCGGGTTGAAACGTTGCTCCATCGCAAGCCCCTCTGGCCTCACAGCGCGCTGACGTGCCTCTACTCGATGATTTCCGCGTGCCGATACACTCCGTGTCTCGGCGAACGCGGAACGGATGCGGAGGAAGCAGCTTGCCGGAGAACGGCAGGCGAAGGCCTGAAAAGTCCGGCTATTGTGACGCTGTCGTGATGGGCCGGTGGACCGCCTGCCGGGGCAAGAGGGCCCACGCGGCGCCCTATGCCCCCAGCTCGCGATCACGCCGGCCACCGGGCCGGCGGACCCGGTCGCGTCGGTCGTGTCGATGGGCGACGTCGTCCCCGCCGCGTACCCGCGTGGTCGGCGGGACCCGGCGCCGCAGCCGTGGAGGAGGGCCGGGAGTTGGCCTCGGTGGACCGCGGCCCGGCCGACCTCGGCTAGCGGCTGCCGCCGGGCTGGCGGCGCGGCCTCACTTCAGGTGGCGGCCGAAGAAGCGGTTGCCGTCCTCCGCCTCGAACCACGGGGTGCCGGTGTGGCCGCCCATGTTGGCGTGCAGCGTCTTCTGCTTGGTGCCGAAGGCGTCGAAGAGGTCCAGGGCGCGCTGCCGGGGGTTCCCCTCGTCGTCCCACTGCAGCAGGAAGAGCAGCGGGATGGTGACCCGCCGGGCCTCCTCGCGCTGGGCGCGGGGCACGTAGCCCCCGGCGAAGAAGCCGGCGGCCGCGATGCGCGGATCGACCGCCGCCAGGCGGATGCCGACGGCGGTCCAGCCCGAGTAGCCGACCGGGCCGTCGATCTCCGGCAGCGCGAGGAGGGCGTCCAGGGTGGTCCGCCAGTCCGGGACCGCCTTCTCGACCAGCGGGCCGACGAAGGACTCGAAGATGTCGTCGACCGGTTCGCCGGCCTGCACGGCCCGGCGCAGGTCGGCGCGGGCCTGCTGGTCGGCGGCGGAACGGGGCCGGTCACCGCACCCGGCGGCGTCGATGGTGGCCACCGCGTAGCCGTTCGCCGCGGACTGCCGGGCCCGGGCCACCAGCCGGGGTTCCCCCTTGGGCAGGCCGTTGTTGTGGGCCATCAGGATGAGCGGGGCGGGTGCGGATCCGGGCGTCCACAGGGTGCCGGGGATCTCGCCGAGGGTGAATTCGCGTTCGAGGACGCCGTCGTCGTGGCGCTGCTCGGAGGTGAACTGCATGGTCGTGCCTTTCGGGAGTGCGCTTGAACGGCGCTCCCGGACGACCTACCGCCCGACCGTGGCCCCGGGGGGGAGCACCCATGTCGATACTGCGTTCACGGGTACCACCTCCTCGTTCTCTCGCACGGCCTCCGGGAAGGTAGCAGTCGCCGCCGTGGTCCGCCAACAGGTTTTCGCGGCGGAGCCGGCGGATGCGGAGACCGGTGCCGCCGGCAGCGGGGCCGCGCGGTCCGTCCCGACCGGGCCTCGCTGACGGCAACGCGGTGGAGCAGGCCTCCGCGACGGGCGTCCGCCGGCGCCTCTCCGGCACCGCGACCGGCGAGGCGGACTGACGCGAAGGCCGCGTGAGAGCCGGCTCGTCCTCGACTGCTGTGAGCGGGGGCTCTGTCAGACCGCGATGGCAGAGTGCCTGGGCATGGAAACGGATGCCTTCTGGCACCTCATGGAGACCGCGCGCGCTCGCGCCACACAGTCCGGCACCGTCGACGAGGCGCTGGTCGATCTGCTGACCTCCGACACCGACGACATGGCGAAACTCTGCGGCCACCGCGTACGCCTGGTCTCCGTGTAGCTGCCGCGGCCGGGACGGCCGCACCCGTCGGTCGGGCGACGGGCAGGGACGGGTGCGGCGGGAGCCCGGTGGTCAGTTGTCCAGGCGGACCGGCATCAGGATCGAGAAGGTGTGGTCGGTGTCGGGGCGGCGGATCGCCACCGGGGCCGTAGGGGTGCCGAATTCCAGGATCAGCCGGTCGCTGGCTCCGGCGGTGAGGGCGTGGAGCAGGAAGTCGCGGTTGAGGGCGATCTGGCCCTGGTCGTCGTCGCCGTCCTCGCAGACGGCCACCGTGCCGTCGCCGGGCACCTTGAGGACGCTGAGAACGCAGGGCCCGGCGCCCTGTTCGGCTGACTCGCCGAGGCGGGTGGGGCCGGTCTCCACCGCCCTCCGGAAATCCGGGACGTCGACGAGGGCGCGGGTTCCCGCGGGCAGGTGGACGAGTCGGCGGTAGTCGGGGTATTCGTGGTCGAGGCACCGGCCGGACACCTCGCGTTCCCCGGTCTCCAGGGCCACGCGGTCGCCGTCCACGGAGATCCTGGCGGGACTGCCGTCGGTGAGCAGCGCCCGCATCGCGTCGGCGAGCGGGGAGGGCACGACGGCCTGCGCGCGCGGGCCGCCGTGGCCGCTGGTGACGGTCCGGGCGACAGCCATCCGGTAGCGGTCGGTGGCCGCGACATGGAGGGTGTCGCCCTCGAAGTCGAACAGAACACCGCCGAGCACGGGCAGTTCCGGGTCGGTGCTGGCGGCGAATCGGACTGCGTCCAGCGCGGCGGCCAGTTCGGGCCCCGCAACAGCCGCACGGGCGGACGGGGTTCGGGTCGGGGTCATGGGATTCTCCCTGCGTTCGAGTTGCGCTCGGACCGTGGAGAAGTCGGCGCGGGCATCGCCCAACCCCCGTTCGAGACGGTGCAGATGCGCCTGGAAGAGCTTCCGCACCAGGTCGGTGTCCGCACTGGACCAGCCGGCCAGCACCAGCCGGATGTCCGCGAGCGGCATACCGGTCCGGCGCAGCCGGGCCAGCAACCGCGCCTCTTCGAGCTGCTCGGGGCCGTACCAGCGGTAGCCGCTCAGCGGATCCACCCAGGCGGGGACGAGCACGCCCGCGCCGTCGTAGAAGCGCAGGGCGCTCGCGTTGAGGCCGCTGTCCCGGGCCATCTCGCCGATGCTGAGCATCTCGTTCTCCACACCCGGGACTCTCGGCCCTCCACCATGTCGAGGGTCAACACGGCGGTTTGTTCCCACCCCGGCCGGAGCGGGACCGTACGCGCCGACGGCCCCCGCTGCGGGCACGGGGGCCGTCGTGGCAGGTCAGAAGCCGCCGCTGTTCAAGCCCCACCAGTCGGCGTTGTTCCGCTCGCCGGCGCGCAGACCGCCCGTACCGACGCCCCGGTATTGGACCAGCCAGTCGCCGCTCGTGGCGAGGAGGTCGGCGCGGCCGTCGGCCGACCAGTCGCCGACACCGATGAGAGAGCTCATGGCGTTCCAGCCGCCGGTGCCGATCAGCTTGCGTGGCGCGACGGACCCGGTCCTGCCGGGGTAGAGCCACAGCTTGCCGGTGGACGCCTCACGGGCGACCAGGTCGGGGTGGCCGTCACCGTTCATGTCACCGGCGCCGACCAGGGTGTTCATGGCGTTCCAGCCGCCGATACCGATCAGCTTGCGCGCGCCGAGCCCGCCGGCGCTCGTGCCGGGGTAGAGCCACAGCTTGCCGGTGGACTTCTCCACGGCGACAAGGTCGGACCGGCCGTCCCCGGAGAGGTCGCCGAAGGCGGTGATCTTGGTCATGCCGTTCCAGCCGCCGACGCCGATCAGCTTGCGCGCGCCGAACCCGCCGGTGCCGGTGCCGGGGTAGAGCCACAGCTTGCCCGTGGACGCCTCACGGGCGAGTACGTCCTCGCGCCCGTCGCGGCTGAAGTCACCGTGCCGGGTCAGGGCGCTCATCGCGTTCCAGCCGCCGGAGCCGACCAGCCGGCCGGTGCCGTCACCGGGCAGGAACCACAGGCGCCCGACGGGATCGCGGACCAGGAGGTCCGACCTCCGGTCGGCGTTCATGTCGCCGAAGCCGGACAGCTCGGGCGCGGGCTCCGCGTACCAGTAGGGGTAGGCGGGGCCCTCGCACTCCCGCACCGTGCGCACGAACTTCAGCGAGCTGTAGTACGGGTTCATGCTCGTGGCCCAGGGCTCGCGCGGCTGGTAGGTGCTGTAGCCGTGCGCGAGACCGTAGTTCGCGTCGTCGTAGAGGCAGGCGAGCGATGACGAGCGGTTGATGACCGTGGTGAACTTGTTGTTCCAGGTGCCCAGCGTCGCCTTGTTCGTGTTCGTCTTGAACATCGTGCCTGTGCCGTTGCCGGTCTTCCAGGCGCAGAAGTACCCCGAGGGGCAGTCGCTGATCGCGGCTTGTGCGGGCGCGGCGCCCGCGGCCACCAGGCCGAGCGTGGAAAGCCCCAGTGCGACGGCCGCAGAAGCCGCGCGCCGCAGCAGTGTCGTGCGCATTCGTTCCTCCCCTGTCGCGGCACGCACAGGCTCTCCCCACGTGCCGCAAAGAGGACCGTATCCGCGCACCGCCTCGTCGCGCCATCGAGCGGGGAGGCCGTCCCGTGCGTGCCCTCGGCTGCCGTACGCGGCACCCTGGCCACCGCGAGCCGCGGCGGTTGGGACCAGCTCGCGGCGTCGGCGACCGCGCGGGCCATGGCGAGGTCGTCCCAACTCATGCGCCGCGGCTGCTCGTCAGCGTGGTCTTCGCGGGTCTCGCCGCCGACCGCGGCACCGACGACCTCATGACCACCAACCTGGGGGGCGTCGCCTCCCTGGAGGCGATCCACGCCCACAGCCGCGCGACGGTCGGCGAACTGCTCCGGCGCGGCCAGGAGCAGGGCCCCGTCCGCCCGGACGTCACCACGGAGGACCTGCTCTTCGCACTCGCGGCACTGGGCCGCGCCGTCCCCGCACTCACCACGGTCACCCCGGACGCCTGGCTCCGCCCCCTGGCCCTCCTCCGGACACCCGCTCGCCCCCGTCGACGAGTCCACGTACTACCAGGGCGGCGACGCGGGCTACCTGACCTACCCGGCCCACCGGCACACGGCTTGAGTCCGCCCCTGCGGCCAGGCCGCGCCGGAAGGCGGTGCACGCCGGTCGGCGGTCTTGCGGCAGATACTCCGATATCGTAATATCCGAAAGCGTGAAGTCCGAATCCGTAGCACCGCGCCGGTCCGCGCTCCTGGCCTTGCAGCGCGCGACCCACGGCACCTTGCAGCTGATCGCCGCCGAACTCGTCGACCTCGACCTCACCGCCTCCGAGATCAACGCGCTGGCCAACCTCGCCGACGGTCAGGGCCGCACGGTCTCCCAACTGGGATCAGCGGTCGGCGCCCGCCCCACGACGCTGACCAGCGTGCTGGACCGGCTCGAACGCCGCGGCCACATCACCCGTGCAACGCTCGCCGGCGACCGCCGCTCGGTGCTCATCGCGCTCACCGACTCCGGGCGCGCGGCAGCCGCCGTCATCACCCAGGCCCTGACCAGCGTCGAGAACCGCGCGCTTGAGGGCCTGCCCGCCGAAGCGGTCGCCGGCTTCCACGCCGTCCTGGACGCACTGGTCAAGGAGGGGTCATGACCCCCCACGACCAGGCCCCGCACTCCGACCACGGCGCGAACGAGGAGCCCTCGCCCTTCACCGAACTCATGGGGGAGGTGATGGCGGCCGCCGAGCGGTTCGGCCACCGCCAGCACGTCCACCTGACCTGGCTGGCCGTCCGCCGCTACGGCACCGAAGCGGCGGTCGGCCTGGTCAGCGACGGCATCCGGCGCACCGCCCGCTACGCGGGCAGACCACAGAAGTACAACGCCACCGTCAGCCGGGCCTGGGTCGAACTGGTGGGCCACCACGCGGGCCGGTCGAACACCTCCGACTTCGACGCGTTCGCCGACGAGAACCCCGCACTGCTCGACAAGAAGCTGCTCACCCGCTTCTACCGCCCCTCGACCCTGGCAAGCACCCCGGCCAGAACCGGCTGGGCCGAACCTGACCTCGCCCCGTTCCCCTGGCGGCAAGCCGCCGAATGAGACGACGCGGACCTTGCCTCAGCCCTCCCGGTGCCGCGCCGCCGATCGCGTACTTGCGACCGTGGAGCTTGGCGTCGGCCGGCAGGCGGCGGGCCTGTCGGGCCTCGTCCTTTCCGACGTCGGCGACCTCGAGCCGAGAGAGCACCCGGTCCCGGCGCTGCTCGGTGGTCCTGCCGTCGTACGCCTCCACCGGCGTCATGGGAGACGTCACCACCTCGGCTGCGCCCCGGGCGGCGAGGTCGAGCCAGGTGGTCATCTTCCGGTCGCAGCGCGACGACGCTGGGGGCGTCGTCCGGCAGCACCTCCGCAAGCAGCCTGAACGCCGCGTTCCATTGCTCAGGCGCCTCCTGCGAGAACAGTCCCCGCTCCGGCAGGGGTGGAGATGGTATCGATGGAGATCCCATCGCCACCGATACCATCGGACGAGTCGGTGCGGCGATCGAGACGGCCCTGCGGACAAGGATGCACAGGACTCCGGGCACCGGCGCGTCGCACGCGGCAACGCCCCCGTGACGTCAGGTCCAGTAGCCGAGCGAGAATTCGGCGATGACCGTGGCGAGTACGAAGGACGCGGTGATGGCCAGCAGGCCGACGGGGACGATCTTCCAGCTCACCGCCTTCAGCAGCGCCATGTCCTTGCCGAGGCTGAGGCCGGCGAAGGTGAGGACGACGCAGCCGACGGAGAGGAAGTCGACCGAGCTGACGGTGTCGGTCAGCCGGCTGCCGATGGGTGAGTAGGTGCTCGATGCGAGTGCTCCGATGGTGGTCACCCAGATGATCGCGGAGACGAAGCGGGTGACTTTCGCGAGGGACAGTCCCAGCACGAGCAGCGCCATCATGATCGCGTAACCGCCGATGATGTCCCAGCTCAGGCCCTTCGCGAACACCGACGCGGTGGTGATGCCGACGACGGCCAGGATCGGGATGGACACCCAGGGGCGCAGATCGATCGGCGCGGTGGAGGCGGCGACCTCCTCGCGGAAGGCCCGGTTCGCCTCCGGGTCGACAGGGGCGGCCTCGGGGTCGGGGGTGTGCCGCCGGGTGAGGAAGCGGTAGAAGCGGTCGGCCAGCGGGAGGGCGACGTAGATTCCCACGTAGACCCCGAGGATGGTCGTGATCAGGTTGGAGACGCCGGCCATCGCGAGGATCTGGTCCTTCTGGCCGGGGTAGGCGTCGACGATGCTCCCGGTCGCGGCGGCCATCATCGAGCCGGATCCGACGCCGGAGCCCATGGCGAGGGCGAGCGGGTCGAAGATGTCGAAGGAGACGATGAACGACGACAGCATGGTGATGTAGACGGCGCCCACGAGGGTGCCGAACACATACATGGCGAGCACGCCTCGGTACTGCTCGGAATTCGGGCCGTACTTCTCGTTGACCATCGGTAATGCCGGCTCGCGGTCGACGGAGAACGTGGCCCCGATCGTGGCGGGGCCCATCCGCAGCAGCACGGCCAGCGGAAGCGCCAGGAGGACGGTGCCCAGGAGGTGTCCGAACTCCTGCAGGAACAGGGACGTGCCGGCGTGCAGCAGGATCTTGATGTTGGGGCCGATCGTGAAGGCGAGCCGCACGACGAGGAAGAGCACCGCCACCGCCACGAAGGCGTTGGCGGTCCGCTGGAAGTCCAGGCTGACCTTGCGGACGCGCTGGACGGACACGATCGCGCCGGCGACGAGGCCCCAGACCATGGGGAAGAAGACGACGGAGCCGGGACCCACATCGAAGGTCACCTGGCCGGCGAGTTGCGCGAGGAGGGCGATGACGAACGCGGCGATGGCGACGGGCCAGACCCTCTGGAGGCCGACCGCGACCGCGGGTCTGTTTCGGGTGATGGTCATGAGAGCTCCTCAGCCCAGCAGCGTGCGGACTGGTCGTCCGGCTGCGATGACGGTCTTGACGTGCGCGAGTGCGCGGATGTCGTCCAACGGATTTCCCGTCGTCACGACGACGTGGCCCATTGCGCCCGGCGAGAGGTGGCCGAGGTCGGGGCGGCAGAGGCAGCGGGCCGCAGTCGTGGTGACCGCTTGCAGGGCGGTCTCGTTGCTCAGCCCGATGTCGTCGACGAGCAGGGCGCCTTCCTCGGCGACGCTGCCGTGCGGATTGAAGGGTGTTCCCGCGTCGCTCGCGGCGGCGATCGGTATGCCGGCGCGTGCTGCGGCCTGCACCGACTCGATGTTGGCCGCGTAGACCTCCTCGGCCCTGTGGACCGCGGAGGCCTCGATGTGCTCCTTGTTCTGCAGGATCCTGAGTTGTGCGATCCGGGTGGAGACCAGCACCGCCCCGGTCGAGGCCATGAGGCCGATGGCCTCGCGGTCCAGGTAGGACCCGTGCTCGATGGTGGTCGCTCCCGCGCGGAGCGCCCGCTTGGCGCCCTCGGAGCCGATGGCGTGCGCGGCGACCCACGTTCCGGCCGCTCTGGCGACGGCCGCGGCCGCGGCCAGCTCGGCCTCGTCGAAGGGAGCCTCGTCCGGGGCGACCCCGGGGGTCAGTACCCCACCGGTGGCGACGAGCTTGATGCCGGCGGCTCCCTGCCGTAACTCCTGGCGGGCCGCCTCCGCCATCTGCGCCTCGCCCCGTGCTTCGACACCGAGATAGGAGATGTGTCCTCCGGGCGCGGTGATGGCACGTCCCGCCGCCGCGACCTCCGCACCGACGAGGCGGCCGTCGGCGATCTCCCGTCCCGCCGCGATGGCCGCGTGCGCGGGCGCGCCCAGGTCCCGAACCGCGACGATGCCGTTGAGCAGTGCGCGTGCGGTGTTCGCGTACGCCTTGAACGCGAGGTGCTGCGGGCTCGCGCCCGCGACCTCACCCGCGAAGTCGGGGCCCCCGTCCGCGATGAGATGGACGTGCGCGTCGATCAGGCCGGGAATGATCGTTCCCTCGCCCACTTCGACCTCGGTGGCGTCGCGAGGGAGACGGGGGGCTCGCGAGACGGGGCCGACGTAGCTGACGAGCCCGTCCTCCACGATCACGGCTCCATCGGCGATCGGCGGCGAGGCGACGGGGACGACCGAGCCCCGCAGCAGCAGGACGGCACCCGTCACAGCCGCACCCCGCATTCGGCCGGGTCGGCCGTCGGCCGCGGGCGGGAGGATAAACAACACATGGCAGACCTCCGGGAGCAGAACGTCCAGGTCAGAGTTCGGGTAGTATGCGCGCCCAGGTCGACTTCCGGCGCTGATGCACCTGAACGTGCACGGATCCGTACGGCGGTGTTCTTTTGCTGAAGAAATCCGACAGGAAGTCCGACCAGCACCGTGACAGGTACTCGGACCTGGACCGGCAGATCGCCTGTGCCCTGCAGATCAACGGCCGCGCGAGCTGGGCCCGGATCTCGCAGGTCCTCGACGTCTCCGAGCGGACCGTCGCCCGCCGCGCGCAGCCGCTGCTCGACAGCGGCGTGATCCGTGTGGTGGCGACGGTCGACACGCAACGGATCGGCTGGGGAGAGCCGGTCCTGCTACGGCTCCGCTGCCGTCCGGGGACCAGCCGGGACGTGGCCCTGGCCCTCGCCGACAGCCGCGAGACGCGGACGGTCATGCTCACCGAGGGGTCGACGGACTGTTTCGTCGAGGTCGTTCCCCCTCATCAGGACGGGCTCCGGGAGCTCTTGCTCGACCGGCTTCCGGGGATAAGCGCTGTCGCCGCGCATCACGCCCACTCGACGCTGCGCTTCTTCCGGGCCGCGCACGAGTGGCACACGGAGGCACTGACCGAGCAGCAGACGGCCGCCCTGGCGCGCAAAGGCCTGCCCCCGTTCGCCAAGGTGGACGACGTCGCGGATCTGAGCGGCGAGGAAGAGCGGGTGGTCCACGCCCTCGCCGCGAACGGCCGCGTTCCGGTGGGCACCCTCGCCACCCGGATCGGCGTCGCCCCGGCGACCGCATCCCGCCAGGTCGACAGCCTGATCCGGCGCGGCGTGGTCAGGATCCGCGCGGAGGTCGACCGCTCCCTGCTGGGCCTCCCGACCGAAGCGCTGCTGTGGCTGAGGGTGGGCCCGTCCCACCTCGAACGGATCGGACAGGCGCTGGGCGAGCACCCCGCGGTGCGCATGGTCGTCGCGGTGACCGGCGACTACCAGCTGTGCGCCGACCTCTTCCTCGGCGGGCGCTGGGCCCTGTACGAGTTCCTCACGAAGACCCTCGGGGCCTTCGACGGGATCATCGACTTCGAAGTGCTCGACGTCCTGGCGACGATCAAGCGGGCCGGCCAGGTGATCCGCGAACCGCACAGCCGCCTGAGCGGCGGCCCGCAGCAGAGGGCAGGCGCCCGCATCACGCCTCGGTGAAGGGCCCGCCGCAAGCCGCCCGGTCCGCGCCGGCCCTACGGTCTCAGCCCGTGAGCAGTGCCGAGGTCACCACGGCACCACCCCGTCCTCGTCGAAGAACGCGCCGGTCGGGCCACCGTCGGGGAGGGACGCGAGCCGGATCGCGATCGCCGCGCCCTGTTCGGGGGTGCGCACGCCGCGGAGGCCGTTGAGGTCGGTCGCGCAGTAGCCGGGGCAGGCGGCGTTGATCAGGATGTTCGTGTCCCGCAGCTCCTTGGCGTACTGGACGGTCACGGCGTTGAGGAACGTCTTCGACGGTGCGTACGCCACGGAGATCGGCCCCGTCTCGTCGCCGGAAGCGGTCTGCTTCGTGAGCGACCCGACGCTGCTGGACATGTTGACGACCCGCGGCGACGCGGAAAGGCGCAGCAGCGGCAGCAGCGCGTTGGTGACGCGGATGACGCCGATCACGTTGGTCTCCACGGCCGTCCGTACGGCCGAGAGATCGACCGTGGTGGGCGTCTGCGGCATGCCGCCGGTCACTCCGGCGTTGTTGACCAGGACGTCGAGGCGGCCGGCGCGCTCCTCCACCAGCCGGGCGGCGGCCGCCACGCTCGCGTCGTCCGTCACGTCGAGCGGCACGCCGAACGCGTCGGCGCCGCCCGCCCGCAGCTTCTGTACGGCGGCTTCCCGGCGCGCCTCGTCCCGGGCGCCGACGCCGACGCTCCAGCCGAGGGCGCCCAGGCCCGCGGCGATCTCGTACCCGATTCCCTTGTTCGCGCCGGTGACCAGCGCGATCGTCTGTCCGCTCATGCGGTCCATCGTGTCCCGCAGCTCCGCGACGCGGCCAACACCGTCTGGGTAAGCGGCGATACCTCCCCGGTATCGGACCAGCTCACCGCGGCAATTCCAACCACCGCCGAGGCGGGGTCGGGTAGCTTGGCGGCATGGAGACGAGGGAGCTGCGGTACTTCGTCGCCGTCGCCGAGGAATTGCACTTCGGGCGGGCGGCGCAGCGGCTCGGGATCGCCCAGCCTCCGCTGTCGCGGGCGATCCAGCAGCTCGAACGCCGGCTCGGGGCCGCGCTGCTGGAACGCGGCAGCCGCGGTGTCACCCTGACCGAGGCCGGATCGGTGCTGCTGCGGGAAGGGCAGGCGGCCCTCGACGCGATCGATGCCGCCGAGCGCCGAACCCGCCGCGCCGCACTCGCGCCGACGGGCCGACCCGGCGTGGTCCTCGTCACGAAGGCCGGAGCGACGGGCGAGCTGCTGGCGAAACTGCTCGACGCCTACGCGGCCGAACCCGGCGCCGTCGCCGTCGACGTGGTGCTGTGCGGGATCGGCGAGCAGGAGCGGCTGCTGCGGGACGGGCGGGCCGATGTGGCGCTGCTGCACCGGCCGTTCGACTCGACGGCCGGGCTCGACACGGAGGAGTTGCGCGCGGAGGGGCAGGTCGTGGTCCTTCCGGCCGGTCACCCCCTCACCGGCCGGGCCCAGGTGCGGATGTCCGACGTCGCCGCACTGCCCGGCCTGCCCATGCCCCGCTGGCCGCACCTCGACGGCACCTTCCCGGACGGCGCCGGCCCGCCGGTGCACAACCACACGCAGCTGCTCCAGCTGATCGCGCTCGGCCGGGCGTCGGCGATCCTGCCGGAGTCGGTACGCGCCCAGTTGAGGGACGGCCTCGTCACCGTCCCCGTAGCCGACGCGCCGACGGTGACGACGGTGATCGCGTGGCCGCCCCACAGCCGCTCCCGGGCGGTCGCCGCCCTTGTCCGGACCGCCACCCGTCTGTGAGGACTCCCGCAGAAGGAGCGGTCCCGTCGGGTACGGAGGCGGACCTTTGGCGATCAGCCGGAAGCTGTCCATCGCATGACCGCGGCGCGGACACCCCGCAGGCAGGGCGGGCGGATCAGCGCAGTCCGGCGAAGAGGTCGTTCTCGGGTACGGCCGCGCCCGTGGTGTCCCGGACACGGACGAAGGTCTCCACGCCCATCAACTCGCCGAACCTCTCCTTGCCCATCTTGAGGAAGAAGATGTTCTCGCCCTGACTGGCGTGCGCGGCCAGCGCGTCGAACTTCTGGCCGCTGAACGCGGTGGCGTCCACCCACGTGGTGATCTCGTCGTCGGGGAGGCCGATCTCGGCCATCGCGGCGGTCTCGGCAGGATCCGGCTCGGACGTGCCCTCACCGAACTCCCGCATGACCTCGCCGAACCGATGCACCATCGAGCGGGGCGCCGTGGTCCAGTACACCTTCGGTGTCAGCTCGGTCATCTCCAGCGCCGCCATCGTGACGCGGTGGGCCTGGATGTGGTCGGGGTGGCCGTAGAAGCCGAACTCGTCGTAGGTGACGACCACATCAGGCCGGTAGTGCCGCATGAGTTCCGCGAGTCGGGCGGCGCCTTCCTCGACCGGGGTCCGCCAGAAGGACCCAGCGGCGTCGTTGCTCGCCCAGCCCATCATCCCCGAGTCGGCGTAGCCGAGCATCTCCAGATCGCTGATCTTCAGGACGTCGCAGCTGGCCTCGAGTTCCCGCCGGCGCATCGCGGTGACCGCTGCCGGATCGTGCCCGGGATCGCCGGGCTTGACACCCTCCGGTCCGTCACCGCAACCACCGTCCGTACACGTCACGAGAACCGTGCGAATGCCCTCCGCCGCGTACCGTGCGAGGATTCCTCCGGTTCCGGTGGCCTCGTCGTCGGGGTGGGCGTGTACTGCCATGAGCGTCAAGGGCCGGTCAGTCATGAAACAGTCCTCCTGCAGATATACGTCTTGATCCGAAGTGCGTAGCGGGCCTACCACGATGCGGGGCCCGGACACCGGCGGGACGGGCGACCCGCGGTCTCCATGCTTCCTGCCCGTACGGCACCCGCCCCTCGGTCAATCCAACCGTGCCGGCCGCACCGGCTGTTCCCGGCACGGCCGATCGGCCGTCCAGGCTGCACGGCGAACGAGGCCCTGGCGCGATCCTGCACGTCTCAGCGCCACGGCGGTCGGCCCCTTCGCCTGGGCTGACGTCGCCAAGCAGCCGGCGTTCCAGTGGAGGAATGTGTCCGTGTCGTCGAAGGCAGAGCTACTGCGGCTTCTCAAGCCGCCGGCCGCCCGCTGGCGGCCTCCGGGATCGGGACTCGCTCCGGCGCCTTTCCGATATCCGCCGAGGTGTCCGAATTCGCCGAGGAGAACGCGGGCCTCGATCCAGCGTATCTGTCGCCGCGACCACCAGGTCCACCGCGCCCGCGCCCCCGTGCCGCCCTCTGCGGGTCAGCAGTTCCCGGACCGGCCAGGCGCGATCGTCAGCCCGATCATCGACGGGCACCCAGCCGAAGAGCAGGCGCATGTCCTCGATGCCGCGAGCCCGGTTCTCCGCGGAACGCGCACTGTGCCAGGTCGAAGCCGCCCTCGTCCGCAGCTGACCGCAGCCGAGTGAGTGCCAGGGCACGCCGCCGGTTCTCCAGCACCTCGCGGAGCTCGATCTGGGGGCTGCAACCGTGCGGCCGGTTGTCAGATGCGCCGCGCCGGGCGGCGCCCCTCAGCGACCGTCCGACTCAGCGTCGAGAGAACGCGATTCATCGGACGCTTCGATCCTTGACGTGGACTTACCTCAAGATTACCGTGACGTTTCGCGGTATAGGTCGGATGAATTATTGACGAACGCCCCCTGCTCTGAAGGAGACTCACAGTGTGGCTGCCTAAACGCAGACATTCCGTCCTGCTGCTGGCGGGGACGGCGGTGACAGCTCTTCTCGCGACAGGTCTCGTGTCTGCGGACGGCGCGGTGGCAGACTCCGCAACATCCATCTACGCAGCACCCAACGGCTCCGGCGATCGGTGCTCGTCCGCGGCGCCCTGCTCGATCACCACGGCCCAGGGGGCAGTCCGTCACGCTCGTGCGGGGCACACCGACGCCGTGCAGGTGATCCTGGGCGGCGGCACCTACCGGCTGGCGGCGCCCCTCGATTTCGACGCGGCAGACTCGGGCAGCCCCGGGCATCCGGTCGTGTGGACGGCGGCACACGGTGCCCACCCGGTGCTGTCCGGTGCGACCCGGGTACGCGACTGGACCACTTCCTCCCCGGCAGGCGTCTGGTCGACATCCGTTCCGGCCGCAAGCGCCAGCCGTCAGCTCTACGTCGACGGCACGGAGGCGCCCGTCGCGCAGGCCACACCGTCCCAACTGCACTTCGCCGGCGGCTGGAAGGGCTCGGCCACGGGGTACGACCTCGCGGGCGACCCGGCCGGGCTCGCCTTCTTCTCGGCAATGACGCCGGCCCAGTTGCGGCAGGTCGAGTTCGACTACCCGGGCGGGAACGGGCAGTGGACCGACTCCGAGTGCCGCGTGCAGTCGTTGTCCGGCACTTCGCTGACAATGGCCGAGCCGTGCTGGAAGGACGTCACCGGCCGCGCCGACTACTCCCAGGCCAGCGGCACACTGC
Organism: Streptomyces sp. NBC_00433; assembly: GCA_036015235.1. NCBI lineage: Bacteria > Bacillati > Actinomycetota > Actinomycetes > Kitasatosporales > Streptomycetaceae > Streptomyces > Streptomyces sp. NBC_00433. Next base: position 5,115,981 of record CP107926.1, on the reverse strand, counting down.
CCGCGATGAGCCCCTCGCAGATGCCGACCTCGATCCGGAACGCGAGGAGCCTCCTGCATCCGGGCCAGTGGTTCCTCGACCAGTCAGGCCACACCCTGTACCTCGACCCGCTGAACGGAGCCGAGCCGGACGGCCTCGATGTCGAACTGCCGCACCTGGAGACCCTCGTACAGGGCGCGGGCAGCCTGGCTCATCCCGTCCACGATCTGACGTTCACCGGGCTCACCTTCTCCTACGCCACGTGGAACGCGCCCTCCGGACCCGCGGGCTTCGCCGACGTGCAGAGCAATCTGCACTTCACGGAAGCGAACAACCAGGGCATGTGCTCGTTCTCCAACCCGGCCGGCAGTTGCCCATGGGGCCTGCTGACCGAGCCGCACGCCAACGTCTCCTTCAGTGCCGCCGACCACATCGCCTTGACCGGCAACCGGTTCGCAGAACTCGGCGGTGCGGGCCTGAGTTTTGCCTACGGCTCGTCACACAACCTCGTCCAGGGCAACGAGTTCACGGACATCGCGTCGACCTCGATCCTGCTGGGCTGCACCGCCGACCCCACGCCGGTCAACCCCGATCCGGTCCACTTCCCGGACTACCTGACCGCGAACCCCGACACACCAAAGACGATCAAGGACAACTGCACCCCGGATCCATCGGCCGTGGCCGGCGACACCGTCGGAACGAACGAGATCGCCACCGGCAACACGATCTCCGACAACGTCGTTCACCGCATCGGCACCGACTACCCCTCGGCAAGCGGCATCACGCTGCTGTACACCCGGCACACGCTGGTCACCCGGAACGAGCTCTACGACCTGCCCTACACCGGCATCACCGCCGGTGTCGTCCAGGGACACGTCGACTCGGCGGACCACCCCTCGAACTCGCTCAACATCAACGCCGACAACACGATCAGCTACAACCTGATCCACGACTACCTCAAGGTGCTCGGCGACGGGGGCGGTGTGTACATGGAGGGGCACCAGGCCCCTTACCACTACAAGGCCGACGGCAAGACGATCGACTTCGACGCCACGATGGCGCACGGACTGCAGGTCATCGGCAACGTCACCTACAACCAGGGGCCCGGCTTCGCGTCCTTCTACGACGACGCGGGTTCCGAGTGGATCCACTACGTCGGCAACGTGCAGTTCCACAACAGTGGCGCCAACGCCCAGGGAGGCTGCGCGGCGACCGGGCACTTCCTCGTCGAGGGCAACTACTTCTCCGCGTCGGCCGGCCAGTACATCTGCGCCGACGCGGTCGACAGCCACGTCGGCAGCAACACCCCCATCCCCGCCTCGCCGGGACCGAACGACATCCAGCTGACGGCACTGCGGAACGCCGGCCCGGACACCTCGGTGCGAGGCTTCGCCGACGCGACCGACATCGAGGCCGACTACGTCTCGCCGGCCCAGGCGACGTTCTCCAACGGCACCACGACCATGCAAGTGCTCATCGGTGGCGCGGGGTTCGTGCCGGGGACCCCGGTCTACTTCTCCGGCCATGCCGCCCCGAAGGTGCGGGTGCTCTCACCCGGCTTCCTGATCGCGTCTCTGCCGCCCGGTACGGACGCTTCGCAGGTGTCGGTCGGCGGTCTCGTCGCCGCACCCGATATCTCCGCTCCGGCGTCAGGCGCGACCGGCGTGGCCGGCACGTTCACCGTCCACGGGTCCGGGACCGCGGGTGACACGGTCACCGTGACAGACGGCGGCGCCCCCCTGTGCCGTGTCGCGGTCACGGGCTCCGCGTGGTCGTGCACGGCGACCGAGGCCGACGGCCAGCACACACTCGTCGCCGTACAGTCGAACTCGCGCGGGGTCTCCTCGCCACCGGCCACAACCGTCTTCGTGGTCGGCAAGGCTCCCGCCACCGTCCGGCTCAACGACACCGACCCGGCCCTCCGGTACGCCGGATTCAGCTACCAGAGCGGCCGGGGGCTCGGCGACTACCAGGACGACATCCACTACGCGTCGGACAACGGCTCGACGATCAGCTACACGTTCGTCGGTACCGGTCTCAAGGTCTACGGCGAACAGAGCAGCGACGAAGGCCATTTCTCAGCAGTCCTCGACGCGGGCACGCCGGCCGGCGTCGACACCGTACCCACTGACGGCCAACGTCGATCGAATGTCGCCGTATGGTCGAAGGCCGGCCTGGCCCCCGGTCTGCACACACTGGTGCTGACCAAAGTCGACGGCGGCTACATGACCTTCGACGGAATCGAGGTCGACAACGACTGAACCCGCCCCGGTCCGTTCGCAACCCCCGGGGCTCCACCCCTGACGACGCCTGGGCCGGGACGATGTCCCGGCCCAGGCGTCGACGACTACCGCTGGGTCAGTGCCGGCCCTTGCCGCCGTCGCTACGAGGCCGTTGGAGCGTGAACTTCTCGAAGACCGACAGCTCACCTGTGGGCGTGATGATGTTGTAGTAGGTGACGTAGATGCGCGTCATGTCACCGGGGTGACGGCCCGGGTCGACGCTGAACTCGGCGAAGCCGTACGGATGCTCCGCGTCGCGGACGCCGATCCAGATCGCCGCCTCCTGCTCCTTGACCGAGTTGTACTTGCCGACGCGCTCCATCTGGACGTATGCGGAGTGATGCCCGTGACCGTCGGCGTCGTCGGTGGTGAAGCTGTTGTTGGTGATGCCGGACACGCCGCCACCGCCGAGGACCATGTGCGTCGTGCCGTGCGCGCTGTCGACCACGTCGAGTGCGGTCTGACTCGGGTCGGGTGTGAGGGTGACGCTGCCGGGGACGACGCCACGCACCGCCAACGAGCGCTCGTAGTCGTGCTCGTGACCGCAGACCACCAGGTCGACGCCGTACTTGTCGAACAGCGGGCCGTACGCCGCACGCAGCGCGACATCGGGGCCGTTCGCGGCGGTCGCGGAGCTGATCATCACCTGGTGCATGCAGACGACGATCCAGTCGATGTCCTTCGAAGCCCGTGCCGACTTGAGCTCCTTCTCCAGCCAGGCCAGCTGCCGGCCGCCGGAGTAGCCGTTGATGTAGATGTCACCGCCCTCCTGCAGGGCGATGTCGTCGTTCTGCAAGGAGATCACCTTCACCGAGCCGACCGTGAAGGAGTACCAGAGGTTGTCGAGCTCGGGCTGGGTCTCGGTCGAGGGCAGCTCGAAGTAGGTCTGGTACGCGTCGAGACCGAGCTTGCCGTTGCCCAACTCGATCTCGTGGTTGCCCGCGCAGGGCATCCACGGCCGGAATCGCGCCGAGCGGCTGTTGTTGGCGAGGAAGTCGCGCCAGACGCGGATACGGTCGGGCCCGGTGTTGGCGTAGCAGAGGTCACCGTTGAGGAGATGGAACAGCGGGCCGACCTTCTCGACGCCGGTGACGATGTCGGCAGCGGCGGGCGTGGCGTTGGGCTCGAAGTCCCGGCCCGAGGCGTCGGCCGGGTTCGCTCCGGTCTTCCACGTCACACTGGGCGCACCCTGGTCGCCGAAGCTGGTGAAGGTGAACGGAGCCCTGCCGGACGGCGCCGTGTGGAAGGTGCCGGCGTCGGGGGTGGCACCGTCGTGCTGGGCCGCGTACAGGTAGTCGGTGTCGGCCTTGAGCTTCTTGATCAGCGCGTGATGGACCCAGACCGTCCGCCCGGAGGTGCCGTCCACGTAGGTCTTCGTCGTCGCGTGCACCGTGGAGCCGAAGCCGCCACTCAGCGTGCCGTAGACGACCCGCGGGTTCTTCACTGCCGCGTCGGTGACCCACGAGACGACCATCTGGCTGCGTGGGTCGGCGCCGAAGGTCAGGTGCAGGCCCTGGACAGGGGTGGTGGCCGAGCCGGTGGTGAGACCGGTGACCTCCGACGTCGCCGGAGCCGCCTCGGCGGTTCCGGCGCCGAGGACCAGTGGCCCGGCGGCGGCGCCGGACACCGTCGCGCCGAACAGGCCGAGCGTGGTGCGACGAGAGATTCGGGTTTGCTTGGATTCTTCGGACATCCCAGGGGCCTTTCGCGTCTTCAGGTGCAGTCGAACACCGGCTGGACAGCAGCAGTTCGAACCTGACAGCGGACTGCGGCAGGCCAGTGGTGCGCACACTCACGGACGCTAGGAAGAACGGACGACCGGCGCGGCGGGACTGGCATGAACGCCAGACGGCGGTCACCGCAACGGACGGCGACTCCCGACGGTCCGACCCCGCAGGCGCCCGCCATGGTGCGGGCCGCCGAGCGCCGGTCGTGCGGGTAGAGACACGACGGAGAGCTCGGCCGTCCCGCACGTCAGCCCTGGGCGGCCGGACCGCCGCGGTCGGCGAGCATGGCTGACGCGACCGAGGTCAGCACCGCGAGGACCGCGCAGCCTGCCGCCACCGCGGCGATCGTCGGCCACGGGAGGCTGATGCCCATGGGGCCGGTGATCTGGACCAGGGAGATCCACAGGCCCGCCAGGCTCAAGGATGATGGCGAGGACCGCCAGCAGGCCGATGCGGCTGGCCGACTGGCCGCGGGCTCTGGCATCACGGGTCCACTCGGCCCTGGTCACGGCGTGCGCGTTATGACCCGCGGTCGCCTGCCTCAGCACGGCCTCGGCCCAGGCGGGTGATGTTCCGGCCCGCAGCTTGACGTATGCGATCGACGGCAACGCCGAGAAAGCGTGGGCCAGGGTCGTATAGGCGTCCGCGGCGGCACGGTCGCCGAGCACGCCGACCACGGTGAGCGAGGTTCTGCTGCCGTCGGCACGCCAGACCGGCACGCTGTCGCCGAGCCGTTTGCCCACGTCGGCGGACTCCTCCGGGAAATGGCGAAGGAGGGGCCGAGGGCGACGTCGAGTGTCTCGACCTGCGACCGGAGCGTCGGTGGGGTGACAGGCGGGCACAGCCGGGCAGGGGTGAATCAGACCGAGACCAGGACGGCTTTGGTTGCCGTGAGGGCAGGCGGATCGGTCCACGCCGGACTCCGTGGCAGGAGGGTTCCGTCGCGGGCCGGGCGATCAAGCCTGATCGGGCCCGCCGTCGCCGGCTCCGGCTCGCCCACCGGGATCTGCTTCGCCGGTTCCCTCGGTGTCCCACCGCACGGGGGCCCGTCGTCTTGTCCTCGTCGAATCCCAGGTCGTCCTCGATGCCGACTTCGACGGCTGCCTCCCCTCGCACCGGAGCCGGGTGGCCGGCACCTCCGGCGACTGCGCGCAGCGCCTGTTCGGCTTTGGTGCCGCCGATCGCCCCCAAGGCCCGCACGGTGCCCTGACTGCGGTTGCGCAGCGTGTCGGAGCGGTTGACCGTGGCCACCGCTTGGTACTGTCCGATCCGCCTGAATAACCCAATAAAGGGTCATTTGCGTCCGCAGGCGATTGAGAGGACATGGACCATGGATGACTTTTCCCGTCGCGGGTTGCTCAAGGCGACGGCGGCTGCGGGCGCCGGTGCAGTCGTCGTGCCGGGCATCGCGGCCCGGGAGGCACCGGGCGCGAGCACCGTGAGCGAGGTGTCCGAGGGCGGTAATTGCCCGCCGGCACAGTTGACCGGTCGCATCGTGCGTCCCAACGACCCCGGCTACGCCGACGCGAGCATCGGCTGGGACGAACTGTTCGTGCACTATCCGCTGGTCATCGTCTACGCCCAGAACACCCAGGACGTAGTGAATGCCTTGACCTGGGCGCGGCAGCACGACGTCGCGTTGCGAGTGCGCAGCGGCCGCCACAGTCTTGAGGGCTGGTCCAATGTCGACAACGGCATCGTGATCGACGTCAGCGAGCTGAAGTCGGTGGAGATCGATGCCGACGCCCGTAAGGCGTCGGTCGGCGCCGGGCTCAACCAACTGGAAGCGGTGACCACGCTCGCCAAGCAGAACTTCGCGGTGACGACGGGCACGGAGGGCAGCGTGGGGCTGTCCGGCGCGACGCTCGGCGGCGGACTCGGCTTCCTCACCCGGTACCTCGGCATGGCCTGCGACAGCCTGATCGGCGCGGAGGTCGTCGTGGCGGAGGGCGCCGAATGCGCCAAGGTGATCAACGCGGGCCCGGAGGACAACTCAGACCTGCTGTGGGCTCTGCGCGGCGCGGGCAACGGCAACTACGGGATCGTCACCCGACTCACCTACAAGGTGGCGCCGCTCGCGAGCGTCACCTATCTGACGGCGACGTGGGACGGCATCGGGGACCTGCAAAGGATCTTCGACACCTATCAGCGCACGGCACCCCACACCGACAAGCGTCTGGGCACCCAGCTTGAGATCCACCGGAACCAGATCCTGCTGTTCGCGGTTCTCGCGGAGGGGACGCCGGCGGAGGCGAAGAAGCTGCTGGCGCCGATCCTCTCGATCGGCGGCCCCGACGTCACGACCCAGGTCGGCAATTGGGGCGACGTGTACGCGGGATTCCAGATCCCGACCGCAGACGAACCCGCCAACTGGAAGTTCTTCTCACAGTTCACCTACAAGCCGTTCCCGGACAAGGCGATCGACATCGTTGCCCAGTTCATGCGGGACGCGCCCACCGACGACAGCAACTTCTTCGCCCAGGCCTTCGGCGGCGCGGTCAGGAGGAGCCCCCGCGGCGGCACGTCGTTCCCGCACCGTGACGCGCTCTTCTACTCCGAGCCGGGTGCCGGCTGGGGCACCCGCGGCGTCCCGGGAAGCGGCGACGAGCTGACCCCGGTGGCCCAGGCGTGGATCGCCGAGTTCAGCCAGGCGCTGCGGCCCTACGTGCACGGTGCCTACGTCAACGTCCCGAACATCGGTATGCAGGACTGGGAGACCGCCTACTGGGACGGCAACTTCGACCGGCTGCGCAGGATCAAGGCGAAGTACGACCCCCGCAACGTCTTCCAGTACGAGCAGAGCGTCCCGCCCGCGTTCTGCTGACCGACCGCGACTGGGCCCCTCCCGACTCGACCGGCGGGGGGCTCAGCCATGTCCTCCGTCAGCTCGTGGATGCCGCAGCCGTGAACTCCCGGTCCCGCCGCGGCTGTAACCCGTGGACGCGGAGGACCGCGCGATACGAGATCCCAACTCGCGAGCGCAACGTACGGGTGACGGCCCCGGTCGGCGGAGTCTCCCTCCCCCCGCATCAGGATGGGTACCTGGCTGCGCACGCGGGGTCCCGATGGTCGGCATATCGGAGACCCATGGCCTCGGGGTCGGGGTGGCCGTCGTCGGTGTGGACCTCCAAGACCCTCGCGGACCCTCGCGAGCACCATGCCGTCCGGCTCGTCCAAGGCCCACGCGGCGAGGAACTCCGCGTCCTGCGCGATGTCCTGGCGCTCACTGGCGGCGCGACGCCGGACCTCTCCTCCAGCCAGGTGAGGACGGCGCTGTGCCGACGCGGACGGTCAGCCCACCGAGGGAGACCTCGTCGACGACCATCGCGTCCGAGCCGAGGTCGACCGCCCGCAGGAGCGGTGTCGTACCGTCCGGCAGTTCGCGGTCGGGGTCGGCGCCGCCGTCCGTTATCGGCCGGTCCGTCCGCCGGGGTGGGCCCACGGTGGCGGGTCGGCCCCCGCGGGCGGCCCGCCCGTCCGGAAGAGAGCCGCGGCCCGCCCCTCCGGTTGGCGCGGCCCGCACCCCCCGCCCGCCCCTCCGAACCGCTGCGCTCCGGCAGCCGGCCGAAGCCGCCGCGGCGACGAATTCTCAGCACACACGCCCGGAGCCTGTTCCTCCGGGACGGCCAGAAAGCGCGGGGGCCAACCAGAGCGTCCACCTCAGCGGCACGAACGCGGTACGCAGAATGCATTCCGTTTCCTGCCGGACGGGAAGCATGCCGGGTAAAACCACCCGCGGCGGAAGATCCGATAGTTCCGACCACCGGGAAAGGTGTTTGACATGCGCGGACGTCACAGGTAGTTTAAAACGCCATGTCATTTGGGAACGATAGTATCCAGGGGTGGGGTTCTCCATGAAAATACGCGCAATTCTCGTGTCCGCCATGGTCGCCGCGGGAACGATGATCGGATTCTCCTCCGCAGCCCACGCGGACAGCCCGACGGCCGCACCGGTCACCGCCTCCGGCTTCCACTCCGTCCTGACGGTCAACGGGAAGCGGACCGACCTCGGGGCCGGCCCCGCCGCGGTCATCCCCGCAGGCCAGCCCACCGGGCAGGTGCTGCCCTGCGGCATACAGAACACCTTCGTCGACGCCAACGGCACCTACACCGTCCAGCACGCGTGCGGCGGCACGACCGCCTCCTGGTCGTACCGCCTCAGCACGACGGCCTGCGCGACCGCGGCGGGAACCGTCAACGAGGCCGGCCAGATCTGGGCGCTCAACGGCGTCACCAAGCCCAAGCAGGCCCCGCATCCCGGTGTCATCTGCCGGTACATCATCCACGGCACCTACAACCCGGCCCACGACAACAACAGCATCGCCTATTCCGACGTCATCACCTGGGCTGTTCCCGGCGGAGGCGTCGCCACCCTGCAGTACTATGGGCACTTCAAGCTTTCCGCCTATCCCTGCTCGCCGACTTCCTGCTGAAAGGCGACGTTCCTCATGCCCGAGCGTGGTGTCGTCCGTTTCTGGCACGACGACGAAGGATGGGGAGTCATTGATTCCCCTTCCGCTCCCGGCGGCTGCTGGGCCGGTTTCGCGGCGATCGAGATGCCAGGATTCGCAAAACTCCACGAGGGCCAGCAGGTCTGGGTGACCATCGGCGACGGTCCTCAGGACGGGTACGACTACCTCGCCGAACGCATCACCCTCGACACCCCGTAAACGCATTCCGCATAACAGCGGGAATTTCCCCCGGCTCACCCGTTCACGCGGGCCGTCGGGGCCTCTCCCGCAACGCGGACCGGGGGGGACTCGCGGGATGCACGGGATGCACGGGATGCGTCACGCGTCAGCAGCCGTCGTCGGCACGTGCCGGCGACGGCTGCTCGGGCATGCCATGCCCGGTGGACCTCCCTGACCGCGGGTGCGCCCGGCTGCGGGCCGGGCATCGGCTCGCCCGCCGGCGTGACCACCTGCGAGCGGCCCCAAAAAAGCCCGCGGAAAACCCGGGAGGGGGTGTCGGATCGGGGTGGCCGGCGCCGACGAGGCGACGCCCACTTCCCGAAGGAGCCGTGGAAGGTGTGCGGGAGCCGCTGGTGCTCGGGGAGGCCGAGGCCGAGCCGGAGGCGGCGGTCGCTACCGCCGAGGTGGACGAAGCGGGGTACTGCGTACCGCATCCGCCAGTTGGCGAGGCACGCGGTCCAGTCGCCGGTGCCGCCCAGGCCGCGGGCGCGTATCCGCCGGCGATCGGTGGACAAGATCGCTCGCCCGACGCGTACTTGGGGAAGGAACGCCAAGCCGTCAGCTGCTGTCCGGGAGAACGGCAGCAGTTCCGGGGCGAGCAGCGGGGCCCTACGAGGTCGTGCCCGGTGAGGCGCTGGCGGAGGATACGAGATTCGAACTCGTGAGGGGTTGCCCTGGGCACGCTTTCCCACGGGTCACGTCGGCGTGCGCCACGGGCCAGAGCCGGTATGACCTGCGATGAACCAGGTGGTGGTCCGGGTTCCGAACGCCGTCGGACGGAGCTGAATGAGACCAGGACTGAGACCAGTGGCCCTCACGCCGCGTGGGGGATGAAGGCGACAGAGGAGGTGTCCCCGTCGCCGGCCGCACCGTTGGTGCCGCCGGTGGTTGGGAACTGCGAGCAGGTGGCTCCGCCGGTGCCGGCCGGGAAGCCGGAGCCGCCTCCCCCGCCGCCCGTGTTGACATTCACGAACAGGGTGGCGCCCGGGGTGGCGGGGACGGTGGCGCCGTTGCCGCCTGCGCCGCCGATGGTCCCGTTCTGGCCCGCGGCGCCGGTGGCGGTGACGGTCAGTTGGGTGACGCCGAACGGGACGGTGAAGGGCTGGTCGGCGCCCGCGTTGAAAGTGAGCGTCACGGGCGCCGCCGCGGCGGGCGCGGCCGTGGGCACCACCCGGGCCGCCGGCAGCGCCACCGTGGCGAGCAGCACGGCAGCACGCCTGGCCGGACGTCTCCGCTCACACGCGGCTCCCGCGCCACGTCGAGGGAACGTGGCATGTCGCAGGGTCGGTCTCACAATGGGGACTCCTCGGCAAAGAGCGCGACACTCAGCACGTGCCACGGTCGTCGGTTGGTGTTCAGACCCCTGCCGGGACCGCCCGACGATCAACCCACAGCGACCCTGCGCGGCCGTACAGACACACCGTCATCCCGATGATCACGGGGTGGCCGTTCCTGTTGCCACCGGGCCCAGCGCAGACGGCGACGCTGGAATTAGACTGCCGCCATGTTGCTGGACCTTGCACTCGGTGACCGAAAAGTCCAAATCAGAGATCTGGAACCGGCTGACGAGCAGGACGTGCTCGCACTGTTCGACGGGGCTGAGGACTGGTTCACGGCCACCACGGGCCAACCTGCCGCGCCCGGCGATGTCCAAAGCCTGTACTACGCCCTGCCTGAGGGTGCGGCCTTCCAGGACAAGGCTCTCATCGTCATCACCGTCGACGGCCGAATCGTCGGCGTGATCGACTCCGTGCTCCGGTATCCGACGCCAGACGGTTGCTCGCTCGGCCTGTTCCTTATCCACCCTGCATATCGGCGCCAGGGGCTGGGCCGCCTGGTGGCCTCCGCCCTCCTCCGTGAACTCGCCGCACAGGACTACACCCAAGTGGTTGCTTCTGCAGTTGAAGGCTGGCAGCCAGGCACAGGGTTCCTGGCCGAACTCGGGTTCTCCTTCGAAGCGCCCCGGACCCCAGGGAATGCCAATCGCAACCTCGGACCCGGCGAGCGCCCCGTCATCCCCGCACGGCTTCGTCTCGACGCAACGGCTCACTGACCAGCACGATCCTCCGTCAATTCAGAACCTGCTACACCGGCCAGCCGGAAGCTTTCCGGTGCTCACAAGGGCGATGCGGGCATGACGCTCGCAATGCGGGACAGCGTGAAGACGCGCTCGTCGTTTCGGAGATGGCACCAAGCACGGAGGTAGGGCGGGTCCAAGACCAGTTCGCTGACGCTCCGCACGCTGTGACCGCCGGAGGCTGCGTCGTACTCGATGGTGATCGCGTGACCGGTGTTGACGACATGGGCGAGCTGGCGAACATCGGTGAGGGACAGCCGATCGGCGTACCCGGCGATGATCTCCTCGGTGTCGGTCGCGAAGGGGACTCCGTTGTCCGGGTCGGGCTCCGGGCTCGACGGCGGGGCGGCAGACAGCCTGGCTGCCAGGTCCCGCAGGCTGCCGGGCCCGCGCACCTGCTGGACGGCGCCGGACAGGAGCCGTGAATCAGCACTGCTCGGGGCGCGGCGGGGAGCGGGAACCGGCGGGGCGGCCCGACGCCGTTCCTCTCTTTCGATGCGTACGGCGCCGTCGGCGGCCTCGGCGACGGGTGCGTAGCCCTCGGCCCGCAGCGCCATGAGGGTCTTGGCGAGGGGGGCGCGGCTGATCAACACGGTCGGGGCCAATCGCCGCAGGCCCAGCTCGGCGAGCTTGCGGTGCACGGCGATCTCGGCCATGAGCGCGGCGTCCTCGCTGTGGATCACACAGGCCGCTTGGGCGACGCGAACCCGCCCGTGGCGCCGCGCGGTGTCCGCGATCAGGTACGACAGCGGTTGCGGCAGGGGCCCGGCGGCGACAGCGGCCAGCCCCTCGGCGATGCCGTCGGCGGTACGTCCGGCGTCCAAGGCCCGGCGGATGCTCCCGGCGCTGAACCGCCACATCGATGCGGCACCGCCGGTCTCACGGTCAGCTACGGAGTCGAGGAGTTCGGTGAGCCCGGCTGCCGGGGTCCCGGCGGCGACGGCCGTGAGGTCGGCGCCGATGAGCACCGTCCCGGTGGCGGCGGGCAGAAGCCGGCACGCGGTGGACAACAGGGCTGCCGCATCACCGGCCAGCAGGGCCGCCCCGAGGCCGGACAGGGCTCCCCGGGCGAGGACACCGAGCATTTCCGCCTCCCGGATGACGGTGGCGAACGGCGCTTCGTCCTGCGGCAGTTGATCGGCGAGCGGGCGGTGCCACGCAACCAGCGACCCCAGATCGGGGGTACGCCGCACCCCCTGCCCGGCCGGAAGGTCCGCCGCAGCAGTGAGCAGTCCCTGCCTGGCCTGCCGGCAGCCGTCGCAAGGCGGTGTCCCGGCGAGAGCGGGAAGCGATTTGCCCTCCTCGTCGCGGGCCTGGGCGGGGGTGAGCACCATCGCCCACCACGCCTGAAGCAGCAGCGGGACCCGCTCCCCCGGCTCCAACTCGGACCAGGCGTCGTACGCCTCGGTCAACGGCACGAGATCCCCGTCCCGTGCCAGCAGCCCGGCCGCGTACGCCGTCTCCAGCACCAGGCGCACGACGGCCTCGTCACACCGCGCCGCCTTGCCGAGGCGCGACAGTTCGCGTGCCCCGACACCACCGGACTTGAGCCTGGCGGGCGGCTTGGCAGCGCACACCGACAGCACGGACGCCGTGAGCGAGACGAACGCCGTGAGCGAGGCCGCCGCTTCCCGTTCCACCTCCTCCGCGGTGACCGGCTGGGTCCGCGCGACGGGAGGTACGGGTTCGAACGGCGCATGCCAACCGGGTCCACGCAGAGCCATCGCGATCTGGGCGGGCATCCGGGTCGGCCCGTACCGGTACTGGTCCTGAACCAGCAGTCCCCGCTCCAGCGCCCACCGTGCCGCCCGCCCGGAGGTGGGCTCCGGAGAGCCGAACACCTCGAACCGCGGAACCTGGGACCCGGACTTCGCCAGGCGTTCAAGCAGCTTGCGGGTATCCGCCGGAGCCTGCGCGACCACCGCGACGACCCGCTTCGCATCGCTGTGGTGATCCACCACAGCCGCGAGCCGCTGCTGCTTGCTGCCGGGCGGCTTGACGCCCAAGGAGGCCAGCATTCCGCGCAATCCTTCGGACGTCACTCCCGCCAGCAACTGCTCCAGCGGCGGGTCCAGCCCCAACGGTGCATCCCATGCCTGCCTCAGCGGTGACGCCATACGCAGCGTCCCGCCGCTGTCCGGCCAGACGAGCGCGTGATCGGCCAGGACTTCCAGCGCCACGTCCAGCCCGCGGACTCCCTCCACGTCCGCCAGGCCCAGCAGGCTCGCGAGCGCATCCCGCGTCATGGCCGTCCCCGACGCGGCCAGCGCCTCCGCCGCCTGCAAGGCAGGCCGCGCAAGCCGGGGCAGGGCCAGGGCCACCGACCCCGGACGCTGCAAGCGATCCGCCAGTTCCCCCAGCGACCTCGGCTCCGGGGGCGACACCGTGTCCGAACGCGCCGCCAGCACCCGCTCCAAACGCGGCACGTCCAGCTCCACCAACCACGACGCCAGCCTCGACCCATCTGACTCACCGATGACGGCACACCTCATCTCGCACGAGCAAAGACATGCCGCCGCACCCGTGCGACACAGCTCAAGCTTGGCGCACCCAAGCCGACCGGATCAGACGGTGGCGACGGCATCACCTGAGAGAGTGGAACGAAATGCACTATTTGCCGGAACTGCTCGTCCGGACGTACGGGATGGTTCATCACCGTCCTGACCCGTGGCGCAGCCGTCGATACCGGAGCACTTGCACACCCGCGAACAGGGCTGAACGCAACCCAGACTGCAACCCTTCAACGGGTCAGCCGACAGGCTTCCATTGCTTGACCACGGCTGGCGGGCGCCGGCGCGAGCAACGGGCCGAGGTGGTCGACGATCCGGTCGGCGGCCGACTTCGAGACGCCGAACAGCGGGGCGAGCTGCCGCAGAGTCAGGTTCGTCCGCCAGTACGCGGCGACCGGCAGAACCCGGTCCTCCAGTGGCAACGACCAGGGACGGCCTTTGCCCACCGGGTCCGCACCCTCCCGCCGCAGCGCGGTGACGAGCCTGCCGAACTGCCGCGGGCCCAGCCCGCTGAACAGAGCTGTCCACGAGGGCACCGACGCCGTGATCACACCAGCCACCGCAAGATCATCTCACCTGCGCCCAGCACTTACGGGACAACGTTCGGGCGCCCACGGGAGTTGGGCCCGCCGCGCAACGGACCGGGCACCCGCGGACGTATCGCTGTCTGCGGGTGCCCGGTCTGCGGTGCTCTCAGAGGATCAGGTTGTATACCTGCCACCCGCCGCCGATCCGCGTACGGTTCAGGAAGGGCGTTGTGGCTTTGCCCGTGCCGGCGTAGAGCCACAGCACTCCCGCCGCGTCGCGGGCCACCAGGTCCGCCTTGCCGTCGCGGTTGACGTCGCCGGCGACGGAGAGCTGGTTGTAGCCGGACCAGCCCGCGCAGATCCGGGTCCTGGCCTTGAGCGGTGCCTTGGCATTGCCCGTGCCCGCGTAGAGCCACAGCACTCCGGCGCTGTCGCGTGCGGTGAGGTCGGCGATGCCGTCACCGTTCAGGTCGGCGGAGCCGGCGAGCTTGCCGTATATCTGCCACCCGCCGCCGATCCGGGTGCGGGGTGCGAAGGGCGCCTTCGGATTGCCTGTTCCCGCGTAGAACCACAGGACACCGGCCGTGTCGCGGGCGAGCAGGTCGGCATTGCCGTCGCGGTTCAGGTCGCCGCCGCCGGTGAGCGTGGTGTAGATGTTCCACCCGCCGCCGACCTTGGTGCGGTTGGCCAGCGGCGCCCGGGAGTCGAACTGGCGGTGGTAGTACCAGAGCGTCCCCGAGCTGTCGCGGCCGACGAGGTCGCCGCGGCCCTTCAGCTGCGAGGCAGACGGTACGGAGTCCCAGTACTGCAGGTTCTCGCTGAACGGGGACAGCTTGGTCAGTCCGTTGTACGTCTGCCAGCCGCCGCCGATGGTGCCCGGCGGGGCGTACGCGCCCGTGGGGTTGTAGATGCTCAGCTTTCCTGAGCTGTCACGGGTGAGCAGAGGGTGGTCGAGGCGCAGGGGGCCGCCCTTGAGGTCGAACGGGGCCTGCGCGGCGACCTCGTGGCCGAAGCCGTAGCTGCCGGTGTAGACGTCGTACGAGGTGCGCGCCGCGAGCTGATAGCCGGACAGGCCCGCCGGGGCCGTCAGCGTGTAGGAGATGGTCTGCTCGCCCGGAGGGATGCGGCAATCGAGATTGGCCCCACCGACGACCATCATCATCTGGCTGGAGTTGCACACGACACCTGCGCTGGTCGACAGGTCCTCGAAGTGCAGGACGTCCGCGTGGCGCCACCTCGGCTGGCCGTCCAACTGCCAGAAGTGCAACAACAGTTGACCGGGGTCGGCGGCGTGTACGTGCAGAGTGTGCCTGACGGAACCGCCGGACGGCAGGTCGGGGGTGTCGAAGGTGACGGTGTTCCTGGCGGCGTGCTCGCTGCTGAACACGGTCGCTTTGCCGGTCCCGTACGTGTCCCCCGCGGGATTGGCGCCGGCCGCCAGTGCGGTCTGCACACCGGCCGCCAGGTCACCGCCGCTGGGGACGTAGGCGTAACCGAAGTAGGCCGTCGTCAGGTCCGGGGTGCCGGCGGCGACAGCGAAGGAGGGGCTGCTCCTGGCCCCGCCCTGCGCGACGGGGCAGGTGAAGACGGCCGGGTAGCCGGCGACCGGGGTGCAATCGCCGGTGTAATCCACCGTGATGCCCTCGGGCAGTCCTGCGGCACCGGCCTGCGGACCCGTGAGCTGCACGGCGGAGAAGGCGTAGACGACGTCCCCCTCGGCCTGCTCGGAGTTGTCGTACGCGTACGGGGCCCATTGGCCTCCCGGTGCCACGACGTCGACGGTCGCTCCGAAAGTGGGCGCCGGTGCGGCCGCGCCCGCCGGAGGTGAGACCCCGGCAAGACCGGCGGTCAGGGCGGCCGCAGTGACGAGCATGCCGACAGCGCGGCGCAAACGATTCCGCATGAAATCCCCCCCCAGGGTGGTAGACGCCGTTTCGCTCCACTGTGGTTGTCGGAGCGATCGCCCACCATGTGTCAGTTGTGCGGTAGCTGCACAGCGTATCCCCTGGTGGCTGGCGACGCGTCCTCTCGCACCTGTCGGATCCGCAGGTCGTCGAGGTCCCCGTGGGATATGCGCCCTTCACCTCGGATTGGCTCGGTGTACGGGCCCCGTTCAGGGCCAAGCCTGGCGTTTATCCCTGTTGCTGTTTCAGGCGGACGTGTTCGGTGAGGGTTGCGACGCGTTTGATGGTTTTCCCGGGCTCGTAGACAAGTCCGCGGTCGCCGGGTCGCGGACCTTGGGGACCGTCCAGCCGAGGGTCTGCTTGAACAGCCGGAAGGTGTGCTCCAGGTCGAAGCGCCGCAGGAATGCCTGCCGGCGCAGGTCGATGTCCGTGCCGGTCATCGAGGTGCGCGAGGACCACAACCAGACCGGTTTCGGGTCGCGGTCGCCGGGCAGGTGCTCGACCTTCAGGCGGATCAACGTGCCGTGGATCAGTGGGAGTTCGCCGCAGTGATCGAGCCAGGGGCCGCGTGCGTGAATGCGGGGGTGCATCCGGTCCCAGGCGAGGGCTTCGGCTGTCCCGTAGCGGGTGGTGTCGCAGGAAGTGGCCTGGTCGGGGGTGTGCCAGGAGTCGGGCTTGGCGAAGGTGAGGACACCGCCGTGCTTGCGGGGCTGCCCGCCACCCGGGGTGGAGCGGCGGGGGCCGGCGTCGCGGAGCATCACCCGGTCCGAGCGCAGGCGTCCGACCAGCTCCTTCGACGTCGTGCACGGTGAGGCACTGGCGGAGGATACGAGATTCGAACTCGTGAGGGGTTGCCCTGGGCACGCCTTCCCACGGGTCACGTCGTCGATCGCAGACGGACACGCGTGTACCGACCTGCGGCGGAACGGTCGACGGGTGGGCAGTCGGACGTGCCTGAACGCCGACGAGTGAGACCAGGACTGAGACCAGTGACTCTCACGCAGCGTGCGCGATGAACTCGACGGTGGGGGTCTCGCCGTCGGGGGCGATGTTGAGCGACGCGTCGAGTGCGCCGGCAAGCCGGGCGAGCAGGGGAAGGGTAGGGACGGTGCCACCGAGTTCGAGCTTGGACACCTGGGGCTGCGTCATGCGGGCTCGTCCGGCGAGTTCGGCCTGGGAGATCCCGAGTTCGGTCCGGCGGTCGTACACCGCTTGCCCAAGGTCGAAGGCCATACGGATCTCCGTGCGCGTCGCTTCCACTTCGGGAGGTTCGGCGTAGCCTTCTGCGGCCTCCCGCTCGCGGGCGAGCTTCCACTTGGTGTGGTTCACGGGTGCTCTCCCTCTGCGTCGCTGCCCGGACGGTACCGAACGGCATTGAATGCACCCGGAGCTGCAACCACATGGCTCAACCGCGTTCATGCTCTGCGCCAGCCACGCAGCAACTCTTCTGGGCCGTACGTCGCCTGAAGCCCAGAACAGCTGACCCCGCTGCGAGAGACTGCGACGAGCGGCACCGGCTCGTCGGTGATCGCGCCTCGATGTTTCTGCAACGCGGCAAGATCGTGGCTGTCGAACGCGGAATTCTCCAGCCACTTGACCGAGCCGAGGAAGAGCAACTGCTTGGCGACCGGCTGCCGGTCGGCACCCACCAGGTCGATTTCGACGTCGTTGCCGCGGGTCCAGTACCCGCCGATCGCCGGGGTGCCGGGCAGGCGCCCGTCCGGCAGGAGACGGGCGAGAGACTCCCGCACCATGGGCTCGATCGCACGCCCCCGCCAGCTCGTCCACTGCTCCTTGATCCGGCTCAGCGTGACATCTCCCCGCATCCGCTCGATCTCCGCCATGTGCGGATCCAGAAACGCGAGCCAGAACCGGAGGTAGGGGTCGGCCACCCGGTAGCGACGCTCCTTGGACGGCCGCAGGGAGAGGGGCAGCTCGGCCGCCACCACGCGTTTCCCGGTCAGGATGTCCGTGGCCCGGGTGAGGGTGGTGTGTGCAATGCCGCCTGCGGCGCGCGCGATGTTGGTGAACGTTCGCTCCCCGGATCCGATGGCCCGCAGGACTTCCCTGCTCATCGCCTGCGGCGGAAACTCCGCAGCCAGTGACCGCTCGGCGGAGACCAGCAGCGCGGAGATCGGGTTGTCCAGCGAGTCGCGGAGGAAAGCCCAGATATCGTCTCCTGCCTGCCACTCCGCGCAGATCAGCGGGAGTCCGCCCGTGATCAGGGCGGCGTCGAACGCGGCCGCCGGCGGCAGGTCGAGCATCTCCCCGATGTCGGCCGGGGTCAGCGGTCCCACGACCATTTCCCGACCGCGCTGGTGGAAGGGGCGGTCGTAGCTGTTCAGCGCCTCCATCATCGACAGGTCGGATCCGACCAGGAGGAGGATTACCGGCTTTCGGCTGAGCAGGCGGTCCCATGCCCGCTGGAGCACCCCCTCGAAAGCGTCGATTCGATCCATCAGATACGGGACCTCATCGATGACGACGACGCTGGGGGTGTCGTCCGGCAGCACCTCGGCAAGCAGCCTGAACGCCGCATTCCATTGCTCAGGTGTCTCGTCCGAGAACAGTCCGCGCTCGGGCAGGGTGGATCTGGCCACGGCGTCGAGCAGCTCCGTCAGCTCGTCCTGCGCCGTGCCACCCGCCGCGGTGTAGAAGAGGTACGGAGTCTCGGTGCGCCGGAGGAACTCCTCAACGAGGCTGGACTTGCCGACGCGCCTCCGTCCGCGTATGAGGATGCACTGACCGGGCTTCGCCGACCCGACGGCATCCTGGACCGATCGCAGGGCCTTGCCGAGTACGTCCAGCTCGCGGTCCCGCCCGATGAAACGACGCACAGCACGCTCCCACGAGAGATGGTATCGACGCAGATACTATCGCCATTGATACCATTTTCCCTCAGGCATTGCCGATGCGGGAGGAGCGGGTATCCGTTCGGCCTTCCTCGGGGCACCGGTCTCCCGGCAGGACGGGGTGACTGCACGGGGGCTTTCCCGGAATGCGTACAGGCGTCCAGCCGCTGTCCGCGCGTTGATCGGGGCAGCCGCGGTGCAGGGTCTCGTACTCGGAAATCACCGTCCGGCCTCCTCCGCTCAGGGGTAGCAGGGTGTACTCAGGTCCGAACCCACCGTTGGCCACCGTTCGGTACAGCAGGCTCAGAAGCGGAGGCAGCGAGAAACCCAGTTCGCGTTCGGCTGCGCGGACGTCTTGGTCGGTAGCACAGGAGGGAAGGGATCCCGCGTCCCGGAACGCGCGTTCGCGGACTCGAAGGACGAGATTCGATGTGTCACTCATATCGTTGCCCCCCTGGGCGGCGGTGGGGACCGGCTGCAATCGCGTCAGCGCTACGAATTACTCTGCGTAATGGCGGAATAGCCGGTCTCGGCGAGGTCCGCAGCCAGGTCCGCCAGGGACGTCTCCGGATTCAGGGTGGTCACGAGTGCGGCGGTGAGCGGCTGGCGGCTGAGCACGGCTGAGCACGGCTGCCACTGCGGATCGGTCCAGGGAGGTCTCGTAATAGTCCTGGGCGAAATGCAGGTACGCATCTGGTGAGCGGTCCACGAGCAGTTCGAACAGCCGGTCGGCTCCGTCCGGATCGCTTCGCCCCTACACTTCACCGGCTGACGCCGGCCGGAGGGATGGCTGTCGGCGGGAAGCCGAATGTGGTGACCAGGCTGGGCTGGTGGAACGAGCAGATCCGGCTGATGCCCGTGCTGGTGACGGTGAGCACCACTATTCCGTACGCCTGGTAGGTGCCGTGCCGATCACGCGTATAAGCCACCGTTGCGGGCTGCCCGTTGGCGGTCGTCGGCAGCATGAGCCAGTCACCGGGCGATCCCAGAACCCAGGTACGGAGATAGGGCACGCAGGTCTTGTTGCCGGCGAACCAGGTGGTGAAGGGGGTCGCCTCCAGCGTGGCGTCCCTGCACAGCAGCCGCTCCAGAGCGGGCGCGTCGGCGTTCTGGAAGGCCGCGATGTACCGGTCGAGAAGCCTGTGTGCCTCCGGCGCGGTGGGCTGGGTGATCTCGTCAGCCACGGGGGCCAGTTCCCGGAGCCTGGCACGGGCGCGTTGCAGCGTGCTCTTGACTGCCGTTGTGGTGGTGCCGAGCATGACGGCGACCTCGGCGGCCGGGAAGGACAGCACCTCCCGCAGGATGAACACGGCCCGTTGCGAGGCGGACAGGTACTGCAACGTGGCGACAAGCGCCAGCCGCAGGTCCTCGCGCGCGAGGACGATGGAGGCGGGATCGGCCGCGCCCGGGTCGAGGAGCACATCAGGAATGGGCTGCAGCCAGCTGACACCTGGTTCGGCCGGTACGGGGGCCGCTTCGGGGTCCGGTTCCGGACCGCCGAGGCCGGAGGGCAGCACACGTCGGCTGTGGTGCGCCAGAGCGGTCAGGCAGGCGTTGGTGGCGATCTGGTGGAGCCAGGTACGCACCGACGAACGCCCCTCGAACGCGCCGTAGGAGCGCCAGGCACGCAGATACGTCTCCTGGACCACGTCCATGGCGTCGTCCACCGAGCCGAGCATGCGGTAGCAATGCGCCAGCAGTTCTCGCCGGAACGACTCGGTGGCCCCGACGAACGCCTCACTGTCGGGCACGACGGGTTCCGTGTCAGATCCACTCAAGGTCAAAGCTCTTCGGTCCTCCGGTCACACGGTCACACGGTCACACGGTCACACGGTGCGACCGAGGAAGGCGGCCAGCCGGTCGGCAGGACACGCGCCGGCGGGTGCCTCGACGACGGGTCCGAAGATGGCCGCTCCTTCAGGTCCACGGTAGGCGTCGAGGATCTCGACCCGGGCCTGGGCGAGGAGTTCCTCTGCGAGTTCGGGATCCAGGTCGGTGTCGTACCCGATGGCGCGGGCGAGATCCCAGCCGTGGGTGAACTGGTCCCTGGCAACCATGCCCATCAGGTCGGCACCGGAGAACTCACCGAACGCCAGCACGATGCGCTTCTCCAGGACGCCGGCTGACCCGAAAGCTGCCAACGCGCGCTCTGTTGTCTCGTCGTAGTCGGCGAGGAAGTCGTCGGCCGCAACGTCCTCGTCGTTGATCTCATGACCCGCACCCATGGCAACGGAGGCCCCCCACCGAGCCGAGCCGACGAAATGGTTGACCAGAGCGCGCACGTCCCACGACGCGCACGGCGTCGCGGCATCCAACCGGTCGGGGCCGACCCTGGCCAGCACCGCCCGGGTGCTGGCGAAGGCCCGGCTCAACTGCCGGATGGGCGCGAAAGCCTGCTTACTGTCCACCGGTTGCGGCCTCTCTCCCATGTTCTTGGCGAATCAGGCCTCACCCCACCGCAGTCGCGGAAGGTCCTCAGCCCACAACAGGTAGACCTCCTGGCATCGGAAAAGGAATCGCGGCGGTGACATCCACCCGCACGGTGCGGCCCATGCAACCAGCGGCCCCGGCATACCCGGTCGAGGTCGGCCAATCCGGCGACCTCGGGGGCGATGGAGCCTGCGCGCGTGCAGCACGGCTGCGGGATGGCCCTGCGCCGCCTTGCCGTGTCCGGCCAGTACCCGGTGGATGCCGACCTGGTCGCGAATGCACTGACCGGCGATCGGCTGAGCGGCAAACGCCCGGGAAGGTGTCGCCGACACCAGATGACGCCACGAATGTCCGGGCCGCCCCCTGCAAGCAACGGGGGCCTTCGACATCGGGCGGGTGGGGCTTTCGGCCGGCGTCGCTGGGAACCATCGACCAACACTCGAGATCGACGAGAAGCCTCCTGCCGACCGGCTTGTCGGGGACGTACAAGCCGACGGGCCAGATCCGGTCTGACATGCGATGAATCAGGTGATGGTCCGGGTTCCGAACGCCCTCGGACGGAGCTGAATGAGACCAGTGGCCCTCACGCGGCGTGGGGGATGAAGGCGACAGAGGAGGTGTCACCGTCGAGGGCGATGTTGAGCGACGCGTCGAGGGCGCCGGCAAGCCGGGCGAGCAGGGGAAAGGTAGGGACGGTGCCACCGAGTTCGAGCTTGGACACCTGGGGCTGCGTCATGCGGGCTCGTCCGGCGAGTTCGGTCTGGGAGATCCCGAGTTCGGTCCGGCGGTCGTACACCGCTTGCCCAAGGTCGAAGGCCATACGGATCTCCGTGCGCGTCGCTTCCACTTCGGGAGGTTCGGCGTAGCCTTCTGCGGCCTCCCGCTCGCGGGCGAGCTTCCACTGGGCGTGGTTCACGGGCCTTCTCCTTTCGTGACATCGCGAGAGAACTCGCCGTGCGCGCTGTGGCGCTCGGCTTCGCTTATCTTCCTGGCCTGCTTGGCGCAAGCCACTTCCGCATCCTCCCGCATCCGCGTCTTGCGGAACACGGTCAGCACCCTTTCCGAGCCCTACGCCCGATACCTGGGCGACGGGTTACGGGAACTGCGATTCAGCCTCGGCCACGACGGCAACGCCGTCCGTTTGACCTATTGGCTCGCTCCCGAGCGCCGGATCGTGCTGGTGGGCGCGTCCAGCAGACGTTCGGCCGCATGCTCGGCTACGAGATAG
Source organism: Streptomyces sp. NBC_00433 (assembly GCA_036015235.1). NCBI lineage: Bacteria > Bacillati > Actinomycetota > Actinomycetes > Kitasatosporales > Streptomycetaceae > Streptomyces > Streptomyces sp. NBC_00433. Next base: position 5,093,774 of record CP107926.1, on the reverse strand, counting down.
TCGCGATCGGACAGGGTGTCCAGCCAGCGCCGGACTTCCGGTTCGATCTCGATCTCCCAGCCATCATCGGCTTGCGCATAAAGCTCCCGAGGACGACTACTCCGCTTGTAGCCACGCGTCGAGGACGGCGAAGTCCACAGCGGTGAGGCCGTGGCGGTGGTCGACCCGGTGCAGGAGGGTTCGGGCGGGGTGGTGAGCGTTGGCCCAGGTGCGGTCGGCGTCGGTGATCTCGTCGTCGAGCCAGGCGAAGGGGCGGTCGGCAGCCCAGCCGAGAAGAGTACGGGTCTTCCAGTGCAGGCCGGACGGCTCGGGCTCCCCGGAGGTCTCCGGCCAGGTCACCACAGGGAGCTGCGGCAGACCCAGGAGCGGCGCGAGGCACTCGTTGGCCTCGGACTCCCATGTGGTGGCCCACACCAAGTCGCAGCGCAACGCCAACAGCCGTGGCCCGAGCGTGGGATCGACCCTGGCCAGCAGCGGATTCGCGCCGGCTTCCTGCGGTACGTACGTCGGATAACCGTCCGGGTACTGCTCCCGCGTGCCGCCGAAGGGGATCAGCGGTCCATCGACGTCAAGGAAGAGGACGGGCCGCGGCGGAGAAACGATCACCTCTGCACCGTACGAGCGGCACAGGCCGACCCGAGAGCGGGCCGACGGCCACCTCCCCGGACATGGCCACGCCGCTGGCGCAACCACACGCGTCGAAGGGCCCGGTGAGGCACTGGCGGAGGATACGAGATTCGAACTCGTGAGGGGTTGCCCCCAACACGCTTTCCACCTGTTCGTCCGGCCGTACGCCGGGGTTCGTCACCGTTCTGAGCTGGGGTGCAGCAGTGGCCGGTGTACTCTTCGGACGTCCGTGAACGGGGGCGAATGCAACCCGAACTGCAACCCTTCGAGACGGTCATCTGCCGCCCGCGTCGGGCGGCCGTCGCGCTGCTCGCCGCCGGTGGCATCTGGTGGCTGTCCCGTATCCCGGTGGACGGGCACCTGTCTCGGCAATCTGCTCGCCCCGCTGGTGGTCATGAGACTCGGGCTGGGGCTGATGTACGCCGGTGTGCAAACGGCCGCGAACGCGGGCGTACCGGAGGATCAAGCCGGAGTGGCCTCGGCTTTGATCACCGTCTCCTTCCAGCTCGGGTCGGCGCTTGGCCTGGAGGTGTTCACCGGAGTCGCGACCAGCCGCACCAGCCACCCGCTGGCAGCCGGAGCCATCGCGCTACGCGCCTCCGACACGCGTGGCGAACGCGCCGCCGCACCACCAACCCACGCTGGTTCCGGCTGTTGTACGGGGTCAGCGTGGCACGTAGGTGAGGATGATCGACCCGTTCTGCAGCCGTTTCTCGTCGGTGAGCCTGAGGTCCAGTCCTGTGGTGTCCACGTGTTCGAAGAGCCGTTGCCCTGAGCCGGCCACGACGGGCATGTACCAGAAGCGGAACTCGTCGATCAGGTGGTCTTGAACGAGTGTGTCGTCGAAACGGGTGGTGCCGTATTTGATGAGGTCCTTGCCCGGCTGCCTCTTCAGGCTCGCGATCGCGCTGGACGGATCGGGACCCAGCAGGGTGGCGTTCCATGTCGTCTCGGCCAGCGATCGGGACGCGACGTACTTGGGCATGGCGTTGATGCGGTCGGTGTAAGGGTTGCCGGTGGCCTGGCCCCAGTTCGCGTAGAAGGTCTCGTACGTCGTCCGGCCCATGACGAATGCCTCGTAGTTGTCGAGCTGCTCAAGCGACAACGCCGAGGACTCGGCATCGAAGAGCGCCCAGCGCTCAGGGGCTTCGATGACTCCGTCCAGCGTGACGAGCGTCGACTCGATGAGTTTGCGCACAGTGGCTCTCCTGGCTCTGAGTGGATGAGGCGTGCAGCCGCCTCGGCAATGGCCGCAATGGTCAGTCGACGGGGGCGGGCTGTGGGACTTGGCGTTGCTGGGCGGTTGTGCCCTGGGTGAGGTCGGTGCGCCTGATGAGGAGGAAGGTGATGAGGATGGCGGACAGGGCGATGAGTCCGCAGACCCACAACGCGGTGTGAAAGCCGCCGGTGAGCGCGTCTGCGAGGTTGTGCCCCTGCGTGCGGAGGTGGCGGGTGCGTGTGGCCGCCACGGAGGAGGCGATGGCGATCCCGATCGCGCCGCCGAGTTGCTGAGATGAGTCGATGAGTCCGGAGGCGACTCCCGCGTCCCGTTCGGTGACGCCGGCCAGGGCCCCGATCGATACCGGGATGAAGATCCAGGTGACAGTGCCGGTGAGAAGGAAGGGTCCGGCCAGATCCGCCCAGAAGCTGCCGTGGACGGGCGCCCGGGTCGCCCACAGGATCCCGGCACCGGTCAGGCTGAGTCCGGCCGCCATCACCAGCTTGGCCGACGCGCGGGTGACGAGCACCTGCGCCGGACCAGCGAGCACCACCCCGGTCAGGCCGACGGTCAGCCAGGCCAGGCCGGTGTTCATTGCGGAGTATCCGAGTACCTGCTGCATGTACAGGGTGCCGATGAAGATGTAGCCGTAGAAGCTGGCCCCGAGCAGGAACCCGACGGCGTTGGACCCGGCGAGAGTGCTCAGCCGGAAAAGCCGTAGCGGGAGCAGCGGCGCTTGTGCCCTGGCCTCGATGGCCACGAACGCCGCCAGCAGGGCCGCCGACGTCGCGAGCAGGGCCAGAGTCCGGGTGGCGGCCCATCCGGCGGTCGGCGCCTGCGAGATGGCGTACGCCATGAGCACCAGAGCGGCGGTCACCGTGATGGCGCCCAGCGGGTCGTAGCGGCGGCGGGCGGCGGCCAGCCTGCTTTCGGGCACGACACGTCGGGTCAGCAGCAGCGTGGCGCCGCCGATGATCACGTTCAGGTAGAAGATGTACGGCCAACCGGCGTATCGGGTGAGGGCGCCGCCGGCCAGCACGCCGACGGTCGCGCCGCTGGCCCCAATCGCGCCCCACAGGCCGAGTGCCTTGTTGCGCTCGGCGCCCTCGGTGAACATGTTCATCACGATCGACAGCGCGGCGGGCAGCACCATGGCAGCGCCCAGGCCTTGGAGGCTCCGCATGATGATCAGGAAGATGCCACTGGTGGCCAGCGCGCAGGCCAGCGAAGCCGCGGTGAACAACGCCAGTCCGGCCATGAACACGCGCCTGCGCCCGAGCAGGTCGGCGGCACGGCCGCCGAGCAGCAGGAACCCGCCGAAGGTGAGCGCGTACGCGGTCACCACCCACTGCAGGTCCGCCGGTGCGAAGTGCAGCTCACTGCCGATCGTCGGCAGCGCGACGTTGACGATCAGCATGTCGACCGCCGTGATGAAGTACGCCACGGCCAGCAGCGAGAACGCCCGCCACCTGTGTACCTGTCCGGATGCGGCCGCCGCGGCCTGGCCGCCGCCGATATCGTCGCTCGGACCTACCGCGTTCACGGACTCCGGCATCGGTCTCTCCTGGTCTCATCGGGTGATCTCAGGAGGGAGACGAACGGCGCGCGCCAGAACCGGACACGCCTCCAAGAATCTTTCAGGAGGTTTCCAGGCTCTCGATCCGCCGCTCGAAGGCGGCACGCTCGGCGGTGCTGCGGGCCAGCGCGATCGCGCGCTCGTAGTACTCCCGGGCCGCGGCGTGTCGGTCGGCCCGCCGTTCCAGGTCGGCACGGGCCGCCCAGTAGAAGGGATATCGCGTCAGCTTGGGCTCTTCCGCGAGGGCGATCAGCTCGCGGCGGCCGTTGTCGACGCCGTCCCGTTCGGCCACCGCCAGCGCACGGTTGAGCGCCACGACAGGGCTCCAGGACTGTTCGGCGAGGAACTGGTAGAAGCCGACGATCCTGTCCCAGTCAGTCTCCTGAACCGAAGGTGCGATCGCGTGCTCGCAGGCGATGCCGGCTTCCAGATGCCATCGGGACAAGTGATCCCCGCTGGCCGCGTGACCGAGGTGCACCAGACCCTGCTCGATACGCGCCCGATCCCAGCGGCTCCGGTCCTGGTCCTCCAGGGGGACGAAGACGCCTCGCTCGTCAAGACGTGTGGACAGGCGGGCAGCGCCGAAGCAGAACAGGGCGGCCAGAGCGTGCACGTCGGGATGCGCGGTTGCCTCGGCCTGTAGCAGCAACTCAGTGAGATGCAGAGCGTCGTCGCACAGAAACGGACGTACCGGGGTCTGGGGGTTGCTGCCGTGATAACCCTCATTGAACAGCAGATAGAGCGATCGCAGGACCGAGCCACGCCGGGTGTCGAGGTCAGGCAGGTCGTCCACGTCGGGCAACCGCCCCAGCTCACGCAGGCGTCCGCGACCGCGGTGCAGGCGTCGATCGATGGTCTGGGTGTCCACGAGGAACGCTTGACCGATCTCCTTGGGTGACAGGCCGCACAGCCACCGAAGGATCAGGGTGACGTGCGTCTCGCGGCTCAGGCCGGGGTCACACACAGCGAACATCATGGCCAGCTGGCTGGTCCCCTCGGCTTCCGGAGCCAGGGCCGCCTCGATGGTGTCGGTCAGCTTGGTGGTCGTTGCCAGTTCGGGCAGGAAAGAGCGGTGCCGCTGTTCCCGGCGGATCATGTCGATCGCCCGGTTGTGAGCTGCCCGGATGATCCATGCCTTCGGGTCCCGCGGCAGACCGAAGCGCCACGCCTGCATGGCGCTCACCAGCGCGTCATGGACGACGTCCTCGGCGAGCGGGATGTTCGTCGGGCCCAGGACCCGGATCAACGCGCTGACCAGGTGCACGTACTCCCTGCGGAACAGGTCCTCCACCAGTTGTGCAGAAGCGTGCGCCTCGGGCCCTTCGTTCACGGGTATCAGATCCGGTAGTCCTGGACCGGCCGCACCTCGACGGACCCGCCGAACTCGTACGTCGGGCACCCGCGCGCGACCTCGACGGCGTCTTCCAGGGACGCTGCCTCGAAGATCATGCTGCCGGTCACCAGATCCTTCGACTCGGCATACGGTCCGTCGGTGACCAGTTCGCGGCTACGAACAGTAGCCCCCGGTCCATCGAGTGCGGTCCCGACGTTACGCCTGTCCTGTCCGGCCAACTCCTCCGACCAGCGATACCACTTCTCGAGATGGGCCTGAAGCTCGGATGGCGACAGGTCGGACCGGGAGACAGCACCTCCACGAAAGACCAACATGAATGTGCTCCGCGGGACGTGGCCCGCGCCGTCAGATTCCGACATCACAGCCTCCGTGTTTCCGCCGCCAGGCACGCTCGGGCCCACCGGCCCCCTGGGCCCGGCCCCAACGCAGCACCAACCGCAACAAGTCCAGCTCGAAAGCGATACCACAGCATCGGCCGATGCCGGACCACAACAGTCCCACTTCCGACCGGGCGGCAACGCATCGTGGCCGGCTCTCCGCTGGGGTCGCCCGCGATCGCGTGGAGGGGGAGCCGCCGAGTAGCCGAAAATGCCGGCGTGAGTCTGCTGGTCCTCGGTGTGAAGGATGACGAATGTCCCGGTTCACCGCATGTGGCACTCGTCGAGCAGGGTCTCCGCGAGCGGTCGGCGCGGGGGTTCCGGCGATTTCTCCTCGTACTGCCGGACCGTTGGCCGGTCCCGAAGCGGCGGGTGATGCGGTCAGGGGCAGGTCCTTGGGCGAGGCTTCGATTCTCCCATGCAGGGGGTGACGTATTCCCGCGCATGAGGCGGTGTCGTGTCTGCGGTGCGTTGTGGTGGGGGCGGGCGTGGCGGCTCGGGCACGGGTGGTGTGGTGCTCGGTGGGCTGCGTCGGCTCGGATGCCGGAGACCTCGGGTCTCGTGCGAGCAGGCCAGAACGACGCATGGGAGCACGAAGGTGGACGGCAGTGCTGCGGCTGCTCCGCACCGGCCACGCAGGTCGGCCTGCGGAGAAGCGCCAACTGAGACCACCCACGTCGATGGCCCCCACCGCGAGAGGTGGGGGCCAACGACGTCGTGCCCGGTGAGGCACTGGCGGAGGATACGAGATTCGAACTCGTGAGGGGTTGCCCTCAACACGCTTTCCAATGGGTCACATGACTGTCCGGGTGGGGTCGTAACGATTCTGACCTGCGGCGGAGTGGTTGGGCCAGCGCCCTCCGAACAATCTTGGACGGGCGCGAATGAGACCGGAAATGAGACCGGCCTGCGCTCGCTGCCGGCGATCACCGCGAGGCGGTAGGAACCGGTCACGTACGCGAGGAATCCCCTCCGTGGAGCGCTTGCTCCGCGATGGCGGCGATGCGCTCCACGTGATCGCGCAGCCGGGCAAGCTCTGTGGTCTGCCCTCGGCCTGCCGTAACCGCGGACAGGGCCGCGACGGCAGTTTCTTGGTGTTCGGTGGTGCCCAGTACTTGGGCGGCACGGTGGAGCAGAGTGGTATCCACCCTAGCAACCGACAACGCTTCACCTCCCTCTCCGAGGGGCTGCACATGTTCTGCCACAGCGCTGACGAGGGTGGCGCTCACCCATTGTGGCCCTGCCGGTCACGGATGCGTGGGCATACGTCAGACCTGGCCGTAGAGGGTCGCCAAGTCAATCAGTCGAATGTCGGGGTCGGCTGCTGCTGTGGCGTGTGCCTTGTCGTTGAAGCCGGCTCCGCTGAAGCAGATGAGCTTCGTACCGGCGGTGTCGTAGCGACCTGCCAGGGTGACGAGGTCGCGGATGTGGCGGAGGCGGTCGATGTGGGCAGCGCCCATGACGTCGTTCCACTTGGCCTCTCCCAGGGCGAGGAACGGCGGCTTGGTGCCTTCCGCGATGCCGATCACCGCCACGTCGACCTCATGACCGGTTCGGGCTTTGGGGTCGTGGACGACACCTTGTCCGACGCGGGCGGGCAGGCCGCGCAGAAGTTCGGGGTCGGCGTGATGGAGCGCCCAGTCGGGGTCGGCGTGAGGCAGCGCCCAGTCGCGGCAGACCTGCTCCAATCCCTCGGACCGGTCGACGCTCCAACTTGCGGATCGGCTCTGACACGCAACCTAGGCGCTCAGGCGGCACGCGGCGCGGTGTCGGAGACCGCACCAGGCGGCTCACCGGTCGGCAGCTGCTGCTCGGCCCAGATGCATTTGCCGTCCTGAAGATACCGGGCACCCCAACGCCGGGAGAGGGCTGCGACGAGTTGCAGGCCGCGTCCGCCTTCGTCGGTGGAGTCGGCACGGCGGATGCGGGGAGTGTTGAGGCTCCCGTCGTAGACCTCGCAGATCAGGGTCCGGCTACGCAGGAGACGCAACCGGACCGGGCCGCTGGCATGCCGGACGGCGTTGCCGACCAGCTCGCTCACCAGCAGTTCCGTGGTGAGCACGAGGTCGGCCAGCCCCCACGTGGCGAGCCGTGCGCGCACGTACTGGCGGGCCTGACCGGCCGCCCGGGGATCGTCGGCGAGGTCGCATCCGACGACGTCGCACGGGTCGGTGCACCGGGTGTGGACGATGAGCAGGCCGGCGTCGTCGCTGGTCGCCCTGGCATCGGGCAGCAGGGCCGAGACGACCGTGTCGCAGAGCCCCTCGAGGTGCCGGACATCGTCGTCCTCGTCCGCGACCCGGAAGTACGAGGTGGAGGACGCGACCTGGGTGAGGACCTGCTGGAGGCGTGCCCGGCCCTCCTCCACGTCCTGGGTGGCCGACTCGATGAGCCCGTCCGTGCACAGGACGAGCAGGCTCTCGTCGGGCAACTGAAGCTGGTGTGTCTCGAAGGGCGGCTGTGCGGCGCCCAGTGGCGGGTCGGCGGCAACGACAGGGCTGTCGACGGTGCCGTCGCCATGGACGACGACCGGTTGGGGGTGCCCCGCCACGGCGTACGAGCAGGTCCGGGCGACCGGGTCGAAGACGGCGTACAGACAGGTGGCGTAGGAGTCGTCGCCCAGCTCGGATACCAGGTCGTTGAGCCGTTCGAACAACTCGTCGGGAGGCATGTCCAGGTCGGCGAGGGTGCTCACGGCGGTGCGCAGCCGTCCCATGGTGGCCGCCTCCGCGATGCCGTGTCCCATCACGTCGCCGATCACGATCGCGACCCGGTCTGCGGACAGCGGGATCACGTCGTACCAGTCGCCGCCCACTCCCTCGCCCTGGGCTGCGGGCAGGTAGCGGGCAGCGGCGCAGGCCGCGGGCAGCCGGGGCAGTGCACGGGGCAGGAGACCGCGCTGCAGTTCCCGCGCGCGGGCGTGCTCCATGTCGTACAGGCGGGCCCGCTCCAGGGCCTGTCCGACCAGGCCGCTCAGGGCCGTCAGGAGGGTGCGCTCCTCCTCGCTGAAGGGGCGCGGCTCGCTGAAGGACACCGTGCACAGGCCGATGGTCCGGCCGGAGGCGATCATGGGCAGGAACGCCCACGCCTCCTTCGGCGACTTCACGCTCACCCGGCTCATCGAGGGGTAGAGCCGGTCGTACTCGGCTTTCGACTCGATGAACCGGGGGGTACGGCTCCGTACCACGTCGTGCACCGTGGCGTAGTCGGACAGCGGGAACCCGTCCATCAGCCTGGTGAACTCCTGCGGGTAACCGGCAGAGCCGACGGCGTACAGCCGGTCGTCCTCGTTGAGCACCTGGACCAGGAGCCCGTCGGCACCGAACGGGGGCATCACGTGGTCCGCGACTGCCTGAGCAACGTCCTGGGCAGTCACGGCCTGGCCGAGCGCGGCCGTCAGCTCACCCATGAGGGCGGAACGCGCGACCACCGACCCCGAACCAGGCGCCGACGGCTGTGGCACACCCTGCACGTGCGCCGCGGTCCATGCCGCTACCGCGCGCAGGAAGGACCACTGCATCTCGTCCGGCTCGCCTGCCCCGTCCGTGAGCACGGACAACGCCCCTATGGGTCCTTCGGCGCCGAGGAACGGCACCGCGGCGGTGCCGGATGCCCCGATCCCCAGGGCGTCCCCTTCCACCCACACGTAGCCGCCGCGCCGGGCGGCGCGTGCGGGCGCCGCGTCCTGGTCTGCACGCAGCTGGGCCCACCCCTCGGCGTCGGCCGGGGCGGACCCGTAGGAGGCCACCATCCGCAACCGCCCGTCTGCGGGCTCACGCCAGTGGGCCAGGGCTACCAGGCCGCCCAGGCACACCTTCGCCTGTCGAAGGGCCAGGCCGAATACCGAGGCCAGGGTGCTGTCCGGCGGCACTCCCTCCGGGGAGGCGGGCCGGGCAGCCGACAACGCCCCCGGGTCCGCCGCAGCCAGCGGACCGGAGCTGCCCTCTGAGGTGGTCCTCGCAGCTGTCATCTCGCCCTGCTCACTGTTTGCTCAGGGGGACGGAGAAACCGGAGAAATCATCGGATTACCCCCTGTTAATGACGCTAGCACTCTTCCGGAGGAACCTCCTCCCGCGGTCTGTTCCGCACCATCGGGGCGACCGCCACCGGCGCGCGGTTGGCCTGCGGCGCCCGCTGTCCTGTCCTGGGAGGTTGTGGACAGTGGTGATGATCACCGTCTTGGGATCTTGAACGGGTAAGAGCCTTCCGGGGCCGGTGTGGATTGCGGCATCTACACCAGCCGGAAGCCCCTGACGCCACACCGTAATGCGCCCCTGAGCAATACCGGTCGTGGCTTGCGCGAGCCCGCGGGGGCCCGCGCGACCACAGCGACGACGCGCCCCTTGGACGTCGATCGGCGCTCCACAGGGCGCGCTCACCGCTCCCTGCGCCAAGACTTCCGATGTGGGCGGCATCTGTGGTCCGGTCAGCTGGAGACGGATGCGATCACGTCATCGAGGTTCATGGCCAGGTCGAGGAGGCGGACCAGGTGGCGAACAGCCCGCCCCGCAGCCCCTCGGCCTGATCGGGGTCGGCAACGGTGGCCGTCGCCGCCATCGTCACGACGGAGTCCACGGGCAGCAGGACCTCGGCGGCTGGGGCAGTGGATCCCTTGTCCGGCCATATGGAGAGATGCCGGCAGACCTCGCCGTGCGCTGATATCCCTTGACTCGCAGGGGACATCGGATCGAGGAGGGGACCGCTGTGCCGCTTGAGTTCGGGTTGTGGCGCGTGGACGACCGACCAGTACGTGTCACCACGACGCCGATGCCGCTGGAGTCCCGGCTGGAGGAGCTCATCGTGGCGGACCCGGCGATCCTGGGTCGGCCGATACTGCTGATCGGCCGGCAACTGCTGACACGCCACAGCAAGGTCATCGATCTGCTGGGCATGGACGCCGAGGGCTGCCTGCACGTCCTGGAACTCAAACGGGACCGCACTCCCCGGGATGTCGTCGCCCAACTTCTCGACTACGGAAGCTGGGTTCAGGATCTGAGCAACGAGCACATACGTGATATCTACGCGGCCTACGCGCGGGACACCGGAGCGGCAGAGGAACTGGACGAGGCGTTCGCCCTCCGGTTCGGGACCAGCCCGCCGGATGCGCTGAACGCGGCGCACACGCTCACGGTGGTCGCGAGTGAGGTCGACGCTGCGACCGAGAGAATCGTCACCTATCTGGCATCGGGCTTCCAAGTCCCGATCAATGTGCTCTTCTTCCGCTACTTCGTCGATGAGGGCCGTTCGTACCTGGCCCGCTCCTGGCTGATCGACGATGTCGACGCTGCGGAGACGTCCGTGGGAATCACGACCGGGGGAAAGCGGGAACCGTGGAACGGCACGGACTGGTACATCTCGTTCGGCGAGGAACCCGGCGGCCGTAGCTGGGACGACGCACGCCGCTACGGCTTCGTATCCGCCGGCGGTGGCGACTGGTTCTCCCGCACCCTTCGTGCCCTGCCCGTCGGAGCACGCGTCTTCACCCACATCCCCAAGGCCGGCTATGTGGGCGTCGGGACCGTCTCCAGCGAGGCGCAGCCGTTCGAGAGCGTGGCTCTCACCGTGGACGGCGAGGCAGTGCCCATGAGCCGGCTCCCTCTCCAGGGAACCTACCAACACGCCTCCGGCACTCCGGCAACGGAATCCGGTGAGGACCGCCGCGAATGGGTCGTCCCGATCACCTGGGAGAAGGCTGTCCCACGCGATCAGGCCCTGTGGCGGGCGGGCTTCTTCGCCAACCAGAACTCCGCGTGCAAGCTTCGAGCCCACTTCACCATCGACGAGGTCTCCCGCCACTTCAACATCGCCTGACACCGTCCGACCGGGCACGACGTCGATGGGCCCCACCGCGAGCGGTGGGGCCCATCGACGTCGTGCCCGGTGAGGCACTGGCGGAGGATACGAGATTCGAACTCGTGAGGGGTTGCCCCCAACACGCTTTCCAACTGATCGTCCGGGCGTCCGGTCGGGTTCGTCAGCGTCCTGACCTGCTGCGGGGTGCCTCGCCCCTCTCCTTGTGGACCTCCGCGGACGCGGCTGAATGCAACCCGAACTGCAACCCCCGGGCCCCCCGGCCCGCTGGCGGCACAGGAACCCTGGCGGCCCTTGGCCGAGCGAACGGCGGGACCAGGCCGCCGTCCCTGTTCGTCCTGCGCGTGGTCGTCACGCGAAGGTGACGTCGGCCAGGTCGCAGGAGACGTCCCACAGCCGGGCAGCCTCCCCGACTTCCTGCGCCGCCGCCGCGAGGCGCTTCAGCCGGAGGACGCCGCCCTTCCCTCAGGTGCGCGTCGGCGGGCTCGGGGTCTGCGGCGTGAGGAGGTCGCGTCCCTCGCCGTGATGTCGACCGACTACTACACGCGGCTGGAGCAGCAGTGCTGTCCGCAACCCAGCGAGCACATGCTGGCCTCTCTCCCCCGGGCGCTGCGGCTGACGGGCAACGAGCGCGACTACCTGTACCGGATCGCCGGCCACGACGCACCGGCGCCGAGGAGCGGGGGAGCAGTGGCGACGCCGAGTGTGCGCCGCATGATCGCCGGCGAGCCGGACGGCAGGTGGCCCGGTTGGGCCGTGAGGGTGTGGTCAGGGGACGAGTACGACCGTCTTGCCGGGCAGTCGCCCGGCGGCGGCGTCCTCGTGGATGGCGGGGAGGTCGGTCACCGGACGGCGGGCGGCCACGTGGATGTGGAGCTTGCCTGCGTCGATCTTGGCGGCCAGTTCGGTCAGCTGGGTTCCGTCGGGGCGGACCCACAGGTTCGCGCTGCGCACTCCGCGGGCGGGGTCCTCGGGAACCGGGCCGGCGCTGCTGGCGGCGGTGCCGCCGTCGGCGACGTAGTCCGTCAACCGCGCGAGCCCTTCCGGGGAGAGGCGCACGTGGTTCACCACGACCTGGAACGGGCCGCCCACGGCGGCCGGGCCCGCGGCGAGATCGAGGGGGCCGGCGACCCGCTCCGCACCGTAGCCGCGGAGGCGGTCGGCGTGCTGCGGGCCGTCCACCGCGGTCACGTGCGCTCCCGCGTCGACGGCGAGCTGCACCACGAGGCTGCCCACCGCGCCTCCCGCCCCGTTGACCAGGACGGTCTGGCCGGGCTTCAGCTCGGCCAGTTCGTAGACCAGCTGCCAGGCCGCGAGGCCGGTCAGGGGCAGCGCGGCGACGTCGGCCAGCTCGACGGTCTTCGGTGCCGGGGCCAGGGATTCGGCCGGGACGAGGGCGTACTCGGCGGCGCCGCCGGCGGAGTCCAGGGGCAGCATGGCCACGACCGGGTCGCCGACCGTCAGGCCTGTCACACCCACGCCGAGTTCGGCGACGGTGCCCGCCAGGTCGATCCCCATCACATAGGGGAAAGTGATCGGCATCAGCTCGGCCAGGTGGCCGGCGCGGATGTGGTCGTCGACCGGGTTGAACGACGTGGCCGCCATCCGTACCAGCACCTGCCCGGTGCCGGGAATCGGCCGGTCCACGTCCTCGTAGCGCAGGACCTCGGTGCTGCCGTACTCGTGGAAGCGCATGGCCTTCATGACAGTTGTCTCCAGGGTGTGTTGATGCCGTCGCCACGGGATTGAGGCGATCGGACGGATAGGGGGAGCCACGTCGACGAGGTGTCGAGGTGCTCAGGTCAGCTGCAGCGACCGGGTCGAGTTGCCCATCACCATGCGGTCGATGGCGCTGATCGCGCTGGCGGGGTCGTCGGCGCCGCCGACGCTGCACAGCAGCGGGACGAAGTGGTCGGCCGTCGGATGGGCGACGGCGGCGCCGGGCGCCTTGCGGCGGTAGTCGGTGAGGGCGTCGGCGTCGCCCCGGGCGAGGGCGTCGACGGCCCATGCGTCGAAGGCGGTGGTGTCGGAGGCGAGCTCGGGTCGGTGGAAGACGGCGAAGCTGTGGGTCATGAAGCCCGAGCCGAGGACGAGGATGCCTTCGTCGCGCAGGGGCCGCAGCCGTGCCCCGAGGGCGAGCAGGGCGGCGGGTTCGAGGCTGGGCATGGACAGCTGTACGACCGGGACGTCGGCCGCGGGGTACATGGCCATGAGCGGGATGAAGGCGCCGTGGTCGAGGCCGCGGCCGGCGAACTGGTGCACCGGCGTCGGGCCCAGCAGGCCGGTGAGGCGCCGGGCCAGGTCGGTGGCGTCCGGGGTCGCGTAGGGAAGGGTCTTGTAGCGGGGGTGGAAGCCGCTGAAGTCGTAGTACAGCGGGGTGCCGGCCGCGGCTCCGGAGATTGCGACCGGTGCCTGTTCCCAGTGGGCCGAGACGACGACGATGGCCCGCGGTTTGGGCAACGACCGGCCCCAGTCGAAGAGGGCGTCGAGCCACTGCGGATCGTCGAAGGTGAACGGGGCGCCGTGACTGACGAAGAGGCTGGGTAGGGGCCCGTCCGAGGGTTCCCATATCCGCTGGTCGCGCGCCTGTCGCAGCACCCGGGCGAGGAGGTCGTCGTACGCCGCGGCTGGCCCGCGTGATGTAAAAGGTGAGGTCAGATTGGTCGCTGGAGTCACAGAGATCAGCTCCTTTACTTGCCTAGGCACATGAAGAAACTTGCCTGAGCAAGTGGAAGGTACCCCGCATTGAGTTGCCTGGGCAAGTGAGAAGCTACCCCGCAATGAGTTTCCTGAACAAGTGATGCGAGTTGCCGGGGCAAGTATGATGGGACTCATGGACACGCGGTCACCCTGGCTTGACGACGAACAGCAGGACCTGTGGCAGGCGCTGCTGACGGTCGTCATCGCCCTCCCCGCGACCCTCGACCGCCAGTTGCAGCGAGACGCGGGCATCTCCAACTTCGAGTACGGGGTGCTGGCCCGGCTGTCCATGGCCGACGAGGCCACGATGCGGCTCAGCGACCTGGCCCGGGTCTGCGACAGCACCCAGCCCCGCCTGTCAAAGGTCATGGACCGCTTCGAAACCCGCGACTGGGTCACCCGCCGACCCGACCCCGGCGACGGCCGGTACACCCTCGCCACCCTGACCGACGCCGGCCGGCAGAAGCTCGTCGAGAGCGCGCCGGAACACGTGGCACAGGTCAAACGGCTCGTGTTCGACCCGCTCAGCGCCGCCCAGCGCCGCCACCTCACGGCCGCCCTCACCCGCATCGCCGCCACACTGCGCCAGGAACTCGCGAACGGCTGAGCACCGCCTCGGACGCAATCCTGTGCCGCTCCGTCGCTGTCCGTCTCTCGCGGCGTTGCCGGTCCAAGTCGGCCCCGGAAGGGGCCGGCGCCGACCGTCAGGGCTGGCGGATCGTCGGATTGCCCGCGGATTCTGCGTCCTGCTCCCGTTCGATGGTGGCAGACCGGCTGGCGAGCAGCTTCAGGGCGTCTTCAGCCGCGGTTTCGGGAGGCGCGCTGTAGACGACCACGCTCAGGCCGCTTTCGTCGCGCAGGCAGCGGCGCAGACTCCAACGTCTCCCCGGGTCCGGCATCGGTGAAGGAGAGGAGGGCACGGAGGTGGATCGACGACGCTTCCTCGGCGCGGCAGCTGCCGCTGCGACCGGCGCGGTCGCGCTGCCTGGTCTCGCGGAGGCCAGGCAGGGCTTCAATGCGGCTCTGTCCGGCTCCGACGCAGGTGATCTCGCCTACCTGGACGGGGCGTTCGAACGTCACCGCGGGGGCTACCGCGGTCGTCCGCCGGCGGTCGTTCTCGCGGAGATGCGAGGTGACCTCGACCTGCTGCGGGACGTTCTCAGCTGCCCCCACGCGACCGGGACCCGAGCGGACCTGGCCCGTACGGCAGCCGGGATCACCGGACTGGTGGCGATCATCCAGCACGACCGCAGCGACCAGCGCGACGCGCACGGCTGGTTCGCGACCGCCGAGCAGGCAGCCCGCGAGTCAGGCGACCGGCAGATGCTCGCCTGGGCACTGGCCCGGCACGCGATGGTCCCCCTCAACTACGGCGCCCCGCGCTCCGCAGCCGACCTCGCCACGCGCGCCCGCGCCGAAGCCGGCCAGGCGCCGTCAGCGGCTGCCGCCCTCGCCGCGGCCGTCACCGCTCGGGCACTCGCGTCCGCCGGGGACGACCAAGGCGCGCTTCGTTCTGTGGCCGACGCCCGCCTGATCGCGGGGCGCATTGACGGGAGCCAGTCCGCCGACACGTGGTTCGGTTACCCGCTGCAGAAGCACCACGTCCACCTCTCGCAGGCGTTCACCCTCATGGGGCGTACGCGCGAGGCATACGCCGAGCAGGAGGCGGCGCTGGCCCTCACCACATCGCCTTCCGTGATGACGCGGGCGCCACTGGAGATGGACGCCGCCACCTGCCTGAACGCGGACGGCGACCCGGTGGCGGCAGCCGACAAGGCGGTCGGCATCTGGGAGCGGCTGCCGCAGGCGTACCGCGACGGGCTCGTCCGCTCACGGGCCGAAGCCCTGCACCAGGCACTCCCCGGCGCCGCGCACGCCAGGCTCGGCGAGGCACTGGCGAGCTGACGTCGGGGCGGGCCGCAGCGCCAGTTGGGCTCAAAACGTCGATGGCCCCCGCTGCGAGCAGCGGGGGCCATCGACGTCGTGCCCGGTGAGGCACTGGCGGAGGATACGAGATTCGAACTCGTGAGGGGTTGCCCCCAACACGCTTTCCAACGGGTCACGAGGCTGTACACCAGGAAGCGGGTGCGAACTGACCAGGGACGGAACCGTTATCCGGGGTGGCTGTGGACGGCCCCGGACGTAGCTGAATGAGACCAGAACTGAGACCAGCCACCCTCATGAAGGGTGGCCGTGGGTATGCCACCACCGCCCCAGCCCAGTGGAAGGCACGGCGAGTAGCGGGGTCAGGCAGCCGCTGCTCGCCGCGAAGACTCAGTCGCCGGTCACAGTGATGAGCAGCGGTCCACCCGGCACAGGCAGGGCGGGGCCTTGGGGGTAGCCGTAGGGCGTGCGCAGCCCGCCGACATCCGTGAGGTCGAAGCCGACCGTGTACACACCCGGCGCAAGGCCATCGTACAAAGGCACAGCCAGGATGAGTGGGCCGCTCGTCACAGGACTGACGCCACCGGATCGGCCGCCAACCGAGGTGCCGTTGGCGTCGTAGACGGTGACGCTGAATCGGTCGATGCCCACGAACGATGTCACATCGAGGGTCAGTTTGGCCTGGCCCGGCAGGGAGTCGGCAGAAACGGTTGTCGTGTCGAGCGAGGCTGCGTTCACCACCGGGGCCGCGGTGTCGGGAATCTGGGTCGCCACCAGATTCAGGGCCGGTCCGTGGAAAGCCGCACCGTAAGCAGCCGTCTCACCGGCGCCGTCGGTAAGACCGATTCCCGAGACGGTGCACTTCCTCGTGTAGATCGGCGCTGCATACATTTGCACAGAGACCGTTCCGTCGGCTGCTATCACCGGGTTCTCCGTGACCGAACCGCTGCAGTCGTCCGACAGAACCGTCACGGACGCAATCCCTTCCCGGACACCGGACGGCTTCAGCGTGACGGTCAACTGCGCCATGGAGTCCCAGTTGTTGAACTGCCCAGGGCTGATGGCGAAGTCGGATGCCGTCAGCGTGCTGTTCTGTGTCACGCGCACGGGGTCCTGGGACAACTCCCTGCTGACGCTGACGTTCCCCGAGGCGTCGAAAAGCCTGAGGCGGGACGGCGACCAGTCCCCGGCGGGAGCCCCAGCGGGGATGGTGACATCGACCGTGCAGAAGACATCGTGGTTGTCGTACGATTCGCCGTCCCCGCACACCATTGAGCCGTCGGGGCTGGGCACCAACTGCATCGATCCACTGGCCGCCGCGCCCTGCGGGCCTGCGAGGAGGAGTTGGCCGCGGAAGAAACCGGAGTCGGCGTCGTCGATGTACACGGAGTAACTCACAGTGACGGACTCGTCGGCGTTGTAGAGATACGCCGGCTGGTTCAGTACCGGTGTGAAGCTGTCGTATGTCGGTCCCGTGGAGTCGACCAGTTCCGTAGCGGTGAACGCTGCGTGGAAATCGGCCAGTTTCTGCCGCCCCACGGTGGCAGTTCCGCCCTGATCGTCCTTCGCCGCAACCTTCACGACAGTCCATCGCGCCGTGGACCGGGCCGCATACTGCGGAATCACGAAGGCATAGCTGTACTCTGCGGACGCCATCGTGCCCGCGATCGCGTTCGCCTGGTACGGCCATTGCGGTTGGAACGAGAAAGTCAGGTCGTGCGGTGCCCCGATCAGGCCTCCGTCGTCATCGACCTGCTGAATCGTGATGGCGCCCAACATGTCGGCCGCTGCGTCGTTCCCGTCCGTGACAGTCCAGTCGAACGTCACCGTGCCGCTGCCTGAAGTGGCGTCCACGGTGTCCTGCTCGACGCTCAGTGCCGTCAATGCGATCCCGGCCCGCCGCTGCTCTTCAGCCTGTGCGGGCGCCCCCACCAACGCGCTGAACAGCAGCCCTCCGACAGCGGCAGCCAGTACCCTCAGCGCCCAGGGTCTCCTCTTGACCTGCTTCATGAATACCCCTCCCTCAGACCCGCCTCTGCGGCGAGCCGAGCGATAGTAGCAGTGGCAACTCCCCCCTCCCCAGCGAAATTTGCATCCTCCCATGGAGATCGGCTCGGGCCAGCGAGTACCGCAGCCGCCCCTCCCATCCAGCGACGAGACTGGATACCTCAACGGCCAATAACTACAGCTCACGGGTCGCCGCCTGAGGCAAGGAGCTCCCCACGGAGCAAGTGGGGATGATAATCCCATGATGTTCGAAAAGAGTGTCTGCGTTGATGCTGCGACAGCAGAACAATCAGCCTGCTGACCCCTCGATCCCCCTCGGCAACCTGATTCCACGGAGAAACCTCAGGCGTTACGGGATTCCCAAGTGCCGCGCCGAATTCCATTCACTCGGGGCTTCGATCGTTCGTAGGCATTCGCGGCGTCTGCGTCGCCGAACATCGTCGGCAAGGGGTGGGCGAGCTTCTCAAGTTCCTCGGAGCCGTACCAGCGCATAACCTCAAGATCATCCGGCCACACTTCCAGCATGCTGGGCGCGA
The DNA here is from genome assembly GCA_036015235.1 of Streptomyces sp. NBC_00433. NCBI lineage: Bacteria > Bacillati > Actinomycetota > Actinomycetes > Kitasatosporales > Streptomycetaceae > Streptomyces > Streptomyces sp. NBC_00433. The sequence continues at coordinate 5,075,683 of CP107926.1, read as the reverse complement.
TTCCACCCTGCGCCTGAAAGAGCATTTCATCCCAGTGGCGATGCAGGGAGGGGGCCGACATCGATCGACTCAGTCCCGACGGTCCTACCGGGGACGATCCGGTGAGCACCGCTATTCGCCGCGCAGCCACTTCTCAAGAGCGGCGAAATCCGCGGCGGTGAGGCCGTGACGGTGGTCGACGCGGTGCAGGAGGGTTCGGGCGGGGTGGTGAGCGTTGGCCCAGGTGCGGTCGGCGTCGGTGATCTCGTCGTCGAGCCAGGCGACGGGGCGCCCGGCAGCCCAGCCGAGAAGAGTGCGGGTCTTCCAATACAGGCCAGCAGGCTCGGGCTCCCCGGAGGGCTCCGGCCAGGTCACCACGGGGGGCTGCGGCAGACCCAGGAGCGGCGCGAGGCACTCGTTGGCCTCGGACTCCCATGTGGTGGCTCACGCCAGATCGCACGGAAGCGCCAACCGCCGCGGCCCGAGGGCGGGATCGACTCTGGCCAGCCACGGATTCCCGCCAGTTCCCTGCGGCACGTACGTCGGATAACCGTCCGGGCACTGCTCCCGCGTCGCCCCGAAAGGGAACAGCGGTCCGTCCACGTCAAGGAAGAGGACGGACCGCGGCGGGGTAACGATCACACCTGCACCGTACGGGCAGAAAGGCCGCCCCGGAAGCGGGCCGAACAGCCGCCCGCCCGAACATGGCCGCCCCGCCGGCGCAAGCCCGAACGTCGATGGCCCCCGCTGCGAGCAGCGGGGGCCATCGACGTCGTGCCCGGTGAGGCACTGGCGGAGGATACGAGATTCGAACTCGTGAGGGGTTGCCCCCAACACGCTTTCCAACTGTTCGTCCTGGGGTTCAGACAGGTTCGTCAGCGCCCTGGCCTGCCATGGAGAGGCTCGGGAACTGATGATCGGACCGTGTTGAACGGGGGTGAATGCAACTGGAACTGCAACTGCGGAGAAGGCTCTCCTCGTGGCTCCGCGCTGTTCGGGAACGCGTCCTCCCTGCGCTCCTCCCGTCTCGTCAGGCGCAGGGGGTCAGGCGGGGCTGAGTTCCGGACCGTGATGAATGGAAGGCTCAGGCTGCGGAGGCAGTCGTGTCTGCCGTCTTCGGCTCTGCGCCGACCTGACGGAACAGTCGCAGGACTTCCTCGAAGACGCCTTCCGGGTCGTCGGTCTCCATTACCAGAACAGCCACCACGTCGAGGGCGTGGTCGACCTCGCCGCCAGAGTCCTTCTTCGCCTGCTCGATGCGTTTCAGGCTCCGCGCCACCTTCGGCCGAGCCCCGGCGAAGGCAGCCGGCAGCCTGTCAAGGGCGTCGGACAGATCCCATCCCTCGGGAATGAAGTACGCCGCCTGCGTCGGGTCCTGGCTGACCACCTTCACCATGGGTTCCGTGATCTTCGGCCCATTGGTGATCTCCACGTCCAGGAGCAGCTTCGAGGCGTCACGATACAAGGCCGTCAAGTCCGGGGCGTGCCCTTCGAGGACTACCTCGGAAACGGTGATGCCTTCGGACGCCAGGAGCGCGCGGGCGAGCACGGCTGCCGTGCCGAGGGAGAGGCCCCCTCGGGGTCATAGGTGACGGTGAAGCAGTCGTCGTCACGGCGCAGGCTGATGGCCTTCCCTTCCAGAGCATCCCCTTGGCGCAAGTGGAGCGACACGGAGAAAAAGCGCTCCCAGGTAAGAATCGTCATGCCGATACCTCCCCTCGTTGCCAGCTCCGCCTCAGGCCGTCACAGTGGTCACCCCTGTGGCCATGCTGCTGGGTGCACAGCAGGCGGTCAGGCCAGGTGTCGTGGTTGTCCCGCTGGCCGTCCAGCCGATCACCGGTGAGCGGGTCCCGGCCGGGACGTCGCTCCATGCACTGGGACCCGACAAGGCCGGTGAGGGCGCTGCGGAGAGGGCTGGGGTTGACAGTGGTGCGCTGGCTGGCGATCTCCGCCATTTGCTTGGGAAGAATGTCCAAGATCATCTGGGGAGCTGCCTGCGGGTCGTCCGCCTCGCGGCAGGTGTCGGCCAGGTCCTTCGCCAGTTTCGCGATGACCAGTTCTCCGATCGGCGTGATCCGACCGTTCTCGGTGACGAGGGTGTCCGGAGGAAGCTGGTCGAGGTCGAGGTCGGTGGTGGTCATGCGATCACCTCGTCCTCGGCATGTACGGCGGTCATGATCGTTCTCCTTCGTGGGGGCGTGGGCGGATGCCCCTGCCGAGAGGCCGGCTGCGAGCAGCGGGGGCCTTCTCTTGCTGTCCTAGTCGTCCCGTCGGCGGGTCGCCAGGCGTCGCTCCCCGTTCGAGAGACATGCGTGCGAAACCGCTGCCCAGCAGTAGGATCTGTGTTTTTGGTGGCAGCCCAGCAGTAGTGGTCAGCCTCCCAACGACGCTGACCGTGCCAATGTCGGCAGTCGGCTCCGCCCGCCTACCCGCCCACCCCGGCAGCCTGCAGCGGAGGAGCTGATCTATTGGTGGACTACCAGCGCATTCTCACCGCGGCTGGCGAAGCCTCGAACACGATCTGTTGCCGCCCCGGCAGCGGATCCACTGGATCTCCCGTGCCGCCAGCCGCCGCGTATTCGACCCGCGCCCGTCCTGCAAACCCCCGATGCCCCGGGATAGTCCCTACCCACTTGGGGCAAACTGCTGATCCTCCATGAAGCCGCTGGCAAGATGGCAGCTGCGGTCGGCTGCGCGGCAGCCAAGGAGCAAGGAGCAATGGGTGGGGACGACGATTAGCGGCCGGTTTCTGTTGCTCCATCAGGCGGCCCGCTCAGGGGGTTTGTCCGAGGTCCGCAAGGCCGTGGACATCGAGAGCGCTGGCGGTGACCACGTCGCTGTGAAGCTGCTCAAACAGCGCGAGGACGACGCGATCACCCGGATCTTCCTGGAGCGGGAGACCTCGGCGCTCAAGGCACTGAACCATCCCCACATCGTGCGGATGCTCGACTCTGGCTGGGATCAAGGGTTGGAGAGGTACTTCATCGCCCTGGAGTGGATTGACCGCAGCCTCAAGGACGAGATGGCAGATGGCCGTCCCCTTGACTGGACGGCCTACTTCACGCGTATAGGTGGACCGCTGGCTTCCGCTCTCTCGTATGCCCACGAGAAGGAGATCGAGCACCGTGATCTGAAACCGGGAAATGTCCTGCTGGCCAGTGACGGCACCGTTAAGCTTGCCGACTTCGGGATCGCCAAGATCCTGTCCAAGGCCGCGGCGGTGACTGACGAGACGGTCGCAGACTTCCGGTCCGCCCTGTACTCGCCACCCGAGCAGAGTGAGACAGTCCCGTACGTCCGTGACGTTTATGCCTACGCGGTCCTGGCCATTCAGGTCCTCTCCCGCAGCCAGGCACGTGACTACCACGATCTGGCGACGGTACTCGACGGTCTGGAACTCGACACCGAGATCCGCAATGTCCTCAGTACTTGCATCGACCTCGACCCGAAGAAGCGGCCAGCCAACGCCATCGTGCTGGAACACCGGCTCTTGGAGGCTGAGCGGGTCTGCGAAAACCGTGACGCCCGCCAACGCAACGCGCTCTGGCTGAAGATGACCCGTCGCGCGGCCGAAAGCCTGAGCACCGCCTCGGCTGGAGAAGAGATCGACTGGGATGCGGTGAAGAACACGGTGTTGGCGGACATCTCCGGCATCGTTCACGTCGACTACGGCTACAACGCGCAGAGCGACGAGGTCGACACTGGCACGGTGCGGGTGTTCGGCCAGAGCCTGTTCCTGCGCCTGGTCAATGACGAGGAGCAACCCGACCGATGCGTCATCGTCTCGGCGGAGGAGCGAGCAGAGGAATGGATGGCCAAGCGTCGCGCCTCCGCCCTCAAACTCGGCCCCATCCTCACCTGGACGTTCAACGACCCGGGCGAGGACCCGGCGTATGACGGCCTCAACCTGCTGCTGGGCGGTCTCGACGCAGAACTGGACGCCCGCGAGATCCTGGTCAAGGAGGGCAAGCGTCAGCAGCTCGGAGACCTGTTCGACGGCTGGCGCCGTGTTCTGGAAGCCCGCGAGGAGGCGGCGGCCAACGGGCGGCAGCCGATCCAGTACGAACGGTCGGAAGGTGGCGGGCGCACCCGGGTCTTCCATCTCGCCGCGCCCGACACCTCCGCCGAGATTGGCGAAGAATGGTCCGTCGCGGAGTACCCCTACAGTCGGCCCATCGACCGTGGCGAGATAACCAACCGCACGGACGACACCGTCGTCCTGCGAATGACGCGTCCCCAAGCTGTCCTGCCTGCCCGGGGTGTACTGCTGCCCTTCCTTGGGCCCAGCCAGAATGCGATCAACCGGCAGCGCGACGCACTCACCGCAGTCGCCGCCGGCCAGACCGCCAATCTTGACCTGCGGCAGATCATCGATAACCCCGGAGCCGTTCAGGTCGGCCCGCCCACCGAGGTCACCACCTGGGTCCGCGCCGATCTCGACCAGAGCAAACGAGATGTCGTCGCCCACGCCCTGGGCACCCAGGACCTACTGCTCGTCGAGGGACCACCCGGCACCGGCAAGACCACCGTGATCGCCGAGATCGTCGAGCAGACCCTCAGCCGGCATCCCACTGCCCGTATCCTCATCGTCAGCCAGACCCACATCGCCATCGACAACGCCCTCAAGCGCCTTGAAGATGCTGGCATCACTGGGCTCGTCCGCCTTGGCCGCGTCGACGATCCACGGGTCGCCGAAAGTGCCCAGCCGTTGCTGCTCGACCGGCAAGTCAAGAAGTGGACCCAGGGCGTCCGGACGCGCGCTGAACGGCATCTGGAGCACGTGGCCGCCAACAGCGGCCAGCAGCCCAGTCACCTCAAGGCGGCCTTGGTGCTGGAAGAACTCGCCGCTGTGGCCGCCGACCTCGCACATGTGACGGCCCGCCTCGCCGAGCTGGCGAACCAGCCTGTGCCCGAGCGCACCACCTCAGCCAGGGAGCTCGGCGAGGAAGTCGTCACCACCCGTGCACGCCGAGAACAGCTCCTCGAACAGCGGGCAGAGCTGTTTGCCGAAGTGCAGACCATGCTCGACGGCGAACTTACCCTCCGTGAGGAAATGAGCGCCGCAGATGCCCGCGACGTCGTCGAGGCGCTCCTCGGCCCGGCCGGGACCGGCAGGGAACTGATGCATCTGTTGCGCCTCCAGGGCGAATGGCTGCAGCGAATCGGCACCGACCAGAACCTGATCGCGGGCTTCCTGCGCACCCGGCGCGTCATCGGCGGGACCGCCCTCGGCTTCCTCGGCCACCCGGCGGCCCGGGATCTCGAATTCGACCTGTGTATCTTCGATGAGGCCTCCAAGGCGACCGCGACCGAGGCGCTGGTGCCAATGGCCCGGGCTAAGCGGTGGGTGCTGGTCGGTGACACTAACCAGCTGCCTCCCATCGATGAAGATCTGCTGCGCGACGAAAAGATTATGGCTGACCACCAGCTCATCCCCGAACTGGTGAAGACCACCCTGTTCCAGTACTTCGCCAACTCCACTGAGGCACCCGTCAAGCACCTGCTGCGCGAGCAATACCGGATGACCCCGGCGATCGGCAACATGATCAGCAGCTGCTTCTACGGCAACAAGCTGATCTCGCCGAACGACCATGTCCTTCCGGGCTACAGCACGGTCAACAAACCCGTCCTGTGGCTGGACACCAGCGCCCTGCCGAACCGTCGCGAGGACGAGCAGTCCGCCGCACAGACCAGCATCTCCAACCGCCTTGAGGTCCAGCTCGCGATGCGACGCCTGGAAGTCATCGACCGGGCCATCGACAAGGGGGTGATCAAGACTCCCGATGGCAAGCGCCTCGAAGTCCTGCTGATCGCCCCCTACGGCCGTCAGGTCGAAGAGCTCACCAAACGCCTAGCTTCCCTGAAACTCAAACAGATCGCTCCAGAAGTGCTCTCCGTCGACGCCGTACAAGGCCGCGAATGCGATCTCGTCGTGTTCTCTGTGACCCGCAGCAACATCAGCGGCCGCTTCGGATTCCTCGGCCAGCCCTACTGGCGCCGCATCAACGTCGCACTCTCCCGCGCCCGCTACGGCTTGATCATCGTCGGCGACGCTGGCTTCTGCCGCAGCAAGCCCGGCGCCCTGCGCGACGTCCTCGACTACATGAGCGGCCACCCGGAAGACTGCGAGATCCGTAATGCCTACCTCTAGCCCCGCCTTCGGCGACGACAGCCTCCTAGCTCTCCGCTTCCACAACACCCGTCCCGGACTCGAACTCATCCAGATCGCCGACGCCGCACTGCCTGTCGCCCGGATCACCGCCGAGGTTCTCGCACAGGACAGCAAGGACCTCCCGCTCATGGAGGAATTCGTACTGCGGCTGGTCGACCACAACGTGAGCAACTCGCGTGGCATCGCCGGCCTACTCGGCCTGCCTGAAAACATGGTGGACCGGACCGTCGCCGTACTGTTCGGCTCAGACGACCTCAAATGGGCCCGCCCAACCGCCGCAGACACAGGCCGGGCCCCCGGCCTGCGGCTCACAGACAAGGGCCGTCTCACCGCCCAGAAGGCCGCCGCGGTAGCACCCGTGCGGGTCAACCAGCCCCTCGTCTACGACCAAATGCTTTGGAAAGTAGCCCCCTACGACCGCCGCACCACCATCCCGCGCGGGCAGGCCGAGGATAACGGCATGATCATGCTGCCCGTCGCAAGGTCCGGGCCCGTCAACGACGGAGACATCACCGCAGCCGAAATCACCGCTCTGCTCCGCGAGAACGGCAACAACAAACGCGAAGTCCTCCAGGTCAAAGGCATCTCCCAGGCCCCGGCCCGTCGTGTCCTGCCGGTCAAACTCCTGGTGTACGCCGACGCGGACCGTACCGACATCGAAGTCGGCATCGTCGTCGACGGCGAACTCAGTCAGGCTCATGAACTCGCCCTCATCGGCCACGGTGGTGCCAAGGCCCTCGGCATCACTGTCGCGCCACCCCCCGAACGCCCGCTTCTGGACCCCGACCTTGAAAAGGCCCGCGTACCGCTGCAGGAGGTCACCCAGCACCGTGCAGAACAGGCCGCATTCCAGCTCGGCGCTCACGTCCCCACGCCTGGTCCGCCAGCAGTTCAGCAGCCCCAGGCAGACGAGATCCGAGCCATCGGCGTCTTCGAGCATCCGGATGTCCTCGACGACGCACTCACCAACGCCCGCAGTCGGCTCTTGATCATCTCTCCGTGGATCAAGAACGCAATCATCACCACTGACTTCCTCAGCAAGCTCGAACGACGGGTCAAACAAGGAGTCAAAGTCGACATTGCCTACGGCTACGAGGAGAACGACACCAAGACCGACCCGGCCTCCGTCCGTAAACTCACCAACCTCGCCGACCGCTACCGCGAAAAACTCAGCTTCACGCGCCTGAAGAGCACCCATGCCAAGGTTCTTGTCTACGACGATGTTTGGGTGACCACGTCCTTCAACTGGCTTTCCTTCAAGGGTGACCCCGAACGCACCTACCGCATGGAAGAAGGAAGCCTTGTCCGCAACCGCCAGATCGCCGACACCCAGTACGCCCGCTACCTTGAGCTGATTGCCGATCAACGCCGATGACTACTGAACTTGATCGGGTGAAGTCGGGCTGTTCGTCGGACAGCAGGCAGGTGGCTTCGGTAGTCCTGATGAGGTGAGATATCCGCAGGGCGGGGGCTTGACCGACGCCGAGAGAGCTGCGCGGGAGCGGGTCCGGCTCCAGGCCGTGACTGGCTTCGAGAGCGGCGAGAAGAACCGGGAGATCGCTGTTGCGTTGCGGGTCTCGGAGCGGTCGGTGGAACGTTGGCGGCGCCAGTGGCGCGAGGAGGGCCTGGCCGGGGTGGCGTCGAAGGGATCACCTGGCCGGCCTCGACTGTCCGATGCGCAGATAGCCAGGCTGGAACGGGAGTTGGAGCGCGGCCCACTGGTCCACGGGTGGACCGACCAGAGGTGGACGCTGGCCCGGGTGAAGACGATGATCGGCCGCCTGTTCCACGTCTCGTATACGGTCGAAGGCACGTGGCGGTTGCTCCGGCGGCACGGCTGGTCCTGGCAGCAGCCCGCCCGGCGCGCGATCGAACGCGATGACGACGCGGTGGAGCTGTGGAGGCGCGAGGTCTGGCCGCGGGTAAGAGCACCGCGGCGGTGAACGGAGCCTGGGTGGTCTTCGAGGACGAGGCCGGCCAGTCGATGACACCGCCGCGCGCCAGGACCTGGGGCCGCCAGGGCAACACGCCGGTCGTCCGCGTGCGCGGACGTGGCTCGGGCCGCGTCTCCATCGCGGGGATGACCTGCTACAAGCCCGGTGAGCGGTCCCATCTGATCTACGCCATCCGCGAGTACCGGGGACGCAAGGACGAACCGAAGGGCTTCGCCTGGAAGGACTACCGCGATCTGGTCATCCGCGCCCACACACAACTCGGCGGCCCGATCGTTCTGGTGTGGGACAACTTGCGCACGCACCTGGTCGCGCCGCTGCGGCAGTTCTTCGAGGCCAACGCCGACTGGCTCACTGTGTTCCAACTGCCGACATACGCCCCCGACCTCAACCCGCAGGAGGGCATCTGGTCGCTGGTCAAGCGCGACATCGGCAACCTCGCGGCGGCCGACCTCGGCCAGATCACCCAGGCAGTGAAACGTCGGCTCAAGCAGATCCAGTACCGCCCTGATGTGGTCGATGGCTGTCTTGTTGGCACCGGCCTGAACATGGATCCGGCCCCTGACGGACGCGGTGATGCAAATGCCGGACCGCTGACGGCGCCAGGTATGGCAGCATCGTTGCCATGTCTTTGCTGACCTGGGACTACGACGGTGATCTGTACTGCGCCCTCACCACCGAGACGGGTGCGGGCGAGGGCCGAATGACATATTTCGAGCTCAGCGAGGCCCGCATGGTTCCGGGCGATGCCTCTTCCATGCCCGCTTCACCGGCTCCAGGGCCGACAGCCGTGACGGTGCTTGCCTACGCGCCCGATGAGGAGAAGCCGGCAGAGGTCTACTTCGACGCAACGCAAACGCTGCCGTTCGCCGTCCTCCAGCACTTCGTGGCGCTCGTCGCCTCACGCCTGGCAAGCAAAGGATCATAGAGCAGCCGTCCTGGCAGCACGGCGCGACCCTGGGCCGACATCACGAGTTCAAGTTCAGTAGTGCCGCGTCAAGCAAGGTTTGCCCCGTGTGACGCCACGTCTGGAAGGTTATCTGGGCGAGGTGTTGTGCGTCATGCTGTCCGGGTGGCTGAGCGTGTGCGGGTCCGCGAGATCGACGATGACGAGGGGCAACGGTTGTTGCGGATCGTCCGGCGGGGCACTGGCTCGGTGGTGACCTGGCGGCGGGCCCAGATGGTGCTGCTGTCCGCGCAGGGCATGAACGTAGCCAAGATCGCCGAGGTGACGTTCACCAGCGCGGACCGCGTCCGCGATGTGATCCATAACTTCAACGCCGACGGCTTCGTTTCGCTCTACCCGAAGTACAAGGGCGGTCGGCCGAGGACCTTCACCCTGCCCGAGCGGCGTGAGATCAAGAAGATCGCCAAGTCCAGACCAGTCGAGCACGGCGTGCCGTTCTCGACCTGGAGCCTGGTCAAGCTGGCCGACTTCCTGGTCGCGGAGGGGGTGGTCGACGACATCAGCCACGAGGGTCTACGCATCTTGCTCCGCGAGGAGGGCGTCACCTTTCAACGCGTAAAGACGTGGAAGACCTCGAAGGACCCCGACTACGCGGTCAAGAAGGCCCGCGTCGAGCACCTCTACGCCATCGCCGACGGCGAGATCCTGCCCGAGCCGGGCGAACCCGAGGTCGTCTTCTGCCTCGACGAGTTCGGGCCGCTCAACCTGCAACCCCACCCCGGTCGCCAGTGGGCCGAACGCGGGGGCAAGCACAAGGACCCGGATCGTGAACCGCGGCCGCGCCGACGGGCGACCTATAACCGTCCGCACGGGGTGAGGCACCTGTTCGCCGCCTACGACCTGGGCAAAGACCAGCTCTATGGACACATCAAGAAGACCAAGAACCGCTCCAAGTTCCTGGAGTTCTGCCGCTACCTGCGCTCGCTGCATCTGACGGACGTCCGCATAGCGATCGTCTGCGACAACTACTCTCCCCACCTGACCACGAAGCGGTGCCAGCGGGTCGGGACCTGGGCCGCGGCAAACAACGTGGAGATCTCCTACACCCCGACCAACAGCTCCTGGCTCAACCGGATCGAGGCCCAGTTCACCGCCCTGCGCTACTTCGCCCTCGACGGCACCGACCATCCGAGCCACAAGGCCCAGGGCAGCATGATCCGCCGCTACATCATCTGGCGGAACAAGCACGCCGCGGATAAGCGCCTCAAGGCCATCGTGAGCAGGGCAAACGCCGCATGATCGGCACCCGCGAACCCCCTCACCACAAATGCAGGAAGCTCCGGACGTCGTCATAGCCGTCCAGAGCTCGACCGTCCACGTCAGTCGGGTCGGCCTCGGAACGCGACGCCAGCGACTTCACCAGCGCGAGAGCCTCATCACTGAGACGCCCGAAGCGTCGCGCGGTGTGTCCCAGGCACAGGCCGGCCAGCCCGAGAAGAGGACTTCCCGAAACAGCCCGCGTTCCGACCTCCCTGCACCAGTACTCGACGAACTCTTGATCGTCGTCGTTCAACGCGCTCCCGACCAGGACGCTCGCCGCCTCAAACTCGTGCGAGCGATCGTGCAGAGCCCGTTCCAACGTCTCGATCACAGCCTCGTGGGGCAGCGCGAGAGGGTTCTCGAAGCTCAGATGGGAGTGCATCCCGTGAGACTACGTGCCCACAATCCGCACTCGACTGGCAAGACCAGGGCGAAGGTTGCCTGATGCGGCACTAGCCGAGCGTCCGGAGCACCTCGTCGATGTTGGCCCGGTACAGCCGCAGCTGCCACAGGCCACCTGCATAGCCGTCGCGGTGCTGTGCGATGTCCGCTGCCTGTTTCTGCGCCGTTACCGTGTGCCAGGTCTCGACCGTGTGGTGGCGGCGCTTGCAGATGACGTCCGCAACGGCCGTGGCCCGCTCCCGCTGCGTGTGCGGGGTGTTTCCGTCGCTACCGCGGTGCCAGGCAGTGTCCGTGTAAGCCGCGACGGGGTCGGGATAGGCCGTGAATCCCTGCCCGGCCATGCAGCGGGACCACGTGTTCCAGGCCGCGAGCAGGCGCGGGTCACGCCTGACCGCCTTCTGGACCTCGACGGCCCGGGTGCTCGCGTAGAACCAGTCCCCCTTGACGTCTACGCCGCGCACCAGCCGGCGGCCCGCCTCGGCCTCGCAGGCCGGATAGTCCGCGAACTCGGCGCTGGTCATCCGGCGCCCCTTCGGCTGCCGGGCCGCGTCCTCCGCGGGGTCCCAGCCGTAGCCCCAGCGGCGGGCACTGTCCATGTCGAGGACCCCGTAGTCGGTGGCAACCATGGCGGCACTGATGGTGATGGGGTCGACGGGATCGCGCGGGTCGAGCGGGAAGTCCGGGTGGCCACGGGCCGCCATGCACTGCCGGACCAGCAGCGCCGACGCCTGCAGGGACCGCTGGTAGTCCTGCGACGTGGACATGTACGGGTCGGCGGGAAGCGGGCCAGGCTTCGCCACCCCTCCCACGGCCGCCCCGCGCTGCGAGCCGGCGACGCCCAGTGCCAGCAGTACCGCCATCCCCACCGCGACGACTCGCCGCGCGCCCAGTCTCACCACGGCGAAAATGCTAACGCCTCGCCAGCCAAGGCATGCCGGCCAAGGAGCGGCGTCGGGTGGAGTGCACACTGGATTTGGCGACGCCCCTATCCCGCGTGGAACCTCAGCTTGTCCTGCAAGGCGGCTTCGGTGATGCAGCACCGGAAGCCGGTGTCGTCGTCGAGCATCGTGGATGCGGCGTCGTTGAACGACGAGGGTGTGGCCCGGGTGAAGGGTCTGGTGAAGGTGAAGGCGCCGGCTTTGAGTTCGTAGCGATTCGGCTCGGTGCGGGTGCTGGACCATTCCCAGGTGTTGCCGCACAGGTCATAGACGCCGTAGGTGCTGACGCCGCTGTGGAATCGGCTGACGGGGGTCGTGGAGCCGATGCCGCTCTCGCGGGAGTTGCATCTGGCCGGGGTGGGCTGGTTGCCCCAGGGATAAATGTCGCCGCGTACTCCCCGGGCAGTCTTCTCCCCGTTAGGACGGTTGACTGTCGTGGGTGGTGGTGGGCCGCGGGAGGCGCAGACGCGGAGGCCGGCAATTGCGGGTTGCCTGGGTGAGCGTGCGGCTTCGCCCTTCCGGTCCGGCGGAACGACATCGCGTGCAGGGCGGCGCGGAGGCCCGCGACCGACGCGGCGGAGAGCCGGAACGGCGCCTTGAGGCTGGGATATTGCAAGGTTACGGGTGGCGTGATCCCGGTGAGTCACCGTCGCTGTTCCGGGCGCAGCTTCCCCCCGACTACGCTGCCTCGCATGATTCGTGCAGTGGTGTTCGATGTCGGCGAGTGCCTGATTGACGAGACCCGGGAGTACGGCACCTGGGCGGACTGGCTGGGGGTGCCCCGGCACACCTTCGCTGCCGTGTTCGGCGCCGTCATCGCGCGGGGCCGCGACTACCGGGAGACGTTCCAGGTGTTCCGGCCCGGCTTCGACCTGACCCAGGAGCGGGAGCTGCGGGCGGCTGCCGGGAAGCCGGAGTGGTTCGGCGAGGAGGATCTGTATCCGGATGTCCGGCCGACGCTGGCCGGGCTGCGCGGGGCGGGGCTGTGGGTGGGGATCGCGGGGAACCAGACCGTGCGCGCCGGCGGTCTGCTGCGTGGGCTGGATCTGCCGTCCGACCTGATCGCGACCAGCGACGACTGGGGGGCATCGAAACCGGACGTCGCCTTTTTCGAGCATGTCGTCGAAGCGACGCCGGCCGAGCCGGGCGAGATTCTGTACGTAGGTGACCGGCTCGACAACGACATTCGCCCGGCGGTACAGGCCGGACTGCTGACGGCGCTGATCCGGCGGGGCCCCTGGGGCACTATCCAGCAGGACGATCCCGATGCGGACGCGATCACGACGATGCGCATCGATTCGCTCGCGGAGCTGCCGGAGCTGATCGTGAAGTTCAACGCTGGAGGGCGCTGACCGTGGTCCCCCAGTCATAGAGCCGGTCGTCGAGGTCGCGGACGCAGGGCTCGTGCTGCCACGGGGCCAAGGATCGCCGGACTTCTCGGACGCGCTCCATCCCGGTCGCGTACCAGGTGACAGCGAGCTGCTCCAGTGCCTGAACCGCGTACACGCACGCCTGCTGCGGGTTGGCGGCGGCCGTTTCGACGGCGGCCAGGTCGCCGAGCAGGACGCTGCGCTGCTTGTCGTCGTCCGCGGGCAGGTCCGCCAGCGCCTGCACAAGGGTCGTACGGGCTTGGGGGAGATGGCCGGCTGTCAGCTGGGTGTTGCCCTTGAAGGCGGCAAGTCGGGCGGCATTGAACCAGTCCATCCATACGGGAGTCGGGTGTTGCGAACCGGCGGCCAACACGTCCTCGGCGTTCCCGATGAGAGCCAGAGCCGCACGAGTGTTGCCGCACCGGGTCTCGCACTCGGCCTCCACCGCGTCCAGCCAGGCCCGGAATTCGGCTGAGGCGGCTCCGCGACGGGCATAGGTGCGGGCGGCGATCATGCGTTCCGCGGCCGCATCACGGTCTCCGGCCCAGCCGGGGACGAAGGCGGTGTGAGCCAGGATGGCGGAGCCGAGCAGAGGGTCGTCCGCTTCGCCTGCGGCCTGGAGGGCACGCAGCAGGGTCGCAGCTGCCTGGTCGGGTTGCCGTACGTCGAAGAACTCGATGCGGCCTGCCAGGAGGTAGGACTCCGCAAGCGCCGCTGCCAGGCTGCGACGCCCCGGATTCGCTATGGCCGGCAGCAGGGCACAGCCGAGCCGGGCGTGTTCCAGGACCGCCGGGTGAAGGTCGGCAGGGGAGACCGACCAGTACAGATGACGGTGTGAGCGTGTGACGGCCTGGAAGTCCACGGCGACGCTGGCAGGTTGCGTCGCCGCCGTGGCCTGAGCGGGGACGGCGGCCAAGCCGAACCCGGCTATCGAACCGGCGACGACGTGGCGTCGTGACGGTCCGGGTGGCTGCTCGCCGGCACCCCAGGGCGGAACGAAGCCGAGTTCCTCGGCCTCCTGACTCAGGAGGTGGGACAGGACACGTCGGACGTCCGGTTGAGGCCAAGGCGGGGCAGCGGATTCCCATCGCCGCACCTGGCGGGCGCCGACGGTCAGCCGTTTGATGCCCAACCGTGGAGCCGTGTTGGTGATGGCGTCTGCGAGCGCCTGTTGAGAGTTGTAACCGGCAGCGACACGGGCGGACTTGAGACGGTTGTTTCCAACTGGACGCGGCATGGAGTACCTCCGAGGACAGAGCTCTGTCCTGAGCTTGCCATGGGACGTCCTACTGTGGCGCGAAGTTGCCGCGTGAACCCAACTAAGCCCTCCAGAGGCCCTGTTAGTGGCCACCAGAAGTCCTCGATTGAGCTGCGGAACGCCGTCACGATGGCACCTCCACCGCCCGGTCCATGTCGAGGAGCCAGAGTCCGATGTCCTTTGGATTTCCGCGAGCGCCCACCCTGCGGGTCGTCGAGGGCTACCAGTTGCAAGCCGCGGGCTACGAGTGGGACGCGGTCCGTGTTCCGTCCAACATCGGCCAATGGGCTCTGGCAGCCCTGGGCGAGTCCAGCGGAGCCGTGATCGAAGACCCTCACGAGCGGGTTCTGTACTGGTTCGTCGCCCAGGGGGCCACCGCCGAGTGGGACATCCCGGAGATACGGCTTCTCGGCCGCGCCCAGTACCTCGTTGTGCCCGAACGCGGCCGACTGCGCGGACCGGGACCGCACTGGCACAACGGGCTTGAAGCGCGCGTGATGCTCACCAACGCCGCGGCGTTGTGCAGCGCTCTCACCATCGGGGTCAGTGCACACCGCCGGATCTGTACGGGGACGCAATGAGCGCACGTGTGGATCTCAACGCCGAGGCTCGTCGCGTGGCCCGCTTAGCCACTCGCGCCGCAACGGAGGTCCTCTGATGGCCGGCAGCACAGCAGAGTTCCGGCCCCGGTTCCACCCAGCCGGGCACGACGCCGAATTGCGGGTCGCACTGGAAGAGGTGCGAGTCGGCCGGTGGATGCCGATGCGGAATCTGCTGGCCCGCACGGGCGATCGGTGGGGGTTGCGGACGTCACGGTCACAGGTGCTGGCGTCGGTGGCCGCCCGCTCCCACGTGGTGTGGGAGTGGCTGGCCGAGGAGCCTTCAAATCTCGACGCGCTGATGATGCGGGCCAGGGTGGATACCGAGCGGGTCCTGCATGCGTATCGCGCCGGACATGCCGGGGCCGGTGAACTGGCGCATGTGGCACGGGCGTCGGCGGCGTCTGCGGCTGAGATGGCGCTGGCGGACCCCGTGCCGTGGGTGTGCCGCCTGGCTCTGGCCCAGGTCGATCCGGAGAAGAGGGTCCGGGAGCATCGGGCAGCTCCCCCGGATCGGATGCTGCCGACCGGCCCCTGGGGCCTGCTCCGCGAAGTCTGGCAGCGCGACCAGCACAATCGTGAGGCCCATCACCGGATGCTGCAGGCCTTGCTGGCCGCTCCCGTCGGCGGACCGGCTGCGGCGCTGAACTTCACGCACGCGGTGAAGTCGTGGGTGCCCTGGCAGTCGGGTTCCGCGCTGCTGGTGCTGCCGTTGTACGCGTACGCCCAGCACTACCGCGACAAGCGGGAGCGCGGCCGGTACGAGGCGATCGGGCGGGCGCAGTGGACTCGCGAGCCGCTGATCGACGATGTCCAGCGCGCTCTGCAGGGGTGGTTCCAGCTGTCGGACCCGGTGGAGCGCTCGGCGCTGGATCTCAACCATCTGGCCCACGCCCTGTGGGCGGGCCGCCGCCACGAGGAAGCGGCGCGGGTGTTCCGCGCCATGGGCCGACATGCCACCGCCCAGCCGTGGAGCCTGGTCGCCGCCGAGCCCCGCGATCCGCAGTCCGGGCTGGAGGAATTCCTCAAGGCCCGCAGGCAGTGCCTCGCGGTCGCCGGCCCGGCGCGACCGGGCTCGCGGGTTCCCCTGCATTGAGCGTATCGGCGGCGGCAGAGCCGCCTGTTCTGTCCTGTCTGCCTTCTTGGAGGTTGTGCGATGTCGCATTCGGATCGCGGTGCCATGGAAACGGCGCTGGACGATGACCACTTGCTGCGTGAGTTGGGGTACGAACCGGAGCTGAGCCGGAGAATGAACGGCTTCGGGAACTTCGCCATCAGTTTCTCGGTGATCTCGGTCCTGTCGGGCTGCATGACGCTGTACGGGTTCGGCCTGGCGACAGGCGGTCCGGCGGTGATGCTCTGGGGCTGGGTGGTGGTCGGTGCCATGGTGATGTTGGTGGGCGCCGCGCTGGCGGAGGTGACCTCGGCCTATCCGACCAGCGGCGCTCTGTTCGACATGGCGAACCGGTTGGGCGGCCCGAGGTGGGGCTGGTACACCGGCTGGCTCAACCTGTTGGGCCTGCTGGGGGCGATCGCAGGCATCGACTACGGATGCGCTCTGTTCGCCGGGGCCTTCGCCAACCTCCAGTGGGGTTTCGTGCCCACACCGGGCAGGACGATGCTGATCTACCTGGCGATCCTGCTGCTGCACGCGGTGCTGAACCTGTTCGGCGTGCGGCTGGTCAACGTGCTGAACTCCGTCAGCGTGTGGTGGCATCTGACGGGAGTCGGGGTGATTGTCGGCGCCTTGGTGCTTGTACCGATCCATCACCAGTCCCCGCACTTCATGTTCACCACCTTCGTCAACGACACCGGGTGGTCGTCGAACTGGTACGTGGTGCTGATCGGGCTGCTGCTGGCGCAGTACACCTTCTCCGGTTACGACGCCAGCGCGCACCTGAGCGAGGAGACGACCAAGGCCCAGGTCAGCGCGCCACGAGGCATCATGCACGCGATCGGCTGGTCCTGGATCGCCGGGTTCGTGCTGCTGGCAGGCCTGACGTACGCGATCCAGGATTACGCGGGCGCCCAGAACAGCGCGGCCGGGGTGCCACCAGCGCAGATATTCCTCGACGCCCTCGGCTCCGGCGGCGCGAAGGTCCTGCTGCTGGTGGTGATCGTGGCGCAGCTGTTCTGCGGAAATGCCGAAGTCGCCGCGTGCTCGCGGATGGTCTTCGCGTTCTCCCGCGACGGGGCGCTGCCCGGTTCGGCGATGTGGCGCCGGGTCTCGGCCCGTACCGGAACGCCGACCCGCGCGGTGTGGCTGGCCGTTGCCGTGGCGGCGCTGCTGGCACTGCCCGCGCTGTACAGCACAGTCGCCTATGGCGCCGTTACCGCGATCAACGTCATCGGCATCACCCCTGCCTACGCCATCCCGATCTACCTGCGGCTGAAAGCAGGACGCCGCTTCACACCCGGCCCCTGGCACCTCGGCAGGTGGAGCGTCGCGGTGGGCTCGGCGGCCGTGGCGTGGGTCGCGCTGGTGACCGTTCTGTTCTGCCTGCCGCAGACCAGACCCGCGCACGGCCTGGTGACGGCGGCCTCGTTCAACTACGCGCCCGTCGCGTTGGTCGTGGTGCTTGTACTGGCCGCCGTCTGGTGGCGACTGGCCGGCCGTCGTACCTACGAAGCACCCCCGCTGGCAGGGGACGTCGAACTCGCCCAGTTCGCCGAAGGGGTCGTGTAATGGAAGCGACGGGAGAGTCCGTGCCGGGCGGTCTGATCTCCGCCGAGGAACTGCGTTGGCTCGTGGCCGACGGCGAGGCCGAAACCATCACGCTGGCGATCCCGGACCTGCATGGACGCCTGGTCGGGAAGCGGCACCAGGCACGGCTGTTCGTCGACCGCCTCCTGGGCGGGGGCGCGGAAGCTTGCGCCTACCTGCTGGCCACTGACGTCGAGATGCGCCCGCTGCCCGGATTCGGCATCGCGTCCTGGGAGACCGGGTACGGGGACGTGCGCGTGGTCCCCGACCTGCGGACCTTGCGTCGCCTGCCCTGGCACCGCGGCGGCGTCCTGGTCCTGGCCGATGTCGAGCAACCCGACGGACAGGCGCTGTCCGTGGCGCCCCGCCACGTCCTACGCGAGCAGATCGCCCGACTCGGCGAGGACCTGGGACTGACCGCGAAAGTCGGCCTGGAAACGGAGTTCACCGTCTACCTCGGCAACGGCGAGCGGATGCCGCGCCAGCTTGAACCACTGTCCCGCCGCAACCTCGACTACGCGCTGATCCAGCCGCTCGGGGTCAGCGAGTATGTGCAGGAGATCGAGAAAACCCTCTCGAACGCCGGACTGCCGCTGGAAGCGGTCAAACCCGAAGCCGCTCCCGGCCAGGTGGAGGTCACCTTCCGGTACGGAGAGCCGCTGACCGCGGCAGACAACCACGTGGCCTTCAAGCACATCGTCAAGTCGGTCAGTCCGTGGACGGAGAACAGCGCGACGTTCATGGCCGCGCCGGTCACCGACGTCGGCAACGGCCTGCACGTCCATCTCTCGCTGTACCGCGAAAGCGATCCGGTCCTCCCCGCTGACCAGGGAGGACTGTCGGCCATCGGCGCGCAGGCCGTGGCGGGACTCGTCCAGGTGCTGCCCCAGCAGCTGCCGTTGCTGCTCCCAACGTCCAACTCTTACAAGCGCCTCCGCCCCCGGTCCTTCGCCCCCACACGGGCGGCCTGGGGCTGGGACAACCGGACCTGCGCGGTACGAGTGACCGGACACGGCACCGCGCGACACCTGGAAATACGCATCCCCGGCGCGGACGCCAACCCCTACCTCACGGTCGCGGCCGTGCTCGCCGCCTGCCGATACGGGATCAAACACGAGCTTCAGCCGCCTTCGGCCACCACTGGCAACGCCTACGACGCCCCCGGCGTGCCGCTGCTGCCGTCCTCCCTCGACGTGGCTCTGAGCGCCTTCCGAGCCAGCGCCGCTGCGGCGGAGCTCCTCGGCAAGGACGTGGTCGGCCACTACAGCGCGGCGGCCCAGATCGAATGCGACGTGGCAGCCACCCGCGTGACCGACATCGAACGCGAGCGCGGCTTCTTCGATGCCTAAGAGCTGCTGCTGCCACAACTGGTGCGCCGCGTAATGGGTACGGCGCACCGGCTGGTCGCGGACTTCAACGACAGGTCACGGGAGTTCGTGGCAGCTGCGTAAGGACTGGTGGCTGGACGCTTGCCTGCTGGAGGAGCCGGGTGAGGTGCATGTACCCGCTGCCCTGATGCCCTCATGTCTGGATGTGCCACGAGTGCCGCGCTCGCGACTCCGAAGGCGGTAGAAGCGGTCGCCGTTGGCCTTTTCGGTTGCGATGTCGCAGCCGCCGTATTAATCGGCCGGCGGGCCTAATTATGCCCGCATCTCAGCTCTTCCAAGCGACGCTCAGAGAACCTCCTCCATTGCCATAATGGCCTGCGGCGGCACCAAGAATCGGTCTATAACGATGCATTTTTGGCTCCCCGGAAAGGCGGTCCCGTGACATCGACCCATCACCTCATCGTCGTCGGCTTCGATGAAATCGTCGTCAGTAAGTACCTGTCCTGCATTCGCGATGCCATCACGTCTGGCCACATCGACTCCTACTCCATCATCGATCTGGAGTCACAGCAAAAGGAAGTCGACAAGCGCATAGACGCGGCGAGCATGAAGCCTCGAAGTGTCGTCTATCTGCCGGATTTCGGCGACCGAGTACAGGAAACGCCGCGAGAGCTCATAGCGGCGGCAGTCCAGCGGCTGCGAGTCCCCGGCTTACCGACGATGATGTACATCGCCACCGAGGTGCGGGCTCACGAGGCATACCTGCGATTCTGCGTGCAGAACCACATTGTCTCGCTGGTCGAGAAGCCGGTATTGGCTCCCGTCGTCGATGGCCGGTTCAAGCCGTCGCACATCACGAAGACCATGGAGGAACTGATCGGCATTGCTTCCGGCTCCCCTGCAGAACATTCGGTGATGACGCTGAGCCGCTACCACGAGATTTACAACCAGAAGGTCATCGCTTCGCTCAAGCAGAGGATGGAGCGGTGGGAAGCACCCCTGACTTCGTTCCATCTCCGGGCCGCCGGCGGGGTGTGGAACCTCCAGCGCGAGTTCGAGAGTCGCGACGACCATCCGTACAAGTACGGCTACGGGATGATGATGCACGGCGCGTACCACTACGTGGACCTGGCGACCCAGATCCTGTCGCTCAACGCGGACCTGCTCCCTGAGCGGCAACTCCGCTTGGAGGTCAGCTCCTTCGCGGCCTTTCCCATCGATCAACACCAGCGCGTCTCGCAGCCGATCGCCAGCAGGTTTCTGGACGGCGGGGCACGGTGGCCGGCGGACTCGGACGAGGGGTTGCGATTCGGCGAGACGGATGTGACCTCCGCGTTCCGCCTCTTGGACGCAGCCACGGGGAGGACCGTCTCACTTGGGACCTTGTCCTTCGAGCAGACCACGCCTTCCATCCGCGACTGGGCCGAGCTGCCGGACGGCCTCTACAACGTCAACGGTCGCACGTCGAGCGTGGATCTGGAGGCTCAGCTGTCGACGCTGTTCTCCACTCATGTCCACTGCTACGACATCCCCCGCGGCCGCAGTGCGGACGGGATTGACGCATTCGCCCGCGTGACCACCCGCGCCAATGCCGCCCTTCTGCCCGACGAGCAGTACGTGTCCGAAGAGTCGTTCGGCGGGCTGTTCCACAGCGACAGCAACCGCCGGCTCATGGAGAACTGGCTTCGCGGATGCGAGCACCGCAGTTCTCTTGCGAGCCATCTTCGGCCCATGCAGGTCACTGAAGCACTTGCCTCTTCGGTGCTTGCTCCCGGACGTCCAATGGCGGTGCCCTTCTAGGCGCCGACGGGTCCAGCCCACAGATCATAGAGGAGTCACCCATGAATCAGATTGTTTCGAAGGCGTCCGTGTATGCCTTCTACACGGACGCAATCCGGAACGGCCGGAACACCGCCGAGAACCTGCAGGCCGCCACTTCAGAACGGTTCAACGCGTTCCTGGAATCCATCGGAGACGAGACCCCCCGTACCGCACTGGAGTTGGGGTACGGTGCAGGCACCTACGTGATCGCCTTAGCGCGAGTGGGTTTTCATGTGTTAGCCGTGGATCAGGTCCCCAGTAAGTTGCTTCTTCGTCGCATCGGCGGCGCAGAAGAATGGGCCGGCCGGATCGAACCACGAGAATGCCTAGCCGAAGAGTTCACCATAGATGAGGACTTCGGGGTCCTAGTCGCCAAGGATGTCCTGCATTACCTCGCAAGGCGTGACGTCGAGTCCCTCCTTACGGGCGCGGTGGCCAATGCGCGCGGGGGGAACCGCCATTACCTCGAAGTCTTCACGGGAATCACACGCACGTCCACGGACGGTCGGCTGCTGCGTATCGAAGGAGAGGCCGACTACTCCCCGGACCATTTCCGACGAGCGATCGAGCGCATCTACAAGGGTTGGGACCTCACGCTGCTCTGGTCGGAGCACGTGGAACGGGACATCCGGACCGGGCGCAACTGTTTTGAAGCGACCCGGGCCACCGTCATCGCGGCCAACCAGGCTGCCTGATCAGGGACGGGGAGAACGCCTTGAAACCGAGCCTGCCCGAGGGGATCAGCTTCGTCATCCCCTGCTTCAACTCCGGCGACTACCTCTTCGAGGCCGTCGAGTCCTTGTTGCAGCAGCCCCACGCCTTCCCCTACGAGATCGTGGTCGTGGACGATGGCTCCGACGACCAGTCCACGCTACGCGCCATCTCGCAGTGCGCCGAGCGCGCCGGGGTACGCGTCGTCCGCCAGGACCACAGCGGACACCATGCCGCCAGGAACACCGGCATCGACGCCGCAAGCTTTGCCTACATCATGCAACTCGACGCCGACGACCGACTCGCCACCGCGCCCGAACTGCTGACGGCCGGAAGCTACCCGGACCGGGCCGTCAAATTACTCAGGGTGCACCAGCACCTGGCCTTCGTCCACACGATGTCGAGGATGATCGGCGACTTCGAGGGGCTCACCATCTCCTCGTATCCCTGCCGCGAAGAGCTGATCCTGCGCAAGCACCACGTGCCCACTTCGATCGTCTACCGTCGCGACGACGCTATCCGCGGTGGTCTCTACGACCCGTGCGTACGCAAGTGGGGGGACTGGGCGTTCGCCGTCAACCTCATCGCGGGACGCTTCCGCAGAGGGGCCGCCAACACCATCGTCTGCATCGCCGGCCCCATGCACGAATACCGAGTCCACTCCCGTACACGGCGGGTCTCCGACGCCGATGTGTCCGAGTTCCAGATGACGCTGCTGGTGGTCGAGAAGAACCTCGACCTGTTCCGGGATCGCCTCAGCCGCGACGACTCCGCTGAGGACATCGCGCGCGAGGTCCTCGCCTCGAAGCCCTCTCGGCTCGTCGATCTGATCCGGATGGCCGAGTTCGACCTCGAACAGGCCCTGGCGGTCGCCCGGCAGCGGCAGTTCTCTCTGTCGAGTCCCTTCGAGGATCTTGGGATCCCCTAGAAGAGCTCGCCCGTCAAACGGAGGATGCCCCGGACGCACTGTCCGGGGCATCCTCCGTTGGACGGGTGGTTACGCCTGCGGCAGACGGCTGATCTGGTTCTCCAGGCGGATGATGTCCGCTTCCGCCTTCGCTAGGCGGGTACGAATCTTCTCGACCACGTTCTCCGGCGCCTTCGCCATGAACGCCTCGTTGCCGAGCTTGGCCTTCGTCTGGGCCCTCTCCTTCTCGGCGGCAGCGAGGTCCTTGGCCAGCCGCTTGCGCTCGGCGGCGACGTCGATGGTGCCGGACAGGTCGAGCGCGACCGTGGCGCCGGCGATGGCGAGCGTCGCCGTGGCGCTGAATCCGTCGCCCTCCGGCTGCAGACGCAGCAGCTGGCGGATGGCGGCCTCGTGCGCGGCCAGCGATGTGCCGGACAGGTCCAGGCACGCCGGGACCTTCTGACCGGGCTGAAGTCCCTGGTCGGCGCGGAAGCGACGAACCTCGGTGATCACCTGCTGGAGGTTCTCGATCTCGGCCTCGGCCGCGGCGTCCCGGAACCCGCTGTCCTTCGGCCAGTCGGCGATCACAACGGATTCGCGGCCGGTGAGGGTGGTCCACAGGGTCTCGGTCACGAACGGCACGATGGGGTGCAGCAGGCGCAGCGTCACGTCGAGGACCTCGCCCAGGACGCGTGCCGAGACCTTGGCCGCGTCGCCGCCGGCCATGAACGTCGTCTTGGACAGCTCGACGTACCAGTCGAAGACCTCGTCCCAGGCGAAGTGGTAGAGGGCGTCGGCGAGCTTCGCGAACTGGTAGTCGTCGTAGTAGGCGTCCGCCTCGGCCACGACCGTGTTGAGCCGGGACAGGATCCAGCGGTCGGTGGCGGAAAGACGCTCGGCCGCGGGTAGCTCGCCTTCGACCGTGGCCCCGTTCATCAGGGCGAACCGTGTCGCGTTCCAGACCTTGTTGGCGAAGTTCCGCGACGCCTGAACCCAGTCCTCACCGATCGGCACATCGGTGCCGGGGTTGGCGCCCCGTGCGAGGGTGAACCGCAGCGCGTCGGAGCCGTACTTGTCCATCCAGTCGATCGGATTGACGGTGTTGCCGAACGACTTCGACATCTTCTTGCCGTGATCGTCACGGACCATGCCGTGGAAGGCGATGGTGCGGAAGGGGACGGCGCCGTCCATCGCGTACAGGCCGAACATCATCATGCGGGCGACCCAGAAGAACATCAGGTCGTACCCGGTGACCAGGACCGAGTTCGGATAGAACTTGGCCAGGTCCTCGGTCTGCTCCGGCCAGCCCATTGTGGAGAAGGGCCACAGGCCGGACGAGAACCAGGTGTCGAGGACATCGGTGTCCTGCTCCCAGCCCTCGCCGCTCGGCGGTTGCTCGTCAGGGCCGACGCACACGGTCTCGCCGTTCGGGCCGTGCCAGACGGGAATCCGGTGGCCCCACCACAACTGCCGCGAGATACACCAGTCGTTGAGGTTGTCGACCCAGTCGAAGTAGCGCTGGGACAGGTCGGCGGGGTGGATGTTCACCCGCCCGTCGCGGACTGCGTCTCCCGCGGCCTTGGCGAGCGTCTCGACCTTCACCCACCACTGCAGGGACAGCCGCGGCTCCAGCGTCGTCTTGCACCGCGAGCAGTGCCCGACCGAGTGGACGTATGGCCGCTTCTCGGCGACGATCCGGCCCTCGGCCCGCAGCGCGGCGACGATCGCGGAGCGCGCCTCGAATCGGTCGAGCCCCTCGAAGGGACCGTGGGCGGTGATGACGCCGCGCTCGTCGAGGACCGTGATCGACTCGAGGTTGTGGCGCTGCCCGATGGCGAAGTCGTTCGGGTCATGGGCGGGCGTGACCTTGACGGCACCGGTGCCGAACTCCGGGTCGACGTGCGTGTCGGCAACGACGGGAATCGTGCGTCCGGTGAGCGGGAGCTTGATCTGCTTGCCCACGAGGTGCGCGTACCGCTCGTCGTCCGGATGAACGGCGACCGCGGTGTCGCCGAGCATCGTCTCGGCGCGGGTGGTCGCCACAACGACGCTGTCCTCGCCCTCGCCGTACTTCAGAGAGACGAGCTCTCCGTCGTCGTCCTGGTAGTCGACCTCGATGTCGGAGATGGCCGTCAGGCAGCGCGGGCACCAGTTGATGATCCGCTCGGCACGGTAGATCAGGCCGTCGTCGTACATCTTCTTGAAGACCGTCTGGACGGCACGGGACAAGCCCTCGTCCATGGTGAAGCGGTCACGGCTCCACGCCACGCCATTGCCCAGGCGCCGCATCTGCCCGGCGATCTGACCACCGGACTCGGCCTTCCACTGCCAAACACGTTCGACGAATGCCTCTCGGCCCAGGTCGTGACGGGATTTGCCTTCCTTGGCGAGCTCCCGCTCGACGACGTTCTGCGTGGCGATGCCGGCGTGGTCCATCCCGGGCTGCCAGAGCGTCTCGTAGCCCTGCATGCGCTTGCGGCGGGTGAGGGCGTCGATCAGCGTGTGCTCGAAAGCGTGACCCAGGTGGAGGGAGCCGGTGACGTTCGGCGGCGGGATGACGATGGTGTACGCGGGCTTGGTGCTCTTGGCGTCCGCCTCGAAGTAGCCGCGTTCTACCCAGCGCTCGTACAGCGGCCCCTCTACCTCAGCCGGCGCATATTGGGTCGGCAGTTCGGGGGCGCTGTTCAGCCCGCTTTCGGGGCGCTGGGTGTCGTCAGTCACGACGGCCATTCTACGGCCGAGCCGCCCCGGGCCCACCGGGCTATGCGCGCGGGCGTGGCATGGCCGGGACAGAGAAGTGGCCGCACGAAGGCACTTTACGTGTGACCGAAAACACTCTCGTGCGGCCGGTTCCAGCTTATCTCTCCGGTCTGGTGCGATCGCAAATCCGCAAGTCACCAGGGGACGTACGTCGAGTGGGCTCGGGGCCATACAGCCGTAAAACCCAGACCGTGATGGTGCTCTTTGAAATCGGCCACCTCTTGCTCGGCGCCGACCCCAGACCTGCTCAGTGGATCTCCCCACATTGCCTGATAGCCATTCGGCGATCGGGGCAGGGGCCCTCGGCTGTGGACCGCCTACTGGCAGCGGCTTGCGCCAGAGTCTGCGTAAGCGTGAGAGCTCGCACCTCGGAGGTGGTGGTCCTTCACCGCGGTGCGCGTGCTCTTGGAGGTGCGGCGGTCAGTGGGCGACTTTCAGCAGGGCTCAGATATGGGGCCAGTCATGGCCGGCTGTCACCTCGCGTGCGATACGACGCCACTGGTCCTCTCCCCCAGGCAGGGGCCATGCCCAGGTCGGCTGTTCCGCGGTGTTCAGGTCGTGAAGGAGGCGGACGAGCTGTGGGCCGGCGGCGGCGGCACCGTCTGGAACGGTGGGGCCATGAACAGTGCGGAGTTCGGCGAAGCGTGCCAGTTCGTCCTCGTAGAAGCCCGTGGCCTCATTGATGCGTGCGGTCAGGTCATCGCGCGGCACCGTACGGTGCAACTGCAGCAGCGGAGGCTCGACGGATTCGGCGATCGCTGCGGCGAGCCGCGCGTGACCGTCCAGGATCAGATGGCAGTCAAGGCCACTTATCCACCACAACAGGACAGGTGGGACCGTCCCTTCACGGGCCTGCTTGCGGTACGCCTTGACCCGGCTGTCGTCAGCATTGGGCATTGGCCGCAGCGGAAGGACCTCCCACGAATGAGAATGGAGGAACCAGTCGATGTATCCGTCCGGATGCCCTTCGACGAGCATCGAGCTCCAGTAATCGGCATGTGAGGTCTCGGCGTGGCGCCAACGCCGGAGCGGACTGTCGCACGAGAGCAGCCACCGGCCCTCATGCAGAGGGCTGTCCGGCGAGTCGACGAGGTACTGAGCAAAGCGGTGAGCCCAGCGTTCCGGGCTGCCAGCCAGGGCACGCCCGGCATCGGCGCGCAACGGCGGAACGAAGGAGCGGTACTCATCGGTGCGCCAGAAGTCCACGCCCTGGAGTTGCTCGTCGACAACGGCGAGCAATACAGACCGCGACAGCTGGGAGACCTGCAGTTGCGGCCCGGCACTGAGCACGCACAGCCCCGGCTGGTGGCGGTCCTGTACGTCCAGGGACAGGCCCATCCACGTGCCGTCGTCCCTCGTGACATCGCTGCGCTGCATGGCGAGAGCGTAGACGACTGCTGAATGGGCCCCAGTGGTCCCCCTGGCAGCCCGACACGCCTCCCTCAATCCACGACCTGGTGCCTCGGCCAGAGACACGCGAGGGTGCTCGCTGAAGTTCTTCACCCCGTTGAACGTCGGACCGAGTGAGGCGACGAGCGGCCCTGGCCGATTTCAGAGATCCCCATCAACCGGGCAGGCGCCACGTTGGCTTGGGCTGCACAGCAGAGGTGCCAGGTCACGTCCGCTGGAGTGGTGTATCGACGGCCACTCGGCGATCTTGTTTTGAGGCTATGCGGTGAGTTCGGTGGGCAGGGCGGTCTCGTCGGTTTCTGACCCGATCGAGTGGAGGCGGGCTTTGGCGAGCAGGTCGAGCCCCATGTAGCGGCGGGCTTCGGTCCATTCGTCGTTCTGCTCGGCCAGGACTGCGCCGACCAGGCGGATGAGTGCGGTGCGGTCGGGGAAGATCCCGACGACGTCGGTGCGGCGGCGGATCTCCTTGTTCAGGCGCTCCTGCGGGTTGTTCGACCAGATCTGCCGCCAGATCTCGCGGGGGAAGGCGGTGAAGGCCAGCAGGTCATGCTGGGCGGTGTCCAGGTGTGCGGCGGCCTTGGGGAACTTCGCCTCCAAGGCGTTCAGCACGTGCGTCATCTGGGCTTTCACCGCATCGGTGTCGGGTTGTTCGAAGACCGTCCGCAGCAGGGTGGCCACCCAGGGCTGGGCGGATTTCGGCACTTGGGAGAGCAGGTTGCGGGCGTAGTGGGTGCGGCAGCGCTGCCAGGACGCGCCGGGCAGGACCGCCCCGATCGCATTGACCAGGCCGGTGTGGGCGTCGGAGACGACGAGCTGGACTCCGCTCAGGCCGCGGGCGGTCAGCGAGCGCAGGAACGCCAGCCAGCCGGCGCCGTCTTCTGCGGTGGCGACGTCGATGCCGAGGATCTCGCGGTGCCCGTCGGCGTTGACTCCGACCGCGACGAGGGCGTGGACGTTGACGGTCCGGCCCTGCTCGCGGACCTTCTGGGTGAGGGCGTCGACCCAGACGAAGGCGTACGGGCCTGCGTCCAGGGGCCGGTTGCGGAACGCGGTGACTTGCTCGTCCAGGTGCTTGGACATGGCGCTGACCTGGGATTTCGACAGCTGGGTGACGCCGAGGGACTGGGCGAGTTTCTCGACACGGCGGGTTGAGACGCCGAGGAGGTAGGCGGTGGCGACCACGGAGATGAGGGCTTGTTCGGCCCTGCGGCGCCGTTCCAGCAGCCAGTGCGGGAAGTAGCTGCCTTGCCGCAGCTTGGGGATCGCGAGTTCGACGGTGCCGGCGCGGGTGTCCCACTCCCGCGGGCGATAACCGTTGCGGTGGTTGACGCGCTCGTCGCTGGCCTGCCCGTACTCGGCGTTGCAGAGCGCGTCGGCCTCCGCCGACATCAGCGCGTCGGCGAACGTCTTGATCATCGCGCGCAGCAGGTCAGGACTCGCCGAGGCCAAGTTCTCCTCGGTCAGGGCGTGCAGGGGCAGACTGTCATGTGCGGTCATCGTGCTGATCTCCTTCGAGGCTTAGACACTTCGAAGATCAGCCGGTGGCCGTCGCTCTATGCGGGCACCAACCCGGACGCCGGGACAAACCCCCGGATCAGGTCCAACCCGCTACACCACTTCCAAGGACGCAACCAGGTGCCAGAGCCATACGGCAGCCTGTCGTGCCTTCTCCACTCGGTTGGGTTGGGCACGATGCGCAGGCCAGGGGGATTCCCACGCTTCCAGCGTCTTTGCGCCCTTCGCTCGCTACCGGTAGCGACGCTGGTGATCGTTCGGTGGCATGGGGCGAGGCAGCGACGGTTCATTGATGCGCTGCGACGTGGTCGAGCGAAGAGTAGATCGCATGAGAGCCGCTTCCGCTCGCGGGTTCGGGGCCGGATTGCGGGCGGTGTGTTGAATACGGGTGAGCAAGACGCGGGCGGCTTGGCGGGCGGCGTGGAGTTCGCGTTGCTCGGCGGCTTCTTTCAGGAGGTGGGCTGGCTGGTGGCCGCCGGCTTCTGCGTCGGCGAGGACGGTGGCGAGGACGGGTCAGTCGGGGTCAGCGAGGATGCGGGCGGCGTGGTCGGGGACGGCGGCGCGTAGGTCGTTGGCGAGGGTGGCGCGGGTGTCGGGGTTGGGCTGGCGTCGGGCGAGGGCTGCGAGTTGGGGTGCGGCTGCCTGGTCGTAGGCGGCTTGGAGGTGCTGGACGGACTGGTGGGCGGCGGCGGCCTGTTGGGCGTGGCTTCGGGCGGTGTGCCAGCGTTCGGCGAGGATGGCGGACCAGATGAGGGCTGAGAGCAGGACCGCGAGAGGGCTGCCGTCCTTGCCGGTGCTTGCGTTGACGAGGTCCCGTGCAGCGGCTCGCAGTCCGGTGGCGGTGTCGTGTTCAGCGCGGATCCGGGACCGCTGGGCGTGGGCGAAGGCCCGCGCTGCCGTTCGGAGTTCGGCGCGAAGTTCTGCGGGGGCGGCCTGGGCGGTGGCTTCGATGAGTTCGCCGAGGGCGGCGATCTGTGCCTGGCCGCGAGTGTCAGCGCTGTCGCCGGTGCTGCTGGTCTCGTAGCTGAAGGTGTCGAGGGCTTCGGTGGCTCGGTGCCAGGGGGTGCTGGGCTGGTTGCGGCGGGCGGTGGGGTATTCCTCGGGTGTGCTGGCTTCCAGGCGGGCTTTCAGCTTGGGCAGGGTGAGGTCGGGGGCGATCTTCCCGCCGGGGTGGTAGATCTGCTCGCCGTCCTTGTTGAGGTCGCTGGGGCGGCCGACGGAGTAGCCGAGGAGGTCGCCGGACGGGCCGCGGCGCGGTTTGACCATGACGCCGTCGGCTTCGAGGTAGGCGAGAAGTTCTTCGGCGGTGGTGGCGTGGGGGATGGCGGCGCGGATGCGGTCCTGGAGCCAGGCGCGGCTGGTCTGTTCCCAGCCGAGGCGGGCGGCCTTGTGCATCTCGGCCTGGGAGGGGGCGCGGGTGGCGGTGCGGTCGCCCTTGTTCAGCCGGCGCAGGCCGTAGTCCTTCTCGATCTCGCGGCATTCGTTGCCGACGCGGATGCCGCTGTCGTGGAGTTTGGGGCGGCGGCCGTCTTCGCGGACGGTGGTGGCGAGGATGTGGATGTGGTCATCCGCGTGGCGCACCGCGATCCAGCGGCAAGCCAGGTCGTCGCCCTCCGGGGCGATGCCAGCTGCGCTGACGATGCGCTGGGCGATCTCGCCCCACTCGGCGTCCGAGAGGAAGCGATCCTCGGGGGCGGTCCGGACTGGGCAGTGCCAGACGTGGTCTGTGACGCGCTTGCCGAACTCGCTGTTGCGGAGAGCGACGGGCGCGTCGAGGTGGCGGGCCAGGGCGGTCAGGGTGGCGTCCTCTTGGCGGCCGGGGTCGGGCATGCCGAGCATGGCGAAGCCGGCCACGATGTGCGGGTCAAGGTGTTCGTCGTGGCGGCCGGGGCCGTAGAGGTACGCGAGCAGGCCACGGGTGTTGGAGCCGGACGGCTTGATGGCGGCGATCACGAGCGTCAGACCTCCGCCCGGTCGGCGGGCTCGCGCAGGGCTTCCGCGACCGTGCTCAGCAGGTGGTGCAGTTCATCGAGGCGTTCGCGGATGTCGGGCGTGGTGTAGTCGCTGTTCAGGGCGCGGGCGATCTGGTTGACGTTGTTGCCGATACGGCTGAGGGCGCGCAGGACCTGGGCGCGGAACATGTGCGTACGGCGTCGGTCCTCGGACAGGGGGAGATTGGCGGTGAAGCGGCCCGCGACGAAGGCGAGGACGATGTCGGCGGCAAAGCCTGATTCGCCCTTGTAGCCGTGCTCCGCGGCGGCTTCGCGGAGGCGGATGTGCTCGTCGGGGGTGAAGCGCAGAGGGCCGACGCGTACGACGCGTTTGTTGCCGTTGAAGCGGCGAATGGCGGGCTGCGCGCTCTGCGGGGCGGGTGTAACGGACACGCGGTCGAGGACGGCTCGCTGGGCAGTGTGGAGCGTGTCCGGGTCGGGGCCGGCCCCGGCTTCCCGGCTCGGCGCGCCCTCGCGCCGAGCCGTCTCCGCCACCCCTGGGGCGGAGATCCCCCCGATCCGGCCGCGAGTCGGACTCGGGGTACTACTGGCTCCGCCAGGGGCCGTCTTCCCGAAGGCCAGCCTCCACAGGTTCTGAACCGTACGGGACTTCACCTGCTCAACGGGCACGTCGGCTGCGGGTTCTTCGGTATAGGGGATGTGGGTCACGGCTGATGCTCCGAAATGGGGGGCGGGTGGTCGTATCACTCCGCGTGCGGGCGTACGGCTGGGCGCGGTCGTGCCGAGCGGTCGACCGGATGGCGTCGGCGCCGCCCATGCACGGAAGCAACGGGCGGGCAGGTGGTCGGAACCGTTCCGACCACCCCGGGCTCCGTTCCGGTCACCGGGGCGGTCAGTCATCGCCCCGATCCGTGCCGAGTTCCGCCCGCAGGACGCTCATCGCCTGGGTCAGCCGCTGGCCGCCGACCTTGAGGCCCTTGTCGCGTATGGCTTGGTGGACGACGGCTCGGGAGGGCCGTCCGTGCTCTGCGATCGCTACCCGGCCGATCTCGACGAGTTCGTCGAGCGGGGCGTCCGCCGGGCGGCCTCCGCGCGGCGAGGGCTTGGGGTCTGCGGAGGGCGTTTCTGCGTGCGGTGGTTCCGTCGCCTGTGCGGTTACGGGCGTTGTGGCAGTGGTGGGCTCGGCCACGAGTTGGTGGATCTGCCGCATCAGGACGCCGAAGGCTAGGAGCGCGGCCGTCGGGGGGACGGCGGCGACCACGTAGTCGAGGACGGGGGCTGCGGAAGTGCTTCCCGTTCCGCTGACGCCGCCACGTTGAGCGCGATGGATCCGACCGACCCGGTCGCTGTCAGGGCGATGGCCCACCAGTCGGGTTCCTTGCGCAGGCCCGCGCGGAGCATCAGCAGCTCGCCCGCGACGATGAACGCGTCCAGCGTTGCGGGCCAGATCCATTGGCGGATGGGTGAGTTCCTCAGCCCGTGTTGCCCGGCGACCTCGGCGAGGTGGGCGTACGAAAGCCAGAATCCGCCGACGGTGAGGGCGACGATGACGGCTCCGGCGGCGACGAGCGCGTATCGCTCGGCGGTGTGCTTGGTCATGCGGGGGTTCTCCATGCGTGGTTTCAGGGGCGACCGCGGGGGGCCTGTCGAGGGGGCGTACACGCGAACCCCCTTCTAAAGGGGGGTCCGCGCGTGTACGCCTCGCCGCGTGTGCGCCGTGTACGGTCGCGTGATCGTCTGACCTGCGGTTTCGCGGCGGCCGTGGACGGTTGGGAGCGCTTCGTGCGGCATGGGCCGGGCAGGGCCGCGTGTACGCCCCCGTGTACGGTCCGGGCCCCTCGAAAGGCGTGCGGTCAGCCGACGGCGATGTGCAGATTGGAGACCTGGTAGCGGGCCTGCTGGCCGCCCCCGGTGCCGCCTGCCGCTCCTTCGGTCTTCCTGGCGTGACCGCTCTTGACGAGGCGTTCCAGGTGCCGCCTGGCCTTCTCCACGGCCGACCGGTCCGGGTTGGCCTGCCCGCTGAGGATCGCGGCGAGGTCGCGGGTGGTGAGCCCGCCGGGATGAGCGCGGAGGATGGCGATCGGGTCGAAGGTGGGCTCGATCGTGGTGGTGCCGCGCTCGTGGTCGTGGATGACCTGGAGGGGGCCGATCTCGCCGGTCGGGGTCTTGAGGTGGTGGACGGTGACGGCTGGGTCGCCCGCCTCCCCGGCGATGAACAGCACGCTACCCGCGCCCGAGCTGATCCACGTGGAGCCGTAGACCCGGTCGAGGGTGGGGCGTTGGCCGCGAGGGGCGTCGGCGGTGGCCTTGCGCTGGTGGTGGAGCTCCATGACCTCGACGCCGTTGCGCAGGGCGCGCATGCGGGCGTTGTGGAAGGCGACGGCCAGGGCGTCGTCGACCAGGGTGCTCACGGCGTCCTTGAGGCTGTCGATCACGATGGTGTCGGCCTGGTGGGCGGCGGCGAGGTCGGCGAGGAGGTCGGGTTCCTTGTCGAGGGTGGCGGGCAGCGGTCCCTACCACACGGCGAGCCGGTCGCGCAGGACCGGCTGGTGCTCGGGCGCGACGCGGCGGGCCATGGCGTGCGCGATCTGCTTGGGGCGGTCCATGGCCAGGTACAGCACCCGCTCGCTGGGGGAGACGGGCATGTTCAGGACGGTGTCGTGCAGGCCGAGGCGGGCGAGGATCACCTGGTGGGCCAGGGTCGTCTTGCCGACGCCGGGTGGTCCGACGATCATCAGGCTCTCGCCGGAGGACCAGGCGGTCTGCTCACGGGTGCCCCACAGCGGGTCGGTGTCGGCGCCGGTTTCGGTGACGAAGCGCCAGCCGTCTACCAGGTACCGGGAAAGTCGGCCGCCGCCGGAGGCGAGGGCGCGGTCGCGTTCGTTGCGCAGCTCGGCCTCGGCGGCGCTGCGAATCGCGTCAGGGTCGGCGCCCGGTTCGGTGGCCCGCTGGACGGTGCGGATGCCGTTCTCCCGCAGGCGGCGCAGATCTGCTTTGCGGCGGACGATCTCGGCGTAGTGCGCGGCGTTGGCGACGGTCGGCGGTGCGCCGGCCAGCGTGTGCAGGTACGAAGCCCCGCCGATGCGGTTCAGGTCGCCCCGGCCCAGAAGGAAGTCGGCGAGCACGATCGGGTCGGTGGAAGCGTCCTCGGCGCGCAGGGCAAGGATCGCCCGGTAGATCGTCTCGTGCGCGGGCCGGTAGAAGTCCTCCGGCACCAGCAGCGCCCGAACCTCGTCCACCGCCTGGTGGCGGAACATGCACGCGCCGAGAACCGCCTGCTCGGCGACCAGGTCGTTGGGCGGCTCGTCCACGGCCGGGGCGCCGGTCGGCGGACGCGATGGCGTATCCGGCCCCGGGGCCGTACGCTGGTTCACGGAAACTCCTCACCTGGCAGGCAGCGGGACGGCAATCCCAGCCAGCCGGTCTTGATCGTTCGTGGGTACGGGCGGTTGTTGAGGTTTCTGCTTCAGCCCCTCGGCGTTCGTAGCGCCGGGGGGCTTCTTCGTTCTCTCCTTCGTGTTCGCCCCTGTCCCCAGGGGTCCCACGAGCATACCAGCAGCATTGCCGTATGACTAGCTTGCATTTCGCTCCCGAATGGGCTTTACTACTTGAGGCCCCGCCCGTGCCGTCGCCCGACGGCCCGAACCGAAGGAGGAGGACGCGATGACCGAGGAGGGAGCATCCCGAGCCGCAGGACCCGAACGCCCTCTGCCGGAGGACCACGTCGCCCAGCGCGTCAAGATGGAGCGCGAGGTCCGGGGATGGAGCACCGTCACGCTCGCTGAGCGCATGACCGAGGCCGGCCACCCGATCAACCAATCCGCCGTCTGGCGCATCGAAAGCGGCAAGCCACGCCGCCGCGTCAACCTCGACGAGGCCCTCGGCTTCTGCAAGGTCTTCGACATCACCCTCGACGACCTCACCGCCGCGCCCGGCCACATCGCCAACCCCCAGGTCCGCAGACTCGTCGGGGAGTACGTCGAGCAGTGGAAGCAGTGGCGCGCCCTGGGCAAGGCCATGGACGCCGTCCAGGCCGAACTCCGCGCCTACACCGAGGCCCACCCCGACCAGGACGACATGGTCAAGGCCCTGCTCACCCACGAGATGGCCGTCGCCTCCAACGGCGAGTTCCACCACCACCTCGGCGCCCGCCCCAAACTGCAGAGCTGGCTCCGCCCCCCCGACGAGGACACGGCCTCGTAGTCCCACGACCCTGCTTCCGCCGGTGCTGCGAACGCCGGCGGATCAGCCATGTCCCACCGCTGCCGTACAGCAGCACAACCGCCCGTACCCACGAACGATCAAGACCGGCGAGGCCGGGGTTGCCGCCCCGACACCTCGCCAAGAGAGGTTCCCGCCTTGCACTC
Source organism: Streptomyces sp. NBC_00433 (assembly GCA_036015235.1). Classification (NCBI taxonomy): domain Bacteria; kingdom Bacillati; phylum Actinomycetota; class Actinomycetes; order Kitasatosporales; family Streptomycetaceae; genus Streptomyces; species Streptomyces sp. NBC_00433. The sequence goes on along the minus strand of CP107926.1, from coordinate 5,041,311 downwards.
CAACGACCTTCCGGTCGCCCAGATCGCCCGCCTCCTCGGCGTCCCCGAGAACGATCTGCGCACACTCATCGCCGCCCGCGACGGCTCCCACGGCGACCCCACCCTCGTCGCCCTCACCGTCGCCGAAGCCGCCCGCCGCATCGGCATCAGCCGCACCAAGATGTACGAGTACGTCTCCTCCGGCCAGATCCCCTCCGTGAAGATCGGCAGCCTCCGCCGCATACCCGCCGAGGCGCTGGGCGCATTCCTCGCCCGGCAGACCGGCGACGCCTCCGGCTACACCACCGCGGCCTGAAGGGGACGACCATGGCAAAGACCCGCCAGCCCAACGGGGCATCGTCCATCTACCAGGCCAAGGACGGCCGGTGGCACGGATACGTGACCGTCGGCATCAAGGACAACGGCAAGCCGGATCGTCGCCACGTCACCCGCAAGACGCGGCCCGAGGTCACCAAGGCCGTCCGGGAACTGGAGAAGCTGCGGGACTCCGGTACCGTCCGCAAGGCCGGCCAGCGCTGGACGGTCGAAACGTGGCTCACCCACTGGGTGGAGAACATCGCCGCGCCGCACGTCTCGGAGAACACCATCGACGGCTATCGCGTGGCCGTCTACCACCACCTCGTACCCGGCATCGGTGCTCACCGCCTGGAGAAGCTTGAGCCGGAGCACCTGGAACGCTTCTACAAGCGCATGCAGGACTCGGGCAGTTCCGCAGGCACCGCGCACCAGGCCCACCGCACCGTCCGGACGGCGCTCAACGAGGCTGTGCATCGCCGCCACCTCACCATCAATCCGGCCACCATCGCCAAGGCCCCGAAACTCGACGAGGAAGAGGTCGAGCCGTACACCCTGGAAGAGGTCCAGCGCCTGCTCCTCGAAGCTGACAAGCACCGCAACACCGCCCGCTGGGTCATCGCCCTGGCCCTCGGCCTGCGCCAAGGCGAAGTCCTTGGGCTCCAGTGGGGCGATGTCGACTTCGAAGCGGGCGTCATTCGCGTACGGCGGGGACGGCTGCGGCCCCGGTACGCCCACGGCTGCGGCGGCACCTGCGGACGGGCGAAGGCGGGCTTCTGCCCGCAGAAGGTCAACACCCGGCGCGAGACGAAGTCTCCGAAGTCCAAGGCGGGCAAGCGTCCTGTTGGGCTGCCGGAGGAATTGGTCAAGCTGCTTCGGCAGCACAGGGCAGATCAGGACCGCGATCGTACGGTCGCCCGGGATCTCTGGACGGAGAAGGGATACGTCTTCACGTCACCGACCGGCGAGCCGCTCAATCCGAACACGGACTACCACCGCTGGAAGGACCTACTGAAGGCCGCGAACGTCCGCGACGGCCGCCTCCACGATGCCCGCCATACCGCGGCGACCGTACTGCTCATCCTCGGAGTCCCGGACGCGGTGGTAGACGCCATCATGGGCTGGGAGCCCGGGAAGTCGGCGCGGATGCGGCAGCGATACCAGCACGTCACCGGCCCCGTGCTCCAGCAGACAGCCGCGAAGGTCGGCCACCTGCTCTGGGGAACGACACCGCACATGCCCTAACGACCGGCACGCCTTGGGTCAGGGCCTCGACTGATCCGGTCGAGGCCCTCCCCATATGAGGGCGACGCCCTACCCGGGAATGCCGAGGTCCCTCAGGTACGTGAGTCGGGCATTGATCGCTGCCGAGAAGTGCCTCCAGTCGAGGCTTTCCACCAGTTCGGTCGGGCTGGGGGCCTCCGCCGAGGATGTGACGTAGCACGCGGCGTCGTAGAGCTGTTCGGCCACGAGGCGCTCGCAGAAGATGCCGAAGCGGTCCTGATACGAGGTACCGTGCCAGATCTTGTCGGCGGGCAAGGCGCCCTTCGCGGTCGAGACTGGCCTTCGGGATCCTTCACCGTCCTGCATTATGAAGAAGTAGCCGAGCCAGGGCTTCTCTTTCGGGTACAGCTCGGCGAGGGTTGCCCGACGCAGGTCCACCGCGCTGCCGAGTGCTTCTTCGACCCGGTTGTTGTAGTTGTTGCCGAAAGACGGGCCTCCGAGCGCTTTCATCTCGAAGGCCGCGACAAGCACGTTCTGGTGAACTACGACAAGGTCCCACTGCTTCTGCGGCCGGTAGTAACCGGGCAGCTCCAGGCCCTGGGACTTGCTGACGCGGATGCTCTCGGGCGGGTACCCGGCTTCGAGGAAAAACTTCGCCAAGAGGGCTGCGATCATGTCGAAGTGCTTACCGCCACGCACTGCCCCGGCGGTGCCGGCACCGACCGCGTTCTTGATCGCGGACTGCTCGTTCTGCAACTGCTTGGCGCCCCAGTAGGCCGCGATCGCGTCCTCGAAGTCCTGGCGGGTGACCGTCAAGAGGCTCTCCTAATCAGGCAACTCGGCAAGCCCGTAGACACGCAGGGCGGCTTCGGTCGCCGCCTTGACGTCGCGCTTGTCGAAGGCTTCTGCCAGGGCGGCCTGGTCGCTCTCGCTGATCGATGCTGGGTCCGGCACGCGGATCTTGCGCAAATACTGCGCTTGGAAGCGGAGAGTTCCCCCTCGCATCTTCACCGCGTACGCCTCCACGAACGCTTCCGCGACCTTGGACAGCAGCAGACCACCGAGTACACGCATGTCCCAGACGTCCGAGACGATGAAGTACAGGTTGTGGTGAGGGTACAGGCCGCCCTCATCCAGGACCGGATGGATCGTCAGCTTCATGTCCGGAAAGAGCAGCTTGGGACGCCGGGCCAGGCGAGGGTCGACCTTGTCGATCGTCTTGTACCAGCGCTGAGGCTGCTTGACCGCGACGTAGCGCTTGCGCAGGGCGGCTCCGTGCTCCTCGAAGTGACCGGCGAGCCGGGGGTAGGCGGAGAGGTCAACCAAGTCCCCGTGTGTGGTCCACGGGTTGACCAGGAAGGTGCCATGCCAGTCGAGGGCGCCAGTAGTGGTGTCACGGACCATAGCCATCGGCAGGAGCCGGTCGCTCTCAACAAGGTCGGCTTCATTAGTGAGGAAGACCTTGTCGGCGCCGGTCGCGATGCCGATGCCGACCCGAGTCCCGGTCTTGCCGTCCTCCAAGAGACCGAAGCGTTCTGTGAGATCTTCCAAGACTGCGAGCCTGGCGGGGGAGGCGGTCGGCCAGGAATCCTCGTCAGGGAACCAGTGCGGCATGCGAGCAGCCTGGTACGCCTCGGTCGAGACCGACTCCGGTTCCCTCTTCACGTACCAGGCCGCAAAGTCGTCGGCCTGAGTGGCTCCGAACGCCCGTGTGGTGTCCGCCGCCACGGCTGAGCCTTGGGGACGGTTCGAGATGACCGTGATCGCCGGGTAGGCCGAGACCTGATCGTCAAAGGCGTCAACGTCGTGCATGACGAGGGCCAGGTCCATGCTGTAGCGAGAGGTCACCAACTGGCGGAGCTGGCGGCCGTACTGGTTCCGCATCCAGCGGTCCGCGCAGATGAAGCCAAGCCGTCCGTTGGGAGCGAGGCTTCGCATCGCGACCTCGTAGAAGCCGACGTAAATGTCCGCTCGGCCCCCCATCGTCGAGCAGACGCTCCGATAAGCGGCCATCCGGTCATTGGGAACGTCCTCAAGGCGGATGTACGGAGGGTTGCCCACCACGTAGTCGGCTCGTTGGGCTGATTCCGGCCGAAGAAGGTAGTCACCCTGTTTCACCCAGGCCGCCGCGACCTCTTCGGCTTCGTCGGGCTGCCACCCATCGCCTGTCAGCTGCTTTGCGACCACCGCACGGCTCTGCTGCACGTTGCGGTCCAGTAGATCAAGGGCACTGACCGCCGCAATCGCATCGCCGATCGGGCGATTGTGCCTACGGCAGGAGGAGCTGATCCGCGATGCGACTGCCGCCAGAAACGCGCCCGTGCCGCAAGCCGGCTCGACAAGCCTGACGTCGCAAAGGTCTTTGTCGGCCGTGTAGGCGAGCAGGTCGAGGATCAGGTCGACCACCCAACGTCGCGTGAATACCTCGCCGTGCTCGACGTTTTGCGTCGGGAGCACGGAGAGGTTCTGCCAGTCGGCATCAGCGAACGGGAGCATGGTCACAAGCCGACCCTACAAGGGGAGATTCCGGTGACGAGGGTTGTCCACAGGCAGGTTGCGCGGCTGTGGATCTACCTCAACGTGACGGACCCGCTTCTCTCCGTCGCGATCTCGGCCTGGGCGGCTCAACTGCAACCAAAACTGCAACCACACGCGTCGAAGGGCCCCCATCGCGGATGGGGGCCCTTCGACGTCGTGCCCGGTGAGGCACTGGCGGAGGATACGAGATTCGAACTCGTGAGGGGTTGCCCCCAACACGCTTTCCAAGCGTGCGCCCTAGGCCACTAGGCGAATCCTCCGCCGCAAACAGTACAAGACGCGGGGGGGTGGTAGCGAACTCGTTCGGGGTGGGGGGATCGGGTAAGGTGGGCGGCAGCCCCTCACGTGGCGCTATCTCGCTGAACTCCCCCAGGGCCGGAAGGCAGCAAGGGTAGGTGGGCTCTGGCGGGTGCGTGGGGGGTCTTTGCGTGGGTGGGGGCCGGGTGTCGGTGGGCGCGGTTAGGCTCGGTGGCGTGTCCCTCGCTCTGTACCGCCGCTATCGTCCCGAGACCTTCGCCGAGGTCATCGGGCAGGAGCATGTCACTGACCCGTTGCAGCAGGCGCTGCGGAACAACCGGGTCAACCATGCGTACCTGTTCAGCGGGCCGCGCGGGTGCGGGAAGACGACCAGTGCGCGGATCCTGGCCCGCTGTCTGAACTGCGAGCAGGGGCCGACGCCGACGCCCTGCGGGGTGTGCCAGTCGTGCCAGGACCTGGCCAGGGGCGGGCCGGGGTCGATCGACGTGATCGAGATCGACGCCGCCTCGCACGGTGGCGTCGACGACGCGCGCGACCTCAGGGAGAAGGCCTTCTTCGGGCCCGCCGGGAGCCGGTACAAGATCTACATCATCGACGAGGCGCACATGGTCACCTCGGCGGGGTTCAATGCCCTGCTCAAGGTGGTCGAGGAGCCGCCGGAGCATCTGAAGTTCATCTTCGCCACGACCGAGCCCGAGAAGGTCATCGGGACGATCAGGTCGCGCACGCACCACTATCCCTTCCGGCTGGTGCCGCCGGGGACGTTGCGCGACTACCTCGCGGAGGTGTGCCAGCGGGAGTCCATCCCTGTCGAGGACGGGGTGTATCCGCTGGTGGTGCGGGCCGGTGCCGGGTCGGTGCGGGACTCGATGTCGGTGATGGACCAGCTGCTGGCCGGCGCGGCGGCGGACGGCGTGACGTACGCCATGGCCACCGCGCTGCTCGGTTATACGGACGCGGCGCTGCTCGACGACGTGGTGGACGGCTTCGCGGCCGGGGACGGCGCCGCTGTCTTCGGGATGGTGGACCGGGTGATCGAGGGCGGGCACGACCCGCGCCGCTTCGTGGCCGACCTGCTGGAGCGGCTCCGCGACCTGGTCATCCTGGCCGCCGTGCCGGACGCCGCGGACAAGGGCCTGATCGACGCGCCCCGCGACGTGGTGGAGCGGATGCAGGCTCAGGCGTCGGTCTTCGGGGCCGCCGAGCTGAGCCGCGCGGCCGACCTCGTCAGCACCGGACTGACGGAGATGCGGGGGGCGACCTCGCCGCGGCTGCAGCTGGAGCTGATCTGCGCCCGGGTGCTGCTGCCCGCCGCGTACGACGACGAGCGTTCGCTCCAGGCCCGGCTGGAACGGCTGGAGCGGGGCGGTTTCGGGGGTGCGGGCGGGGGTGCCTTCGCCGCTCCCGTCGGCGGTACGGGCGGTGACGCCGCGGGCGGGGCCGCCGCCGCCCGAGCCGCGGCCGCGGTACGTACGCCGCCGCCGCCCGAGCCGGTACGCCCCGAGCCCGCGACCGTACCGGAGCCCGTACGCGCGCCCGACCCCGTATCGCCGCCGGCGCCCGCCAAGCCGGGGGCCTGGCCGACCGCCGCGCCGCAGAACGCGGGGCCGGCCCAGCCGCAGGCGCCGGCTCAGGTGCAGGCCCAGGCAGCGCCCGCCCAGGGGGCGGCCGGCGGGGGCGGTGACCCCTCGCGGGTGCGGCAGATGTGGCCGCAGATCCTTGACGCCGTCAAGAACCGGCGGCGGCTGACCTGGATGCTGCTCTTCAACAACGCCCAGGTCTCCGGCTTCGACGGCGAGACGCTGCAGGTCGGCTTCGACAATCCCGGCGCCCGCAACAGCTTCACCAACAGCGGCAGCGAGGACGTGCTCAAGCAGGCGATCAACGACGCGCTCGGCGTGCAGTGGCGCATCGAGGCCATCGTCGACCCGTCCGGGGGCGGAGGCGGCGCGGGTGGCGGCGGCTTCGGAGGCGGCGGAGGCGGGTCCTCGCGGCCGCCCGCGCCGCCGCAGGGCCCGGCCGCGCCCCAGGCGTACGGCGGCGGGGCGGCGAGCCCGGACGCGTACGGCTCCGCGCAGGCCGTCACCCAGGTCATGACCCAGGCCCAGCCCGCCCCGCAGACCCGGCCCGGCGGCGGGCAGAGCGGCCAGGGCGGGCAAGGCAGCCAGGGCGCCCAGTACGGCTCGACCGGGCAGAGCGGCACCGCGACCGCCACGATGCCCCCCGGGCCCAGGTCCGCGCCCGCCGCCGCACCGCCGCCCGACCCGCCGCGGCGGTATACCGACGAGACCCCGCCGCCCATCGAGGACGACATTCCCGAGGACGACGACCCCGACCTCGTCGATTCGGCGCTCAGCGGTCACGATCTGTTCATCCGCGAGCTGGGCGCCACCGTGATCGAGGAGATCAGGCACGACTGACCTGCGATGATGCGGGCGGACCCGGTCGGCTAATCCCTGCGGCCCACCGGCCCGCTACTCCGGGTGGAGTCCGCGCCACAGCGATCCTCCGTACGGCGTAGGGCGCACCGCCGTACGAGCACGTAGGCTCGGCGTGTCAGTGAAAAAAGCGGTGAGCGGGACGGCCGCGGCACGGACGGAAGGGCCGGCGGGACAGCCGGCGCGGCAGCAGTACACGAAGCAGACGCGAGGCAGGAGCGAACCGTGATTCCCGGTGGTGGTCAGCCGAATATGCAGGCACTGCTCCAGCAGGCGCAGAAGATGCAGCAGGACCTGGCCGCGGCCCAGCAGGAGCTGGCCGAGACCGAGGTCGAGGGCTCGGCGGGCGGTGGCCTGGTGAAGGCCACGGTGTCCGGCGCGGGCGAGCTGCGTGCGCTGGTGATCGACCCGAAGGCCGTCGACCCGGACGACACAGAGACGCTGGCCGACCTGGTGGTCGCCGCCGTCCACAATGCGACCGACGCGGCACAGGAACTGCAGCAGCGCAAGCTCGGCCCGCTCGCCCAGGGGCTCGGCGGCGGTCTGCCGGGCCTTTTCTGACCTGACCCCTCTCTCACTCCTGGAAGGCGTGCCGGCGTGTACGAAGGCGTGGTGCAGGACCTGATCGACGAACTGGGCAGGCTGCCCGGCGTGGGTCCCAAGAGCGCGCAGCGCATCGCCTTCCACATCCTGCAGGCCGACCCCGCGGACGTACGCCGCCTCGCGCATGTGCTGGCCGAGGTGAAGGCGAAGGTCCGCTTCTGCAAGGTGTGCGGCAATGTCGCGCAGGACGAGCTGTGCCGGGTGTGCCGTGATCCGCGTCGCGACCCGGCGGTGATCTGCGTGGTCGAGGAGCCCAAGGACGTGGTCGCGATCGAGCGGACCCGCGAATTCCGCGGGAAATACCACGTGCTGGGCGGCGCGATCAGTCCGATCGACGGTGTCGGCCCCGACGATCTGCGGATCGCGGAGCTGCTCCGCAGGCTGGCCGACGGCACCGTGACCGAGCTGATCCTGGCGACGGACCCCAATCTGGAGGGCGAGGCCACAGCGACGTACCTCGCCCGGACGGTGAAACCCATGGGACTGCGCGTGACGCGCCTGGCCAGCGGCCTGCCCGTGGGTGGCGACTTGGAATACGCGGACGAGGTCACGCTCGGGCGGGCCTTCGAAGGGAGGCGGTTGCTCGATGTCTGACACCGTGGTGAAGAAGAGCGCGAGAGCCGGCGCGGCAGAGCCGCAGGCCGAGCCGTTCGTGCCGCAGGAGCCGGACGAGTTCGCCGTCCAGATCGCCGACCAGATCGAGAGCTTCATCGTCGCGATCCGCGAGGTGGCCAAGGGCGACGACCCGGACAGCGCGGTGCCCTACCTGCTGCTCGAGGTCTCGCAGCTGCTGCTGGCCGGCGGGCGGCTCGGCGCGCACGAGGACTTCGTGCCCGACGAGCGCTACGAGCCGGACGCGGGCCCCGAGCCCGACGAGGACGACCTGCGGCAGCGGCTGGCGGCGCTGCTGGAGCCGATCGACGTCTACTCCGAGGTGTTCGACCCGTATGTGCCGAGGTCGACGCCGGTGGCGTGCCGGATCTCGGACGACATGGCCGATGTGGTGGCCGACCTGACGCACGGGATGACGCACTTCACGGCGGGGCGGGTGTCGGAGGCGCTGTGGTGGTGGCAGTTCTCCTACCTGTCCAACTGGGGCTCGACGGCGAGCGCGAGCCTGCGGGCGCTGCAGTCGCTGGTCGCGCACGTACGGCTGGACAGCCCGCTGGACGAGCTGAACGGGCTGGACACCGGTGGCGACCCGGACGACGACGACGAGCTGGCCGAGGAGGCCGGCAAGGTCATGGAGGCCGAGCTGGGGACGATGGGGCTGCGCCCGGCGCGGTGAGGCGCCGGGCCGCACGGCCCCTGCTCCCTCTCCCCTGGCCCGCCGCTTCCCTCTCGCTGATTTCCCGGCCGCTGATCATTCCTTGAGCGACGTATCTCACCATGCGATACGTGCCGGGCAGATCGTGCCTGCTCGTTAAACTGGGCCGACCGATTCACCCCTGAGCGAGGAGCGCACGTGGGCCTTGTCGTGCAGAAGTACGGCGGCTCCTCCGTCGCCGATGCCGAAGGCATCAAGCGCGTCGCCCGAAGGATCGTGGACACCAAGAAGGGCGGCCACCAGGTCGTCGTCGTGGTGTCGGCGATGGGCGACACGACGGACGAGCTGATCGATCTCGCGGAGCAGGTCTCGCCGATCCCAGCGGGTCGCGAGTTCGACATGCTGCTGACCGCCGGAGAGCGGATCTCCATGGCGCTGCTGGCGATGGCGATCAAGAACCTCGGCCACGAGGCGCAGTCGTTCACCGGCAGCCAGGCCGGTGTGATCACCGACTCGGTGCACAACAAGGCGCGGATCATCGATGTGACGCCGGGCCGGATCCGTACCGCGCTCGACGAGGGCAACATCGCGATCGTGGCCGGCTTCCAGGGTGTGTCGCAGGACAAGAAGGACATCACCACGCTCGGGCGGGGCGGCTCGGACACCACGGCGGTCGCGCTGGCCGCGGCGCTCGACGCCGAGGTGTGCGAGATCTACACCGACGTCGACGGGGTCTTCACCGCGGACCCGCGGGTGGTGAAGAAGGCCCGCAAGATGGACTGGATCGCCTTCGAGGACATGCTGGAGCTGGCCAGCTCCGGTTCGAAGGTGCTGCTGCACCGCTGCGTGGAATACGCGCGGCGCTACAACATCCCGATCCACGTGCGCTCGTCCTTCTCCGGACTTCCCGGCACCTGGGTCAGCAGCGAGCGGCCGGCAGGCCTGGCGCAGCTCGCACAGCGGCTCTCGCCGCACACCGCATCGCAGACCGCGTCGCAATCCGCATCGCAAGGAGAAAGCCCAGTGGAGCAGGCGATCATCTCCGGCGTCTCGCACGACACGTCCGAGGCGAAGATCACCGTCGTCGGGGTGCCGGACAAGCCGGGCGAGGCCGCAACGATCTTCCGGGCCATCGCGGACGCCGAGATCAATATCGACATGATCGTGCAGAACGTGTCGGCGGCGGCCACCGCGCTGACCGACATCTCCTTCACGCTGCCGAAGTCCGAGGGGCACAAGGCGATGGAGGCGCTCACCAGGGCGCAGGCGGTGATCGCTTTCGACTCGCTGCGCTACGACGACCAGATCGGCAAGATCTCGCTGGTCGGCGCCGGGATGAAGACGAACCCCGGGGTCACGGCGACGTTCTTCGAGGCGCTGTCCAATGCCGGGGTGAACATCGAGCTGATCTCGACCTCGGAAATTCGCATTTCGGTCGTCACCCGGGCGGACGACGTGAATCCGGCGGTGCAGGCCGTGCACTCGGCCTTTGGCCTCGACAGCGACAACGACGAGGCGGTCGTCTACGGCGGTACCGGGCGCTGACCTCGGATGTTGCTTCCGAGCGCTGACTTCGGGCGTTAATCCGAGAACCGATTCCGGGCGAATCAGGCGGAATACGTTCTCAACTGGCTGCAATTTGGTCTGGACCACTTGAAACCGCCTGGTCAACCGATGGAGAATTTGCTCCCTCGTGGCTGCAACCGCCGGCCGCGGGGGAGCGTCTTTGTGTCAGCGCACTGGCTGGGTGCTGTCCTGGGGTGCTGCACACCGAACGTGAACGGGGGCCGTCGGTGCAAATGGGGCGCTGAGGAAGAGCTGGTGCGCATGGGGATATATGACGCTCCGTCGGGCGGTGTGCCTTGCGCGTACAACCCTGACGGGGGGACGCGTGTCCAACAGACGTGGCGGAGGCACTGGGTATCGAAACGGCATTCGGGCAACGGGGGACGATCGCACCCGTGCGTCCGGTACGCCCGCCGCGCCCGTCGCGGTCCGGGCAGGCCTACGGGGGGCTCCCGGTGATCGCCCCCTGGCCGGTGGCACGGGTGAACCCGGCCCAGCCCGCCACCGCCGAGCGCGGCGAAACTGACCCCGCGATGGCTGTCGGCACCACGGTCGACCACCTCACCGAGACCTACCGCGCCCACTACCGCGCCCTGCTGGGCCTGGCGGCCCTGCTCCTCGACGACACCGCCTCCTGCGAGGACGTCGTCCAGGAGGCCTTCATACGGGTGCACTCCGCGCGCAGCCGGGTCCGCGACCCCGAGAAGACCCTCGCCTACCTCCGCCAGACCGTCGTGAACCTCTCCCGCTCCGCACTGCGCCGGCGCATCCTCGGCCTGAAACTGCTCTCCAAGCCGATGCCCGACATGGCCAGCGCGGAGGAGGGCGCTTACGAACTGCTGGAGCGCGACCAGCTCAAGACCGCGATGCGCTCGCTGCAGCGCAGGCAGCGCGAGGTGCTGGTGCTGCGCTACTTCGCCGACATGACCGAGGCCCAGGTCGCCGAGACGCTCGGTATCTCGCTCGGCTCGGTGAAGGCGTACGGCTCGCGGGGCATCGCCGCCCTGCGGGTCGCCATGGAGGCAACGGCATGACCACCCCCGACGCCCCGGACAACGCCCACGGCATGGACCCGCACGACTCCCCCCGACACGACTCCGCGCCCGAGTCCGCCGCCTCGACCGCCTCATCCGCCTCGCCCGAGCCCGGTGACGCTCCCGACCTGGACGCCCCGGTGGACGAGAGCGCGGAGGAAGCGGCGCTGCGCGACCTCATGCGCGGGGCCGTCCGCGACCTCAGGCCCGCGTCCGACGCGCTGGAGCACCTGCGGCGGGCCGTGCCCGCCCGGCGCCAGCGCCGCCGGCAGGCGCTGGCCGGGACCGCCGCCGCGGTGCTGCTGGTCGGCGCCGCGGTGCCCGCGCTCATCCACGCCGCCGACACCGGCGGCGACGCCACCGCCGCCCCGGCCAACGTGGCCAGCACGCACGCCGCCCAGCCGGACGAGGACGGGCACGTCAACGAGTGGGGCACCACCGGCGACTCCGGGCAGTCCGACCACCAGCAGGACAGCGGCGGCCAGGACAGCCGGACCCCCACCCCGGGCGGCACCGACGGCCCGTCGAGCCTGGTCACCAGCCCGGGTGGGCCGCCGCCCGCCAGCACCCCCGAGTGCTCGGGCGACCAGCTCGGCCAGGGCACCAGCAATGCCGCCTCCCTCGACGCCGACGGCCGGGCCTACGGCTGGTTCCGCGTCGCCAACGTCTCCTCCGCGGCCTGCGCCGTGCCGCCGGGCCCCGCCAAGGTGCAGCTCTTCGCGCTGGGCACCGCCGACCTGTCGCAGATCAGCGTGGTCAGCCACACCCCGGACGACCCGGCCACCGAGCTGCCCGCCGCCTCGGACAGCGCTCCCCTCGTACTCGCCCCCGGCGAGGACTACGAGGTCGCCTTCGCCTGGGTGCCCGCCGACGCGGGACCGGGCGGCTGTCCGCAGCCCACCTCGCCGCCGGCCACCCCGACCCCGACCGACTCCCCGACGGACACCACCGCGCCGGACCCGGGCGCCGCGGGCGCCGCCACGAACCCGATGGCGATGGACCTGCCGAACGGCGCCCCCACCGGGCAGGCCGCCGACGTCTCGCTCCGCCACACCCCGGCCAACGGCGCCCCGGTCGTCTTCGGCCCGACCCTGCAGGGCGCCTGCGCCGGCACCATCTACACGACCGCGCCCATGCCCGCCGTGTCGGACACACCGGCGTCGTAGCAGGCGGCGCGGGTGGGGCCGGTGGCGACGGGTCCCGGTGGCGGGCGGGGGACGGCGCCCCCGTACCGTGGTGGCGTGTACCGGTTCCTGCTCACACCGCGCTGGCTGGTGGTCGGCGTGCTCGTCCTGCTCGCCGTGCCCTTCTGCGTCTTCATGGGCAGCTGGCAGCTGAGCCGCTTCCAGAGCCGGGTGGACGCGCACAAGGACGCCAAGCACACCGAGGTGCGGACCGCGGGCGAGGCACCGGTGCCGCTGGCCTCGCTGCTCCCCGACACCAGGGCCCAGCTGCCCTCGGACGCCTCCGGCCGGCCGGTCACCGCGACCGGCCGCTTCGACGCCTCCCGTCAGCTGCTCGTGCCCGACCGCCTGCTCGACGGCCGCGACGGCTACTACGTGCTCACCCCTCTCCGCCTCGACGGCGGTGCCGCGCTGCCCGTGGTGCGCGGCTGGCTGCCCGGCGACGTCCCGCCCGCCGCCGGGCGGGCCGCGGTGCCGGCCGCCCCGGCCGGCGAGGTCACCGTGACCGGCGCGCTGCAATCCCCCGAGGCCGCGGGCAGCAACGGTGTGCCGGCCGCCCCCGGTGCACTGCCGACCGGGCAGCTGGGCATCATCAGTGCCGCGACCCTGGTCAACGTCCTCCCCTATCCCGTCTACAGCAGCTGGATCACCGCCACCCGCTCCACCGCGCCCCTGAAGCCGGTGCCGCCGGTGGCGCCCCCGGGCAGCGGCCTGGACCTCAAGGCCTTCCAGAACCTCGGCTACACCGGTGAGTGGTTCGTCTTCGCCGGCTTCGCCGTCTTCATGTACTTCCGGCTGGCCCGCCGGGAGGCCGAGGCACGGACCGACGCCGCGCTCGGCCTCGACGCCCCGCCGGACCAGGACCCCGACCGGGACCCGGCGGGCGCCGCCGACGAGCCGGCCGGGTCAGCCGCCCACGTGGCGTAGGGCGAAGGCCAGTTCGAGCCGGACCTGCTTGATGCGCTCCTCCACCACCAGGGAGCCGTGGCCCGCGTCGTACCGATACACCTCGTGCGGCTTGTCGAGGGCCCGCAGCCGCTCCACGTAGTTGTCGATCTGGCGTATCGGGCAGCGCGGGTCGTTCATGCCCGCGCTGATGTAGACCGGGGCGGTGACCTCGTCCACATAGGTCAGCGGAGACGAGGCGGCATAGCGCTCGGGCACCTCGTCGGGCGAGCCGCCGAAGAGGGTGCGGTCGAGGGACTTCAGCGCCTCCATCTCATCCGTATACGCGGTCGGGTAGTCGGCGACCGGGACCGCCGCGACGCCCACCGCCCACGCCCCCGGCTGGGTGCCGAGGCCGAGCAGGGTCAGATAGCCGCCCCAGGAGCCGCCGGTGAGCACCAGCCGCGCCGGATCGGCCAGGCCCGACGACACCGCCCACTCGCGGACCGCCGCGATGTCCTCCAGCTCGATCAGGCCCACCCGGTGCTTGAGCGCGTCCGTCCATTCGCGGCCATAGCCCGTCGACCCCCGGTAGTTGACCCGCACCACCGCGAAGCCGTGGTCCAGCCATGCCGCGGGGCCGGCCGCGAAGGAGTCCGACTCGTGCCAGGTCGGGCCGCCGTGGATCTCGAAGACCGTCGGCAGCGGGCCCTTGCCCCGGGCGGCGCCGGCCGGGGGTCGCTGCACCAGGGCGTGGATCCGGCCGCCGGGGCCGTCCACCCACACGTCCTCCACCGGGACCGAGTCGGGTGCCCGCAGGCCCGGGGCCTCCAGCACGATCGCGCCGGTGGTGGAGCGCACCACCGGGGGCCGCGCGGCCGACGACCACAGATACTCCACCGTGCCGTCCGGCCTGGCGGTGGCGCCGCCCAGCGAACCCCGCGGGGTGTCCAGCGCGGTCAGCGCGCCCGTCGCCAGGTCGTACCGGAACATCTCGCTGCGGGCCCGGAAGTCGTGCACCAGCAGCAGCGCGCTGCCGTCCGGATACCACTCGGCCTGGACGTCGCCCGGCAGGTCTATCGCGGGCGCGGTCTGCTCGCCGCTCGCGACGTCCCAGATCATCGGCAGCCAGCGGTCCGCCCGCTGGTGGCCGACCAGCAGCCGGGTGTCACCGGGCACGGGCGCGAAGCCGAGGCTGTCGAGGCCCAGCTCCCGGGTGCCGCCCTCGGTGTCGTCCAGCTCGGCCACCACCGAGCCGTCCGCGACCCGCAGCACCCGCAGCGCGCTGTGCATCGCGTCGCCGTGCTCGGTGTGCTCGATCACGACCAGCGTGCCGTCCTCCGAGAGGTCGCCGACGCCCGCGGACTCCTCGTGCCGGTAGATCTCATACGGCTCGGCGCCGTCCGCCGGCACGACATGCACGGTCGTGCCCTCGTCGTCGGTGGAGCGGCCGACGACGGCGAGGCCGCCGACGCCGAGCGCGACGCCCGCGGGATAGGAGGGGGCGAGTGCGGGAGCGGCCGGTATGTCATCGCCACCGCCGAACGGCTGGCGCATCCACACGCCGAACTCGTCGCCGTTGGTGTCGGAGAACCACCACACCCAGGCGCCGTCGCGGCTGAGCGTGCCGTCCGTCGTGCCGTTCGGCCGGTCGGTGACCTGGCGGCGCTCGCCCGTCGTCCGATTCCACGCGTACAGCTCGTACGTACCGGTCACGTCGGAGACGTACAGACTGTGGTCGGGGGCGTCCTCCGCCCACTCCGGCAGTCCGACCCGGGGTGCGCGATACCTCTTCTCCCAGTCGGGGAGGGAGCCCGGGACGGCGCCGGGCAGGCCGCCCGACGGGGTGGGGGAAGGCGCGGGCACGGCGGGCACGGCGTCGGATTCGGGCGTGGACCCGCTGGCGGATCCGGTCGTTTCGTTCATGCCCCCATGATGCTCCGCCGAGCACGCCTGAGGAGCGGCTGTCGTCACAGCCTGTGGATAACTCTGGGCAATGCGCGATGAGCTGTGGCTATCCCGTCACTTCCGTAGTCCCACGCACCACGACGACCGGGCAGGTCGCGTGAAGTGTGACGGTGTGGCTCACCGAGCCGAGGAGCGTCGCGCTGAAGGTCCCGTGGCCGCGGACGCCGACCACGACGAGGTCGGCTTGCTCCTCCTCGGCTCGGTCGAGGATGGCCTGGGCCGGGTTGCCGAGCACCACCACCTGCTCGACGGCTGCCGCCCGCGCGGGCGGCAGCGCGTCCTTGACCGCCTCCGCCAGCGCGTGGGCGGCGGGGCCTTCCAGGTCCAGGTCCTCGGGGAGGCCGGGCAGGCCCGCCCACCCGAAGGCCCCGGGCAGCTCCCAGGCCATCACCGCGACGAGTCGGGAGCCGGTCAGTTCCGCCTGGCGGCCGGCCCAGCGCAGGGCCTGCTGCGCGGGGGTCGAGCCGTCGACACCGACGATGATCGTGCCGCCGTTCGCCATGGGGCTGCGCTCCTCACCGGCCGCCGCGGCCGCTCGTCCCTCTGCACCCTAAGCACAACAGGGCCTCTCCGCAGTGCGCGGAGCGCCCGCCGTCAGGCGGCCGCGGCGGCCGCGTCGAGGAGGGGGGACAGCTCCGCGGTGACGGTGGTGAGAGGAGCGGTGGACTGGTGGGCGCGGGCCATGAGGATGGCGCCCTCCAGCGTGGAGATCATCAGGGTGGCCAGGGCGGGTGCGCGGGCGGCGGGGACCCGGAGGCCGGTCAGGGCCGTGGCCAGGGGGGTGGTCCAGGTGGTGAAGGCGGCGGACGCGGCCTCGCGGGCCGAGGGGGTGGAGGCGGTCGAGTCGACGGTGGCGGCGGCGACCGGGCAGCCGGTGCCGAAGCCGGTGGCCTCGAACTCGTCGATCCACTGCCGGGTCATCGCGGCGAAGAGGGCGCCGGGGGTGGGTTCGGGGAGGGCGGCGAGATAGCGGGCGATGCGCTTGCCCGCATAGCGGCCGGCCCAGGCGACGGCCTCGTTGACCAGTTGTTCCTTGCCGCCGGGGAAGTAGTGCTGGAGGGAGCCGCGCGGCGCCTCGGCCTGGGCGGCGATCTCGCGCATGCCGGTCGCGCCGACGCCGTCGCGGCGGATGAGCTGGGCCGCGGCGAAGACCATACGTTCCCGCGGGCCGTGTGTGCGGGGTGCAGTCATCGCCGGCCTCCTCATGGTCCGTCCAGCTTATAGACGCCGCTGGGGCCGTCCGCGGAGTGCGCCAGGCGCTCGGCGGGCAGGCGGCGGCCCAGGGCGGCGAGCAGGGCGGAGCGGCCGGGCAGGACGGCGGCGCCGACGCGCCGGACACCGCGGGCGCGGGCGCGGGCCAGCAGCAGGTCGACCATGGCGCGGCCCGCGCCCTGCCGCTGCCAGGGGTCGCCGACGATGACGCCGAGTTCCGCGGCAGGCGCTCCCGGAGGCTGGGCGAGGCTGGCCAGGCCGACCAGCCGCGCCCTGCTCGCGCCGTGTCCGTAGGCGACCACCGCGTCGTGGACGTCGGCGCGGCCGGACAGGACGGGGTCCAGGTACTCCGCGGGAAAGGCCCGGAGGCGGCCGAAGAAGCGCAGCCGGACGGTGTCCTGCGAGCACGCGTCGAAGAGGTCGCGCAGGGCGTCGGCGTCGGCGGCTGTGACGACCGCGGTCTGCCAGCGCGGGTCGGCGGCCGAGGGGAGGGTCCCGGCGACGGGCTCTATGACGTTGGTCATAACGGTCAGTATTATGACGGCTGTCATAGATCGCAAGCCGCACGCACGGCCCCGCGGAAAGGACCCGACGACCATGCTCAGAGCCGGCTTCCTCGGACTCGGCGTCATGGGGCAGCCCATGGCCCTCCATCTGGCACGGCACATGGCGGGGCGGTCCCCGCTGACCGTGTGGAACAGGACACCCGCCAGGAGCGAGCCGCTGCGGGACGCGGGCGCCCGGGTCGCGGAGACGCCCGGCGAGGTGCTGCGGGAGAGCGACGCCGTCTTCCTGATGCTGGCCGACGGCCCCGCGATCGACGCCGCCCTGGCGCGCGGCACCGAGGCCTTCGCCGGGCAGGTCGCCGGCCGGACGCTCGTGCACATGGGCACCACCTCGCCCGGCTACTCGCGCTCGCTGGAGGCCGACGTGCGCGCGGCGGGCGGGCACTACGTGGAGGCGCCGGTGTCCGGGTCGCGCGGGCCGGCGGAGGCCGGGCAGCTGGTGGCGATGCTGGCCGGTGAGGGGCCGGCGGTGGAGGCCGTACGGCCGCTGCTGGCGCCCATGTGCCAGGAGGCCTTCGACTGCGGCCCGGTGCCGAACGCGCTGCTGACGAAGCTGGCGGTGAACCTCTTCCTGATCACCATGGTCACCGGGCTCACCGAGGCCTTCCACTTCGCCGACCGGCAGGGGCTCGACCGCGACCGCTTCCTGGCCGTGCTCGACGCCGGGCCGATGGCCAGCACGGTGTCCCGGGCGAAGGCGCCCAAGCTGCGGGACCGCGACTTCGCGGTCCAGGCGGCCGCCCTGGACGTGCTCAAGAACAACCGGCTCATCGCCGAGGCGGCCCGCGAGGCCGGCCTGGCGTCGCCGCTGCTCGACGCCTGCCACGCGCTCTTCGGCGAGACGGTGGCGCTCGGCCACGGCGGCGGCGACATGGTCGCGGTGCTGCACGCGATCGAGGCCCGCACCGCCGGGGCCGGGCATTCCGGAAGGGCTTAGGCTGCAACCGCCTTACGGAAATGATCAGTTGATACGAGCAACGGACAGGCGGAGGACAAGCGATGGGTGTGGCGATCCGACGGGCCGGACAGGACGACAGGGCGGCCGTGACCGATCTGCTGGACCGGGTCTTCCGGGACGACGCGGTCAGCGGCTGGGTCTTTCCCGACCCCGCCGACCGGCGTGAAAAGCACGGCGTGATGATGGGTGCCTTCCTGGACGCCGCCCTTGCCGAGGGCTACGTCGATGTGGCGGTGGACGGCTCCGCGGCGGCGCTGTGGTTCTCCATACCGGCCGGCGGCCACCCGGCCGACGAGAACGGGCCCGCGGAGCTGCGCCGTACCGTCGACCCGGCCAATGACCGCGTCGAGGCCATCGGCCGGATCCTCGACGCGGCACATCCCAGGGAGCGGGCGCACGAGCACCTGATGCTGATCGCGGTGGACGCCACCGCCCGCAGCCAGGGGCGCGGCACCGAGCTGATCACCTCGGTGCTCGCCCGCTGCGACCGCGAGGGCCGCGCCGCCTACCTGGAGGCCAGCTCCCTGCGCAGCCGCGCGCTCTACGCCCGCCTGGGCTTCGTCTGGTCCGGCAGCACCGTCGACCTCCCCGACGGCCCGCAGATGTGGCCGATGTGGCGGGACCCGATGCCGGTGCAGGACGCCTGACGGCGCGGCACAGGGCGACGAAGAACGGCACAGGGCGACGAAGACGTGCGGCGCGGCACATTGCCGAGCCGCCCGTCTGCGCCCCCGGCGGGTACGCGCGCCTCAGGCCAACGTCTTGCAGATGTCCTCGTACGGCCCTACCAGCGCCAGCAGCGTGCCGGTGGTCTTGCCCGCCACCGTGGTGATCTTGACGGACATGAAGGTGCTGGCCACGATCCACTGGTTGTGCGGCTGGGAGCCGGTGTGGAAGCCGGCCGACCAGTCGTTGCCGCTGAGGATGAACGAATTCGGATCGGGATACGTGATCACGCCGGTGCCGGAGATGTCGCGCTCGACGGACTTCCCGGTGGCCAGGTTGGTGACCTTCATGACGAGCGGGCCGCTCTCGATCGCGAAGACCGGGTTGCCGTCGGCGTCGCTCCAGGTCCTGGTGGTCAGGTCGCTCACCGGGAAGTCGGCGTGCGAGGGAAAGGCGCACACCGCGCCCGCGGCGTAGTCGAACGGCTCCTGCACCGGGTGGGTGACGACGGGCCCGCTCAGGCCCGCCACGCTCGCCGGCACCCCCGGCAGGGCGGGGACGCCGCCGCCGGGAGCCGCGGCACTGGCGTCGGCCGGCACCGCGAGCAGGACCGCGACCGCGCCCGCCACCAGGGCCGCGCTGCCGACCCGTACCGAAGCCCGCACCGATGTCCGTACCGAAGCGCGCGCCATGTCCCGCGTCCCGCGCTCCTGGACCTGCTGCCGTGCTCTCATCCCGCGTCCTCCCGTCCCGTGCGGCGGCCGCTTGACCAGCCGTCAGGGCGCGGCGCCCCGATCGCCCCCCGTGCACTCGGGGGCGCCCCGCGCATCCACCGTGCCGTGTAGAAATGACTACGGCGACACGTTTCGGCCCTGGTCGAAGCAAATGGGGGAGTCCGTGCGCATCCACTTCACGCTGACCGACCTGGCCCGCACCCGGATAGCGGGCCGCCCGAGCCCGCTGGCGGTCACCACCTTCAGCGCCTTCCGGCTGACGCAGCGCGCCGGGCCGCCCGGCCTCGACGGCTGGCGGTGGCTGGTGCGTGCGGGCCTGGCGGCGCCCGAGCCCGCCGCGGCCCAGGAGCCGCCGCGGGAGCCGTACTTCGCGCAGCTCGCCTCCTGCGACCCCGCGCACCCCGTCCCGCGCTTCCTGCGCCCGCACATCGGCCTGCAGACCCTGGACGAGGAGCTGGAGCGGCTGCTGAGCACGCCGCGGCAGGCGCTGCGCGCCGACCTGGAATACGTCGGCAGGCACCGCCCGCTGCCCCGCTGGACGCGGGACCTGGCCGACGGCGACCGGGCCGCGGCGGACCGGCTGGCGGCGGCCGTGCGCGCCTACCACCGGGTGGCCGTGGCGCCGTACTG
The DNA here is from genome assembly GCA_036015235.1 of Streptomyces sp. NBC_00433. Lineage (NCBI taxonomy): Bacteria > Bacillati > Actinomycetota > Actinomycetes > Kitasatosporales > Streptomycetaceae > Streptomyces > Streptomyces sp. NBC_00433. The sequence continues at coordinate 5,021,286 of CP107926.1, read as the reverse complement.
GCGGGCGCTGGCCTCGACGCTGGCCGCGGACCGGGCGGCCCGCACGCGGCAGTTGGGGGACGCCGGCATCGAGGAGGTGCTCGACAGCCTCGGCCCCGGGGTGCGCTGGCGGCCCCCGGTGCTCGAGATCCAGACCACGGCGGAGATCGACTACGACTACCACCTCGCCGGGCGCGGCCTGGTGCTGGCGCCGGGCGCCTTCAGCTCGTACGTGCCCTGCGACCCGGACGAGGAGCAGCCGACGCTCTACTACCAGGCGGCCCCCGGCGGCGACCGCCACCGGCTGCTCACCCCGCTGGGCGGCCCGTTCGGCGGCCTGGCCGCGCTGCTCGGGCACAGCAGGGCGGCGGTGCTCGAAGTGATCGCCGACGGTGTGACGACCGGCCAGCTGGCCCGCAGGGTCGGCCTGTCGCCCGCTTCCGCCAGCGAGCACGCCTCGGTGCTGCGGCGGGCCGGTCTCGTCGCCACCCGGCGCAGCGGCCGGTCGAGCCACCACACCCTCACCGCGCTCGGCTCCGAATTGCTGCTGCACGCGGCCGCCGAGCGCTGACGCCGCCTTGCGCGCGGAAGCCCGCGGCACATTGCCGGGCCGAACCGCGTGCGCGCCCCCGTACACCGGGATCCGCGGCACATTGCCGCGCCGCGGGCCGTACCCCGTAAGGCCCCGCCCTCTACGCGGATGCCGAGCCCATTCGGCTGACACCGCCCGCCTCGTACGTGTGTCGGGTCCGACGCCGTGGGTGATCGTCAGATCGTAGGTCCGCCCGCGCCCTTGCGTGGACGCCAACGATCGCCACCCTCCCGGAGCCCGACATGCGCTTCCTCGCGCGCGGCCTATCCGCCGCGGCACTGGTCCTCGCACCGCTGACCGCGGCCGGCACCCCCGCCGTGGCCGCCATCCCCCTGCCCACGCCCGCCGCCGCGCTCGCCCCGCTGCGCGTCCACGACGACGCCATCGCGGGGCAGTACATCGTCACCGTGCAGAAGGCACTCGACCCGTCGGCGATGGCGCAGAAGACCGGCCTGAAGCCCTTCTTCACCTACAGCAGCGCGCTGCGCGGCTTCGCCATCACGCTCAACTCCACGCAGCTCGACGCGGTCCGCAGGATGCCCGGCGTCGAGGGCGTCGAGGAGAACGCCACGGTGAGCGCCTACGACCTGGCGGGCACCACCGGCGCCTCCGCGCCCGCGGTCGACGACAGCGGCGTCAGGGCCGCGGCCGCCACCTGGGGCCTGGACCGGATCGACCAGCACGACCTGCCGCTCGACCGGCAGTTCACCACGGTGCGCAAGGGCGCCGGCGCGACCGCGTACATCATGGACACCGGCATCGACTTCGGCCACAGCGAATTCGGCGGGCGGGCCGTGCCCGGCTTCGACGCGATCGGCGACGGCCGCGACGGGCAGGACTGCCAGGGCCACGGCACGCATGTCGCCGGTACGGTCGGCGGCGCCACCTACGGTGTCGCGCCGCAGGCGAGCCTGGTCAGCGTCCGGGTGCTCGACTGCACCGGCAAGGGCAGCTGGGCCGGGGTCATCGCGGGCTTCGACTGGGTCACGCAGAACGCCAAGCAGCCCGCGGTGCTGAACGCCTCGCTCGGCGGCGCCTTCTCCCCCGCCGTCAACGACGCCGCCACCGCGCTGGCCGACGCGGGTGTGCTGCCCGTGGTGGCCGCGGGCAACAGCTCCGCCGACGCCTGCGACGTCTCGCCCGCGAGTGCCACGGGCGCCTTGACCGTCGGCGCGAGCGACTCCGGTGACCAGCAGACGGGCTTCAGCAACTTCGGCAAGTGCCTGACCCTCTACGCGCCCGGCCAGGGCATCGTCTCCGCCAAGCTCGGCGGCGGCAGCGTCTCGCTGGACGGCACCTCGATGGCCAGCCCGCACGCGGCCGGTGTCGCGCTGCTCTACAAGGCGGAGAACCCCTCGGCCAGCTCGGCGGACGTGCGCAACTGGGTCGCCGGCCAGGCCACGGCCGATGTGCTGACCGTCAGCGCGGGCTCCCCGAACCGCCTGCTCTACACCGGCGGCCTGTAGCCGCCGGTGCATTCCCGCGCTTTCCGCGAGCCGCCTCGTCCCGACGAGGCGGCTCGCGGCGTACGCGGCCCCTTCAGCCGCCGGCCGCCGCGGACCTGCGGTAGCGGCCGGGCGCGATGCCGTACTCGCGTTTGAAAGCCTTGGCGAAGGCGAATTCCGCGCTGTAGCCGACCTGTTCCGCCACCACCCGCAGCGGTGCGTCGCCGGACAGCAGCAGCCGGCCCGCGGCCGTCATACGCCACCAGGTCAGATACGTCAGCGGCGGTGTGCCCACCAGGGCGGTGAAACGCCGGGCGAACGCCGAGCGCGACAGGCCGCCGCGGGCGCCCAGCTCCTCCACCGTCCAGGCGCGGGCCGGCTCGGCATGGATCGCTTCGAGCGCCGGGCCCACCACCGGGTCGGTCAGCGCCGTCGCCCACCCCTGCCGACCCGGGCCCCGCGCCTCCTCGGCCGACCGGTCCGCGAGCCAGGCGCGCAGGATGTACAGCAGCAGGGCGTCCACCAGGGCCGGCACGATGCCGTCCCTGCCGGGCCTGGGCTCGTCCAGCTCCGCGCCGAGCAGGCCGATCGCCGCGTGCAGCGCCGGGTGCCCCTGCGGGCTGCACGGCAGGAGCAGGAGGTCGGGCAGCTCGGCCATCAGCGGGTGCGGCCGCGCCCGGCCCAGCGGATAGGCCCCGCACAGCAGCAGCGTGCGCGGCCCGGGACCGTCGATCTCCACCCGGCCGATCGTCTGGCCGGGCTCCCAGCCGCTCGGCACGAAGTCCGTCAGCGCGGTCGCCGGATCGTCCGCGAGGCTCATCGGGCTGCCATGCCGCAGGAAAACGGCGTCACCAGGGCCGAGCCGTACGCTGCCCGCGCCCTCCGGCGGCAGCAGCCAGCACTCGCCCTCGAGGACGACGTGGAAAGTGGCGCCGCCGACATCGGGGAAGCGCAGCCCCCACGGCGCGCGGACCTCGGTGCCTGCCGACCGCGTCCGGCCGGTGCGCATGGCGGCGAGTGCGTCGGCCAGTACGTCCATGCGCGGCATTTTACGGCGGCGGCGCCGTCGCCACAGGACGCACGGACATGAATCCCGGATTCTGCGGCATTCATCATCCGAAGCTCGGTACATAGTGTCGTCGTCGCAAGGCACACGCGAAGGAGCTGACGTGATGAACGTGCTGGTGATCGGTGCCACCGGGAAGAGCGGCAGGCCGGTGGTGGACGCGCTTGCCGCGCGGGGCGCGAAGGTCCGCGCGGCCAGCCGCACGCCGGGCGCCGCGACGGCCGCCGGCGTCGAGCCGGTCCGCTTCGACTGGTCCGACCGCTCCACCTGGCTGCCCGCGCTGGAAGGGGCGGAAGGCCTCTATGTCGTCGGCCCGGTCTGGCAGTCCGAGCCCGAGCTGCTCATGCACCAGCTGCTCGCCGACGCGGCCGACATACGGCGCGTGGTGCTGCTGTCCGTGCTGGGCGCCGACCGGTTGCCCTCGCTCGTCCCGATGGCGAGCTGGGAGCACGATGTGCGGATGTCGGGGCGGGAGTGGACCGTGCTGCGGCCCAACTGGTTCCAGCAGAACTTCGGCGGGGCCTTCGCCGAGGGGTTGCGGGAGCGGGGCGTGCTGGAGCTGCCCGCGGGGGACGCGGCGGTGAGCTTCGTCGACACGAGGGATGTCGGGGAGGTCGCCGCGATCGCCCTCACGTCGGGCGGACACGGCGGCCAGGTCTACGACCTGACGGGACCGTCCGCGCTCACGCACGGCGAGGCTGTCGCCGTCCTCGGCCGCGGGGTGCGCTTCGCGCGCTCTGGGGGTGGTGAGCTGCGGTACGTGGCGCAGGATCCTGCCGCGTTCGCGGCGCGGCTCCGGCAGGGCGGGGTGCCGGCGCGGGCCGTGGAGTGGCAGCTGGCCCTCTTCCGCGTGCTGCGGGCCGGTGGGAATGCGGTCGTCTCCCCGTCCGTACGGGACGTGACCGGGCGGGCGGCCCGGTCCCTCGACGCGTATGCGCTCCGCGCGTGAGGGGGTGCCATACGGTGCCACTCCCTGCGGGGTGCTGTTCCGGACTCCACACTTGCGCTGTGTGGGTGGCTTGTCGCGCAGTTCCCCGCGCCCCCAGGTGGTTGCCACTTGCGGTGGCGTTGCTTTCTCCCCCGCCGGGCCGCAGGCAAGCACCGCACCGCAAGGGGCCATCACCTGGGGGCTCGGGGAACTGCGAGCGCGACCACGGCGGCGGGGCAGCGGCAGCCCCCTCATGCTCAGAGCAAGTCGTACCGCATGGCGGAAGTCACCGCAGCCGTGCGGTCGGTGACGCCGAGTTTCGTGAAGGTGCGCAGGAGGTGGGTCTTGACGGTGGACTCGCCGATGAAGAGCCGGCGGCCGATCTCCGCGTTGGTGCAGCCGTCCGCGACGAGGCGGAGGACGGCGGTCTCGCGGTCGGACAGGTGGGGGCGTTCGGGGCGGACGCGGAGGCGGTCGACGAGGCGGGCGGCGACCGAGGGGGCGAGGACGGTCTCGCCGCGGGCGGCGGCCCGGACCGCGTCGGCGAGTTCGCCGCGGGCGAGGTCCTTGAGGAGGTAGCCGGCGGCGCCCGCTTCGACGGCGCGGAGGATGTCGCCGTCGGTCTCGTAGGTGGTGAGCACGATGACCCGGCAGGGCAGCCCGGCCGCGGTCATGCGGCCGATGGACTCGACGCCGCCGCCGTCCGGCATGCGCAGGTCCATCAGCACGATGTCGGGCAGGAGTTCGGCGGCGAGCGTCTCGGCCTGCGGGCCGCCGGCGGCCTCGCCGACGACGTCGAGGTCGGCCTCGGCATGGAGCATCGCGCGCAGGCCCTCGCGGACGACGGGGTGGTCGTCGGCGAGCAGGATGCGGATCACGGGGTGCTCCTCGATGCGGCCGCGAGCGGCAGGGTGACGGTGATCGCGGTGCCGCGGCCGGGCGCGCTGTCGACGGCGGCGGTGCCGCCCATCTCGGCGGCCCTGGCGCGCAGTCCCGGCAGCCCGTAGCCGGTGCCCGGCGGCCCGGCGGTGTCGAAGCCGCGGCCGGTGTCGCGTACGGCGATCCGCAGGGTGTCCTCGGCGTACCGCAGGTCGAGGGCGACGGGGACGGCGGGGCCCGCGTGGCGGCGGGCGTTGGCCAGGGCCTCCTGGCAGCTGCGCAGGGCGACGACCTCGACGGCCGCGGGCAGGGCGCGTACGGGTCCGGTGATGTCGACGGTGGCGGCCGCGCCGGTCTGCTCGGTGTGGCGGGCGGCGAGGCGGCGCAGGGCGTCGGGGAGTGAGCCGCCGTCCAGGCCGGCGGGGGCATTGCCGGCGACGAGGGCACGGGCCTCGGCCAGGTTCTCCCGAGCGGTGCCTGCCATGAGGGCGAGGTGGCGGCGGGCCAGCGCGGGGTCGTCGCCCAGTTCGGTCTCGACGGCCTGGACGAGCATCAGGATGCTGGTGAAGCCCTGCGCGAGGGTGTCGTGGATCTCCCGGGAGATCCGTTCGCGTTCCGCCAGCGCGCCGCGTTCCGCGGACAGCCGGGCGACCTCGCCGCGGCTGGCGTCCAACTCGGCGACCAGGTCGGCCCGTTCGACGCTCTGCTCCAGGACGCGGATGATCCAGCTGCCGACGACCGCGGAGAAGGCCAGGGTGACGACGGCGAAGACGGAGTTGTAGTAGAGGTCGTGGGTGTCGGGACGCCGGACCAGCGCCCAGGCGGCGACCGGGGTGATGTTGACGACCGCGACGGCGGTGAGCGCGCCGCGCACCCGCAGCAGCATGAAGCACTGCGGTACGAGGGCGAAGGTGGCGAGCCGGGTCTCGCCGACGAGCGCCGCGGGGGGCAGGAAGAGCAGCACCAGGCCGACGAGGTAGCGCACGGCGGGCCGGGTGCCCGTGGTCCTGGACTGCGCGACCAGCAGCGGGCGGCCGACCCACGCGTACCAGGGCACCGGCAGGCAGAACAGGCAGGCGGCGACGACGCGTACGCCGATGCCCGGACTCTCCGCGGCGAGCGCGAAGAGCACCGTGCCGATCCACACGACCGCGAAGTAGACGTCCCAGGGCAGGAAGGTGCGCTCCCAGACGTGCCCGCCGCGGGGGCCTTCCGCGGCGGGCCGGGGTGTCCCGGTCAGCCGTCGCTCCGGCTCTTCCAGCGGAAGGTCAGCATGCACAGCACCAATCCTCCGACGCACCAGGCGCCCAGCACCAGCGCGATACGTCCGAATTCCCAACTGCCCGCCGGTTCCAGCGCGGCGGCCGCGTCCGGCAGGAACACCCCGCGCAGGCCCTGGCACATCCACTTCAGCGGGAAGAACGACCCGATGGTCAGCATCCAGTCGGGCACGGTGTCGATGAGGATGTACACCCCGGAGATGAACTGCAGGACCAGGAAGGGCAGGACGACCACGGAGGTGGCGCTCTTGCCCGACTTGGGCACGCTGCTGATCGCGATGCCGAGCAGCGCGCAGCCGGTGATGCCGAGCACGAAGATCCAGCCGAGGGTGAGCCAGCCGGACGCGTCGGACGGCAGGTCGACGTCGTAGACGGTGGCGCCGAAGACCAGCAGGGCGGCCGTCTCCAGCAGGCCGGTGACCAGCACCAGCCATATCTTGCCGAGGAAGTACGCGGCCGGCGGCATCGGGGTGCCGCGCAGCCTGCGCAGCACCTTGTCGTCGCGTTCGATCGCGATGGAGATGCCGAGCGACTGGAAGCTGGTGGACATGATGCCTGCCGCCGTCATCGACGCCACGTAGTACTGCGACGCGGTGGAGCCGGTGCCGGCCATGTCGTCGTGGAAGATCGAGGCGAAGAGGAAGAGGAAGACGATGGGGAAGGCGAAGGTGAAGACCACCTGCTCGCGCAGCCGGAAGAACATCCGGATCTCCATCGCCCCGCGCAGCAGGCCCAGGCGCCAGGCCCCGGGCAGCCGTGCGGTGCGGTCGTCCCGCACGGGGTCGAGCGCCGTCGCGGCGGCGGTTCCGGCGGTCACTTGTCCTCCGATCCGATGAGCCGCAGGTAGATGTCCTCCAACGTGGGGCGGGTGACCCGCAGTTCGGGTATCTCGCCGTCGAAGCGGCCGGTCAGCTCCGCGACCGTGCGGGTCGGGGTGTCGGTCTCCTCGCTGCGTGCGGTGCCGTCCGGCTCCGCCCAGTGCACGGTCGCCCTGGCCTGCGCGCGCCCGCCGAGCGAGCCGGCCTCGCCCTCCGCGACGACCTTGCCGGCCGCGATGACCGCGAGCCGGTCGGTCAGCGCCTCGGCCTCGTCCAAGTAGTGGGTGGTGAGGACGATCGTGGTGCCCTCGTCGGCGAGGCTGCGGATCAGCGACCAGAACTGCCGTCGCGCCACCGGGTCGAAGCCGGTCGTCGGCTCGTCGAGCAGCAGCAGCTCGGGGTCGCCGATCACGCCGAGCGCCACGTCGAGCCGCCTGCGCTGCCCGCCGGACAGCGCCTTGGTGCGGCTGCCCGCCTTGTCGGTCAGCCCCACCAGGTCGATGACCTCGGCCGGGTCGCGCGGCCGCGGGTAGTAGCGGGCGAAGTGCCGTACGGTCTCGGCGACGGTCAGCTCGGCGGCCGCCGACTGGTCCTGCCACACGATGCCGACCCGCGAGCGCCATCGGCGGTCGGCGCTGTCCGGGTCCTGCCCGAGCACGGCGACCTCGCCGCTGTCGCGGCGCCGGTGGCCCTGCAGTATCTCCACGGTCGTGCTCTTGCCGGCCCCGTTGGGCCCCAGGATCCCGAACACCTCACCGCGCCGGATGCCGAGATCCACCCCGTCCACCGCGTCGACCCCGCCGTACCGCTTGCGAAGCCCCCGCACCCTCACCACGTCGTCCGTCATGGCACCACGATCCCGCGCCCGCGCCCCGCCGGGAACGACCGGGCGGTCCCACTTCCGTCCACCGATCGGTGGACGCGGGTCCCGTCACGAGGTCGTCACCGTACGTGAGGGGCGCTCGCGTGGCGGGGGCCGCGGGTCGGGGTGAGGATAGATGCACCGAAGGGCGGTGGGCACATGCCTGAAGAAGTCCAGGACCCTCTTGGCAATGCCGTCCCGCGCGGCAGCCCCGCCGAGCGTGCCGCGTACGGCAAGGCGGCCCGGCGGCGCGTGCCGCGGTCGGCGCAGGCCCGCTTCAGCCCCGGCAAGAAGCGCTTCGACCCGGTCGGCCTGCTGGAACGGCAGTCCGCTGACCGGCTGCCCGAGCTGGTGCCGATCCGCTACAGCCGCATGCTGGAGTCGCCCTTCCGCTTCTACCGCGGCGCCGCCGGCATCATGGCCGCCGACCTCGGAACGGCACCGCACACCGGGCTCACCGCCCAGCTGTGCGGGGACGCGCACCTGCTGAACTTCCGCCTGCTCGCCTCCCCCGAGCGGCATCTCGTCTTCGACATCAACGACTTCGACGAGACACTGCCCGGCCCCTTCGAATGGGACCTCAAACGGCTCGCGACCAGCCTGGAGATCGCCGCCCGCGCCCGCGGTTTCGGCGCCGAGCGGCGTGCCGCGATCGTCCGCGGCGCCGTCGAGGCGTACCGCGAGCGCATGCAGCTCTTCGCCGGGATGGGCACCCTCGACATCTGGTACGCGCAGGACGACAGCGACCAGTTGGCGTCGCTGCTGCCCAAGGAGCAGCCCGGCGCGAGCGTGCGCAAGCGGACCGGCAAGGCACTCGCCAAGGCCCGCGGCAGAACCACCGCGCAGGCCTTCGACAAGCTCACCCGCGTCGAGGACGGGCGGCGCAGGATCACCCCCGACCCGCCGCTGATCACCCCGCTGCGCGACCTGCTGCCCGACGACAAGCGGGCGCGGCTGGAAGAGGTGCTGCGCGAGCTGCTGCACCGCTACAGCCAGAGCCTGCCGGCCGAACGGCGGCTGCTGCTCGACCGCTTCCAGGTGGTGGACATGGCGCGCAAGGTCGTCGGCGTCGGCAGTGTCGGCACCCGCTGCTGGGTCATCCTCGCGGTCGGCCGCGACGACGAGGACCCGCTGCTGCTCCAGGCCAAGGAGGCGGGGCCCTCGGTCCTGACTCCCTACGCCGGCGCGGCACGCTACGACAACCAGGGCCAACGGGTCGTCGCCGGGCAGCGGTTGATGCAGTCCGCCGGTGACATCCTGCTCGGCTGGGAGCGCGTGACCGGCTTCGACGGCCGGCAACGGGACTTCTACGTGCGGCAGTTGCGCGACTGGAAGGGCATCGCTCAGCCCGACACCATGACCCCCACGATGCTGCGGCTCTTCGCCCGGGTCTGCGGCGCCTCCCTGGCCCGCGCGCACGCCCGCTCCGGCGACCCCGTCGCGCTGGCCGCCTACGCGGGCGGCGGCGAGCTGCTCGACCGCGCCCTGGCGGAATTCGCCGACGCCTACGCGGACCGCAACGAGCTCGACCACCGGGCTCTGGCCGCCGCGGCGGCGGACGGCCGCGTCCCCGTCTCCCCGGACCCCGCCGCTCCTGTCACGCCCGGCTGAACCGGAGACCACCATGGGCGACACCGTCCAGCGGCGGGAGGCCGACGGCTGCACCAGGAAGACCACGGGTTCCGGTGAGACCGCCTCCGCGTGCGCCGCGTGCGCCGGGGGTCAGTAGATGTCGCGGGCGTAGCGCTTCTCGACGGTCAGGGACTTGAGGTACGCGGTCGCCGCGTCGGGGGCGAGGCCGCCGTGGGTGGTGGCGACGGTGTGGAGGGCGACGTCGACGTCCTTGGCCATACGGGAGGCGTCGCCGCAGACGTAGAGGTGGGCGCCGTCCTGGAGCCAGGACCACAGCAGGGGGCCGTGTTCGCGCATGCGGTCCTGGACGTAGACCTTGGAGCGCTGGTCGCGGGAGAAGGCGGTGTCGAGGCGGGTGAGGGTGCCGTCGGCGAGGCGGGCGGTGAGGTCGTCCTCGTAGTAGAAGTCGGTGGCCCGGTGCTGCTCGCCGAAGAAGAGCCAGTTGGGGCCGCGGTGGCCGCGGGCGCGGCGCTCGTCGAGGAAGCCGATGAAGGGGGCGACGCCGGTGCCGGGGCCGACCATGATCATGGGCGCGGCGGGGTCGGCGGGCGGCCGGAAGCCCGGGGTGCGCCTGACGTGCACGGGCACCGTCGTCCCCGGCTCGGCGTCGGCCAGGAAGGGCGAGCAGACACCGCCGCGCGGGCGCCCCTCCGGGTTGCCGTAGCGGACGACGGAGACGGTCAGCGAGATGCGCTCCGGGTCGGTGAGCGGGCTGGACGATATGGAGTACAGCCGGGGCTGGAGCTTCTTCAGCAGCCCGGCCCACTCCCCGGCGCGGGCCTTGACGGCGTATTCGGCGACGACGTCCACCGCCTGCCTGCCCCATGACCACTTGGCCAGCTCGTCCTTGTTGTCGGGCCGCAGGAGCCTCCTCAGCACCCGGTCGTGGGTGCGGTCGGCGACGAAGCGCAGCAGGTCGGGGGTGATCCTGGTGATGTCCAGGTGCCGGTGCAGCGCTTCGCCCAGCGGGACGTCGCCGACGCCGGGGACGGTGACGCCGGTGTGCGCGTCGAGTCCGGCCACGGCGAGCCATTCGTCCACCAGGGCGGGAGAGTTGGCCGGCAGGACACCCAGCGCGTCGCCCGCTTCGTACGGCAGCGGTACGTCGCTGTCGCGGGTGTCGAAGGTGAAGCGGCGTACCTCCTTCGCCGCGCCGGGCAGGCCCAGCAGCCGGTTGCCGGTGAGCCGCGCGGTGCCCCCGGCGGGGCGGCGTACGGTACGGGCGGGCGCGGGCGCGGGCGCGGGCGCGGGGACGGCGCCGGCCAGCGCGCCGAGCACCTGGTCGAGCCAGGCCAGCGCGGACGGCTCGTAGTCCGGCTCGCAGTCCGTGCGCGGCGCCAGGCGTACACCGCCCAGCTCGCCGAGGCGCTCGTCGAGCCGGCGGCCGTGGCCGCAGAAGTCGTCGTAGGAGGAGTCGCCGAAGGCCAGTACGGCGTAGCGGCGGCCGTCGAGGCGCGGGGTGTCGGGCGCGGTGAGGGCGTCCCAGAAGCCGGTGCCGTTGTCGGGGGCTTCGCCGTCGCCGAAGGTGCTGGTGATCAGCAACAGGTCGGCGGCGGCCGGGAGTCCGGCGGGCGAGGCGTCGGCCATGCCGAGCAGGGTGGCCCGGTGTCCTGTCCCGGTGAGGCGCTGCGCCGCGGCGGCGGCGAATTCCTCGGCCTTGCCGGTCTGCGAGGCCCACAGCACCACCACCTCCCGCCCGGCCTGCGGGACTTCGGCGTGCGGTACGGGGGCGGGCGCCGCGGGCAGCCGCGAATACATGCCCGCGAGGGCCCCGTTGACCCACAGCGCGTGCTCCGGCGCGAAGGGCGCGTCGGGCGGCAGCACCGGCACACCCGCCAGGCCGGAGCCGAGGCCCGCCAGGAAGCCCACCAGATAGCGGCGTTCGTGCTCGGCGAGCACGGGCGGCGCCAGGTCCGACACCCCGAAGACGTCGCCGGCGACGGCCTTGTCCCCGGCCGGCAGGACGGACGGCTCGGAAGTCGCCTTCCCCGCGGCCGGTGCGGCGACCCTCGTCAGCGACACCGCGCAGACCTTGAACTCCGGCTGGAAGGAGACCGGGTCGATCGCGTCGCTGGTGACGGCGTTGACGCTGAGGTATTCACCGAAGAGGTCGTTCCAGTGGAAGGGCGCGAAGCAGCACCCCGGCAGCACCCGGTCGGTGAGCACCGCGGGCAGCACCGCCCGGCCGCGCCGCGAGGCGACCTCCACCGGGTCGCCCTCGGCGATCCCCAACTCCGCCGCGTCGCCCGGGTGCAGCTCCACGAAGGGCCCGGGATTGAGCTTGTTGAGCCTGGCGACCTTGCCGGTCTTGGTCAGGGTGTGCCACTGGTGCTGCAGCCGCCCGGTGTTGAGCACGAAGGGGAAGTCGCCGTCGGGCATCTCCGCCGGCGGCACGTGCGGCCTGGCGTGGAAGACGGCCCGGCCGCTGGGGGTCGGGAAGCGCAGCCCGTCGCCCTCGACGTAGCGGATCGGATTGCGGTCGGGTCCGTCGGCGGTGGGCGCGGGCCACTGCACGGGGGTCTCGCGCAGCCGCTCGTACGTCACGCCCCGCAGGTCGTAGCCGGTGACGGGATTCCAGGCCCGGCGGATCTCGTCGAAGACCTCCTCGGGCCCCGCGTAGTCGAACGCGTCCCCGTAGCCCATCGCGCGCGCCACCTCGGCGATGATGCGCCAGTCGGGCATCGCCTCGCCCGGCGGGTCGACGGCCTGCCGGGCGAGGGTGAGATTGCGCTCGCTGTTGATCAGGACACCGTCGGACTCCGTCCACATCGCACCGGGCAGCACGATGTCGGCGTAGGCGTTGGTCTCGGTGTCGGCGAAGACGTCCTGCGTGACGACGAATTCGGCCGCCTCCAGGCCCTCGATGACCGTGCGGCGGTTCGCGACCGAGGCGACCGGGTTGGTGCACATGATCCAGCAGGCCTTGATGTCGCCGTCGGCCATCCGCTGGAACATCTCCACGGTGCCGCGCCCGACGCCGTCCGCCCGCACGGTGCCCGGCGCCAGCCCCCACAACTCCTCCGCGAACGCCCGGTCTTCGGCCACCAGCACCGAGCGCTGCCCGGGGAGCCCCGGACCCATGTAGCCCATCTCCCGGCCGCCCATGGCGTTCGGCTGGCCGGTCAGCGAGAACGGGCCGCTGCCGGGGCGGCAGATCGCGCCGGTCGCCAGATGCAGGTTGATCAGCGCGTTGGTGTTCCAGGTGCCGTGCGTCGACTGGTTGAGGCCCATCGTCCAGCAGCTCGTCCACTCGGCCGCGCCGCCGATCAGCTCGGCCGCCCGCCGGATGTCCGCCTCCGGGATGCCGGTGACGTCGGCGACCGCCGCCGGCGGGTAGTCGGCGAGGAAGTCCGGCATCGCCTCCCAGCCCTCGGTCCAGCGGGCGATGAAGTCCCGGTCCGTACGGCCGGACGCGTGCAGCAGGTGCAACAGGCCGTTCAGCAGCGCCAGATCCGTTCCCGGGCGGATCTGCAGGAAGAGGTCCGCCTTCGCGGCCGTCGCATTGCGCCGCGGGTCCACCACGATCAGCTTGGCGCCGGCCTTGACCCGCTCCATCATCCGCAGGAAGAGGATCGGATGGCAGTCGGCCATGTTCGCGCCGATGACCAGGAAGACATCGGCGCGGTCCAGGTCCTGGTACGACCCGGGCGGGCCGTCCGCGCCCAGCGACAGCTTGTAGCCGCTGCCCGCGCTGGCCATGCACAGGCGGGAGTTGGACTCGATCTGGTTGGTGCCGATGAAGCCCTTGGCGAGCTTGTTCGCCAGATACTGCGCCTCCAGGCTCAGCTGGCCCGAGACGTAGAGCGCCACCGCGTCGGGCCCGTGCTCGTCCAGGACCGCCCGCAGGCGGCGGCCGGTCTCCGCGATCGCCTCCGCGGCGGGCGCCTGCGCGGCCTCGGCGCCGCGCTCCCTCCTGACCAGGGCCCGCTCCAGCCGGCCCGGCGCGGCCAGCATGTCCGCGGTCGTGGCGCCCTTCGTGCACAGCCGCCCGCGGTTCGCCGGGTGCGACTTGTCGCCGACGGCCTTCAGGACGGTGCGGCGCCCGTCAGGACCGGCGCCGATGTCCAGCAGGAGGCCGCAGCCGACGCCGCAGTACGAGCACACCGTCCGCACCGTCGTCGTCCCCACTTGGCGGGTCCTCCCCCCGTGCGGCCCCCGCGGCCGCGCCCGCTCGACGCTACGAACCCGCCATTACGCGGCGGTCACCCCGCGGGCCGCCCGCGGTTACGCCCTCTGCACATAGGGTGCCCACTCCGTGTGAGCCGGCCCCCTGCGGGGTGCTGTTTACGTCCCTACGTGCGGCCCGGTGGGGGCTGAGGTGCGCCCCGCAGGGGGTTAGCGGGGGAGGACGACGAGGTCGCTCGCTCGGAGGGCCGTGACCAGGTCCGGTGGGGCGGACGCGGTGGAGCCGGGGCGTATTCGACGACAAGTTGGATGGCCTCGGCCACGGCGTCGCCGGCGAGGCGGCCGGCCAGGTGGAGGGCGAGGTCGATGCCCGCGGAGACACCCGCGGCGGTGGCGTATTTGCCGTCGAAGACGACCCGGTCCGTGCTCGGGACCGCGCCGAGAGCGGGCAGGTGCTCCAGGGCGATCCAGTGCGAGGCGGCTCGCCGCCCCGTGAGCAGGCCCGCGGCGGCGAGGAGAAGGGAGCCGGAGCACACGGAGGTCGTCCAGGTGGTGCCGGCGTCGACGGCACGGAGCCATTCGATGATCGCCGTGTCGCCGAGGGCCGGCCCGGCGCCCGGACCGCCGGGGACGGTTCAGCCTGGCAGTGCGGCCGGATGGCGGCAATGACGGGTTTCCCACCTTTCCCGCCATCGCCGCCGCGGGCGGGAGGCCGGGAACGGGGCAGGGCCGCCGACGAGGTCGCCGACGGCCCGGGGTGGAGCGGGTGATGCGGGTGGGGCGGGTCGCACGGGGCGGAACGTCAGCCGTTGCGGACGCCGTTGCCGGCCAGGACCGGGATGTCGCTGAGGATGTGCGAGAGCGGCTCGTCGCCCTTGATCATTGAGTGTCCTTTTGCGGTGCGACGACGCGTGGTTCTGGGGGAAGCGCCCGGACGGCCCAGGCTGTCAGGTGCTGACGCCGCTGAGCGGCACCCCGCCGAGCAGCAGGGCGCCGGGCACGGCACCGACGAGGCCGGACTCGGCGACGCCTTGGGCGACCACGGCCGCCCGGCCCACGAGAGCGTCGGCCGACGTGTCGCCCCGGAGGTGATCGCCGGCCTGGGCGAGAGTGCTCAGCGTGGGCGCGGCCTGCGTGGTGTCAGCGGCCTTCTGCAGCGGCTGCTCGTTGAGAATCTGCACGACACCGCCGTTGATGCTGGTGGGCACCGTGCTCGCGCTGTCGGCGCTCGCAGTGTCGGCGAACGCGGGAGCGCCCACGCCGACCGCCATGACGGATCCGACCACAACCACTGCGGCCTTCGAGAACTTCACTTGCCAGCCTTTCCGTAGCGCCGTGTTCCTTCCGGAATGACAACGACCACGTTTTTGAACAGAAACTGTGCGCGGACCCGTCGCCTGACAATCATCCGATAGTGCGGCAACGGCTTGACTTTCCGCACCCGGGCAGAAAAACGCTCAGGAATCGCTCAAGAATTCGCACGCTGTACGCGCGCCGCACGAGTGGAGCGCCGATAGAGCATCGCGCCGCCCATCAGCAGCACCGCGCCCGCGCCCACCGCCGTGCCCACCGCGCCGGACGACGCGCCGGTCTCCGCGAGCTGCGTGTGCACTTCGGGCTTCGGGGCCGGCGGCTCGGCGCGCGGTCCCGGTACCACGGGGGTGGCGGGCACCTCGACGTTCGCACAGGAATTCCCGCTCGCCGCGTTGAGCAGCGCGGCGACGTCGGCTGAGTTGCCGCACACGTTCACCGGCGCATCGAGCGGGAGGCTCACGTTGTTTCCGGAAAGCAGTCCGGGGGAGCCCTCCGCGGTGCCCTGGGCGGTTGCCCCGGGCGAATAGCCGTCGCTCGGCGAATCGGCCTCCTGCGAGTGGACGGCGGCTGAACGGCCCGATTCGCTCGGACCGCCCTGTGCGTCGGAGTCCGCGTTCGCATAGCCTCCCGTCGCGGCGAGAATACTGCTCGCGGCAGCAACGGTGAGCAGACTCCGGTTCAGGATCTGTCGTCGCATCGACTCATTTTCTCCGCTCGTGCAACTCGTACATAAGATGGTGAGGATGACGGGCCGCCCGGGAGTGCCGCGCACTCGGCCGGGCGGGACCTGATCAGGGCGTGGCGCCCGACCGGTTCGACTGCGGTCGTCAGCCGGCGTTGACGCAGGCGCTGCCGAACGCGGGGTTCAGCAGCGCGATGATGTCGACGGTGTTGCCGCACGCGTCGACCGGCACGTGCACCGGCACCTGGATCAGGTTGCCGGAGGCCACGCCCGGGGAGTGCTCGGCGAGGCCGCTCGAGTCGGCGCCGGCGAACGCCGGGGTGGCGATGCCCATCGCGATGACGGTTCCGGCGGTGAACGCTGCGGCCCTGGTGATCTTCTTCATGGTTCTGCTCCTTAATTGTCGGCTGCGGTGGCCTTCCCCAGTCACGGATTTCGTGACGGCGGGACCCCGTTCGCGGGTCATGTGCACCGCGCCGAACGGTCAACGACGTTTGATGCCGATAGGTGACTCCCAACCCCCATTCGGGGCCGTTTATCCACTCGAATGGAGGGCGGGAATCTGTCCAACAGGACGGGGAACGGCTCCGGCCGCCGACTTTCCACCGGCGGTCGCAGCCGCGACCGGCGGGACTGGGCGGGCCCTGCGGCGGCCGTGTGCTCAGTGGTCGGCCGGGCCGTCGCCGGACAGCACCGGGATGCCGTCCAGGACGTGCGACAGCGGCTCGTCGCCCTTGACCTGGCTGGAGTTCTCGGTGCACTGCTGGTTCTGCGGCGAGCTGAGCACGTTGACGTCCGGGACCTGCACCGGGATGACGCCGGCGACCGCGCCGAGGTCGGCCTTGGCCGGGAGCGCGACGCACGGCTTGTTGAGCGAGCCCTGGACCAGGGCGAACGAGGGGCTCATGTAGCGGCCGGTGGAGGTGTTGCCGTAGTTCTGCACGGAACCGTTGCCGTTCGCCGTCGCCGTCTCGTGATCGTCTCCGATGGCCATCGCCTGCGGAGCGCCCGACGCCGAGACGCCTGCGACGGAGACGGCCACCGCGGCCGCGGCGTGGAACTTCTTGATCACGGTGGGTCCTTTCCTGACCGATGGGGGAACGCCCCCGGAAAATGGGTCGAACTGCCCAACACCGATTCGGGAGCTTGGTAATGACGCTTCACCCGAACGGATATTTTCACCCGCGGCCGTCGCCTGGACCAGGCACAGGAGTGAGCGCGTACCGGCAGGTTGACATGACGACTTCCCCCTGCGATGTGATCGTCATAAGAGCTGAAACGGTCTGCCTGTTCGCGCGGCTTACGTGAATTTCGACGCGCCTTCTGCGACGGTGCATTCCTGTTTCCCGGGATTACCTGGCCGACTCGTCGTTCGTTGAGACCACGCAGCCGCCCGCGGGACCGAGTGGCGGGGTTTGACGGGCTCGTAGAGGGAGAACGGCGCGCGATGCCGCAACAGCAGGACGGACTCGCCGGGCTGACGGTGCTGCACATGGCCCAGCCCGTCGAGGGCGGAGTGGCCCGCGTCGTGGCGGACCTGGTCCGCGCGCAGGTACGGGCGGGAGCGCGGGTCGTCGTCGGCTGCCCCGACCCGGTCGCCCGGGGACGGACGGGGGCGCGGGATCCGGTGATGCCGGCGCCCGACCTGCTGCCGGCAGCGGCGGAGCGGGCCGGAGCGCGGATCGTGCACTGGCCGGCCCGCCGCGCCCCCGGCCCCGCGCTCCCCCGCGAGATCGCGGCGGCGGCCCGGCTGGTGCGCGAGGTGCGCCCCGACCTGCTGCACCTGCACAGCGCCAAGGCGGGCCTCGCGGTACGCCTCGCCGTACGCGGCCGGGTGCCGACCGTCTTCCAGCCGCACGCCTGGTCCTTCGACGCGGTCGACGGCGCCACCGCCGCGGCCGCGCGGGCCTGGGAGCGGTACGCCGCGCGCTGGGCGGACCGGGTGCTGTGCGTCAGCGACGCGGAGTGCCGCGCGGGGCGGCGGGCCGGCGTACGCGCCCGCTGGGCCATGGTGCGCAACGGCGTCGACCTCGCCCGCTTCACCCCCACCGCCGACCGCGACGCCGTCAGGGCCGCACTGCCCGCGCTGTCCGACGTCGGGCCGGACACGCCGCTGGTGGTGTGCGTCGGGCGGCTGTGCCCGCAGAAGGGGCAGGACGTGCTTCTGCGCGCCTGGCCCGCGGTCGCTGCGGCACTTCCCGCGGCCCGCCTCGTCCTGGTCGGCGACGGGCCCGACCACCGGCGACTGCTGCTCGGCGCGCCCCCGGGCGTCCTGCTCGCGGGCGCCGCCCGCGACACGGTGCCGTGGTACCAGGCCGCGGACGTCGTCGTGCTGCCCTCCCGCTGGGAAGGCATGGCGCTGGCGCCGCTGGAGGCGATGGCCTGCGGTCGCCCGGTGGTGGCCACCGACGTCAGCGGTGCCCGCGAAGGCCTCCACCCGGTCGACGCCGCCGACTGCGTCGTCCCGGTCGGGGACGCCGCCGCCCTGTCGGCGGCACTGCTGCGGCTGCTCACCGACCGGCCCGTGCGCACCGCCGCGTCCCTGCGCGCCCTCACCCGGGCCCGCGACCGGCACGACGTGGCAAGAGCCGCGGCCGACATCGCGGCGGTCTACGGCGACGTCCTGGCCCTCCCCCACCCCGCCCACTCCCGGCGGCTCCCCCGGTGACCCCCGAGCCCACCCCCCGCACCTGCGACCCGACCCGCCCCGACGCCGAACGGGTGACGGCACCGCGGACGTACGAACCCGGCCGCCCGGATACGGAACGACCCGGCGGCCCGCGCCGCGTGGGTGCGGGCGCCACGGGTCCTGGCAGGCGCACGGACGACGCCGACACACCCGCCGTCAAGCGGACGCACGACACCGGCGAGAGCGCCACCGGCGCCGGTAGGCGGCCGTACGAGGCCGGCACCCCGGCCTACCGCGTCGCCCGCGGTGCGCCCGTGCCCGCGCCTTCCCGCGTACCCGGGCGGCGGGGCGCAGGGCAGCCGCGGCATCGGGCGGCGCGGGAGCGGGTCGGGGGAGTGCTGGCCGTCGCGGACTGCGCGGGGGCGGTCGCCGGGGTCGCGGCCGTGGTGCCGCGCGGGGTGCTCGCCGGGTGCCTGGTCGCCGGGTGCCTGCTGCTCACGCAGCACAGGGCCGGGCTCTACCGGCCCGGTTTCGCGCCAGGGGCCTTCGCGGAACTGCCCGGCCTGGCCTGGCGCACGGTGCTGGCGTGGGGCCTGCTCGCGGTCGTGGCGGGGGCCGGCGCTCCCGGACCGGGGGCACTGCCCGCGGCGGTGGCGGTGACCGTCTGCGTCGCGGGCGGGCTGCGGGCCGCGGTCTACGCGACGCGCCGCAGGCTGGCCCGCAGGCGCCCGTCCTCGACGCTGGTCGTCGGCGCCGACGCGGCGTCCGCCGCCCGGATCGCCGCGGTCCTGCACGCCCGCCCCGAGTACGGGATGCGCCCGGTGGGCCTCGCCGCGCCGGCCCCCGTACGCCCCGCGCCGCCAGAACCGCCGCCCCGAGGCGGCCCGCAGGCCGCGCACCCGGCGCCGTACGTACCGCCGCCGGTGCTGCCCGTGCTGCCGTCGCCCGGCGACGTGACCCGGGCGGTGATCCAGAACGCCGTACGGGACGCCGTCGTCGCGGGACCCGCGACGACGGACGCCAGGACCACCGCGACCGTACGGCTGCTCGCCGCACAGGGCTGCCGGCTGTGGCAGGTGAACGGCGAAAGGCCCGGCAAGGGCGGCGGCGCCGGCCACCTGTGGGGCCATCCGTGCCGCAGGCTCGAACCGTACCCGCCGCCCGCGGGCCGCGTCGCCCGCGGCGGCAAGCGGCTGCTGGACGCGGTTCTGGCCGGCACCGCGCTGCTCTGCCTGGCACCGGTGCTCGCCGCGTGCGCGCTCGCCATGCGGCTGGCCGACGGCCCCGGCGTGATCTTCCGGCAGGAGCGGATCGGGCTGCACGGGCGGCCGTTCACGCTGCTGAAGTTCCGCACGCTGCGCCCTGCGGACGAGCACGAGTCGGCGACGCTGTGGAGCGTCGCCGACGACGACCGGATGAGCCGCGCGGGACGCCTGCTGCGGCGCACCTCGCTCGACGAGCTGCCGCAGCTGTGGAATGTGCTGCGGGGCGACATGAGCCTGGTCGGGCCGCGCCCGGAACGCCCCTTCTTCGTCACGCAGTTCAGCCAGACCCTGCCCGGCTACGCCGACCGGCACCGGATGCCCGCCGGCATCACCGGCCTCGCCCAGGTGCACGGGCTGCGCGGCGACACCTCGATCGCCGACCGCGCGCGCTTCGACAACCACTACATCGACAGCTGGACGCTGTGGCAGGACGTGTCGATCATGCTGCGGACCGCCGCCACGCTGTTCCGCCACGGCGGGAGCTGACCAGCCCATGGCCCTTGCGACAGCGGCCTTCCCGCCGCTCACCCCGCGCCGCCTGCGGCGGTACGCGCCGCTGCTGCCGGCGCTGGCCACCGTGCTGCTGCTGGCCGCCCCGGTCGCCACCGGCGACGTCAGCAGCTCGGGGAAGGTCACCCCGGCCGACGCCGCCTCCGCGGTGCTCGTCGCGACCGCGGCGGTCCGGCTGCTGCGCGACCGCGCCCGCCCGCTGACGCCTTCCGCGGCGGCCGTGCTCGGCGCCCCCGCGCTCGGCTTCGCCGCGGCCGCCGTCACCTCGCTCGACCCGGGCACGGGGCTCGCCGGATTCCTGCGCTATGCGCAGGTCTTCGTGGCCGTGCCCGCCGCCGTGGTCCTCCTGCTGCGCGACCGCCGCGACTTCGGCGTGGTCGCCGCCGCGATCGTGCTGCTCGCCCTTGTGCAGGGCGCGATCGGCACGTGGCAATACGCCACGGCGAGCGGCGCTTCGTACATGGGCGAGGACATCCGCGCGGTCGGCACCTTCGGCCCCTCCGACGTGATGGGCATGGCGACGGTCGTGGCGTACGGGCTGGTGATCGCGGTCGGCTACGCGCTCGCGGCGCCGGCTCCCGGCGCCCCGCAATGGCTGCGGCCCGCGGCAATGTGCTGCGCCGCGCTGCTCGTCGTCCCGCTCGCGGTGTCCTTCAGCCGCGGTACGTGGATCGCCACCGCCGTCACCTGCACGGCGATGATCCTGCTCGCGGGCCGCCGCCAGGCCGTACGCGTCCTGGCCGCGCTCGCCGCGAGCACCGTCGTCATCGTCGGCGGCCTCGGCGCCGGGTCCCAGATGATCGGCGCGCGCGCCGCCAGCATCACCCAGGTCACCGACGCCCCCGACTCCTCCGTCACCGACCGCTACACCCTCTGGTCCGCCGCCCTCGGCATGTGGCGCGAACACCCCGTCACCGGCGTCGGCCTCAAGAACTTCCCCGCCGAGCGCGACGGCCACGCAGGCCTCGCGCTGTCGTCGGCGAGCGACACCTCGGGCGCCGGGCAGCAGTTCACGCGCGAACCCCTGCTCTCCCCGCACAACATGTACCTGCTCGCGCTGAGCGAGCAGGGCCTGCTCGGCTGCACCCTGCTGGTCGGCGGCTGGGCCGCCTTCCTCGTGCTCGGCCTGCGCCGGCTCCTCACGGGGCGGCCCATGCACCGCGGGGCCGGGGCAGGACTGGCCGCGGTCGGGCTGCTGCTCTGGCAGTGCGTCGACTTCCTCTACGCCGACATCGGCGGGCCCTCGACCGTACTGACCGCGCTGCTCCTCGGCCTCGCGGCCTGGTGGGCGCTGCACACGGAGGACGGCGGAGCGCGGTGACCGACGTCGTACGGGCCAGGCCGCGGCCTGGCCCCCGGCATGCGGTGCCACCGCCCGGCTTCGTGGCGCGCGCCGCCGCGGTGACGGCCGGGCTGAGCGCGGCGGGCTCCGTGCTCGGGCTGGTACGCGACCAGGTCATCGCACGGTTCTTCGGCGCGGGCGCGGACAGCGACGCCTTCCTGGTCGCGTGGACGGTCCCCGAACTGGCCGCGACCGTGCTCATCGAGGACGCGATGGCCCTGCTGCTCGTCCCGGCCTTCAGCGCGGCCCTCGCCAAGGGCGGCGCCGGGCCGCTTGTCCGCGGCACATTGCCGCGCCTCGCCGCCCTCCTCGCCGCGGCCACCGCCGCGCTCCTCGCCGCCGCCCCCCTTGTCGTCCGCCTCCTCGCCCCCGGCCTCGCCGACCCCCGCCTCGCCGTCACCTGCACCCGCCTGACCGCCGCCACGATCCTCACCTTCGGCCTGGCCGGCTACCTCAGCGCCGCCCTGCGCGCCCACCGCCGCTTCCTCCCCCCGGCCGCCGTCTACGTCGCCTACAACACCGGCATCGTCGGCACCCTGCTGGCCCTCCACGGCCGCTGGGGCGTGCGCTCGGCGGCCGCCGGTGTGGCGGCCGGCGGTGCGCTCATGGTCCTGGTCCAACTGCCCTCCTTCGTCCGGGTGCTGCGGTCGGGGGCTCCGGGAGCGCAAGGCCCGGCACCGGTGCCGGGCCGGAGCGACGCCCGTGCCGGGGCGCGGGCGCGAGCAGAAGCGGGCGACGACACCCACCCTCGGCCCGGGGAGCCGCCCGCGTCCGGTCCCGGCGACCTCGGCGCCGGGGGGCGGGTGCGGCTCGGGATGGCGCTCGTCGTGCCCGTCGTGGTCTTCGCCGTCGCACGGCAGGCGCAGGTGCTCGTCGAGCGGTTCTTCGCCGCCGGGCTGCCCGCGGGAGCGATCTCGCATCTCAACTACGCGCAGAAGGTCGCACAACTGCCCATGGTGCTGTCGCTCATGGTCTGCACCGTCACCTTCCCCGTCGTCGCGCGCGCCCTCGCCGAGGGCGACCGTGAGCGCGCCAGGCAGCGCGTCGAGCGGGACCTCACGCTCGCCTGCGTCGTCGTCCTGCTCGGCACCGCGTATGTCGTCGCCTGCGCCCCGCAGATCGTCTCGACGCTCTTCCAGCGCGGGGCCTTCGACACGGGCGACACCGCCGCGACGGCCGCCGTCATGCGGGTCTACGCGCTCGGGCTGCTCGGGCAGAGCCTCGTCGGCGCGCTCATCAGGCCGTACTTCTCCGCCGCCCGGCCCACCTGGTATCCCGTCGCCGCCATGGCCGCGGGCCTGGGCCTCACCGTCCTCGTCGACGGCGCCGCCGTCGCCGCGTGGGGCGCGTACGGCATCGCCGCCGGCAATGCCGCGGGGATCAGCCTCACCGCCGTCGTCCTGCTGCGCGGGCTGCCCGCCCGCGCGGTGCCCGTCCGGGTGCCCGCCCTCACCGCGGCGATGTCCCGCTACGTGCTCGCCGCCGCCGCGGCCACCGGTGCCGGGTGGTGCACCACCCGGCTGCTGCCCGGGGCCCCCGCCGCGCTCGCCGCGGCCGCCTGCTGTCTCACCGTCCCGCTCGCCTTCGCCGCCGCGGCCGCGGCGGTGGGCGCACCCGTACGGAGCCTCCCCCATGCCGCCTGAAACCGCCCCCTGGGTCCTCATGTACCACTCCGTGGCAGATTGCCGCGACGACCCCTACCTCGTCACCGTCAGCCCGCGGCGCCTCGCCGAACAGCTCGCCTGGCTGAGGCGGTGCGGCCTCACCGGCGTCGGCGTCGGCGAACTCCTGCGGGCCCGGGCGGAAGGCCGCGGGCGCGGGCTCGTCGGGCTCACCTTCGACGACGGTTACGCCGACTTCCTCACCACGGCGGTGCCGCTGCTGCTGCAACACGGCCACCGCGCCACCGTCTTCGTCCTGCCCGGACGCCTCGGCGGCACCAACGCGTGGGACGCGGACGGGCCGCGGAAACCGCTGCTCACCGCCGAGGGAATCCGGCAGGCCGGGTCCGCCGGGATGGAAATCGGGTCGCACGGGCTCGCCCACACGGACCTCACGGCGGCGGACGACGTGCGGCTCGCCGCCGAGGCGTCCGACAGCCGCACGCTGCTCGCCGAACTCACCGGGCACGTGCCCGAGGGCTTCTGCTACCCCTACGGCGCGGTGGACGCACGGGCCGTCCACGCGGTGCGCTCCGCGGGTTACACCTATGCGTGCGGTGTCGCGCCCGGGGCGCTTGCCGGGGACTTCGCTCTGGCCCGCACATATGTCGGTGACCGGGACTCGGCCGCGCGTCTGCGCGTGAAGCGGATGCTGCACGCCTTTCCCGCGGCGCGGGCGCCGCTTTCGCTCGTGCGGGACCTCCATGCCTAGCCGCTGCCGCGGCGGGCGGGTGGGCACCCCTGCTGATTGCTGGCCGTTTTCACACGACGGTTCGCTGGGGCCGGTCGCACAGTTCCCCGCGCCCCTGGGGTGGGTGCTCGCTGTTTCCACGCGACGGTCCAGTGTGGCTGGTCGCGCAGTTCCCCGCGCCCCTGAAGGGGGTTGCTGGCCGTTTGCACACGACGGTTCGCCGGGGCCGGGCGCGCAGTTCCCCGCGCCCCTGGGGTGCGTGCCGACCGTTTCCACACGACGGCCCGCTGAGGCTGACCGCGCAGTTCCCCGCACCCCTGAAAGTGGTCGCCCACCGCATGCACACGACGGTTCGCTGCGGCCGGGCGCGCAGTTTCCCGCACCCCTGGGGGCCGGTTGCGCGTGGCGCTCCTCGCGGCCCTTCAGGGGTGCCCTGCGGAAGAGGGTGCCTTCCAGGGGCGCGGGGAACTGCGCGACCAGCCACAACAGGCCGTCAGGTACGGACGCACCACGGCCGCCTCACGGGCACGGGGAACTGCGCGGCCGGCCACGACGGGCCGTCAGGTGCGGGCGCGCCTTCGCCGCTGGGCGCGGTAAGGGGGAGGGGGTGTGAAGGTCTTGCATGTCATCACGGGGCTCGGGGTCGGGGGGGCCGAGCAGCAGTTGCGGTTGTTGTTGCGGTATTTGCCGGTGGAGAAGGCGGAGTGCCATGTCGTGACGTTGACGAATCCCGGGGTCGTCGCTGAGGGGATCAGGGCGGACGGGACGGGGGTCACGCACCTGGGGATGCGGGGGAACCGGGATCTGGGGGCGGTGCCGCGGCTGGTGCGGGTGATCAGGGCGGGGGGATTCGACCTGGTGCACACGCATCTCTACCGCGCCTGCGTATATGGCAGGGTCGCCGCCCGCTTGGCAGGGGTGCGGGCGGTGGCGACCGAGCATTCGCTCGGGGACTCGCAGATCGAGGGGCGGCCGCTGAGCGCGGGCACCCGGGCGCTCTACCGCGTGACGGAGCGGATGGGCGCGGGCACCGCCGCGGTGTCCGCGACCGTCGCGCAGCGGCTGCGCGGCTGGGGCGTCGCGGACGACAGGATCCGCCTGGTGCCCAACGGCATCGAACCGGCACGCTTCCGCCACGACCCCGCCCTGCGCGCGGCGGTGCGCGGACGGCTCGGCCTGTCGCGCGCGGACTACGCCGTGGCCGGCGTCGGCCGCCTCGTGCCGGCCAAGCGCTTCGACCTGCTGGTCCGCGCGGCCGCCGCGAACCCCGCCACCTTCCTGCTGATCGCGGGAACGGGCCCGGAGCGCGGCAGTCTGCTGCGGCTGGCCGCGGGCCTCGGGGCCGCGGACCGCGTCATGGTGGTCAGCTCAGAGGACGGCGGGCCCGATGTGCCCGGCGTGCTGGCCGCGGCGGACCTCTTCGTGTCGCCGAGCCCCGAGGAGGCCTTCGGGCTGGCCGTGGTGGAGGCGCTGGCGGCCGGGCTGCCGGTGCTCTACGCGGCCTGCCCGGCGATCGAGGACCTGCCGCCTCACGACGCGCCCGGCGCGAGCCGGATCAGCGGCGACCCGGGGCAATTGGCCGCGGCGATCGGCCGGCAGCGCCGGGCCGGCCCGGTGCGGCTCGCGGTGCCGGCGGCCGCCGAGCACTACCACATCGCCCACACCGCGGACCGCGTCCTGGCCCTGTACGCCTCGGCCCTCGCGTCCGCCAGGAAGAAATGAGCACGCCCATGAAGGCACCCCGCTGGCTTCCGCTCCCACTGGGCATCGGCGTCGGCCTGCTCGGCGGTCTCGGCTACGGGCTGGCCGCGGCGCCGCAATATGCCGCGACCAGCTATGTGATGGTCGTACCCGACCACGCCGACTCGCCGACGGCACTCGGCTTCGCCCAGGCATACGGCCGGGTGGTGACCGGCTCCGCCGTGCTCGCGGGGGCGCAGGCCGCCGCCGGTGCGCCCGCCGACAGCCTGCGCGGGCACGTACAGGCGCAGGTGTCCCCGGACGCGCCGATGATCTCGGTGACCGGGACGGCGTCGAGCGGCGCGGCCGCGGCGCGTTACTCCAACGCCGTGGCGCGGGCCCTGACCTCGACCGGCAACCGCAGCGCGCCGAGTACGGGTGTGCGCCTGCTGGTCTTCTCGCCCGCCTCCGCTCCCGCCTCGCCCGCCTCGCCGTCGGCGACACTCTCCGCGGCCGTGGGCGCGAGCGCGGGCGGGCTGCTGGGCGCGCTGGCGCTGCTGGTACGCCCGGCCCCGCGGCGCGAGGACGCGGACGGCGCGGCGGCCGTACCGGCACCGGCGCACGCCCGCGCGGCGCGGGAGAGCGTGTGACGCCCGCCCCCGCGGGCGGACTTGCCGTCGCCATCTGCCGCGACCCGCGGGAATTCGCCGCGCTCGGCGGCGAGTGGACCGCCCTGCACCGGCGCTGCCCGCGGGCGACGCCCTTCCAGAGCCACGCCTGGCTGCATTCCTGGTGGCTGTCCTACGCCACCCGCCGCGACCGCCTCCGGGTGGTGCTGGTGCGCCGTCAGGGCGTCCTGGTGGGCGCCGCGCCGCTGCTGCGCACGTACCGGCCGCTGCCGGTGCTGCTGCCGCTCGGCGGCGGGATCACGGACTACGCCGACTTCCTGGTCGCGGCCGACGCCCCGGCCCCGCAGGACGGCCCGCCCGACGCGCAGGTGACCGCCGCCCTCGCCGCCGGGCTGCGGCGGGCCGCGCGGGGGGCGGTGGTCGATCTGCGCGAGGTCCGGCCGGGCGGCGCGGCCCTGGCGCTGTACGAGGCGTGGCGCGGGCCCAAGCGCCGAGCGGCCGACTCCGTGTGCCTGGAACTGCCGGGGCTGCCCATGGACGGGCTCATCGCACGGGTCGGCAGTTCGCGCGGCCAGCGCATCAGGTCCGATCTGCGCAAGCTGGACGCGGCGGGGGTGGCGGAGCGCGATGTCGCCGCGCACGAGGTGCGGGACGCGGTCGCCACGATGCTGCGGCTGCACCATATGCAGTGGCAGGGCCGCGGGGTGACCCCGGAACACGTGCGGCCGCGGTTCGCCGAGCACCTGGCGCGGGCGGCGTCCGCGATGGTGGCGGCGGGCGAGGCGGTGGTCACCGAGTTCAGCGTCGGCGGCACGGTGGTCGCGGCGAACCTGACCGTGCTGTCGCCCGCCCTGGCCGGCGGCTATCTCTACGGCGCCCACCCCGACCTGCGCCGTACCAAGGTCGACGTGACGACGCTGCTGATGCGGCACGGCGTACGCCACACGGCAGGCGCCGGGCGGCCGGTGCTGACGCTGCTGCGGGGCGCGGAGCCGCACAAATTCCACTGGCGGCCCGAGCACCTGGCCAACGAGCGGCTGCTGCTCGCCAACCGCCCGCTCGCGCCGGTCCTCCACGCCCGCCACGCGCTGGCCGCCGCCCGCACCCGGCTGGCCCGCGCCGCCGCGTCCCGGCTGCCCGCGCTCCGGGCCTGGCGGGCCCGCCTGAACGACCTGCGGGCACGGCGGGTGTGACGCGGCGGCCGGTGCCTCACGCGGTCTTCTTCGGGGCCCCCTTCGCCTTGGGCACCTTCTTGGTGAGGTGGAAGCAGACCTCGCCGCTCTCGTACTTCTTCTTCATCTCGTCGCTCAGCTCAAGGGGCAGGCACCCCTCGACGATGCGCGACGGCTTCGGTACGGGCGCGGCCCCTGGCGGCACCGCGGGGGTGCCGGTCGCGGTCGGCGCGGGCGTCGGCACGGCGGGGACCGGTCTCGGCGTCACGGAAGGCGTGGGCGTCACGGAGGGCTTCGGCGTCACAGCCATGGTCGGCCGCACGGAGGGTTTCGGCGTCACGGAGGGTTTCGGCGTCACGGAGGGTTTCGGCGTCACGGAAGGCGTGGCAATGGGCTTCGGGGTCGCCGTGGGCGTCGCGGACGGCAGCGGTTCCGGCCGGGTGTCGGCGGCGGAGAGCATCGCACGGAAGACCTTCGAGGACTTCGGGTTCTCCCTGCACCGCCACACCCCGTGCGGGCAGTAGTCGGTGACGGTCTGGTAGAGCGCCTTGTGGTCGCTCATCCAGCGCAACATGTGCTTGACGTAGACCGGGTCGTCGCCGTTCCTGAACAGGCCCCACTCGGGGTAGGAGACCTCCTTGCCGTGCAGGGAGGCGAAGTCGACCTGCGCCTGGAGCCCGTAGGGCTGGGTGACCTGCTCGTCGAAGGACTCGCCGGGCGGCTGGTCGTAGGAGTCCATGCCGATGATGTCGACGGTGTCGTCGCCGGGGTAGCACTCGGTCCACGGGATGTCGTCGGTGCCGCGGCTGGGCGCGAAGTCGAAGCGGAAGTTCTGGCCGGGCACTGCCCGCATCGCGGTGACGATGCGGTTCCAGTAGGTCTTCCAGTCCTCCGGGTCGGGGCCGCAGCGGTGCGCGTACGTGGTGCCGTTCATCTCCCAGCCGAGCACGATCACGGTGTCGGGCACACCCAGCTCCACCAGGTGCCGCGCCAGCCGGGTGAAGTGCTCGTCGAAGTCGCCCTCGGCACCCTGCCGGATCAGCGAGCGGACCTCGTGGTCGCCGAGGTGGTCCTCGTTGCGCTCCTGCATCGGCACATTGAGCACGAAGAGCCTGCTCGGGTCGGCCCGCCGCCAGTCCGCCCACGGCTGCAGCAGGTCCTGGTCGCCCTCGACGGCGTCCCAGGTGTCGCCGGGCAGGTAGGTGTGGCCGACCCGCACCGGTGTGCCGCCGAGCCAGTCCTCCAGGTCGGCGAGGTTCTGGACGCCCTCGCCGCCGGAGTCGGTGAAGGCGCCCACATACGGGGCGTTCAGCCGCGCCGGGCCGGGAGACGTGCCGGTGAAGGCGGAGCCGAGTGCGGCGGGCGCCGTGCCGGTCATCAGCAGTGCGGCGGTGGCGACTCCGACACCCGTGCCCGCCATCCAGTGGCGTCCGTTGGCCATGGTCACTCCTTGCTCGTCGGGCGCGGGCGCCGGGGACGCACGCCCTCACAGGCACGGCTGGGGTGAGCGTGCCTCCTCACCGCCAGTCATAACGTAGGAGGAATCAATGTGCGCCCGGACATGGGCCATACGCGTCGTCAAGCTCCGTACGTATGAAGGAATACGGACCGGGGCCGTCCTCCGACGTATCGTCAATACCGCCGATCCATACCGGCAGGAAGCCGATGCGGGAATCACTCGGGCGGATGAATTTCCGGTCGCCGCTCACCGATAATCCGCAGTTGCCCACCCCTACGGCTGCATGATGGCCCGGCAGTCGAACGGTCACAAACGGACGAGAGGAGTCGGCCATGGGCGAATCCGATGCCACGGAGAAAAGCCGCGGGAAATCTCCGCGCTCATCCGTGACCCGCAGACGGGTGATCACCGGCGTCGCGACCGCCGCCGCGGTGTCGGGGACCGCGGCGGCGCTGCGGCCGATGCTGACGTCGCATCAGCAGCCGGCCGACGGCGTCCCCGGCGCCGGCACGGGGCCCGGCGGCGCACCGCGGGCGCCGCTCGCGCCTGGGGCGCTGCCCGCGGTCTTCGACGAGGTCTACCGGGGCCGCCGCATCCAGGGCTTCCCCGACCCCGGCGAGGACGGTGTGGCCATCAAGGTCGACGGGATGCCGCTGCAGGTCATGCGGCGGGTCGACGGCAGCTGGATCAGCGCGGCCAACCACTACCAGCCCTATCTGACGCCGTTGGCCACCGCCAGGGGCGCGGTCGACGTCATCGGGCGCGCCGAGCTGTCCATGACCACCGAGCACCACCACTGATCGGGGCCGTCACCGGTGTACACCCGTATGAACCAGCGGAATCTGACCAGCAGCCAGCGCACCCGCTTCGTCGAGGCGGTCGTCGAGCTCAAGCGCTCCGGCGGCTACGACAAGTACGTGCGGCTGCACGCCGAGTACTTCGCGGCCGACGGCGAGAGCGGGCTGCGGATGGCGCACATGGCGCCGACGTTCTTCCCCTGGCACCGGCAGTTCCTGCTGCTGTTCGAGCGCGAACTGCGGACGATCGACGCCGAGATCACCATCCCGTACTGGGACTGGACCGTCGACGACGAGGCGACGTCCGCGCTGTGGGCGGCGGACTTCATGGGCGGCGACGGGCGGGACAGCGACGGGCAGGTGACGACCGGGCCGTTCGCGTACGGGACGGGCGACTGGCCGATCACCTTCGGCGTCACCGACGAGAAATACCTGACCCGCAACATGGGCCGGCCCGACCGCCCGATCGCGCTGCCCACCCAGGCGGAGCTGAACGGCGCGCTGTCGATCGCGACGTACGACACGGCTCCGTGGAATTCCGCGCCGGACACGCAGGGCTTCCGCAACAGCATCGAGGGCTGGACGGTCAGCGAGACCCTCGGCGGCTACCTGCACAACCGCGTGCACCAGTGGGTCGGCGGCCACATGGTCGGCGCCGCCTCGCCGAACGATCCGGTCTTCTGGCTGCACCACTCCTTCATCGACCTGATCTGGGTGCGCTGGCAGCGCCTGCACCCGGCCTCGCCGTACCTGCCGGCCGCGCCGCTGGCCGCGGACGACCCCGAGCACGGCCGGGTGGTCAGCGGGGACGAACCGATGCCGCCCTTCGGTGTGAAGCCGTCGGCAGTCTTCGACCACCGGCAGTTCTACACGTACGAAGAGGGCTGAGGGCACGCGAAACGGCCTCCCGTACACAGGGTGACGGGAGGCCGTACTGACGCGGAATTACCACTGGCCGCCGTCGTCGTGCAGGTGCGTCTCCGAGCTGTTCACGCGCACTGGCTGCCGAACACCGGGTTCAGCAGGCCGATCACGTTCACGGAGTCGCCGCAGACGTCGACCGGGACGTGCACCGGGACCTGGGCCAGGTTGCCGGACAGCACACCCGGGGAACCGACCGCAGCGCCCTGGGCACCGGAGTCGGCAGCGGCCATTCCGGCGCCTGCGGCCAGAACGGCACCCGCGGCGGCGGTGACAGCCGCAGCCTTTGCGATACGCGACATCAAGCATCTCCCTGGTACGAAAAAGCAGCCGCAAAACGCTGCGGCTTTGACGCAGTGTGCAACGTGGGGGATCATGAATAGTCACGCAGGTTGAGCTGAACAAGTGATTCGATATCGGGTTCCTCCGATGGAGTGACATATGCGGCGGCCCGCCGCTTCCTGCGGTTAGGGTCCGGCGCATGACCCAGACCAATGCCACGTCAGGCACGTCGCTGATGAGCCGCCTCGGCACCCTCGTGGTGATCCCGTGGGCGGGCGGGAACCAGGACGACGACCGCGACACGGCGTTCCTGATGGCCTACACCCTCGGCGACGGCGTGGCGGGCCGCGAGGGTTCGGAGGAAGCCGCTCTGACGGTCGCGAAGGAGGCGGGGCTGCCGGTCGGCGGGGCCGTTCTCGATGTCGCCCGGGTGCCGAAGTCCCCGGTGAAGGTGCTGGTCGAGGGCGGCAAGGCGGTCCTGACGATGCCGTATCTGCATGTAGCCTGCCCCGTCCCCGAGCAGTGGGTCACGGCCGCGCGCGACCGCGGGACGGTCTACGTCATCCTCGCCAGCAGGCCCTGGCCCGAGGCCGTACCGGGAAGGGCGGTCACCGAGGCCGCCCTCCAGGCCTTCGCGGCGGACGAGGCCGTCCTGGGCACGGCCGCGCACTGCCTGGTGCCGGTGGGCTCGGTCAGGTCCTGACGGCCACCGCGGACACCGTCCCCACGCGGCCGGCCGCGCGCGGGGACACGCGACGCCGGTGGCCTACGGGTTCACCAGCTCGTTGCCGGCGCTGACGGCGTCCGAGCCGGCCTGGACGGCCTTCTTGACGGCGGTCACCTTCCGGCCGACACCGGACTGCGTGAGCACTCCCCGCGTCGCCGTGGTGGCCTGCCGGCCCGCCGCCTTGGCGGTCACCGCCGTCGTGCCGAGGGCGCTGCCGAGGTCGGCGGCCTGGGCCGCCGTCGCGGACGTGGCGGCGACGAGCAGGACCGAGCCTGCCGCCGCCTTGCTGAGGAATCGGCGTGCGTTCATGGTCCGTGCAACGAGTCACCGCCCGCCAGGGCACGCCGGCTCACCCCCACACGGTGGTGCCCAGCGTCACCCCGCCGAAGGCGGCACCGAGCCCGGCCGCCAGGCTGAGCAGGGCATTCCCGGCCGCGTACGCCTTCGCGCCGCTCTCCGCGAGCCGCAGCGTCTCGTACGAGAAGGTCGAATACGTCGTCAGCGCGCCGCACAGCCCGGTGCCGACGAGCAGTTGCAGGTGCGAGGACGCGGCGCCCTCGACGGCGGCGCCGGTCAGGACGCCGAGGACCAGGCAGCCGACGACGTTGACGGTGAAGGTGCCCCAGGGGAAGAGCGAGTCGTGCCGGGACTGGACCGCCCGGTCGGTCAGGTACCTCATCGGCGCCCCGACGACCGCGCCCGCGATGACCAGCAGCCAGTTCACGAGGCGGCGCCGCCGGTGCGCGCGGTGTGCCTGACGACCTCGCAGGCGTCCAGCAGCACGAGGCCGGAGTCGACGAGTTCGTCCAGCTCGGGCAGGAAGGCGCGGACGCGCTCCTCGGTGTCCACGACGACCACGGCGACCGGCAGGTCCTCGCTGAGCGAGAGCAGCCGGGCGGTGTGGATCAGCGACGACGAGCCGAAGCCCTCGATGCCGTGGAAGACGCTGGCGCCGGCCAGGCCCGCGCGCTGCGCCCGGTGCACGATCTCGGTGTAGACCGGCTTGTGGTGCCACCGGGCGCTCTCGCCGAGCAGTACCGTCAGCCGCAGCGCGGCGCCCGAGAGCCGCCGCGTCCCTGCGCCCCCGCCGTCCGGTTCACCGGT
Source organism: Streptomyces sp. NBC_00433 (assembly GCA_036015235.1). NCBI lineage: Bacteria > Bacillati > Actinomycetota > Actinomycetes > Kitasatosporales > Streptomycetaceae > Streptomyces > Streptomyces sp. NBC_00433. Next base: position 4,988,815 of record CP107926.1, on the reverse strand, counting down.
CGCCATGGTCGTCACCTGTCCCCTCGTGACCTCGCTGGTCGTGTCTCATCGTGCCCTCCTGGCCAGGAGGAGGCGGGTCGCCCACGCCGCACTCCACACCGCGGTGAGCGCCGCCACGAGCGTCGCGGCGGCGTAGCCGAAGGCGGTGGCGGCCTGGTGGGCGTCGGCCAGGCGGCGGATCTCGACGGCGTAGGTGGAGAAGGTGGTGTAACCGCCGAGCACCCCGGTGCCGAAGAACGGCCGCACCAGGCGGTGCGGCGTCAGCACCTCGGTGATCACCACCATGAAGACGCCGATGACCGCGCAACCGGAGATGTTCACCCAGAAAGTCGTCCATGGGAATGTGCCGGGCGTCTGCGGCCACAGCAGGACCGCGCCGTAGCGGGCGCACGCCCCGGCGGCGCCGCCGACCGCCACCGCGCCGACGACCGGCCACTGGTGGTGTATGAGGCCTGGCCTGTGCTGCGCCTGCATGGTCGGGCGTCTCCTGCTGCTCGGATCCGATCGTCGGGACGGCCAGCGTAGTGCGCCTGTCCGCGGCACATCGCGGCGTCGGCCCGCGGGGCTCCGCCATGCGCGGAGAGCGCCGGAAAGGGGTGGTTACACAAGGCCTTCCCCCTGTTGCACGCGCGTGACAACCGGCGGACAGGAGATGGACGTTGGCCCGGCAGGATTTACCTCATCGCAGGGGCCGAACGAAAGAGCCGCTGCACCAACCGACGTGAATTCCTTGGGGGGAACCACCATGTCCGCTCGCGCCAAGCGCCGCAGTACCGCCATCGCCATCGCCCTCACCGCGGGCATCACCGCCGGCCTCGGCCTCGTACTGACGGGCTGCGGCCCCGAGGACGCCACCGGCGCCGACGGCGCCAACCCGTCGGTGACGGCGACGAGCACCGCGAGCGGAAAGTCCGCCGGCACGGGCGGCACCGCGGCTTCCGCCAAGCCGGCCGCCAATGCCGCGGCCTCCGCCAAGCCGGCCGCCAACACCGCGCCCAAGGCGCAGCCGCCGGTCAACGGCACCGCCCACAACGGCCTGACGATCAGCGACGGCACCCGCTTCGTGGTGATGAACGGCACCCGGGTCGACTTCGGCACCGCCGTGCGCGACCTGGCCTGGTCCCCCGACGGCAGCAAGGCGGCCTTCGTGGACGGCGACGGCGACCTGGTCGTCAGCAACCCCGACGGCAGCGGACGTACGGTCGTCGCGAAGAACCCGGGCGGCCAGAACTGGTCCCACCCGACCTGGCAGGTGCGGAAGGCGAGCACCGCCACCGGGCTGCCGAAGCTGGACAACCTGCTCTTCGCCGGCCGCAAGGACGGCGTGTCCAAGCTCTACGGCGTCCCGGCCACCGGGCACAATGCCACGCCCACCGTGCTGCGCCTGGGCCACGAGTCCGGCGCGGACGCCCAGGAGCTGCCGCAGACCGGCAATGTGTGGCCCAGCGGCGGCGGCACGTACGGCGGCTCCGTCTACTCCAACAGCGCCGACGGGAAGGTCTACATCCGCGACGACTACCTGCGGCAGCAGGGCTACGCCATGACCAAGGGCTCCGAGCCCGCGGCCGCGCCCTCGGAAGACGACGGCATCGTCTTCGTCCGCTCCGTGGGCGGCCACGACCACCTCTTCCGGGAGACCCCCGGCGCGAACGGCCCGACCTTCAAGGACCTCACGCCGAACGCCACCACCGACTACACCGAGCCGACCTTCTCCCCCGACGGCAGGACCATCGCCGCCCGCACCCCCGGCGGCATCGTGACCCTGCCCGCCGACGGCTCCAAGGCCCCGGTCAAGGTGTCCGGTTACGTGGGCCTGCCCGCCTACCGCAGCTGATCCGCCACCGGTCAGCGGCCCTTGGCCAACTCCGCCCGCAGCTCGTCCAGATGAGCGTCGGCGGCATCGTGCGGCAGGAATTCCACCACGTCCACGAAGCGGAAGAGCACCTGCGAGGGCGTCACCGCGAACTCGTAGTCCGCGAAGCCGACCACCGCCCCCATCGAACCGCGCACCGCACCCCGGACCACATGAGCCGTCATGTCGTCCGGGGTGGTCGCGCTGGTGCCGCGGCGGGCGTTGGGCCTGGCCAGATACGGGCACACCATCGAGGCGTAGAGCATGCACGCCCGATGCCCCGGTCCTTCGAGGGTCGCCGCCATGTTGCGGTACGGGCGCCCGGCAGCCAGCGCCTCGCCTATCGCCGCGCTCTCCGGACCGCCCACCACCCGCCACACCGGGCCGCGCGGCATCAGCACATTGCACACCGAGCACAGCCGCTCCCGGGCGCACTTCGCACTGCGCTCGTAGTCGGTCAGCGCGAACTGCGGCCGGTCCTCTTCCCACGGCGTGATCGCGGGGACGGGATAGCCGCGTACGTCACGCGGCCTGGCACCGACGGACTCCGGCATGGGAACGGCTTCGAAGCGCATCCGCCTTGCATATCAGGCAGAACGGCGCCTGCGGAACAGCCGGCCCCGGCCGCCCCGCGCGGCAGCCCCGCCCACCGACGGGCCCGGCGGCGGTGAGGGCTCCCGCGCGGCCTCGGCCGGCTCCCTCGCGGCCCGCCAGTCGGCGACGACCTGCTCGACGTCGAAGAGCCCGCGGCCCAGCGGCGGCCCCTCGGGCGGCCGGCGCAGCGCCTCCCGCAGCTTGTCGTTGATCTCCCCGACGATCCGCCGCACCTGCGCCTCGGTGGCCGCCCGCGCGACGGCCTCCATCGCGTCCTCAGCCTCCTTGCGCAGCACCAGTGACGGCGGCAGCGCGGACAGGCCCTCGCGCTGCATCTTGCCGCGGATCCACCACAGCTCGTCATAGGGCGCGTCCAGCGACGGCAGCGGTTTGCCCGCACCCGGCAGCGCCGCGAAGTCCCCGCGGCGCTCGGCGTCGCGGATCTGCTTGTCGGCCCAGGTCTCGAAGGAGACACCGGGCGGCTTGCGTTCGGTCATGCCGCACTCCTCCCGCTCCCGCACGGGGCGCCCCGGCACACGACGCGCCACCTCCAGGCTACAAGCGGCCCGCGGAAGGCGGCCGGGCGCGGGCGGCGAGCAGCGCCACGTCGTCCTCCACCACGGACGGCGCCAGCCGGTGCACGATACGGGCCAGCAGCGCGTCCAGCGGACCCGCCGCGTGCGGCAGCTCCATCCCGGCCAGCCTGGCCAGCGACACGTCGATGTCCTCGTTGCGGCGCTCCACCAGGCCGTCGGTGTACAGCAGCAGCGTGTCGCCGGCCCGCCAGCGTACGTGGACGGCCTTGTAGCGCCCTCCCAGATCCGCACCGAGCGGCGGGCCCGGCGGGACGTCAAGCAGCCGCACACGGCCGTCAGGGGAGACCACCGCGGGCGGCAGATGGCCGGCGTTCGCGAACCAGCAGCCGCCGCGCACCGGGTCGGCCAGCGCCAGCAGGCACGTCGCAGGCCGCTCCGTGCCCGCCGCGGCCAGCAGCGCATCCATCCGGCGCAGGATCCGGTCCGGCGGATCGCCCTCGCCCGCGACGACCCGCAGCATCGAGCGGTAGTGGCTCATCTCCACCGCCGCCTGCACGCCGTGCCCCATCACGTCGCCCATCGCCAGCAGCGTGATCCCCGACGGCAGCGCCAGGGTGTCGAACCAGTCGCCGCCCACCAGATCCGTCGCCCCGGCCGGCAGATAGCGGGTGGCGACATCGATCTGCGGGTGCGGGACGCCGGGCGCGGCCAGCAGCGCCCGCTGCAATTCCACGGCGATACCGTGCTCGCGGCTGTAGCGGCGGGCATTGTCCATGCTGATCGCCGCCCGGTCGGCGAGCGCGTGCGCCACCGCCATGTCCTCGTTGCTGAAAGCGGGCGACGAACCCGCCCTGATCAGCGAGACCGTGCCCAGCTGCTCCCCGCGCGCCGCCAGCGGCACCACCAGCCCCGAATGGATGCCCGCCGCACGGTAGGCGTCCACCCGCTCCGGATTGGGCGCCGACCTGCGCAGGTCGGCGTCCGAGGGCACGTTGTACGCCATCGGGCGGCCCGTCGCCAGGCAGTGCGGGATCGCCGAGCCCGGCTGGTAGTCCACGTGCTCGCCCGGCACCCCGAACTGCTGCACCGACTCGCCCAGCCACGGCACCGCCGCCATCGCCGCCCGGCGCAGCCGCAGCATCCCGCCCGGCGGCGGGCGGCGGCCCTCCGCGCCGCTCATCGCCAGCACCTCCACGGTCGCCACGTCCGCGATCACCTCGACCAGCAGGTCGCACAGCTCCTGGCAGGTGCGGTCCATCTCCAGCGTGCGGCCGATGCGCACAGCCGCCGCGTCCAGCAGCTGCAGCCGCTCCCTGGTCCGCTCCAGCTCCGCCTGCACCTCGCGCTCCGCGCTCACCTCGAAAAGCACCGCGCCCAGCCCCCGCACCCGGCCCTGCGCGTCCTCCAGCCGGTGGTAACTGCCGCGCCACACCCGCAGCGGGTGCCTCGACCGCGCGCGGGTCTGCCCGCTCGACTCGATCTCGCGGGTGCGGCCGTCCCGGAGGACCTGGCGCAAGGTCTCGACCCCTGCGTCCACCCCGGGGACGATCTCGGCGATCGTCCGCCCGATGTGCGCGGCCGCGTCCAGCCCGTTCATGGCCGCCAGTGCCGGGTTGACATACACAAAGCGCAGGTCGGTGTCCAGCACCGCCACTCCGGCCGTGGTGCCGTCCAGCAGCCCCCGCCACGCCCAAGCACCGGCGTCCGCCGGAAGGTCGTCCCACATCCCCGTCCCTTCCTGCCCGTTCCGGCCGTCCCTCACCTACGTCCACGATGCGCGCCGCGCGGGGGATCGGCGACACCACGCCCTGCGGGGGGCTTTTGATACGACTCCACGGTGCGGCTGCGTGGGGGCTTGTCGCGCCGTTCCCCGCGCCCCTGGGTGGGTGCCCCTCGCGGTGGGCGGTCACCTTTCCCGCCGTCGTGGTTGCGCGCGCAGTTCCCCGCGCCCCTCGGTGGGTGCCCCTCGCGGTGGGCCGTCACCTTTCCCGCCCTCGTGGCTGGGCGCGCCGTTCCCCGCGCCCCTGGGTGGGTGCCCCTTGCGGCGCGGTGCTTGCCTGCGGCTGCCCTCGTGGCTGGGCGCGCAGTTCCCCGCGCCCCTTTTGGCCCGCGTCCTCCGCCGGACAGCGTTTGTTCCTGGGAGGGCTCACCCTTCTGCCGCAGAGGGCACGCGTTTTTCAGGGGCGCGGGGAACTGCGCGCCCAGCCACAGCGGCGCCGCCACTGTGAACGCAACAGGACGGGGCTGCCACCCCAGGGGCGCGGGGAACTGCGCGCGCAACCACGGCGGTGGGAAAGGTGACCGCCCACCGCGAGGGGCAACCCCCGAGGGGCGCGGGGAACTGCGCGACCAGCCACCCACGCAGCGGCACCGTGGACGGGGGCAGGACCGCCGGGATGTTCAGGGGAGGCGCTGGCGGGCCGGCGCCAGAGGGCCGGACGGGGTCGGACGGGGGGAGTGGTGGCCGGCCGGCGAGGCGATGGCTGCGGCGGCGCAGACCGCGGCGGCCAGGAGGAGCGCGGCGCCGACGCCGTGGTCGGCGCGGGACGCGCCAGGGTGCGGGGCGACCGTGGTGAAGGCGCCGAGGACCGCGACCCCCATCGTGGCCCCGAGCTGGCGCACCGCGTTGAAGAGGCCGCCCGCGGCCCCGGCCGCGCCCTCGGGCGCGAGGGTGATGACCGCGGTGGTGAGCGCGGGGAGGGCGAAGGAGACGCCGAAGCCGGCCGCGGCCAGCCCGGCCGCGAGGAAGGCGTAGGGTGCCCCGGCCCAGACGGTGGCGCCCATGCCCGCGGCACCCGCGGTGAGCAGGCACAGCCCGGCCAGGACCGGGCCGCGCGGGCCTGCGCGGGCGACGAGGCGGCCGGTGAGCAGCGGGTTGAAGGCGGTCGGCAGCGTCATGGGCAGGAAAGCCAGGCCGGTGCCGACCGCGCTGTAGCCGAGGCGCTGCTGGAGCAGCAGCGGGAGGACGAACAGCGCGCCGGTGAGGGCGAAGCCGACCGCCGCCCCCGCCAGCAGCATCGCGGCCATGCCGGGCGCCCGCAGCACCGCCCTGGCCAGCACGGGCGAGGTGCTGCGGCGCTCGCGTGCCGCGAAGAGCCCGCCCGCGGCAATTGCCGCGCCGAGGGACCACCCGGTGTGCGCCCAGTGCCGCCCGCCCAGCGCGATCAGCGCGTCCGTGCCCAGGGCGAGGGCGGCGCAGGCGAGTGCCTGCCCCGTACGGTCGATGCGCCGGTCGGGCGCGGCGGGGCAGCGTACGGCGTCTCCCGCCACCAGGGCGAGGGTGAGCGCGGCGAACGGCACGTTGACGAGGAAGACGGCCCGCCAGCCGGCGAGTCCGACGAGCAGGCCGCCCGCGATCGGCCCGGCGGCGAGCGCCGCACCGCTGACCGCGGCCCATACCGCGACCGCACGGGCCCGCCTGGCGGGCTCCGGGTAGAGCCGGGTGATCAGCGCCATCGAGCTGGGCACGCAGGCCGCCGCGGCGGCGCCGAGCACGCCGCGCAGCGCGACCAGCGTCCACAGCCCGGGGGCCGCGGCGCACAGCAGTGACCCGGCGCCGAAGACGGCCACGCCGCCGCGGTAGAGCCGGTGCGCGCCGAAGCGGTCGGCGGCGGCCCCCGCGGACAGCAGGAGCGCGCCGAAGGCGACCGTGTAGCCGGTCACCGCCCATTGCAGGCCGGCCACCGAGCCGCCCAGCGAGCGCGACAGGTCGGGCTCCGCGACCGACAGCACGGTCATGTCGAGGAGCACCATGAAGTAGCCGAGGGCGATACCGATCAGCGCGTACGGTTTCCGGTCGGGGGACATGCCAGGCATCACCATTCCAGTCGTTGCGGTCTCGAACGCCTGCCAGGGTGCGGCCGGGCCGCACACCGCCTCCACCGGCGCGGCCGCACACGGCATTCGGCCGCGCCGAACGCACCGGAAGCCGACCGCACGGGAAAGGGAAGTGCGCGATGGAACTGCGTCAGCTGCGGACCTTCGAGGCCGTCGTACGCGAGGGCAGCGTCACGGACGCGGCCGTCGCGCTCGGCCTGGCGCCTTCCTCGGTGTCGCAGGCCGTACGCGCCCTGGAGCGGTCCCTGGGCGTCCAGCTCTTCGTCCGCGACCCGCGCGGCATGCGCGCCACCGCCGCGGGTGAGCGGCTGCTGGCCTGGGCCGGCCGGCTGCTCGACCAGGCCGAGCAGGCCCGCCGCGAGGTGGTCGCCGCGGACGCCGCGGCGAGGGAGGTGACGAGTGTGCGGCTCGGCGCGCTGGAGTCGATCGCCGCCGAACTGGTCCCGGCGATCCTGGCCAGGCTCGCCGCCCGGCGCCCCGGGCTGCGGGTGGAGGTGCGCTCCGAGCCGTCGCGCGACGCGCTGCTCTCCGCGGTGGTCGCCGGGGAGCTGGACGCGGCGCTGGTGCTCGACACCGGGGAGGCCCTGGGCACCCTGGGCTTTCCGGTGCCCGCCGCCGGCCCGCTGGACTTCCTCGACCTCGACCCGGTCCCGCTGGTGCTGGTCGGCTCCCCCGCCCATCCGCACGCCGGGGCCCGCGGCCTGGCCCCGGCGGACTTCGACGGGCAGCGGCTGCTGGTCAACACGGCGTCGTCCTGCTCCTTCGCGCTCGCCGCGGCCCGGCTCTTCGGGCCGGCGGTCGAGCGCGTCCAGGCCGGCAGTGTCGCCGTCATGCGGGCCTGGGCCAGGCAGGGCGTGGGAATGGCCCTGCTGCCGGCCTTCGCGGTGACCCCCGACCTCGCCGCCGGCACACTGGTCGCCCTGCCGCTCCCGCTCCCCACCCTCCGCCTCCGCCTCGTCTGGCCCCCCTCCACTCCCGATCACCCCGCCACCCGGGCCCTCCTCTACGCGGCCGGCGCCTGAGCCGCCGGGCGGCGAACACCCCGTCATGTCGACCTTCCGACATGACATGCTCCCGTCCCATCCGGATATGCGGCGTTTGCCGCCCTCGTACCGCGCCGCCACTGCTGCGCCCGCGCAAGCCGGACCGGTAGGCTTTCCGTGTGATCTTCAAGCGCATCGGAAGCACTCGGCCGTACCCGGACCACGGCCGGGTGAGTACGCGTGAGTGGGCGGACGTCGCCCCCCGACCCGTGCGGCTGGACCAGTTGGTGACCACCAAGGGACAGCTCGACCTGGAGACGCTGCTCGCCGAGGACTCCACCTTCTATGGCGACCTCTTCGCACATGTCGTCAAATGGCAGGGTGATCTCTATCTGGAAGACGGCCTGCACCGGGCGGTACGCGCCGCGCTGCAGCAGCGTCAAGTGCTCCACGCCCGGGTCCTGGAGATGGACTGACAATCCGCTTACGCTGCGCTCATGAGCATGCTGACGCCCTCTGGGATGGGCGGGAAGTACCGAGTCACCGGGGACACGTATCCGCGGATGCGGCGACCCAGAAAGCGCGGCCGTGTGGTGGCCGCGCTCGTCGCCTCGGTCGTCGTGCTGGGCCTGTTCGGCTGGGGCGCGCTGCAGCTCTTTCACGCCTTCAGGGGTGACGATGGCGACACCAAGGCGAATGCCGCCCCGCAGAGCCGCCCCTGCACCGCGACGCCTGTGCCCGCGCTGAAGCCGATGGCGCTGCCGCAGCCCGCCGGCGTGACGATAAATGTGTACAACGCCACACCGAGGGGCGGCCTGGCCAAGTCCACCGCCGACGTGCTGGCCAAACGCGGCTTCAAGGTGAACAAGTTCGGCAATGCGCCGGCGCCTTACGACAAGAAGGTCACCCAGACGGCGCTGATCGTGGCGGGCCCCGCCGCGGAGGCCGCCGCCCGGGAGGCCGGCACCCAGGTGGCGGGATCGTCGGTGAAAATCGATCCGACGCGTAAGGACAAGAGTGTCGATCTGATGATCGGCGCGGGCTTCACCGCGCTGGCGAGCCCGGCGGACGCGACCAAGGCCCGCATCGTGGCCGCCAACCCGCCCGCGCCCAAGCCCGCCTGCGCCGCCCCGACCCCGTCAGCGGCGGCAGTCCGCCACTGACGGGGATGCCCTCCCGGGCATCACCGCGAGGTCCTAGCCGACCGTGCCGTAGAGGCGGTCGCCCGCGTCGCCGAGGCCCGGGACGATGAAGCCGCGGTCATTGAGGTGGTCGTCGACCGCCGCGGTGACCACGGTCACCGGCTTGCCCGCCAGCTCCCGCTCCATCAGCTCGACACCCTCGGGGGCGGCGAGCAGGCACAGGGCCGTGACGTCGTCGGCGCCCAGGTCGATGAGCAGGTTGATCGCGGCGACCAGGGTGCCGCCGGTGGCCAGCATCGGGTCGACCACGTAGACCTGCCGGCCGGACAGGTCGTCGGGCATCCGGGTGGCGTATGTCGTCGCCTCCAGGGTCTGCTCGTCGCGGACCATGCCGAGGAAGCCGACCTCGGCCGTGGGGAGCAGCCGGACCATGCCGTCGAGCATGCCGAGGCCGGCCCGCAGGATCGGCACCACCAGGGGCCGCGGATACGACAGCCGCACCCCGGTGGTGGGCGCGACAGGCGTGCGGATGTCGACCTGCTCGGTCCTGACGTCGCGGGTTGCCTCGTAGGCGAGCAGGGTGACCAGCTCGTCGGCGAGCCGCCGGAAGGTCGGGGAGTCGGTGCGCTCGTCGCGCAGGGTGGTGAGCTTGTGCGCGACCAGCGGGTGGTCGACAACGTGGAGACGCATACGGATGACTGTATCCGCCGCCCCGGGGGCCCCCGCCAGCCCCGCTTCACCCGCGGCTCGTGCGCGGCCGGTGGGGTAAACCGCCCGTAAGAGGGAAACTGGCTCTGTACGCCCGGTGCGTCACCCGGGTGAACCGAGTCCAGGGATGGTGGGCGCCGATGGCGGACCACGACGACGACCGCGATCTGGAGCGCCGACGCAAGCGCGCCTCGTTCCTCAGGGAGCTCAACGAGGCGAAGGAGCTGCGCGAGCGGGTCCAGCCCCGCAAGGCACGCGCCGCACGGATGCGGCAGCAGATGCGGATGCGGACCTTCCGTTGGTGAATGTCCGTGATCTCCGATGTGCGCCCGTGAGCGCAGCGTGACCGCTTCACCGGCTCCGGGTGACCTCCGCACCCCCACAATGGCCGTACAAGATCGCCGAATCTCGCAGAAGTGACGAAGACCTGGCACGTCGCAGTGCCGAAGACCCTTCGCAAAGGCCTGGTTTCTGCCACGATGCCGATGGGTGGGGCCGACAGAAGTCGAAAGCGGCCCCTCCCGGTCCGGACGGCCTGAGACCAGTGGGAGAGTCACGGTGTACTTCGCCGCACTGCTCGCGCGCACCGAGGACGGTTGGCACGCGAGCGAACCCGATCTCGACAATGTGGAAACCCTCGCCGATCTGAGCGATCTGGCCCGCGCGGCCGGCGACGAGGAGGAAACGGTTCTGGTCTTCATCGAGCAGGAGGACGCCTGGTTCGGCGTCATCCGGGTGGACGGTGAAGAGGATCCCAGGATCTACGTGTCCGACGCGGCAGCCGCCGCCCGCAGCTCGTACGGAGAGATCCTGCTCACGGACGAGGTGCTGGGCCGCGACCCGGAGGACCTCGACGACCTGGTCGACCTCGACGGCACCGAGGACGGCGAAACCGACGATGCCGAGGACGCCGTGGCGGGCCTCTCGGAAGACCATGTGCCGACCGGCCCGCTCGGGGAGACCGACCTGCTGGTCGACCTGGGCATGAGCACCAAGGAGCTGCTGGCACTCAGCGGCGACGGCGCGCTCACCGGGGAGGCGCTGGGCGAGATCGCCGAGGCGCTCGGCTGTGCCGACGTACTGGAGGCGGTCCGCTGACAGCACACCCACCGCCACCGGAGCCTCCGCCAGGGAATGCCGCGGATCCGGCCGACCAGGCCGACCCGGTACGCGACCCGTGGGCCGCCGCCATGCGGCTGGCCCTGGCGGAGGCGGAACAGGCCCCGCTCACCGGCGACGTCCCGGTGGGCGCGGTCGTGCTGTCCCCGGACGGTACGACCGTGCTGGCCCGCGCCCGCAACGAGCGCGAGGCCACCGGCGACCCGACCGGACACGCCGAGATCCTGGCCATCCGCCGCGCCGCCGAGGCCACCGGCCGGTGGCGGCTGACCGGCTGCACCCTGGTGGTCACCCTCGAACCCTGCACGATGTGCGCCGGTGCCATCGTCCAGTCCCGCCTCGACCGGGTCGTCTACGCGGCCACCGACACCAAGGCAGGCGCGGCCGGGTCCCTGTGGGACCTGATCCGCGACCGCCGCCTCAACCACCGCCCCGAGGTCATCGCCGGCGTCCTCCCGGCCCCCGCGTCCGCCCTGCTGACCCACTTCTTCCGGACAGCAGGCCCTTAAGGATTTCGGAGCACGCCTCCGGGTGGGCTAGGATCTGTCTCGGTAGCGTGTCCGAGCGGCCTAAGGAGCACGCCTCGAAAGCGTGTGAGGGGGCAACTCCTCCGTGGGTTCAAATCCCACCGCTACCGCTCTGAACTGCGAGAGCGCCCGCCCACTCGGTCGAGTGGGCGGGCGTTCTGCGTCGGCGGAGGAGCGCGGCCCGGTGGGAGCGGCGGCGCGGCGGCTGTGCGCCTTTGCCGTGTCCGCGGGGCGGGTCTAGCGTGGAATGAGTGGCAGCAGGCGTCATTTGTCGCGAGGCCCCGTGCCGCCCAGGGAGAGACGACTCCCCAGCCTTCGCGGCGACCGCTCCATCCGATGACTCGACTCGGTTGTGCACAGGCGGATCTGGCGCCGTTCGCGCCCCGAGGGGCGCGCGGAGGTCGATGTGCTACCCACGCGACACAAGACAGCGACCGTGAACGGCCAGGAAGTCTTCTACCGCGAGGCCGGGCCCAGTGACGCACCCGTCGTGGTGCTGCTGCACGGATTCCCCAGCAGCTCGCACATGTTCCGCCATCTCGTCCCCGCGCTGGCGGACGATTACCACGTGATCGCGCCCGACCACATCGGATACGGCCACTCCGCCATGCCCAAGGTCGACGCGTTCGACTACACCTTCGACAGCCTCGCCGCCGTCACCGCCGGGCTCCTGCGGGAGCTGGACGTCCAGCGCTTCGCCATCTACGTGCACGACTACGGGGCACCGATCGGCTGGCGCCTGGCGCTCGACCCGGCCTTCGACGTCACCGCGATCATCTCGCAGAGCGGCAACGCCTACATGGAGGGCTTCGCCAAGCCCTTCTGGGACGACCTGTTCGCCTACGCCACCGAGCCGAGCCGCGACACCGAGCCGGGCGCACGGGCCAAGTTCAGCCCCAGCACGACCCGCTGGCAGTACGAGAACGGCGCCAGCGACACCAGCCTGGTGAGCCCCGACACCTGGACCCTCGACCAGCTCCTGCTGGAGCGGCCCGGCAATGACGAGGTCCAGCTCGCGCTCTTCCGCGACTATCCGACGAACATCGACGGATACCCGCAGCTGCAGGAATACTTCCGCACCAGCCAGGTGCCGCTGCTCGCGGTATGGGGCGAGCGGGACGAGATCTTCGGGCCGGACGGCGCACGGGCCTTCTCCCGCGACCTGCCGGACGCGGAGGTCCATCTGCTGCCCGCCGGGCACTTCGCCCTGGAGACCCACCTGGACGCCATCAGCGGCTACATCCACGGCTTCCTCGGGCGCGTCCTCACCTGACGGCGGCGCAGACCCCGCCCGCACCCGGACGCCGATGGCGTTCATAGGATCAGAGGGCCGGGCGGGCGTCTGGTGGCGCCAAGTGATGGATAGACTTCGCTGATTGCACACTTGTGACCGTTGGTGCGGGGCTTCGGCTGGGGAGGGCAAGGAGCATGGCGCAGGCGAGGAAGGTCGCCACGTACGTGCTGGTGATCTTCGTGCTCTACACGATCATCAACCAGCCGGCCAGGGCAGCCGATCTTGTGCAAGTAGGCTTCGTCGGGATATCGAACGCGGCCAAGAGCATCGGCAAGTTCATGCACGACCTTGCCAACTAGCACGACAGCCAGCACGTAGCGAGCGAGGTATTTGGATGATCCGGCATCTGGTGCTGTTCAAGCTCAACGAGGGCGTCTCGCGGGACGAGCCGCGGGTCGTGGCGGGGGCCCGGGGGTTCGCCGAGTTGGGGGCGCAGGTGCCGGAGGTGGCGTCCTGGGAGACCGGCTGGAACGTGAGCGACCGGCCCGTCGCGTACGACTTCGCGATCAACTCCTCCGTCGCCGACGGCGACGCGCTGACGCGCTACATCGAGCACCCTGCGCACCAGGCCGCGGTGGCGCCCTGGGCGGAATTCGCCACCTGGGTGATCGCCGACTACGAGATCTGAGCCGCACGGAATCTCCGCGGCAAGCCCCCCGCCGGGTACGGCGGGGGGCTTCTTCGTGCTCGGGCGCACTGCGGTTGTACAACACGGCAATATGCGGTGCTTGCGCACCCCGCACATGAATTGTGATGCTATGACCGCTTTTGCCGGATGAGTCGACCAGTGTGGGGTGTGATGTGCCGGTGCCGGCCCGTACGGCGTCAACGACCTATCCCCGCGGCAGGACGCGTACCCCGAGCACCAACGCGGCGGACGCACGGGCACTCACCCAGGTGCTGTTCGAACAGATTCGCACACTGGATCCCGGCACACCCGAGCACACCAGGGTCCGCGCGGCACTGATCGAGGTCAACCTGCCGCTGGTGCGCTACGCCGCGGCCCGCTTCCGCAGCCGCAACGAGCCGATGGAGGACGTGGTCCAGGTCGGCACCATCGGGCTGATCAACGCGATCGACCGGTTCGACCCGGAGCGCGGGGTGCAGTTCCCGACCTTCGCGATGCCGACCGTGGTCGGCGAGATCAAACGTTACTTCCGCGACAACGTCAGGACCGTGCACGTACCGCGCCGGCTGCACGAGCTGTGGGTGCAGGTCAGCGGCGCGATCGAGGACCTGACCGTGCTGCACGGCAGGTCGCCCACCACCGCGGAGATCGCCGAGCGGCTGAAGCTGTCGGAGGACGAGGTGCTGGCCTGCCTGGAGGCGGGCCGTGCCTACCACGCGACCTCGCTGGAGGCGGCACAGGAGGGCGACGGGGCCCCGGGGCTGCTCGACCGGCTCGGCTACGAGGACCCGGCGCTGTCCGGCGTCGAGCACCGCGACCTGGTCCGGCATCTTCTGGTGCAGCTTCCCGAGCGGGAGCGCCGGATCCTGCTGCTGCGCTACTTCGGCAACCTGACGCAGTCCCAGATCAGCGCCGAGCTGGGAGTTTCCCAGATGCACGTGTCCCGGCTGCTGTCCCGCAGCTTCGCCAGGCTGAGGTCCGCAAACCAGCTCGAAGCGTAACCGAAAGGGATTAAGCCACCTGCACAGATATGTCGACTTGGCGCTACAGCGTGTTGCCGACATGTGACATTCTGCGGATACCGCGTTTGTCGCGAGCGCACCTCCGGTATTCCAGTGGAGGAACAACGTCGCTCGCGACACCCGTCCGCGACCTCAAGGGGGTGGCATGTCCGTACAGGTGGGCAGTCCCAAGGTGCTCCGTACCACCGACGCACCGCACGATGCTCTTCACGGCGAGGCCATCGACACCCGTACGCTGTCCCGCTCGCTCTTCCTGCGCCTTGCGGAAGTGCCGGTGGACAGCCCGGAACGCACCTACGTACGCGACACGCTGATCGAGCTGAACCTCCCGCTCGTGCGTTACGCGGCGGCCCGCTTCCGCAGCCGCAACGAGCCGATGGAGGACATCGTCCAGGTCGGCACGATCGGCCTGATCAAGGCGATCGACCGCTTCGACTGCGAGCGCGGGGTGGAATTCCCCACGTTCGCGATGCCGACCATCGTCGGCGAGGTGAAGCGGTTCTTCCGTGACACCTCCTGGTCGGTGCGGGTGCCGCGGCGGCTCCAGGAGCTGCGGCTGGCCCTCACCAAGGCCAGCGACGAGCTGTCCCAGCGGCTCGACCGCTCGCCGACCGTGGCGGAACTCGCCCTGTGCCTGGGCGTGTCCGAGGAGGACGTCGTCGACGGCCTCGCGGTCGGCAACGCCTACACGGCCAGCTCGCTGGACTCCCCGCCGCCCGAGGACGACGGCGGCGAGGGCACACTGGCCGACCGCCTCGGCTACGAGGACGCCGCGCTCGAAGGCGTCGAATACCGCGAGTCGCTCAAGCCGCTGCTCGCCCAGCTGCCGCCGCGCGAGCGCCAGATCATCATGCTGCGCTTCTTCGCGAACATGACGCAGTCGCAGATCGGCGAGGAGGTCGGCATCTCCCAGATGCACGTCTCCCGGTTGCTGACCCGCACACTGGCCCAGTTGCGCGAGGGCCTGACCGCGGAGGCGTGAGGACGGGACGGAGTGGTCGGGCGCCTCACTTCATGGCGAGTGCGACCACTCCGACAATGACGACCACCGCGACGACCAGTCCGATGATCAGCCCCGTGCGGGGTCGGGCCTGCGCCCGCTGCACCTCGACGGGGGCCGGCTGCTCGTCCACGAAGGCACGGAACATCTGGGTGCTGCCGGCCGGATCGTAGTTGTTCTCAGGGTTGTTCGACATGCCGCCTGACCCTAGCGTGTCGGCGGAATCCCCCGCACCCCCCGCAGGCCCCTCATCTGCGCCTGATCGGGCAATTTTCGCACCTCGGCGACGGTCCGGCAGCGGTGGGTGACGAGTGAGTGAACGCTTCGTGGCGTACGCCACAGCAGGCCCACAGAACTTGCCCTATACAACCATCTCCTCTTATGGTTGCTTCAGGCAATCAAGTGGAGGCCTGATGGCGACCCCGTCGACAACCGCACGCACCACCACCCCGCTCGACACCCCGGGCGGGGCGCCGATGTCGCACCGGCAGATCATGGAGGCCCTCTCCGGGCTGCTGCTCGGGCTCTTCGTGGCGATCCTGTCGTCCACCATCGTCTCCAACGCCCTGCCGCGGATCCTCTCCGACATCGGCGGCGGCCAGAGCGCGTACACCTGGGTCGTCACGGCCTCGCTGCTCGCCGTCACCGCCACCACCCCGATCTGGGGCAAGCTCTCCGACCTCTTCAGCAAGAAGCTGCTGATCCAGCTGGCGCTGGTGATCTACGTCGCCGGCTCCGTCGTGGCCGGCTTCTCCACCAGCCCCGGGATGCTCATCGGCTGCCGGCTGATCCAGGGCGTCGGCGCGGGCGGCCTGTCCGCGCTCACCCAGGTGATCATGGCCGCGATGATCTCGCCCCGCGAGCGCGGCCGCTACAGCGGCTACCTCGGCGCCACCTTCGCCGTCGCCACCGTCGGCGGCCCGCTGGTCGGCGGCGTCATCGTCGACTCCGCCCTCGGCTGGCGCTGGTGCTTCTACGTCGGCGTGCCCTTCGCGGTCATCGCGCTGATCGTGCTGCAGAAGACGCTGCACCTGCCGGTGGTCAAGCGGAAGGTCACCATCGACTGGGCCGGCGCCTTCTTCATCACCGCGGCCGTCTCCCTCGTGATGGTCTGGGTCTCGCTGGCCGGCCAGAACTACGCCTGGCTGTCCTGGCAGTCGTACGCCATGGTGGCCGCCGCGGTCCTGCTCGGCGCCGTCTTCCTCCGGGTCGAGTCGCGGGCCTCGCAGCCGATCGTGCCGCTGCGGCTCTTCCGCAACAAGACGATCACCCTCACCTCGCTGGCCAGCCTCTTCGTCGGCGTCGCGATGTTCGCCGGCACGGTCTTCCTCAGCCAGTACTTCCAGCTGGCCCGCGGCCGCACCCCCACGATGTCCGGCATCATGACCATCCCGATGATCGCCGGGCTGTTCGCCGCCTCGACCGTCACCGGCCAGGTCATCACCCGCACCGGGCGCTGGAAGGCCTTCCTGGTCGCCGGCGGCCTGCTGCTCACCGCCGGCTCCGCGACCCTCGGCCTGCTCCGCTACGACACCCCCTACTGGCAGGTCGCCGTCTACATGGCGCTGCTCGGCCTCGGCGTCGGCATGATGATGCAGAACCTCGTCCTCGCCGTGCAGAACCAGGTCTCCGCCGCCGACCTCGGCGCCGCCAGCTCCCTGGTGACCTTCTTCCGCTCGCTCGGCGGCGCCGTCGGCGTCACCGCGCTCGGCGCCGTCCTCGGCAACCGCGTCACCCACTTCGTCTCCGACGGCCTGTCCGCGCTCCACGTCAAGGCCTCGGCCGGCGACAGCGGCGGCATCCCCGACGTCGCGACCCTGCCGCCGCCGGTCCGCGGCGTCGTCGAGAGCGCCTACGGGCACGGCATCGGCGACGTCTTCCTCTACGCGGCACCCTTCGCGCTGCTGTCCTTCCTGCTGGTCGTCTTCGTCAAGGAAGTGGCCCTGCGCACCCGCAGCGGTTTGCAGCAGACCGCGCCGGGCACGGCGTCGGCGAAGGAGTGACGGCCGGTCACCGAGACTCCCGTCCACCCGGCCTGTGCCCGCAGCGGAGAGGTCCAGGCACGGAGGTGCGGGTAGGGCCTGGACACCAGGTCCTGGGTCCCGGCGGCGGCCGAGGCAGGGGACGGCCGAAGCCGCCCGCCGGGACCCGCACACGCCGTCCGCCGGACGGCGCGCGCACGCGGGGGCCCCGCGCATGCCCCGTCGGCGGGCTCCAGCGGGAGGTGCGCGGGCGCGCGACGTAGAGTGCGGGCATGGCCCCCAACATCGCCACGAACACCGCGGTATCGCGGGAAGAGCTTCTCGACTTCGTACGCCCCAGGCACCGGGCGATCCTCCTCACCACCCGTGCGGACGGGCGCCCGCAGGGGTCGCCGCTCACGTGCGGCGTGGACGACGCCGGGCGCGTCGTCGTCTCGACCTACCCCGAACGGGCCAAGACGCGCAACGCGCGGCGCGACCCCCGGGTCAGCGTCATCGTCCTGTCGGACGAGTGGGACGGGCCGTGGGTCCAGATCGACGGCACCGCGGAAGTCATCGACGTGCCGGAGTCCGTCGAGCCGCTGGTCGAATACTTCCGCACCATCAGCGGTGAGCACCCCGACTGGGCGGAGTATCGCGAAGCGATGCTCCGCCAGGGCAAGTCACTCATCCGGGTCACCCCGGAACGGTGGGGCCCCCTGGCCACGGGCGGCTTCCCGGCCCGCCTGGCCTGACCTCCCCCCGGGGTCCCCCCGTCCCCGGCTCCCGGGACCTTCCCCCGGTGGGGGCTTGTCGCGCAGTTCTCCCCCACCGGGCCGCAGGGAGAAGCGCGACAAGCCACAGCGGAGCGCCGCTGCCAAGCCGAGGGATCGGGTGGCCGCACCCGAACCCCCGGGGCTACGACAGGTCGTAGACGGTCGTCGAACCCACGGCCTTGGCCGTGTACGTGGACTCGACCCAGGAGCTGATCTGGGAGGCGGCCCCGGAGCCGCCCATGCCTCCGCCGCCCCCCATTCCCCCGCCGCCCGAGGCGATGAAGTAGTGGATGCGCCCGTCGGCGACGTACTGCTTGAACTGCGCCGGCGTCGGAGACGGATCGCTGCCGTTGAAGCCGCCGATGGACATGACGGGCACACCACTGGCCAGCTGGTAACTGGCCTGGTTCTGGGAGCCGACCGCGGCGGCGGCCCACGTGTAGTGGCCGGCACCGGCCTTGAGCAGGGACGTCATCGCCGAGCTGACCTGCGTGCCGTTGAGCAGCCCGCCCATACCGCCGCCCCCGGCGGCCCCGGCGCCCCGGCCGCCCGGGAAGCCGCCCTGGGCCCGCCCCTGGCCCGGCTGCCCCTGCCCTGGCGCAGGGGCCTGCGCTCCCCCACCCCCGGGGCCACCCGGAAACGTACCGGTGGGCGGCCCACCCATGCCGCCGCCCATGCCGCCGCGCGGGCCACCGCCACCCGGGAAGCCGCCGCCGGCGACAGCCGGCCCGGCCGTGACGATGGAGCCCTGGTGCGGGGTCGCCACCGTGTCGAGCGTGTAGGCGGCGGGCCCGCCGAGGGATGCGGCGAGGCCGACGACGGCCGCCGTGCGGGTCAGCGCGGCGAACCGCGCGTAGGGCGCCGCCAGCAGGGCGACGGCGGCGAGGATGCCCGCGGTCAGGACGGCGTAGCGCAGCCAGGGGTGCCAGGACGGGGAGCGGTCGAGGAGGACGTAGGAGACCGCCCCGGTGCCGGCGGCGGTGGCGGCGAGCACGGCAGCGGCGGGGAGAGTGGCGCGGCGGCGCCAGAGCAGCACCGCGCCCATGCCGGTGACCGCCGCGACGTAGGGCGCCAGGGCGATGTTGTAGTACTGGTGGAAGATCCCGGACATGAAGCTGAAGGTCACGAAGGTGCTGAGCAGCGCACCGCCCCAGACCAGGAACGCGGCGCGTTCGAGGTCGGTGCGCGGGGCGCGGCGGGTGAACCACAGCCCGGCCAGCAGCAGCGCGAACGCGGCCGGCAGCAGCCAGGCGATCTGGCCGCCCATCTCCGGGTCGAAGAGCCGGCCGATGCCGGTCTCGCCCCACATGCCGCCGCCGGGGCCGCCCCCGCCGCCGACGCTGCCGGTCTCATTGCCGGTGATGCGGCCGAAGCCGTTGTAGCCGAAGGTCAGGCCGAGGAAGCTGTTGTCCTGGGAGCCGCCGATGTAGGGGCGGGAGGACGCGGGCCACAGCTCGACGATCGCCACCCACCACCCGCCGGCCAGCAGCATCGCGCCGCCGGCGTAGAGGAGTTGCAGCAGGCGGCGGCGCAGCCGGGTGGGGGCGCAGACCGCGTAGACGACGGTGAGCGCCGGGACGATCAGCCAGGCCTGCAGGGTCTTGGTGAGGAAGGCCAGGCCGAGCAGCCCGCCGGCGGCCAGCAGCCACTTGGTGCGGGCGTCCTCCAGGGCGCGCTGCACGCCGTAGATCGTCCCGACCATGAGCAGGGCCAGCAGCGCGTCGGGGTTGTTGAAGCGGAACATCAGCGCGGCGACCGGTGTCACCGCGAGGACCGCGCCGGCGACGAGCCCGGCGGCGGCGCCGAAGCGGCGGCGTACGGCCGCGTAGAGCAGCGCGACCGTGCCGGCGCCCATCAGGGCCTCGGGCACCAGGATCTGCCAGGAGCCGAGGCCGAACAGCCGTACCGACAGTGCCATCGGCCACAGCGCGGCCGGGGGCTTGTCGACGGTGATGGAGTTGGCGGCGTCGGAGGAGCCGAAGAAGAAGGCTTTCCAGCTCTCACTGCCGGCCTGGACGGCGGCGGAGTAGAAGGAGTTGGCGTAGCCGGACGCGCCGAGGTCGTAGAGGTAGAGGACCAGCGTGCCGAGCAGCAGGGCCAGCAGGGCCGGCCGCGCCCAGGCGGGGTCGTCCGGGCGGCCGCGCCAGGTGCGCCGCCCGATCGGCATGGGGGCGGCGGGGGCGGCCGCCGGATGGGTCGGCGCGGTCATCGCGCACTCCTGTCGGACGTGGGGGAGGACGGAGGGGCAGAGGTGGGGGACGGCTCGGGGAAGACCCAGGCCCGGAAGAGCAGGAAGCGCAGCACGGTGGCCGCGAGGTTGGCCGCGACCAGCACCGCCAACTCGCTGCCGTGCGACGGCTCGGCGGTCGCGGTGTGCAGCGCGGCGAGCGAACCGCTGGTCAGGGCGAGGCCGATGGCGAAGACCACCAGTCCCTGCGCCTGGTGGCGCATGGCGCGGTCGCGGCCGCGCACCCCGAAGGTGAGCCGCCGGTTGGCCGCGGTATTGCCCAGCGCGGACAGCAGCAGGGCCGGCGCGTTGGCGACCTGGGAGCCGGCGCCGAGCCGGAAGAGCGAGAAGAGCGCGAGGTAGACCAGGGTGCTCAGCACGCCGACGACGCAGAAGCCGACGAGCTGGCGGGCGAGTCCCGCGGGCACACCGGACAGCTCGCGGTCGCGCGGGTCGTCGCCGAAGGGGCGGCGCAGCCGGTCGAGCGCCAACTGGCCGGTGGCCAGGGCCCGTCCGACCCGCCAGACGCCCCGCAGGTCGTCGCTCGCGGTACGCACCAGCTCGACGCTGCTGTCGGGGTCGTCGACCCAGTCCACCGGCACCTCGTGGATGCGCAGGCCCGCGCGTTCCGCGAGCACCAGCATCTCGGTGTCGAAGAACCAGCCGGTGTCCTCGACCATCGGCAGCAGCCGCTGCGCCACGTCGCCGCGGATCGCCTTGAATCCGCACTGGGCGTCGGAGAAGCGGGCGGCGAGCGAGCCGCGAAGGATCAGGTTGTAGGCCCGCGAGATGAACTCGCGCTTCGCGCCGCGCACCACCCGCGAGGAGCGGGCCAGGCGCGAGCCGATCGCCAGGTCGGAGTGGCCGGAGATGAGCGGGGCGACCAGTGGCAGCAGCGCGTTGAGGTCGGTGGACAAGTCCACGTCCATGTAGGCCAGTACGGGCGCCGCCGAGGCCGTCCAGACCGTGCGCAGGGCGCGTCCGCGGCCCTTCTGCTCCAGCCGGAAGGAGACCACCTCGGGCAGCTCGTCGGCCAGCGACTTGGCGACGGCGGAGGTCAGGTCGGTGCTGGCGTTGTCCGCGACGGTGATGCGGAAGGGGTACGGGAAGGTGCCCGACAGGTGCGCGTGCAGGCGGCGGACGCAAGTGCCCAGGTCGTCCTCCTCGTTGTACACGGGAATGACGACGTCCAGCACCGGGGTGCCGGTCGTGGGCGCCGCGTCCGCGACCGGCAGGTGCTGCCGGGCGGGCAGATCGCCGAGTGGGGTTCGCATACCCCGACACTCGGCAAGTGCCCTGTCATGACGATGTGCTGAGGCTGGGGAAGGCCTGTGAGTGTGCGGAGGGCAGGGTGACGGTGAAGACAGTGCGCCCCGGCCGGCTGGCCAGCCCCACGGTGCCGCCGTGCGCGGCCACGACGGACTGCACGATCGCCAGGCCCAGGCCCGTACTGCCGCCGGAGCCCGAGCCCGCGGGTGCGTTGCGGGTGCGGGAGGCGTCGCCGCGGGCGAAGCGCTCGAAGACCACCGGCTGCAAGTCGGCGGGGATGCCGGGGCCTTCGTCCTCGACCTGGAGCCGTACGCCCCCCGCCGGGTCCGCGGCGACCCGGGCGGTCACGGTGGTGCCGGCCGGGGTGTGCGTACGGGCGTTGGCCAGCAGGTTGGTCAGCACCTGGTGCAGGCGCTGCGGGTCGCCGTGCACGACGGCCGGGGCGTCCGGCAGGTCGAGCCGCCACACATGGCCGCCGCCGGCCGCGCGCGCGTCGCTGACCGCGTCGACGACCAGCGGCGACAGGTCGGTCGGCACGGGGGACAGCGGGCGGCCCGCGTCGAGGCGGGCGAGCAGCAGCAGGTCCTCGACCAGGGTGGTCATCCTGGCGGCCTCGGACTCGATGCGGCCCAGGGCGTGTTGGGTGTCAGGGCCGACGGACTCGCGGCCGCGGCGGGTGAGTTCGGCGTAGCCGCGGATCGAGGCGAGCGGGGTGCGCAGCTCGTGGCTGGCGTCGGCGACGAAGCGCCTCACCCGGGTCTCGCTCTCCTGCCGGGCATGCAGCGCGGAACTCACGTGCCCCAGCATGCGGTTCAGCGCGGCGCCGACCTGGCCGACCTCGGTGCGCGGGTCGGTGTCGGCCTCGGCCACCCGCTCGTGCAGGGCCACCTCGCCGCGGTCCAGAGGGAGTTCGGAGACACGGGTGGCGGTCGCGGCGACCCGGCGCAGCGGGTGCAGGGAGATACGGATCAGCGCGGTGCCCGCGAGCCCCGCGGCGACCAGGCCGGCCGCCGACACCGACACCTCGACCCACATCAGGGTCGACAGGGTGTCCTCGGTGCCCTTCGTGGACAGTCCGACCAGCACGGTGCTGCCGTCGGCGGAGGGCTGCGCGGCCTCCACCCGGAAGCCGCCGAGGCCCGGCACGCCGAGGGAGTGCGGGCTGCCGTCCAGCGGGACGTGCGCGAAGACGGCGGCCTGGGCCGCGGTGAGCCCTTCCGCGACCAGGCCGCCGGAGCCGGTGGACCCGGTGGCGCTGACCGCGGCCTGCGTGACGTGACCGGACGCGCTGACGACGGCGCCGACGGTCTCGCCGGGCTGCCCGCCGCCGATCAGGAAGGCCAGGGGTATGCCGTCGGGCCGGTCGGCCCGGGGTGCGCCGGAGCCGGGCCCGCCGGGGCCGCCGTGCGGTCCGGACGCGCGGACCGCCAGGTCGCGCACCTTGCCGTCGAGCTGGCCGTAGAGGAAGTCGTGCAGCGCGAAGATGGTGACCGCGCCGATCACCGTGCAGACCACGGCGACGAGCGCCACGCAGGACGCGACGAGCCGGCGGCGCAGCGACCATGTGCCGCGCGTGCGTCCGCCGCGCCCCCGCCGCCTGCGCGGCAGCGTCACGCCGGTTCGCCCGGCTTGATCAGATAGCCGGCGCCGCGCCGGGTGTGGATCATCGGCGGGCGTCCGACGTCGATCTTGCGGCGGAGGTAGGAGATGTACAGCTCGACGACGTTGGCCTGGCCGCCGAAGTCGTACGACCACACGCGGTCCAGGATCTGCGCCTTGCTCAACACCCGGCGGGGGTTGCGCATCAGGTAGCGCAGCAGCTCGAACTCGGTCGCGGTCAGGTGGATGTTGAGGCCGCCGCGGCTGACCTCGTGGCTGTCCTCGTTCAGGACCAGGTCGCCTACCGTCAGCAGCGACTCGTTGCGTACGGCGGCCGCGCCGGAGCGGCGCAGCAGGCCGCGCAGCCGGGCGACGACCTCCTCCAGGCTGAAGGGCTTGGTGACGTAGTCGTCGCCGCCCGCCGTCAGGCCCGCGATGCGGTCCTCGACGGCGTCCTTCGCGGTCAGGAACAGCACCGGCACGTCCGGCGTCTCGCGGCGCAGCCTGGCCAGCACTTCGAGGCCGTCCATGTCCGGCAGCATCACGTCGAGCACGACCGCGTCGGGCCGCGACTCCCGCGCGGCACGCAGCGCCCCGGCGCCGTCGCCCTCGGTGTGCACCTGCCAGCCCTCGTAACGCAGGGCCATCGACAGCAGGTCGGCGAGCGGTGTCTCGTCGTCCACGACGAGCACGCGCACCGGCGAGCCGTCGGGACGTGCCAGGTCAGCGGCGGGCGCGGTGCCCGCGGCGGGCTTCGCGGCGGGGTAGGCCGCGGCGGGAGCGATGGGTGTCGTCGTCATGCGCAATAGCCTGTGCGCGCGCTATGAGAGCAGTCTTGGCCGATTCTGTGAATCGTCTGAGAAAGCGCGGCGCGCGGCTTGCAGAAAAGGTCCCGGCCCCGGTGCGGCGGGCGGCGGGGCGCGTCCGGCGCGGACGCACGACGCTACGGGGCGCGGCGGGGACATGGGGCTCGCGGACACCCGCGGGCCGGGCTGCCCCCGGGAGCGGGGGACGTGTGCGCGGGGCCCTCCACCCCGGGGACGTCGGCGGAAACGGATACGCGGGGCCCGCGGATGTCCCCTGGCCGGGTACTCAGGGGGCCGGGCGCAGTTGGGTGGTCGTGAAGGCCGGTGCGAGCGCGTCCCGCAGGTCGTCGGGCTCGCGGTAGTGCAGCGCGCTCATGCCCAGGGCGAGGGCCGCGTCGACGTTCTCCCGCGAGTCGTCCACGAACAGGCAGCGCTCCGCCGCCACTCCCGCGTGGTCCACGGCGATGGCGTATATGCGCGGGTCGGGCTTGGCCACCCCGACCCGCGCGCTGCTGACCACGTGGTCGGCCAGATCGATGAGCCCCAGCGCCGCGAGGTCGTCCTCCAGGTCGACGGACGCGTTGCTGACCAGGACCAGCGGCAGCCCGGCCTCGCCGCGTATCCGGCGCAGCAGCCCGACGACCGCCTGGTCGGCGGCGAAGGGCGACGCGGCCAGCGTGGCGGCCAGCGGCCGCGCGTCCGCCGCGCCGAGCACCCCCTGCCGGGCGAAGGCCGCCGCGATCGACTCCACCCACTCACGCGGGGTGATCTCCCCCAGCAGCAGCGGCATGTCGACCTCGGGCGCGAACGCGATCCGCGCCGTGGTCCCCTCGGCCAGGCCGACGGCACGCTCCAGCGCGGTGAGCGGGGACGGGTCGTAGTGGCGGATGACGTTGTCGATGTCGCACAGGACGGCGTCGAAGGGGC
Source organism: Streptomyces sp. NBC_00433 (assembly GCA_036015235.1). Lineage (NCBI taxonomy): Bacteria > Bacillati > Actinomycetota > Actinomycetes > Kitasatosporales > Streptomycetaceae > Streptomyces > Streptomyces sp. NBC_00433. Next base: position 4,964,008 of record CP107926.1, on the reverse strand, counting down.
GCGGCAGCGGGGTCTCGGTCACCGCACCTGCATAGCACCCGCCGGGCTCCGCCCCTTCATCGCACTCGCACAGCTCCCGCCGGGCCCGGCCCCCACAGCCGCCCGGCTCAGGGCGTCCGCGTCGCCATGCTGTCGAGGACCTCGTCCAGCGGGGTCGCCGTCACGCCCAGCTTCTCGGTGGTCGGGGTCGCGTCGAGGAGCAGCGGGCGGTCGAGCAGGTAGAGCACCTCGGGGAATTCCGCGGTGATCGGGTCGGCGCGGGCCGCAGCGTCGAGTTCCGCCGCCGTCATGCGGAAAAGTCGGGGCGCGGGGGCGCCGGCTCGGGCGGCGAGGCGGGCCGCGAGGTCGCGGACCGGGAGGTCCGAGGTGGGCGGCACGTGCCAGGCCCGCCCCCAGGAGTCCTCGTGCCGGGCCGCCGCCACCAGCGTGCGGGCCACGTCGCCGGCGTAGCACCAGCTGTGCGGGGCGTCGAGGTCGCCGGGGTAGGCGGCGGGCCTTCCGGCGAGCACCTGGTCGCCGACCAGGATCGTGAAGGGGGAGTAGGCGCCGCCGCCGAGGAAGTCGCTGGACCGCACCTCGGTGACGCGTGCCCGCCCCGCCTCGTACGACGCCAGCGCGTCCTGCCACATCCGGGCCCGCACCTCGCCCTTGACGCTGCTCGGCGCGAGCGGCAGGTCGTCGGTGAAGGGCCCGTCGACCGGGCCGTAGCCGTAGAGGTTGCCGAGCATCACGTACCCGGCGCCGGTCGCCTCCGCCGCGCTGAGCAACGAGGCTGCCAGCGGCGGGAATTCGGCCGGCCAGCGGTCGTACGGCGGCATCGCGCAGTTGATCAGCACGTCCGCGCCGGCGGCGATGGCGGTGAGCCGTACGGGGTCGCCCGCGTCCGCGGCGACGCGTTCGATACGGGGGTGGCCGGGGCCGGAGCCGCCGCGGGTGACCAGCAGGACCCGGTCGCCGGACTCGGCGAGCAGGACGGCGGCGGCTGAGCCGGTGGCTCCGGCTCCGACCACGACAGCGGTGTTGGCGTGCTGCGACACGGGATTCGCTCCTTCTCGGCGGGTGGTCCGCCCTCAACCCTCCGCGAGGGGCCGCCGGTAGGGTAGTGGCCCGGATGCCAAACCTACGGAGGTTCGGGCCATGACCGTTCCCGCCCCGCAGGGGCCCGCCCCGATCCGGGTGGCCGTCATCGCGGTGCCGCCGGTCACCGCCTTCGACCTGACGATCCCCGACCTGGTGCTCGGCGAACTTGCCGTACGCGGCAGGCCCGGCTACGACGTGCGGGTCTGCACCGCGGAGCCCGGCCGCCTGGTCACCGCGGGCGGCGGCCTGGAGATCGCCGTGGCGCACGGCCTGGACGCCGCCGCCGACGCCGACACGGTGATCGTCACCGGCACCGGCGCCCGCGACGACGTCGACCCGCGGGTGCTCGACCTGCTGCGCACCGCCCATGCCGCGGGGCGGCGGGTCGTGTCGATCTGCACCGGCGCCTTCGTGCTGGCCGAGGCGGGCCTGCTCGACGGCCGCCCCGCGACCACCTACTGGGCGAAGTCCGCCGAATTCAGCGCCCGTCACCCCCGGGTGGAGCTGCGCCCCGGTGTGCTCTACGTCGACGACGGCGGCATCCTCACCTCCGCCGGGCTGTCCGCCGGGATCGACCTGTGCCTGCACCTGATCCGCAAGGACTACGGCGCCGCGACGGCGAATGCCACCGCGCGGCTGGTGGTGGCCGCGCCCGTACGCCCGGGTGGGCAGGCGCAGTTCATCGACACCCCGCTGCCGCCGGAGAACGGCACGTCGCTCGCCCCGACCCGCGCCTGGGCGCTGACCCGCCTCGACCGGCCCCTCACCCGCGCCGACCTGGCCGCCCACGCCCGCACCAGCGTGCGGACCTTGACCCGCCGCTTCCACGCCGAGACCGGCCTGAGCCCGCTGCAATGGCTGCTGCACCAGCGCGTCAACCGCGCCCAGGAGCTGCTGGAGACCACCGACCTGCCGATCCCCCGGGTGGCCGACCTGAGCGGCCTGTCGACCCCCGACTCGCTGCGCCACCACCTCACACGCCGCACCGGCCTGGCCCCCTCCGCCTACCGCACGGCCTGGCACCGGTCGCCGGCGGCGCCCGAGGGCGTCACGAGCTGAAGCCGCCGGGACACGTCACCGGCTGAAGCCGCCCAGCAGGCGGTAGAAGGCGATGCGCTCCGGGTCGGGCGCGATGCCGTAGGCGTCGTAGTACGTCCCTTCCCACCCGGGGCCGAAGTTGAAGTCCAGATTCCCGGCACCGACCGCGAGGTCGGCCCAGCGGTCGGCGACACCGAGCGCGCCGAGGTCGACGTGGGCGGACCAGGAACCGTTCTCGTCCAGAAGGGTGTTGGGGGCGCACGCGTCGCCGTGGCAGACGACCAGCCGGTCGACCGGGGGCGGCGGCCCGGCCGGGACGGTCTCGCCCGCCGCGAGGGCCTTGGCCCGGCGGCGCTCCACGGACCAGCTGAACGGGCAGTCGTCGACCGGCAGCCGGTCGTGCAGCGCGCGCAGGCCCGCGCCCAGCGCCCGCACGGTGGCCTTCGGGTCCGCCTTCCCGCGCGGGCTGACCGCGCTTTCCCCCGGCAGACCTTCCGTGACGAGCCACTCGCCGCCCCCGGCACCGTCCAGGCCGTGGCCCACCACCCGGGGCACCGGCGTGAAGTCCACGGCCCAGCGCAGCCGCGCCGCCTCCGCGCCGAGGTCGAGACCGGACCCGGCGGGCGCCCACTTGGCGAACAGCCGGCCGTCGCCGTCCCCCAACCGGAAGGTCACGCCGCCCGATCTGTTGACCCACACCGGCAGCACCGGCCGCCCGCCCGCGAAAGCGGCGATCGGGGCGGGCACCGGCACTTCGCCTTGCGGCGGTCCTGAGTAGTCCATCAGGGCATGCTCCCCGCCCCGGCCGGCCGCGGCGACCCGATTTCCCCCCGGGCGACCGCCCACCACGGGCCACCGACCGCCCCCGACCGCCGCGGCCCGCCCCGCCCCTACCCGCCGCCGGCCAGGTCCACCCGCCAGTTGTTCGACGTCATCCAGCTCCCCTTCGGGTACTCGAACGCGACCTCCCCCAGCAGCTCGAACCCCGCCTTGCGGCAGACCGCGTTCGACGCCGCGTGGTCGGCACCGGGAAACGCGTGCAGATACCGGTGCGTCCCCGCCTCACGCGCCGCCACGGTCACCGCCCTGGCCGCCGCCACCGCCAGCCCCCGCCCCTGGAATTCCGGCAGCACCCCCCAGCCGGTCTCCCACACCGTCCCGTCCCGCCACTCGCGCTCCCAGTACCCGACGGAGCCCGCGGTCTCCCCGCTCTCCGCGAGCACCACCCGGAACATCCTCCCGGCCGCGAGCTCCAGATACCGCTGGTGCCGCCGCTCCAGCTGCTCCGCGCTCTCCGGCCCTCCGAGGTGCTCCGTCATCTCCGGGGCATTGACCCGCTCCAGCAGCCAGAAATCCCCCTCCCCCCAGCCGACCAGCTCCACCACTGCCCCGCGCACGTCGTTCATACCCACCACCGTAGAACGGGGGTCCGACACCGCCCTGGCAGCCGACGGGCCCGGCTCACCCCACGGCCGCCCACCCGCCGACCCGCACCGACAGGTCCGGCTCCGCGACCGCCGTGACCGCGGACGGCACGCCCAGCGCGTCACCCGTCTCGACGGTCACACCGGCCACGCCCCGCCCGGCGAGCCAAGCGGCCAGGCAGGCCGTGCTGTTGGCGTTGGCGATGTCCTCGGGCACCCCGATGGACGGTGCGAACATCCGGGCCGCGAGACGCCCGCCTTCCGCCGGCGGCGTATAGGCGTAACAGCCCAGCAGGCCGAGCCGGTCGCAGGCGGCGCGCAGCCGCTCCTGGTCCGGGTCGAGCGCGCCGAGGACGTCCCGGTCCGCCACCGGCAGCAGCAGCCGCGGCCGCCCGAGCGAGGCGATCAGCGCGCCGTCCGGGAAGCCCTCTGTCGTACGGCGGAAGGCCTCGCGCACCGGCCCGGCCTCGTCCTCCGCCGCCGCCCGCAAGTCCACCTTCCCGGTGCGGAATTCGGCCAGGTAGGCGCCGCCGTCCCGTGCCGCGCGCCCGGCGAAGTCCCGGCCGCCGGCCCGCAGCGTGGCCTCGTAGGGCCGCCGCGTCCCGCCCCCCGCCCGTTCGGCCAGATACGCCAGCGCCGCCACCGTCCCGTGCCCGCAGGACGGCAGTTCGCCCTCGGCGGTGAAGAACCGCAGCGCCGCGCCCTCGCCGTCCACAGCGCCCTCGGCCACGAAGACCGCGTGCGAGGCGCCGGACCGCCGGGCCACCGCCGCCCGCTCCTCGTCGCCCAGCCCCGTCTCGGCGAGGACCGCGGTCGGGCTGCCGCCGCGCCCGTCCCGCCGGCACGCGTGGACCATCGTGACGAGCGGCTCGCGCATTCCCATGCCGGGAGCGTAGACGCCCGTCAGATGGCGGCGTCGGCGAGCAGCCGCATGACCTCCTCGGCCGTCCAGTGCCCCGCGGCGCCCGGCCGCGACGCGACATAGCGGGCGATCGCGCCCGCCTCCCACGCGCCCGCGCCGAGCAGGCCTGCGGCCATCAGCCGTACGTACGCGGCCGACGGCTTCGTCCATGCCACGTCGTCGAGCCGCCAAGGCGCCGTGAACGTCAGCAGGGGGAGGCCGTCCAGGTCGCCCGCATGGACCAGCGTCTCGTAGCGTCCCGGACCGAGCCGCGCCCGGCCGTCCGCGAGCACCGCGCCGAAGTCGAGGTCCTGGCCGGGCGGCCGGTACATCTCCTGGGCGGCGATGTCGGAGAACTGCCCCGCGGTCACCAGATGCGCCCGCGCCCACACCGTGCCGTCCGCGTCCGGGTCGTAGAAGGCGCGCCCGCCCAGCCACACCGGCGACCGGTCCGCGAAGTACACCACCCCGGGCAGTTCGACGGCCGCCGACCGCACCGGCACGCTGCGGTCCCGAGCCCCTGGATACGTACGGTTCCCGCCCGGCGGGCAGCCGCCCGCCAGATAGCAACGCAACCGTGCCGTATCCATGTTGGAGCCGTACGCCGCGTACCAGACCCGCCCGGCGCCGACCGGCCCGCTTGCCTGCATGGCGTGATCGTATCGACACGCTCCGCCGTATCAGCGCGGCAGCGCACCGAGCCAGTCGATCAGCAGCCGGTTGATCTCGGCGGGGCGCTCCTGCTGGATCCAGTGGCCGCAGCCTTCAAGGATGTGCGAGGAGACCAGGCCGGGCAACGTCACGGGATAGGCCTTGATCGCGTCGGACATCCAGGTCGTGGAGGCGTCCAGGCCGCCGCCGACGAAGAGGGACGGCTGGGTGATCGGGGCGCCGTCCACGTCGGCGAGGTCCTCCCAGTCCCGGTCCATGGCGCGGTAGCGCGCCAGCGCCCCGCTCAGGCCGGTCCGCTCGAACTCCTCGGCGTAGACGTCGAGGTCGTCCTCGCCGAGCCAGCCGGGCAGCGTCCCCGCGGGGAAGCGGTCGCGCAACTCGCCGCCCCGGCCGACGAAATGCGGGTCGGGCGCCCCGGGCGCGGGCATCGTGTCGGCGGACAGCGACGCGTACAGGCCCGCGAGCCAGCCGCGTACGTCGGGCTCGATCTCCGCCTCGACCCGTCCCGGCCGCTGGAAGTACGAGACATAGAATTCCTCGTCCCCGCCCATCCCCGCGAAGACCTCGCTGGGCCGCGGCCCGCCGCGCGGCGCGTACGGGACGCTCAGCAGCCCGACCGCGCGGAAGACGTCCGGCCTGAGCAGCGCGGAGTTCGCGGCCACGCCCGCACCCCAGTCGTGCCCGACGACCACCGCCTCCCGCTCCCGGAGGCCGTGCACCACTGCGACGGCGTCCGCCACCAACTCCCGCATCCGGTAGGCCTCGACGCCCTCGGGCTTCGAGGACCGCCCGTAGCCGCGCACATCGACGGCCACCGCCCGGTAGCCGGCCGCGGCCAGCGCCGGCAGCTGGTGCCGCCAGGCGTACCAGGACTCGGGGAAGCCGTGGACGAGCAGCACCAGGGGCCCCGAGCCCTGCTCGACCAGGTGGACGCGCCCCGCGGGCGAGGCGACAAGGCGGTGCGTGACATCAGCGGCGTACGGCGGCATGGTTCCCTCCACGGTTCTCCCGGTGGGTGGCGAGCGGCTTCGATCATGCCGCGCGCCGCGTACGGCAGGCGACTCCTGTTGCCGTGTCGGCAACTCGGCGCCCACACCGCCGTGTCGGCGGCTCGGCCCCGGACTGCCGCCCCGGCACCTCGGCCCGACGCCGTGGCGTCAACTCCGCCCCGGCGCGCCGCCGCCCGCCCCGGCCTGGGACAGTGGCGCTGTGCTTCTGGCTTCCGAGAAAACCCTGTTCGTCCGCGGCGCCACACCGCTGCTGCTCCTGGCCGACGCGCCGGTCCACGACGCGCTGCCGCTGCTGGCGGCGCCCGGCGAGACGGTGCCCCTGTGCGAAGGGTGGAGCATCGTGCCCCGGCCCACCCTCTGCGTCGTGGACGGCCCCGGCGACCACGGCGTCCTCATCCCCGCACTCGCCGCGCCCGTCCTGGACGTCACCGACGGGCCCGGGGAGATGGCCGACTGGTGCACGGACGCGGAAGGCGCCGGCGGGGCGGTCGTCCTCTCCATGGACCGGCTGCCCGAAGTCATCGACTGGTCAGCCCTGTTGGCCCCCGGCACCGCCCGCGGCGGCTTCCTGCCCGCCCTGGCCTGACCGCGGCCCGCAGACCCACGACGGAGGGGGCACCACATGGCCGGGGCACTGAGTACGGCACTGCTGCTGGCGCTGTGCGCACTGCTCGCGCTGCGCCCGCCGCGGCCACGCCGCAGCACACCGTGGAATCCGCAGTTCACCCTCGGCTTCCTCGTCAACGAGCAGCCCTACCTGTTCCTTTGGTGGCTGCTGTCGCGCACGGCCACGGTCCTGCCGGACGCGGACCTCGGCAGCCCGGTGTGGTGGCTCGCCACCGCCTTCAGCGCCCTCACCGTGCTCGAACTCGCCCTGATCGCTTCCCGCGCCCGCACCGCCCGCCCTGTGCTGTCGGCCGCACTCGAAGACGCCTTCGGGCCCGGCGCGGCCCCCCGCTACACCCGGGCTTCATGGTGGCGGACGGTGCTGCTGCCCTTCATCTCCTGGCGCCCCGACGTCCGCCGGATACGCAACCAGCGCTACGGCCCCGCCCGGCGCGGCAACCGCCTCGACGTCTACGTCTCCCGCCGGGCCCAGCGCACCGACGCCCCCGTCATGGTCTACCTGCACGGCGGCGGCTTCCGCACCGGCAGCAAGATGCTCGGCTGCCGCTCCCTGATCTACCGCCTGGCCGCCGAGGGATGGGTCTGCGTGAGCGCCGACTACCGCCTCCTGCGCACCCCTTACGCCGAACAGCTCGCCGACGCCCGTACCGTCGTCGCCTGGGCCCGCGCGAACGCCCCTGCTTATGGAGGGAGTTCCGACACCATCTTCCTGGTCGGCGGCTCCGCGGGCGCCCACCTGGCGGCGACCGCCGCGCTCACCGGCACCGAAGTCACCGGCGTCATCGGGCTCTACGGCTACTACGGCGACGCCGGCCCCGACTCCGCCTCCCCGCACGCCGGCGCCAACCCCGACGCCCCGCCCTTCCTCATCGTCCACGGTTCCCTCGACACCCTGGTCCTGCGCGAGGACGCCCAGAGCTTCGCCGCCCGACTCCGCGCGACCTCCCGCCGGCCGGTCGCGTACGCCGAACTGCCCGGCACGCAGCACAGCTTCGACCAGTTCCACTCCGTGCGGTTCCACGCCGTGACCGACGCCGTCCTGCGCTTCGCGCACCTCACGACACGGCCGACCGCTACGACTGGCTGACCATGACAGCGCACCAGCACAGGACCAGCCCCAGCCCGGAGAGCCCCAGACGCCTGCTGCGCGACGACGTCCGCCGCCGCCACTCCCGCCGGCTCAGCACCAGTCCGCCCACCATGAGCACGCTGGCGACGACATTCTTGACCACACGCACGGCGACCACTGGCTCCCCCTACGAGACGATCCCAACGCATCGTCCCACCGAGCGGCCCCCGGGCGCAGCCGCTTCTCCGGCCGCCGCAGTCGGGGGTACTCGGTCAGCTCAACCCGCGTAGGCCACCACGGCCACCACCGCTGCCACCAGCCCGGCAAACGGCTCGTCGACCGTCCGGAAAGCCCTGCCGGCGTCCCCGATCGTGTACAAGTGATGCCCGACACGCCACCGGGAGCAGATTTAGAGGCCAAATGCACCTATGGGGAGGATTATGGCATTCTACCCAACCTCCCTCACGCATTCGGAGACACTATGCGCTCTGACATCAGCACAGCACAGGACACTTCGGTGCTGGCGCCCTGCCCCGGCCAAAGGGACCCGGCCGAAGTGCGGGTGGAGGAGCGGCGGTTCACCTTCGAGGGGTTCGGCTACCACTGCCGCGTGGTGCGCCAGGAGAGTCCTCGGACCGAGCCGCTGGTGCTCCTGGGCGGCTCCTCGCAGAACCGCTACGCGTGGCTGCGGCACCAGAAGTGGCTGGCCGCGCACGCCACGATGATCACCGTCGACCTTCCCGGCTACGGCGAGGCGGACTTCCTCCCCGCCGTCCACGACCTGGACTTCCTCTCCGCCAATGTGCGCCACATGCTGGATGAGCTGGGCGTGTCCCGGGCCAACCTCGTGGGCAGCTGCTTCGGCGGGGCCATCGCCTTGCGCTTCGCCCAGCACCACCCCGGCTATGTGGCGAAGTTGGGCCTGGTGGGAATGACGAAGGTCATCCCCGACGACTACGCCGCAGCGGTACCGCGCTGGGCCCGGATGCTCGAACTCGGCGACCGTGCGCAGATCGCGTCCGAGCTCGTCCAGCGGTTCATGTCTCCCGCCGGTACCGGCCTGGTCCACAAGCACGAGGTCGTCTCCCGGCTGCTGTACGGGCAGTTCATGGCGCAGTCCGAGAGCGACATCATGAAGTCGCTGGAGCACAACGCCCGCCTGATGAGCCACGACTGGTACAGGGACCTACCGGTGCCCGCCGTGCCCTCGGTGGTCTTCACAGGTGAGTACGACACGCTCTGCACGCCCGCGATGGGCCGCGACGTCGCCGCCGTGCTTCCGGCTGCCGCCTTCACGACCATCAAGCACGCCGACCACCTGAGCCCGGTCGAACGGATGCCGGAGTTCTGCGACTTGATCACCCGGTTCTGCACCGGTGAGCCGCTCACCGACCTGCCGTACACCAACCCGGTCGAGTGGATGGGCACTGCCCGGCGCCCGGAGACACAAGGCAGCTTCGTCGGCGCGGAGTGACCGGGGCCGCCGGGAGGGCGGGCCTGGAGGGCGGGGCCGGGGGGATGGTTCCGAGGTGGCGACAGGGCCGACGGTCCGGAGCGGTCCGTGCTCCGTACGTCGGCAACGCCCCTCGACTGCCGGGCGTGTGGGGGCACGGGCCGATCGGCCACGGGAACGGGTGAAGGCCGATCCCGTGGGACCGGCTGAATGGGGTGGACCCCGCCATGCGAGGGCACCGGCGCGGGCGGTGTTCCGGCGCCGCACAGGAGATCGCGAGCCCCGGGCGACTCGGGTCCGACCCGCTGTCGGCCGGGGCTGTGGCTGACCCTGTTCGCCGGCCCGGATCGCCCGTGGTGGCCCGGACCGCACTGACGGCGGCGCGGCTCAGCGCGAGATGTCGGGCGCCGTGAAGCCCTCCGGCGCCGGCGCGGTGTTGGAGCAGCCCACGGCAGGCCCGATCTTCGTGGTCCCCGGCAGTCCCGTCCCGGTCTGGGGCGTGTCCACCACGTCCCGCCCGTCATGGGTGCACTCCTGGCTCTGCTCCAGGTGGTAGCGGCCGTCGTCGGTGGTGTAGTCCTTCTCGGTCTTGGAGACGCAGGTGACGCCGCCCTGGGCGTCGCGCGTGCAGTCCATGGGTGCTGACGCGTAGGCGTGGCCGATGCCTACGCCGGCCATGGACAGGCCGCCCAGGATCCAGGAAACGGTGACGATCTTCTTCGTGGTGAGCATGTGCCGTTCTTTCGCGGTCGGTGCCGGACTCGGACCTGACGGATTCCCTGAAGACAGGCCCCGGCGCCGGCGTGCGGCATGGATCCGGGACCCGTCCCCGTACTAACTGCGGCCGTAGTCAGCTCAGAAGGCGCTGTTGCTACAACCCATGTCCGAGCCCAGGTGCGTGGCCTGGGCACCCGGGTTGCCCTCACCGTTGAGCGCGCCGCCCAGGACGCCGTTGAGGACGCCGACCTCGCCGAGCACGTCGAGGTTCAGGTCGTGCGACTTGCACGAGGTGCTCTGCGACACCGCGAAGTCACTGCCGCCGTCGCTGGCGGAAGCGGTGCCCATGCCGATGAAGCCGATGCTGCCGAGCATGGCGGCAACGGCCGCGGCCTTGTAGAACTTGTTCATTTTTCCTCCGCTGATTGAGTGTGACGCGATGCGCGCACCAGTCCCGTCGAATGGATCTCTGGCCGTTCCGCGACTGGGTGCGCGTGATGCTCGTGGTGGCGGGGGCCGCTCGCGGGCGTCCGTGTCGGTCTCCCGCGAGACCCGTAATCGGTGGTCTCCGGGGCGACCGGTCTGTCACCCACACCCGATCGGCTTCCGCTCGCCCGCCGTGCCGCCCGGGGACCCGGGCGGCACCGGAAGGGCGGACGGGGACCATCGAGACGCAGGCCGCGATGAAGCGGCTCGCCGCGGTGGTCCCCGAGGTCAGTTACTGACCGTCAGCGCTCAGAAGGCGCTGTTGTTGCAGCCCATGGTGGAGCCGAGGCTGGTGGCCTGGGCACCGGGGTTGCCCTCGCCGTTGAGCGCGTTGCCCAGCAGGCCGTTCAGGATGCCGACCTCGCCCAGAACGTCGACGTTCAGGTCGTGCGACTTGCACGAGGTGCTCTGCGACACCTGGAACGAGTCGCCGCCGTGCTCCCCGGCGAAGGCAGTGCCCGCGCCCGCGAAGCCGATGCTGCCGAGCATGGCCGCCACGAGGGCCACCTTCTGCATCTTGCGCATTTCATCCTCCGGTTGGTGAATCAGTTGCATCTGTGACAGAGAGTCCCAGGCATGGCTAAATGTACTCAAGCCAGCGCGTGTCTCCAGAAACGCCGCGCACATTAGCAACTCGGTGCGAAAGGGGCCATGTGGCTGGTGTGGCCCCTGAAACCCCACGCCGCAAGGGGTTCCGGGTCCGTGCGCCCGACGCCGAAGACGCTCCGGAAAGCAACCCGTTCGGACCAATGGGAAGCAGCATGCCCCCGGGGGCGACAACACCCCGGGGGCATGGCGGGCGCATCCGTCCGGTCTCTTTCTAGTCTTCGAAGGCGTTGTTGATCTGGGTGCAGGTGTCACCCGCGGTCTTGGACTCGCCGCCGAGGACGGCGATCGGGAGGTTGGCCTGGAGCACCGTCTGCGGGCTGCACTCCTGGTAAGGGCGGAAGAGGTTGTTCTGCACCTCCGGCGCCGTCTGAGGAGCCTGCAGGACGGACCCGAGCGGCGGAGCCTGCGGGAGAGTGACCGACGGCGACACCTGCGGAGAGATCTCCGTCCCCTCCGGAGCCTGCGACTGGCCCTGCGGGGGGGCAGCCGGTGCGTCCGCGAAGCTGACGCCCGCGCTGATGGCGGAGAGGCCGCCGACCGCCATGGCCACAACTGCCAGTTGCTGGAGCTTGCGCATGTTGACTTCGATCCTTCAGTCTACGAACGGAGGTCTGTTACCTACCGTGAGTGGCTGAATGCTAACAGTAGCCCCACTTCCGGATTCCGTGCCTTTGCTCCCCGTATGGTCCGGCCCACCCGGGGGCTCCGATCCGCGGTTCACGGCTGAAGTGGCTGCGGCGCAACGCCTCCTGACCTGCCGCGTCGGGCCTTCCGACACACACGGCGAACGGGTCGCGGCCAGGCTGCCGTTGCCCCTGCGACGACGGTTCCAGGAGGGGCGCCGCGAGCTTTCACACCGGGGACGCGGACGTTGACGACAACCTGATCGCCCCTGCGGCGCCGGAAGTTGCGGGGGGGGACGTTGCCGTCGGACGCTGCGGCAAGGCCAAAGCCAGAGGCCCCTCGGGATGATCCCGAGGGGCCTCTGGCCTGCTGTGCACTCGGCAGGATTCGAACCTGCAACCTTCTGATCCGTAAGTTCGGGCAGACCCCTGCTGGGGGCCTTCCTGGCCTGCTGGCGCGTGCGCTGGGGCGCGCTGGCGGTGGCGGTTGTGCGGGGCGGTTGCTGTCACGGTTGCTGTCAAATTCACCCCAGGCAGGGGCGTTCGCGGTACTCCTGCGGGGCTGGTTCGGCGGGGCTCAGTCGTGGTCCTTGAGAAGGGCGACCAGCAGTCGGCCTTCCTTGGCTCCTTGGCGCATGAGCACGGCGGCGGCGGTGTGGAGTTCGTTCCAGGAGTGCGGGCGTCCGATGTCTGCTGCGTCGGGGACGCTTGCCACGGCCACCGCTGCGGCGCGTGCCGACTCACCGGACGCGGCGAGGGCGTGGGCGAGGCAGGTGCGGTACCAGGTCTTGTCGCGGCGGTAGTCGTCCGGCAGTGCGTCGAGTCCGACCGTGAGGTGGTCGACGGCTGTCTGCCAGTCGCGGAGGTGCATCGCGGCCATGCCGCGTTGCAGGGTGAACCACGTCTCGTCGTAGAAGTACATCCAGACGGGTTCGTCCTCGGGGTGCTCGGCGGCGCGGCTGATGATGTCCTGCGCTTCATCGAGCAGGCGGCGGGCGTCGTCGCCCTCTCGGCCCAACGCGTGGCCGCGGGCTGCCATCTGCACGGCATGACCTTGGACGCCGAGTGATGCGCCTGGGGCTGACCAGCGCGCCGCTTCGGCGAGCCGTACGCACCGGTCGGCGCGGCCTTTGGACCACGCCATGTGGGCCTTCATGTTGAGCGTGGTGGCGGCCATGTTGGCATCTCCGGCCTCCAGCGCCCATTCGTGGGAGCGGTCGTACCAGGCCAGGGCTGAGGCCGTGTCGTCCTGGTCCTGCGCCATCCACGCGAGGAACTGTGCGTGCTCTGCGGCCAGCCGTACGACCCGGTCGGCAAGTGGTCCGCGCGCTCCGGCGTACAGGTCCACGACCGTGTCAAGCTGCTGGCGCATCACGCTGACCAGCGGGCGCGAGCCGATCTGGTCTTCGGCTCGGCGGTGTTCGGCGAGTAAGCGGTCGAGCCAATCGAGGGTGGCGGTATCCACGCGGCGCGAGCTGTCCACCGCGCCCGCCACACGCAGCATCAAGTCGCCGTCCGGCATAGCACCGGGCAGAGCAAGGCCCGAGACCGGAGCTTGGCCCGCCGCGGTGACGGCTCCGGCTTCCTGGAGCGCGCGAGGGACGCCGAGTCCCGCGATGATGCGTTGCTGTACCTCGACGGAGGTGACGCGACGACGGCCCCGCTCGATGTCGGAAACGTCGGGCTGCACAAGACCGATTTGTTCGCCCAGCTTGGTTTGACTCAGCCCGGCGAGCTTGCGGTACGTACGGAAGACGGTGGCCCAGTCACGACGGGCGACTGCTGCGGCCAACTGCGGGTGGGTCCAAAGGATCTCGGGAGTTTCCCCCATAGCTCAAATATAGGACGCTCCCATAGCGCCACGGGATGGAAACGGTGAGTAGCCGACGCAAAGGTCTTGGTGACAAGGACCCCCGCGACCGCGTGAACGGTCCGGGGGCATGGCCCAACGCTGAATAGGAGCGTCGCGCATGCGCAAGTTTATCGACCGTTCACCCATGTGGGTGGTGGGCTGATGCGGTTGCTTCCATGGACAGGCGAGGGCGGTAGGCCCTGCTACTTGAGCACCGATGGCGGAGACTCATTTCTGTCGGGCCTGGCCGACGACCTTGAGCCCGACTGCCTTGAGGCGGCTGGGAGCGGCTTGCCGTCGACCCTGGTGTATCGGTGGCGCCGTGACCCGAGCATCGTGGTCAGGGCGCGGCGGCTGTTGGTGTGGCACCTCGACGCGTGGGACATGAAGGGGCTGGCCGGCGTGGCCGAACTGGTGGTCTCGGAGCTGGTCACCAACGCCGTGCAGCATGCCCACGGACCGGAAGATGCCCTTGTCGAGACGCGGTTCGAGCGGCTGCCGGGTGGTGATCTGCGCATCGAAGTGCACGACGCGAACGAGAACAAGCCGGAGCTTCGTCAGCTGTCTGCGGACGCCGAGTCGGGACGTGGCTTGGCCTTGGTGGACGCGCTCACCGGTGGCCGCTGGGGGGCGAGCGCCCGTGAGGGGGTCGGGAAACTCTTGTGGGCCGAATGCGGGGCAGACAACGGCCGCGGGGAGATAGCCGCTGAGGTGAGGGGCGGGCGTCGGCGGGAGCGTCCGAGCAGGCTGCACCAGGAGCCGGAAGCCGTGACCTGGGCGCGAGAGAAGAGCGGTCTGACGAAGCGGCGGCTCGCCGAGCTGGTGGGCATCTCGGAGCAGTTGATGGGGGAGGTCGAGTCCGGCTGGCGCAGCGCCACTCCTGCGAATCTGGCGAAGATCGCCGAAGCGTTGAACTGCCCGATCGTGGTCCTGGAACGCAAGCGCCCAAGTGGCACAGCTGCCCACAGCCAGCCTTCGCCCTGACGCCCCGCTTGCGCCCCCAGGTACGCGGCCTACGTTCCGCCTGTCCCAGGTCGGGCGGGCGGGGTCTGCCCAGTGTCCGGGTGCAGTGTGGGCTTGCGGCCGGCCGGAAGGCGTTGGGCCGGTGTCCTGCCCGGGTGGGGCCGGGCAGGACCAGGGGGCCGTATGCTCGCTGCAAACCCGGGCAGGTCGTTGAGCCTGCCCGCGATGTGTCCGAGTGGCCCCCTGGGCTTCCCCGGCGAGGTGTCCCCGCCCGGGGAGATGGCTCAAGAACCGTAGGCCGTCCGCCCCCAGCCACAACACTCCGGCCCGCCACGCTATGAAGGTTCCCAAAGCCATCAGCTCTGGGCCGCTCGTGGTGCCGGGCGGCTGCCGCTCCGGACGGGACCGGCCGAAGGCCGCATGCCCGGCAGGAGGGCGGCCAAGCCGCCCGGCAGACGCCGCAGGCGCGCCCTTGATCTTGTAAAGAAACCCTGCGGGACCTACAGCCGCAGAACGGCGGCCGAATTGCCCACCGTGGCCTGCGCGGTGGAGAACCACCCGGGTGCGCTGGCCGCCTCGAAGCGGTCGGCGGGCGCTGTGACAGTGGTGAGTTCCAGGGCGTGGCCGCGAGCGTCGACCATGATCCGCCTGGCCTCGACAACGGCGGTCCCGGTGGGCGCGTCCAAGTCGGCGACTTCGTCCCCGACCGGCATGCGCGCGGTCGCTGTAAGGCGTCATATCTGGTCTTCACCACCCGCAATGGCACTCCGACCGAACCCCGGAACCTCAACCGGGCTTTCGAGGCGTTGAGCCGCCGGGCGGGCATCAGGAAGGTGCGCTTCCATGACCTCCGGGGCAGACGTGCGCCTCGTTGCTCCACGAGTAGGGCGCGGATGCCCGGACGATCATGGAAGTGCTGGGGCACAGCTCGATCCGCGTGACGATGGACATCTACACCTTCGTGCGGCTGGACACGCAGCGCGCCGCCTTCGACCGGGTCGGCGAGGCTCTGGCGGCGGATGACAGCAACCGGCCGGATGCGGACGAGACCACGGCGGGGGTGCTCGCGGCGGTCTAGGCGGTTGCTGTCAGCGACATGAAAAAGTCCCTGTCGGTGATCTCCGACAGGGACTCTGACCTGCTGTGCACTCGGCAGGATTCGAACCTGCAACCTTCTGATCCGTAGCTCAAGCCGGAACGGTCGGAGGCGGTCATACAGGTCGCCCCTGAGGGGTAGGGCGACGCTAAGGGTCGTGGTCGGCTGCTGGGGTTGCTGTACTTCCCTGCTGTACTGCCCGGGGTCCGGCAGCGACTACTCAGGACGCCGATCGCGCGTCACGCTCGTGCGGCCGCCCCATGAGCCGCCTCTTACTTCCACCGGTTTGGCGTCCGTCTCGGGCGCTCCCGGGTACCTGTCGTCAGGACCCCGCGACCCTACGGCCGTCGCTACCCCAACTCCAAGCCGATTGCGCGGTGGCCGTCTCATCCCGAACGGTGTCTTCGGCGAGCGAACGCTCGTGATGGGCGAGTGGGCGAAGCCAGAGCGACGGACAGCCGTCCAGGCGCGTGGAAGCCAGTTCGATCTATCGGCGTATCCCCCCGTAGCTTCCCTGCACGGCTCGTAGCTGCCGGCAGTGGACGGACGCATGAGCGTGAGAGCCAGCCAGTCCGCCACGAGTGAACATGCCGCGTGCGTCCGCGTCAATCGGTTCACTTTGGTGTATGTGAGGGTACAGTTTGAGTAGCCTCTGGGGTGAGAACCAACCTCACAGCCACTGAAACGACGTCCTAGGTGATGTGATCATGCTGCTACGCTTCCGCGTGACCAACCACCGATCCATCCGAGACACGGTTGAGCTCGTGTTGGCCAAGTCGTCATTCGAGGGGATCCGGCCTGTCGACGGCAACTGGAAATCCGTGACGAATCGGGTAGTCGGTATCTTCGGATCAAATGCCTCAGGAAAGACGAATCTTCTCAATGCTATGAGTTTTGCAATCAATGCGATTAACTCCTCGGCGAATTGGGATGATCGAGAAAATTTCCCCTTCCGTCCGTTCATCCTTGACGGCCGCTCGGCGTCCGAGACTTCAGCATATGAGTTCGACTTCATCGCGTCAGGCACACGATACATTTACGGCTTCGAAAGCAACTCAGCCGGAGTTCAAAGTGAATGGCTAAATTCATTTCCGGAAGGGCGTAAGCGCGTCCTCTTCGAAAGAAATGATTCGACTGTCGACGGCATTACGTTTGGCCGCACCCTAAAGGGTGAGAACATGAGGATTGCCCGCCGCATGGGGGCGATGAACCTGTATATCTCACTCGCGGCGAAATCGGGCCACAGGGAACTCGGTCGGGTTCAGCACTACCTCACCAAGCACATCGAGTATGCGGCCTACTCTGAATCGCAGCAGCAAAATCGCATCCAAGCCATTAAGGGCTGGATGGAAACTGATAAGGTAAGGCAGCGAGCTGGGAGCCTTCTCAAATTCGCGGACCTTGGCATTTCCCGACTGTCCGTCGAGGATGTGCCGATGGATGAGGAAAATCTCAGAATCATTGCGAGTGTCGCGAAGGCTGTTGCCGACAGCGTGCCTGGGGCTAACAACACAAAGAGCGCAGACGAGTTGGCCGAAGAGATCGCAGAGCGCCAGAGGCTACATATTAAATTCTGGCACACCGGGGACGGCACAAAAGACGAGTACGTCCTCGAAATCGAAAATGAGAGTAGTGGAACCGTCGCCTGGCTTTCTTTGGCCCTCCCTGCGATGCGCGCGATAGACAATGGTTCAATATTCGTCGTAGACGAGATTGACGCGAGCCTTCATCCGCGACTGACGAGTGCGTTCATTTCCCTATTCAAGGATCCGGAAATTAACCTCCTGGGAGCCCAGCTGATCTTTGCCTCTCACGACACCTCCCTCATGGGGCACCTCGGCGGTGGTGCTCTGGAGAAGGAGGACGTGTGGTTTGCAGAAAAGGCTGCAGATGGGGCTTCCGAGTACTATCCTCTCACTGACTTCCCGGTGAAGGCTGACCACAACCTGGAGCGCCGCTACCTCAGTGGCCGCTATGGAGCTGTACCAGCCGTCTCTTGGGAAGATCTACGGGCATCCTTGGTGGCTGGAGTTCATGAGTGAGTCGACGGCAAATCAGAGGGTCGCAGAAGATCAAAAAATCCCAGGGCGTAAGGCGGGAAGCTGCGAAGATTCTGATCGTGGCTGAGGGTGAAAAAACCGAGCCCCAGTACTTCGAGGGGCTCGCCGCTCATTTGAACGCACAAGCCGTGCAAGTTCTTTCGCTGAGGTCTATCGGGCTGGGGCGTGATCCACTTCGGGTGGTTGAGGAAGCCCTCAGCCGCCGGAAAACAGAAGAGTCAAACGGCGACCCTTACGACTCAGTGTGGTGCGTTGTAGACGTTGATCAGCACGCAACACTGGAGAATGCATGTCTCCGCGCTAAGCGCAGCGATCTAGACGTAGCTGTCAGCAGCCCGTGTTTCGAGGTTTGGCTGCTTTGGCATTTTCAAGATCATGCATCCTGGATATCGACGGAAGCCCTCGCTGTAAAATTGAAGAAGTTTGGCGTCAATGGCAAGAATCTTCCCTTAACTTTTCCGTACGATAAATACTCAAGCGCCATGCTCCGCGCTGAGAAGTGCACTGAAATCCGATTGAAGCATAAGCCGCCTAATCCTAGTAGTTCAGTCTCATCGCTTGTGGGTGTTCTAGCCGATGCCTGCAAACGTAAAATTTAGCGGATCGGTTAGCCAACTTGTCTCAGTGTTAGCTATGAGGCTTGAAACGCGTGCGCCCGCCCGCTCAAAAATTAGCAACCGGCTCCTGCATCCCTTGGGGAAACCACTTTTGAACACCCACCCGCTTCTCCCATCCCGTCTGCCGTCGGCCCGCACTCTTGTGGAGCGGGCGTGGTTCAGGGCGTCAAGGTGGAGCGCGCCACTGTACGAACGACCTTGACGCCCTGGGCCGCGACTGCTCGGCTTGCCCGGGTCGATGGCAGGTGGGATGGGAGCACCCCCGCTCACCACGACGAGCGCGCAGACGCTGGCGAGTTGGGGCCATCGCGGAGCCGGAGCGCCCCCGCCGGAGGCATCGTCTTGACCTCGACCGTGCGGTATCACCTCATGCCGCAGGCCTCCCCCTTCGCGGGCGCGCGCGGCGCGGGCCGTGCCGAGCGGGGCGGAGACAGGAGCGACGGCGCGGCCAAGCGCCGGACGCGCGCCCGGCGGAGCGGAGCGCAGCCGGGTGCCTTGAACTCGTAGAGAAGGTTGTTACTCAGCCTCGGCGTCGCTTCGTGGTGATGTCGCCGTCCTGGTGGTGCTGCCCGGTGGAGACTCCCGGGGCTGATGGCGGCGGTGTTCTGAGGAGCGTTTGCGTTCGAGGAAGACCACGGGGCAGTTGAGCGCGGCGGCGATCTTGAGCAGGTTGGCGGGTGTGGCGTTGCGCCAGCCGCTTTCGATCTCGCCCATCAGTGCTTCGGATATCCCGATCTGCTGGGCCAGGGCACGCTTCGTCAGGCCGGCCTTTGTCCGTGCCCAGGTCACCGCTTCCGGTTCGTGGTGCAGGGTCTGTACGCGCCTGCGGCGACTGCCGTCCGCCGGTAGTCCGCGCTCAGAGGGGGGAGTCATCGTCTGTCCCGGCGGTCTCGTGGTTTCCAACCTGCAGGCAGTCGGCACCTTGCGATGGCGTCCCATCGCTCTGGCCGATGCTCGGTGCGGGGCCTTTCTGTGGGTTGTCGGGTAAGCCGGCCATTGCGGCAGGGACCTGCTGTGCCGCATGGGCCTCGATCGTTGCGGCGACCTTCTGCCAGGCCGTGAAGACCTCCATCACCCGGGATGCAGGGGCGTGGGTGAGGTCCAAAAGGAAGCGGCGGATCAGCGTCTCGTTGGTGAGGGTGTTCTGGATGCGGACAATCGTCCACGGGACGGCCTGACCGACGGGT
Organism: Streptomyces sp. NBC_00433; assembly: GCA_036015235.1. Lineage (NCBI taxonomy): Bacteria > Bacillati > Actinomycetota > Actinomycetes > Kitasatosporales > Streptomycetaceae > Streptomyces > Streptomyces sp. NBC_00433. Next base: position 4,944,524 of record CP107926.1, on the reverse strand, counting down.
GGCGTGGTTGCCGAGTGGGGGTTCATGACGGGTCCTTGGTGCCGTGGGTGAGGTGGGCTGTCACGGTGTGGCCGTGCTGGTCGCCGTGGCTCTCGACGTGGTGGGCCAGTGCGGTGACCATGGCCAGGCCGCGGCCGTGGGTGGCCTCGTCGGCGGGGTGTTCGACGGTCGGTGCGGTCTTCGTGCCGCCGGAGTCGGTCACCGAGATGGACACGACCACGCCGGAGACGGCGAGGCTGACGTGGAACGCTCCCCCGGCACCGCACCCGTCGCCGCTTGTCGTGTGCAGCACGGCGTTCGCGCTCAGCTCCGTGACGATCAGGGCGGCGTCGTCCGCACATGGGGAATCGCGCAGGACATCGCGGGTCCAGCGGCGTACGCGGCCAACTTCTTCGGGTGAACCTGGGCAACTGAGTCCCCAGACTCGTGGACTACTCGTATACTCGTGCATACAAGTTACTTTCTGCTGGTGGGCGGCCATGGACCGATGGTGGGTGCTAGACGAGTTTGACGCCGTCGTGCGCGCGCACGGCGGGCGGGGACATTGCGTCAAGGGCGTCGAGTACGCGGATCGCGTACGCCTCGTCCGCGAGTTCGGAGACTTCATCGCGGGTGGCCCAGCGCAGGGCGCTGGTCTCGGTGCCGGTGGAGGGCTGGCCGTCGATCGCGTCGCAGCGGAAGACGAGGGAGACGATCAGGCCGGTCATGTTCTTGTAGACACCCGTGAGAGTGGCAGGGGCAGTGATCTTGACGCCGGTCTCCTCCAGGACTTCGCGCTGGAGTGCGTCGGGGATGGTCTCCCCCGCCTCCAGGACTCCGCCGGGCGGTTCCCAGTGGCCGTTGTCTCGGCGCCTGATCAGCAGGGCGCGGCCGGCGTCATCGACGATGACTCCGGCGACGCTCACGGAGTGCGGGCGCTCGATCGGCACGTGCCTGGTCCTCTCGGGTGGCTAGGCTGCCCACCGTAGCAACAAAGGTCGGCCACTCGTCTAGATATCCAAAGGAGTACGTATGCCCGTTCTTCCCTCCGGCGTCCTGGGGGCGCTGGACCCGACGAGCGACCGAGCGGTGTTCCGCCAGATCGCCGACCAGCTGCGCGAAGCGATCGACAAGGGCAAGTTCGCCGAGGGCGACAAGCTGCCCTCCGAGACGGAGCTGGTCGAGCACTACGGCGTCTCGCGGATGACCGTACGCAACTCCCTGTCCCTCCTCCAGGGCGAGGGCCTGGTCGTCTCCGAGCACGGCAAGGGCGTCTTCGTACGGCCCCGGCCGCCCGTGCGGCGCCTGGCATCGGATCGCTTCGCCCGCCGGCACCGCGAGCAGGGCAAGTCCGCGTTCACTGTGGAGGCCGACGCGGCAGGCAGCCACCCCACCGTCGACAACCTGGAGATCAAGGAAGAGCGGCCGAGCCAGGACATCGCCACCCGCCTGGGCGGCCCGCGCCGCGTACTGGCCCGGCACCGCCGCTACCTCCTCGACGGGCGCCCAGTCGAGTTCGCCACCTCCTACCTCCCGCTGGATCTGGCCCGCGGGACACCGATCGCCGAACCGAACCCGGGGCCTGGCGGCATCTACGCCCGGCTGGAGGAACTGGGTCACCGCCTCGACCACTTCGAGGAGGAGATCCGCGCCCGCATGCCCGCACCGAGTGAGGTCAAGACGCTCCAACTGGCGTCCGGTGTGCCCGTGATCCACCTTGTCCGCACCGCCTTCGACACCGAGGGGCGTGCCGTCGAGGTCTGCGACACGGTGATGGCCGCAGACGCGTACGTCCTCGCGTATCAGCTTCCGGCCACGTGACCTGGGGGGATGGTGTCGCGACACGGGCGGCGGCAGGCCAACTCCCTTGACTCGTAAGCCTTCACGGGCAAACTCGTATAGACGAGTAGCTGGGTACTGTGGCACAGTGGTTCACGTACCCGGTTCTTCGGGTGCACAGGACGACACTTGTCTAGATGACTAGCTGTCATGTGTGAAGGAGAAAGCGTTGCGTTCCATCCGCGTGGAGACCTCGTCGGCGACGATCCTGCTGACCGAGGCTCCGGAAACGAAGATCAAGGACCGGCAGACCGGCGAGATCGCCACCGACACCGTCAGCGGCGAACCGCTGATGACCCTCGGCGTGGTCCACATCGAGGACGGAGAGTCCTCGCTCCTCAAGGTCACCGTGCCGCAGAGCGGAGTCAGCGAAGGTCTGACCCTCGGCGGCCCGGTCGCCCTGCCGGGGCTGGTGGCCCGCCCGTGGGAGAGCACCTTCAACGGGCAGCAGCGGCACGGGATCGCCTTCCGCGCCGCCGCCGTCACCCCGGCCGCCTTCCCGGTCCAGGCGGGGGCCTGACCCCGATGCCGGACCTGACGACGTTGATGGAGGTGGGTGGCCCCGTCGCTGCGGTTGGCGGTGGAGCTGCCTACCTCCGGGCCGAGCAACCGGCCGCGTACTGGTCCATGGTCGGCCTGCCCCTCTCGACCGCCCGCCTGCTCGGTTCTTACGGGTCGGTCATGGGCGCCTGCGGGTTGACCGTGGCTCCGTCGCGCTTCCGGGCGTTGGCGGTGCGGGCGACGACTCGGCGGGAGGTGCGGCCAGTTCCTCCACGGCGGGGGATCATCCGCCCGACCTCGACGGGCATGCGGATACGGCTGCGGCTCGCCCCGGGCCAGGAGCCGGCCGACATTGCCGCCTCGGCCGAACGGCTCCGGCACGCGTGGGACGTTCACGCCGTGTACGTCTCCGTGGTCAAGCCGGGCGTGGTCGAACTGCGGCTCGTCGGCTTCGACGTACTGCGCAAGGTCCGCATGCCCCGCAAGACGTCCGGCGGCTTCCTCAAGGTCCCGGTGGCGATGAGGGAGGACGCGACCGCGTTCGTACGGGACTACCGCGCGATACCCCACCAACTCACCCTGGGCGCCACCCTGTCGGGCAAGTCCATGTACCTGCGGCACCTGATCGCGGGACTCGCCCCTCAACCTGTCGCGCTGGTCGGGATCGACTGCAAGCGGGGCGTGGAACTGGCGCCGTTCGCGGCCCGGCTCTCCGCCCTGGCCACCAACCCCGAGCAGGCGGCGTCACTGCTGCCCGTCCTGGTCGGGCTGATGGAGGAGCGCTACGACCTGATCAAGGCCCGGCAGGGCATCGCCCGCTCGACCCCCGATGAGGAGATCACCTCCGACATCTGGGGCCTGCCCGACGCCGAAAGACCCGTGCCTGTCGTCCTGTTCGTGGATGAGGTGGCCGAACTCTTCCTTGTCGCGTCCAAGAAGGACGAGGAGAGGCGCGACGAGATGGTCACCCACCTCATCCGGCTCGCCCAGCTCGGACGCGCCGCCGGCATCTACCTGGAAGTCTGCGGCCAGCGCTTCGGCGCCGAACTCGGCAAGGGCGCGACCATGCTCCGGGCTCAACTCACCGGGCGCGTATGCCATCGGGTCAACGACGAAGCCTCCGCCAAGATGGCGCTCGGCGACATCGCCCCGGAAGCCGTGGGCGCCGCCTGCGCCATCGCACCCGAACGACCGGGCCTCGCCGTCGCGGGGGACACCTCAGGTGGCTGGTCCCGCATCCGCACGCCGTATCTGTCCCTCGCCGACGCTGCAGCCACCTGCGACGCGAACGCCGATTGCGTACCCGACCTGCCGGCCCTCGCACCTTTCCGGCCCGCCGTCCCGGCGCTTCCTGCCGGTACGCCCGTTCCTCTGACCAAGCCGCGGCCCGTCAGCGGCTGACCCGCTCCCCTGCTGTGCAGCGCCACGTCCCTACCCCGTCATGCCCGAAACCAAAAGGCAGGCCCATGTCCCGCCCCACTGCTGGTGAACTCTCCGACTTCCTCTCCGACCTGGCCGCGTTCCGTACGGGCGGGGGCGGTGACTACGCCGCGTTGATAAACCGGAAGGCCGATCTCCTCGAACGCATCGCCGCCGACATGCCCGGCGACGAGGAAGCGGCCCAGACCGCCACTCTCGCCCGTGCCCGCGCCAACGACCTGAAGGCCGCGGGCTGAGATCAGGCCGGAAGGAGACGAACCCCATGCGTGCTCGCCTGGCTCGCGTCGACGCAGTGCTCGTGCAAGCGCTCATTGCCGCGTCGCTGTCCTTCGCCCACCTGCACGACGTCGCCGACGCCGCAGGACAGCAAGGGTGGAAGGCGTGGGCCTACCCGATCTCCGTCGACCTGCTGTTGGTCGCGGCGTGGCGGCGGCTGCGCTCCGGTTCGGGGAAGGCGGCGGCCTGGTGCTGGTTCGTCGTGGCGCTGGTCGCCTCGCTCGGCGCCAACGTCGCCACCGCCGGACTCCTCACCGTCGCCTCCGTACCCGGGTGGCTGCGCATCCTCGTAGCCGGATGGCCAGCATTGGCTTTCCTCGGCGGGACGCTCCTCGCGCACGGAGCGGAGCCACAGGCGCGGGAACTCTCCTCCGTTGCGGTCACCGTCGAACCAGGCGCCGTGCCCGAAGCCCTACTCGTGCCCGCTCAGCCCGCTGTCCCGGCGGCCCTGCTCGTGCACGCCCGCAAGGTCGCCGCCGAACACCGCACCCGTACCGGCACACCGATCGACGCCCCAACTCTCCGCGCACGCCTTGGCGTCCCGGGGCCCCTCGCCGACGCCATCGCGGCCCAGCTCTGAGAGGAGAACTCACAAAGGTGGAGGCGGCGGCAGCGGTACCGAACGCTTCTCCCGCCGCTGGTACCTCAGCTCCGTGAAGAACCCGGCCAACACCATGACGACAGGGAGGGGCGCCACCTGACGCCACGCCGCGTGTCCCCACCAGTGGAAGGCCGCCATGCCGAGAGCGGCACACACGCCCCAGAAGACAACCGTCAGCAACAGGCGCACTCGCGCGCTCATCCCAGCCCCCCGGCCGTTCGAGCGTCCGGGCCATCCCCGGACGTTCTCAGGCACGCCATCTACTTTCCAGCCCTCGCCCCCACCGGGCAATCAAGCCCAGGAAAAGGAGAGTTCATCGTGTCCGCCAACCGCCGCTTCCGCGATCTGGTCCGCATCGGACCCGTCCAGGTCGGCACCTACAACGACACCCGCGGCCGCGAGAAGCACACCGCCGCCTGCACCGCCCCGCGCTGTGGCTTCTCCGCCGACTACGACTCCCGAGCCGCCGCCGAACTGGCCGCCCGCACCCACCAATGCCCCGCCCGCTGAAAGGACCCGCTCGCCCGTGACCGTCAGCCTGCCCCTCGTCGCCGTCCTCGGCATCATCGCCTGGGCCGCGATCAAGTTCCTCGGCATCCGCCTCTGGGTCGCCGTCGTCATCGCCCTGTTCGGCTTCTACCTCGCCCACACCTTCCTCGCGCCCGCCATCGACGACAGCACGCGCAACGGCGTCGAGATCGTCAACGGCACACACACCTAGACGAGTAGTCAAGAGAGGTTCGCCGTGTCCCTGACCCCCAAGTACCCGCAGGCCCCGGCCGTCCCGGAGCCGTACGCCCCTCACCCGCCCGCCTGCCACTGCCAGCCGACCACTCCCGCACGCCGCACCGCCCCGACCGTCGCCGTGATAGCCGGGGGCTCGGCCGCCGTCGTCACCGTCGGCGTTGTCCTGACCGCGCTCCTGGTCGCCGTCACCGTCGCGGCCGTCTCGGTCGCCGTCGTCGCCGTGGTCCTGCGCTCGCTGCTCACGCCTCCGCGCCAGCCCTGACCGCTTCCACCGAACTGCCGGGGCGGCACCGATACCGCCAAGCACCCACCGCCCCGGCAGCCCAACTCCACGAACCGCAGCCCGTGAAGGAGCCTCATCATTACCCGCGCCACCCCGCCTCCACTGCCCGAACTCGCCACCCTGGCCGCTCTGGGCACGACGCCCGCGCTCTTCCGCCAGCTCTCCGGCCTCGGCGGCTGCACCCACCCGATCCGCCTCGACGGCCACCGCACCGAACACACCCTCGACACCACAACGGGCGAGATCGGCCCGGCCATCCACCGCCTCACCTCTGAGGCCCTGCCCGCCGGCCACCTGCTCGTACGGTGCAACAACCGCCGTACGACCCGCTGCCCGGCCTGCGCCGAGACCTACCGCCGCGACACCTTCCACCTCATCACCGCCGGACTGCGCGGCGGCAAGGGCACCCCGGAGGACGTCGCCCACCACCCGCGCGTCTTCGCCACCTTCACCGCACCCGGCTTCGGCCCCGTCCACAACCGCCCCGACTCCGGCCACTGCCGCTGCGGCACCGCCCACCCGGCCGACTCCCCCGAACTCGGCACCCCGCTCAACCCGGACACGTACGACTACGAAGCCGCCGTGCTCTGGAACGCCCACGCCGGTTCCCTGTGGCGGCGGTTCACCATCTACCTGCGCCGCGAGATCGCCAAGCGGGCCGGACTCAGCCAACGGGCCTTCCGCCAGTACGCCCGCGTCTCCTTCGCCAAGGTCGCCGAGTACCAGCGACGCGGGGCCGTCCACTTCCACGCCGTCATCCGCCTCGACGGCCCCGAAGGCGGCAGCACCCCGCCGCCCGCCTGGGCCACAGCCGACCTGCTCACCGACGCCATCCGCGCCGCCGCCTCCACTGCACGCGTCACCGGACCCGTGGTCGACGGTCGCGCTCACACCTTCGTGTTCGGCCGCCAACTCGACGTCCGCACAATCCGCAGCGACGACTTCCACGGCCCGGACCTCACCGACCGCGCGGTGGCCGCGTACATCGCCAAATACGCGACCAAGGGCGCCGAGACGGCCACCGGCACCCTCGACCGCCCCCTCCGCTTCCTGGCCGAACTCGCCCACGTCCAACTCTCCGGCCACGCCGACCGCATGATCCGCACCGCATGGACCCTCGGCTCCCGCAAGGACCTCGAACACCTCCGCCTGCGCGCCTGGGCGCACATGCTCGGCTTCCGCGGCCACTTCTCGACCAAGACCCGCCGCTACTCCACCACCCTCGGCGCCCTCCGCGACGCCCGCGCCGAGTACCGCCGCGCTCAGGCCCCACAGACCCCGGAAGAGACGACGTACGTCCTCTCCCACTGGGTCTTCGCCGGCACCGGACTCACGCCCGCCGAAGCCTGGCTCACCGCATCACTCGAACCCGCCCCCGGAACGAAAGGAGAACCCACCCGATGAAAGCCACGACCACCGTCATCGAACGCAAGTGGCACACCGTCGCCGAAGTCGCTGTAATGCTGGGCTTCGGGCTGTCCAAGACCAAGATGCTGGTCCTGACCGGAGAGATCCGGTCGGTGAAGGTCGGCCGCAACCGGCGCATCCTCCCGGCCTGGGTGGACGAGTACGTCCAGGCGGTCACCGCCGTCGGTCCCGAGAGGCGGTCGGCGTGAGCGGCAAGCGGGGCAACGGCGAAGGGTCCATCTACCCGTACAAGAACGGCTATGCGGCGTACGCCTGGGTGGACACCCCGGATGGCAGGCGCATGCGGAAGTACGTGTACGGCAAGACCCGGGAGGAGGTCCACGAGAAGTGGATCAAGCTTCACACGGAGGCACGCAAAGGTCCCGTAGCCACCCGGCACCGCACTCTCGACGCCTTCCTGTCCTACTGGTTGGAGTCGATCGTCAGACCCAACCTGGCGCCGCTGACGTACGTGTCCTACGAGGGATCGGTGCGGCTCTACATCGCACCGCACCTCGGCACCAAGCGACTCGACAAGCTCACCGTGCGGGACGTCCGCGAGTGGCTGACCAAGCTGGCGACCATCTGCCAGTGCTGCGCTCAGGGCAAGGACGCCAAACGCCTCAACGCCCGTAGGCGGTGCTGCGCGGCGGGGGAGTGCTGCGAGTCGTATCCGTCGCGCCGGGTGATCCAGGCGGCTCGGGATGCCCTTCGTGCGGCGCTCACGCACGCGGTCACCGAGGAGGAGATCGGCAAGAACGTCGCCTCGCTCGTGAAGGTCCCCAAGCCGCGCCGCCGCCGGATCAAGCCGTGGTCCGTCGCCGAGGCCGGCCGGTTCCTCGCCGATGGGCTCACCCGGGAAGATCCGCTCTTCGCCGCCTGGGTGCTGGTGCTCTGCCTCGGCCTGCGGCGCGGAGAAGTACTGGGCCTGACCTGGAAGTCCGTCGACTTCGACTCCGGCGAGTTGTACGTGGACCACCAGATCCAGCGGGCGGGGAAGCAGATCCTGCACCGCGAGACCAAGACGGAGGAGTCGGACGACTTCCTGCCGCTGCCCGAACTGTGCCTGAGGGCACTCCGCATGCGCAGGGTCCAGCAGGACGGCGACCGGAAGGCGGCCGGGGAACTCTGGCAGGACGCCCACGGCTTGGTGTTCACCACCAAGTACGGCACCCCGATCGAGCCGGGCAATCTCACCCGGATGTTCGCCCTCCGCGCCCGGCGCGCGGCCCTGCGCGTGATCCCGCTGCGGAACACCCGGCACACGTGCAGTTCGCTCCTGGTGGCGCTCAAGGTCCACCCGAAAGTGGCCCAGCGCATCCTTCGTCACTCGCAGATCGCCATGACGATGGAGGTCTACGCCGAGGCGAGCGAGGAAGAGGTGCGCGCCGCGCTGCGGCAGCTCTCCGAAGCGATGGGCAGTGCCGGGTGACATCAGTCGGCTGACATCAGCCGTTGCTGTACTTCGCTGCTGTACGGCACGAAAGAGCCCCGCTCCGGGTGACCCGGGCGGGGCTCTGACCTGTGGTGCACTCGGCAGGATTCGAACCTGCAACCTTCTGATCCGTAGTCAGATGCTCTATCCGTTGAGCTACGAGTGCTTGCCTGCTTCGCGGCGTTTTGGGCCGGTCGGCGGCTGCGGTGACAACATTACATGAGGTGGGGCGGGAGGTGAAATCGGTAAAGGGGGCGGGCGCGGAGAGGGGGGCCGGGAACGGCGAAACCCCGCCGTCCGGGGGGACGAGCGGGGTTCCTGGGTGGTGGCGGAGGCGGAGGGATTTGAACCCTCGATGGACGGTAAAGCCCAAACCGCATTAGCAGTGCGGCGCCATAGACCGGACTAGGCGACGCCTCCTGGGTGCGACCCGTGTGAGCGGGCGCGTGTGCAGATGATGACACAGCCCCGTGGGCCGCGACCAATCGCAGACTACGGTACAAGGCCGCCGGTCGGCAGGGCAAAGGGGTTGGGCCCGGCGGGGCGTCGCAAGTGCGGGCGGATGGGGGGCGACACGCCCACGTACGCGTGGAATGGGCGGCTTGCGGGGTTCCGACGCGATAAGGAGGGGCATGCCTCAGACCAGTACGCGTGTCAGTCCCCGGGCAGGCTCCCGGATCCGCCCCCGCCTCGTCCGTTACGCCCTCGCCGCCGCGGCCGTCGGGACGCTGTTCGCGGTGGGCCAGCCGGCCGGTGCCGTGGGGCTGCCCCGGCCGGGCGTCGCCGGCCTCGGGGACCGGCTCACCGTCGCGTACGACGACGGCGGCGGCCGTATCGTCACGCATACGCTGACCTGCGGCGACGCCGCGACCGCCGAGGGGCAGGACGCCTGCCGCCGGCTGGACGAGCTGGGCGGGCCGCTGGCGCCGGTGCCGGCCGGGCAGATGTGCTCGATGATCTACGGCGGTCCGCAGACCGCCCGCGTCACGGGCGTGTGGGGCGGCATGCCCGTCGACGAGACCTACCGCAGGACCGACGGCTGCGAGGTCTCCCGCTGGAACCAGATGGTGCCCGCGCTCCCCTCGCCCGCGAACGGCATGGACGGCATGGACGACGGCCCGCGGCTGCTGATGGCCTGAGTGACCCGCGGGACCGCGGGGGACCCGGGGGCGCGAGCGACCCGGGCCGGCGCGCGCCCCCGTCCTGCCCGTGACGCACACCACACAAACCCCCCACAGATCCGAACCTCTATACGCACAGCCCCACATGGGCATCCGCAGCAACGCGCGGGGGCCCGACCCGTACACTCGGTCTAGTGACATGTCCCGGGGGTGGCGGCAAGATGGGCCGCCCGTAAAGACAGCCGACGACGCCGGCGGGAGTTCGCCGCGCGCGGCAAGCCACCCAGGACGAGAACAGAAGCGGAAACCAGAGAGGACGCGTCTCGTGAGCAGCAGGCCATCCAGAGGCGCTGCTCGCCTCGCCTCCATACTGGACGCCCTTCCCGACGCCCTCCTGCTGGTCGACGTCAACGGCACCGTGGTGAATGCCAACGCGATAGCGCTGGAGACCTTCGAGTCGCCGGGGACCGCCCTGGTGGGGCGGGGTCTGCTCGACCTGCTGCCGTCGTTCGACTCCAAGCGCATCCCCGGCTCGATGCGCAGCCCGCGCGAGGCGGCCGAGGACACCCGGACGAAGCCGACCAGGATGGTGGCGCGGCGCACCGACGGCACGGACTTCCCCGTCGAGGTGACCAGCGCCAACCTGGAGAACGGCCGCACCCCCTATGCCGAGTACGGCGACGGCGTGCCGCACTACACCGGCGACGAGCTGCTCATGCTGGTGGTCCGGGACCTCACGGGGACGATGGACACCGAGGCCGAACTGGCCCGCCAGCAGCGGCAGACCGAGATGATCCTGCGGGCCGCCGCCGAGGGCGTGGTCGGCGTCGACACGGCCGGCAAGGTGGTGCTGGTCAATCCGTCGGCGGCGCAGATCCTCGGCTATCGGGCCACCGATCTGGGCGGCAAGGAGCTGCACCCCCTGGTGCACCACTCGCGCCCGGACGGCAGCCCGCTGGCGTACGAGGAGACCCCGCTCGCCGACACCCTGCGCAGCGGCCGCAAGCACCGGGTGCGCGGGCAGGCGCTGTGGCGCAAGGACGGCAGGCCGGTGCCGGTCGACCTGACGACGGCGCCGGTGCGGGACGGCGACCAGCTGGTCGGCGCGGTGATGACCTTCACCGACCGCTCGGCCTACGACGCGCTGGCCGCGCGCAGCAGCCAGCTGAGCGCGCTGCTCGACACCTCGCTGCGCGGGCCGCTGGCCGAGCTGCGCGGCGAGCTGACGGGGCTGGCCGCCGACCCTGCGGGGCAGCTGTGGCCGGAGGCCAACCAGATCCTGCACCACCTGGCGGCCGGCTACGCCCGTATCACCACCCTCATCGACAATGTGCTGGCCTTCCAGCGGCTCGACCGCGGCGAGGACAAGCTGCGCCGCGAGGACATCGGCCTCGACCAGGTGATCGCGGCGGCCATCGACGGCGCGACCGAGCTGATCGGCCCCGGCCGGGCGCAGTTCGCGGTGCACGCGCCGCCGATCGAGGCGGCGGTGGACGGCGAGCGGATGGCACAGGCCCTCGCCCACCTCGTCGCGGACGTCGCGGGCATCGACTCGGCCGGCAATGCCATCGCCTACACCGGCGACTCCACGATCGTGGTCGCCGCGGCCCAGCGCGGCGACGTGATACGGATCGACGTCCGCGGCCCGCACGCCGGCGGCGACCCGGTGCACCTGCCGCTGGCCCGCGGCATCGTGGAGCGGCACGGCGGTGTGCTGCAGACCCACGAAGTGCCCGGCCAGGGCAGCGCCTACGTGCTCGAAGTGCCGGCCGGCAAGGGCAATGGCGCGGGCGGCGGCGGTACGCGGCAGGCACGCGACGACGACGGCTCCGCCGACCAGGGCGCTACGCATACGGGCGGCGGTCCCCGTACGGCCGACGACGGCGACCGGCCGCGCGAGTCCGACACCACCGTGATGCCGCTGCCGTCCGAGCCCGCCCGCGGGACGCAGGGCCCGCAGTCGCCCGGCGGCCACAAGCCGGACGGTGACGGCGCCGCCTGGTCGGTGCCGGTCGCGGACCAGAACCCGCCGGACGGCGGAGCGCCGACCGGGCGTCGCCGTGCGCTGCGCAGGCCCGAGGGCCGGCCCGCGCCGGTGGAGGCCGCGCCCGCGGCGCCGCAGCCTGAGCCGCAGCAGCCGACCGGCCGCCGCCGGGCCCGCAGCGACGAGACGCAGGGCCAGGCGCGGATCCCCTCCCAGGCGCACACGCAGATTCCGGCTCCGGCCCCGGTCCAGCCCCCGTCCCCCTCGCCCTCCCCGCAAGCGCAAGCGTCGCCGTCACCGTCACCGGAGCGGGCCGAGCTGCCCGCCGTACCGATCCCCAACGCCCTGCCGCCGGCCGGCCAGGGCGGCGCCGACGCCGTCGCCCCCGAGGGCACCGGACGCCGTGCGGCCCGCCGCGCCGTCGAGCCGCCGGCCGCCCCCGTACCGCCGCAGCCCCAGCCGGCGCCGCAGTCCTGGCCGGACGCCGGGCGTACGGCGCCGCCCACCCCGCAGTCCTGGCCTGACGCGTCCGCGGCACAGCCGCCGCAAGCCCAGGCGCAGCCGCAGCCCGCGGCCCCTGCCCAGGCGCCGACCCCGCCCGACGCCGACCCGGGCGCGGGCCCCGCGCGCGCCGCGCTCCCGCCGGCCACCAACTGGCCCGCGGCCCAGGGCACCCGCCCGGCCCCGCCGCCACCGCCGCCCGCCCCGGCGATCCCGACGGCCACCGCGCCCCCGGCCGCCCCGCACCAGGACCACAGCGCGTACGGCCGTGCCATAAGCGTCCGCACCCTCGGCCAGAGCGTGCCGTATTCGCACCGGCCCGACGGCTCGCAGGACCCGCAGACCCAGACGCAGTCGGTCGAGGCGCACAGCCCGCAGGGCCTGCCCGCGCAGGTCGCGGCGGGCGGTTCCGGGCGCCGCCGCAGGCTCAACCCGGACCGGGCGGCCCTCGACAGCGAGCCGTCGAGCCGCAGCCTGATCCAGCAGGTGCCGAGCCAGCCGCAGCACGGCCCTGGCGGCGAGACGCAGGCCCGCCAGCACCCGCAGGCGGACCCGGACAGCGGCCAGTTGCCGGTGAAGCGCCCGGAGGCGCCGGCCGCCCCCGAGGAGGAGACGGCCCTGCTGCGCCCGGTGCCGCCCGCGCCCCCGCAGCCGCAGGCCCCCGGCAGGTCGTACGCGATAGGCGCTCCCGCGGCAGGCGCCGACGAGGGCCCCGAGCCGCTGGACGGGCCGAACGGCGCCGTGGACGTCACCGATGTGGCCGACGACCGCATCGAGGAGCCGCTGGACGAGCCGCGCCGGCTGCTGGTGTGGCCGGAGCCCGACGTGTCGACCCGGCAGGCGCTGACCGACCGGGGCTATCGTCCGGTGATCGTACGGTCGCGCGAGGAGGTCGACGCGCAGGTCGCGGAGCCGCCGGCCGCGCTGTTCGTGGACCCGCTGACCGGCCCGATCACCCGGACCGCGCTCCAGGCGCTGCGGCAGGCCGCCGCGGCGGCGGACGTACCGGTGCTGGTGACGGCCGGGCTCGGCCAGGCGACCAGGGAGGCGGCCTACGGCGCCGACCCCGCCGTGCTGCTCAAGGCGCTGGCGCCCCGGGACAGCGAGCAGCACCCGCCGCGGGTGCTGCTGGTGGAGGGCCACGAGCCGATCGCGCAGGCCTTCGCGGCGACGCTGGAGCGGCGCGGGATGCAGGTCGCGCACGCCGGCTCCGAGGCCGAGGCGATGACGAAGGCCGCGCAGGTCCACCCGAATCTGGTGGTGATGGACCTGATGCTGATCCGCCGCCGCAGGCAGGGCATCGTGGACTGGCTGCGCGGCCACTCGCGGCTGAACAACACCCCGCTGGTCGTCTACACCTCGGCGGACATCGACCCCGCCGAGCTGCCCAGGCTGGCGTCCGGCGAGACGGTGCTCTTCCTCGCCGAGCGCTCCACGAGCGCGGACGTGCAGTCCAGGATCGTGGACCTGCTCGGCAAGATCGGCACCTGAGCCGCCGACAGCGGCCACGCTGACGCGAGCGGTTGCGCGGCTCAACTGTGCGCCGCGCCCCGCGCGTCCGTGCCGGCCCTCCGGCCGCTGGTGAGCGCGATGCGATTCCAGGCGTTGATGGTGAGGACGAGGCCGAGCAGCCGTGCCAGCTCCTCGTCGTCGAAGTGCGCGGCGGCCTCGGCGTAGACGTCGTCGGGGACCCCGGCCCGCGGGACCAGGGTGACGGCCTCGGTGAAGGCCAGCGCGGCCTGCTCCTTGGCGGTGTAGAAGTGCCGCGCCTCGCGCCAGGCCGGCAGCAGGTACAGCCGCTCCTCGGTCTCGCCGCGCCCGCGCGCGTCCTTGGTGTGCATGTGGAGGCAGTAGGCGCAGCCGTTGATCTGGGAGGCGCGGGTCTGCACGAGTTCGACCAGGGTCGGGTCGAGGCCTGCCCGGGAGGCGGCGTCGAAGCCGATGAGGGCCTTGAAGACCGCGGGCGCGGCGGTGGCGATGTCGATACGGCCCGGGGTGGTGGCCGTCGCGGTCTGCGTCGTCGTTGTCATGATCATCAGCCTAGAAGCGGCGGTGACCGGGCGTAGAGTGCAATTCCATGAAGGAACGACGGGTCAATTCACCCGAGCCCGAGCGCGCGGCATGGGCGGAGGCGGCCGCGGGCCTCGGCCGGGACCTGCACCTGGAGCTGGCCGCGGACGACGGCGCCGGCCGGGGCGGCAGGCGGGCCGTGCTGGCCAGGGCGCTGCGGGACGCGGTCAGCTCCGGGCGGCTGCCGCCCGGCACCCCGCTGCCGCCCTACCGCTCGCTGGCCGCCGACCTCGGCATGGCCAGGAACGCGGTCGCGGACGCCTACGCCGAACTCGTCGCCGAGGGCTGGCTGACCGCCCGGCAGGGCTCGGGCACCCGGGTCGCCGAACGGGCGGCGCCCGCGCCCGCCCCCGACCCGGCGCCGGCGCCCGCCCCCCGGCCCGCCTACGACCTGCGGCAGGGCGTGCCGCACACCGGGTCCTTCCCCCGGACGAGCTGGCTTGCCGCCTCCCGGCGGGCGCTGACCGCCGCGCCGAACGACGCCTTCGGGCCCGGCGACCCGCGCGGCCGGATCGAGCTGCGGCGGGCGCTGGCCGGCTACCTGGCCAGGGCGCGCGGGGTGCGGACCTCGCCCGAGCGGATCGTGGTGTGCTCGGGCGTCGCGGGCGCTCTGCGGCTGCTGGCGACGGTCCCGCAGGTGCGCTCCGCTCCGGTCGCGGTGGAGGCGTACGGGCTGCCGCACCACCGCCGCATCCTGACGGCGGCGGGCCTGCGTACGCTCCCGCTGGCCGTCGACGGGCGCGGCGCCGACCCGGCGGGGCTCGCGGCGGGCGGCGCGGCGAGCGTCCTGCTCACACCCGCGCACCAGTTCCCGACCGGGGTCGCCCTGCACCCCGACCGGCGGGCGGCGGCGGTCGGCTGGGCGCGGGCGGGCGGCGGGCTGGTCCTGGAGGACGACTACGACGGCGAATTCCGCTACGACCGGCAGCCGGTGGGCGCGGTGCAGGGGCTCGACCCGGAGCGGGTCGCGTATCTGGGCTCGGTGAGCAAGAGCCTGTCTCCCGCGCTGCGGCTCGGCTGGACGGCACTGCCCGCGCACCTGGTGGACGCCGTCGTGGCCGCCAAGGGCGAGCGGGAGCCGACGGTGAGCGCGCTCGACCAGCTGACGCTGGCCGACTTCATCGAGTCGGGCGGCTACGACCGGCACCTGCGCGGGATGCGGCAGCGCTACCGGCGGCGCCGCGACCAGCTGGCCGCGGCGCTGGCGGAAAAGGCCCCGCGCGTCGAGGTGACCGGCATCGCGGCGGGGCTGCACGCCGTGCTGCGCCTGCCGCCGGGCACGGAGGCCGCGGTGGCTCGGGCCGCGGCCTTCCACGGGCTCGCCGTCGAGGCGCTGTCGGACTTCCGGCACCCGGACGCGCCGCCCGACACCGGGCGGGACGGCCTGGTGGTGGGTTACGCGGCGCCGCCGGACAACGTCTTCACGGCCGCCCTGGGGGCACTGTGCCGGGTGCTGCCGGAGCCGTGACCGTACGCGGCAGATGTGCGTGCCGGACACCGCTCCTTCCTCCACGGAGATCCGAACGACAGGTCCTAGCTAGAGCTTCGTGACGTCCAGCTCGCCGTCCGCGTAGGACTTGCGGATCACCTTCTTGTCGAATTTGCCGACGCTGGTCTTCGGCACCGTCGGGATGAACGCCCACCGCTCGGGGACCTGCCAGTGGGCGATCCGGGTGGCGAGGAAGTCGCGCAGCTCGGCATATCCCGTGGTCGCGCCCTCGACCAGCACCACCGTGGCCAGCGGGCGCTCGCCCCACCGCTCGTCGGGGACGGCGACGACCGCGGCCTCGGCGACGTCGGGGTGGGCCATCAGCTCGTTCTCCAGCGCGACCGAGGAGATCCACTCGCCGCCCGACTTGATGACGTCCTTGGCCCGGTCGGTGAGGGTGAGGTAGCCGTCAGGCGAGATGACGCCGACGTCGCCCGTACGCAGCCAGCCGTCCGGGCTGAACTTGTCCTCGGGGCGCAGCGGCTCGGCGCCCGCACCGCCGTAGTACGCTCCGGCGATCCAGGGCCCGCGGACCTCAAGCTCGCCCGCCGACTCGCTGTCCCACGGCATCACCGCACCGTCCGGGCCGACCAGCCGGGCCTCGACGGAGGCCGGGAAGCGGCCCTGCGTGATGCGGTACGCCCACTCCTCCTCGCCGTCGACCCCGGCCGGCGGCAGCGCCACCGTGCCCAGCGGGGAGGTCTCCGTCATGCCCCAGGCGTGGCAGAGCTGCACGCCCAGCTGCTCGTCGAAGGCCTTCATCAGCGCGGGCGGGCAGGCGGACCCGCCGATGGTCACCCGTTTGAGCGAGCTGACGTCGCGCGGCTTCGCGGTCAGCTCGGCCAGCAGGCCCTGCCAGATGGTGGGCACGGCGGCGGCGTGGGTGGGCCGCTCGCTCTCGATCATCTCGGCGAGCGGGGCGGGCTGCAGGAAGCGGTCCGGCATCAGCAGGTTGACGCCGCTCATGAAGGCGGCGTGCGGCAGTCCCCACGCGTTCACGTGGAACATCGGCACGACGGGCAGGCTGGTGTCGTGGTCGGTCAGGCCCATCGACTCGGCGCTGCCGACCTGCAACGAGTGCAGGTAGATCGAGCGGTGGGAGTAGACCACGCCCTTCGGGTCGCCGGTGGTGCCCGAGGTGTAGCACATGGCCGCGGCGGTGCGTTCGTCCAGCTCGGGCCAGGGGTAGGTGGTGGGGCGGCCGGCCAGCAGCTCCTCGTAGTCGTGCACCGCGGGGCGGCAGCCCGCCAGCAGGCCGCGGTCGCCGGGGCCGACGACGACGATGTGCTCCAGCGGTTCCATGCGCGGCAGCAGCGGGGCGAGCAGCGGCAGCAGGGAGCCGTTGACCAGGACGACGCGGTCCGCGGCGTGGTTGACGATCCACACCAACTGGTCGGCGGGCAGCCGCAGGTTGAGGGTGTGCAGCACCGAGCCCATGGAGGGGATGGCCAGGTAGGCCTCCATGTGCTCCGCGTTGTTCCACATGAGGGTGGCGATCCGGTCGCCCTCGGACACCCCGAGCCCGTCGCGCAGCGCGTTCGCCAACCGCACCGCCCGGACGCCCACCTCGCGGAAGCTGCGGCGGTGCGGTTCGCCGTCACCGGTCCAGGTCGTCACCCGCGACCTGCCGTGCACCACGGTCCCGTGCACGAGGATGCGGGTCACGGTCAGCGGTACGTCCTGCATGGTGCTCAGCACAGCGGGCCTCCGGCGGCTACATGAGGTCGGCGAGGGGGGTATCCCGCGATTGTGCTGGCATACCAGGTGGTATGTCACTACCTCGCGCGCCGGCCGCCCCGACCCCGCCGGTCCGCGGTGGGCTCGGGCCGCGCACGGGTGCGCTCAGGCCACGCACAGCTCCAGCTCGGGATCGTCGCGCAGCTTGCCGAGCGCGCGCGAGACCGCGCTCTTGACGGTGCCTACCGAGACGCCCATCGCCTCGGCGGTCTGCGCCTCGCTCATGTCCTCGTAGTAGCGGAGCACCACCATGGCGCGCTGGCGCGGGGGGAGCCGGGCTATCGCGCGCAGCAGGGCGTCGCGCTGCGCCTGCTGCTCGGTGAGGTCGGGGGCGCCGCCGGCCGTGGGCTCGGGCAGCTCGTCGGTGCTGAACTCGTCGACCTTGCGCTTGCGCCACTGCGACGTCCTGGTGTTGACCAGGGTGCGCCGGACGTACCCGTCGACGGCCCGGTGGTCGTCGATCCGGTCCCAGGCGAGATACGTCTTGGTCAGCGCGGTCTGCAGCAGGTCCTCCGCGTCGGCGGGATTCGGGGTCAGGGAGCGCGCGGTGCGCAGCAGCGTCGGGCCCTTGGTGCGTACGTAGGCCGTGAACTGCGTCGTGCTGGCGCTGGTGCACACAGGCGTGGTCATGGCTCCACGCTAGGAGGCGCGGGGCCCTTCGCGGATCGGCCGCAGGTGCCGAAAGCGGATCACTCTCAGGTCGTAGGGCGGGGGCTCTCCCCACCCCCCGAGGGGGGAGCCGCGCGCCCGCGACCCGCAGGGGATGCACCTGAGGGCGTACGCCGGCCTCAGCCGACCACGGCGACCGGAGCGTCGATCAGGTCGCGGTCGATCGAGAGCTTCTTGCCGCCGTGCGACTCGGTGACGCTGCCGGTGTACTGGTGGATGCGGGCGTGCGAGGCCCACGCGTCGGGGCTCAGGGCGGGCTCGTCGGCCAGCGTCGCGCTGACGCCCCAGCGGGCGTACCAGACGACGTCCGGCAGGTCGGTGACGCCGGCCCTGCGGGCGGTCTCGATGTGCTTGATGCCGGAGTCGGCGCTGCTGTAGAAGCCGGCCAGGTAGCCCGCGGCCCGTACCTGGCGGTCCCAGCCCCGCAGGAAGGTCAGGGTCGCGGCGGCGCAGTCCGGATCGCCGATGTCGTACGCCTCCATGTCGAGGTAGAGCGCGCTGCCCTCGTCCAGGCCCAGCCCCTCGGCGCTGCCGACCGCGTCCTCGCCCTCGGTGCCGCCCTGGGTCGCCGCCTGTTCGGGGTCGATGCGGTAGGGGTTCTTGTTGGAGCCGCCGACGCAGGGGCTCTGCGAACCGACGTAGATCGGCAGCAGGCTCCATCCCGCGTCGGTGGTCTGCCGCACCCAGTCGGCGGTCAGATTGGCCTGGCTCTTGCAGGCACGGGCCCGCCCGCCGAAGTAGATGCCGACGGCGCGGTAGGTGGAGGACTCCCGCCATGCCCGCATCGTCGCCAGATCGGGGGCCTGGCAGGTGTCGAACCCGCTGCCCTGGAAAATACGGGGTGCGGTGTCCCCGCGGTTCGCGGCTCCGGCGCCGGGCTCGGCGGTGGCACTCGCGGTGGGGAGGAGCAGACCGGTCAGGGTGAGGGTGCCGACCAGCAACCGACGCGCAAAAAGGATAAGAGTATTTTTTTCGGTCATTCCGTGAGTGAACGTGGCGAGCGCGCCCGTATTGCGCAGACACGCCGCCGCCCACCCGTCTGCGGAGGCCTTCCGGAGCAGCCTCCGCGACTGTCCACAGCCTGTGGACAAACAACGGCGGGCGCGCGACGGCACGGGGATACCGTCGCGCGCCCTGACTGGGTTCAGCCGGCCGGCGCTTCCTCGGCGCGCGGGCGCCGGAGCCCCCGGAGGGTCACCAGAGCGGTGAGAAGTGGATGTTGGCGGTGTTCTGTTCGATGGCGGTGAATCCGGAGCCGGCCACGCTCGCCGTGTTGTTCTGGTTCGACGCGCCGGCGCCGGTGGCGGCCTGCTGCGTCGTCGTCACATTGCCGAGGTTGCCGCCGCCGACATTGCCGCCGGAATTGCTCACCACCGTCGCGTTCGAGTTGCCACCCGCGAAAGCGCCGTCGTCGGCCACGGCGGTGCCGGCGAACAGCAACGCCGCGACGGGCAGTGCGGCCACGGCGGCCAGGACACGGACGATACGGATGCTTGCCATGGTGTTCCCTCCAAGGGGACAGAATTCCGAACTCGGACCTGCTGTCTGCGGTGGAGCGGCCGGCCGACCGCTCCACCTGTCCTTCCGACGGCGTCGCCGAACCCAGACTTGCCCATCACCCCCGCGCCGAACGCGCCGACTTGATCCGTTTCCCTCGCACGCGTGACGGTCTGTCGACAAACCTCCTTGATGACCCTTTTGGAGGCATCCGGCATGTCGGTGTGCGCCCCGCGCGCCCGCCTGGGCCCAGCAGCCCCGACCCGGCACCTACTCGGTCCCGGCCCGGCCCCGACTTCGGACGGCCCGCCCCGGTCAGCGGGCCTGCTCGAGCCAGTCCTGGTAATGCGTGGGCGCCAGGTGGGCGTCGGGTCCCGCGATGAGGACGTCGCCGTCGACGGCCGCGAACATCCCGGCCTGGTCGTCCGTGACGACGGTCCGGTCGTCCCCCTTCGCGGCCAGCGTGATCTTGCCCAGCGCGTCCAGCCGGAAGACGTCGGGCCCGGCGACGTCGCGGATCCCCATCAGCGGCGAGCCGGCGGCGACCTCGGCGACCGCCGCTGCCACATCCGCGGCGGCCATCGGCTGGATCGGGGTCGCGGGCAGCCGCACGGTCCGCTCGTCCGAGGTCCACGACAGGGCCGCGTCCATGAATTCGAAGAACTGCGTGGCACGCACGATCGAATACGGCGTCGGCCCCTGCCGGAGCAGTTCCTCCTGGAGCGCCTTGGCCCGGTAGTAGTCCAGCGCGGGTACCTGGTCCACGCCGACGATCGACAGGATGACCTGGTGCCCGACCCCGGCCCTCCCGCCCGCGGCGAGCAGGTTGCCCATCGTGGTGCGGAAGAAGTCCAGGGACGCCTCGTCGAAGGTGGGCGAATTCGTCAGGTTGACCACGACGTCGGCGCCCTGGAGCGCCTCGTCCAGGCCCTTCCCGGTGATCAGGTCCACTCCGGTGGACAGCGCCACGGGCACGGCCTCGTGCCCGGCGTCGGTCAGCAGCCCGACCACCCGGGAACCGATCAGACCCGTACCGCCGACAACGGTGAACTTCATGACTGCCGCCTTTCGGGCACGCCGTAGGGCACGCCCGTGATCGAGGGAGGACGCACGGGGAGGAGGCGCTCCCTAACTCGGACACTTCTTATCCGGGATAATAGTCGGATAGTCTTTGTCCGAGTCAAGCGGAGGGAGCGCGAGCCCATGAAGTTGTCCGGCGGGGTCGAGTGGGCGCTGCACTGCTGCGTCGTCCTGACCGCCGCGACGGAGCCGGTCCCCGCGGCCCGCCTCGCGGAGCTGCACGACGTCTCCGGCAGCTACCTGGCCAAACAGCTCCAGGCGCTCTCCCGCGCCGACCTCGTGCGCTCCGTCCAGGGCAAGGCGGGCGGCTACGTCCTGACCAGGCCCCCCGCGCAGATCACCGTCCTCGACGTCGTCACGGCCCTCGACGGCCCCCAGCCGGCGTTCGTCTGCACCGAGATCCGCCGGCGCGGCCCCCTGGCGGCGCCCGCCGAGGCCTGCACCCGCCCCTGCGCCATCTCCCGCGCGATGGCGACCGCCGACGCCGCCTGGCGCGCGGCCCTCGCGGAGATATCCGTCGCCGACCTCGCCGCGAGCGTCACCGACGACAACGGTCCCGGCACGATGGCGACCATCAGGACCTGGCTGACCGACCCGGCGGCCCTGTCCGACCCGACCGCCTGACCGACCCCGCGGCACCGTCCGGCCCGACCGCCTGCCCCACTCCGGGTCGCCGGACCGGCCGCCTGCCCCACTCCGGGTCGCCGGACCGGCCGTATCAGCTGATCGGCTGATGACGCTCAACCGTCCGGCCGACCAGCCGGTGTCGGCGGAGGAGGACCGGGCGGTCGATGTGGCCGGGGCAGCCCCGCTGCCACGCTGGCATCAGCGACCGGAGGCCCTCCGGAACCGGACGGAAGGACGCCCGTATGCCGGCGGTCATCGAGGTGCGGCACCTGCACAAGGCCTACGGATCCACCGTGGCCGTCGACGACGTCTCCTTCACCGTCGAGGAGGGCGAGATTTTCGGGATCCTCGGCCCGAACGGCGCGGGCAAGACGACCACGGTGGAATGCGTCGAGGGCCTGCGGACCGCCGACCGGGGCGAGATCGGCGTCCTCGGGCTCGACCCCTCGCGCGATCGCGCCGAGTTGACGCAGCGGCTCGGCGTACAGCTCCAGGACGGCCGGCTGCCCGACCGGCTGACGGTCGGTGAGGCGCTGCGGCTGTACGGATCGTTCTACCGCAGGCCCGCCGACCGGCGGGACCTGATGGACGCACTCGGCCTGGCCGGCAAGCGGGACACCCCGTACGCCAAGCTGTCCGGCGGCCAGCAGCAGCGGCTCTCGATCGCCCTCGCGCTGATCGGGAGCCCGGAGGTGGCCGTCCTGGACGAGCTGACCACCGGCCTTGACCCGCAGGCCCGGCGCGACACCTGGAGCCTGATCCAGGACGTCCGCTCCCGAGGGGTGACGATCATGCTGGTCACCCACTTCATGGAGGAAGCCGAGCGGCTCTGCGACCGGGTCGCGGTGATCGACCGGGGCCGCGTCGTCGCCGTGGACAGCCCGGCGGGCCTGACCGAGGGGCTCCAGGACGGCCAGCGGATCCGCTTCCGGCCGTCCGTACCGTTCGAGGACGCCCTGCTGACCGGCCTGCCGGACGTCACCGGCCTCACTCGCAAGGGCGACCACGTCGTGGTCACCGGCACCGCCAACGCCCTCAACGCGGTCACCTCCGTACTGGCCCGCCACAGCATCGTGGCCGAGCACCTCCGGGTGGACCAGCCCAGCCTGGAGGACGCGTTCGTCGCGCTGACCGGCAAGCACGCCGCAGGCGCCGAGCCGGGCGCCGGTGCTCCCGGCGCCACCGGACAGAGCGGCGCCGAGGCCCGCGCCGCCCAGAGCTAGTGCTGTGACCGCATAGGTCCCAGCGCTAGCCGATCGAGCAGCAGGAGCACGCCATGCCCGTCAGCCCCTCAACCGCGCCCGCGCCGCCCGTCGCGCCCGTCCCGCCCGCCACCGACCGGGGCTCCGTCCTGGGCCGCCTCGCCCTCACCGAGTTGAAGCTCTTCGTACGGGAGCGGGTGGGCCCGGCCTTCGCCATCGGGCTGCCGCTGGCGCTGCTGGTCGTCTTCGGCAACCTGCCCTTCTACAACGAACACCGCGCGAACCTCGACGGCTACACCCTGCTCGACGTCTACGTCCCGATCCTGTCCGCCTTCGTCCTGGCCATGCTGTCCTTCAGCGTCATGCCCCAAGTGCTGGCCGGCTACCGGGAGAAGGGGGTGCTGCGCCGCCTGCGGACGACCCCGGTCGGCCCGGCCCGGGTGCTGGCCGCCCAGCTGCTGGTCAACCTGGCCACCGCGGCCGTCTCGGTGGCCGCGCTGCTCCTGGTGGCCCGGTTCGCCTTCGGGGTGGCGCTGCCCCGCCGGCCCGGCGGATACCTGATCAGCATCGCCCTGACCGCGCTCGCCCTCCTCGCGATCGGCCTGTTCGTCGCCGCGGCCTCGCCCAACGGCCGGATCGCCAACGCCGCGGGCGCGACCCTCTTCTACGTCATGATGTTCTTCGCCGGGCTGTTCCTGCCGATCGCCGCCATGCCCGCGCTCCTGCGGCACATCAGCCGGGCCGCCCCCCTCGGCGCCGCCGTGCAGGCGCTGACCGACGCGACCGAGGGCCACTCGCCCCACCCCCTCCAGCTGCTCACCCTCGCCGCGTACGCCGTGGTCTTCGGCGCCGCCGCCGTGAGATCGTTCCGCTGGGAGTGACTTCAGGCAGGAGGCACCCATGAGCAGGCCGGAACCACCCGCCCCGACCCGCGGCCAGGACGAGCGGCTGCTTCCGCTGGTGACGGTCGTGCCCTATCCGCTCCTGGCCGCCCTCGCCCTCGTGACCGTGATCATCGAGCACCGGGCCGGCGGTTCCCTGATCGTCGACCTCGGCCTGTGCGCGGCGACCGCCCTGTGGATGCTGTGCATGTTCACCCTGCACCCCGGCTGGTGGGAACGGCCCGCGGTGATGGGCCTGTTCTTCGCCGGGGTGGTCGTGCTCACCGGCGTCCTCGTCGTCCGGGACCCGTGGTTCGGCCTCTTCACACCCGCCTGCTACTTCTACGCCTTCGGCATCGTGCCCTGGCCCTGGCGACTCCCCGCGATCGCCGCGGTCGCCGTGGAATCGGGGAGCGCCCAGGCCTCCGGCGTCCCCACGGACAGCGCCGTCGGCCTGACCGCCTTCGCCGCGGTGCTGGCCGTCAACGTGGTCTGCATGTGCGGTACGGCCTGGTGGGAGCACGGCATCGAGCAGCACAACGTGGAAAGGGAGGCGGCCCTGGAGCAGGTACGGGAGGCGAACCGCCGGCTCCAGGCGACGCTCGCCGAGAACGCCGGGCTGCACCGGCAGCTGCTGGTCCAGGCCCGCGAAGCCGGGGTCCTCGACGAACGCCGGCGGATGGCGCGGGAGATCCACGACACCCTGGCGCAGGGCCTGACCGGGATCGTCACACAGTTGCAGGCCGCCGAGCAGGCCGGCGCCGACCCGGACAGGTGGCGGCGGCACTTCACGGCGGCGACCGGTCTGGCCAGGGAGAGCCTGACCGAGGCCCGGCGCTCCGTGGACGCGCTGCGGCCGCAGCCGCTGGAGACCGCCGGTCTCGGCGAGGCCCTCGCAGGCGTCACCGACCGCTGGTCGGCGCTGAACGGCGTGACCGCCCAGGTCACCACCACGGGGAAGTCCCGGCCCATGCGCCCGGAAGCCGAACTGGCCCTGCTCCGCGCGGCCCAGGAAGCCCTGGCCAACGTGGCGCGGCACGCCCGCGCCACCGCCGTCGCCCTGACCCTCACCTACCAGGACGACGAGGTCACCCTGGACGTCCACGACGACGGGCGCGGCTTCGACCCGACCCCGGCCGGCGGCGGCTTCGGCCTGCAGGCGATGCGCCAGCGCGTAGAGGCGCTGTCGGGCACCCTGCGGGTCCAGTCCCGACCGGGTTCCGGCACCACCGTCTCCGCCCGCGTACCGCACGAAACAGCCGAGGCCACCGCATGAGCCCCATCCGCCTGCTGATCGCCGACGACCACCCCGTCGTCCGTGACGGCCTGAGCGGCATGTTCGCCACCGACCCGGCCTTCGAAGTGGTCGGCGAGGCGTCCGACGGCGCCGAGGCCGTCCGGCTGGCCGCCGACCTCGCCCCGGACGTCATCCTGATGGACCTCCGCATGCCCACGATGGACGGCGTGACCGCGATCACCGCACTGGCCAGGTCAGGCAACCCCGCCCGGATCCTGGTCCTGACCACGTACGACTCCGACACCTACGTCCTCCCCGCCATCGAGGCGGGAGCGACCGGCTACCTCCTCAAGGACGCCCCCCGCTCCGAACTGCTCCGAGCCGTCCAGTCCGCCGCCAACCACGAAGCGGTCCTCTCCCCCTCGGTGGCGGCCCGCCTGATGAACCACGTCCGCACCCCCGCCCCCACCCTGCTCAGCCCCCGCGAACACGAGGTCCTCGAATGGGTGGCGGCCGGAGCCACCAACCGCGAAGTGGCGACCCGCCTCCTGATCAGCGAGGCCACGGTGAAGACCCACCTGCTGAACGTCTACGCCAAACTCAACGTCAGCGACCGCGCGGCCGCGGTGGCCGAAGCCTTCAACCGCGCCCTCCTCACCCCCCGCACCCCGCCCCACGCCTGACCAACCCACGCCTGACCAACCCGCGCCTGACCAACCCGCGCCTGACCACCCCACGCTTGACCACCCCGCGGCCTGAGTGGACACGCCCTTGCGTCCGATGGACCGTCAGGACAGGCTTCTGATGAGGGCCTGGTGTATTGGTTCAGTTGGAGGTGAGGGCGTGGCGACGCCTGCTCAAGCGAAGATCGAGATCATGCGGGCGACCCCGGAGCACGTCCCGATGATCTTCGAATTAGCGCAGTCCAGGAGCCTGGAGGGAATTGACCCCGTTGTCGCCGGCCGGGACGGTTTCCTGGTGTCGGAGTACACAGACGAGGTCTACCGGAGCCGACTGGCGAGCGCGGAGCACTTCTACGTGGCCGTGAAGGGAACCGACGTCCTGGGATTCCTGCTGGCGTACAGCGACGAGCAGATCGAACCTGATGAGTGGCTGAACCACCGGATAAAGACCACCCTCGGCAGCTTTTTGGTGATCAAACAGGTGTGCGTGGCCCGCGCCGCGGCGCGACAGGGCGTTGCATCGCGGCTGTACCACCACGTACTGGAGCAGTGGACGTCCAACCCGGTGATCGCGGCGGTGGTCAGCGAGCCACAGAACGAGGCGTCGACGCAGTTTCACCGAAAGATGGGCTTTGAGGAACTGACACGGTTGCGACCACCGGACGGCCGGCTACGCGTGGTGTGGGTGTCGCGGAAGCCGCGCGAGTCGATGCTGCAGACGCAGTACGGGATCGCCGTGGACCTGTACAAACACGAGGACATCATCAACTGGAACAAACTCAATAACTTCCTCTACATCACGGCAGGCCTGGCAGCCACACTGGCATTCACCCTCGGCAAAGAGGGCGCACAGTCACAGGGCGTGGCGCAGGGCATCGGGGCGGTCATCACGGTGATCGGTTTTGTGTCGGGCCTGGCGTTCGCCGTCATGCTGCGTTACGGGCGGCTGTATTTGCAGTCCCGCAAGAGCACGGTCGTGGAACTGGAAGAACACATGGCCTGGCACGGCGGCCAGCGGATCGTGGGGCGGCAGATCACCGAGCCGGGAACAGCGTGGCTGCAATCGTCACCGACCGGGCTGGTGATGGTGTTGCTTCCCGCCTTTGTCTCGCTGGGCTGGCTGGCGATGCTGGCCGTGGTATTGGCCGCTTGAGGGCTCGCAGCGAACCACGACGACGCTCCCCGTCCTGGTCGGCGCGCTACGAGGTGGCCGTCAGCAACAGCCAAGTCCAGGAGCGCTACGCCTTGGCCGGGAGGCGCTGGATCGCCAGGAGGGCGACGTCATCGCCGGGTTCCCTTCCCACGTGGCCGAACAGGTCGCCTTGGATCTCCCGCAGCAGGGCGTCGGGGGTGGACCCGGAGAAGGAACGCAGACGCTCGGCGAGGGGGTAGAACTGCCCGCTCGGCGAACGGGCCTCGATGACGCCGTCGGTGTAGAGCAGCAGCATGTCGCCCGCTTCGAAGGCGATCGAGTCGATGCGCTGGCCCATACCCGCCAGCCCGCCCATGCCCAGTGGGGGCGAGGAGTGCTCGAAGTCGAGGGTGGTGACGCGGCTCCGGTGGATCAGCAGGGGCGGCGGGTGCCCGCAGTTCAGCAGATCAGCGGTCTCACCCTGATCGGGGATCTCCAGCATGAGCGCGGTGATGAAGTGCTCACCGAGATCGGCCTCGACGTCGGCGACCTCCTCGATATTCCGGCTGACACTCTCCTCCAGCGTCGTCACAAGATCACGCAGGCTGGGACAGCGGTGCGCGCCCTCCCTGAAGGCGCCGAGAACGACCGACACCTCTCCTATGGCGGCCACCCCTTTGCCCCGGACGTCTCCCATGATCACCCGGGTGCACGGCTCGGCGCCCCGGGCAGTGGCGAAGAGGTCGCCGCCGATCTGGGCCTCGTCCTCGGCCGCCAGATACAGCCATCCCAGCCGCAGCGGACCGATGTGCCTCGGTGGAGGCCGCAAGACGCATCTCTGTGCCGCGTCGGCCACCGACCGCAAACGGGTCAGCTGCCAGTTCCGGTGCTCCCGCACATAGCTCGTCGCAACCATCGCAGCGCAGAGCCCCGCCAGGGCGGCGAACTGCGCTATGTGGTTGGTCATGTTCTCGCCGTCGTATCCGTCGACGAATTCCTGGGCGCCAATCGCCACGAGCCCGACGAGCGCCGTCATCCACGGCCCCGCGAAGGCTGCGGTCACGGCCGGTGCCAGCGCCACGAGCGGCCCGAGGTGGACGGCCGTCGAGGACATCAGGTCCCACACGCTGATGACCGCGATTATCGCAAGCGGCACCAGTACTGTCGCGCGGCCCGACGGCCTCGCAACAACGTGGTCCCACTCCGCACGCCAGCCTCCCACAGCACAATTATCCCACCGGGCCACGGCAGAGGCAGATGCGGTGATCCACTCCGGACCCGGCCGGCACACCCCGAGAGCGACGCGGCACAGCCCGCCGCGGCCGGCGCCGAAGCCGGCCGCCGAGCCCTCAGGGATGAGGTCCACGACGCGCGAGGCCGCCCAGCCGGGGGCCAGGTCCAGCGGGGATAGCAGACGGCAACTCGACCACCGCTTCCCGAACCTGGCCACAGGTTGGCCACACGCACTGGCCAACAGGGGGATGCAGGGGCACACAGGCGGGACAGCACAACGGGTGAGGGCGGGTCTCGGAGAACCGAGACCCGCCCTCACCCGCGTGTTTCCTGCTACCGCGGAGGCTGTGGGATTTGAACCCACGGTGACATCGCTGCCACGACGGTTTTCAAGACCGCTTGGCGCTTCGCCCATACCTTGCCTTTGACCTGGCGAAACGGCCGTACGCCCGCCGCCCCGACAGGACCGCGGGCCACGGGTTGACCACACCGGCGGGCGGTGTGAAACAGCCCCGCAGGAGTGGCCGGAGCACAGTTGGTCGCCTTGGGCCACCGGCCCGATCCTGGGACCAACTCCGCGGGAGCGGGGAGGACACTAACTGGTCAAGCGCTTTTCGCGAGAATCGGACATTTCAGCCATCGCAGATCCGCGGTCCCTCGCTACTGAGGTTGAACCGGTGATGTCGGCTCCGGGTTGATCACGTTGGTGTGCTGGCCAGACCGCGCGGGTCGCACCAGTCCTCGTAGTCGAAAGACTCGGGGGTACGAACCATGCCTCGGGTGCGTGCCGCCCAAGTGCTGACCCAGGCTTCTCCGGCCGACATTGCCTCGTCAGTCAGCGCGCGCAGGCTCACTTCAGGCATCGTCTGGAAGCGCGTGCGCACGGCGTCGCCAGCTAGGAGGTACAGGCAGCCGAGGAAGAAGCGGCGGTGAGGGCACTGCCTGTCGGCAGCGAGGGTCAGGAATAGTGAGCCGAAGGCTGGGCGTGTGGCGATGATGTCCCAGTCCTGGGAGACCGGGGGCTGCGCTTCCGGCGCGTAGGCCCAGGCGGTCATCTCCTCAGGCGTTGGATTGGCTACATCTTCGAAGGTGGGTTCTGGGCTCACGGCGCCTATACAAGCGCAGCAAACTGATCGCTACCAGTGGCGCGCTCGTCCGGGGGGGGCGGCGGGGTGGCCGCTGATTGTGGTTCCCTAGGTCGTCCGTGCCGTAGGCCAGGCCCGCGCCGGCGAGGCAGCCGTCGACCACGTGCGGCCGGTATTGGATCTGCTTGAGCCGGCGCTTCACGGCCCGGGTGATCTGGCCGAGGTCGGCCGCGGCGAGGTTGCCGATGTCGCGTTTGACCAGCGACCAGACACCTTCCTGTGGATTGAGGTCAGGTGCATAGGAGGCCAGCTGGAACACGGTGAGCCACTCGGCGTTCGCATCGATGAACTCCCGCATGCCGGCCGTGAGGTGCAGGCGGACGTTGTCCCAGACGAGCACGATCGGCCCGCCGAGTTGGATGCGGGCGCGGACGATCAGGTCGCGGAAGTCGCGCCAGCCGCAGCCCTTCGGTTCGTCTCTGCGGCCGCGGTACTCGCGGATCGCAGAGATCAGCCGGGACCGCTCGCCGGGCTTGTAGCAGGCCATGCCGGCCATCGACACCCGCCCGGAGCCTCGGTCCCTCACCTTCACGACCGGGGTCTGGCCTCGAGGTGAGTTCCCGGTGACCGAGCCACTTACGCCGAGGTCGGTGCGGACCGCCTCGTGGAAGGGTTGCGGGACGTTGAAAGCGAGCTCCACACGGGCCCCTTGCCTTCCGATCGGGGCAGGCGGCCGGGCTCGAAACGCCACCTGATCACCGACGGTCTGGGAATTCAATTGGCCGTCATCTTGACCAGTGGAACCGCAACGATGTTTCAGCTATCGCAAAATCCATAATCTGCATGTCTTCTAAATGAATTCCGCTAGCGTAATTATCCTTCATGTATGCCGTAGTGTCGAATTCGTTCCAATTTACCTGCACCGAATGCTTGGTTTCAGTATCTGCCGATTCGATAAAAATTCCTAACCCTGGACGATCAGAAAGCTCTGATTATTCCAGGCCGCAGTGAGCTTGAAGGGCAGTTGATTCAAGCCGAAGGCCGAATCATCACTATCTGAGTTACTCGTCGGACGCCACGACAAAATTCTCTGCCAGCCCGAACATGTCAGTACTGCTGAGTATCAGTCTACGAATATCGGTGTGTCGATTAGAGGCATTGACGACAAACGGCGCAATAGGCCCTCGGTTGACATCGAAACAACTGAAGTACATGACTGATTTGCGGCCCAAAATGCCGCAGTTGCGAACTTGATGATAGAAGGGCCTTATGCCGCCGCCTGTCATCGCGCTCAGAATCCCACCAGGCATGATAAGTACTTCATCCGGACCAGGCTGGAGCGATGTTAACTTCTCCTCGTTGCAGCCTTCGAGTCCTGAAGCGTCGGTCCAGAGGATAGTAGCTACAACCCCATCTTCGTGGCGTGTTTGCAATAGTTCTCGATTCGACGGACTGGCGAACGAATTCACCTGCAGCAGGGATGCGCTCTCGAAATCTAATTTTTTGTTATAATCATAGCTAAGTCGAAGTTCATCAACCACTCTGCTCATTGCGTATATCGCTACCGTCTTACGATAAATTTCAAGCCTGTTCAGCATTGTCGCTATTTCGCGATGGCCAGGTATAATCCGACTCCGCTCTGGATTCCAGTAGAGGAAGGAGTCGTTTAAGTCAAACTCGTCCGGATTTCCGGCGTGAGCTGAACCGACAGGTCGATAACCGTTGTTCCTATTTTTGACAGAATTACGAAATTTCACCTCCTCTTTGCAGTCAAAATAGGTCTGCGCTGCCGACACGAGTTCCACCAGGCAGGCAGTGCCCGTGCTTCCGATGCTCAGGCTCGCGTACCCTTTTTTCTCGAACTGTGTGAGAATTTCCAGTTCAGCCTGGTGCGGCATTCGATTTCCCATCACGATCGGGCGCCCGAAGCGGACAAGCTCTGCACTTGCGCCGCCCCGTAGCCATAGGAACTCGGGTATCAGTTAACGGACTTCACAGTATTGAGCTACCTAGAGACCGCCGGACAGTGCGCCATGGGACGCTTATCGGAGTGTGGTCTCTTCAACAAGGCCGCGGATGCATGCTGAGCGACGGCGGGCCAGCTCGGCACGATCTACTTCGCCATAGCGGGCCGCCTGCTGGTAGTCAGCGAGGGCCTGACGCCATGAGCCGCGGCACTGGTGCAGATACCCGCGGTTGAAGAACGCGGCCGCGTCGGCCCGGGTAGCCAGGCACCGGTCGGCGTCGTGGATTGCGTCGGTCAGGTTCCCCATGGCAAGCAGCGTACTGCTGCGATTCTTCAGCGCAGCACGGTGCGATGGGTCGTGCATCAGCACCTCGGAGAAGTCCGTCAAGGCGGCCTCCAAGTCACCCGACGCCAACCTCACCAGCCCCCGTACACAGAGCAGATCGGGGTCCTCGGGGCTCGTACGCAGCCCCGTGTCAGCATCCCGGCCAGCCTCATCCAGCCGGCCAGCCCGATAGTTTAGCGCCGCCCGGTTCAGCCTAGCGGACGTGTACCCAGGATCCAGTTCCAAAGCGAAAGTGTATTCGCGCAGTGCCTGCTTCACGTCGTCCATGGCCGCACAAGCCAGCCCGGCATTGAAGTGAATTTCCGGGCGGGGCGGACCAGCCTTAAGCGCCAGGCGATAGTCCGTCAGAGCTGCACGCTGGTCGCCGAGTGCGCGGTGGGCATTGCCGCGCTCCAAGTGCATCTCCGCGATGAATGGCTTCAGGAAAATTGCTTCGGTGTAGGCGGCAACAGCAAGGTCAGCTTGATTCAATGCCATGTGCACCCTGGCCAAATTCTGCAGGATGACTGGACTTTCGATCTGACGGCGATCCGGACAAAGCCGTCGGATGTCGGCCAGTCCTTCCGTCTCCAGTCGCAGGGCCTCATCTGTACGCCCAGCGCGTAAGGCGAGCAGTGCCCGGAAATTTTTGTCCAGAAAGATGCGGCTACCGATTTCCCAGGGACCCTGCGGCGCGCTATCCACATATTCGATGGCGTGCTCCATGTATTCCCTGGCCTTCTCTAAATTCCGCTGGCCCCGAGGTCGCAGCCGGGCCTGGATGACGGCCTGGACGTAGCTGCAGGCCATCCCTATATACGGGTCAGAGACGGTCGACAGCTGAACGGCGCATAACGCCTCGGCCTCGTCGAGGCGCCCGAGCAGCATCAGAGAGTTGACAGTTACCGCGCAGAGTGTGCGTGCTGCGGCAGCGTCATCAGCCGGGGCATATCGAGCGGCGATGCGCGCGGTGTGCAGCGATGCCTCGTAGAACCCCATCGCCAAGTAGTGTTCGGCCGCGCCAATGAATGCGCGATAAACGACGTTCCTGGATGCCGTACTGTGCTCTAGGTGGTACAGCACGCTGCTTAGGTCGAGGGAGCGTTGCTTCCGAGCCATCAATTCTGCGGCCTGGAGAAGGTGCTCCTCCGGCGACAGCCGTGTTGCTCCCTGATGGGTGTGGGATTCCGCAATCCCGTCCTCGTTTTCCCGCACAACCTGAAGCACGGCGCGATCCGCACGCCGTGTCAAGATGTCCAAGAACTCGACTTGCAGTGGATCTGCGGACGCCAGGTTAGTGAAGACCAGCCTCAGTACCGGGGCGTCGGCCAGCTCAGACCGCCAGCGCAAGATGAGACTGACCACTCCGTGTGCCAGCCACATGGTGTGGTCAAGAGAGTGCAGCCCTTCGTCGCGCTCCCCCGATGTGAAGGGAATCGTGCCCGGCTCCCCCAGGATGTTGACCAGGTTGGGGCAAAGACCGAGTACTTCGGTGTGAGTGTCCGGCGCCAGGATGACGAGACTGCGGGCGAACTCTCGCACGAGATCAGGACGGTCTCGACTGATGTCGGGGAACAGTTGGCGCATCAGGTCATTGCAACCCACGTAGGGGTAGATCCCGAAGGCGTGGCAGTCAACGGTAACCGTTTGGGGGGCGGGCAACAATTGCCTCCTGGGCAGTGACGTGGTGCAGGCCCGGCGATCAGGCCTGCACCACATTGACGTGGATCCTCCTTACGGAGGTCAGATAACGCAAAGCGGGGTGGTGACAACCGCGGGGTGACCGTGCTCGGGGACTTCCAGCGCCAGGGCATCGGCGCTGGCGGAGGCCGTCGTCTCACTCAATGTGACGCTCGTGGCGTGCGGAGCTTCCATTGCTGTTGCGGCTGCAGGCGTGGCGTAGACGGCACCCACGGCCGACGCAACCGACGCCGCGATGACTCCGGCGATGGCAGGCGGCTTGAAGAGGCTCATGCAACATCCTTCTGGGGAGATTAGACATGGCGACGATTATTTTCTAATGTCCATCGATTCCGGTTTTAGGCTACCCGTGGTCGGCGATTTACAAACACAGACCGAACTTGTTCTTTGTCTATCAATATCCTCCAGGCCTGCCGACGGCCTTGAGGGTCTCGGGACGTTTCACGGTTTCCCGACGTCGTAGCAGGGTGCCGGGTGTGTGCTCTTGGCGCCGGGTGGCCGTCCCGGGGCCGGCGCCTGTGGGCTTTGGAACTCGGGCCGGGCAGGCGAGGTGAGCGCGGATGCTCCTAAACCCTCGGCGGCCCCGCGCCGGGGTGGGCCTGCCGAGAACGATGGGGCTCTCCCACGGTCGACGGAGGTCCTCGGCGAGGGGGCGGGCTTACCGAAACCGTTTTCAGCTGATATGATCGACTATCTGGCGTGCTCACCATCAGCGCCAGAAAAATCCAATTTGGCTTCGGCGAAGCCCTTGATATTCTTTAGTGCAATTCGTTCGACATACATTTCGTCGCCTGAGGTAGGCCTGGCACTCTGTAGTTTTCGAGCTGCCCGAAGCCGAGGTATGCACGGTGGCCAGATGAACGATAACCGGTGAACGCAATTCGCGATCTGCGCTATCGCTTTCAATCCGAAGCTGATACCGAGTTCATCCCGTAGTAGCTCCCTGAGAGAATTTCACCTGAGCCTGTTGCCGCCTCCCTACTATCTTGGCCACCTCGCCCTGCGCCTCAATGGTCATCGGTTTGACGCGCGGGCGGGAGGAGCAAGTCCCGGTTGGCATGAGATTCCCCCATCACCGAGCCACTTACGCCCAGGTTCGTGCGGGCCGCCTCGTGGAAGGTGTTGATCGCCGCGAAGACCTCGCGGTTGCGGTCGCGCCAGTCGTCCAGCGTGCCGGGGGTCTTGCCGGTGGCCTGCCAGTCGACGGCGCGGGAGGCCGCGTTGAGGTCGTGGGCGGCCTCGATCACCTCGTCGCCGGCCAGGAGCATGATGCGCTCGAAGGCGCGGCCCTGTAGGCGGATGGCGTCGATGAGCTGGGCGCGGAGCTGCGGCTCCGGCTCGTCGCAAGGGCGGATGCCCTCGCGATGCTCGTACAGCTCGACGGCCAGGAAGACGGCGGCACGAACGCGGTCGACGTAGTTCTCGTAGGCGTCGAGCTTCTTGCCGTCCCAGCGGGTCACCAGCTCCCGGCGGATGCGCTGGCGCTCGGTCCAGTAGTTCGTCACGTACGTGGTCATGGCGCCCAGGAGCACGGCCAGGATTGTTAAGAGCTGATCGGACGAGTCCAAGGCCATCCCCCACCGACGAGTCGTAAAGACGTCTTGAGGATTTTAGAGGGGCTCCGGGGGCGCGGTGCTACCGTGCGGCGAGGTAGGCGGCGGAGAGGCGATCGGATGAGCAGCCCCACATCAGAGGCCCTGGTCACGATGGGGAGGTGGTACGTCCGCCATGCGCCCAACGGGGTCGGCGCAGGAGCGCTGGCCGGCCGCTACCTCAATCCGCATCTGCGGGACGAGCCGCGGAAGCGGGTGACCGAGACCGCGATCGGGGCGAGCTTCGCCGTCGACACGCAGGACCTCATCCAGCGGTACCTCTACCTCTTCGGGGTGTGGGAACCGCGGATGACGCGGTGGCTCCAGCGCCGGCTCAAGCCCGGCGACACCTTCGTGGACGTCGGCGCCAACATCGGCTACTTCAGCGTGCTTGCCTCAGGCCTGGTCGGCCCTCAAGGGCGGGTCGTCGCCATCGAGGCATCGCAGGACTTCACGCAGCGCCTGGCCCAGAACGCGCGGCTCAACGGCTGCGAGAACATCCGTGTCGCCCAGACCGCCGTCTCCGACAAGCAGCAGACGCTCACCTTCATCCTCTCCAGCTCCGCGAACATGGGCGCGAACAGCATCGTCCCGTGGGACGGCCCTGTGGAGTCCACGTTCGATATAGAGGCCTTCCCGCTGCCGGACGTTCTCGAAGCCGACGAGATCGCCAAGGCCCGCGTCATCAAGGTGGACGTCGAGGGCGCCGAGGGCAGCGTCGTACGCGGCATGGCCGCGCTCCTGGACCGACTACGGCCCGACGCCGAGGTCACCGTCGAGGTGACGCCCGACCGCATGGCCCAGCTCGGCGACTCCGTCGATGAGCTGCTGGACACCATGCGCGACCACGGCTTCCACGTCTACCGGCTGGCGAACGAGTACGCGGCGGCGACGTACCCCACGGCCCTGCGTGGACCGGCCGCGGTGCCGATCCGGTGGCGCGGGCCGGTCGATGGCGAGAGCGACCTCATCTTCTCGCGGGTCGACGCCGAGCGACTGCCGTAAGGCCTGTCGTCTGAACGCACTGCACCCTCCGACGTCGCGTACGGTACGCGGCGGGCGGAGGGAGCGGTGCGTTCAGGCGTTTTGGTGGGCGGCCCAGTTTTCCCGGGCGGCGACGAGTTGGGGCCGTATCTCCTGGTCCAGACGGTCCGCTTGGGCGCGGAGCTTGGCGGCGAGTTTCGTGAGCCCGTCAGGGTCGAGGTGGGTGATCCAGTAGTCGTCCACGATGGCCACGTTGACGACCGGCACGCGCGGGTGCGGATCTTCGGCGTAGGGGGCGCAGACGAGGACGCCCCACAGGAGGCGTTCGTCCGTTGCCGAGGATGCGGCGTTGTGGACGCGAACGAGTTGGCCGTCGAAGTAGGACCGGTGGCTGATGTCCGCCAGTGCGACGGGGAGTTGGTCGAGGGGTACGTTCGTGGCGGTCGGGTCGCTGTCGGCCCAGGCCGGAAGATGGCCGGTGACTTCGCGACCGGCCGTCGTGGCGATGGTCCAGTTCATGGGCCGACCTCCCCCACGCCTACCGAGGGCACGTCTTCGTCGTCCCGCTCCAGCACCGCCCACACCAGCTTTCCGATGCCGACCCGGTCGCTGACTCCCCAGCACGCCTCCGTCAGGGCGTCGACAAGGGCGAGCCCGCGTCCGGTCTCCTCGTCCGCAGACGGGCTTTGCGCCTTCGGCCGGGCGTCGTCGGCATCGTGCACCTCGATGCGTACGCCCGCCGGCAGCAGCTCATAGCGCGTCTCGATCTCGCAGTCCGGTGGGCGCTCGGTGTGCCGGACGGCGTTGGTGAGCAGTTCGGAGAGGACGAGTTCCGCGCGGTCGGCGAGGTCGTCCAGGCCCCATACGCTCAGGACCCGGCGCAGCTCATGGCGAGCCTCGCCGACGCAACGGGCTTCGTACGTCCAGCGTTTCACGTGCGGCGACGCGACCTCTCGGACCGGGACGGTACCGGGCAGGCGTCGGCTCTCCGCGATCTTCAGCACGTCGCCGAGGGATTCGCGGAGCCGTCGCGCCGCGAAGCGCACCTCGTGTGGGCACGTGTCGGGGTTGTCCAGAACGGCAGGGGCGAGGTCGAACACAACGCGCGCCGAGTCGAGTTGCAGATCCTCGATCTCGTCGGCGAGGCGGGAGAGGTATCCGCCCGCGCCGTTCAGGGTGGCGGGGCGCCCTTCGGGACCTTGCCAAGGCAGCAGGCGCAGGGCCACGACCGGCGCGGTTCGTCGTTCGGGCGGGGCGAGGGGTCGGCTCTTCGGGACTTCGGTCATTGCTGAACTTCCTGGTCGGTGTCGAGTCGGGTGATGAGGACGACTTCCGCGCGGTCGCCGGGCAGTACGAGGAGCGCGTACGCGACGGGCCGGCCGTTGGTGGTGATGAAGGTGCGCTCGATCGCGAGGACGGGCGTACGGGTGCCGATGCGCAGCGACTGTGCTTCCGCCGTGGTGGGGAATCGGGCGGTGACCTGGTCGTTGCTCGTCGCCACGGGTACGTCGGCAGTGGCGGCGACCAGGTCGTCTCCCCAGGGGGAGGCGGCGGTCAACGGCGTTGCGGTACGCGGGACGTAGACGTGGGTGAGGCTCTGTCGCGAGTCCTCGCAGTGGCTGAGGCAGACGTACGCGGTGAGCGGTGCGCCCTCCGGTAGGCCAAGGCGAACTGCGAGGGCTCCCGTTG
Organism: Streptomyces sp. NBC_00433; assembly: GCA_036015235.1. NCBI lineage: Bacteria > Bacillati > Actinomycetota > Actinomycetes > Kitasatosporales > Streptomycetaceae > Streptomyces > Streptomyces sp. NBC_00433. The sequence continues at coordinate 4,907,531 of CP107926.1, read as the reverse complement.
CTGTGGCGTCGGCGGAACTGACCGTCAGGTGCTCGGCTTTGGCAGGGCCCGGGTACGTGAATCGTTCGGACGGTCGTCTGACGAAGTTGCCACGTCCCTGGTACTTGGCGATCAGCCCTTCCGCGCGGAGGACTTCAAGAGCCTCGCGGAGGGTGGGCGTGCTGACGCCGTACTGAACGGCGAGGCGGGTCTCGGGGGGAAGGCGGTCACCGACCGCAAGCGTGCCTGCCACGATCAAGCGGCGTAGGTCGTCGGCAACTTGCTCGTGCCGGGCAGTCATGAGGAGCGGCTCACCGCCCTCGGCCAGCCCTCGCGTCGGCGACGCGTCCATTCCTCGGTGCTCAGGACGTACGGGCGGAGCAACGGACCGCCGTCAGTCCAACCGTGTGGCGTCGGCGCGTGGGACCGTAACGGCCGCCGGGCCTGGGTGCTGACCGGTGAGCTAGACGGCCCTACCGTGACCGGGCGTTGGGGGTGGGATCTTCTCGCGGGGAGCAGTTGCCGGGCGAGCCAGGCGGCAACTGTGCGGACGAGGTGGAGCACGGTGGTCATCTCCTATGGCGGTTGGTGCGGCGGAAGGCGGCCCAGAGGTGGCGGTCTCCCCCGGCGCGGTCAGCGGAGCCGAACGAATCGGCTGTCTCCAGCGCGGCAAGCACCTCGGGCCATGCCTCCGCCGGAAAGTCGTCGGCGACTCGGGCCCCGATAAGCGTGCGATCGGCGTACTCCTTCTGCTCAGGCGCCAGACCTGCGGCGGTAAGGCGCGCGAAGAGGTCCGCGATGCGGGCGTCGCGTGGCGGCACAAGGCGTCCTCCGTTGCCAAGTGAGCACCCTCAGTGATGCTAGTTAACTAGATTAGAGCTAGTGGACTAGATTGTCCACATGCCTGATCAGCCGCCGTATCTCCGCATCGCCGACGTGCTGCGCGCGCGCATCGCGAGCCACGAGTGGTCGCCGGGGGACCGGCTGCCATCTCGCGCCGAGCTGGGCCAGGAGTACGGGGTCGGCGAGAACGTCATCCGGCGGGCGCAGGAGCTACTGATCTCCCTGGGCACCCTGGAGGGCCGGGCCGGGTCAGGTACGTACGTCGCTGAGCCGCGCGAACGGCTGCGGATGGTGCGGTCCATCTATCGCGAGCAGGCAGGCGGTTCGCCCTTCGCCGCGGACATGGCGGCGCTCGGGCGCCGCGGGACGTGGGAGAGCCGCACCGACGCCAAGGTGCCGGCCCCGGCCGACATCGCCGCCCGACTCGGCATCACCGAGGGCGACTTGTGCGTGCGCACGGCCTACGAATTTCTCGCCGACGGCAAGCCGGTGCAGCTCTCGACCAGTTGGGAGCCCTACGCCCTGACGGCCGGCACCCTCGTCGTCCTCCCGGAGGCCGGCCCACACGCGGGGATCGGCGTCGTCCGCCGCATGGCGGAGATCGGCATCACGGTCAGCCGGGCGGTGGAACGGCCTGAGCCGCGCCAGGCCAGCCCAGAGGAGGCCACGCTGCTGGGCGTCCAGAAGGGCACGCTGGTCACGCATATCCAGCGCACGTACTACAGCGACGACGGCCGTCCAGTGGAGACGGCCGACATCATCGTGCCGACAACCGCGTGCGAGGTCGTGTACGAGGTCCCCGTCAACCCGTAGCGAACAGCCAGTTCATGCAACAGATGTGGGGAGACACCACACCGCGCACACGCTAGGACGGGAAGCCACCGCGCACTCCCGCGAGCCTTCGTTGGGGGAAAGTCATCATGGACGCTATTACGTTCGTGTCCGCAGTCCTCGCTCTGACCAGTGCAGCAGCAACAGCCTTTCTGGGCTACTGGACTCAACGACGCCTGCGCACAATGGAAAAACGCAGTCTGATGGAAACATACGGTGGGTCGCTGGCTTGGGCCGCGTACGACCTACAGGCCAGATTATTCAACATTCTCCGCGGTCATACTGTCGATCTTGATCCAAACCGAGGCAGCGGATATCTCACCTCATTCTTGACCAACGGAACAGCCGGAGAAGCTGAGTTCGCGCGCCGCAGCACCGTATTCGTACTTGCCGAGTATCTCGGCTGGGTAGAGATCATGCGCCGGGATGTTCAATTTCTTAATCTAGGAACATCACGCACAAACCACAGCATCATGAGCAAGATATCCGAGGTCAGCTCCGCGCTGAACAACATCTCCCAGGGTAGTAACGCGCTGCGCCTGTTCCGCGTGGAGCAACGGGCAATAGGCGAGATGATGATCCATCCGGACGGCGGTCCAGGCCAGCGCCGATGTCTCGGCTTCGCCGAGTTCTCGTCGAGGCTCGACACGGACGACCAGTTCCTCGACTGGTTCCGCCGCCTTCTCTCGGACGTCGACCTTCTGGCCGCGAACACAGGCGCTGCGGTGTCCCGGCTAGCAGAAGTTCAACAGAACTTGATCTCACTCATCGACCTTCTCGACCCCCGGTCCGAGCGATTCCCACATTCTCGGATGGCATTCGTCGCCGACCACCCCAACTCAAGCTGAAAAGCAGGAGAATTCTATGTTCAGCGGGCCCAGTCGGAGTCGGCAAGCGTTTGGGCTCTGGCCCGAACGACAGATAGGCGTGCATCGCGTTCCGCAGTTTCGGTGTGGGTACTTTGGGCCGTGGCCTGGCCCTCCCACTTGCGGTAGAGCAGGCCGTACTCGCGGGTGAAGTAGCCGGGACTCACGGCGTTGAGGGCCAGGAGGAGGCCGGTGTCCTCGGATGCCGGGAGGGCCATCCAGCCGCCGAGGGCGAGCAGGAGGTCGCGGCGGATGAAGAGGGTCGCCGGGTGGACCTGGGCGCGGTAGCCGTTGGCCTTCCAGAAGTCGAAGACGACGCCCCTCGCGAGGGGACCGTCTTCCGGGTCCGCGTCGAAGCCGGCCGTCGAGCCGTCGGGGAGCAGGTCCAGGACGCGGGAGGTCGCCCAGCCGAGGGCCGGGTCGGCTTCCAGGAGGGCCAGGTCGCGGGCCAGGGCGCCCAGGGTCAACTGGTCGTCGGCGTCGAGGACTTTCACGTACGGGCCTGATACGTACGCCAACGCCATCGTGCGGGCCACGCCGGGGCCACCGGGCCGACCCTGGTGGAAGGTGACGCGCGGATCGTCGGGGACATGCGGCCGTACAGCGTCGCCGAAGCCGTCTTCCTGGATGACCCAGTGCCACTCCCAGCCGTCCGGCAGCTCCTGCGCGCACAGCGACTTGTACGCGTCCGCGAGGAAAGGCGCCGAGGGCGTGTGAACGGCCGTGATGACGTCGATGCGGCGGACCGGCACGCCGGTCACCACCTTTCCAGGTTGGTGGTGAATGACAGTGCCGTGCGGTCGCCCGGCAGTCGGACGAAGGAGTGCTCCACTACGCGGCCGGTGGTGTCGTACGACGTTTTACCGAGGACGATCAGCGATGTGCCCGGCGGCAGGCCCAGTTCTTCGGCCTCGTCCGCGGCGGGCGGGCGGGCCAGGACGCGTTCCTCGATCCGGTCCAGTTCGATGCCGACCGTGTGGAGCTGGCTCTGCGTACCGCCGGGCCACGGCTCGCTAGCGGCGTCCAGGAGTTCCGGGTTCGCGCCGACCATGTCGCGCACGAGGTAGGAGTCGACCAGGCTGAACGGGTATTGCTCAGCCCGGTAGCGGGTGCGGTAGGTGCGCTCCACCATGACCGTGCCGACGGGTACGCCGAAGATCCCGGCCACTTCCTCGCCCGCTTCGACCTGGTCGTATGCCGCATGGAACACCAGGTCGCCTATGTCGAGTCCTGTGTCGTGCTCGGTGGCGCCCGTCTGCTTGCGTTCCTGTTCAGGCTCGCGAGCGCGGTCCTTCTCCCACTGGTGGCGGAGGTTCGTCCGCAACACGGGCGTACGTGGCCGCCGGACGAAGTTGCCGCGGCCGTGCTGCTTTTCGATCAGCCCTTCGGCTTGGAGCAACCCCAGCGCCTGGCGGACCGTCGGAAGGCTCTTCCCGTACTTGTCCACGAGAGCGGTCTCGGAGGGTAGTTGGTCGCCTGGAGCCAACTCACCTGCGCGGATGCGATCACGGAGATCGTCAGCGATCCGCTCGTATGCCTTGGCCATGTGCGCCACCGTCCTGATCGTCGGGCGGCTTCAGCATACAAGTCCTCAAGAGGTCTTGACGAGTCAGAGCGAGTGCGCCATAGTCTTCGTTACTCCTAAAGAGGACCTGAGGACAGGATCTCTTGAAGAGGGACAGCTCTTGCTGCTTGAGAACTCCATAGCGCGCCTGAAACGCACCATCCGGCGGCCCACGCGCCTGCCGGATCACCCATCCACCCAGGACTCAGGAGAGGCCATGCCTCCACCTACCGGTGGCCGCCGCGCATCCGACGGCCACGGCTTACCCGAGGTCCCGGAGGACTTCCGCGACCTCTTCCTCGGCTGGCCCTGCGAGTCCGCCGAGCACCGCACCGCCCGCCTGACCGCCGCCCGCGACGTCCTCGCCGAGCTGCTGGAAGAGGGCGAGCGCGACGACTTCGCCATGGAGGACGCGTTGCACGCCGTACGACTTGGCGGAGCCGCGCTGTTCCGGGGCGACCGCAAGGCGGGGGCGGCATCGTGAACCCGTTGTACGTCGTCGCCGCGGCCGCCGCCGCCTGTCTCGTTCTTTACGCCGTAAAGCTGCTGAGGCGCGGCACCCCCGCTATCCGGGTCGCCGCCCTCGCGGCAGTCGGCTGCACGGCCTACAGCGCCGATACGTCCTGGCGCTTCGCCGCCGACTTCCTCGACATGGCCGGTACGGCTGAACGCGCCGCGATGTTCGGTGCTGCCGAACTTGCGCTCTTCGCGACCGCCCTCATGGCCCGGCAGAACCTCAACGGGCCGAACGCCGCGCCCGGCGTCCCAGGGGTGCTGGTCTGGGCGATCACGTCGGTCCAGATCATCCCGGCGTACGCCGAGTCGGGGCCGGTCGGCGGCACCGTACGCGCCTTCGTCGGACCGGTCATGGCCGCGATGCTCTGGCACCTCGCCATGGGCATCGAGCTACGCCACCGCAAGCCGGATGCGGCCTCGCGCGGCTTCGGGGCGCTGCTGGCACGGGAGTTGCACGAACGCCTGCTCTCCCGGCTCGGCATCGCCGAACGCCACCGCGACGCAGCCCAGATCACCCGCGACCGAGCGACCGTACGAGCCGTTGCGCTGGCCGCGCGCCTCGCCGAGATCGGTCCCGCCGACAGGGGCAAGCGACGTGGGCGGCGCATCACCCGCCGACTGTCCGCAGCCGTCGCCAGAGCCTCTGTCGGCGACGACCGCGAGCAGCGCCGCAAGCTGCTGGGCCAACTCTCCGCCCGTCGCAATGCCGCCGCGCTGGCGGTCATCGATCTTCCCTCGCCGTGGGCTGAGTTGGCCCGAGACCCCGCCGCGTCCGCGCTGGCGGGCCAGGCCCGGGACGAGATGCACCGGGCGACAGCGACGATCCGCTCGTACCCACGGCTGCTGTTCACCGACCTCCCGCCGGTGAACGACACCGCCCGATCATCTGAACAGCCTCGACCCAAGCTCAGCACCACCGACGCCCTCGCCGCGATCGAAGCCGGCTGGGCCGACGGTCTCACCGTCCGCGAAACGGCCCGGCGGGCGACCCGCGCGCCGAGCTACGTCCACAGCGTGTTCGTACGGCTCGACACCGAACGCGGCCCGCGTCCGGTGAACACCGCTCGCTCCAACAACACCGGGGCCTGACCGCTGCTTTGGCGGGTAGGGCCAGGCCCCGGCACACCTCCTGCGAAGGAAGGGACTGCCAGTGAAACACGACAGGCAAGACGACCCCGGGCGCGGTCCGTTACCGCACCCGGAGGAGGTATCAATCGACACGGAGACCCCGCTCGTAGTCGACAAGCCCGTCTCCGTCCCGCCCGGACCGAGGCTGCTGGATCGGGTTCGCGGCGCGAAGCGGCGGCCGGTCGTGCCGGCGTGGGCGCGGTCGCGGCAGGAGTTCGAGGCCGCCGCGAAGGGCGTCACCGCGTATGCCGGGCACGTCAGCGCGTATCACGTGGCCCGCGCGCCCTGGTACGCCCTGCGCCTGGCCCTCCGCGCGCCCCGCGGCGCCGCCCGCTTCGTCGGTGGGGTGCTGCGGTGGCTGGTCGACGCCGAGGGGGAGCCGCTGCGGCAGGCGGCGGCCACGCACGAGGACATCGAGGAGTACCTCAAGCTCTCGCGGCAACGGGACCGGCGGGTGCGCTGGCGCACCGTCGTCGGCATCGTCGCCTCCGTCCTCGGCCCGGTCGCCGCGCTGGCGGCGTACGTCCTCGCCCCTGTCTGGACGCTCGCCGTAGTCGCCGCCGTGGCGGTCATGGCGCTCGGCAGGCTCGGGCAGCCGGCCGACGATCCGGTTATCCACAGGGCTGTGGAGATCCCCCGCGCCACCAAGCTCACCAGCGATATCGTCCTACGCGCACTCGGCGCCCTCGGCATCCCCGCGATCAACCAGGCGCAGTCCAAGGGCGGCCCCGGCTTCGCCTTCACCGCGCCCATCACCCGCGACGGCCCCGGCTGGCTCGCGGAGGGCGACCTCCCGTACGGCGTCACCGTCGCCGACGTGATCGACCGCCGCGAACGGCTGGCTTCCGGGCTTCGGCGCCCGCTCGGCTGCGTATGGCCGGAGGCCGTACCCGACGAGCACACCGGGCGGCTGCGCCTGTGGGTCGGCGACCAGGACATGTCCCAGACCACGCAGCCCAAATGGCCGCTGCTGGCGGCCAAGCCGCTGGACCTCTTCAAAGCGCAGCCGTTCGCCACGGACCAGCGCGGCCGCTGGGTGGCGCAGTCGCTGATGTACGTGTCCGGGATCGTCGGAGCGGTGCCGCGGATGGGCAAGACGTTCCTGCTCCGGCTCGTCCTGCTCATCGCCTGCATGGACCTGCGCGCCGAGATCCACGCGTACGACCTCAAGGGCACCGGCGACCTGTCCGCACTCGCCCACGTCGCCCACCGCTACCGGGCGGGCGAAGAGGACGAGGACATCGCCTACGCCCTCGCCGATCTGCGCGAGCTGCGCGCCGAGTTGCGGCGGCGGGCGAAGGTCATCCGCGAACTGCCCAAGGACCTCTGCCCGGAGTCGAAGGTCACCTCCGCCCTCGCCGACATGCGCAGACTCGGACTGCACCCGATCGTCGTCGGCGTGGACGAGTGCCAGAAGTGGTTCGAACACCCCAAGTACGGCGCCGAGTTCGAGGAGCACTGCACCGACCTGGTCAAGCGCGGCCCGGCGCTGGGCATCACGCTCCTCCTGGCCACGCAACGGCCGGACTCGAAGTCGCTGCCGACCGGCATCTCCGCAAACGCCACGGTCCGTTGGTGCCTCAAGGTCATGGGCCAGATCGAGAACGACATGGTGCTCGGGACCGGCTCCTACAAGCGCGGCATCCGCGCCAACACCCTGGCCTGGGGGGACAAGGGCATCGCGTGGTTCGTCGGCGAGGGTGCCGACGCCCGCATCGTGCGCTGCGTCGAGGTCAACGCCCCCACCGCCGAGGCCCTGGCCCTGCGCATCCGCGCCCTGCGCCAGCAAGCCGGCAGGCTCACCGGTCACGCCGTCGGCGAGCAGCCCGAGGCGGACGCGTCCGCGTCGTACGACCTCCTCGCCGATGTCGGCGCGGCGCTGCCGTCCGGCAAGGCGAAGGCGTGGAGCGAGGACATCGTCGCCCGCCTCGCCGAACTCCGCCCGGACGTCTACGGCCAGTGGAGCCCTGAGCAACTGGCCGCCGCGCTCAAGCCGTACGGCATCCGCACCGTCCAGGTCTGGGGCACGACGGAGGACGGCAAGGGCGCCAACCGCCGCGGTGTGCGCCGGGCCGATGTCCTCGCTGCCATCGCTCGCCGTGACGACGGCACCGCCGCCGCGTAGCTGTCCGGCCTAGCGCCGGCACCCGCTAGACCTAGCACCCCCGCTAGCGGCCAACAGCCGCTCTGAGCGGCCAACTAGCCACTAGCGCCGCTCATTTCGCACACCCTTTTTCCGCTCTGGAAGAGGTCTCCATGTCCCCGCTCGTCTCCGCTATAACCCTCGCCGTCTTGGCGACGCTCTGTTACGCGGCCCTCTGCGCGGTCAGCCCACTCGGCGTCTGCCGCAGGTGCGGCGGCTTCGGCTTCAAGGTCCGGCAGAACCGGCGCGGCCGGATCGTCCGCGGCCGGGAGTGCCGCCGCTGCAAGGGGTACGGCCAGCGCGTCCGCGTCGGCCGGCACCTCTACAACGCCGCCACCCGCCTCCACCGCGAGGGCACCCGCTGAACCGTCCGGAAAGGCAACGCCATGGCATTCAGCATCTCCGCGATCGTCCTCTTCGGCGCCCTCCTGGCCCTGCTCATGCGCTACCGCGCCCTCGGCGCCGGAGCCGCGATCGTCGCCCTGCTCTTCGGCTTCTACCTCGCCCGCACCAGCGCCGCCCCGTCCATCGACCAGATCATGTCTGCGCTGCGCGACGCCCTCCCCACCTCCGGCAACTGACCCCGACGGGAGCCACCATGCCCACCACCCCGCCGCCCCGGATCTCCCTCATGGCCGCCGCAGAGGTCCGCGACATCCTCACCGCACTCCAACTCGGCCAACGAGCCACCGCCATAGCCGGGTTGATGGCTATCGACGCCGAATCGTGGCAAGCCATCGAACAACGCCTCGCCGCCCTCGACGGCGACCTCCCCGCCGCCCTGCGAAGCCTGGCCTGACGGCCACCGACCCGACGGAGGACCCCCCATGCCCGACACCGCCCAGGCCTGGCACCTCAGCCTCACCGCCAGCGTCTACGCCCTCGGCGCCGCCGCCCGCGAACTCCGCGCCGCCCACCAGCACGCCCAGCTCACCGCCCGTGCCACCGACCCGGCCCGCATCATGCCCGTGCCCGGCCACGTCACCACCCCCGGCGCCGAGCCCGTACGCCCGCACGACGAAGCCCTCTGGCAGCTCAGCGACCTCTACATGGTCCTCGAACACCACACCGCCGAGCTGTACGAGAACGCCGCCCTCGGCTACGCCCACGGCACCGCCACCGCGCTTCGTGCCGTCCTACGCAACGACCGCCCCCGCCACGTCGACCTCCCCCGCGACCGCAACGGCCACTACGTCCTCGACCCCGCCGACCTCCCGGACCTGAACCAGTCCCTCACCACCACGGCTGGCACCCGCGAACTCGCCGGCCTCCGCACCCGGCTCCTGGCCCACGCCCAGGCCGACGACACCGCCGCCGTCGCCAACGCCGCCTACGCGTACGGCGAATGCGCCGAGGCCGCCCTCCACCACCTCATCCGCCACGCCGAAGCCCACGGCTTCCTGCACGCGAGCTGACCCATGACACAACAAGCCCCGCTGCGCGCCCACATGATCCACTCCTGGGGCGGCACCGAATGGCAAGTCTTCGTCGCCTTACCCGACGAAGCCCGCTGGCCGCACGTCCCGTTCCCCATCACCGACGGCATCCCGACCCTCAACGCCCGCGCCGCCGCACTCCACTCCCTCGGCTTCACGCCCCTCGGCGCCGAACAGACCTGGGAATGGATGGAAACCGTCTTCGAAGGCGACCCCGACGGCGTCGTTTCCCTGGTCGCGACGACCACCGTGGCACCCGAGACCGACCCGCCTGTCTGACCCCGCCCGGAGCAATGGCCAACCGGCCAAGGACGCCCGCTGCTCCGGCCCTCCGTCCCACCTAAGGCACAGGAGGAACCACCAGCATGGCCCAGCACGCCGCATTACCGCCGCACACACCAACGGAGTTGGCCGCCAGCCAAGCGAACGCGCTCGGCACGCTGCTCCGCCTCATCGACGCCCACCCCCACCTCCCGGGCGCGTACATCGTGTCCCACTGCTTCATACCGCAACGGGTCGACGTGCAACTCGACAGCCCGAGCGGCCTAGAAGCCTGGCGCGAAGCCCTCAACCTGCCCACCTGCGCCATCGAGCCGAAGAGGTTTCCCGACCCAGGCAGGCAGGAACTCGAAATGTCCGCCGACGTCGGCACCGCGACCATACGCGTCTACGCCATCTTCCCCGCCGCCCGCGACGACTCGCGGAGGACGGCATGAGAGCGACGTCGCGGCCCGGCCCCGGCCGCCCCGCGCCCGCTCGTCGGACGCTGAGGCTCCCCGAGGTCCTGAGTGAACTCGCCATGTCGCGCACCGCCTTCTACCGGCTGCGTGCCCGCGGCAAGGCGCCGAAGTGCATCAAGCTGCCGAACGGGCAGATCCGTATCCGCCGCAGCGACCTCGACGCCTGGCTTGCGCAGTACGAGGAATCCGGCATCTGAGACCGACGACCTGACCGCCCGGGGTGCGCGTTCCCGTGACGCGCACCCCCGCTAGGGGAGAGGGACATGCTCACCTACGACGTACAGATCTGGGGCATCCGCAAGCGCACCAACCGCGCGAAGCCCTTCCAACTGCGGTGGCGAGTCGGCATACAGCCGCACTCCAAGAGCTTCCAGGTGAAGGAGCAGGCCGACGGTCGTCGCGCGGAACTCCTGTCCGCCCTTCGGAACCGCGAACAGTTCGACGTGACGACAGGGCTGCCGGCGTCGGAGTTCCGGCTCCTCCAGTCGCCGACTTGGTACGCGCATGCCTGCGCCTACGCGCGTATGAAGTGGCCGAACGCGTCGGCCAAGCACAGGGCGGGGATCGCCGACGCTCTTGCGACCATCACGCCTGCCCTTGTCCGGGACGTACGCGGCGCACCATCGCGCGACGTCCTGAGGGCGGCCCTGTATGGATGGGCGTTTCGCTTCCAACGCGTCGAGGGCAGCAAGGAATTGAAGCCGCGCTTCGACACGGAGGAGCCCCCAACGGAAATCGCCGAGGCTCTGGAGTGGATCGGCCGCAAGTCGATTGACGCGAGCGAACTCGACAAGCCGGCCCTCTTACGCGTGGCGCTCGACGCGATCTCGCTCAGGCTGGACGGAGCGAAGGCCGCGGAAACCACCGTCCACCGTAAGTACACGGTGTTCAGCAACGCTCTGCGCTACGCGGTGGAGCGCGAGGTTCTGACCTCGTTCCCGCTCGGCAAAGTCGACTGGCAGCCGCCGGAGACCGACGACGAGATCGATTTCCGCTACGTTCCGAACCCCCAGCAGGCGCGGAGCCTGATCTCCGCCGCACGCGAGCAGGGCCAACGCGGCGAGCACCTTGAGGCGTTCTTCGGCTGCCTGTACTACGCCGCGATGCGCCCCGCCGAGGCCGCCGCCCTGAGCGACCAAGCCTGCCGACTCCCCCCGGCGCCGAAGCATGGCGCCCCGGAAACGCAGTGGGGCGAACTTATCCTCTCGGAGAGCCGCCCCGAGGTCGGTTCGGGTTGGACCGACGACCGGCTCTCGTACGAGACCCGGGGTCTGAAGCGCCGAGCCCGGAAGGCGACGCGCACGGTACCGATCCCGCCCGTCCTGGTCGGAATGCTCCGCGAGCACAAGAAGCGGCAAGGCCTGGCTGCCGATGGGCGCCTCTTCCGTGCCGCGGGCGGCGGGCGCGTCCGCTCCACCGAGTACACCGACATCTGGAAGGCAGCTCGGCAGAAGGCGCTCACCCCCGAGGACGCCGAGACCCCGCTCGCCGAGGTGCCGTACTCCCTCCGCCACGCCGGCGTCTCCCTCTGGCTCAGCTCGGGCGTGGAGCCGACCGAGGTCGCCCGCCGTGCCGGGCATAGCGTCGCCGTCCTCTTCCGCTTCTACGCGAAGGTCATCAAGGGCCGCCAGGACCAGGACAACGAGCGCATCTCGCGGGCACTGGCCGGGTAGGACCGATCTTCCGGTTGCCCGCCCGCGCGATCTGCCCGGTCAAAGACGGAACCTGCTCGCCGGAAAGGGGTGCAGCGACAACAGACATCTCGACAACTACTCGACCCTCGAACCGTCCCGAGCTTGCCCGCTGGCCGCGCTACCGCACCGGGAAACACCAAGGTCCCTGGCCGAGTCAAGCTCAGTCGAGCGCTTGCAAGATCGCTTCGCCGAGGTTGACCACGAACCCCACGGCCGCGAACCAACCGATGACCTCAAGCGCCCAGCCCGTCAGGCGGGCGGAGGTACTTGGACGTGATGGCCGCAGGCCCGACAGGGAACCGTCGGCAACGACACTCCCGGGTGCGGCCAGCGGGCTGCGTCCGGTGCGGCGCATGTTGCGTCCCCACCAGAGGGAGCCCACCGCGACCAGCATCGCGAGGGCTGCGGTCTCGAAGTATTTTGTCGTGGAGTACGTCTGCGCGGCCACATAGGCGTGGTCCATCTCATCCCCCCAGGATTGATTGAGCCAGATGATCTCATGTCGACCTTGCTCCACCACCGTCGATTCGTCGGCCGATTATCGGCGACATTGCCGGACCACCACAGCCGGACTGGCTTGAGGGGGCGGACCCGCGTAGACCCCCGAATCCGGTCCACGCCTGGTCCACACGCACTGGTCGACCATGGGCCATACGCGGGCCAAGGTGGGACGGCAACAGGCAGAGCGGGTGCCCCGAAGCTCGGGGCACCCGCTCTGACCTGCTCGTACGTCTACCTCTGCGGAGGCTGTGGGATTTGAACCCACGGTGACATCGCTGCCACGACGGTTTTCAAGACCGTTCCCTTCGGCCGCTCGGGCAAGCCTCCACGCAGTGCCGGGGCCCGGGTGGGGGCCTCGGCGTGCGGGGACAGCTTACTGGGGGGTGTCGCCTACTCGGGAGCCGAGGGTGACGGTGGCGGTGTGGGACGTGCCGTTGCGGGTGTAGGTGATCGTGACCTTGTCCTTGGGCTGGTGCTGCCAGATCTCGCCGATCAGGGTCTCGTCGCTGTCGATGATCGTGTGGTCGAACTCGGTGATCACGTCGCCGGGCTTGAGGCCCGCCGCGGCGCCGGGGCCGCCGGCGGTGACGGCGTCGCTCGTGCCGCCGATCTTGGCGCCGTCGCCCTGGTACTGGCCGTCGAGGCTGACCTGCATGACGGGGTAGACCGGCTGGCCGGTCCTGATCAGCTCGTCGGCGACGCGCTTGGCCTGGTTGATCGGGATGGCGAAGCCGAGGCCGACGCTGCCGCCCTGGGTGCCGGGCTGGGCGGTGCCGCCGGGCTGGATGGCGGAGTTGATGCCGATGACGGCGCCGTTGGCGTTCAGCAGCGGGCCGCCGGAATTGCCCGGGTTGATGGAGGCGTCGGTCTGGATGGCGCTCATGTAGGAGGCCGCGGCGCCCTGGCCGTCGCTGGAGGCGACCGGGCGGTGGACGGCGCTGACGATGCCGGTGGTCACGGTGCCGGACAGGCCGAAGGGGGCGCCGATGGCGATGGTGGCGTCGCCGACCGCGGCCTGGTCGGAATTGCCGAGCGGCAGCGGGGTGAGCGTGACGCCGGAGGCGTTCTTCAGCTTGACCACTGCCACGTCGTAGCCCTGGGCGCGGCCCACTACCGAGGCGTCGTAGGTCTTGCCGTTGGAGAAGGTGACGGTGAGCTTGCCGCCGTCGGCGGCGGGGGCGACGACGTGGTTGTTGGTGAGGATGTGGCCCTGGGTGTCGTAGACGAAGCCGGTGCCGGTGCCGCTCTCCTGGCTGCCGCTGGCCTTGATGGTGACGACGCGGGGCAGCGCCTTGCTGGCGATGCCGGCGACCGAGGTGGGCGCACGGTTGAGCGCCTTCTGGCTGCTGGAGTCGGAGACGGTGGTGGACGACGTGGCGTTGTTGTCGTCGTTGTGCTCGGCCGCCCAGTAGCCGATGCCGCCGCCGACGCCGCCGGCGACGAGTGCCGCCACCAGGACCGCGGCGACCAGGCCGCCGATCCCGCGGCGCTTGGGGCCGCCTTCCGGCGGCGTGGGCACGGGTGCGCCCCAGACCGGGCCCTCGGGGCCGCCGCCGCCGTAGCCGGGCTGGGTCTGCGGGTGCTGGCCGCCGGCGGCGTACGCCGGGGTGGCCGGTACGGCGTAGGGGTCCTGCGGGGCCTGCTCCTGGCCGTGGCCGCCGTACGGGGAGGGCTGCTCGGCGCCGTATGCCGGCTGCTGCGCGTACGGCTGCGCCTGGGCCGGTACGACGGGCGCGGGCGCGGCCTGCGGAGCGGCGTCGTGGACGGGCTGCCGGGGGGCCGCGGGGGGGTCGTACGCGGCCGGCTTCGGCGCCTCGTACCCGCTCTGCCCGTACGGCGCGGCGGTCGGCACCGGCGGCGCCGACGGCTGCTGCGCGGGCGACGGGAGCTGCTGGGTGAGCGCGGCAGGGGGCGGGCCGTACGGCGACGGCGGGCCGACCGGCGGGGGCGCCTGCGCGGGAAGGACCTCGGTCCGGGGCGCGTCGGCGGCCGGCGCGGCAGGCGTGTCGTATGCGGCAGGCGCCGCGGGCGCCGGCGGGGCGGCCGGAGGAACGGGGGCCTGTGCCGCCGAGGCACCGTCGGGCCCGGAACCGTCGGGCGCGGTCGCTGCCGACTCCGCAGCCGGGACGGATCCGGCTTCGTTCTCGGTGCTCACAGCGTTTCTCCTCGGGGTCAGGACAGGGTGGTGGGCCGAACACAGCATTTCCCACGGCGTGTCGGACCGCCGTAAGCGGTAGCTGTGCATGTCCGTGGCGCGTGCACAGGGGCTGGTTCGCGTGGCCGCCGGCGAGGCGGTGGCACCATGAACCGATGACACATGCGCGCGCGGTCCCGGAGGCGTACCCAGTCGGGCGACCTGTCCAGGTCGTCGCCCATCGGGGTGCTTCCGAGGATGTACCAGAACATACGCTCGCGGCGTACCGGAAAGCCATCGAGGACGGCGCCGACGCCCTGGAGTGCGACATCCGGCTGACCGCGGACGGTGAGCTGGTCTGCGTGCACGACTGGCGGGTGAACCGTACGTCCAACGGCCGCGGCGCCGTCTCCTCGCTGGAGCTGGCCGACCTCGCGGCGCTCGACTTCGGCTCGTGGAAGGGCCAGCACGCCGACCCCGAGACGCCCGAGCGCCACGACCTGGCCGAGCGGAGCCGGGTCCTCACCTTGCGGCGGCTGCTCGAACTGGTCGCGGACACCGACCGGCGGGTGGAGCTGGCGATCGAGACCAAGCACCCGACGCGCTGGGCGGGGCAGGTGGAGGAGCGGCTGATCGACCTGCTGCACCGCTTCGGGCTCGACCGGCCCGCGCCGCCCGGTGAGGCCTCCCAGGTGCGGGTGATGAGCTTCTCGTCACGCTCGCTGCGCCGGGTACGGCTGGCGGCGCCGGCGCTGCCGACCGTCTATCTGATGCAGTACGTGTCGCCGCGGCACCGGGACGGGCGGTTGCCCGCCGGAGTGCGGGTCGCCGGACCGAGCATGCGCATTGTGCGGGCGAATCCCGGCTATGTGGCGCGTTTGCATCGGGCCGGAAATCGCGTTCATGTGTGGACGGTGGACGACCCGGCCGACGTGGAGTTGTGCGCACGGCTCGGGGTGGACGCGATCATCACCAACCGGCCGCGGCAGGTGCTGGCCCAGCTGAGCAGCCTGGACGGGTCAGGCCGCTGACATTGCCGCGGGGCGTGAGCGGGCGTCGCGTGCCCATGGCATGCGTATATGACGTGGGGGCGACCGGCGCGCGTATGGAGTGCGTCAAGAGATCGTGGTTGGTCTGTTTCCGGTCGAGTTCCAGAGGGCATCCATCCCGTGGCGTGGGGTGAAGGAGGTCACGGGGGTGTCGTTGGTGGTCGCACAAGAGGTGCCGACGTCCTCGACCATGGCCCTGCCCCATGGTCCGACCGGCGTCGCGGAAGCACGCAGGCGAATGCGCAGCGACCTGCACGCGCAGGACGTCCCGGAAACGGTGATCGACGACGCGGTGCTGATCCTCTCCGAGCTGCTCAGCAACTCCTGCCGGCACGCCCGCCCGCTCGGCGACCCGGGCGACGGGGGCGAGACCTTGTCCGGCGCAATGTACGAAGCCGTGCCCGGCACGGCAGGTCCGGGCGGCTCGGGCCCGCGGTCCCCCCGGCAGGAGTGCGGCATGCGGGCCGGCTGGGCCATCGGGACGGACGGACTGCTCAAGGTCGAGGTCACCGACGGCGGCGGCCCCACCAGGCCGCGCCCCTCCAGCCCCTCGCTGACCGCGCACGGCGGCCGGGGGCTCGGCATCGTGGGCAATCTGGCGCTGCGCTGGGGTGTACGGGACGACGCGCCCGGCGAGGTCACCGTCTGGGCGCTGCTGGCGGTCCGCGGCCGGCACGCCCGCCGCGACGACCTCGGCACCGGGGGTACGGGCATCGGCCTGCCGCGCGGCATCCCGCTGGACCTTCCGCTGGACCTGGCCGAGTCGCTGGACGACCTGAGCTGAGCCCGGACGGCCGGGAGGACGGGGCGCACCGGACGCACCGGGCGCGGCAATGTACGCGGCCGCGGGAGTCGGCGACGCGCACCGGCAATGTACGCAGGCCGCACCGAGTCGACCGCAGGCATCGGCGGCCGGGGGCGAGCGGGCGGGTCGTCGAGCGAGCCGGTCGCGGATACGGTCGCAGGCCGTATGCCCGCCCCCGCCCGTCGTGGTCGGGCGGTGGCCCCGCCGGGCGCTAGGCTCGCGGACCGGAATACCGCCGCAACGGGAGAGACCGAGCCATGGCCAAGAAGCGCGCGACCGCCACCAGGAGCAAGGGGGCCGCACAGGCCGCCAGGACCGCGGAGGGAGCGGCCGTGCCGGTGGTCGGTGCGCGCGAGCCCTGCCCGTGCGGCTCGGGCCGCCGCTACAAGGCCTGCCACGGCCGTGAGGCGGCGCACGCCGTGACCGAGCTGGTCCGTCGCCCCTTCGAGGGGCTGCCGAGCGAGTGCGACTGGGTGGCGCTGCGCGAACTGGTGCCGGCCGCGACCGTGGCGCTCACCCTGAAGGAGCAGCTGCCCGAGGGAGTGCCCTCGGTCACCCTCGGCACCGTCCTGCCGATGGCCTGGCCCGGTCTGCGCCGCGACACGGGCGCGGTCCTGCTCGGCTTGCAGAGCGACACCGCCTCCGGCGACATCAGCCGCGACCTCGCCGACACCCTGACCCGGGCGCTCGTTGCCGAGCCGGGCAATCCGGTGGAGGGGCGCAGGCCCGCGCCCGACGGGCCGCGGCTGCAGGACCTGCTCGACCTGGACGCGCCCTTCGTGCCCGAGGTGCACAGCGGCTTCGAATACTGGCTGGAGGACGCCGAGACCGCGACCGGCGAGGTGGCGGCGTCGCTGGAGCGCGCCAACCAGGCCGCCATCCCGACGGTGCGGCTGACCGGGGTGGACGCGGCCTACTGGTGCGAGACGCCGGAGAAGAACCACCTGCGGTGGGTCATGCCGCACCCGGAGGAGGCGCTGCTGGACGCGATGGCGCGGCTGCACGCGGCCGGTGCGTCCTCGCTCGGCGAGGGGACGCGGCTGGTCGGCTCCTTCCGCGCGCACGGGCTGACGGTGCCGGTGTGGGACCTGCCGGTGGGCATGGGCGCGGACGAGGTCGAGAAGCCTGCGGCGGCGTTCGGCGAGCGGCTGGCCGAGACGCTCGGCCGCGGCGAGCCGCTGACCGCGGAGGAGCGGCGGGCCAGGAGCGGCTTCACGAACCGGCAGATCACGCTCAGCTGAGCATCCGCGGCCGGGATCCTGGGGCCTCGGGCCGGGCGACGCCGGCCCGGGACCCGCAGGCTGGGCGACCGGGCCGCGGGCCCGTCCGCCCGGGACCCGCGGCCGGACAACCGCGGCCCGGACAACCGCGGCCGGGCAACTGCGGCAGACGGCCCGCGGCCCCGGTCGCGCCTCCGCAGCAGGCAGTTCACCCGGTCGGCAAGATCCGACTGAGCGGTCGGTCAGTGATTCCGGTCACAACTCCCTTGGAATCGTGGCGATTCGACAAGCCGCTCCAGCCGGGAAATTTGCGATCGGACGAAGTCTTGTTACCGTTTATTCAGCCCGGTCGCTGATGCATCCCCCGTCGTCAGCGACCGGGTTTTTCCCTGTCCGGACGCCGCGTCCGATCACCCCGTCCAGGCCCCGGCGACCGGCCGGCTCAGTCGCCGTCGACCGGGCCGGACGGGTCTTCCGGGTCCACGTCGGGCGTGCGGTGCGACGCGCTGTGGCCCGCATTGCCGCGCTGGGCGCTGTCGTGCGGGCCCGCGGTCGCCGCGGCGAGCGGGAGGACCACGGCGAGCGCCGCGACACTGGCGGCGGCGATCAGGCGCAACCGGTCGCCGGCCTCCTGCGCCGGCTCCTGCGATGCCATATGCCGCTCCCCTGCGTGTTCGATGCCGCGTTCGATCGTGTGCTCAACGACGGAATGCACTGAACCGAACATAGCGGCCTGATTCATGCCATTCCGTCCACTCAGCCCACCCCTCCCGCTCCGGCGGCCGCTCGCGGACGACGGCTACCCGAACGAGTGAGTGTGTGGTGCACGCCTGTCCGTATGGGCACGCCTCGACCGTACGCCGCACCGCGTGCGTCACACGTAAGCCCACGCGCGCACATGCGTCGCAGGCGGCACAGAAAGCGGCGGCGGGGTCGTATGGCGTGGCAAATTGCCACGCCATACGACCCCGCCGCCACCGGGACCGGTCAGTACGTCAGACGATCGCCGTCCGGCGCCGTGAGGCCGGCCCGGACCAGCGCGTCCACCAGGCTGCCGATCGGTGGCAGCCAGGGTGCCTGGCTGCCGTTCCGCTCGTCCGGCACCGGCGGCCGCACCCAGCGCAACTGCCCGGCGCTGCTGCTCGACGGCGGCAGCACCACATAGCCGCCGTCGCCGTGGTAACGCAGTGACGTGGGCACCCATTCGTGACTGTCGAGCAGTTCGCCGAGTTCGGCGAGTGAGTAGGGAGCGACCAGCAGGAGATAGCGCGTGGGGGTGGCGACCACGGGGCCGAGCCGCACCCCGAGGCCTTCCATCGCCTCCAGTGCGCGCGCGCCCGCGACCGCGGGCAGGCTCGCGGCCGACACCCGGTCACCGGTGGCGAGCACCACCGGCGCGTCGGGCCTGCGGGTCCACCAGGAGCGCACCATCCGCGGGTCGCGGGTCGCGGCCAGCAGCTCGGGGTCGAGCGGGTGCGCCCCGGGCACCGGGCAGTTGGGGCGCCCGCAGGCGCACGGCTGAGCTCCTGCCGCCCGCCAACTGCCGCGGCTGTCGAACCCGACTCCGGGTACGACCCGCCAATGCCACTGTTCGGCGTAAGTGAGCGCCGCGTTGAGCAACGCGGTCCGCTCCTTTCGCTGGAGAGAGAGCTTGCGTCGCCTTCCGAGGATCTCGCGCATCAGCGCTCGTTCCTTTCCGTTAACGCCCAGGGATCTGCCCATTACAGAACGTAACTTGTCGAGCACACCGCTTACGAGGCAGCGCATCACGCCGCCAGCCGAGCGTGGAACGTAGCGGAGGGTAGCGCGCATATGGCGCTTGTCTGTTCATGGTGCCCTGATCGTGACCCACTGTTCGTGGTGCACGTCGGGCCCAGCACCCCTCGCCACTCGGGGTTGGGTCGGCCGTCAACTGATTACGTACTTACGACGCTTGAGCCAGACTTCGGGTTCCTACCCATCGCCCGCAATATGACGCGCTGTTGGCTGGGATCAGTCGACAGCGCGCATAGGACGGGGGTAGCTGTTTTCAGCCAACGTATTGCGCGAGGGGTGTCCACCGCAAGCAGTCCGACACCACTCCTTGTACCAGGACAATCCTGGACATGCCCACGATGCGGCGTGTAGAAGTGGGTTCCTTGATAGCGGCGCAGCACACATGGGGGTTTGCGATGCTAATCATGCAGGTGCTCCGCGCACTGCGAACGAAAAGCGCTGATTGCCCCACCCGCAGGCCGCTGGCCGGAAGTTCCCGGCCATGAACCCGGCCCACGTCAGAAAAGTGGCCGGAAGCGAGCCAATCAGGCCTGCTGCGGCGCATACTCCAGCTGCGCCTGTCACGACCGCGCCCTCATCCGCTGCCGCTGTCGCGGCCGCACCTTCCCCAGCGGTCCCGGTGGCCCCACCCGTACCGGCGGCCGTATCGGCTCCGGCGCTGCCGCGGCGCGGCTCGCCCGAGCATTCGCCGGCCGTACAGGACCGCCTGGCGTCCTGGGTCTGCGACCTGTCCCTGCTGCACGAACTGACCGAGCGGCTGGCCCGTACGGCGCTGCTCGACGACACGCTGCGTGAGGTCGTGCAGGCCGGAGCCACCCTCGTCGGGGCCCAGCGCGGCCTGATCGCGCTCGCCCCCGCCGACGGCCTCGGCCCTGACACCACGGTGGGGCTCGGTCTCGGCCACGGGGATCTTGGCGCGTTGGAGACGGTGGCCTTCGGCCGCGGCCCGGTCGGCGCCGACGAGGCCGTGTACGCCGATCTGCGGCACGGCGAGCGGCAGGAGACCCGGCAGCGCGAGGTCGCCGCGCGACTCGGCCTGGGCGCCGCGTACGGCCTCGCGCTCACCGCGAACGGCACCGGATTCTCACCTCGCGTCGACAACTCCTCCACACACGGCGCCGCCTACTCCGCCGGCCCGGACGGCTTTCCCACAAACCTTCCTGACTCCTCCGCACACTTTCCTGACTCCCCCGCAGATTTCCCTGAGTCCTCCACAGATTTCCCTGAGTCCTCCACAGCCTTCCCCGCCGCCTCCGCAGACTTCCGCGGCTCCTTCGCACCCCCCGGCGGTTCCTCCACCGCCGCCGTGAGCCGGCTCGGCAGCGTCGTCTGGTTCTACGACGAGGCCGCGGAACCCACTGACCGGCAGCGCCGGCTGACCGGTCTGTACCTGCGGTTCGCCGGTGAGCACATCGCCCGCGGCCTGGAGCTGGCCCGGGTGCGCCGGGCGAGCGCCGAGCTGGCCGCGGAGACGCTGCCCGCCCGGCTGCCGCGCGTCCCCGGCGTGCGGATGGCCGTACGCCACCGCACCGGTCCGCTCGGCGGCGGCGACTGGTACGACGCCCTGCCGCTGCCCGAGGGCGCGCTCGGCCTCGCCGTGGGCGGGGTGACCGGCGCGGGCCCCGGCGCGGTGGCCGCGATGAGCCGGCTGCGGGCGTCCCTGCGGGCTTACGCGGTGATGGAGGGCGAGGACCCGGTCGCGGTGCTCTCCGACCTCGAACTGCTGCTCAGGCTGACCGAGCCGGCCCGCTCCGCGACCGCGCTCTTCGGCCACGTGTGCGCGCCGCTGCCGACCGGCGGGCGCAAGGTGACGCTGGCGGGCGCCGGGCACTGCCCGCCGCTGCTGGTCGGCGACCACCGCTGCGAATACGTCGAGACCTCGCTGTCCGCGCCGCTGAACATGCTCAGCTGCTGGGAGGCGCCCAGCGTCGAGCTGCACGTACGGCCCGGCGAGAGCCTGGTGCTCTACACCGACGGGCTGCTGCACCGCACCGGAGAGTCCGCCGACCGGGCCCTCGCCCGGGTCCACGCGGCCGTACAGAACGCGCCCAGGTCCGTACGCGAGGACCCGGGGCTGCTGGCCGACCACCTGCTGCACACCACGCTGCCCGGCGGGCTGGACACGACCGGGGGCGAGGAGGACCTGGTGCTGCTGGTGGCCCGTTTCGACTGACTCCCGGCCCGCCTACGATGGACGAACGGGTTCATCAGGAGGAGGCAGGGAAGTGGCGCAGGCCGACCAGCAGCAGGGCGCGACCGGGGACGAGCAGCGCGAGGCGCAGGACAGGGTGGCGGAGGACGCGCAGGGCGCCGCCCAGGACAAGCCGATCAAGCAGCGCAAGAACGGCCTCTACCCGGCGGTGTCCGACGAGCTGGCCGCCTCTATGAAGACCGGCTGGGCGGACACCGAGATGCACGGCCTGACGCCCATCGCGCAGGCCGGCCACACCGCGGCCCGCCGCGCCGCGGTCTCCGCGCGCTTCCCCGGCGAGCGGATCGTCGTCCCCGCCGGCAAGCTGCGGACGCGGTCCAACGACACGGAGTATCCCTTCA
This sequence comes from Streptomyces sp. NBC_00433, assembly GCA_036015235.1. Classification (NCBI taxonomy): domain Bacteria; kingdom Bacillati; phylum Actinomycetota; class Actinomycetes; order Kitasatosporales; family Streptomycetaceae; genus Streptomyces; species Streptomyces sp. NBC_00433. The sequence continues at coordinate 4,885,753 of CP107926.1, read as the reverse complement.
GGGCCGGCACCGAATACGTGCACCTGACCGGCGACCAGACGCAGGACGCGGTCCTGGTGCTCGAACCGCTGGCGGAGGGCGGCCACGAGGCGACGGCGTATCTGCTGCCGCGCTCGGACCGGGGGAACGGCGAGTTCTGGCTCGACGGCCAGGGCGAGCTGTGGGTCGGCCGCCGGCACAGCCTGGCCGAGGCCGAGCAGCTGCTCGGGCTGCCGTGCCGCGACGTGCGCAAGGCGCAGGCGGACCTGCGCGAGGCCACCGGCCCGGTCCGGGTCGTCCGCGGCCATGACGCGGGCATCGAGGCGGCCCTCACCGACAAGGTGACGGCCGAGCGGGACGCGGAGCTGACCGCCTTCCTCTCCGAGCTGCGGGCGGTCAAGGACGACTTCGAGATCGGCGAGCTGGAGCAGGCCTGCGCGTCGACCGCGCGCGGCTTCGAGGACGTCGTCAAGGTGCTGGACAAGGCCGAGGCCACCTCCGAGCGCTACATCGAAGGCACGTTCTTCCTGCGCGCCCGGGTCGAGGGCAATGACGTCGGCTACGGCTCGATCTGCGCGTCGGGGCCGCACGCCACCACCCTGCACTGGGTGCGCAACGACGGCCCGGTCCGCTCCGGCGACCTGCTGCTGCTCGACGCGGGCGTCGAGACCCGCTCCCTCTACACCGCGGACGTCACCCGTACGCTGCCGGTCAGCGGGCGCTTCACGCCCCTTCAGCGGCAGGTCTACGACGCCGTCCACGCGGCGCAGCAGGCGGGCATCGACGCGGTCAAGCCGGGCGCGGCCTACCGCGACTTCCACGAGGCCGCCCAGCGCGTCCTGGCCGAGCGCCTGGTCGAGTGGGGCCTGATCGACGGGCCCGTCGAGCGGGTGCTCGAACTGGGGCTGCAGCGCCGCTGGACCCTGCACGGCACCGGGCACATGCTCGGCCTCGACGTGCACGACTGCGCACACGCGCGGACCGAGGCGTACGTGGACTGCACCCTGGAGCCCGGCATGGTGCTCACCGTCGAGCCCGGACTGTACTTCCAGGCCGACGACCTGACCGTGCCGGAGCAATACCGCGGCATCGGGGTCCGCATCGAGGACGACATCCTCGTGACGGCCGACGGCAGCCGCAATCTGTCCGGGGCACTGCCGCGCGGCGCGGACGAGATCGAGGCGTGGATGGCGGGCCTGCGGGGCTAGCCCTCCGCGGGGCCCGCCGCCGCGGGACGTCGCTCCGCGGCCCTTCGCCGCGGCAATGCTCCGCGGCCACGCGCCCTCGCGGGCGTCAGGACGCTTTCAGCAGCGCGTCGTCACGCCACTTGAGCACCTTGTCGAAGGACACGACCGTGCCGTGCCCCGGCCGGTCGTGGAAGCGCACATGGTCCACCAGCGCCTCGATCAGGAAGAGTCCGCGCCCGTGCTCGGCGTACTGGCCCCGGTGGGTCAGCGGCCGGGCCGGGTGCAGGACCCAGTCGGGTTTTCTGTCGAATTCGGATGTGCGGTCGAACTCGGGTGTGCGGTCGCGGGATGAACCCGGCCCGGAGTCGGCGACCTCGATCCGGCAGCAGTCACCGTCGATCAGGGCGGTGACGCAGTAGCCGGTCGCCGATCCGGCGTGTTCCACGGCGTTCGCGCACGCCTCGGACAGGGCCACCGAGAGATCGAAGGAGATGTCGGGGTCCACCCCGGCGGTCTCCATGGTCCCCAGCAGAAGTCTCCGGGCGAGCGGGACGCTCGCAGCCTCGCGCCGCAAATGGAGGGACCACCAGATGCTCATGCTCCAGCCTCCTGGCTGCGGCTCGACATACGGATACGTATTGCCGCGAAGAGCACTCCGTAAGCGTGGGGTTGACGTGATCCCGCTCATTCGGCCGATGCGTGCGCCCGGCGTACGGGTGTAAGGAATCAGCCGGACACACTCCTGTGAGCCGGACACCCCCTGTTCCGCGCCCGTGCCCGCGGTGAGAGGATGACGGCCGCCATGGCTTCCCCCGCCACCGCCGCGCGCGCAGGCGCCGGTATGAGACTGCTGCGGGCCGCGGTGTTCACCGCGGTCTGCGTCGTGCTGGCCGCGGCCGGGCACACGCTGGCCTCGGGCGCCACGGTGCCGGTGTGGTCGCTGGCGCTGGGATGGGTGGCGGTCTTCGCCGTCGTGGCACCGCTGGCGGGCCGGGAGCGGACGCTGCCGGGCATCGCCGCCGTCCTCGCGGCGGGGCAGCTCGTCCTGCACACGGTCTTCGGCGCGGGCCAGATGTGCGCCACACAGTCACTCACTCCTTCGAGTGACCCCGGCGGCGGGCTGTTGGCGATCGCCGCCCGGCTGGTGTGCGGCAGCCCCGGTCCGCGGCTCACCGCGCAGACGGCCCGGCAGACGGTGATCAACGCGGGCATCGACCCGAACGGCCCGCTGCCGATGCCGGACATGCCCGGCATGGCGTCCCAGCCCGGCGGCGGCACGCACCTCGCGATGTCGTCCCTGCCGATGTGCTCGCTGCCGATGGTGCTCGGCCACCTGCTGGCCGCCGTGGTGGCGGGCTGGCTGCTGCGGCGCGGCGAGGCCGCGCTGTGGCGGCTGACCCGGCTGTCGGTACGGGGCGCGGCGGGCCTGGCCGTGCTGAGCCCCGCGGTCCTGCTCCGCGCCCACGCGCTGCTGTCCGCGCTCGCCGCCGCGGTGCCCGCCGCCCGGCCGCGCCGCGTACGGCGTACGGGTGATTCGGGCGGCCCCGGCTACCGCGCGGTCCTGCTGCGGCACTCCCTGGCCAGGCGCGGCCCGCCGGTGGCACTGGCGGCCTGACGCGGCGTCCGCTCCCCCGTGCACCGGGGTGAGTCGGGGACGGTCGCGCGGGTCGCTCCCGCCGCGACCGGCACAGGAGTGCACCCTGTGGCGTACCCGCGTACCCGTACGGAATCCCGTCGCACATCGCCGCGGCGGAGACCACCGCATGCGTACGCGTGTCCCACGACCGCACCCATGTGCAGGCGGCGCGGCCCGCACCATGCCACCGTCCGCACCTCTCACCGTGGAGAACCCCTGCCATGAGCAGTTCACGTATGTCCCGCCTGCGCGGCCGCGCCGCCGCCGTCGCCGCGCTCGCCGGTGCCACCGTCCTGCTGGCCGCCGTGCCCGCCTTCGCCCACGTCACCGTCCAGCCGAACACCGCCGCCAAGGGCGGCTACACCACGGTCTCCTTCAAGGTGCCCAACGAGCGGGACAGCGCGTCGACCGTCAAGATCGAGGTCAACGTACCGACCGACCACCCGATCGCGTCGGTGTCGCTGCAGCCGGTCCCGGGCTGGACCGCGCAGGTGACGACGTCGAAGCTGGCCACCCCGATGAAGACCGACGACGGCACCGTCGACCAGGCCGTTTCGAAGATCACCTGGACCGGCGGGAAGATCGAGCCGGGGCAATTCCAGCAGTTCCCCGTCTCCTTCGGGCCGCTGCCCTCCGACGCGGACTCGCTGTCGTTCAAGACGCTGCAGACGTACAGCAACGGCGAGGTCGTGCGCTGGATCGAGGTCCCCCAGGCCGGGCAGGCGGAGCCGCAGAATCCCGCGCCGACCCTGAAGCTGACCGCGGCCGCCGACGACGGCGCGGCCACCGCGACGGCCACGGGCACTCCCGCGCCGGCCCCCGCCGCGGACAGCAAGGGCACCGCTCAGGCCGCCTCGGGCGGCAGCGACAGCGACGGCACCGCGCGCGCCCTGGGCGTCGTCGGGATCGTCGTCGGCGCGGCAGGCGTCGGCTTCGGGATCTTCGCCGGGCGGCGCCGCAGCAGCGCAGGCACGGGCGGCGGCGGCAGCGCTGCCTGACGGCACCGGCCCAGCACGGGCCCTCACGCCGGGCGGCCGCGGTCAGCGGACCCGCGCTCCGCGGCCGCCCGGCCCACTCTCACCGCACTCTTGAGGACCACCTTCATGCGTACCACCATCAAGGCCGGCGCTGTCGCGCTCGCCGCCGCCTGCGCCCTCGTACTCACCGGCTGCGGCAGCTCCTCCGGCGGCTCGGACGGCACCTCGGCCGCCGGCACCCTGGCGGAGGTGAAGGGGGGCAGCGACCAGCCGGGCACGGTGCTCGACACGCCCTTCGCCAAGCCGCGGCTCCAGCTCACCGACAACCACGGCAAGCCCTTCGACCTGGTCAAGCAGACCGCCGGACATCCCACGCTGCTCTTCTTCGGCTACACCCACTGCCCCGACGTCTGCCCGACCACCATGAGCGACCTCGCGCTGGCCAAGGCCAAGCTGCCCAAGGCCGACCAGGACAAGCTGCGGGTCGTCTTCGTCAGCTCCGACCCCGAGCGGGACACCCCCGCACGGCTGACCGAGTGGCTCGGCGCGATGGACAAGAGCTTCATCGGCCTGACCGGCGACTTCACCGCCATCCAGGCCGCGGCCAGGTCGGTGGGCGTCGGCATCGAGGCGCCGGTCAAGGAGAAGGACGGCAGCATCACCGTCACCCACGGCGCCGAGGTGCTGGCCTTCTGGCCCAAGGACGACAAGGCGCACGTGCTGTACATGTCCGGGACCACGGCCGAGCAGTTCGCCCACGACCTGCCGAAGATCATCAGGAGTGAGGCGCCGTGAGGCGCCGGCGCGCACTGCTGGGCGCACTGGGCGGAGCCGTGGCGGTGGCCGCGGCGAGCGGCGCCGCCGCGGGTCTCGCCGGGCACGGCTCGGGCGCCGGCTCCGGGGGCCCGGCCAGGCTGGCGGTGAGCGGCGGGTACATACCGCGTCCTTTGCTGACCGACGAAGCCGCCGCCTATGTGACGGTTACCAACAGCGGTGGTACGGACGCACAATTGACGTCGGTGAGCACACCGCTGGCCGCTCACGTCACCCTGCACACCACAACCGGCACCACCATGCGCCAGGTGACCGCGCTGACCGTGCCCGCGGGCGGGCGGCTCACCCTCGGCACCGGCGGCGACCACCTGATGCTCGAAACACTCACCCACATGCCCTCGGTGGGCGAGCGGATCACCCTACGGCTCCACTTCACCCACGCCACGCCCGCCACGGTCACGATCACCGTGCCCGTGCGGCCGACGACGTATCACCCGAGGGGCTGAGCGAAGGATGAACAGACGGTTGTACGTGCCGACGCGCGAGCCGGCGTCCGCGGCGGTGTCAGCAGCGACGTCCGCGGCAAGGTCCGCGCCTCCCGTGCGGGTCGGTGGTCCGCGACGGCCGAGGCGTGGCCCTGTCCGCAGGCTGGCGGCGGTCGTGGCGGCCTGCTGCGCGCTGTTCGCGGTGCTGCTGGCCACGGCCGCGCCCGCGTCCGCCCACGCGGCGCTGATCCGTACCGACCCGGCCGACGGCTCCGTGGTGCAGACCGCGCCGCAGCAGGTGGTGCTCACCTTCTCCGAGGGTGTGCTGCTGTCGGCCGACTCGCTGCGGGTGCTCGACCCGGCCGGTGCGAACGTGGCCACGGGTGTGCCCGGCCACGCCGCCGGCAAGGACTCCGGGTCCACGGCGACGGTCGCGCTGCGCGCCGGGCTCGGCAATGGCACGTACACCGTCGCCTGGAAGGCCGTCTCCCAGGACAGCCATCCGGTCGCCGGCGCCTTCACCTTCTCGGTCGGCGCGCCCTCGCAGACCACCGTCGACCTCTCCGACCAGGCCGCGCTCGGCGGCGGCACAGCGGGCACCCTCTACGGCGTCGCCCGCTACTTCGCCTACGGCGGCTTCGCGCTGCTGGTCGGCGGCTGCGTCTTCCTGTCCGTGTGCTGGCCGCGCGGCGCCCTGCTGCGGCCCCTCCAGCGGCTCGTCGCCGGCGGCTGGGCCACCCTGGTCGCGGCGACCATCGCGCTGATCATGCTGCGCGGCCCCTACGTCAACGGCAGCGGGCTCGGCGACGCCTTCGACCTGAGCCTGATCCGCACCCAGCTGGAGACCCGTCCAGGCGCCGCCCTGGTCTCCCGGCTGCTGCTGCTCGCCGCCGCGGCGGTCTTCCTCGCCGTGCTCTTCGGCAGCTACGCCAAACGGGAGGACCCGGAGGAACGCGCCGACCTTGCATGGGGCCTGGGCATCGGCGGCACCGTCGTCGCCGTCGGCATCGCGGCGACCTGGGCCATGGCCGAGCACGCCTCGGTCGGTATCCAGCGCAGACTGGCGATGCCGATCGACGTGGTCCATCTGCTGTCCATGGCGGTCTGGCTCGGCGGGCTCATCACCCTGCTGACGGCGCTCAGCGCGCCGTCCACCGCCGGCACGGTCGAACGCGCCGCCGTACGCCGCTTCTCCACCATCGGCCTGACCGCGGTCACCACGCTGGTCTGCACCGGCACCTACCAGGCATGGCGGCAGATCGGCACCTGGCGCGCCTTCACCGACACCTCCTACGGCCGGCTGCTGCTGATCAAGATCGGGCTGGTGTGCACGCTGGTGTGCGTCGCCTGGTTCTCGCGCAAGTGGACGCAGTCCATCGGCGACCCCGCGGCGACGGCCGGGAAGGTCGGCCGGCAGACGGCCCGTCAGGCACCCCGGCAGGCCGTCAGGGCGGCCGCGGGCGGGTCGGACGCGGCAGACGGTGCGGGCGGCGCTCAGGAGCGGGGCAAGGGCGGCGCAGGCGATCCGGACACCGCAGGGGACCCGGGGCCGTCCTCGGACGACCCGGCCTCGGATACGGGCGCGGCCTCCGGTACGGAGCGCGCCGCGGGTGATCCGCGGCGGATGGCGCAGCTTCGCAGGCAGCAGGACGCCCGCACGGCCGCCCGGGAGAAGAAGGTCAGGGACTCCGACCCGGCCAGGGTCGCCCTGCGCCGCTCGGTGCTGGCCGAGGTCGGGGTCGCCGTGGTCCTGCTCACCATCACCACGATGCTGACCGGCAGCCAGCCGGGCCGGGCCGCGGAGGAGCAGAAGGCGCTGGCGCCCGCGCCCGCCGCCCCGGGCGCGTCCGCCCCGGCGACCGGCGCGTCGCAGGACGCCGACCTGCGCATCCCCTTCGACACCGGCGGCCCCGGCGGCAAGGGCACCGCGGACCTGATCCTGTCGCCGGCGCGGGCGGGCACCGCCGCCTCGGTGCATCTGGAGCTGACCGACGCCGCCGGACTGCCGGTGAAGGCGCCGGAGGTGCGGCTGGCCTTCACCCTTCCCGCCAAGAACCTCGGCCCGCTCCCGGCGAAGGTCAGCCCCTTCGGCGCAGGACACTGGATCGCGTCGAACGTGACGCTGCCGCTGGCCGGCAACTGGCAGGTCGCGTTGACCGTCCGCACCTCCGACATCGACGAGGTGACGGTGACAAGGAACGTGCAGATCACATCGTGAGCGAGCGGCAGGCATGAGCAAGGCAGCAAGGACCGCGGGGCGCCGGGGCGGCTCGGCAATGGACGGCCGGGAAGCGGACCGCTCGGCAATGGACGCGCGGGAAGCGGACGGCTCGGCAATGGGCGACGCCGTGGGAATTGGCGGCGCCGCCCCGGCTCGGCAAGGGTCCGCGCCGATCAGCCGGCGGCGGCTGCTCGGCACCGCGGGCGCGGCCGGCGCGGCCGGCGCGGCCGGTCTGATCGCCGGCGGCGCGGCCGGGGCGGGCGTGGCGGCGGCGGTGGAGGCGGAGCCGACCGCGCTGGCCACGGTCGGCTCGGCGCACATCCCCTTCGAGGGCGTCCGGCAGGCGGGCATCGTGCAGCCCGCGCAGGCCCGCGGCCACCTGGTGGCCTTCGACCTGGTGCCGGGGGCCGACCGCAGGGCCGCGGCCGGCCTGATGCGGCGCTGGTCGGACGCCGTGCGCACGATGACGGCGGCCGGCAGGCCGGCGGCGCCGGCGGCGTACGACGACCAGGTCGCGTACGACGCCGGCCCCTCCTCGCTGACGGTCACCTTCGGCTTCGGCCGCGGCTTCTTCGGGCGGACCGGTCTCGGCGCCGCACTGCCGGAGGCACTGGCGCCGCTGCCTGACTTCGCGGGTGACCGGCTGGACCCCGCCCGCAGCAACGGCGACCTCTGGGTGCAGATCGGCGCCGACGACGCCCTGGTCGCCTTCCACGCGCTGCGGGTGCTGCAGAAGGCGGCCCGTGACACGGCGTCGGTGCGCTGGCAGATGAACGGCTTCAACCGCACACCGGGCGCGACCGCGCACCCGATGACCGGTCGCAACCTGATGGGTCAGATCGACGGCACGAACAATCCGAAGCCCTCCGACCCGGACTTCGAGCAGCGGGTCTTCGTACCGGCCAAGGGGTCGCCGGGTTGGATGGCGGGCGGGTCCTACGCGGTGGTGCGCCGGATCCGGATGCTGCTCGACGACTGGGACCACCTGCCCGTGGCACGCCAGGAGAAAGTGATCGGGCGGCGCAAGTCCGACGGGGCGCCGCTGTCGGGCGGCACCGAATTCACCCCGGTCGACCTGGCCAAAGTCAATGCCGACGGCTCGGTCGCCATCGCGGGCGACGCGCACATCCGGGTCGCGGCGGCCGCGTCCAACCAAGGCGCGGCCATGCTGCGGCGGGCCTTCTCGTACCACGACGGCATCGGCGCCGACGGCACCCCGGACGCCGGGCTGCTCTTCGTGGCCTGGCAGGCCGATCCGCTGAAGGGCTTCGTGCCGGTGCAGCGCAAGCTCGACGGCGGCGACGGCCTGTCCCGCTTCCTGCGCCACGAGTCGAGCGGCCTCTTCGCGGTCCCGGGTGGGGCAGGCCCGGGGGAGTACGTGGGCCAGCGTCTGCTGGAGGACTGACGCGCGAGTTCCCGGAGTGGTCGGCCGAGGAACGAGGCTGCCCGCGAAGGGAACGAGAAGGAAGACCGGCCGACAAAGGCAGCAGGGCTGACACGCGACTTCCCGGAGTGGTCGGCCGAGGAACGAGGCTGCCCGCGAAAGGAACGAGAAGGAAGACCGGCCGACAAAGGCAGCAGGGCTGACACGCGACTTCCCGGAGTGGTCGGCCGAGGGGGAGCCCGTCGTGAGCCGTACGGCGCGGGCGTGGGGGCCGTTAGGCTGACGGCATGTCCCCAGCGAGCCGCTACACGTATCTCGGTCCCGAAGGGACCTTCACGGAGGCGGCACTGCGTTCGCTGCCGGAGGCCGCGACCCGTGAGCTGGTGCCGATGGTGTCGGTGCCCGCCGCGCTGGACGCGGTGCGCGGCGGCGACGCGGGCGGCGCGCTGGTGCCGATCGAGAACTCGGTGGAGGGCGGCATCACCGCCACCCTGGACGAGCTGGCCTTCGGCGAGCCGCTGATGATCTACCGCGAGGTGCTGCTGCCGATCGCGTTCGCGCTGCTCGTGCGCCCCGGCACCGACCTGGCCGCGGTCAAGACGGTGACCGGGCACCCGGCAGCGCAGATCCAGGTGCGGCAGTGGCTGGCCGAGCACCTGCCCGACGCGGTGTGGGAGTCGGCGGCGTCCAACGCGGACGGGGCCAGGCTGGTGCAGGAGGGCCGTTTCGACGGTGCCTTCGCGGGGGAATTCGCCGCGCCGACCTACGGCCTGGAAGCGCTGGCCACCGAGATCCACGACGCGCAGAACGCGACGACGCGCTTCGTGCTGGTCGGCCGCCCGGCGCGGCTGGCGGCGCCGACCGGGGCCGACAAGACCTCCGCGGTCTTCTGGCTGCGCGACGACCACCCCGGCGCGCTGCTCGAACTGCTGCAGGAGTTCGCGATCCGCGGGGTCAACCTGATGCGCATCGAATCCCGGCCGACCGGCCAGGGCCTCGGGCAGTACTGCTTCTCGGTGGACGCCGAGGGCCATCTGACCGACCGGCGGGTCGGCGAGGCGCTGATGGGTCTGCGGCGGCGGTGTCTGAACGTACGCTTCCTCGGCTCGTACCCGCGCGCCGACGAGGTGGCGGGGACGGTGGCCCGCGGCACCGGGGACGCGGAATTCACCGACGCCTCGGACTGGCTGAACCGTGCCCTCGACGGGCGCGGCTGACAAGCGGGTCGAAGAAGCGTTCCGCAGGTTGTGCACAGCTACTGACGAGTTATCCACAGGCAGCTTCCGCGGCCTGTGGGTAACTGGGGACAAGTCGACAGAGAAAGCCGACCTAGTCGACAAATTGGTACACAGACACCAGGACGTCACAGAGTGACGCAGGACACGCCTCGTCACCCCAATTCGTCCGACCCACTCGTCCGAGGGAGTATTTCTCACTCGAAAGTGAGTGTGGAGCGGGTTTTGACGGGGAATCCATGGCCGAACATCCGGCCCCCGGAATGATCTCGCTCCTCCTCCACAGATCTTCCCCACACCCTGTGGACAAGTCGTGGAGATCCTGGGCCCCCTGTGGATAACTCGGCCCCGAAGCGATGATCAACTCCGTTTCTCCACAAGCGGGATGCCCCGTCGGAGGGACACCCGCAATAAGGTTGACGGGCCATTTTTCCGCCCGCTATATAGATTTCTCCAGCTTTCGGAGTGAAACACTCATAACGGGCATAAAGCCCCTAACTTGTCGCGTACGGCTGCCTCGCCCCGGTAGCCTGTAGCCGTGATCGACCTTCGCCTGCTTCGTGAGGACCCCGACCGTGTGCGCGCCTCGCAGCGCGCCCGTGGAGAGGACGTCGCGCTTGTCGACTCCCTCCTCTCCGCCGACGAGCGGCGCAGGGCGTCCGGGACCCGGTTCGACGGGCTGCGCTCCGAGCAGAAGCAGCTGGGCAAGCTGATCCCCAAGGCCCAGGGCGACGAGAAGGCCGAGCTGCTGCGCCGCGCCGGCGAGCTGTCGGCCGCGGTCAAGGCCGCCGACGCCGAGCAGCACGAGGCGGCCGAGGAGGCCCAGCGGCTCCTGCTCGAACTGGGCAACCTGGTCCATCCCGACGCCCCGATCGGCGGCGAGGAGGACTTCGTCGTCCTGGAGCAGCACGGCGCCCCGCGCGACTTCGCCGCCGAGGGCTTCACCCCCCGCGACCACCTGGAGCTGGGCGAGCTGCTCGGCGCCATCGACACCGAGCGCGGCGCCAAGGTGTCGGGCTCACGCTTCTACTACCTCACCGGCGTCGGCGCCCTGCTGGAGCTGGCCCTGGTCAACGCGGCGATCACGCAGGCCACCGCGGCCGGCTTCACCCCGATGCTGACGCCGAACCTGGTCAAGCCCGCCGCCATGGCGGGCACCGGCTACCTGGGCCAGGTCGAGGACGACGTCTACCACCTCGACAAGGACGACCTCTACCTGGTCGGCACCTCCGAGGTCCCGCTGGCCGCGTACCACATGGACGAGATCATCGACGCGTCCCGGCTGCCGCTGCGCTATGCCGGGTTCTCGTCGTGCTACCGGCGCGAGGCCGGCTCGTACGGCAAGGACACCCGCGGCATCTTCCGGGTGCACCAGTTCGACAAGGTGGAGATGTTCGTCTTCACCGCTCCCGAGGAGGCCGAGGCCGAGCACCAGCGGCTGCTGGCCTGGGAGAAGCAGTGGCTGACCTCGCTCGAACTGCCCTTCCAGGTGATCGAGCTGGCCTCCGGCGACCTGGGCGCCTCGGCCTCGCGCAAGTTCGACTGCGAGGCCTGGATCCCGACCCAGGGTAAATACCGCGAGCTGACGTCCACCTCGAACACCCTGGAATTCCAGGCCAGGCGGCTCGGCGTGCGGATGCGGGACAGCGACGGCACCCGGCCGCTGGCCACGCTCAACGGCACGCTGTGCGCGGTGACGCGGACGATCGTGGCGATCCTGGAGAATCACCAGCTGCCGGACGGCTCGGTGCGGGTCCCCGAGGTGCTGCGACCGTATCTGGGCGGCCGCGACGTGCTGGAGCCCGTCGCCTCCGCCGCCGCCGCCTTCTCCGCCGCAGCCGAGTGAGCGGCGCCGCAGCCGGGCCCGACTCGTCCTCACCGGCGGCGCCAGGACCCGGCGCGCTGCCCTACCGGCTGATCGCCACCGACCTGGACGGGACGCTGCTGCGCAGCGACGCCACCGTCTCGCGGGGCTCGCGTGACGTGCTCGCCGCGGTCGCCGCGAAGGGGGCCGCGCACATCGTCGTCACCGGCCGCTCGGTGCCGTGGACCCGCCATGTGCTGGACGACCTGGGCTACGAGGGCCTCGCCGTCTGCGGCCAGGGCGCACAGGTCTACGACGCGGCGGCCGGGCGGCTGCTGACCTCGGTCACACTCGACCGGCAGATCGCCGCCCTGTCGCTGGCCAAGATCGAGGCCGAGGTCGGACCGCTGGCGGTCGCCGCCAGCAGGGACGGGCTCGCCGGCGACGTGCTGATCGGCCCGGGGTACGTCTACAACCCCGAGCTGCCGGTCATCCGCATCAGCGGCACCGACGAGCTGTGGGCGGAGCCGATCAACAAGCTCTACATACAGCACCCGGAATTGTCCGACGACGAGCTGACCCAGGTGGCCGAGGACGTGGCCGGCGACCTGGTCAGCGCCACCATGGCGGGGGCGGGCATCGTGGAGCTGCTGCCGCTCGGGCTCACCAAGGCGACCGGCCTCTCGCTGGCCGCGCGGCGGCTCGGGGTGACGGCAGCCGAGACCATCGCCTTCGGCGACATGCCCAACGACCTGCCGATGTTCGGCTGGGCCGGCTACGGCGTGGCCATGGCCAATGCGCACCCGGAGCTGAAGCGGGCCGCCGACGAGGTGACGGCGTCGAACGACGAGGACGGCATCGTGCCGGTCCTCACCCGGCTTTTCGGCCCGTTCTGACCTCTCCCTCCCCGGCATCCCCGGCCTCATCGCCGTCTGCGCCGCCGGTCGTCGGTGCTTCCGAGCGGTGCGGGGCCGCGACCGTGACCGGTGTGACCGCGTGGCAGCACAGCCCGATCAGCGCGGCGGTCAGATGGCCGAGGTCGGTGTAGGTGGCGTCGGCGTCGGTCAGCACCGGATAGGCGAAGAAGCCCAGGATCACGGCCAGATACGCCCAGCGCCACGGCCGCGGCACCCGGTAGGCGAGCACCCCGACCACCCCGGCCAGGCCGTAGCTCACCCCAATGTCCACAGTGTGCGCCAGTGAGTGCGGCAGCCGGTCGTCCCGTATCCCGAAGAAGACCGCCTTCTGGCTGAGCAGTGTCGCGCCGACATGCGCGCTGGCCGCGGTGAACAGCCAGTGCCAGGTGCCCAGCCAGCGCTCCGCCGACGCGTGCACCAACTCGAACAGCGGCGCGTAGAAGACGAAGCCGGACGGCGTCTCGATCCAGAAGGCGCTGCCGATCAGTACGCGGATCGGGTGACTGTGCAGCTCGACCAGGTTGGTGCTGAAGCGGTGCAGCAGATACGAGCGCACGTCCGGTGGGGCGAGCGCCATGACCGTACTGGTGACCGCCAGTATCGCCAGCCAGGTGTGGGTGCCCGGCGACGATCGCACCCAGTGCGCGGCGAAGCGCCGCGCGCCGCGCGGGGTGACGCGGCGGAGCCGGTGCGCCGCGGCGCGGATCCGGGTGGGTACGGTCCGCGCCGCCTGCGTGGTCTGCTGGGCCATTGCCCTCAGTCTTCACCGGGGCGCTGTGCGCTGCCCGCCGACGTGACGGCCGCTCCCGCCCGTCATCCCCTACGGCTCAGCGCCGGCCGATGTCACTCGTCCCCGGCGAGCTTGAGGCTGCGCAGCTTGCGCCCGGCGAACCAGGTGGCCGCGGCCGTGACCGCGGCCAGCAGCACGATGCTCGTGGTCAGGCCGACGTCGGAGCTGACCACGTCGCCGTGGGCCAGCTTCTGCGCCACTGCCAGCGCCCACTGCTGGACGCTCAGAGTGCGCGCCCCCGGCACCACATTGCCGACCACGCCTTCCCACACCAGCGCGTAGACCAGGCCGACCACCACCGCGTGCCGGGTGAGCACGCCGAGCAGCAGGAAGATCGCGGCGTAGGCGATGGACGCGATGGCCGCGCCGACGGTGAAGGCGACCGCGATGTTCTGCCCGTTACCGTTGAGTATGTAGCCGGCCAGCAGGGTCGGGATGGCGGAGAAGGCCATGGTCACGCCGATCGCGACCAGCAGTTTGGTGAAGATGATCGTGCCGCGTCTGATCGGCTTGGCCAGCAGGTAGACGATCGCGCCGTCATCGATCTCCGGGCCGATGGCGCCGGTGCCGGCGATGACGCCGACCAGCGGCACCATCGCGCTGAGCGCGAAGCCCTGGAGCACGTTGTTGGCGGTGGAGTCGTCGGCGCCTGCCAGCCCGCGGACCGCGCTGACGATGACCAGCAGCAGCAGCGGGAGCAGGAACAGCAGCAGGGCGCGGCGGCGGCCGAGCAGCGCCCGGTAGGTGAGCCGTGCCACGGTCGGGTGGTACAGCTTGGGGCCGGTGGCCGGCGGCTGCATGGCGCCGCGGCCGGCCGGGGCGGTGGTGACGGACATGTCGGTCGGCTCCTTACGCCGTGACCAGGTAGGAGAAGACGCTCTCCAGGGACTCGTCGGAAGGCGAGACCGTGAAGAGCCGGATGCCGTGGTCGCGGGCGATCCGGGGCAGGAATTCAGTGAAGCCGGCGAAGTCGACCGCCTGGATGCGCAGGGCGTCCTCCCGCAGGTCCAGCTCGATCGCCGCGGTGGACGCGTGGGCGATCAGCGCGGACGCCAGCCGCCGGTCGTCGCTGGACCGGACGAGATAGCGGTGCGGGCGGTCGGTCATCAGGCGGCGGATCTTGCGGAAGTCGCCCGACGCGGCGTGCCGTCCGGCCACCACCACCTCGATGTGGTGTGCGAGCTGCTCGACCTCCTCCAGGATGTGCGAGGAGAACAGCACGGTGCGGCCCGCGGCGCCCATCCGCCGCAGCAGGTCCATCAGCTGGAGCCGCTGCCGGGGGTCCATGCCGTTGAAGGGCTCGTCGAGCAGCAGCACGGACGGCTCGTGGACGAGCGCGGACGCCATCTTCGCGCGCTGCCGCATGCCCTTGCTGTACGTCTCGATCCGCCGGTCCTGCGCGTATTCCATCTCGACGGTGGCCAGCGCCCGCTGAGCCGCGGCCGCCGGGTCGGGCAGGCCGTGCAGCTCGGCATTGGCGACGACGAACTCCCGTGCGGTGAGGAAGTCGTACATCGACTCGCGCTCGGGCACGATGCCGATCTCGCGGTAGGCCTGCTCATTGCGCCAGATGGCGTTGCCGTCCAGGGTGACCGTGCCGTTGGAGGGCGCGAGGAAGCCGGCCATCATGTTGATCAGGGTGGACTTGCCCGCGCCGTTGGGGCCGAGCAGGCCGGTCACGCCGGGCCCGATGGTCATGGTGACGTCGTTGACCGCCACCACATTGCCGAACCAGCGCGAGACGTTGTCGATGCTGATCGTGGTCACGACAGGCCCACCTTCCGGTAGCGGTTCATCAGCAGGCCGAAGGTGCCGGCGATGACCGCCAGGAGCACCAGCAGGTAGAGCATGCCGATCCCGGCGTTCGCCGGTCCCGCCGCGTGCGGGAAGGCGGAGCCCGCGCCGAGGAACCAGGTCTGGAAGCCGTCGATCAGGGTGACCGGCGAGAACAGCCCGAGCCAGCCGATGACGTGGTACTTCTCCTGGGAGTCGGCGACCCCCTGAACGGCGGAGACGGCCGCGTAGCTGACCACGAACAGCGCGATGACCGCCGCGACCCCGAAACCGCGGCGCGGTGTGACCGCGGCGATGACCAGGCCGATCCCGGCGAACAGCAGGGAGAGCAGGACTACGGACACCAGGCCCTTCGCAAACCCGGCGGTCTGGTGCGCGAAGCTCAGCTTCGCCAGCAGCGCGCCGACGTAGAGGATGACGAGCGGTATCGCGGTCAGCAGGAAGAGCGCCACGGTGAGAGCCGCGTATTTGGCCGCCACGTAGTCGACCCGCTCGATGGGGCGGGAGAAATACAGCGGGGTGGTCTTGAAGCGCAGGTCGCGGCTGACCGACTGCGGGGCCTGGGCGGCGACGAAGAGAGTGATGACCGCCTGCATGATGATCGCGTAGCGGGTGTAGGCGACCGGCAGGTCGGGGCGGTCGGTGAAGATCGCCACCGCGACCATGATCAGCGCGGGCGCGCACATCGCGCCGAGCAGGATCATCGGCAGCACCTTGGACTTGGCGCTGCGGCCGAGCCCGTAGGCGCCGCGCAGGCTCTGCGAGAACAGCGCCAGCCGGGCATAGCCGCGGCCGAGCCGGGGACCGGTGTAGTTGCGGTACCCGATGTTGTGGATGACATCGGGGGGTGAACCGGCAGCGGCGCCCGCGGCGGGGCCCGCTGGGCCGCCGGGGGCGGCGACGTCAGGCTGCGTCACGGCCGTCTCCTTCCTTGCTCGGGGCGTCTTCCCCGGTGGGGGTGGTGTCTTCGTCGATGAACAGCTCGGCTATCCGGTGCCTGCGCTGCTCCATCCGCACCAGGCCGACACCGAGACCGGCGACGGCGTCGCGCACCGTGTCGTAGGTGTCGTCGCCGGCGATGTCGACCAGCAGCAGATGCCCGTTGGCCTGCGCGGTGAGTCCCGCGTCGGTCAGCAGGCCGAGCAGCTCGCTCTCCCGGTCGGTGACCTCGACCGCGAGGGACGCGGTGGCCTGGGTGAAGTCGCTGGTGGAGGAGGCCCGCAGCAGCTTGCCGCCGTCGATGACGACGATGTGGTCGCTGGTGCGCTCCAGCTCGCCGAGCAGATGGGAGGTGACGAGCACCGAGATCCCGAAGTCGGTGTGCACCCGGCGGATCAGGCCCAGCATCTCGTCCCGGCCGGTGGGGTCGAGGCCGTTGGTCGGCTCGTCGAGCAGCACCAGCTTCGGGTCGTGCACCAGCGCCTGGGCGAGCTTGACCCGCTGTTTCATGCCCGTCGAGTAACCGCCCATCGGGCGGTACCGCTCTTCGTACAGGCCGACGTGCCGCAGGGTGTCCGCGGTGCGCTCGCGCGCGGAGGTGGGCGGCAGCCCGGACATCCTGGCCATGTGGACGACGAACTCGGTCGCCGACACGTCGGGCGGCAGGCAGTCGTGCTCGGGCATGTAGCCGACCAGGCTGCGGATCTGCGGCCCCTCGGTGGCCACGTCGAGTCCGAGCACGGCGGCACGACCCTCGGTGGCCGGGGACAGCCCCAGCAGGATCTTGATCAGGGTCGACTTCCCGGCCCCGTTGGCCCCCACCAGCCCGGTCACACCGGGGGTGACGTCCACGGACAGCCGGTCAAGAGCGGTCACCCTCGGGTACCGCTTACTCAGGCTTTCGGTAGCGATCACAGTCACATGCCTGACCGTAGTGGCCCGCGCCACACTCTGACGTCAGCCCGGGGTGCCGGATCTGTGTAGTCCTGGGGGCTGACCACCCGTAGGGGTCGCTACCACCACAGGCTGCCATCGGGTGGAGACGGAGAGTTTTCCACAGGGTGGGGACGGGTCTTGACCGTGCCATCGAGCGATGTCACAGTCATCAGTGTCAGCTTCGGCCGGTGCTGCCGGCGTGCGGAGAGGGGCGGTGAGCGGGATGGGCGGATCGACGGGCGCGGAGCGGTTCGTGACCGGTGCCGACGGGGTCCGGTTGTGCGTGGCCGAATACGGTGACGCGGCGCTGCCGACTGTGGTGCTGCTGCACGGCTATCCGGACAGCAAGGAAGTCTGGTCCGCCGTGGCGGCGCTGCTCGCCGACCGCTTCCATGTGGTCCTCTACGACGTGCGCGGGCACGGGCGCTCCGGCGTCCCTGAGCCGCTCAGGGGCGGCTTCACACTGGAGAAGCTGACCGAGGACTTCCTCGCGGTCGCCCGCGCGGTGAGTCCGGACGGCCCCGTGCACCTGGTCGGCCACGACTGGGGCTCGGTGCAGGGCTGGGAATTCGCCACCGTGCCCGGCACGGCAGGGCGGCTGGCGTCGTTCACCTCCGTCTCCGGGCCGTGCCTGGACCACTTCGGCCACTGGATCAGGCACCGGGTCCGCCGCCCCACCCCCCGCAGGGCCGCGCAGGTGCTCGGACAGGGCGTCAAGTCCTGGTATGTCTACGCGCTGCACACCCCCGTGCTGCCCGAGCTGGCCTGGCGCGGTGTCCTCGGCAAGCAGTGGCCCAGGCTGCTGGCCCGGGTGGAGAAGCTGCCCTCCGACGGCTATCCGACCGCCTCGCTCCCCCAGGACGCCGCGCACGGCGCCTGGCTCTACCGCGACAACGTGCGGCGGCGGCTCGGCCGGCCGCGGCCCGACGCGTACGCGCACGTGCCGGTGCAGCTGATCACCCCGACCGGTGACGCCTTCCTGTCGGAGCGGCTCTACGACGACCTAGAGCACTGGGTGCCCCGGCTGACCCGGCACACACTGCCCGCCAAGCACTGGGTGCCGCGCTCCCGGCCGCAGCAGCTGGCCCGCTGGATCACCGACTTCGTCACCGCGGTCGAAGACACCGGCGGCGCCGGCGGCCGTCCGGTGGCCGGGGCGGACACGGGTGCGGCGGCGGGAGCGGGCGTCGTGCGGGCGGGGAGGCCGGAGATGCTGCCGAGGTCCGCGCTGGGCAGGGCGCTCCCGGCGGCCAAGGAGCGGTTCGGCGGCCAGCTGGTGCTGGTCACCGGCGCGGCCAGCGGGATCGGCAAGGCCACCGCGCTCGCCTTCGCCGAGGCCGGAGCCCGGGTGGTGGCGGTCGACCGGGACACCGGGGGCGCGGCGGACACCGCCGAGCTGGCCCGGCGGATCGGCGCACCCGACGCCTGGCCCGAGACGGTGGACGTGTCCGACGCCGCGGCGATGGAAGCGCTCGCCGCCCGGACCCTCGACAGCTACGGCGTGCCCGACGTGGTCGTCAACAACGCGGGAATCGGCCTCGCGGGCTCCTTCCTCGACACCACACCCGAGGACTGGAAGCAGGTCCTCGACGTCAACCTGTGGGGTGTCATCCACGGCTGCCGGATCTACGGGCGGCAACTTGTCGAGCGCGGGGAGGGCGGCCACATCGTCAACACCGCCTCGGCCGCGGCCTTCCTGCCGTCCCGCGTGCTGCCCGCGTACAGCACCTCGAAAGCGGCGGTGCTGATGCTCAGCGAATGCCTGCGGGCAGAGCTGGCGCCGCACGGCATCGGGGTGAGCGCGATATGCCCCGGCCCGGTGAACACCCCGATCACCGCCAGCGCCCGGCACACCGGGGTCAGCGACGAGGAGCAGGCACGCCGCCGCGCGCGGAGCGCCCGGCTCTACCGGCTGCGCAACTACCCGCCGGAGAAGGTCGCCGCAGCGGTCGTCAGGGCGGTGATGCGGGACACCGCCGTGGTCCCGGTCACCCCGGAGGCCCGTGGGGCCCGGCTGCTGTCCCGGCTGTCGCCCGGCGCACTGCGGGCGCTCGCCCGGGTCGACCCGCCGCTGTGACCGGCCGTTCCGGTCCCGTCGACCCACCCCACCCGAGCCACCGGTAAGGAGGCCGCGCCCGTGAATCACCCGATCAAGCCGCGCCGGGTCACGTTCGACTGGAAGCAGACTCCTCTGCACTGGATTCCGGACGAGCCGACCGCGACGCATGTCATCAACGTGCTGCATCTGCTGCTGCCGGCCGGGGAGCGGTGGTTCGTGAAAGTGTTCAAGGAGGCGCTGCCGCTGGTCACCGACGAGCAGCTGCTCAAGGACGTCAAGGGCTTCATGGGCCAGGAGGCCACCCACAGCATGCAGCACGCGTACGTGCTGGAGCACCTGGCCGAGCAGCAGCTCGACACCGCCGCCTACACCCGCCACGTGGAGTGGATGTTCGACGTGCTGCTCGGCGAGATGCCGCCGTGGGGCGCACCCATACCGAGGCGGGAGTGGCTGCGCTTCCGGCTGTCGCTCGTAGCGGCGATCGAGCACTTCACCGCGGTGCTCGGAGACTGGATCCTGGCCGCGGAGGCGCTGGACGGCGCGGGCGCCGACGAGGTCATGCTGGACCTGCTGCGCTGGCACGGCGCGGAGGAGGTCGAGCACCGGGCGGTGGCGTTCGACATGTACCAGCACACGGGCGGTGGCGGCGCGCTGCGCTATCTGCGCCGGGTGGAGGGGATGGCGCTGGCCTGGCCTGCGCTGTTCTACCTCTGGACGGTCGGCGCCCGCCACCTGCTGCGGCACGACCGGCGCCTGGTGCGGGGCTGCTACCGGTTCAGGGACCACCGCGCCGCGGCCCGCCGCGGGCTGCTGCCCTCCTGGGCGTCGCTCCACGCCGCCATGCCGCGCTATCTGCGCCGGTCGTACCATCCGTCGCAGGAGGGTTCGCTGAGCAAGGCGGTCGAATATCTGGCCGCCTCCCCCGCGACCCGGGCCGCCACCGGGCCGACCGGACACGCGGCGGCCTCATGACGACCGAGGGACGAGAGCACGTGGGTGAGAGCGAGTGAGGGCCGCCAGGTGAGCACGCCCGCCGGCACCGGGCAGGGCGCGTACCGGATCGAGGACCTGTCCCGGCTCAGCGGGACCACGGTCCGCACCATCCGCGCGTACACCGACCGCGGGCTGCTGCCGAAGCCGGAGCGGCTCGGCCGGGCCAACGTGTACGACGACGCGCACCTGGACCGGCTGCGGCAGATCGCCGATCTGCTGGAGCGCGGCTACACCCTGGCCAGCATCAAGGAGCTGCTGGCCGCGTGGGACGCGGGCACCGGGCTCGGCGGAGTGCTCGGCCTGGTCGACGAGGTGGACCGGCCGTGGTCCGACGAGCAGCCGGTGCGGATGGGCCTGCGGGAGCTGATCGCCGCCTTCGGCGGGGTGGCCGACCTGTCGGCGGTGGAGGAGGCGCTGCAGCTCGGGGTGCTCGAGGCGGTGCCGGGCACAGTCGACGAGTTCGAGGTGCCCAGCCCCCGGGAGCTGGCCGTCGCGGTGGAGCTGCACGCCGCCGGTGTGCCGCTGGGCGCGATCACCGGCCATCTGCGGGAATTGCGCGGACAGGTGGAGTACATCTCGGAGCGCTTCCTCGAATTCACCACCGAATACGTCTTCCCCCGCTTCCTGCAGCACCCGCCCAACGACGCCGAGGCGGCCGAGGCCGCCGACCTGGTCCGCCGGTTGCGGCCGCTGGCCCAGCACACCGTCGACGCGGAGCTGGCCCGCGCGATGCGGCTGCGGGCCACCGAGCACGTACGCCGCCACCTCGGCGACGCCCTCCCGCCGACCGAGCCCGCGGAGCCGCCCCCGCCTGCCCCGCGGGACGACGTGCCGGTGCAGGTCCCGCTGCCCGCGGCCACGGTCGCCGCGGTCCGCTCACTGGTCGGCCCATCCGGCGTCCCGGCCTTCGTCGCCGCCGCGACCGACCGCGAGGTCGCCGCCCGCCGTATGGACGCCCTCACCTCCGGCACCGACACCTGACCCTCCTTGCCGCGGGCCGGGCGAACTGCGCGGGACGTCGGCGGTGTCCATCACGGGTCGTGATTCCAGTGTCCCCAGGCTCGCCGGTGACCTGTGGGCATCGGTCTCTCGTATGGTCGAGGGCATGCGACTGAGACCGTGATTCTTCCGATCCACCGCTGGCACGAGCAGGGACGGGACGTCTGGCGGCGGGCCGAGGAACTGGGGTTCCACGCGGCCTACACCTACGACCACCTGTCGTGGCGGACGTTCCGGGACGGCCCCTCGCACGGGGCGATCCCGACGCTGACTGCTGCCGCCGGCGTGACGTCGACCATTCGGTTGGGGACGCTGGTGACGTCGGTCAAGCCGCGTTCACGCATCAGGGGCTGACCTGCGGTTCTGCGGCTCAGAGGCTGATGAGCCCGATCCGCTTGCCGCACAGCCGGGCCATGTCGTCGATGTCCGACGTCAGGATGACCACGGGCCCGGCCTGCCGCAGGGCCGCTTCCGCGACGGTCGCGTCGATGGCGTACTTGTGACCGTGCAGGCCGGCCGTCTTGAGCAGCCTCGCCGCTTCCTTGGCGGTCTGCTCGGTGACCGGCTCCACCTTGACCCGGGACAGGGTCCACTGGAGTCGCGGCATGTTCACGCGGGAGTGGCTGACCTCCACGATGGTGTTCGCGCTGATGATGAGATCCGCGCCCATCTCGTGAAACAGCTTCAGCAGGCCGAGGATCTTCCGGTCCTGGGCGACCCAGGCGGACAGGCCCTCGCTGTCCAGGACCACGGATTCGACGTGCTGACTCACGCGGCGCTCGCGCCGCCCGTGGTCTGCGTCGCTCCCGTGATACGCGCTCGGGCCTCGGCCAGCTCCTCTTCGCTGAAGGATCCGTGCTCGTCCTCGTAGCTCCGCAGGTCGGCCCCGAGCAGTTGGTGCCTGATCTGACGGGCGACTGCCTCGGCCACATAGCCGGAGACGTTGTCCGTGAGCTTCTTCAGCTCCGCCACCTGCTCGGTCGGCAGCGTGACCGTGATCCGGGTCGTGTCAGCCATATGGCGAGCATACCGCAGTATGCACGTAAACGCCCCTTCTTCTCGGTCGCCGGGTGTGCAGTCTGTGAAGCTACCGGCATGCGCTCAGCGCGGCCGGACGCGGAGCAGCTCACTGAGCCGGTCACCGATCACGGAGACTCCCGGGCGCGGCTCGCTCTCGTAGTACCAGGGTTTGCGTCGGCGCAGCAAGGCGTCGCCGTGCTCGCTCCAGGTGAATCCGGGCTGCCGCAGGAGTCTGCGGAACACCGTGTCGACGTTCTGCGGGTGTGCGGCGGCCAGACGGCGGATGGGCAGCGGCGTGATCGTCTCCTCTCGCAAGTACGTGCGGAGCAGGTCCTGATGGTGCTTGCGGCCCGCGAGGTCGGGGTTCGCGAACAGGTCCAGCAGCGACCCGTAGTCCGCGTAGAAGTTGAGCCCGTCGACCCGGTCGTAGATGACGCCCACAGTGTCCGAGTCCGCCAGTTCGGGCGGCAACGTGAAGAGGGGCAGGCCCGGGGCGGGCCGCCGCGCGCCCCGAGCGGGGCCGGGACGTCGCTCGGCGGCGATCTCCTGGCGGTGGCGGTAGAAGGCGTTGATACGGTCCTCGGCCTCCTCTGGCGTGAGGACCAGTTCGTCGCTGCCGCAGAACTCGGCGAACGCAGCCCGGTCCTCACGCATTGAGCGCCATCCTTGCTCGACCTTCTCCGGATTGCGGAAGACGAGGTCGGGCCGCACGGTGGCCAGGTCGAGGGCCGCGCTGGCGATCTCCGAAGCGGCGGTCCGGGGGTAGGAGGACATCACACCGGAGACGAACCATGCGCCGGGTACGTTCGCCAGGCCGACCAGTCGGGCGCCGAGGAAGCCTCCCTTGGCGACTCCGCGGAAGGCCGACGGCCCGGCGCTGGCGTACGTCCGATACTCCAGGTCGTCCAGCAGGTTGAGCAGGAGCAGGCAGTCGCGGTCCTTGCCCCGCACCTCGAAAAGCCCTTCGACCGGGTCGCGCCAGGCCAGGACCATCTGCCGGTCGGCTTCGGACAGAGCCGTTCGCCGAGTGACGAAGCGGTCGGCGACCGTGCTGCCATCAGGCAGGCGGTACTGGAGCAGGAAGTGGTCGATGACGTTGATCGCGGTCGCCTCGTCCAACGCGCCTTCAGGGCCGCCGGCCTCGGCCAAGAGCGGGTCGAGGAACCGCTCGAACGCGCGGCCCTCCCCGAACGCGACGAGCTCTTCCTTCAGCTCAGCGCTACGCCGCAGGGCATGGACGAGATCTGGGAAGGTGTTCATGTCGTGCTCCGATGTGCTTCGGCTCTCGTCCGGGTCCGCTTTTCTCAGCATCCGGCCCAGCGCCGGTACGCCTCGACCCAGTGCGTCCCGTCCGGAGGCGGCTCCGGCAGGGGCAGTTCAGCCAAGCCGATGTCCTGCCGGAACCCCTCCCGCATGCAACGAGCGTTCACCCGGTGGTCGTTCGTGAGGTAGACCTCGACCACGGTCACCTCGACGCCCAGGACGGTCGTGGAGAACGGAAGCGCCAAGTGTTCGTCGATGACGGCCAGGAAGCCGTTGACCGCTTCGATCTCGTCGTACGTGTCAACCGTTGCTTCCTCGATCAGCGCGTCCAGTTCGGCGACGCTCATTGTGCTCACCTTCACCACGGTAGCGAGCAGGTGCGCGTTCCGTGGTCTGCTTCCCCCAATGGTGGCCTTTCGCCGGTGCGGCGCCTGCGCCCGTAAGGTCGTCCTCATGCGTCTGAGCACCGTGATCCTGCCGATCTACCGCTGGCACGAGCAGGGTCGGGAGGTGTGGCGGCGGGCCGAGGCTCTCGGGTTCCATGCCGCCTACACCTACGACCACCTGTCGTGGCGGACCTTCAGGGACGAGCCGTGGTTCGGGGCGGTGCCGACGCTCACAGCGGCGGCGGCCGCGACCGAGCGGATCAGGCTCGGGACGCTGGTGACGTCGGTCAAGCCTCGTTCATGCATCACGGGCTGACCTGCGGGAATCGCAGCAGTCGCCGTCACCTGCCTGAAGATCTCAGATCGGCTCGACCGCGATACGCGGATGGCACAGTCGACGCAGGTCGTCCACGTCGCTGGTCACGACGGTCACCTCGCCGTGTTCCGCATGTGCGGTGGCCGCCAACATGGCGTCAATGGCGTACTTGTGACCATGTAGTCCCTCGGCGGCCAGAAGCTTGGCCGCCGAGCGGGCGGTCTCTTCCGTAATCGGTCGCACCTTGGTGAGGGAGACCGCGACGTCGAACGCCGCTTGTACGACCTTGGGATCACGTGCCTCGACCAGGGTTGCCGCACTGGTCACGATCAGCAGATCGAGGGTTCGAGCGACGTCCAGCCACACCGTCATGTCACGGTGCCGCCGGGACAGTTCGGACAAGGCTTCGCTGTCCAGGACAAGAGTGCCGCTCACGCAGCGTCCGCCGGCGAGGCGCCGCCACGGTGGGCCGTGTGGTGCGCCCGGATCCTCTCGGCGCGTGCCGCCACCTCGGCCTGATCAACAGGACCGTGCTCGGCCTCGTACTCCGCGATGTACTCATCTACGGCCTCACGCTGAAGCTGACGCTGCACGGCTTCCTCGATGTACGAGGACACGCCCTGCTTGCCGGCACGCGAGCGAATCGCCTCCAGGGTCTCGGCGCGCAGAGAAACGCTGGTGACTCGTGTCTTGCCGGGGCGAGGAGTATCCATCGACACATTGTAGTACACGGTGTGTGAACGGGCGAGGGGTTCGTCATCACGGGTTCGACCTCAGTGCCGGGCAGGACGGCTGATGCGGCTCCGGCTCGCCGGGCCATGGATCCTTGTCGGGTTGCTGTGGCCCCACCCCGTTCCGGAGTGAATTCCGTGCCGTTCCGCTTCTCCTTCACCGGGCCTTCGCCGGACGCCGTCGAGCGCGTGCGCGCGGTCGGAGGGCTCAGCGGGGAAGGCCGGCGTCGCGCGCGAGGAGGGCGGCCTGAACGCGGTTGCTGGCTTCGAGGGTGGTGAGGATGCGGCTGACGTGTGCCTTGACGGTGCTTTCGCGCATGCCGAGAACAGCGGCGATCTCGGCATTGGTATCGCCTTCGGTGAGGCGGCTGAGGACCTGGGTTTCACGGGGGGTGAGCCGAGCCAGTCGTCTGCGGGCGGCACGGGCGTCGGGGCGGGCGGTGTGGTGGAAGCGGTCGATCAGGTGGCGGGCTGCGGAGGGGTGGAGCATGCCGTTGCCGGCCGCGACCACGTGGATGGCGCGAAGGATGTCTGCGGGCTCGGTGTCCTTGAGCAGGAAGCCGTCGGCGCCGGCGGCGAGAGCGTCGTAGACGTACTCGTCGATGTCGAACGTGGTCAGCATGACGATGCGCGGCGGAGCGGGAAGGGTACGCAGTCGGCGGACGGCGGCGATGCCGTCCATACGGGGCATCCGGACATCGACCAGGGCCACGTCGATCCGGTGGCGAGTGGCCTGTTCGACCGCTTCCAGGCCGTCGACCGCCTCGGCCACGAGCAGCAGGGCCGGGTCCGTGCCGATCAGGTCGGCCAGGCCCAGCCGGACCAGGGCGTCGTCGTCGACGACCAGTACGTTGATCACGAGGTCTCCGATCCGGGAATCGGCTGCCGCTGCAGGGAGCTTGCGGGATCCGGGGACAGAGGGAGGCGGGCCGAGAGCCGCCAACCGCCGTCCGGCGAAGGCCCGTGATGGAGATGTCCGCTGAGGCCGCTGACCCGTTCGGACAGGCCGACCAGGCCGTAGCCGATGGTCGCGGAAGGTGGGTACGGCGGACGGCCCGGACCGTTGACGAGTTCCACGGATGTGGCCGGGCTGCCGTAGTGCACATGCAGCCGCACCGGTGCGCCGCCGGCGTGCTTGCGGGCGTTGGTGAGCCCCTCCTGGACCAGTCGGTGCACAGCGAGCCGGTGACTGGCCGGGGCGGATCCGGCTTCCCCGCCGATCTCCGCTTCGATCCGCTGCCCGGCGGCGTCGGCCTCGGCCAGCAGCGCGGAGAGGTCCTGCACCGCTGGGCCGCGCTCCTTCCGGGGGTCGCCGGGCAGGTCCGTTCGCAGCGCTCCCAGCAGATCGCGCAGGTCTGCCAGGGCCTGTGCCGCAGTGGCGCGGAGCAGCGCAATCCGCTCGAGGGCCGGGGGCGGCAGCGTCTCGGTCTGCATCGCCAGGACGCCGGCG
Organism: Streptomyces sp. NBC_00433; assembly: GCA_036015235.1. Lineage (NCBI taxonomy): Bacteria > Bacillati > Actinomycetota > Actinomycetes > Kitasatosporales > Streptomycetaceae > Streptomyces > Streptomyces sp. NBC_00433. The sequence goes on along the minus strand of CP107926.1, from coordinate 4,859,478 downwards.
TGCAGGGCGAGCAGGCTCAGCCGGTGGGCGAGTACGTCGTGCATCTCGGCGGAGATGCGGGCCCGCTCTGCCAATCGGGCCTGCTCAGCGTGCAGTTCGGCCTCGACGGCCCGACTGGCGGCCAGACGGCGCCGGCTTGCCGTCCACAGTCCGGCGGTGATGGCAAGCGCGAACACCAGCCCCGGAGAGTACCTGGGCTCGACCGGGCCGTGGATCGGCGGGCGCCACAGCCACGGCGCCAGGGCGGCGAGGCTCCCGTAAGCGGCGGCGGCTCTCGTGCGGCCTCGTGCGGCCAGATGGAACAGCAGTACCGTCATCGGCGCCATCTGGTTCTGCGCCACCATGGCCGCCAGCGCGGGTACGCCGACCGACAGCGGGAACCGCTCACGGGCGGTCAGCGCCAGCGCCGCACCGAACGCGACCGACGCCCTCAGCGGCAGCGCGGCGCCACCCCGGGTCGCGTACGCCTGCTGGACCACGAGGGCGAGAGCTGTGCAGATCAGCACATACTCGGTCCACAGCGGCCGCCAACGGTGCCGGAATTCGAGGCCGGGGCCTGCGTCTGCGTGCACCGGCCGATCGTAGGCACCCGCCGGCCGTACCCGCATCGCCCACCAGCCGTACCTGACCCCGACTTTCGTAGGGGTCCCGGCTCATACATCAGCCGATTCCCGGGAGCCACCGGCGCACGAGCCTGAACGGATGAACCGATCGAGCTTTCCCGCGCCGGCAGGGGCATGGTCCCGCAGCGTGGCAGACGCCGCGCTCTTTCTCACCGAGACAGCCCGTACTTTCCACACCACCGGAGCCGTCGCCCCGAGCAGCCGTCGTCTCTCCCGCGCCCTGGCGGCCCCGCTCCTGACTCCCCGTCCTGGCCGGCAACCCCTGGCAGTACTGGAGGTGGGAGCCGGAACCGGCGCGGTCTCGCGCGTACTCGCCAACCGGCTCCGCCCAGGCGACACCCTGGACCTGGTCGAGGCGAACCCCCGCTTCGCCAATCGGCTCCGCGCCGACCGGCGGCTGGAAGTCGACGGGGAACGGATCCGGCTGATCGAGCAACCGGTCGGCGAGTTGGCGCATGGTGGCCTCGGAAACGGCCTCGGCAGCGGCCGCTACGACGTGATCGTCTCTGGCCTGCCTTTCGCCAACTTCCTGCCCCACGAGGTCGCCGAGGCGCTCGCCTTCTACCGCGTAGCGCTCAAGCCCGGCGGCCACCTCACCTACTTCGCCTACCGGGGAACCAGCCGCGCCCGCGCCCTGGTCCCCGCCCGGCGCGCGGCTGACCGGCGGCGCGCGGTCCTCGACACCCTCGCCCACTGGCGGCAGTCCCACGATGCCGTCGACTCCCGCACGGTCTGGGCCAACCTGCCACCGGCCCGCGTCTGGCATCTGCGTGCTGCCGCCACCGTCGCCACTGCCGCCGGCTCCGACCGCAAGGGCGTCGACGTCAGATCCGGCCCCGGTGGCACTCCGAAGGCCGAGGTCGACGTATCAGACCGGGCGTGACGACCGGGTCATCCGAGCGGGGGACCGGATAAGCCAACAGGACACATCGGGGGAGTACACGCTGACTGTACCGGCTTTCCGGCGGAAACGGTAAGAAGAAACCAATTGGAGGACGCATGATCAAGGCCGAGAGTCTGACCAAACGCTATAGGGACAAGTTGGCCGTCGACGGATTGACGTTCACCGTCAAGCCGGGTGTTGTCACCGGGTTCCTCGGTCCCAATGGCGCCGGAAAGTCGACGACGATGCGGATGATTCTGGGGCTGGACTCCCCGACGTCCGGATCAGTTACCGTGAACGGGAAACCGTTCGCTGAGCACCAGAGTCCGTTGGCGGAGGTCGGAGCGCTCTTGGAAGCCCGGGCGGTGCACACCGGCCGTTCGGCGCGCAACCATCTGCTGGCGATGGCGGCTACGGCGGGGATCGGAGTCAAACGGGTCGACGAGGTGATCGGGATGGTCGGGCTCGGTGATGTCGCCGGTCGCCGCGCCGGCGCCTTCTCACTGGGTATGGGGCAGCGGCTGGGTATCGCCTCGGCACTGCTGGCCGACCCGCAGACTCTGATTCTTGACGAGCCGGTCAATGGGCTGGACCCGGACGGCGTGCGATGGATCCGCAACCTGCTCAAGGGGCTGGCCGACGAGGGCCGCACCGTGTTCCTGTCGTCCCACCTGATGAGCGAGATGGCGCTGACTGCCGATCACGTCATCCTGGTGGGAAAGGGCAAGTTGCTGCGGGATCAGTCAATGGCGGACTTCATCGCGACGGCGTCATCCGATGTCGTCACAGTCCGGTCCCCACAAGCTGCTCGGCTCGCTGCCCTACTGGCCGGCGTCGGCTTCACCGTACGCAACATCGCGGAGCAGACGCTGGAAGTGCAGGGCCTCACCAGCGACCGCATTGGCGTGACTGCCGCAGAGGCTGGAATCACCCTCCTGGAGTTGGCCACTCACGCTGCTTCTCTGGAAGAGGCGTACATGGCCCTGACCGACGACTCGATCGACTACCGCTCCACCATCGAGAATACCAAGGACGCCGCATGAGCACCGCCACGATCGATACCTCCGCCGCCCGCCGGAGCGCCGGGGCCGGCGTAGACAGCCAACCGGTAACCCTCGCGCGGACGGTGAAGTCCGAATGGATCAAGTTGCGCAGTCTGCGATCGAGCTGGGCGGTGCTGGGCGCGGCCGTGCTCAGCATGCCGGCCGTTGGATTGATCATCGCCTATAACACCCGCAATCCCGCCGCCGTTCAAGACGTCGCCGACCTGACGCCGTCGGCGACGCTGAAAGGTTATTACCTGGGGCAGCTCCTGATCGGGGCGCTGGGTGTGCTGTTCGTTTCCAGTGAATTCAGCACGGGCATGATTCGCTCGACATTCACCGCGGTCCCCAAACGTCTTCCGGTGCTCTGGGCCAAGTTGACGGTGTTCTTCGTGGTCGCCGCAATGGTAATGACGACGACCACCATTGCCACTTTTATTGTCTCGCAAGCGGTGATCGGCCAATACCGCACGGGGTTCTCGCTGTCCGATCCAGGGGTGTGGCGGGTCGTGCTGGGCACGGCCCTGTACATGGTGCTGGCCGGAGTCATCGGAGGAATGATCGGCTGGATCGTGCGCTCGACCCCTGGCGCTCTGGTCAGCTACTTCGCCCTGGTGTTCGTCCTGCCTGTGTTGGACCTGTTCGGATCGGCGGGCAGGCACGTCGCGCAGTTCCTGCCGTCACAGGCGGGAGCCGCATTCATCGTCACCGAGCCCGACTCTCCGCACCTATCACCCGGGGTCGGTGCGCTTGTGCTCTGTGCGTGGACCGGCGCCGCCATCGTCGTGGGGGCTACCTCACTGCGCCTCCGCGACGCCTGAGTGGAACGCTGAGCTCGACCCGGTCGGGGATCTCGGCGTCTGGCGGTGCGTCAACATGATCAGGAGGCACGCTGGGGGCGTTTCGAAGGTCGTGATTCTGCCGATTTACCGTTGGGCCGCCGAGGGGCGGGAGGTGTGGCAGCGGGCCGAGGCTCTCGGGTTTCACGCCGCGTACACCTACGACCACTTGTCGTGGCGGGTGCCCTTTCGGGACGGGCCCTGGTTCGGAGCGGTGCCGACGCTGACCGCCGCTGCGGCGGTCACCGAGCGGATGCGGCTCGGGACGCTGGTGACGTCAGTCAAGCCGCGTTCACCTACCGCGGGCTGACCTGCGGGAATCGCGGTAAGCGGCGTCACCAGGCCTGGATATCTCAGATCGGCTCGATCGCGATTCGCGGATGGCACAGTCGGCGCAGGTCATCCACGTCGCTGGTCACGATGGTCACCTCGCCGTGTTCCGCGTGTGCGGTGGCAGCCAGCATCGCGTCGATGGCGTACTTGTGGCCGTGAAGCCCCTCCGCGGCCAGAAGCTTGCTCGCGGCGCGGGCGGTCTCTTCGGTGATCGGTCGCACCTTGGTGAGGGAGACGGCGACGTCGAACGCCGCTTGTACGACCTTGGGATCGCGCGCCTCGACCAGGGTTGCCGCACTGGTCACGATCAGCAGATCGAGGGTTCGAGCGACGTCCAGCCACACCGTCATGTCATGGTGCCGCCGGGACAGCTTCGAGAGGGCTTCGCTGTCCAGGACAAGAGTGCCGCTCACGCAGCGTCCGCCGGTGAGGCGCCGCCACGGTGCGCGGCGTGGTGTGTCCGGATTCTCTCGGCGCGTGCCGCCACCTCGGCCTGATCAACAGGACCGTGCTCGGCCTCGTACTCCGCGATGTAGTCGTCCACGGCCTCACGCTGGAGCTGACGCCGGACAGCTTCCTCGATGTACGAGGACACGCCCTGCTTGCCGGCACGCGAGCGAATCGCCTCCAAGGTCTCGGCGCGCAGGGAAACGCTGGTGACCCGGGTCTTGCCTGGGCGGGGGGTGTTCATGGACCCAGTGTAATACATAACATGTGAACACGCACTTCGCTGACCTAATGCCGCCTCTCCCATAGGCTCGCCGCATGCGTCTGAGCACTGTGATCCTGCCGATCTACCGCTGGCACGAGCAGGGCAGGGAGGTGTGGCAGCGCGCCGAGGCTCTCGGTCTCCACGCCGCCTACACCTACGACCACCTGTCGTGGCGGACCTTCAGGGACGAGCCGTGGTTCGGGGCCGTGCCGACGCTGACCGCCGCCGCGACCGTCACTGAGCGGATCCGGTTGGGAACCCTCGTGACGTCAGTCAAGCCTCGTTCACGCATCACGACCTGACCTGCGGGAATCGCAGCAGCCGTCACCTGTCTGAAGACCTCAGATCGGCTCGATTGCGATGCGCGGATGGCAGAGCCGGCGCAGGTCGCCCACGTCGCTGGTCACGACCGTCACATCACCGTGTTCCGCATGGGCGGTAACCGCCAGCATCGCGTCAATAGCGTATTTGTGATCATGAAGTCCCTCGGCGACCAGAAGCTTGCTCGCGGAGCGGGCGGTCTCTTCCGTGATCGGTCGCACCTTGGTGAGGGAGACCGCGAAGTCGAATGCCTCCTGGGCGACCTTGGGATCGCGCGCCTCGACCAGCGTTGCCGCGCTGGTCACGATCAGCAGATCGAGGGTTCGGGCGACGTCCAGCCACACCGTCATGTCGCGGTGCCGCCTCGACAGCTTCGACAAAGCCTCGCTGTCCAGGACGAGAGTGCCGCTCACGCAGCGTCCGCCGGCGAGACGTCCGCACGGTGTGCAGCTTGGTGTGCCCTAATCTTCTCCGCCCGCGCCGCTACCTCGGCCTGGTCAACGGGACCATGCTCGGCCTCGTACTCTGCGATGTAGTCATCTACGGCCTCACGCTGGAGCTGACGCTGAACGGCTTCCTCGATGTAGGAGGAAACGCCCTGCTTGCCCGCACGCGAGCGAATCGCCTCCAGGGTCTCGGCACGCAGCGAAACACTGGTGACCCGGGTCTTGCCGGGGCGGGAAGCATCCGTGACACCATTGTAGTACACGATGTGTGAAGCTACGAAAAGGTTGCTTTCTAAAAGAAAACACCCTCGGGAACGGTCAGCATTCGGGAGGATCGTGCGTGAGGCGTCCGTCAGCTACCTAGCCGGTGGAGGGTGGCGCGTGATGGCGTGGATGTGGAGCCGGGGAGCACTAGTTGTACTGACCCGTGAGGTTGGGGATGCGGCTGGCGGGTGGTTGGCCTTTGAGTGCGGTGTGTCCGCGGTGGTGATTGTAGGTGTGGAGCCAGAGGGGGTATGCCTCGCGTCGTTCGGTCTCGGTCCGGTATGGCTTGGCGTAGGCCCACTCGTCCAGCAGGGTCCGGTTGAACCGCTCGACCTTCCCGTTGGTCTGTGGCCGGTAGGGGCGGGTGCGCTTGTGAGTGATCCCAGCCGCTGCCAGGGTGTCGCGCCACAGGTGGGACTTGTAGCAGGCGCCGTTGTCGGTCAAGACGCGCTGGACGGTGATCCCGGCTTCGGCGAAGTAGGTGTGGGCGCGCTGCCAGAACCCGGCGGCGGTCTCTTTCCTCTCGTCGGTGAGGATCTCGCTGTAGGCCAGGCGGGAGTGGTCATCGACGGCGTTGTGCAGGAAGCTCATCCCGGCCTTGGCCCGGTTCTTGCGGCCTGCCTGCCGGCCCAGGGCCCTGTGGCCGCCGCCGTCCGGGATGTTGCCGAGTTTCTTGATGTCGACGTGCACAAGGTCGCCGGGGGCGGCGTGCTCATAGCGCCGGATCACCTGGCTGGTGGCGCGGTCCAGGTGGGCCAGGCGGGCGAGGCCGAAGCGGGTCAGGACGCGGTGCACGGTGGCCGGGTTCAGCCCCAGCAGATAGGCGATACGGGCCGGTCCCCACCGGCGCAGGACACGGACCTTGATGATCCGCCGCTCGGTCCGGGTCGGCGTCCGGGTCGGGCTGTGGTGCGGGCGCGATGGGCGGTCGGACATCCCGGCCTCGCCGAGCTCACGGTAGCGGGACGCCCACCGGTGAGCTGTTGTGGGCGAGACCTGGAAGCGCTCAGCCGCGCGGCGCAGGGGCCAGCCGTCGTCCACGACGCAGCGGGCCAGACGCAGGCGACCAGTCTCGGTCAGGGGTGCATTACGGTGGGGCATGAGGGCCTTCTGATCGTTCGGTGGCGATGTCGCAATCCACACCGAACCCGGAAGGCCCTCACTCGTTCAAGATCCCCCAGTCGTGATCACTGTCACCAACCTCCATGGACAGAACAACTAGTGGTGGCACTGGACGGCCCGAGCCTGGGCAAGATGCTCGATGACGTTGCTGTCGGAAAGATCCAATTACCGGACTTTCAACGTCAGTGGAAGTGGGACGATGATCGCATCAGTGCCCTGCTGGCCACCGTGACACTCGACTACCCGCTCGGTGTGGCCATGACGCTCGAGACCGGCGGGGAGTCCCAGTTCAAAGCGAGGCCGCTGCACGGCACCCCGGTCTCCCCGGGAACCGTCCCGGAACAGCTCCTGCTCGACGGGCAGCAGCGTCTGACCTCACTCTTCCAGGCCCTGCGGTCGGGCCAGGCTGTGGAGACGAGCGATGCCCGCAACAAGCCCGTGCGCCGTTGGTACTACATCGACATCTCCATGGCCGTCGGAGAAGGAACCGACCGGGACGAGGCTATCCGCTCGATCCCCGAAGACCGCCTGGTACGAGGCCCCTTCGGCCGGACGCTGCTCGATCTGAGGAGCCGGGACGCGGAGTGCGCGCAGGGCTTCTTCCCCCTGAACCTGATCTTCGATGCCGACGGCACCGGCAAGTGGCAGCGCACCTACGTCAGCGCAGCCGAGGACCGGTGGGACATCTGGTCGGCCTTCCAGGCAAAGGTCATCGACACCGTCAAGGGCTTCAAAGTGCCGCTGATCCGCCTGCCCAAGGAGACGCGGAAGGACGCGGTGTGCTCGGTCTTCGAGCGAGTGAACACCGGGGGTGTCGTACTCAACGTGTTCGAGCTCCTCACGGCAACCTATGCCGGGGATGCCGGCTACACCCGGGAACACGGAAAGGACTTCAGTCTCAGCCAGGAATGGCTGACGACCAAGTCCATGCTCAGTGCCGCGTTTCCGGTCTTCGGCTCCATCGACCGGGACAGCAGGCAGGAGACCGGGCTTACAAGTCTGGATTTCCTTCAGGCGATGGCGCTCACACAGACCTGGCAGCGCAAGCAGCAGTACTTGGCGGCCAACCCCGGCGCTGCCAGCCCGCCGGCAGTCAGCTGCAAGCGCCGCGACCTGCTTCACCTACCGCTGTCCGACTACACTGCGCTAGCTCCCGAGGTCACCAGCGCCTTCGCCTGGGCCGGCCACTTCCTGGCGTCGCAGCACATCTTCCGTGAGCGCGATCTGCCCTACGGGTCGCAGCTGGTCCCGCTCGCCGCCATCGCGGCGCTCTTGGGGAACGCGCGACGAGAGCCAAAGGTCCAGGAAGGGCTGGCGCGCTGGTATTGGTGCGGCGTCCTCGGCGAACTCTACGGCGGAGTCACGGACACCCGGTTCGTCCGCGACGTGGAACAGGTGATCCCATGGCTGACGGAAGGCGGTCCCGAGCCGGACACCATCTCTGAGGCGTCCTTCCAGGAACAACGCCTTCACCGGCTCACCTCACGCAACAGCGCCGCCTACAAGGGCGTGCACGCGCTGCTGATGAAGGAAGGCGCAGTGGACTGGGCCTTCCAGGAGGAAGAGATCAGCGAACAGAACCTGACCGGATGGTCTGTCGACATTCGGCAGATCTTCCCGAAGGCGTGGTTCGAGCGCACCGCGCCGGACCCCACCCGAATGACGAGCATCGTCAACAAGACCGCGCTCTCCTACCGGGCGTACCAGACCATCGGCGCCAACTCTCCTTCCGTTTACCTCGCGGCTCTGGAGAAGGAGGCCGGCACCAGCGGCGACTGGCTCGACGACGTGGTCGGAACCCATCACATCGACCCAAGGACCCTGCGCACGGACGACTTCGACACGTTCTATCGCGACCGCGCCGAGCGCCTGCTGGGCCTGGTGGAGAGAGCAATGGGCAAGGCCGTTGTCCGTGAAGGGTCGGACAGCGGCCGTGAGTGACGCGAGGATCCCGGCAGGCCTGGCAGGCTCCACACTGAGCCGACGTCAGCTCCTGGCGCTCTGGGATGTCCGATTCCGCAACCATGTGGTGGTCTCACGAGTGAGCCTCGACCTGGCCAACGCGGGACTGACGACAGAGCCGGACTTTGCGAAGGGGCCGCTCGACGACGAGATCCGAGTGGTACCGCTACGTGACGGGATGCCCACTGCGCCCAGCGTCCCGGACGCGCCACCGATCGGGAAGCAGGACGACCACGCTGCCGAGGCGTCCGAGAATCCTGCAACGACGTCGGTGCCTTCGTCCTCCTCGGCGGCACCGTCGCCGGAGCCGTCCGCTTCGGCCTCGGCCAACGCTCACAGCGATGCCGGTGAGGTGGACGACGGCGTATCCGTTCCACCGGAATACGGACAAGGTGAAGACCCCCTCGGTCTGTTGCCGCAGTCAGCGATGCGGGTCGGCGCCATTCCCAGTGCTGGGCAAGGGGTTTCCTCGGTGATGCCGGAGGACTCACTGGCACGAGCCATGGGTGCCATGGCCGAGCTCGGGTACTCGCAACTGCCGGTGCTGGACTCGATCGGCAAACTCCAGGGTGTGGTCACATGGGCTTCGATCGCCCACATGCACGCCACCGGTCGGACGCCAAGCGTCCCGAACGCACTCACCAGCGAATTCCACGTCGTGGACGCCGCGACGCATCTGCTGTCCGCGCTGCCATTCATCCAGGCACATGGATTCGTCCTCGTCCGCAATCGTGCAGGCGAGCTGATCGGTATCGTCACCACCGCCGATCTCGCGTCCGAGTTCGTGTCTGTCGCCGGTCCCTTCTTCACCCTCGGTGAGATCGAGCGCCGACTCCGCCGCTGCCTGGGACGTGTCTACGGCGAGGAAGACGTCCGGCAGGTACACAAGGACCGCCGTCGTCGCAGCGTCGACCAGCTGATGTTCGGTGAGTACATCCGGCTGCTCGATGACGAACTGCGCTGGAAGAAGCTCAACTGGCCCGGCGTGGACCGTACTCACTTCGTCGGTCTCCTGCGGCATGTGAAAAATGTCCGGAACACAGTGATGCACTTCAACGGTGGCCCTCTCCATGATGACCAGCTGGCCATGCTGGACCGGTTCGTGGGCATCCTCCGCAGTTACGACCCCGACCGCAGCCCCTGGTGACTCCGTGCCGTAGCGCCTCGCCGGCGGAATGCCGGGCGAACGCGCGCGGCTGGGCGCTCGTCACGGGGTGCGGGCGGCCAATGAGCCTCCGGCCGCTTCGTCGGAGCCCGGACCGTAGTCTCGAAGGTATGAGCCTCCGTCTGAGCACTGTGATTCTCCCGATCTACCGCTGGCACGAGCAGGGCCGGGAGGTGTGGCAGCGGGCCGAGGAGCTGGGCTTCCACGCCGCCTACACCTACGACCACCTGTCGTGGCGGACCTTCCGGGACGGTCCGTGGTTCGGGGCCGTCCCGACGCTCACGGCCGCGGCGGCCACGACGGAACGCATCCGGCTCGGCACGCTCGTGACGTCGGTCAAGCCTCGTTCATGCATCATGGTCTGACCTGCGGAGACGTGCGTCGGAGCAGCTAGCTTTACCTCAACCCGGCCATGGCCCAGCCGAGCAGCGGCCTGCTCCGCGATCTTCGAGTGGACCGAGGGCTGGTACAACGTGCGCAGGCTGCACAGCCGCCTCGGCTACCGCACTCCCGCGGAGCACGAGAACGTGCCAGCGGTCTGACCACCACACCAACGGTGTCCGTCAAAGCCGCGCAGGCTCAGGTTCCGGGTGTGGGCGGTAGTTCGAACCGCAGGCGCATGGCCGTGCCGACGAGGCTGTACCCGGCGAGACCAGGGGCGCTGAACGGGTTGGGGAGAGGGGTTATGCGTCGGTTGGTGCTGTCGAGAACATGGGAAACGTAGACAATGGTGTACGTCTCTCCCGGACGGAGATGACTTGCTCGTTCGACTTCGGACTCGCCGAGTTCAAACTCGCCCCGGTCCCCGGTCGAGGCCTTGACTTCGTACAGAAGGGTGCGATCTCCGTCATGGATGAGGAAGTCGTAGCCGAGGCTGTCATCGCCTGTGCCGTCGGCGAAGACGTATTGGCGTAGCCCCGACTTCCAAGATTCCTCGCGGGCGACCCCGTACTGCCGCTCCAGCCAGGCGGCCGCTGCCACCTCTCCTGCGAGTCCGACAGCCCTGTCCTTCTGGGTGTCCCGGGGGACGACCCGGTATCCCCCGGCGCGACTGGTGACTGCGGAGGTGGTTCGTTGCCTCGGGAGTACAGGCGCCAACCGTGCGCCAGGCTGCGGAGAGGGGGCGAGTTGGTCGGGGGTGAGGTCGGCGGCGATCTGTCGTGCGAGATCACGCAGTTGGTCCGGGCCGATAGGGATTGCGCGGCCGTTGAGGTGGAGCGATGGGCCCGTGGTGGTGCGGAACGGGGTGCTGCCGCCCGATGGGATCGGCGTGAGGGGTGTGGGGTCGTTGAGACCAAGGTCAGCCGCCCGGTCCGTGGCGGGCATGCCCTCGGGCCAATTGCCGTGCGTCTGGAGCCAGGAGATCAGCGTGCGGACGCCGATCGGCTCAAAGTCGAGCAGGCCCTCGGCGTCCATCGCCGACGCGACCTCGGTGGCCGATGGCAGCGAGGGACCCTCACGGCCCTGGCGGTTGAGCCAAGCCTCCATCCGGGCGCGCAGGCGGGGAAGGAGCGTGTGTACGTTGTCAACACCACCCTCGTGTGCCTCGGCGACTGAACGTGGCGGGTGCTGCCCGGCCGGCGCCGGAGGCAGGTGGGAGGCAGCCCAGGCCTCGGCGTGGGCGTCGAGTAGGTCGGTGGGGAGGACCCAGTAGGCGAGTCCCCACTGGGGGTCTGGCTCGAGTCCGGGGAGCGATCGCAGCCGGACGTAATCTGTGAGGCGGCTGCCCGCCTTGTGGGTGGCCGCGTACACGTCACGAATTCTGTCGGCTAGTCGGGCCCGGTTCTGCTGTAACCAGGCCTGGAACTGTCGTTGGTGGGCCTCCGAGTTGTTGACGGTCGGCAAGCCCAGTGTCTGCCAGGCACGATTTGCCTCGGCCAGGGGCACTCCCAGCGCAGACAGCTTGCGCTGCCAGTCGTTCTCGTCCACGAGAGCCAGCAATTGGTCGGCGCGGTCGAGATCGAGCCGGGTGACGAGCCAGTCATGGAGTTCGCCACGATCGTGCAGGGCCTCCTGCCCTCGTTGAAGTTCCTCCGCGAGGACGAGGTCGATACAGGCGAGTACCGGGACAAGTCGGCCGCTGCCCGAGCGGATCGAGGCGCGGTCGGCGAGCACGGCCTCCAAGCGCTGCATCGGAATGCCAAGCACGGAGGCAATGTCCGCCTCGGAGACTTCCGCAACGGCCCGGCCCGAACGCTCCAGTTCGATGAACGCCAGTCGTAGAGATGTGCCCATGTATGGCGCGCCGATCAGCGTACTCAGGCCGGTCGCGGCGGTCTCCAGCACATGCCAGTCGGAGCGTTGCCGCGGGCAGACAACGACGAGGCGCGGTTCGTCCGGATCATCGTGCAGGAGGGAGCGGTCGTCGCCGGGATCACCGAGGGCGAGTCCGGCGATGTGGGTGACCGCGGTCCGTGCCACGACGACGCCACAGGCCCGGAGCCGTTGCGGGACGCGACGCGCGGAGGGAGTCTTGGCTCGGAAGGACCGTTCGTCGTCGAACTCCACCAGCGCGGCCATGAGGGTCTCCAGCCAAGGACCGGCCAGGGCGAGCAGCGGTACCTGGGGCGCGTGGGTAATGGGCAGCTGGTCGACCCGGATGTCAAGCTCCGCCTGGCTAGTCCGCCGGACGGCGAAACGGCCCCGCGCCTCTAGGTAGGCGTGGACGCGCTGGCCCAGAGCCCGGTCGTCGACCGGGAGGACGGGCAACGGTGTCTGACCGAGCAGCCTCCGCTGCTGGGTTCCTTGCACGTCGGCCACATAGACCAGCTCAGGCTCGGACTCGGCTGCGAGGACATCGAGCGTCTCGGCTCGGCTTACCAAGAGTTCGGGCAGGATCCCGGACCGCCATCCGGTGCCGAGCCCATCCGGAGGCAGAAGGTCCGCCCATGCCTGTTCGTAGGCCCTGCGCAGCAGGTGTCCGAGGCGTCCCTGCCGTAGCCGGGGCATGCGGCGCAGTAGGGCAGGCAGGTGACGAAGCCGGTCCGCGGCGGTCTCGGGGTCGTCCCAGCGGCGCACGCCGAGCAGCTCCAGGCGTTTGAGCACGCCGTCCGACTGCCTACTACGCAGCGCGGCTGATGCGACAGTGAGGTACCGAGGCGGCTCCTCCCTGCCCGACCACCACCACACGCTGCCGGCCGTAGCGAAGGCCTCGGCGCTCTCGTCGTCGCCCGACTGGGGAATCCACGGCGCTCCGCTGAGGAAAGCCGCCAGTGGAGTCGGCCACATTGTGCCCTGACGGTCGGTGCCGCCCGCGAAGCGGAACTCAAGGGCGTCGTCGGGCCAAGTGTCTAGGCCGTGGACGATAAGCTCCGCATACTGGCGGCGGCTCTCGTCGTCGAAGGCGGCGTACTCCCTCTGTCCGGGGAGGATGGCCACCTTCCTGTGCGTCGGGCGGTACTCGACGGTCTGGTAGAGGACGGCGCGTCGGTTGGGCCATCGCTCAGCGGCGGAGCGCCATTGAACGCGTTCGACCGAGTTCGGCTCCAGCGCTCCGAGTGCGGGAAAGATGGACGGGTGGTTGAGAAGCCGTCCCTTCACTGTCTGGTAGGAGTCGACGTACGTGATTGCCAGGCCGTGGCTGACATGGTGGTGTTCGAAGAAGCGCCGCAGCGTCTGCGAGTCGGTCTGGGTACCGGCGCAGATCTCACGAGCCGGCGCGACGAGCCGGTCCGCGGCGGTGGCCAGTGCCCGGGAGACCCCCTCGGTACGGGCGAGGAACTGGGCCAGCGTAAGGTCGGTCCGGCTTTGCTCGCCCGCCCAACCCTCGCCGAACATGGCCTCGGCGGCCGGCACCCAGCCATTGCGTACTGGCACCAGCAGCCCCTTGATCACGGGGCGTCTGCCGCCGCGTTCCGGGGACGACGACGCCCACAGGGCGCAGGCGAACAGAAGGTACTCCCGCAATGCCTCCCCGTCCGCACGGTCCTTACGCATGGCCTCGCCCAGCACGTCCAAGACAGCCTCGGGCCGGTAGTCCCGCACCAGCCGCTGCTCCTCCAACCAGCCCCGGCCGCGCGCCCGCCGTGCGCCCTTTCGGGTCCCCCAGGCGATCCCGCCATGGACGAAGAAGATGCTGTCGGTGAGGCCCAGCGGAAGAGCGGACACGACGTCCGTGGCCCCTTCCGGGCGGAAGAACACCCCGGGCTCCCCGGCCGGGACGAGTCTCCCGCTGGCGGTGAGGACGATCTTCCTGCCCTTCAGCACCTCCTCGGCGCGAGGGAAACAGAGGGAGAGGTCGTGGTAATAGTCCGCCCAACTCCCACCATCAACGTCCACTTGGTCCATGGCCGCCGCGAGTTCCTCGGCCCAGCCTGCGAGTACGGCTGCTGACGGGGCCAGCCCCGTGCCCCGGGCCGCGCCCAGCGCGACCAGCCGGTCGATCCGCCAGGAGTGGAGGAGGGGATCGACGACGTGCTCGGTTCCCGCAGCAGCCACGGCATGCGGAGTGAACACGCGGGCCTGGTCCTGGCGGAGCCACAACTTGCCGTGCCGCAAACAGGCTCGGGCGCCCGCGGGATGCAGTACCGGCATGAATGGCACGTCGCCGAGCTCACGGTTCTGTGCCTTGAACGCCGACTCGAGGCGCCGGATCTGGTCGTGCTCCCAGCACATCAGGTCGATGAGGGCACCCGCGGGCATCGTGACGCGTTCCTCGTCGACCAGAACGGCCGCCTGCGCGCAGGCCTCAGCCGCAGTGTCGAGCAGCAGGTCGTTCCACTGTGTGGACTCCGTCATGGTGCGCCGACTCACGTCGGTGTGGAACGGAGCGTTAAGGAACCCGCGGACCGGACAGGTTGGCCGCGCGCCCATGGGCAGGAACGTGTACAGCCTGCCGCGTTCCAGCGGCTCGCCCGCGGGCACCGCCACACTGACCACGGCCGAGTCGCCCAGGGCGTGCCAGTCGTCTGTCAGCGGTCCGGATTCGAGGCCGGCGGCGATGGCCTCATGTGCGCGCTCAGGGTCCACGGCAGCCGTCACCATGATCAGGCGGGTACGACGGCGCAGTGTGACCTGCTGGATCTTCAAGTCGGGCGAGGTGAAGAGAAGGTCCACCTTGCGTGTGTAGACGCTCGGGCGCCCCCGGCCGCCCACCCGGTGCGTCACGGACACCCTGCCGAGCCGGTCCAGGAAGAGTTCGAAAGGCACCCCGTCGTCGGTCAGCTCGTTCAACTGGCGTAGCGCCTCCTGCCGAGCTTCGACGTTCCGCAGCGGGAGCCGGACCACGGTCATCAGTCCCCGTCGTCGGAAGGCCGCCACTGCGGACGGGACGTCGTCAACCGGCACCGGGACCTTCAACGACGACAGGTTCGCGCGCAGCTGGTCGGCGGCCTCCGGACTGCCGGGCGCAACCTGGTCCGCCAGCCAGTCGAAGTCCTCGTCTCGGGCGAAACGGAAGCAGAATCCGTCAAATGCTTTCGACGTTGCCCCCACGACGCTGTATAGCTCTGGGGCGGCCGTGAGTTGCAGGACGCTCTTGAAGCCGACTCCCTTGTGGCCGATGCCCTCATCGGGGCGCTTGCTTGACAAGCCGATGCTGCACAGCGCTTCGAAGTTCTTGTACCCGAGGGGTCTGCCGCCGTTCGCCACGTACAGGACGCCGTGTTCGCCCTCGTCTTCATCGAGCACGATCTCGACGCGGCCGACGCCGTCCCGGGCGGGGTGCGCGTCGTGGGCGTTCTGAAGCAGCTCCACGAGCACGCGCCCCTTGTACTCGGGCGAGAGCATCCGCTCGGTGACCTGTTTGATCTCGAGGGCAGCACGGCGTCCGCGCTTAAGGTCCGCGAGGCACCCCTCGGCCTCCATGACCGCCGTCGCCACGATCTGCTTCCGCCTGGCCGAGCCGCCAGCACCCGTCGACCGCCTCGGCCGCCATTGTGCGTCGGTCACTGTCCCCCCCCCAGCCCCTGAATGTACCGACGATAGGGGTGATCACTGACGTCCGGACGCACAATCCGGAACATGCCGGTCAGTCAGGGTCTCCCGCCTCCGCCTACCAGAACCATTCCGCTTGAAGTCCAGCCAGCGCAGTCCCGTCCCCGCCGCCTTTACCGCGCGCGTAGAGACACGCTACGTCGGATCAATGACCGAACTTGATCAGTTGCGATCCGAGTTGACTTAATCTGTTACATCATTGCCCACCTTGAGCCAAGTGGGGATCTCCGCCCGTCCCATGTCAGATACTGCTCTGGCTCTCGGTAGTCGCACGCTGATGTCGCCCCGGGGGTTGGGAACGATGTCGGGAGTGCGATGCAGCTGACCCATGCCAAGATGATCAACTTCCGTGCGTTGGAGAGCGTGGATGTCCGGGTTGACCCGAAGGCCACCCTCATCGTCGGGCGCAACAACAGCGGCAAGACGTCGTTCGTCAATCTCTTCGAGAAGTTCTTCGGCGAGGAAGACACAAGGTTCGTCCTGGAGGACTTCTCCACCTGCCGTATCGCCGACATCGAGCAGGCACGGCAGATCTTCGGTGAGGCCCAGGCACACGCGGCCCGCGGCGACACGGGGACGAGTGAGGACCTATTGGCCAAGGCGTACGATCTCGTTCCCTCCATCCGATTGGTCCTCACAATCGAGTACACAGAGGAGGAGGACCTCGCACCTCTCACGGCTGTAATCCTCGACCTGGACGACACCTGCTTCGAGGTCAAGATCGAGGCGGCGCTGGAGGCTGCCCGTCCCCACGACTTTCTCAGAGACTTCTGGTCGGCCAGCCAACGGGAGCCGTTCGACCGCGTCAAGTGGCTCCGCAAGAGCTTCTCGGACTACTTCACCCCGGCCTATCGCGCGGTCAGCCCCCTCGACGGGAGCATCCGCAAGGACGTCAAGCGCGGCACCGCGGCGTCCATCCTGTCGGTCAAGTTCGTCTACGCGCAGACCAAGGTGGACGACACGCCGGGCGACAAGACCCGTACCCTGTCGAAGACTTTCGAGGCCTACTACAAGGTCAACAGCGGTAATGAAGATCGCCACCAGAGCATTGAGCAGATCGAGACCGCTCTGGCATCCGCCTCCAAGCAGCTCGATGAAAACTACGCCACGCTGTTCAATCCGATCTTCGAGGATCTGCGCACCTTCGGAGTGGGCACCATCACTCCCGTCCAGAAACCGCGCATCGTCTCCCTAATTGAGGCCTCAGGAATCCTGCGCGACAGTACACGGATCCAGTACCCGTCCGGCGATGACGGATTCCACCTTCCCGAAGGCCACAATGGGCTTGGCTACAGCAAACTGATCTTCACGATCCTCCAGGTGATCAGCTTCCACCAAACCTACGAACGCACGACGCCCAAGCCAGCGCTGCAAGTGCTGTTCATTGAGGAACCGGAAGCCCATCTGCATCCTCAGATGCAAGAGACGTTCATCAAGAACATCCAGGACTTCATCGACCGCAAGACGGGATGGAAAGTGC
The DNA here is from genome assembly GCA_036015235.1 of Streptomyces sp. NBC_00433. Lineage (NCBI taxonomy): Bacteria > Bacillati > Actinomycetota > Actinomycetes > Kitasatosporales > Streptomycetaceae > Streptomyces > Streptomyces sp. NBC_00433. The sequence goes on along the minus strand of CP107926.1, from coordinate 4,842,351 downwards.
AGGTGATCATCACCACGCACTCCTCCCATATCGTCGCCAGCAGCGGATTCCACACCGTCCGCTACTTCGACCGTTCCGAGCCGCAGCTCACCGTCAAGGACCTGTCGACCTTCCAGGCCAACGTCAAGGCCACTCCGCAAGGTGACGAGACCCTACGCTTCCTGCGGCAGTACATGGTCTTGCACCGGTGCGACATGTTCTTCGCCGACAAGGTGATCCTCATCGAGGGCACTACGGAACGCTTGCTCCTACCGGAGATGGCAAGGCGGTGCGCGAAGGAACTTCTGCACCAGTACGTGTCGGTCATCGAGGTCGGCGACGCCTACGCCCTCCGCTTCCGCGAATTGCTCGCATTCCTGAACGTCAAGACACTCGTGATCACCGATATCGACTCCGTGTGTCCCAGGCACCGCGCGGCCTGTCCTCCCGGCCACGGGCAGACCGTCACTGCCAACTCGACGCTCAAGAACTGGCTGCCCGAAAAGTCCACAATCACCGAACTACTCGCCACGGACCCAGCCGAAAAACAGCAGGGCCACGTCCGAGTTGCCTACCAGATTCCCGAAAGAGACTCGGGAGCATGCGCTCGAAGCTTCGAGGACGCCTTCATCATCGCCAACGCAGAGCCCCTCGCCCGCGACTTCCGCCAGCTTGCTTTGAAGTCGGCCTTCGTCAAGGAGGTCGGGGCCGACCCCACCGCCGACGACATCGAAGTCAGGGCCTACGACATAGCCCAGCATCTCAGCGACCACAAGACCGACTTCGCCTTCGACGTCATGCTCCTGGAGGACTGGACCGTTCCACGTTACATAGCCGAAGGACTGCAGTGGCTCGCCTAGACACCCTCGAAGCGGTGACCACAGAACTCGAGGCCCGACGTAGCTTCCTCGTCGAAGCTGGGGCTGGCGCTGGCAAGACAACTACCCTAGTCAACGCCCTTCGACACCTTCTGGTCAGTCATCGCGCAGGCATGGAGAAACACGGCCGGCGGATCGCCTGCATCACTTACACGAACGTTGCCAAAGACAAAATCCTTCAACGCATCGCTGCGGACCCCCTCGTCGACGTCGGCACCATCCATGAATTCCTCTGGAATGCCATCCAGCCCTATCAACGCGAACTCTGGCAACAGATCCTCGAATACAACAAGGCTCTAGCCAAGCCCGAAGACCTCGATGATGTCACCGCTCTCCCTGTCATCGAGTACTCCGACCGCGGGCGCAGACTCAGCGAGGGACGCATCTCCCACGACGACGTCATCGCGCTGTCGCTTCGCCTCGCCGGAGCGCATCCCAAACTCATACGCATCATTGCCAGCCAGTACCCGGTCGTCTTCGTCGACGAGTATCAAGACACTTCGCCCAAGACGATCGAGCTGCTGTTGGACCACCTGGCGGGCGCGGGCCGCGAGAAATGCGTGATTGGCCTCTTCGGCGACTCTATGCAGAAGATCTACCCTTCCGGCGTTGGATCGGTGGAACGCCCCGACCTCACCAAGATCACCAAACACGAGAACTATCGGTGCTCACCTCCAGTCGTCGAAGTTCTCAATCTGATACGTCCCGAGCTCATCCAGGAAGCCGTGGGCATGCAACAAACCGGTGAGGTCCACCTCTTTCTCAACACTGCGATCCCTGCGGGCCACCAGCGACTGGCCACGGCTGAAGCCACGCTTGCTCAGCACGGCTGGACGCGGGAGAACTCCAAATACCTCTTCCTCACCCACCGCGGTATTGCCGGCACCCTGGAGTACGCCAACCTCTTGGAGCAGTACAGGAGTCTGAGCCGCTATGGCCCTGACGATCTCATGGCACGCAACGAGCCCTACATCCAGTACCTAACACGCGTGGAGACTCTGTCCGTGGCATTCCAAGCCAAGGACTTCGCGGAGCTGACGAGGTTACTTGACGGGGGAAGGACACGGGTCACCCGGCACGCGCACAAACGCACCATCAGCGAGGCAATCCGCACGCTCGACGCCATACGCATGACCGGTACCATCGGCGATGTCCTTGACTTAATGGCCGACGGCCACCTACTGGCTATGCCACGAAAACTCAAGGACCTCGAGCGCCAGCGGACCGCAACCGAACTTAATGAGCGCGACCAGCGGCGCGCGGACTTCTCGAACAACCTGCGCAACGTGTCCTACCGGGAGGTCATTAGCGTCACTCATTTCATCGACGAACTCACCCCCTTCTCGACCCAACACGGGGTCAAGGGTGACGAGTTCGAGAACGTCCTCGTCGTGATCGACGACAGCGCCTGGACGAGATACAGCATCGGCAAGTTGCTCGCTGGCACCGACAAGGCTGACCGCGCCGAACGGTCACGCAACCTGTTCTACGTGTGCTGCTCACGGGCCAAGCGCGGCCTCGCCGTCGTATTCGTCAGCGGTCTCCCGGAAGGAGCGGAACCCACGCTTCGTGCCTGGTTCGCTTCAGGGACCGTCCACCTGTGAGACGCGCTGGCCCATGAACAACGTCGGCCAAGGTTAGATGCCCAGTTGCTCAGGGGCTTCGATGGCGATGCGTTCGAAGGTGGCGTGGTCGTAGGCGAAGTCGGAGTCCGGGATGGGCCAGTGCATGACGATCTCGGTGATGCCAGCCTCGGCGTGTCGGCCGGCGAAGTCGACGAATGCGTCCAGGGACTCGAAGGGCGTGGCGCGGTCGGGGGTGAAACCGGTGAGGAGGATCTTGGGGACGCTGTCGGGTGCCCGGGTGGCGTCACGGAGGGCGGCCGAAAGGCGCTCAACTTGGCCGCGGATGGCAGCCAGTGACTCCTCGGGGGTGCCGCTCTCGTATAGGGCGGGGTCGCCGGTAGTCACCCAGGCTCGGCCGTAGCGGGCGGCGAGCCGCATGCCGCGCGGACCGGTCGCGGCCACGGCGAATGGTAGGCGCGGGGTCTGCACGCAGCCGGGGATGTTGCGGGCCTCGACGGCGGAGTAGTAGCTGCCGTTGAAGGTGATGTCGCCCTGGCTCAACAACCCGTCGAGGAGTTCCACGAACTCGGCGAAGCGATCGGCCCTCTCCTTCGGCGTCCAGGGCTGTTGCCCGAGCACTGTGGCGTCGAACCCGGTGCCTCCGGCCCCGATTCCGAGCGTCACCCGGCCTCCGCTGACGTCGTCGAGCGTCATCAGCTCCTTGGCCAGCGGAACAGGGTGCCGGAAGTTAGGTGACGTAACGAGGGTCCCCAGCCGGATGCTGTCGGTCACGCCGGCGGCGGCGGTCAGTGTCGGAATCGCTCCGAACCATGTCCGGTCCCGGAAAGGCACCCGCCAGGACAGGTGGTCGTAGGTGTAGGCGGCGTGGAAGCCCAACTCTTCGGCTCCCTGCCACACCTTCCGCCCCTCGGCCCAGGGGTAGATCGGCAGGATCACGGTGCTCAGACGCAGACTCATGCCCGGGAGCTTACGGCTGTCTGGAGCTGCCTGGCCGTGCATTTGCGCGTGGCTTCCCTCGGTTGGAAGAGCTATCACTCGTCGATGGACGACGCCGCTTCTTCGGTGTGTCCAGCCCTCGCCCGCTGAAGTGTCTCGGCGATGGCGGCGAATTCATCTAGCGCGGCCTGGAGGTCTTCGACGATTTCGGCGGCCAGGACCTCGGGCGCGGGGAGGTTGTCGGCGTCATCGAGGCTCGGGTCGCGGAGCCATGTGATGTCGAGGTTCGCCTTGTCGCGGGCGATCAGCTCGTCGTACGTGTACGCCTTGAACCGCTCGGTCTCCACACGCTTGGAGCGGTCGTCGTCAGGGCGGTAGCACTGCACGAAGTCCTCAAGGTGGGCCCGGGTGAGAGGGGTCTGCTTGAGAGTGAAGTGTTGGGCGGTACGGAAGTCGTAAACCCACAGTTTCTCAGTCCACGGCTGGTTGGGACGGGCCGGCTTGCGCTCGAAGAACAGCACATTCGCCTTGACGCCGCCCGCGTAGAAGATGCCGGTAGGCAGGCGGAGCAGCGTGTGCACGTCGTACTCGTTGAGCAGGCGCCGGCGGATGGTCTCCCCCGCACCTCCCTCGAAGAGCACGTTGTCGGGGACGACGACTGCGGCGCGGCCGTGGATCTCCAATAGAGACGCGATGTGTTGGACGAAGTTGAGCTGCTTGTTGGTCGTGGTGACCCAGAAGTCGCGTCGCTCGTAGGCAATCGCCTCGCGGGCGGCAGAGCCGTCATCCCCGTACACGGTGATGGACGACTTCTTGCCGAAGGGCGGATTGGCCAGGATCAGGCTCGCCCGCTTGTCCGGTGGCGCGGCGAGGGCGTCCCGGGTGCGGACCAGGGCAGGTCCGGTGGGGTGGCCGATGCCGTGCAGGAAGAGATTCATCGCGGCGAGGCGTGCGGTGTTACGGACGAGTTCGGTGCCCCAGATGCCGCGACTGCTGAGGTGCTTACGCTGTTCTGGGGTAAGCCGGTTGCCGTACTCCTGGAAGATGTACTCGGCGGCAGCGAGGAGGAAGCCGCCGGTACCGCAGGCGGGGTCGGTGATCGTGTCGTCCGGTGCAGGACGTACGCAGTCGATGATCGCCTGGATCAGCGGGCGAGGTGTGAAGTACTGGCCCGCACCTGACTTGACGTCCTCCGCGCCTCGGGACAGCAGCTCCTCGTAGGCGTCGCCCTTGATGTCAGTCTTCTGGCCGGACCACTCCTCCTTGTCGATCAAGTCCTTGACCAGGCGCTTGAGCTTGGCGGGGTCGTGGATGCGGTTCCGGGCTCCGTTGAAGATCAGGTGGAAGGTGGTGTCCTTACGCTGGTTGCCAAGATCTTCCAGAAGTTCTGCGTACGCTGTTTCGAGAGCAGCGCCATTGTTCTTTAGCAGCTCGGGCCAGCCGCGGTTCTCCCACACCGGACCCTCGGGCATGATCTGCTCGCGGAACATCGGCGGACGGGACTGCGCCTCGTGGGTCATCTTCAGGAACACGAGGAGCGTCAGCTGCTCGACGTAGTCGATCGTGGAGACACCGTCGTCTCGCAGGACGTGGCAGTAGCTCCAGAGCTTGTCGACAAGCCGACGGGCCTCGGTCGTGGTCACGAGGTGATCTCCAGGTCAAGGGTGGGCTGGGTGGCGACGGTCAAGGGCGGGCGGCCGGTTGGGGGTGGAGGGTGCGCGGCCGGAGATGCGGCCGTGCCCGATGCATTACTGCGCTGAGCGGGCGTGCGGCGGGGGCTTCCGTGCTGCGACTTGCGCGTTTCCCTCGCAGTCTCCTGCGCGGCCCGGATACGCGCGAGCAGCACCTCGGCTGGCTCGTCGGCGGGGTCCTGGGGGACGAGGCGGCCGGCGAAGGCTTCGGCGAGGAGTGAGCGGCGGAGGGTTGTGGATTTCGCCTGGTATGCGCCGGCGGTCGCGGCTGCGTGCGTAGCCTGCTCAACCACTTGGGAAACAGCTCGGACCGTCTGCCGCTGGATCTCCAGATCAGGAAGTGGGAGGGGGGTGTTGAGAATTGTTTCTTGATCGATTTTCGGCATCGATCCGGCCAATCCTTTAGCCTCGGACCGAAAATATTGACGAGCCTGGGGTGCGCTCAGTACAAGCTGAGCGAAATGAGGGTCAAGACGATCAGAAGTTCTTACCCGGATCAGCAAGTCGGGAAAAATGGCCCAGTTGTCTGACCCCTCATAGAGAGCAGAAGTTCCCACCAGATCCGGCGTGTTGGAACGCTGAACGAGGACGTCTCCCGATCTCAGCCAAAGACTGGAGATGCGCTTCGGGTCGGCAGCGGTTAGCTTTGTGTAGGAATTATTAAAAACTCCCTTGGTAACGGCCGTAAGAGTAAGAATGCGCACAGTGCCCTCAGCTGCAGCTCGCGCGGAGTGGCCGTTGCGCAAAGGTTCTCCGATCTCCTCGCCGAGCGTAGTACTAGGGTATCGGTCTGACAAATCTCGGACCGCGCGAGCCTTCACTGCATGAATCAGTGTGCCCGCGGTCCGCACGACTCTAGCGGCATTGCCGATGGCCGCATCAAGCCGCGAGAGTTGTTCTTCGAGGGCGGCAACGATGCGCCGCTGTTCTTCCAACGGCGGCAGCAGGCAATTCAATTCACCGAGGACCCGCTGTGAGATATTCCGCATAGAGTCCTTCGTCCCGGTGGCCTGCTTGGAAATCTGAGACCGAATTACGGGAGACGAAAGAAGATACGCCAACCATTCTCGATCGATCCCTTTGGCTGGGATAAGCCGAAGGCTCTTGTCACTAAGAAGCAGTCGCGGTCGACATTTGCGCACGAGCACGGAAGCTCCCACGTAAGCCGCGGTGTTGGCTCGACTTAGCAGAATATCCCCGGGCTGGATCTCATAATCGGGATTGAATGCGAATCCTATGGGAACGGCCTTATTCTCGGCCTCATCGAATTCGCCCCATGTCATCGCACTGACCTTGATAACACCCCACTCGTCAGACAAAGCCGGACGGGGTTCACAGGTGTAGGACTTACCTGCCTCGATCCTGGCGAAAAGATCGCCGAGCCGGACACGCGCCCACCCCTTCGGCAGTTCCGAAGGAATTCCACCCGCACTCACGCACCCAACTCCCGTCCCATCTCATCCAAGATCTCAGCGGCGCGCTCGGCTCCGAAGTCCCGCAGGAAGCCGTCCACGCCGCCGCGCTCGATGAAGGGTACGTCCTTGAGGTGGTCCGGCTCGATCGCCGCGTCCGTCGCAATCACGTCCACGATCCGGTCTAGCCACCACGCCTGGTCCGGAGTGAAGGATGCGCCCGCCTGTTCCTGTTGGGCTCGCCAAGCCACATACCGTTCCTCCACGAGGGTGCGGTAGGGACGTACTTCCTGGTCGAGCCCCAGTTCGTACCGCAGCAGCCCGATCAGGTCGACCACGCCGGCCGTGCCCCTCGGCCGCGCGCTCGCCTTGCCTAGCTGCACGTACGCGTCGTACAGCCGTGACGGTGTCCACTGGAACGGGGGACGCTCGATGCGGCGGGCGAGGTCGCGGAGGCGGCGGTAGACCTCTTTGGGGTCGCGACGCTCGCTGAAGGCGATATTGAAGGCGGCGATCTCGTCCTGGTGGTCCTTCAAGTACTGCTGCCAGGACGTCACGCGGCGGATGGCCAATTCATCGGCCGTGATGCCGCGGGCCTCCAGTACGTCGTCCACGCTCACCTCGTCGATGACGATGTCGTGCGCGCGACGCATCGACATCAGTCGGTCGCGCAGTTCGCTGTTGGACGCGACCGGCTTCAGGGCTTCGAGCATGTCCTGGCGGACCTGTTCCTGGCCGCCGATGCGGCGGGCCCGCTCCTGCTGGTCCGGGTCGACCGAGCGCACCAGGCCGCCGACGATCTCCTGTAGTGGCTGGCCGGCGAGTTCTTCGATCTCCGTGCGCTCATCGGTACTGAGCTGGCGGTCGAGCCGGGCCAGGCGGCCCGCCAGCGTGGCGACCTCGTCCTCGGTCAGGGCGAGGCCAGCGGTCTTGGCCATCAGCCGGTCCAACGGGATCTTCCGCTCCGAAATGCGGTTGAGTGGGCGCGCGTCCACGCGGGGCGAGTCCGTGACGCCGACCGCGTCGACGATCACAAACCGTTCCTTCACTTCGGCATCAGGAGTGACCGCCTGGAACTCCGCTGCGTCGATGGTCCGCGAACCGCGGCCCTTCATTTGCTCGAAGTAGGCCCAGCTCTTCACGTCGCGCAGGAAAAAGACGCACTCCAGCGGCGGGATGTCCGTCCCTGTGGCGATCATGTCCACTGTCACGGCGATGCGCAGTTCGGGGCTGTTGCGGAATGCCTTGATCAGCTCGGCCGGTCGCTTCGCCGCATGTGTGATCTTCGTACAGAAGTCGTCGCCTCCGCTCTCGCCGAAGACCAGCCGCACCATCTGGACGATCTCGTCGGCGTGGTTGTCGTCCACGGCGAAGATCAGCGTCTTGGGTACGTGAGTACGGGCACGCTGCGCGTCTCCCTCGCCCAGCGGCGGGAAGATGTCCGTGAACAAATGCTTGCGGAAGGTCTCGATGACGGATTTCAGCTGCCCCTTGCTGATCACCTGTCGGCCCAGCTGGGACGCCTTCCACTCCAGGTCCTCCTCCAGTTCCTGGTAGCGCTCCCGCCGCGTCTTCCGCTCGCGCATGGGCACGACCGTCTCCGCGGGGATCGTGCCGCCGTTCTCACCGAGCTCCGTACGGATGCGGAAGACGTCGAAGTCCACGTTGACACCGTCGGCGACGGCTTCCTCGTACGGGTACTCGCTGACCAGGTTCTGGAAGAAGAAACCAAAGGTCTGCGCGACGGGAGTGGCGGTCAGCCCGACGAGGTGGGCGTCGAAGTACTCCAGTACCGCGCGCCACTTGCCGTAAATGGAGCGGTGGCATTCGTCGATGACGATCATGTCGAAGGACTCTGGCGGCAGGTCCGGGTTGTAGCCGACCTCCACCGGTTCTTTGACGAGGTCGTAGCGGTCCAGGGCTTCTGTGTTGTCGTCGGCGCTCGGCACGGGGCGACCGGTCAGGGCGAGCCACATCCGTTGCACGGTGGAGACCACCACGTGTGCGGAGCCGAGGACGGTGTCTCCTCCGAGTCGCTGTACGACGTACAGCTCAGTGAACTTGCGACCGTCGTCAGGGGTGTCGTAGTTGTCGTACTCCGTGACGGCCTGGGTCCCGAGGTTGTTGCGGTCCACGAGGAACAGCACTCGCTTGGCACCAGCGTGCTTGAGGAGCCGGTAGCTCTCGCTGACCACCGTGTATGTCTTGCCGGCGCCGGTCGCCATCTGGATCAGGGCGCGCGGGTCATCCTTGGCCAGCGAGCGTTCCAGGCCGACGATCGCCTTCCCCTGTGCCGGTCGCAGTGGACCGGGATCGAGGAAGGTCTGCGGCAGACGACGCATCCGCGCGCGCAGGGTGGGTGCGGTGGGATCGCCTTCGGCTTCCTCGATCCAGCGCGCGATCGTGTCCGGACGGTGCACTGCGAAGACGTCCCGCGTGCGCGGAGTGGGGTCGAGCGCGTTGTGGAAACGGACGGTGTTGCCGTCGGCGACATAGCGGAAGGGCAGGCTGGCCCGCCACGCGCTGAGCTGCTGGCTGCGCGTGAGACCGGTGGCGTACCGGGCGGCCTGATGCATGGCGGCCTCCAGGTCGGCACCCTCCCGCTTCGCCTCTATAACGCCCGCCAGTCGCTGGTCGACGTAAAGGAGGTAGTCGGCGCGGCCAGCGGCGGTGGACACCTCGCGGACTGCGACGCCCCGACCAGCGAAGAGGTTCTTGGCGCTGTCGTCCTGGACGATCCAGCCCGCCTTCTCCATGATCCGATCGAGTTCCGTGCGCACCTGGGCCTCGCTCATGGGCGGGCGGGCGGCCTTCTGGGCGTGCGCGATGAACTCGTCCCGCTGCGAGGCCCCGCCCAGCGGCTCGGCAACTGTTCGGTATTCAAGAGCTGGAGCTGTCAGCTCGGTGATCTGGTCGCTTAGTTCGGCGACCACGTCGTGCAGGGCGGCGCGCTCCGCTTCCGCCTTTGCGAGTTCGGCCTCAGCCTGTACCCGGGCCGCCTGCTCACGCTCCAGCCTGCTCTGCCGGCCGTCGTAGTTGAGCCGCGCCTCCTCCAGACGCCGACGGTAGGCGTCGAGTTCGGTCCGGAGCTGTTCCAGCTCCTGCTGATCGGCGGCGGTGACGGGTACGGGTGCGGCGGAGGGCGGCGCGGGAGCCAGGAAAACCCGGTGCGTGGTGTCCGACGGGGTGAGGGAACGGTGCAGCCAGTCGCCGAGCCGGAAGCAAGCCTCCACGGCTTGGAGTGCAGCGCGAACGTTCGCGTAGTACTCGTGCACTGCCCGGTTGCCCGTGGTCCGGATCGCCTCGAACCAGGCGCGTACCTGAGGCACGAGAACGCCGGCGCTGGTCAGGGCGTTGAGTCGGTCGTACTGCTTGTTGCTGGGCACGGTGACGTTGACCAGCGTGAGCAGGTGGCGGGCCATGACCTCGCCGAAGAGGCGGGACTTCATCATGGCCGCGTGCGGGTCGGTGTGGATGTACGACTCCGCCGCGCAGCCCAGCGTCACCAGCAGAGGATCGTGCTCGATGAGGCAGCCGAAGTTGGCTGAGCCCGCCGCCAACGAGGCGACCTTCTCTCCTTCGTCACCCTGTCCGAAGTTGGCCGACGACGTCACCATGCTGTTCCCCCAGCACCTCATTCGATGAGCAAAGCCTTGCAGGCTTTCATGGAGGGATCCAATGCGCAAGGGACTGTGTTGAGGCAGATGCTTCCAGGCTTGCTGGGGCAGGTTTCCGAAAGTTGCCCCATTCCATCGCGCGCTTCGGCCCCTCATGATCTGCCCATGCCTGTCGCAGGCCGGTCAGGGAGGGAGTGGACGGCCCAGCACGTGGGCGGCGCGGGTGCGGAGGGCGTGGCGGAGGCGTAAGTCCGCGCTGGTGTGGAGGAGTTGTGTGATCACGACCAGCTCCGCGTGGCGGCCAGCGGAGGTGGCGAGGAGGTGGGCGAATTCGTGGCGGATACGAGCGGTCACGGGTGGGACCAGGAGGCTGTGGGTGTGGAGGACCGCGGCGTCGTAGCCCGTGGGGGCGAGGCCCCAGCCTTCCCAGTCGAGGATGCGGAGGGTGGGGGCGCAGAGGTTGGCGAAGTGGAGATCCCCGTGGGCGGTGGACCAGGAGGGCGCCTCTGTGGTGACGGGGGTGCCCAGGTAGCGGGGCATCGCGCGGTCGAGGAACGGCTGGTGGACGGAGAGGCGTCTCGTCGGGACTGCCGCGATGTGGGTGAGGGCGGCGGCCAGCGTCGTCCACCACGTGGGCGGGAGGTCGGGTGCCGTCATCAGGGTAGGGGTGGGTGAGACGGGTTGCTCCGGCTCGTGGTCGTAGAGCTCGGCGCGGTAGCTCCACGGGCCGTCGGTCCAGTCGTGGGTGTCGCGTAGGCGGGGGCGCGGTACGGACAACGGCAGGGATCTCTCGGCTTCGAGTGAGCCGTTCCAGAAGGTGGCGTTGACCCGCTCGGTCAGCGAGCCGGCAAGACGAAGCCAGGCCCGGCCGTCGGAAGCAGTCACCGCGCGGCTGTACGTACGGCCCTGCCAGCCCCACACCTCCGGCGAGGAAGAAGCCGAGTCGGGGCGGACGTCCAAGGCGGTGCAGGCGCTCCCGTGGGCGGTGCGCATGCGCTCGATCACGGCCGGGTCGTCAGGCTGCGCATACATCACGAATCCGAAGAGTGCATCACCGTGTCGCGGGCGGCTCGCGCGAGGATGGCCTGGGTTCGGCCGGGGAGACCGAGGCGGTTCCAGTGGAAGATCACGTGGTGCGCGAGGACATCTCGCAGGCCGCGTTCCAGGGTGCCGTCGTGAGCGGCGCGGCCGAGGGCCTGGCCGGCGGTGGTGAAGGCGGTTGTCCACGGCGCCGCGAAGAGCAGAGGGTGGCTGCCGGCGAAGATCGGGCTGGCGAGGCTGGTGTCCGCGGTCATCAGACGGCGGAGGCTCGCGGCCAGCTCGTGCAGTCGGTCGATGGGCGTGTCCGCGGGGAGAGGGCGCAGCCGGGCCACCCGGTGCCAGACATCGCCCTGCTCGTGCCACTCCTGCCCGGCGCCGTGGAACAGCGCACTGCACAGCAGCACCGACAGCTCGCGGCGACCGATCGCGGGACCAGTTCCAGCCGCGCCGCTCTGCTCGCGCACGTAGTCGAGGACAGCGCTGCTGTCGGCGGCGAAGAGAGCGTGGGCAGTCTCCATGCCTTGGAGTCCGCCGAACGCGAGGGCTTCCGGTTCGTAGAGGGTCTCCCACCATCGGCTCACTCGCCCCGCCGCGGTGAGGCTGTCCAGGGTCTCGGTGACAGCGGCCCTTGTATCGGCGAGAGCAGTTCCGGGAGTGGGGCGACAACGAAGCCGCCAGCACGGGGCCTTGCGGATGAACCACCAGGACCCGACCGCAGGGGCGAGCTGGTGCAGGTGTGGGCCGAGGTGGTCGGCGCCGGTCCGCTCGGCGGCAGCCCAGTCGGGGAACTCGATGTGCACCTGGTAACAACAGGCGCCCGGCGCCTGGGCGTCGAGAGCTGCCGCTCCGGCTGCTTGGTACACCTCGACGGCGTCGGCCAGGTCGGCGGCGACCATGCCGAAACGGGCGGCTGCCCGCTCAAGAGGTGCACCGGCCAGCACAGCCAGCACGCCTTCCACCGCTGCGTTCGGCGAGGCGAGTGCATCCACGAGCGTCAGCTCCTCATTCGGTCTGGAGGAAGGTCAGTTGATCAGGAGGCACGCATCCCACGACGCGATCGGCGGCCCGCCGCGAGCGGCCGTCTGGAGGGCGAGGGCAAGGCCGGCGGTGCCCTCCAAAAGCCCGTCGGGCTCAGCGGTCCTTGCGCCTCGGCCGTCCCGCCCGACCCGCTCGTATGGTTCAGTTCGGACGCACGAAACGAGGTGGTCCGCCAACCGCGGCAAGCACCTGCGGAGCTCGGGCGTACGAGCGTCCTGGGCGGCACGCCAAGCCGTCTGGTAGACGCCGGCCCAGCCGTGGCAGAGGCCGCCGTCCGTGATGCGGGCGAGTTGTGCCGGGTCGGACAGGCACCGGGCGAGCGCGGACTCGGCAATCTCCTGGCGGGCGACGTCATGGGTGGCGATCGCGGCGAGCTGCTGGGCTCGGGTGATGCCGGGAGTCCCGTAGCACCAGCTCGGCCGGAGCGGGCCGCGCTGCCGCGGACGTCCGGCACACAGCTCGTCGCGGCTCACCCACTGCGGCCACCACGGTCCGGTGTCGGCGTCCTGCCGCCAGGTGTCCAGCCAGGCGCAGATGGTTGCGATGGCTTCGCGCTGCCCGTTCACGGTGATTCCCCGGCGTAGGGCTTGAGCGAGCAGCGCGAGCGGTCCCGTAACGCCGTGCGCGATGCCCAGGTTGGCGTGGCCACCGGCGAAGTCCGGGGAGCAGTGCCTTCGGTACGGATCATGGCCGACCCACCAGCCGGGCAGCACGGTTCTGTCGACCCGCAAGGGTGTGGTCAGAGCGACCAGGTATCGAAGGACGCGTCCCAGCGCATCGCCACCGGGGTCGCGTTGTAGCAGCTGCACGCCAATGCCGGTCAGGCCGTGCAGCAGGTCGTACTCGGCGAAGTCGGCGAACGCACTTCTGTCGATGCGGGCGAGGGCGGCATCGACGCGGCGGTGAACGAGCTTGCTGACATGACGGTCGAGGGCGGCCAAGGCACTCCCGTAACGGGCGATGCCGTCGGCCTGTGCCGCTTGGAGGCCGTACGCGACAGCCGGGGCGCCGAAGTGGAGGCCGCTGTCGTCGGCGGCGCTGACTCCGTCGCGAGCTGAGGCGGTCACCCAGGCATGCGCGGACTGCCAACTGCCGGTGCCACGGTGCGCGCGTTCGATGTGCACGAGCGCTGTCCCGGCGGCGCCCTGGTGGAGGGACTGCGCGAGCCATGCGCGGTCGGCCGACAGCGTCGGAGGCGTGGCCAGACGGCTGGCAAGAGCCTGCGCGGCGGCGGCAGCGGAAGGGCTCGGGGCGATCACGGGGAAGTCCGGAGGCTACGGGCGATCAGGCGTGACGCGGCGGCGCGGGCGAGTCGGTTGGTGACGCGTTCGCGCTCAGGATCGGCGACCAGGGCGCGGACATGGTGCAGGTGGAGGAGTGACCTCAGGACGGAGAGCGGATCGTCCCATTGAGAAGCGAGTTGCTCGCGATAGGCAGTCAGAGCGGTGTTCCGTCGCTCCCAGGCCAGCAGGACTCGCTCCCCGCCAGGTTGACTCCGCAGGGCCGCCCACTCGCCGCTCGGGTCTGCGAGCCGAAATGTCGCGTCCCGCAGGGCGGTGTCAACTCGGCCGTGCTCCTGCGGCAGCTCGGTGGTCAGTAGACGCAGGCCTTCCGCGCTCGTCGCGGCGTAGGAGGACGCCAGGTCGACGAGTCCCGCTGCGGTGACGGCCTCGGCAGGTATACCGGTGCGCACGGCCAGCTCGATCTGGGTGAGGGCGGCGGTGGAGTCGGCGGCGAACACGCTCTCGGCGGCCGTCATCGCCGTGCCATGCCCGTAGCGACCGGTCTGGGGGCGATAGCCGGCTAACTCAATGCCGGGCACCAGGCCGTCGGCACGCAGGTCGGCAGCCCATGCGCCTACCCGGTCTGCGGCAGCGCCGTAGTGTCCGGGCGACGCCAACGGCACGTACAAAGCGAGGTGTTGCGCGCTGTCGGGCCGGGTGGTGTCGCGGTGCCTGGTGAACCACCACAGCGGCGGTTCGTCCCACCCGGCGAACAGTCGGGGCAGGTAGCCGGTCAGGATGTCGTTCTGGCGGTCAGGGTGCCCGTGGATGCGTACGTGGAGCCACGGGGAGGCGCTGGGCAGATGCTCGGCATCACGCCTGACCGGATTGGATACCGGGCGGGGACGACCGGCAGCGCCCCGGGGACGGGCGAGGCGCAACGGCAGAAGGAACTCGTGCGCACGACCGACCCAGGCGAGGTCGGCGGACGACGGGGCTTCGCGCAACTCGACGCCGCCCGTGCGGTCGAGGCGGGACCGCAGCAGCGCTCGATGCAGGGGACGGTCGAGGTCGAGGGGCAGTCGGAGGTCGACCTCGCACAGGACGACGGCGGCCGGCGCACGCAGTCGGCTGCGCCAAGCCGCCAGCGAGGCGTCCCAAACGGACGCCGACGCAGTACGCGGAGCAAGGTCGGTGGCGTTCAGGAGCCAGCGGGCCGGGGAGAGGACGGCTCGGCCGTGGCGCAGGCGAGGCAGATACGGCAGGCGAGACGCGGCGCCCCAGTCGAACGTCTGGTAGTTGGCGCAGCGTGCCGTGGTGATCTCGGAGAGGAAGCGAGCCAGAGGCGGCGTCGCGGCTCCAGCCTCCAGCGCGTGCAGGACGCGCGGCTCGACGAACCGGCCGGTCGAGAGCTGGACCAGGTGGAGCTGGCGGGCGTCCGCGCTGACCGCGAGGTCGTCCAAGGCGATGTGGTCGGAGTGGTCGGGGTCGCGGTGTTCGGCCAAGGGGATCGTCAGCGGCAGCAACTGCGGCGTACGTGCCACGTTCCCGCTGCGTCGTCGTCTCGGGGCGAACGACAGCTGGGCCGCGACCGTACCGGGGTCGTCGGTAGTCACCGCGGCGTAGGTGCGGCTCAGGCGTCTGCGGTCGGC
This sequence comes from Streptomyces sp. NBC_00433, assembly GCA_036015235.1. NCBI lineage: Bacteria > Bacillati > Actinomycetota > Actinomycetes > Kitasatosporales > Streptomycetaceae > Streptomyces > Streptomyces sp. NBC_00433. The sequence continues at coordinate 4,827,298 of CP107926.1, read as the reverse complement.
TTCCGGCAGCACCTCGGCGAACCGTCCGGCCATGCTGCTCGCAGCCCGTGGGACCCCCGTGACCAGCAGTCGGAAGGCCCCGCGCCGTAGGGCGTCATCCGACTCCGCGTGAAGCTGGAAGGCGAGCTCAACTCGCGGGGGCGGCAGGATCTCCGTCGGATCCCCGACTGCGAGTTCCCGAATCGTCGCCTCGGTCAGCACGATCTCCTCGGCACCGTCGAACGCGACCTGCTGGACCAGAGAGAGGAGTGCCTCGTCGCGCGAGGTAAGCGGGCGTGGGGGCGTTTTCAGCGCGGAACCGAGATAGTCGGCGGGCAGGCCGAGCCCGCTGTCGGCCACCAGATCGACCACGGGAACGACAGCGCCGACGCCGTAGCGCTGCCGGAAGCGGACGTGGAAGTCCTTCCACCGGGGGTGACCGAACGGGTACGGAGTCAGGCGCAGGAGTGCGGAGGCTGCTATCTCCGCCTCGCGGACCACCGCTTCGGGCACGGTGATGTCGCAGTCGAGGCCCGTGTCGGCGACGAGCGGCTGCACCGCTGCGTCGGAGAGGGCCGTCATGCGCTCGGTCATCGCTGTGCGGATCCCTGCGGCTTCGGTGGGCGATGCCCTGTGGTGGTGGCCCATCGCGTCCCGGAGTGCGTGCAGTTCGCCCACCGTGCCTGCGACGCTCGGCAGTTCGTCCGCGTGGACAGCAGCCAACTCGCCGCACAGATGGCCCAAGGAGTCGGGAACGGTCATCGGGGCACGAAGGCTGGTGAGCAGGAATCCTTCGGTGACGAGCTGCGTGAGCAAGGTGTCGAGCTGAGCGGCGGACGCCTCTGGGTATTCGGCCGTCAGCCGCTTCCTCAGCAGGGCGTAGGGAAGGGGTTTGCGGGCCAGGTCGACCACGCCGCGAACCGGTCCGGTGCGACGGATCGACACTTCCGACGGGTCCGGCTCCCCAGATCGGCTTCCGGCGGCTCGACCGGGAACAACGAGCCTGCCACCGCGCGGGAACGCGGAGGCATTCGCGACCACCGGAAGCCGTTGCAGTAGCTCGGGGCAGCGCTCCAGCCGATCGATGACGCTGCCCAACCACTCCGCGTCCGTCCGGGCCACCACCTGATGATCGCTCCCCCAGCGTGCCTTCGGCTCGCCGCCGATCCGGGCCGCTGCCACGCCCGCGAAGAGACCGAACGGGGTGGGCCGGCCCTGCCAGCGCAGGAGGTACGAGGCCACGGAGTGGACGAGGCGGCGAGCCTGGCGGGCGTCCATCAGGCGGCCGGCTGCGGCCTCGCGGACCGCCACCGACAGGACCGGACTGGACATCTCGACCGCGCATCGGAACGCGTCCAGCCGCCACACCTCATCCAGCCACTGGGAAGCCCGCGCCAGCACCTCTTCGGGAGCGCCCTCCAGATCGGGGTCCGCCGGGAACGGCACCCCCTCCGGACAAGTCGTCGCCCGTATGAGGAGTACGTCGGCGTGCCGGTACAGCGGCCGGTCCCTCTTGCCCACCACGATCCCTCCGTCGAAGTAGTCGGCGTGCCGGGGTTCTCGCCGACGCCGCCCGCCGGGGACATCGGGGCTGCCGTCGCGCCGGGTCACGAGGACCGACGCGACGGCAACGGCTCAACGCGTCAGGCCGGATCGCCCACGTACGAGGTGCAGGCGGTGCCCGAGCATGTCGAGCCGCAGTTGTCGCTGGTGTCGCGCATCAGGTCGCGGACCGGCAGGCCGGCCTCGATGACGCGTACGTCGAGCTCGAACTCCATGTCGAACGCCGTGGCGCCCGTGGGAACTTCTGCCATGAGGGTCACTCCTTTTCGTCGGGGTGTTGCTCGCTGGCCTGGCCGGCTGACGGCAGGGCCGCAGGAGGCCAGGAGATGACGATGCGGACATGCCGCTTGGGGATGAGCCGCCCCTCCGGCAGACGCCCGTCGGCGTTGCCCACCGGGTGAGCGGTGATGCGCGGGCCGGGGCCGGCCCGGTGGTCGCGGTCCCAGACGCGGATCTGCGCGGCCAGCGACTCGGCGAGGACGGCGGCCTCCGGCCCGAAGCCGTGCGCGCCGAACTCGAATGTCGTCGTCCGGTCCGGTTCGTCCTGGCCCTCGTCGAGCTTCCGCAGCGCGAGGTAGGCGAACGAGCCGCCTTCGACCACTGCGGGGCAGGCCATGCGGTTCTGCGGCGCGACCAGGCCCGTGTCCAGCTTCGGGTCCACCGACAGCAGGCAGAAGCCGTCGAGAGCGGTGGCCAGCCACATCTGAAGCGTGTCGAACGGGACAGCGCGTCCGACCGTCACACCCGTCCAGACCTCGCTCCTCGGCGTGTTCAGCGCGCCGTTCAGGGCGCCCGGATCGGCCGACAGATCCTCGTCGAACCGCAGGCCGATCTCCTCACCGCGCAGGAGGAGCAGGCGTTCGCGATGCGCCCCGGCGCCCTGCATCGTCACGAAGCCGCAGATCTTCGCCGACCTGCTGACGAGATGGTCGCCCTCGCGGGCGAAGGTGATCGAGCGCGTCAGGCCGCGCATCCGCAGCGGAACGGTGAGGGTGCCGTTGCCTGCGAGTTGGGCGGTCCAGGCCGGCGGGATGTCCCAGGCGCCGACGGTCACGATCGTCCGGTCGTACGGGGCGTGTTCGGGGCAGCCGTCTTCGCCGTCACCCAGGACAACGCTCACCTGGTCGGCGTAGCCGGCTTCCGCGAGGCAGGCGCGGGCGCGGTCGGTGATGTCCGGGTCGATGTCGAGCGTCGTGACCTCGCCCTCCGTGCCGACCAGCTCCGCCATCAGCGCGGCGTTGTAACCGCCGGAACCGATCTCCAGGCAGCGCAAACCGGGCTGGAGTTCAGCCTGCTCCAGCATCACCGCCTGAACAGAAGGCGCGGACACCGAGCTGATCGTGGTCCCGTGTTCGTCCTTCTTGGCGACCACGACGCGGAAGGCGGAGTACGCCTCTTCCAGGGTGGCGCCAGGCGCGAAGGTATGCCTGGGCACCGTGCGGAACGCCGCCTCGACCTCCTTCGACACGATCGAGCCGGCGGCCACCAACTCCGTCACGAGCTTGCCCCGCAGTTCGGCGGCGCGGGTTGACTCGGCGGTCGCTTCAGTCACGTGCGGCATTCCCTTCTCAGAAGGTGCACGGCGGAATTCCGTGACACAACGTATCGGCGCTGTCGCCCTGGGGTGTTCACCGTCGTGAACATAGCCGCGACCGCCCGGACAGGGGCGAGATCCGGCCCTCACTACGCGCTTCCGCGCACGTCGGAGTACGCGGCCGTCACAGATGAGCGATACCCGAACTGGGAGGTCAGAGGCATGTCGTGCAGTCCGCGGAGGCACGGTTAGGGTGTCGCGCATCGGGCAGGGGCGCACCAGACAGGATGGCCGCCGGGGCAGTGTCATGTCCGGAAGACATCACGATCGGCGACGGGTGGAGGTGGCAGGCCTGGTGTGTGCGACCGGTACGGATATGAGTGCCGCCGCTGTCGTCAGTCCGATCGGCGCGGCGGTGGCGGCGTGGCGCGTGCGGCGCGGGCTTAGCCCGGTGGAACTGGCGGCACGGTCCGACCTCCCCCTCGAAATCGTGGATGACTTGGAGGCGGGCCGCACGTGGGTGGACCAGCGACGGGTCTGGGCCTCCCTCGCCGCTGCGCTGGGCGTGGACTCCGGCGAGTTGACCGGTCAGCCGTTTCCGCCGACGGGTTCCGAGCACGGGGAGGTGCGGGCCGTCGCACATCGTCTACGGAGGGTGCTGGCCGCGGTACCTCAGCAGTCTTCGGAACGTGCTCCAGGGTTGATGGAGGAGCGGGAACGCCTTCTGACGTCGGCTGTGGCTGCTGATCGCGCAGGGAACGATCACGGCCTGGCTGCCCTGGCACCGGAGTTGATCTGCACAGCCGAGCGCGCTGTGCGGGAAGCGAGAGGCGCGGCGCGGGAACGAGCAGTTGATCTGCGGTCACAGGGACACGCCGTCGTGGCGGGTCTGCTGCGACGGCTGGGCTACCGCGATCTGGCGTGGCTGGTGCTGCACCGGGCGCGGGCGACCGACCGCCAGGGGGTCGAGGCTGCGAGGTGTCTCGTGGCCGAGGAGATACGGCTGCTGCTGGATCTTGGTCTGCCGGAACAGGCACTGGGCTGTGCGGAGCGAAGTGGGCACGCCCGTGGCAGCGTTGAGATGTCGGTCCTTGCAGCGTTCGCTCACGCCGTGACCGGCCGGCCGGATCGGGCGGATATCGAGCTGGATGCCGCTGGCAGTGTTGCCCGAAACCCTGGCTCGCGCGCGGCCGTGACAGCTGCGCGGGTGACCGTCGCGCTGGAAGCAGCCGACATCGACGCGGCGAGCGGGTACGCCGCCCTCCTCGACCTGAACGAACTCGCCCCGGCGGACCGTGTCGCGTCGCTGGTGTGCTTGGCCGCGTCAGCCGCTCGCGGAAGCGCATTCACACGAGCCGCCGACCATCTGCTAGTGGCCGAGACGACGGCACCGTTGCGCTTCCGGCTCGACCCGTTCGCGAGGGAACTGATGGTGGCATTGCCACCCCGCCTCGCCGACCACGATCAGGCCGAGGCTGTCCGCGCGGTCGCGCGCCGGGCCGGACTGCTGTAGCCCGACGCCGATTCCGAGGCGGCATCGACGCGCTGTTACGGAACGCCTACGCTGAGGGCCGTACTTTTTACGGACGATGGATGACGGCGATGAGCGACGAGCGGGCACACGACATCGGGGTGAGATTGCGGTCCGCCCGGCGTCAACGCGGAATGTCACTGCGTACGTTGGCCGGCCTCTCAGGGCTGTCCACCGGGTTCCTGTCGATGGTCGAGAACGGGCAGCGGCACCTGGACCGCACGGGGCACATCACCGCCTTGGCCGACGCCCTTCAGATTGCCCCGACGGAGCTGACCGGGCAGGTGCTCGCACCGACCGACCCCGCCACCGCATCGGCCCACGAAGCGATCCCGGCACTCCGGCTGGCGTTGATGGGCGTCCATCACCGGCCCGCAGCGGGCTCACGCGGCCCGCTGGCAGCCAGGGTGGCGCAGGCCAACCGGCTCTACCACCGCTGCGAGTACGGTGTCCTCGCCCGCAAACTGCCGTCGCTACTGGGGGACCTGCACGCCGCCGTCGAGGGCGGCTCGCCGGATCAACGCCCAAGGTTGCTCAGACTGTTGGCAGACGCCTATCACCCGGCGTGCACGATGCTGCTCAAGTACCTCGGTTATCCGGATCTGGCCTACATCGCCGTCACTCGGGCCGACGAGGCCACCGCCGAACTCGATGATCCACTGCGCGACGCCCTCTCCGGCTTCTTCCACGCCCACGTGCTGATGTCAGCCGGCAGCCCCGACCTGGCGCTGGGCCAAGCCGACTCGGCCGCCGACACGGTGGAACACCACCTCGCCAGCCCCGACGCACACGCTCTCCTCGGCGAGCTGCACCTGATCCGAGCGACCTGCCTCACCCAGGACGTCCGCCGCTCGGGCGCCAACCGCACCAGCGAGGTCAACGCGCACCTGGCCGAAGCCGGCGACTTGGCCGCCCGTACCGGTGAGACCAAAGCCTGGCACCTCAACTTCGGACCTACGAACGTCGGTATTCACCACGTCAGCCTGAACACCGATCTCGGCCGCCACGGTCACGCTGTCGCCGCCTCGCGAGGAGTGCGGCCTCAAATTCTCGGCGCACCGGGTCGTGACGCCGCCTTCCACGCCGACCTCGGCCGGTCACTCGCCCACCTGCGCGGCCGGGACACCGACGCCGTGGCGGAACTCCTCACAGCCGAACGCACCGCCCCCCAGCGCATCCACGCGAACCCGATGGTCCGTGACACGGTCTCCGCGCTCCTGGACCGCCAATTGCCCTCCCGGACCGCTCGCGACGTGCGAGCGCTGGCTTACCGCATCGGCATCCAGGGCTGAGGAGATCGGTTTCGCCGTCCCCCGCGCGAGGGTTCACGAACGTGAACACTGCAGCCGGGACTGGCTCGTAGCGTCCTGTCGCACGCCAGGTGGACGAGCCACCTGCCTGCGAAGAATCGAGCCCAGCCATGCCCCATACGAAGGTGGACGGCTTGAGCCGCCCACGGTCCGGGCCACAGCATCGGCCCGCGGCGCCCGGCGTGCCCTACATCACCCGCTGGAGTGGTGAGACGAACAGCCCGATGCCGATGACCTACCGGCGAAGGGGCACCGGCATCGCGTACACCGATGAGCGGTCCTTCGACCGGGACGAGCACGGCGTGCTCTGGGCCAGGACGCCCTCGCAGCCGGGGCGGGGCCGCCCGCAGTACGGCAGCGTCCACCTCCTGCGCCAGCGGCTGGCGATGAGTGGACTGCGCTGCCAGATCTGCGGAGGCCCCGCCGACCGCAGTGCCGACGGCGTGCTGTGGCTGCTCGACGCCGACCCGGACGACCCCACACTTTGGAACGGCCAGGAACGCACCGCCCACCCCCCGGTCTGCATGCCCTGCGCCGTCCGCTCGACCTCCGCGTGCCCCCACCTCCGGCGTTCCTTCACGGTCCTCCGCGTCCGCGCTTTCAGCCCTTACGGAGTTCACGGCGCCTTGTACAGGCCCACTACCGGCCCGCCCCGGGCCGTCAACGCCGTCAGCCTCCCCTTCGGTGATCCGCGCATGCCCTGGATGCGCGCCGGCCAGTTGATCACGCGCCTGACCGAGTTCACGGTGGTGGACCTGGAAAGCGGGACCACAGGCGTAGGGGGTTCGCAATGACCACGTATCCGAACGAGACGACGCCGCCGTGCCTTACCGCGCCGGGCGCTGTTGCCCCCGTTGCTGTCGAAGCCCCAGGGCACTCGGTCGGCCGCCGGACGTGGACCGTCACGACGGACAGCGGGATCGCCGTCAGCGGGCATCTGCCTTACTGGGACGAGGGAGACCCGAGCGAGAGCGAGGTGCCTCTGGAACGCCTCGGTGTCGTGCTGAGCGACATCAACCATCATCGGGACGTCTCCGGCCGGTTCCTGGCCGTGGAGGTACCGGCTCGTGACGGCGAGCCCATGCGTACCGGTGAGCAGGTGCCGGTCTTTTGCGGTGCCATCGACTGCGACCCCTACGCACCGGCATCGGAGTGGCGGGTCCCGGTCTTCAACTTCTGCCTCGTCGACGACTACCGCGTGACGGCGCTCGACCCGGACGGTGTCGCCGAACTGGCCGCCGTGCTGCGGGAGCAGGCGGACGTGCTGGACAACCAAGTGCGTCCGGCCCTCGCCGAGGCCCGCCGGGACTGGGCCGAAAACTCCTCGACACCGCTTACGGAGTAGGGATGCCAGCACATACCCGGACTCGGCCCAGAAGGCTCTGCCAAGAGCCAGAGGCTGTCGCGTGGGCTCGCGAGAAGGCGGGCCTGACGAAGCGAGCGCTCGCGGACCTGGTCGGGATCTCCGAACAGCTCATGGGAGAGATCGAATCGGGCTGGCGCAGTGCCACGCCCGCCAATCTGATCAAGATCGCGGAAGCGCTGAACTGCCCGATCGTCGTCCTGGAACGCAAGCGCCGCGTCAACGGTGCCGACGTTGGTGGCTGACCTCGGTCGTGCTGGCAGGGGCTTGTTCGGACTTGCGACCCGCCTGCTGGCCTGTAGGTGGAGGTGGAGTTCGGCGTGTGGCGACGGTGCTGCGGGCTTGGGCGGCGCGTGCGCGGGGGCTGGGGGCAGGGTGTGCTGCCAGGCGTTGGAGGCGCCAGATCAGGATCTGGGCGGGTGAGTGGGCGTCGGTGAGGGCGCGTTGGTCGGCTGCCTGCTGAAGGAGGCGGGTGGGGTCGTGGCCGGCGGTTTCGGCGTCGGTGAGAGCGGTGGCGAGGGCCGGCCAGTGGGAGTCGTGAAGGATCTGCTCGGCATGGGCGGGGACGGTAAGGCGTATCCGCTGGGCATGACGGTCGGCATCCGACTGCGATGGGGTGCGGTGGGTGAGGGCGGCGAGTGGCGTGGCCACGACCTGGTCGTATGCAGCCTGAAGGTGGTTGAGCGTGCGGCGGGCGGCTTCGACCTGCTGGCCTTGGTGGCGGGCGGTCTGCCAGCGCTGGATTGCGATGAGGGCGAGGACGGCGGCGTCGAGGAACATTGCCAGTGCGGCACCGTCGCCGGTGGCGGGTTGACGGGCGATGGCGCGGACGGCGTTGCGGAGAGCTTGGGCATGTTGATGGTCGGCGCGTATACGCGAGCGGCTGGCGCGTTCGAAGTCGCTGGCTGCCTGCCGGAGATGGTGCCGGATCTCCTGAGGTGCCTTGAGGGGGAGAACGTCGAGGGCTTCGGCGAACGCGGTGATGTGGGCCTGGGAGGCCGGGTCGTCGTTCTGGTCGAGGTGGTGCGGGATGCGCTCGACGGCAGCGGTGGCCTGGTGCCACGGGTTGGGCCGGGGCGGGTCGGCCACCGGGGCAGGGCCGGTGGTGGTGAGGCGGTCGCGGATCTGCGGGTAGGACAGGTCGGGGGCGAGGGTGGAGCCGGAGAACCAGATGGGCTGGCCTTCGGCGTTGGTGTCGTCGTCGAGGGCGACTTTGTAACCGCGGATGTCTCCGGACGGGAAGCGCAGCAAGTCGACCTGCACGCCGCTGCCGGCCAGCAGGTGCAAGTACTCCTCGGGACTGGTGGACACGGCGACGACCGTGCGGGCAATCATCCGGAGCTGCTCTCGTGGGGTCCGCGAACTGCCCCTCCGGTGGGCCTTCTCCGTCTCCGCGCGGGTGGGGCGTTTGGCGGAGGTGCCGTCGCCGGGTGTGACGCGGCGGAGGCCGTAATCGATCTCGATCCGGCGGGCCTCGACTTGGGCGCGTTTGTAGGAGAAGGAGTCGCGGGGCTTGGTGCCGTCCTGGCGGACCTTGGTGGCCAGGATGTGGATGTGGTCGTCGGCATGACGCACGGCGATCCACCGGCAAGCGGCGTCGTCGCCCTCTGGCGCGATGCCAGTGGCGGCGACGATGCGGCGGGCGATGTCGGCCCACTGCTGGTCGATGAGGAGCGGGTCTTCCGGTGCGCTCCGGACCGAGCAGTGCCAGACGTGCTGGGCGGGGCGTTCGGCGGGGTCGATGGCTTGGACGGGCAGGTCGAGGTAGGCGGTGAGCTGCTTGAAGGTGGCCTGCGGGTCGCGAGCGGGGTCGGGGGCAAGGCCGTCACCGGAAGCGACGAGGTGGGGGTCGGTATGGGCTTCGTGGCCCCGGCCTGTGCTGTAGAGGTAGCCGATGGCGCCAGCGGTGTTCGAGCCGGGTTTATGGATGGATGGGATCATGCGCGTTCGGCCAGCTTCTGGGCGGCGGCCTCCAGCCGGGCGGCTACACGGCGAACATCGGCCAGGGCGGCTTCGGCGCCGACCGGGTCGCCGCCGGAGTTGAAGGCGCGGGCGATCTGATTGATGTTGTTGCCGATGCGGGCCAGGTCGGTGCGGGCGGCGATGAGTTCGCGGATGGTGCCGCGCAGGTCCAGCAGATTCGCCGCTATCCGGTTGATGTCCTCGGCCGCCGCGAGTGCGGCCTGAGCGATGAACTTCGCCAGGCTCGCACCGACGTGATCAGCGGCGGCTTTCACCGAGGCACGCTCGCCCGTGCTGAGGCGGACGCTGACGGCGGGGCGCTGCTTGTTCTGGCGGGTGCGGGTACGTCGCTGCGAGTGTGCGGGCGCTGGGCCGGTCTTCGGGGCGCCCTCAACCCCGGGCCCCGCACCGGTCGCCCCCCGGCGGCCGGTGTCCTGCGCCACCCCCGGGGCGCAGGAACGCGTGCAGGACGCTCCCCCGGCGGGGGAGTGTCCCAGCGCACAACTTGCTGCGCTTTTCGGCTGGGGCGGATTGGTTCCGTTGCGGATCGGGGCAGGCAACGAGTCGGGGACTTCGTTGCCGCGACGGTTGGCATCGTGGAAGTACGGCATGCGGTTCTCCAGGGCTGGGTCGAGCCACAAACGGAGATGCCGTGGGCCCGTAGGAGTGCACTTCGTGGTGGGTGGCAGCGGGGCGGCCCGTTCGGCCGCCCCGCGCGGCCGTTCACTCGGTACTGGGGTGGGCGCGGGCTTCGTCGCCGGGCTGGAGGGACTTGAGGGCTTCGGCTATGCGCTCGTTGCCTGCGCTGATTCCTTGGGCTTCGATGGCCTCACGGGCCATGGCGCGGGTGACCTGGCCGGAATCCGGGTGGGCACGGCGGATGATGTCGGCGAGCTGCCCGATCGTCGCTTCGGCCTTGCGCCCGCTGCGCCCCGTCTGCGAACGCCGGCCGGAAGTGCCCTTCGGCTTCTGGCCAGCCCTTTCAGCGTCTGCCCGAGCAGCTGTGTCGTCGTGGCCGGTGATGCCTTCCGTCTCCGGGGCTGTTGCGGGTTCGGTTCCGGCCGCTGTGTCTGCTCCGCCTGCGGGCTCGTCCCTCGGAGCCGCTGTTCCCCGTGCGGCCGGAATCGCGGCCGGGGCCGCCGGAATCATGGTGGGAGTTCCGGCGGCCGTCGTGTGGCTGTGGCGGCCGATGAGGATGTGCATGTGGGTGGCTCCGGCCAGGGCGAGGGGAGCTATCGCCGACAGGACGGCGACCGTGTGGTCGCCGAGCAGGAGGGTGTGGGCGCCGGGCTGGTTGAGGCGTACGGCGTGCAGGGCGTTCGCCCACAGGCTGGCGGTGGTGGCGGTGCCGAAGAGGGTCCAGGCGTAGGCGCGTGCGGGCCAGGGCGCGTCGCGCAGGACGAGGAGGGCGCGGACGCCGTAGGCGATGAATCCGTCGATGACCAGCGGGAAGAGGTAGGCCAGGTGCGGGCGGATGTGGACGGCGACGGCCATCTGCCGCAGGGAGTCGTACGACAGGGCTCCGCCGGCCAGGCCGAGCAGGATCAGCGCGAGCGGATCCCACCAGGACCCGCGACGGCCGGAGGTGGGCTCGCGGTGGGGCGGGGCTTGCAGGGCGGGGCGCGGACGTGCGGTGGCGGGCATGAAGACTCCAGTCAGGGACGGGCTGACAAGCGGGGTGCTCCGGGCATGCCGGAGAAGCGCGCGGCGGTAAGGGTGCACGTGGGTGCGTCAGCGCGGATGAGAGGGGGCGGCGGCCTTACGCGGGGCGCAGCCCTCAGGCGGGCGTACGGCGCGGCGTGGTGGGGGTCAGGCTCTGGCCGGGAGCCGACCGGCGTCGGCCTGGAGGGCGGCGCGGACCCTGGCCCTGCCGCGAGCGGCGACGCTCGCGCGTGCGGCGGTCTCGTCGGGCTTGTCGGCCAGGCCCGCGCAGGCGCGGCAGATCCCCTCGTGCGGGATCGGGCGGGCGCACGTGGCGCACTCCCCCGCCCAGCGCGGCTTGGCCGGGACGACCGGCTCCGGGGCTGGGGGGAGCTTGCGGGTGAGGCGGTCGCGGAGGATCGCCGCCGCGCTGTGGACCTGGGCGGGCAGCCCGCCGAGGAGTGCTTCGGACAGGTCGCGGTGGCCGTAGCCCCGCTCCAGCCACGTACTCACCAGGGGTGCGAGCGCGAGGGCCTCGACCGTGCCGAGCCGCAGGCGGGGCTCGGGCCGGAGTACCCGGAACAGCGTGGCGACTGCCTCACCGGTGGGGCCGTCCGACGCAGGATCGGTTGCCGGGGGCTTCGTCCCCCCAGCCTCCCCGATGCCCGTGCGGTCCTTGCCCGCCATGGCGGCGTTCGACCGCCGGACGGGGAGGGTGGGTTCTTTCCCACGGTCCTTTACGGGGTTGGTGACCTGGTCTTCGGCTGCCGCCGTACCGGATCCCGGACGGGTGAGACCCGGAGCGGCGTGCGGGGTGTCGTAGACGTGGGCCTCGCTGACGAACGTTCCGTCGCTGCGTCGGACCCGGTCGACGCGGTAGTAGCCGAGGGCGGTCAGTTCCCGCAGCGCCTTCGCAACGGCGTGGCGGCCCTGGGGGCTGGTGTCGGCCATCCGCCTACCGTCCTCCGACCACCCGTCGGGACGGGAGAGGAGGTCGGCGAGAAGGCCGCGGGCGGTGTAGGACAGCCGACGGTCTTGCAGCAGAGTGTTGGGCAGGACCGTGAAGCCGCGCGCATGGCGGCTACGATGAATCTGCATGAGGAGTTACCGCTCCTTGTGCCGGACCCCGGAGCGTTGGTAGCGCTGCCGGGGTCACCTTATTGAGTTCTTCGATGACAGAACGTACCACGCAAAGCAGGCCCAATCGCCCTGTTCGCGAAAGCAATTGATCACGCATCAGACGGTAGCGATCGGCCGGGTCCAGCTCCCGCCTGCACCGAACGCAGGCGCCGGAAAGGGCCAGCGGAAAGGCGTGATCAGCAGCGCGATCACGGCGGGAGTGGATGGGAAGTCCGGAGAGCGTCGGCCGCTCGGCGCAAGGAGAGCGCGAGGGCGCGGCACGCGGCGGTCGGGACGTAGGCTGGTACACAGTGCTTCCTCACTCGGGCGCCGCATCGGCTGGCAGGCCTTCGGCACCGGGGTAGATCGTTTGGGCGGTCGTCCGGGAGTCCTCTCGGCCCTTGGTGCTCCAACACCAAGGGCCGCTCCCGCATCCAGGCCAGGTCAGGCTGCCTGGACGTAAGTCGTACTGGAGAGCAGGTCAGCAAGCCGGGCGGCGCTGCGCGGACTGATCGTCGTGACGAAGCCGGCGCAGACGCGTTGCAGCGCGGCCTCCCGTGCCTCGTCCGTCACCGGACGGCAGTCGGAAGCAGTGGGCTGGATCGCGGCAGGCCGCGGCTGGGGTTCGGGCATAGGTGTGTCCTCGGAACGGCACGAGGCTGGCAGGCCGTGTGCCGTGGGGTTGAGCGGGCGGGCGGTCGTCATGCGCTCCGGCGGGTGGCGCTCCAACACCACTGGGCCGGGCAGCCGTCGGCCGGAGGTCTGGCGAACTCCGTGCGGCGGATGACAACAAGGATCCGCAGAAAACGCGTTTTGCCTGACGGTACTTTCCGGGTTATAGAGCAGACCGGGACACTGCAGCTTCGGCTCGCCCTCTCCATGACTCCACCGTCTCCCGCATCGACTTCACGCTCCCTCGTGCGCCATCGGATAGGACTGTTCAGCAGGAGAAACCCGGTCCTCGGGCTCCCGCGCTGGAGCCGACAGTCCCACGCGATCCTGAGCTGGGTCAGGCCGGAAATCCGTGATAGAAGACGACAGCCGCCCTACAGGTTGTTCTGCTCGATGCTGATCCGGTCCCAGTCGAAGACGCCGCTGGGCTTGGTCGACGCGTCAATGACGATTCCGGCGAAGAGGAAACGCATCACCGCATTGCGCCGCTCATCCGTCATGTCCTCGGCTTCCCACGCCTTCGCAGCTCCGGGACCGGTGAGCCCTTCCAGCAGCTTCATCGGCCGGACGACGAGGCGTCGCTGCGCCTTGGCGATGCGCTCGGTGATCTCCTTGCGCATCCCGCGGTATTCCGCTGTCGTGATCTCCTTCGCCGTCCACATCTGATTCAGCTCGTCGAGCTGCTGCTGATCTGCTTCCACGGATCGAGAGGCGGCATCGGGCAAGGAAGTGGAGGCGAGCTGCCCGGTGACCGTGAGCCTGCGCAGGAGGTCGATGGCAGCGTCGGTGACGAACCCCTCCAACTTCACTGCCGCGATGCGCCGTACGCACTTCTTGTCGCCGTTCCGGCTGTGGCGAGTGCACAGGTACGACGGCGCGGAGCCCACCTTCGTGCCGGACATGAGCGTGCCGCAGCGCCCGCACATCACCAGGCCTCGGAGCAAGTAGAAGCGGCGCAGCTCCAGGTTGGTCTGGTGGATGGCGGACCGGTACTCCCGTCGGGTGCGGGTCTCCTGCCAGATGCCCGGCTCGATGATCGCCGGCCACTTGCCCGGACCGACCTCCTCTCCCTGGTGCATGCGTATGGCGGCAACGTGACGCGAATCGAGGAGGGCGCGGACGGTGCCCTGGGACCACTCCTTGCCGTAGACGGTCTTGACGCCGCGCTTGTGGAGCAGGAGCGCGATGGCGCTCGGGCTCTGGCCCTTCAGGTAGCGGTCGAAGACCTCGCGGACGATCTCGGCCTCGTCCTCCCGGATGGTCATTCCGTCGGGCTCGTATCCGAAGCGGCGCTTGCCGGAATGCGGAAGGCCGATCTCGGCCCGCTCCTTCAGGGCCGACTTCAAGCGGCGGGAGGTGTCGTCCGAGGAGCGGCAGGCGTGGGCGACCTCGATGCGCAGGATGAAGCGGTCGTCGGGGTCGGAGAGGTTCCGCCGGTTGGCTTCGCCGTGGAGCAGGATCTGGTGGTCGTCCGAGACCTGGAGCAGTTCTTCGAGGTCTCGCGGCTGCCGCATCAGACGGTCGGGGTGGTAGGCGATGATGTGCCGGAACTCCCGGCGGTGGGCGCTTTCGAGGAGCTGGTCCCAGCCCGGCCGCTTGCGGTTACGGCGCCAGGCCGAGCGGCTGTTGTCCACGAAGACGTGGCTGGGGTCTATGACCAGACCCCGGCGCTCGGCTATCTCCCGGCAGATGCGCTCCTGGCGGTCGACGCCGGTCTGGTCGTCGTCGTCCGCCTGGGATATCCGGCAGTACAAAGCCGCTGGTTCACCTGGGGTTATTGTCGTCTCCTGTGTCTCATGTCGCCGCATGGACCGATTGTATGAACGAGGCTTGGGCTCGCCGAACTTCCGGCATCCCGTCACGCTCGCCAAGGACCTGATGTCGCTCGACGACGTCTCCGCCGGGCGGGTCGTGCTGGGTATCGGGTCGGGTGGCACCGGCTTCGACGCGACCGTGCTCGGGCAGGAGCCGTGGACGGCGCGGGAGCGTGCGGACCGGTTCGGGGAGTTCGTCGGGCTGCTCGACCGGCTGCTGACGCAGGGCGCGGTCACCGAGCGGGGGACGTACTACGCGGCCGAGGAGGCGCGGAATATCCCCGGGTGCGTGCAGCAGCCGAGGCTGCCCTTCGCCGTGGCGGCGACCGGGCCGCGCGGGCTCGCCCTGGCGGCGCGCTACGGGCAGGCCTGGGTGACCACGGGGGACCCGGCGCTCTTCGAGGCCGGTACGCCGGCGCAGTCGCGGGCGGCGATCCGCGGGCAGGTCGAGCGGTTGGGCGAGGCCTGTGCGGCCGCCGGTCGGGACCCGGGCGAGCTGGAGCGGATCATGCTCACCGGTTTCACGCCGGACAGGAACGCCCCGCTGGACTCGGTGGACGCCTTCGTGGACTTCGCCGGGCGGCACGCCGAGCTGGGCATCACCGAGATCGTGCTGCACCACCCGATCCCGGACTCGGACTTCGCCGCCGACCCGGAGGTCTTCGAGCGCATCGCGACGGAAGGCCTGGCGCAACTGGCCGGCTGAGCAAGCGGCGGCACCAGGAAAAGCCATTACTATCCTCTAGGTACCTACTATCTCCACGATGTTAGCTTCATCGGGTCAACGGGACATCGGACCTGGGAGTGATCATGATCGTGGTGACCGGAGCAACCGGAAACGTCGGGCAGCAGGTCGTCAGCGCACTCGCCGCGGCAGGCGGCGAGGAGGTCGTCGCCATGTCGCGTCAAGCGGCGCCGGCGACGCCGACCGGCGTCACCCACCGGCAGGGCGACCTGGCGGCGCCGGACAGCCTCCGCCCCGCCTTCGACGGCGCCGACACGCTCTTCCTGCTGGTCGCGGGCGACGACCCGCACGCCGTGCTGGACGCGGCGAAGGCCGGCGGCGTCCGCCGGGTGGTGCTGCTGTCCTCGCAGGGCGCGGGGACCCGGCCGCAGGCGTACGCGCACCCGGCCCGCTTCGAGGCGGCCGTACGGGGCTCGGGCCTGGACTGGACCGTGCTGCGGCCGGGCGGTTTCGCGTCCAACGCCTTCGCCTGGGCCGAGACCGTACGCACCCGGCGGACGGTCTTCGCACCGTTCGGCGATGTGGCGCTGCCGGCGATCGACCCGGCCGACATCGCGCAGGTCGCGGCCGCCGTGCTGCGCGAGGAGGGCCACGTGGGGCGTACGTACGAACTCACCGGGCCCGCCGCCCTCTCGCCGCGCGAGCGGGCACGGGCGATCGGCGCGGCGCTGGGCGAGCCGGTGGACTTCGTGGAGCAGAGCAGGGCCGAGGCCAGGGAGCAGATGCTGGGCTTCATGCCGGAGCCCGTCGCGGACGCAACCCTCGGCATCCTCGGCGAGCCGCTGCCGGCCGAGCAGGCGGTGACCTCCGACGTCGAGCGGGTGCTGGGCCGGCCGGCCGGGACCTTCGCCGCCTGGGCGGCCCGGCACGCCGCCGCCTTCGCGTAAGGCGCCCGCGCCGAGGGTCCGCACCCCGCGAGCGCGCGTTCGGCGCCGGCGCGTTCGGGTAGCGGGAGTGCCGGGCGGCGGGGAGGGTGGTCTATCGGGGGCGTGGCCACCCGGTCGTCCGGCCGGGGTGGCGGCATTCCGTACCGGGGCCCCCGCGGCACCCCGGACCACTCATGGAGGCGCCAGATGTCCGAAGTCACCGGCCCCTACGAGCCCGGCACACCGTGCTGGATCGACCTGATGGTGCCCGACCAGCAAGCCGGCCTGGACTTCTACCGTGACCTGTTCGGCTGGCAGGGCGAGATCGGCCCGGACGAATACGGCGGCTATTCGGTCTGTACGCAGAAGGGCAAGCCGGTCGCCGGTCTGATGAAAGCCATGGCGATGGGCGACCAGCCCGCCCCGCCGACCGCGTGGACCACCTACTTCTCGGTGGCCGACGCCGACGCGACCGAGGCCGCGGTCAAGGCCAACGGCGGCACGGTCATCATGCCGACCTCCGACGTCATGACCCTGGGCCGGATGTTCGTCGCCGCCGACCCGTACGGCGCCGTCTTCGGTGCGTGGCAGCCGCGGGACTTCAAGGGCGCCGAGATCGTCAACGAGCACGGGGCGCTGGTCTGGAACCAGCTGCACAGCCCCGACCCCGCAGGAGCCGGCGCCTTCTACTCCGCGGTCCTCGGCCTGACCGCGGGCCCGATGCCGGAGATGCCGGAATTCGACGGCTTCCAGGTCAAGGGCCACACCATCGGCGGTGTCATGGGCCTGGACAGCCTGCCCGACGGCACCCCGCCGCACTGGATGGTCAACTTCGCGGTGGACGACGCCGACAGCGTCGTCGACGCGCTCGTGCGGGCCGGCGGATCGGTGATCACGCCGCCTTTCGACATGGACAAGGTCGGCCGGATGGCCGTCGTCCAGGACCCGCAGGGCGCGGTCTTCTCCGTCGTGGCGAGCGAGGGCCAGAGCTGACCGCAGCGGTACGGGGTCCGTGCGGCCCGGCCGCTCAGTTGCGGCGGGCCGCGACGATCCGCTCGATCACCCGCGCCACCCCGTCGTCCTCGTTCGCCGCCGTCCGGCGATTGGTGGCGGCCAGGACGTCGGGGTGCGCGTTGGCGACGGCGTAGGACGTACCGGCCCAGCCGAGCATCGCCAGGTCGTTCGGCATGTCGCCGAACGCGACCACCTCGGCTGCCGTGACCCCGCGCTCCGCGCAGCAGCGCGCCAGCGTGGTGGCCTTGCTGACGCCCTTGCCGCTGACCTCCAGCAGGGCGGTCTCGCTCGAACGGGTGATCTCGCCGTGCCCGCCCGCGACCGCGAGCGCCGCCGCCAGGAAGTCGTCGGGGTCCATCGAGGGGTGCTTGGCCAGCAGTTTCAGCACCGGTAGCGCGCGGTCCTCGGCCAGCAGCACGTCGACGGCGGCCGGCGGCCCGAGGTCGGGCTCGATGGCGCCGTACGCGGGTTCGCGCCGGAAGCTCCCGGCGCGCTCGACCGCGAAACTGGTGCCGGGCAGCTCGGCGCGCAGCGCGTGCGCGACCGCGAGCGCGTCGTCCTCGGGCAGCGGAAAGGCCTCGATCAGCCGGTGCGCACGCAGGTCGTAGACCGCGGCACCGTTGGCGACGATCGCCATTCCGTGTCCTGCGAGGTGTTCGGCGACCACGCCCATCCACCGTGCGGGGCGCCCGGTGACGAAGAAGACCTCGATGCCAGCCGCTTCTGCGGCGGCCAGCGCGGCGATCGTGCGCGGCGACACGGAGCGGTCGTTGCGCAGCAACGTTCCGTCCAGGTCGGTGGCGATCAGCCGCGGCGAGGTGACGGCGAAGTCGTCGTGTGCGTAAGGCTGCGGGTGCGCGTCGGGCGAAGGGGAGGGCCCGCCGGGGGCACCGATGGCTGAGGTCACCCTTCCATCCTCCCGTATCCGCCGAGCTTGCCCGCACAAAAGTGCGGATATGTGCTCAGCCGAGCCGGATGGTGGGGGGCGTCACGACCTCGGTGTGACGCTCTGGTTGTCTCGGGTCACGTTGCGGATACGCTCGCGGCCGCTCCGTGGGCCGCGTTGCGGGTCGCGTTGCTGACCCCGTTACGGACGTCGTTACGGAATACGTCGCGGATCACGTTCTGGGACGGTCGTCGTCGCCGCGGAAAGGCGCCGTGGTGACGCGGTGGCGTACGCCGACCTGTGGTGCTCGGGCCGTGCGGGCGCGGTGGAGCGCCGAAAACCCGGCGGTGTCAGCCGCACAGCGCACGGTCGCGGCGGCGGCCGGCGCGGTCGGCGGCGTCCTGGTCGGCGGCGCCGACAATGGCAGCCGCCGCGGCCGCCGCGTCGCCGAGGCCGTCGACCGGGACGGCGATGCTGCGGGAGCTGGGTGACGTGCCGTGCGCCTCGGCCCTGATCCGCTGCTTCATCGTCGGCGGCAGCGAACGCCCGCGGCCCGACGACCGCGGCGCGGGCACCATCACCCGGTCGGCGCAATGCGCTGGCGCGGCATGTCCGCGCGCCGTATTTCCGCCCCTCGGCGCGGCGGCCGCGATCACCGGGGCGGCGACGGCCTGCGCCGGTACGGTGGCGTGGCCCACCGCGTGCCCGGACGCCGCGCCCTTCATACGGGCCGGGGTCGCGAAGCCCAGCGCGGCGATGCACTTGATGAGCACGTTCAGGAATGCGCCCCAGAACGCGGTGGCACGGGGAGTGGTAGCGGCCATGGCCTCTCTCGTTTCCTTGTCGGTCGAAGTGACTAATCCGATGATGAGGAAACGAGCACGGATTTTCCGGAACCGCACCCCGAGTCCGGGGATTTTCAGACCAACGCCACCCGTCCGGCCCAATTCCGACCCGGCGGCGGCTCTTTCCGGTACCGCTGGCAGGCTCGGGGAGCAGGCGGTATAAGCAGGTCAGCGGCCGAGGCCGGCCAGCCCGGTCTGCAGGTCGTCCATGGTCATGACCGGCCGCACATCGACTTTCGCACCGGCGTGGAAGAAGGGTTCGAGGGCCGACGGCATCTGCGAGCTCTTGTTCATCTCGAAGACCATGTAGCAGCACCGGTCGCCCGCCGTGGTGGTGAAGTAGGCGGATTCCGGGCGTAGTTCCTCGACCATTTCCTGCACCATTTTTGACATGGTGCCGTCGTTGACGGCCTGGTTCGCCGTCGCGGTGTCCATTCGCGCGGTGAGCATCATCCGCATGGCTCTCATCCTCTCCGCAGCGTGGCCGGCGCTCTGCGCCCTGCGCACGCACGGGAAAGCCCGGTCGCGCCTCGCTTCCCACCCTCCTCCCGGCTTCATCACGCCGCAACCGGGTGCCGCGCCCCGAACGCGTCGGCGAGCTGCTCGCGCTCCAAAGTGCTCCGGAAGGGTCCGTCGGCGGCGGCGAGCTCGCGGTAGGTGCCGCGTTGGACGACGCGGCCCGCGTCGAGTACGACGATC
The DNA here is from genome assembly GCA_036015235.1 of Streptomyces sp. NBC_00433. NCBI lineage: Bacteria > Bacillati > Actinomycetota > Actinomycetes > Kitasatosporales > Streptomycetaceae > Streptomyces > Streptomyces sp. NBC_00433. Next base: position 4,807,755 of record CP107926.1, on the reverse strand, counting down.
TCGTCGACGGCGTCGCCCGCGAGCCCGGCCAGCCGGTGCGTGATCAGCAGCGTCGTACGGTCGCGGCCGCGGGTGGCGGCCAGCAGGTCGGCGGTCAGGGCGTCGGCGGTGGCGATGTCCAGGTGCTCGGCGGGCTCGTCCAGGATCAGTACGGGGAAGCCGGCCAGCAGCGCGCGGGCCAGCGCGAGCCGCTGCCGCATCCCGCCGGACAGCCTGGCCCCGTGCTCGCCGACGGCCAGATCCAGGTCGAGGTCGAGCCGGGCGGCGGCGAGGGCGGCGCGCAGGTCGTCGTCGCCGGCACCGGGACGGGCGAGCCGCAGATTCTCCCTGACGCTGCTGTCGAAGACATGCGCGTCCTGAGCGCACATGCCGACCAGCCGGCGTACGTCGTCGCCGTCGCACTCGTCCGCGGGCCGACCGCCCAGGGTATAGGTGCCGGACTCGGCGTCCAGGAAGCGCAGCAGTACGTGCGCCAGCGTCGTCTTGCCGGCGCCCGACGGGCCGACGACCGCGACCCGGCGACCCTGGGTGAGGGTAAGGCCAACGCCGTCGAGCGCGGGGGAGGGCCGTCCCGGGTGGCGGGCGGTCAGGTCGCTCACCACCAGGGGGAAGGGCGAGGCGGGCGGCGCCGCCGGGTGGGCGGGCTCGCTCACCGGCAGCGGCGAGTCGAGCACGTCGTTCACCCTTTCCGCCGCCCGGCGGCTGCGCTGCCGCTGCTGTGCGGCGAGCGGCAGGCCGTTGACGGCCTCGAAGGCGGCGAGCGGGGCGAGCAGCAGCACCGCGAGCGCCACACCCGGCAGGTCGCGCGCTGCCACCGCACCCACCCCGACCCAGCCGCACGCTGTCACGGTGAGACCGCAGACCAGCGTGGTCAGCCCGGCTCCCAGCGCGGTGACCGCGGCGGACCTGGCGGCGACCGCGGTGAGCGTACGGTCGGCCTCCGCGGCTTCGTCACGCCGGCGGTCCAGCGCGCCGGCGACCGTCAGCTCGGCGGTGCCGGTGAAGAGGGCCAGCACCCTGGACGACAGCTCGCCGCGGGCCGGGGCGAGCCGCGCTTCGGTACGGCGTGCGACGGCCGCGGCCAGCAGCGGCACGGCGACGCCGGCGACCAGCAGCCCGGCCCCGAGGGCGACTCCCGCGGCCGGCAGCAGCCATCCGGCGAAGGCCGCGGACACCAGCGCCACGAGCCCGGCGGTGATCGCGGGCTGCAGCCACCGCAGGTAGTGGTCCTGGACCGCGTCCACATCCGCGACCAGCCGGGACAGCAGGTCGCCGCGCTGCCGCTCGCGCAGGCCGGCGGGCGCCAGGCCTTCCAGCCGCCGGTAGACCGCGACCCTTACGCCGGCCAGCGCGCGGAAGACCGCGTCGTGCGCGACCAGCCGCTCCCCGTAGCGGAAGACGGCCCGCCCGATACCGAAGGCCCTGGTCGCGGTGACGGCCACCATCAGATACAGCACCGGCGGCTGCTGCGAGGCCCGGCTGATCAGCCACCCCGAGGTCGCCATCAGCCCGACCGCGGACAGCAGCGCCAGCGCGCCCAGCCCGCAGGCCGCGGCGAAGCGCCCGCGGAAGCCGCGTATTCGCCCCGCGGCGAGCAACCCGCGTACACCCCCCGTGCTGGACCGGTCCGGCACCTGTGCGTGATCCGGCTCGGGCAGCCGGTCCGGCGCAGGCGAGCGGTCGTACGAAGGCAAGGAGTCGTACGCGGGCGAGCCCGGTGCGGGTGAGTCGCCCGCCCCCGGCGTCAGGGCGAGCACCCGGTCGGCGAGCGGCAGCAGCGCGGGGCGGTGGGCGACCAGGATCGTCGTCCGGCCCCGGCACAGCTCCCGCAGGGTCGCGATGAGTGCACCCTCGGTGTCGCCGTCGAGGTTGGCGGTCGGCTCGTCGAGCAGCAGCAGCGGCCGGTCGGCGAGGAAGGCGCGGGCCAGCGCGATGCGCTGCCGCTGGCCGGCGGACAGCCCGGCGCCGTCCTCGCCGATGACGTCGTCGGGGGCGGCGAAGCCGAGCGCGCCGGCGGCGGCCAGCGCGGCGTGCAGGTCGGCGTCGGCGGCGTCGGGCCGGGCCAGCCGGACGTTGTCGGCGATCGTGCCGGCGAAGAGGTGCGGGTGCTGCGGCACCCAGGCGATCTGGCGGTGCCAGGACGCCTGGTCGATGGTGCCGAGGTCGACGCCGTCGGCCAGGATGCGGCCCCGCGCGGCCGGCGCGAAGCCGAGCAGCGCGCTGAGCATCGTGGTCTTGCCGACCCCGCTCGGGCCGGTCACCGCCAGCGTCTCGCCGGGCGCGAGGGTGAAGGAGGTCGGTGCCAGCGCGCCCTCGGTCCGTACCGCGAGGCCCTCGACCCGGACCGTGGCGGTCCGCAGATCGGGCGCGGGGGTGCGGCCGGGCGCCGTGGCGGGCTCGGTCTCCAGCACCTCGAAGACCTGCTCGGCGGCGGCCAGCCCTTCCGCCGCCGCGTGGTATTGCGCTCCGACCTGCCGCAGCGGCAGATACGCCTCGGGGGCCAGGACCAGCACCAGCAAGCCGGTGCGCAGCGACAGCTCGCCGTGCACCAGACGCATGCCGATGTCGACGGCGACCAGGGCGACCGAGATGGTGGCCAGCAGTTCCAGCACGAAGGACGAGAGGAAGGCGATCCGCAGCGTCTTCAGGGTGGCCTTGCGGTAGTCGCCGGTGATGGTCCGGATGTTGTCGGCCTGTGCCTTGGCCCGCCCGAAGACCTTGAGTGTCGGCAGTCCGGCGACCACGTCGAGGAAGTGCCCGGAGAGCCGGCCGAGCAGCCGCCACTGCCGGTCCATCCGGTCCCTGGTCGCCCAGCCCACCAGCACCATGAACAGCGGGATCAGCGGCAGGGTGAGCACGATGGTGAGCGCCGATATCCAGTCGGCGAGGAGAATGCGGGCCAGCACGACCGCGGGGACGACCGCGGCGAGCCCCAACTGCGGCAGATAGCGGGCGAAGTAGTCGTCCAGCGCGTCGATGCCGCGGGTCGCGAGGGTGGTCAGTTCACCGCTGCGACGGCCGGTCAGCCACCCCGGGCCGAGCGCGGTCGCACGTATCAGCAGCCGGTTGCGCAACTGCGAGGTGACCGCGGCCCCGGCCCGGTGCGCGCACAGCTCCGTCAGCCAGGCCACCAGCGCCCGGCCCACCGAGACGGCCGCCAGCCACAGCAGGTCGCCGCCCAGGGCGCCGGTCCCGTCGCCGTGCTGGAAGCCGCCGACGACCAGGTCGGCGATCAGCGTCGCCTGCGCCACGATCAGACCGGCGCCCACCAGACCGAGCGCCACCGTGCCGGCCAGGAAGACCCGGGTGGTGCGCGCGTACCGCAGTAGTCGCGGATCGACAGGTTTCACGTGGAACATCCCCTTTCGCGACGAAGAGGGCAGACAGGGCGGACACCGCGATCACGGCGATCACGGCGATCACGGCGATCACGGCGAACGCGAGGAGCGCCACGACCACCACGAACACGCCGGACGTGTTCCACGTGGAACATCAGCGCGCGCCTTCCACCGGGCGCCCCGCCGGCTGACCGGCGGCGGCGGTCGCGATGTGCTGCGTGCCGATCCGCTTGCGGAACACCCAGTACGTCCACCCCTGGTAGAGCAGCACCAGCGGAGTGGCGATCACGGCGCACCACGTCATGATCCGCAGCGTGTACGGGGTCGCCGAGGCGTTGCTGACCGTCAGGCTCCAGGCGCTGTCGAGCGACGAGGGCATGACGTCGGGGAACAGGCTCAGGAAGAACAGCGCGACGGTCGCCGCGATGGTCACCCCGGAGAAGGCGAACGACCAGCCCTCCCGCCCCGCGGCATTGGCGCCCAGCGCGAGCGCGAGGGCGACCGCGGTCACGACCAGCGCGACCAGGCTGCGGCCGTTGCCGCTGTCCGCCTGGGTCCAGATCAGGAAAGCCATGGCCAGCACCGCCGCGACCGCGCCGATCCTGGTGGCGGCCGCCCGCGCCCGCTCGCGGATCGGCCCGACCGTCTTGAGCGAGGCGAAGACGGCACCGTGGAAGGTGAACAGCGCCAGCGTCACCAGGCCGCCGAGCAGGGCGTAGCCGTGCAGCAGGTCCCAGAAGCCGCCGACGTATTCCTTGTCGGCATCGATCTTCACGCCGTGCACGATGTTGGCGAAGGCGACGCCCCACAGGAAGGCCGGCAGCAGCGACGTCCAGAAGATCGCGTGCTCCCAGTTGCGCTGCCAGCGCTCGTCGTCCCGCTTGGCGCGGTATTCGAAGGCGACCCCGCGCACGATCAGGCAGACCAGGATCACCAGCAGCGGAAGGTAGAAGCCGGAGAAGAGGGTGGCGTACCAGTCGGGGAAGGCCGCGAAGGTCGCGCCGGCCGCGGTGAGCAGCCAGACCTCGTTGCCGTCCCAGACCGGGCCGATGGTGTTGATCAGCACGCGCCGCTCGGTGCGGTCGCGGGCCAGCAGCTTGGTCAGGACGCCGATCCCGAAGTCGAAGCCCTCCAGGAAGAAGTAGCCGGTCCACAGAACGGCGATCAGGACGAACCAGACGTCGTGCAGATGCATGATCTTTCCTCCTGCCGCTCAGTACGAGAAGGCCATCGGGCGGTCGTCGGCGTCCGCGCCGTCGTTTCCGCCGCCGATACGGGTGGGGGTCTGCCGGTCCGCGTCGGTCAGTTCCGGCGGGCCCGCCTTGGCGTACTTCAGCATCAGCCGGATCTCGATGACGGCGAGGACGGCGTAGAGGCTGGTGAAGACGATCAGCGAGGTCAGCACCTCGCCGGTGGACACCCCGGGGGAGACGGCGTCGCGGGTGCGCAGTACGCCGTAGACGACCCAGGGCTGGCGGCCGGTCTCGGTGAAGATCCACCCCCAGGAGTTGGCGATCAGCGGGAAGACCATGGTCAGCAGCGCCAGCCGCCAATACCAGCGGGACAGGGCCGGCCCGAAGCGGGTGCCTCTGGTGAGCATCAGGTTCGGCACCTCGTCCTCACCGGTCCGGTGCTCGGGCGCCACCCACAGCCTGCGCCGGGTGAGCCACAGCCCGGCCGCGCCGACCCCGATCGAGACGACGCCGAAGCCGATCATCCAGCGGAAGCCCCAGTATTCGACCGGGATGTTCGGCCGGTAGTCGCCGGGGCCGAACTTCTGCTGCTCGGCCTTGTTCACGTCGTTGATGCCGCCGACGTAGGAGGTGAAGTTGTCGGTGGCGAGGAAGGACAGCAGGTTGGGGACGTCGATCGCGACCTCGTTGTGGCCCTTGTTGACGTCGCCGACGGCGAATATCGAGAAAGGCGCGCCCTTCTGGCCGTCCCACAGCGCCTCGGCCGCAGCCATCTTCATCGGCTGCTGCTTGAACATCACCTTGCCGAGCGTGTCGCCGCTGATCGCGGTGAGCGCGCCGGCCACCACCGCGACCACCAGCGCCAGCCGCAGCGAGGAGCGCATCACCGCGATGTGCCGCTTGCGCGCCAGGTGGTAGGCGGCTATGCCGATCATGAAGGCGGCGCCGGTCAGGAAGGTCGCGGACATGGTGTGGAAGAACTGCGCGAGCGCGGTGTTCTGCGTCAGCACGGCCCAGAAGTCCGTCAGCTCCGCCCGCTTGGTCTTCGGGTTGTAGCGGTAGCCGACCGGGTGCTGCATCCAGGAGTTGGCGGCCAGGATGAAGTACGTGGAAAGGATCGTCCCGATCGAGACCATCCATATGCAGGCCAGGTGGATCCTCTTCGGCAGCTTGTCCCAGCCGAAGATCCACAGGCCGACGAAGGTCGACTCGAAGAAGAACGCGATCAGTGCCTCGAAGGCGAGCGGGGCACCGAAGACGTCGCCCACGAAGCGCGAGTAGTCCGACCAGTTCATGCCGAACTGGAACTCCTGGACGATGCCCGTCACGACGCCCATAGCGATGTTGATCAGGAAGAGTTTGCCCCAGAATTTGGTGGCTCTGAGGTACTTGTCCTTGGAGGTACGCACCCAGGCGGTCTGCAGGCCCGCGGTGAGCGCGGAGAGCGAGATCGTCAGGGGGACGAAGAGGAAGTGGTAGACGGTCGTCACGCCGAACTGCCACCTGGCGACGTTCAGTGGCTCCAGTGCGAGCTGCACGATACGTCTCCTTTGCGTCGCGCTTGTGAACGTGAACTCATTCACAAGCAGTATCACGCACATGCGTTCGCCCCCTGCCACCGGGGGGTGGTCAGGGGGCGAAAGTGCAGGTCAGAGCCGCCGCGCAGGGGCTGTGGGACGGCGCCGGAGTCAGAGCTCCTTGCGGAACGCCTCGGCGGTACGCAGCAGCAGGTCGTTCGCCGCCGTCTCGCCGACGGTGATCCTCACTCCCTCGCCCGCGAAGGGCCGGACCGTCGTTCCGGCCCGCTCGCACACCGCCGCGAAGTCCTCCGTGCGCTCCCCCAGCCGCAGCCAGACGAAGTTGGCCTGGGTCTCCGGCACCGTCCAGCCCTGCGCGGCCAGCTCGTCGACCACCCGGGCCCGCTCGGCGACCAGGCCCGCGACCCGCTCCAGCAGCGCGGGCTCGGCCCGCAGGCTCGCCACCGCCGCGTCCTGGGCGAGCTGGCTCACCCCGAAGGGCACCGCGGTCTTGCGCAGCGCCTCCGCCACCGGCTCGTGCGCGATGGCGAAACCGATCCGCAGCCCCGCCAGGCCGTACGCCTTGGAGAAGGTCCGCAGCACCGCCACGTTCGGCCGCTCCCGGTAGAGGTCCGTGCCGTCGGGCACCTCGGGGTCGGTGATGAACTCGCGGTAGGCCTCGTCGAGCACCACCAGCACATCGCCCGGCACCCGGTCGAGGAAGCGCTCCAGTTCCGCCCTGCGCACCACGGTGCCGGTGGGATTGTTGGGATTGCAGACGAAGATCAGCCGGGTCCGGTCGGTGACCGCGTCGGCCATCGCGTCCAGGTCGTGCCGCTCGGCCGCGTCCAGCGGCACCTGCACCGGCCGGGCGCCGCTGATCCGGGTGATGATCGGATAGGCCTCGAAGGACCGCCAGGCGTAGACCACCTCGTCGCCCGGACCCGAGGTCGCCTGCAGCAGTTGCTGCGCCACCCCCACCGAACCCGTCCCGGTCGCCACATGCTCGGCCGGCACCCCGAAACGCTCCGCCAGCTCGCCGGTGAGCGCCGAACACGCGAGGTCCGGATAACGATTGAAGGACGCCGCGGCGGCGGTGGCCGCCTCCAGGACACCGGGCAGCGGCGGGTACGGGTTCTCGTTCGAGGACAGCTTGAAGGCCGGCACACCCTCCGCGGCCGCCGGCGGCCGGCCCGGCTTGTAAGTGGGGATACCGTCCAGTTCCGCGCGCAGCTTGGGGGTCTCGGGGCTCATGGCCACACCCTACGAGGACCGCGCCGACCTGGGGAGTGCGGTGCGCCACAGGCTTCTGCGGCGCCCCTGGGCGCCGTGGCGGACCCCAGCCGGGGGTGGCGCCGGGCGGCCGCTTCGCGCCACCCCGGCCGGTCGCGCGTTCTTGCGCGACGGCCGTGCGCCACCCCATGCTCCGGTGGCGCGCGGGGTGGCGCGCATCCCCCGTAGGAGTGAGTTGCCGCGAAGGCTTCTCTTGGGCCAATGGCCCACAGATCGCCGCGCTCGCGCCCGTATCGCCTCAACTCACGGTCTGCCGCCTGCATATTCCACATTGCATAACGAATTCGATCATGCAGAAACCTTCCTTCTGAGTGTCCGACAGGATGGCGGCCGAGCGGACCAAGGCCGCCCTACTATCGGCAACGCCATGACAGCAGCAGGGAATCACCAGGCGAGCCGGCCCGTCGGACGCCGGCTGGAACGAGCGGGGATCAGGGATGTCGCCGCTGCCGCCGGCGTCTCGATCACGACTGTCTCCGACGCGCTCAACGGCAAGGGCCGACTGCCCGACGCCACCCGACGCCATGTCCGTGAGGTCGCCGACCGGCTGGGCTACCGCCCCTCCGCCGCCGCCCGCACACTGCGCACCGGCAGGTCGGGCCTGATCGGCCTGACGGTGACGACATACGGCGAAGAACCGTTCACCTTCACCGAATTCGCGTACTTCGCGGAGATGGCACGAGCCGCCACCTCCGCCGCGCTGGCCCGCGGCTACGCCCTGGTCATCCTGCCCGCCTCCTCACGGCACGACGTGTGGGGCAACGTGGCGCTGGACGGCACGGTCGTCGTCGACCCCTCCGACCAGGACCCGGTGGTCACCGAACTCGTCCGGCAGGGCGTGCCGGTGGTCAGCGACGGCCGCCCGGCCGGCAGCCTGCCCGTGCACGCCTGGGTCGACAACGACCACGAGGAGGCCGTGCTCGGCATCCTCGACCACCTCGCGGCCGCCGGCGCCCGCCGGATCGGCCTGCTCACCGGCACGAGCACCGACACGTACACCCGGCTGTCGACCACCGCGTATCTGGAATGGTGCGAGCGCATCGGCCAGGAGCCGGTCTACGAGGCCTATCCGGCGCACGACCCGTGTGCCGGCGCCGTTGCCGCGGACCGCTTACTCGCCCGCCCGGACCGCCCCGACGCCGTCTACGGGCTCTTCGACCCCAACGGCACCGACCTGCTCGCCGCCGCCCGCCGCTACGGCCTGCGGGTGCCCGACGACCTGCTGCTGGTCTGCTGCAGCGAGAGCACCGGCTACGCCGCCACAGAGCCGCCGATCACCACCCTGTCGCTGAAACCGCGCAGAATCGGCACCGCCGTGGTGCAGCTGCTCATCGACGCCATCGAGGGCGTGGGACCGGCCCACCCCGTGCAGCAGGTGATGCCGACCGAGCTGATCATCCGCACATCCTCCCAGCGCCGCCCGCACCGCAGCACCGTCAGCCCGCCGCGCGCCCCCGCCCGGGGGGAGGGTTAGAAACGACGTCCGGACGGAGCCGCCGCGCGGCGCCGTCCTTCGTCAAGGCTTCGTATTCCAGCGGTGACTACGGGGTGTTTTGTCTGCACCCTGCGAAATCCAGCTGCCCGGGTATGTCACAACGCGACAGCGTCATTCCTATGATGGGCGGATGGCGGCGCGATCGTGGAGGGGTCGATGACTCAGGGGGCAGGTCAGGGGGCCGAGCCCGGGACCGCGGAGAGCTGGCGTCCCGAGGCGGCTTTTGAACGCGCGGCAGGCTACGAGCACGCGTTGGGCGCCCCACCCGCGCCCGCGTACGAGCAGCCCGCGAGCGTCGCCTACGAGCACGGGCAGGAGCAACCGGCGGGCGGCGCCTACGAGCACGCGCACGAGCCGGCCGGCGGCTACGGCCACGAGGCGGCCGCGGACTTCGGCCGTGAGCACGGGTCCGCGGCGGGCTACGGCCACGGGCAGGAGAGCGCGGCCGGCGGCTACCCGGCGCCCGCGCCGGCCTTCGACGGCGCCCCGTCCTTCGACAGCGCGCCCCCCGCGCCCGCGCACCTCCCGACGGTGCCCGCGCCGCCCCGGCCGTACGACCCGACCGAGCCCGACACGCAGCCGGCCCCCGCCGAGTACACCCCCACCGTCCGCGACCTGCCGGTGCTCGGCGACCCCTCGGAGACGGTCGGCGACCGGCCGGAGCGCCCCGGGCCGCTCTACGTCGTCGGCGATGTGCACGGCTATCTCGACGAGTTGCTGGCCGCGCTCGGCGAGCGCGGGCTCGTGGACAGCGAGGGCCACTGGTCGGCGGGCAGCGCCCGGCTGTGGTTCCTCGGCGACTTCACCGACCGCGGCCCTGACGGCATCGGCGTGATCGAGCTGGTCATGCAGCTGTCCGCGGAGGCCGCCGCGGCCGGCGGATACTGCCGCGCCCTGATGGGCAACCACGAACTGCTGCTGCTCGGCGCCCACCGCTTCGGCGACACGCCCGTCAACTCCCCGGGCGGCACCGCATCCTTCCTCGCCGCCTGGCGGCTCAACGGCGGCCAGCCCTCCGACATGGAGCGGCTTGAGGACCGGCATCTGACCTGGATCTCCCGGCTGGACGCCGCCCACCTCACCGACGGCCACCTGCTGGTGCACTCCGACACCACCGCGTACCTGGACTACGGCAGCAGCATCGAGGAGATGAACGACGCGATCACCGGCGTCCTGCAGCGCAACGACGCCGACGAGTGCTGGGACCTCTTCCGCAAGCTCACCAAGCGCTTCGCCTTCCGCGGCGAGGACGGCCCGGACGCCGCCCGCGAGATCCTCGGCATCTACGGCGGCCGGCGGGTGGTGCACGGGCACAGCCCGATCCCCTACCTGCTCGGCGAAGCCGGCGGCGAAGTGCCGCAGGACGGCGAGGAGCGCGGCTACGCGGTGAGCGGTCCGATGATCTACGCGGACAGTCTCGCCGTGGCGATGGACGGCGGAGTCACGATGGAAGGACGCCTGCTGGTTGCCCAACTCCCGCTGATTGGCTAGCCTCCACATTTCCTGGTTGCACCCTGTCACGGTCTGACCTCCCCGCTCTACCATCGCTTTATCCGTAGGCACACCGCTCTCCGCGCATCCGGCCGGCCGAGCCCGTTCCGTTGACGGAACACCGGCCTCGCTCGGGGAGTCGGAGCATCGGGGGACGCACATGACCACCGCTCCACACCTGCTCAACGAAGACCGCCCCGATTTCGAGCACGTACTGGGCGAAGCCCTGCGCATCGTTCTGGACGAGGACGACGCGCAGGGCCCGGGACGGCCGGACGGCGCCGCGGGCGGCGGCCTGCCGCTGAATGCCGAGCAGTTGCGCACGCTTGCCCTGGCCGCCGCCGAGCAGATCAGCGGGCAGGCCGCCGCGGAATACGACGCCTACCGCACGCTCCGCGCCGACACGCGCGAGGCAGCGCGCGAGACGGCGCGGACCCGGGACAGCCGGGCCTTCGGCTACGCCGCCATGGGCGTCGCGGACGGCGCCGGATCGGGCGCCGGCCTCGCCGCCGTCATCGCCGTCCTGACGCCGCTGCTCGCCGGAGCCGCGGCGGTGATCTTCCTGCTCATCGGCTACTCCATGGCCGCGGTGCACCCGCAGCCCGCGATCGCCTCGCCGCTGCGCACGGCGGGCTGGTTCTTCGCCGCGGTCACCGCCGCGGCGATCCTGCTCGGCGGCATCGGGCTGCTGCTGACCGCGCTGCGGGACGGCTCCGGCGCCATCCACGACTCGCCCGACGGGATGCCCCCCGAGGTGGCGCGGGCCCGCGAGACGTGGCATCAGGCGCTGCTGGACCGCGGTCTGCTGCCCTTCCTCGACGACGCGCTGAGCGAGACCCCGGCCCCCGCCGCGCCGGCCCAGGCGCCCTCCGCGCCGCGGATGCCGCGGCTGGGCTATTCGCGCCCCGACTTCTCCTCGCCGCAGGACCCGCGGCCGACCGCGCCGCGCTTCAGCAGCCCGGATTTCAGCAGCCCGGATTTCAGCAGCCCCGACTTCGGCAGCCCGGACTTCGGCGGACCGGACCACGCGCCGGAATGACACCGCGGCCGCGACGCCGTGAGTGCCCCGGTTGGCCGACCCCGGTCGCGGCCGGCGCGGGACGTTGTTTGACTCATCCCGTACCTGGTCAGACGGGAGAAGCCCATGCGCGTCCGCCGCACGCTCGCCGCCCTGTGCACGATCGTCCCGCTGGTCTGGGCGGCCACCGGCTGCTCGGACACCTCGGCGGGCCGGATCACCGCCACCCGCGGCCTGGCCTTCGCCCAGACCATCAGCAACCCGATCCACGGCAAATGCCACTCCTTCGCCCCGCGCGGCGTGGACCGGGTCAGCAACAACCTCGGCATCGACATCGTCCTGCACAAGGGCACGGGCTGCACCGACCCGGTCGGCCGCCCCAGTTCCTACCTGGTGTCGACCTACTCCGCCAGCGCGGTCGTCTCGCTGGGCCTGTGGCGGAGCTTCTCCACGGTCGGCTGGCCCTCGCCGGTCTCCCCCAACTGACGTCCCTGACGGCCGCTCAGCGGCATTGAGGCCGCCGCCCGGGGAAGCCCGCGTGCGCTTCCCCGGGCAGCGGCGAACGTGCGGGCGGTCAGTCCGCCAGCGGCAGGTAGACGCGGTTGCCCGCGGCGGCGAACTCCCGGGACTTCTCCAGCATGCCGGCCTCGATGTCGGCGTCGGACGACGGCGCGGCCAGGTCGGGGGCGAACTGCTCCGTGATGCTCCTGCTGATCTTCATCGAGCAGAATTTCGGGCCGCACATCGAGCAGAAGTGCGCCGTCTTCGCCGGTTCCGCCGGCAGCGTCTCGTCGTGGAAGGCGCGGGCGGTGTCCGGGTCGAGGGCCAGGTTGAACTGGTCCTCCCAGCGGAATTCGAAGCGGGCGTCGGACAGGGCGTCGTCCCAGGCCTGGGCGTCGGGGTGGCCCTTGGCGAGGTCGGCGGCATGGGCGGCGATCTTGTAGGTGATCACGCCGGTCTTGACGTCGTCGCGGTCGGGCAGGCCGAGGTGTTCCTTGGGGGTGACGTAGCAGAGCATCGCGGTGCCCCACCAGGCGATCATCGCGGCGCCGATGCCGGAGGTGATGTGGTCGTAGGCCGGGGCGATGTCGGTGGTCAGCGGGCCCAGGGTGTAGAAGGGCGCCTCCTCGCAGATCTCCTGCTGGAGGTCGATGTTCTCCTTGATCTTGTGCATCGGGACATGGCCCGGGCCCTCGATCATGGTCTGCACCTGGTGGCGCTTGGCGATGGTGTTCAGCTCGCCGAGGGTGCGCAGCTCGGCGAACTGCGCCTCGTCGTTGGCGTCGGCGATGGAGCCGGGGCGCAGGCCGTCGCCGAGCGAGTAGGTGACGTCGTAGGCGGCGAGGATGTCGCACAGCTCGGCGAAATTCTCGTAGAGGAAGTTCTCCTTGTGGTGGGCCAGGCACCAGGCCGCCATGATCGAGCCGCCGCGGGAGACGATGCCGGTCTTGCGGCGGGCGGTGAGCGGCACGTAGCGCAGCAGGACGCCGGCGTGCACGGTCATGTAGTCGACGCCCTGTTCCGCCTGCTCGATGACGGTGTCCTTGTAGATGTCCCAGGTCAGTTCCTCGGCGCGGCCGTCGACCTTCTCCAGGGCCTGGTAGAGCGGGACGGTGCCGATGGGGACGGGGGAGTTGCGCAGCACCCACTCGCGGGTGGTGTGGATGTTGCGCCCGGTGGACAGGTCCATGACCGTGTCGGCGCCCCAGCGGGTGGCCCACGTCATCTTCTCCACCTCCTCCTCGATGGAGGAGGTGACCGCGGAATTGCCGATGTTCGCGTTGACCTTCACCAGGAAGCGCTTGCCGATGATCATCGGCTCGCTCTCCGGGTGGTTGACGTTCGCCGGCAGCACGGCCCGCCCGGCGGCGATCTCGTCACGCACGGTCTGCGGCGGGACGTTCTCGCGCAGGGCGGCGTATTCCATTTCCGGGGTGATCTCGCCGCGCCTGGCGTAGGCGAGCTGGGTGGCCGGCTGCCCGTCGCGGGCCCGCCGGGGGAGCCGCGGGCGGCCGGGGAAGACGGCGTCCAGATTGCGCAGGCCGCCGGGGGCGGTGCGCTTCATGCCGTCGTCCTCGGGGCGCACCGGGCGGCCCGCGTACTCCTCGGTGTCGCCGCGGCCGATGATCCAGTTCTCCCGGACCGGGGCGAGGCCCCGCCGGACGTCGGTCTGCACCGACGGGTCGGTGTAGGGGCCCGATGTGTCGTACAGCGTCACATCGCGCCCGTTGGTGAGGTGCACCTGGCGGACCGGGACCGACACGTCCGGCCGTGAGCCGGTGAGATACGCCTTGTGCCAGCCGATTTCGCGCGTGCGTGCGTCCTGCGTGGTCATGAGACCTACTCCCTACGCCGGCATTACCCGGTAACAGGTTCGTCGGTCGGCGCAGCTGTCGCGTCGGCGTGATGCCGCTTCCGCTTTCAGCGCCCTCTCAGCCCGGTGCTCCGAGCTCCCGCGTTTGCAAAGGTGGCCCCAACGGTAGCGGTTGGGTACATACAGGCACCAGGGGCCCTTGCGATGATCGGCCCGCGGACTCCCCCCATGAGCACGCGCACCGCCCGCCGACCGGCGGCGACATCCCGCACCAGGCCGGCGCAGGCAACGGCGGCGTATATGGCCGAGCCGACGCACATGGCCACGCCGGCGCACACGGCCACGCACACCGGCGCGGCGGGGACGCCGGCAGGTGACGCGTGCCAGAAGGCGACGATCGAGGTGGCCTCGGGGCCCGACAAGGGCACGGCCTCCACCGAGGTCGTGCAGCCCGACCAGACCCGCCGCTACACGGCGGGCGAGGGCGTCGTCCTGGCCTACGCGCCCACGGCGCCGCCCGGCCTGCGCTATTCGGTCACCGATGTGCAGCGCGGCTTCCCGCCGGCGCTGCCGGCGGGGGGATCCGGATTAAGGGCGTCCTGCTCGCCGGTGTGATCATCGGCTCACTCGGTGTGCTGGACGACGTGACGGTCACCCGGGTCGCCGCGGTGTGGGAGCTCAAGGACGCCGACCCGGGCGCGAGCCGGCGCAAGCTCTACGGGGCCGGCAGCGGCCCGCGGATTCCGCGCCCGCCGCGGGACCGGCACGCGGCGGCCCCGCACGTGCAGTCGCCGCCGGTGGCGGGGGCCACCGGCGGCGAGGGAAGTGAACGGGCGGGGGGCGCGGCGGCCCTCACCAATCGCGCTTCGACGACTTCGAGGACGACCCGCCCGACGTGACGCGCTTCACGACCAGGACCAGCGCCCCGACCAGGATCACGAACACGACCACCTTGAACAGCAGGCCGATCACGAAGCTCACCAGGGCCGCGACCAGAGAACCGAAGACCACCAGCGCGATCACCGGGACGGCGACCCACTTGACCCACCACGGCAGGCCCTTCAGCAGCTTGTCCATGACGCCTTGACTCTCCTTCGTCCCCGCACCCGGGTCGGTCCGGCGGTTCTTCCGCCGATACTTCGACTGTAGGGCCACTCCTGCCCCGAGCGGAGGCCCCGGACGCCGGATACGACCCTGAAGGCACCCCTAGGGCTCCGGCGGGGAGAAGACCACCATGACCCTGAGATCCTCGGTGACGTGGTGGAAGCGGTGCGCGGTGCCGGCCGGCACGTAGACCACGCTGCCGCGCGCGACGGTCGTCGTCTCCTCACCCACGGTGATCGCGGCCCGGCCGCTGACGACGAGGTAGACCTCGTCCTGGGCGTGCGGCTGCTGCGGGTCGCTCTCGCCCGCCTTGAGCGCGTAAAGCCCGGCCGACATGGTGCGTTCCTTGAGAAAGCGCAGGTAAGCGCCCTGGTTCGCGGCCCGTTCCGCGTCCAGGTCGTCCAGCCGGAACACCTTCATGGCCACTCCTCCGCTGCGGTCGGGCTACGGTTCTGTTCGGTCTCTTGTTCTGCTGATCAGGTCTGCGACGATCACACCATGAAGAATTTCATCGTCAAAACGCTGGCGAACGCCGGGGCCCTCGGCGTCGCCACCTGGGTGATCAAGGACATCACCCTCACCGGCGACTCCACGTCGCGCAAGGTGCTGAGCCTGATATTGGTCGCCCTGGTCTTCGGCGTCGTGAACTGGCTGGTGAAGCCGATCGTCAAGGTGCTGTCCTTCCCGCTGTTCATCCTCACCCTGGGGCTGATCACGCTGGTGGTGAACGCCCTGATGCTGCTCCTGACGTCGTGGCTGGCGGGCAAGCTGGACCTGGACTTCCATGTGCACGGCTTCTGGACCGCGGTGGTCGGCGGCCTGATCGTCAGCGTCGTGTCCTGGGCCCTGCACGTCGTCCTGCCGGACGACGAGTGACCGGCGCTCAGGGGGGCACGGAATCTCCCGGGGGACCGGGGGGCAGCGAGCAGCACGGCGGGACCGCGGACGGCGGTCCCGGCGACAGTACGCGCAGCGTGCACGCGGGCCGGCCGCCGTCGACGGCGTACGAGCCGTCGCTGCCCGGACCGGTCTTCGTCTCGCATTACCACCTGCCCGGTGAACCGACCGGGCCCTACGTCTACGGCCGGGACGACAATCCGACCTGGGAGCGCCTGGAGCAGGCGATCTCGGAGCTGGAGGCGCCGGGCGACCCCGAGGTCGGCACCGCGGTCTTCGCCTCGGGCATGGCGGCCGTCGCCGCGGTGCTGCTGTCGCAGGTGAAGGCCGGGCAGACGGTCCTGCTGCCGTCGGACAGCTACCAGACGACGCGCGCGCTGCGCGAGCGCCTGGAGTCGTACGGCGTGACCGTGCGGCTCGCGCCGACCGCGGGCGACGCCCAGCTGGCCGCGATGGAGGGCGTCTCGCTGGTGTGGCTGGAGACGCCCTCCAATCCCGGGCTCGACGTGTGCGACATCCGGCGGCTGGCGGACGCCGCCCATGCGACGGGCGCGCTGGTCGCCGTCGACAACACCCTTGCCACTCCGCTGGGACAGCGGCCGCTCTCGCTGGGCGCGGACTTCTCGGTGGCCAGCGGCACCAAGGCGCTCAGCGGCCACGGCGACCTGCTGCTCGGCTATGTCAGCACCAGGGACCCGGATCTGGCCGCAGGCGTGCGGTACTGGCGCAAGACGGTCGGCGCCATTCCCGGGCCGATGGAGGCCTGGCTCGCGCACCGGTCGATCGCGACCTTCGCTCTGCGCGTGGACCGGCAGTCGACGAATGCCGTGGCTCTTGCCACGGCATTGCTCAAACGCCCCGAAGTGAGTGATCTGCGGCACCCGGGGCTGCCGACCGACCCCTCGCACGAGGTGGCCACCCGGCAGATGCGCCGCTTCGGGTGTGTGGTGTCCTTCACCCTGCCCGACCGGGCGCACGCCGAGCGCTTCCTGGCCGCGCTGCGGATGACGTCGGAGGCCACCAGCTTCGGCAGCATCCAGAGCACCGCGGAGCGCCGGGCCCGCTGGGGCGGCGACGCCGTGCCGCCGGGCTTCGTCCGCTTCTCGGTGGGCATCGAGGACCCCGACGACATCGTGGCCGACGTGCTGGGCGCGCTGGACGCGGCGGCGACGCGGTGACGGCCGCGGGCGCCTTACGGACACGGGCCGGGCGTGCGTGCTCACAGGGCGCGCACAGCCCGGTCCCGCGCTTCGATTGACGGCCGCGGGCACGTTTGCCCCCGGGCCGACCGCGGCAGATGTCTGGCATGCCCCCGGATCCACAGCCCAGCCCCGCCACCCGCCCGGTGGTCAAGCGCACCGCCCGAGCCCTGGTCTTCGACGGTGACCAGCTCGTCCTGATCAAGCGCACCAAGCCCGGCATGGCGCCCTACTGGGTCACGCCCGGCGGTGGCGTCGAGGACGACGACGCCGGTGTCGTCGCCGCCCTGCACCGCGAGATCGACGAGGAGCTGGGCGCCAAGATCACCGACGTGGTGCCCGCCTTCGTCGACACCGTCGAGCACATCTCGGACGACGGTTCGCACGGCGTGAAGGTGCAGTTCTTCTTCGCCTGCCGGCTGGAGTCGATGGATCTCGACCGGCGGCACGGTCCCGAGGTGGACGACCCCTGCGGGGACTACGAGGTGGTGCGGGTGCCGTTCAGCAGGATGGGCATCGCCTCGGTGGGCATCGTGCCGCTGACCCTGCGGCACTACCTGGACGCCAATATCGAGGGCGTGCTCGGACTGCTCGGGCCCGAGCTGGGCTGAGCGGCGGGCGAATGCGGCGCGCGAGGTCCCGGGCGCGCGCCGAGCCCCGCGACCGCGCGTATGAGGTCCGCTACGGGATCGTCCCGTAGCGGACCTATCTTGCTACCCTCGACGCATGACCACGGATTCCGCCCTCGCACCCTCGCAGGACGCCGGCTCCGCCGACCTGTCGTTCCTGCTCCAGCACACCGCCCACGTGCTGACCACGCAGATGACGGCCGCCCTCGCCGAGATCGGCATGTCGCCGCGGGCGCACTGCGTGCTGGCACATGCCGCGCAGACCGAGCGGACGCAGGCGCAGCTCGCCGAGCTGTCCGACCTGGACAAGACGACGATGGTGGTGACCGTCGACCAGTTGGAGCGGGCCGGTCTCGCCCAGCGGGTGCCGTCGGCGACCGACCGCAGGGCGCGCATCATCCGGGTGACCGCGGCGGGCGCGGACGTGGCGGCAGCAGGGCAGGAGATCGTCGACCGGGTGCACGAAGACGTCCTGGGCGCGCTGCCCGAGCCGGAGCGCTCGGCCTTCGTCTCGGCGCTGAACCGGCTGGCCACCGGGCATCTCGCGGCGCCGGCCGACTCCCCGGAAGGCGTCCAGGGGGTGCGCCGCCCGCGGCAGGCCCGGCAGTGAGCGGCACAGGGACGGACTGCGTAAGCCCGTAATAGATAGTCTTCAACAAAACCTTCTGCTACGGTCAGTCCTGGCAATCCATCCGCCAGGAGGCGACCTCATGCCACTGTCTTCCCGTTCCCGCGGCGCAGCCCTCGCCGTACTCAGCGCGGGCACCCTCATGATCATCCTGGACGGCACGATCGTGACCGTCGCGCTGCCGTCAATCCAGCGCGACCTGGGCTTTTCCCAGTCCGCCCTGGCCTGGGTGGTGAACGCCTACCTCATCGCCTTCGGCGGCCTGCTGCTGCTGTCCGGCAGGCTCGGCGACCTCATCGGGCGCCGCCGCATCCTGGTCGGCGGGCTGGCCGCGTTCACCGCCGCATCGCTGGCCTGCGGCCTCGCCGACTCTGCCGGCCTGCTGATCACCGCCCGCTTCGTCCAGGGCGCCGCCGGTGCGATGGTCTCCGCGGTCAGCCTGGGCATGGTGATCGCCCTCTATCCGGAGCCGAGCGGGCGCGGGCGGGCCATGGGCGTCTACAGCTTCGTCCAGTCGGCGGGCGGTGTGCTCGGATTGCTGGCCGGCGGCATCCTCACCCAGGCCGTGAACTGGCACTGGATCTTCTTCGTCAACCTGCCGATCGGCGCGGCCGCTGCCGTGCTCAGCCTGCGCCTGCTGCCGGACGACCGGCCGGCCGGCAGGTCCGTCAGCGGGTCCGCCGGGGAGCCGGGCAGCCCGGTGCGCGGCGCCGACGCACCCGGCGCCCTGCTGGTCACCGCCGCCCTGATGCTGGGCGTCTACACCATCGTCGGCACCGCCGACCACGGCTGGACGTCCGCGTCCACCCTCGCCTTCGGCGCGGTCTCGCTGGCGCTGCTGGCCGGCTTCCTGGTCCGGCAGGCCAAGGCGCCGCAGCCGCTGATGCCGCTGCGGCTCTTCCGCTCCCGGCTGGTGACCGGCGCCAACGTCGTGCAGGCGCTGATGGTGGCCGGCGGCTTCGGCTTCCAGTTCATGGTCACCCTCTACCTCCAGCGCGTGCTGGGCTACGACCCGCTGCGGATCGGCCTGGCCATCGCGCCCACCGGGCTCGTCATCGGCGTGATGTCGCTCGTGCTGTCGGCCAGGCTGGGCGCCCGCTTCGGCGAGCGGGCGGTGCTGCTGCCCAGCCTCGCGCTCTTCGCCGGCGGCTTCCTGCTGCTGGCCCGGGTGCCCGCGGGCCACGCCTCGTACGTCACGGACGTCCTCCCGGCGACGCTGGTCTTCGGGACCGCCTTCGGCCTTGCGATGCCGGCCCTGATGACACTCGGCATGTCCGACGCCACGCCCGCCGACTCCGGTCTGATCTCGGGCGTCTTCAACACCGCCCAGCAGATCGGCGCCGCGCTGGGCCTGGCCGTGCTCGCCGCGCTGGCCAGCGCCCGCACCGACCACCTGACCGCCGCGGGCCACTCGCAGGCCGCGGCCCTGACCGGCGGCTACCACCTGGCCTTCCTGGTCGCCGCCGGCCTGCTCGCGGTGGCGACCGTGGCCGCCGCCCTGCTGCTCAGGGCGCCGGTACGCGGCGGCGCGGCGGGCATGCCGGCCGCCGCCTCCGACGAGGTCAGTGCCAGCCGGGAAAACCGCCGGGCAGCGGAGCCGACGGCTCGTAGGGCTCGCGCGTGAAGACGAAGGAGCCGAGGTCGAGATGGCTGACCGAGCCGTCCGCCGCGCGGACCGCCCGCAGCGTCTCGCCCGCGTAGTAGCCCTCGCGACCGGTCCAGGTCCCGTCATGTTCCACGTGGAACCGCGTGGCGCGGCCCTGGCCGGTCAGCGGCTTGAGGCTCGGCCCGCCGTCGGCGTCGATCCGCAGCGAGAAGCCCTGGGTGCCCCAATACCAGGGGCCAGCCAGCTCCAGCACGTCCGGGGCGAGCGTGTCGGCGGGGCGCCAGGCGGCGGGCAGTCCCGGCTCGGCGTCGGCGGTGATCGCCAGCAGGTCGGCGGCGATGGCGCCGATCTGCGGCCCCGAGGTCGCGTTGGTCAGCGCGACCGCGCCGACACCGTCCTCGACGCTCACCCAGACCGTTGCCAGGAAGCCGGGCATCGAACCGGTGTGGCCGGCCAGCAGGCGGCCGCCGCGCCGGGCCAGCTGCAGGCCGAGCCCGTAGCCGCTGTCCATGTCCGCGGCCTCGGGCGGCGCGGCGGGCTGCCGCATCTCCTCCAGCGTCGCCGCGCCCAGCACCCCCTCCCGCCCCGCCATCAGGAAGGCCGCCCAGCGCGCCAGATCACCGGCCGTCGACCACAACTGCCCGGCAGGCGCCATCCGCCCGGTGTCCTGTACGGCCTCGGGCCGCATCACATCCGCCCACGGGTGGACGGCGAAGCCGCCGGCAGCGGGAGCCTGCGGCAGCAACGTCGTCCGCGCCATGCCCAGCGGATCGAGCACCTCGGCCTGCAGCGCCTCGCCCCACGGCACCCCGCGCACCTGCTCCACCAGGGCGCCGAGCAGGGCGAAGCCGGGGTTGGAGTAGTGGTAGCGGCGCCCCGCCGGGTGCTTGACCGGGTCGGCGCCGAGCACATCCGCCAGCTCGGGCCGCAGCGTCCCCGGGGTGCGCTCCCACCAGGGCCCCGGCGTCTCGGAGGCGATGCCCGAGGTGTGGCTGAGCAGCTGGCCCACCGTCAGCCGCCCGGCCGTGGCCGGCCCGCCCGCGCCCGCTTCCACCGCCGTTTCCGGCAGATGGCGGCTCAGCGGGTCGGTCAGCTCCAGCAGCCCCTCGTCCCGCAGCCGCATGACCAGCACAGCGACGAAGGACTTGGTGATCGAGCCGATGCGGTACTGGGTGTCGGCGTCAGGCGCGTGGCCCTCGATCATGCTGCGCGAGCCGGACCAGACCATCGCCCCTTCTCGCACGACCGCCCCGACCAGTGAGGGAGTACGCCCTTCGCTCTGGCCCACCGCCACCCGGTGCAGCAGGGCCCGCCGGGTGGCGGGAAGCAGCTCCCCGCCGCCACTCGCTCCGATTCCCGATCCGCCGTCCACGGTCACCCGCCGTCACGTCCTTCCGCCGTCGCTGGCCGAGCGGGCGTCAGGCCCGCGCGTCATTACGGTAGTCGGCGGGGCCGAAGCGCACCGACACGATCGACATCCGCATCGACCGCACCCCGGGCAGCAGGTGCGAGACCGGGGCGATCGCGTAGACGCCGCGGCCGCGCGGCAGCGGCAGGCTGCGGACGTCGGCGATCCGCGGCGAGGCGGTGGCCACCTTCGGATATTCCTTGGTGTCCATGCCCCACTGCCAGCGCGGGGCGCGGTAGCCCCCGGCGGGTTCCGTGCCGGCGGCCTGGTTGCGGGCCACCATCCCCCGCGGCAGCGCGTCGAAGAGGAACGAACCGCCCGGGAAGCGCTCCGCGCAGGCCGCGATCAGCCGCTTGACGTCGCGCGGCGGCAGGTACATCAGCAGGCCCTGCGCGGTCACCAGCACATCCTGCGGCGGGGTGTCGTCGCCGACCTCGTCCATCCAGCGCAGGTCGAGCGCCGAGCAGGCCACCGTTCGGCGCCGCGGCGGGTCGTCGGGCAGCAGCTTCCCCCGTACCTCCACCGTCTCGGGCAGGTCCACCGTCAGCCAGTGCACCCGGCCGTCGTCCACCCGCCAGAACTGCGTCTCCAGGCCCTCGCCGAGCGCCACCACCGTGCCGCCCGGATGGGCGGCGAGGAAGCGCCGCACCTCCCCGTCGAGGCAGGCGACCCGCAGCGCGTGCCACTGGGACATGCCGTCGCCGCCGAAGCGCTCGAAGGGGTAGTCGATCCGCTCGACCAGCTCCACCGAGCGCGGGTCGTCGAGCACCCGCTTGCCGGGGCGGGCGGCCTCCACCGACCGCTGGTAGAGATTCCACAGCAGCGTCTCGGGGACGCCCTCCAACTCGACCGTGATCCGGCCCGGTTCCCTGTCCTGGCGCTTGTTCGCTTGCCTGTCCTCGTCCATTCCCCCAGGTTCCCATCCGGGCGGGCCGGAGTGCGGGACGGGAGCGCTCCCAGGTCAACTCACCGTCAAAGCAAGCGTTTTCACCCGCCGCTACGTGTCAGAAAGGTTGACACCCCCCAGGGCCGGGCGTAGATATCACCTCTGCCAGAGAGCGCTCTCAGCCCGCTGGCGGTTCCTCCTACCACCCCCCACACCCGCTGTTGCATTCCGACACGTAGGAGCAGACACATGAGGGTCACCCCACAAGGGCTCTCCATTTCCCGTAAACGTTTCCGACAGTCACCGCAGGCCATCGTCCTGCTCGTACTGGTCATGATCGCCTCGGCCTATCTGTCGATCGTGGCGACCTCGTCCCGCGCCGCCACGCCGGTCCTGCTCTCCCAGGGCAAGCCCGCCACGGCCTCGTCCGTGCAGGACGCCTTCACCGCGGGCGCGGCGGTCGACGGCGACACCGGCACCCGCTGGTCAAGCGCCGCGTCCGACCCGCAATGGCTCCAGGTCGACCTCGGCTCCAGCCAGCCGATCACCCAGGTGGTGCTGAACTGGGAGACCGCCTACGGCAAGTCCTTCCAGATCCAGGTGTCGGACAACGCTTCCACATGGAACAGCGTCTACTCCACGGCCACCGGCACCGGCGGCGTCCAGACCCTGAACGTCACCGGCACCGGCCGCTACGTGCGGATGTACGGCACAGCACGCGGCACCCAGTGGGGCTACTCCCTGTGGGAGTTCCAGGTCTACGGCGGCTCCGGCGGCGGCACCCCGCCCGCCACCTGCGGTACGACCACGGCCGCGCTCGGCAAGCCCGCCACGGCGTCCTCGACCGAGAACGCCGGGACCCCCGCCTCGGCCGCCTTCGACGGCAATGCGGGCACCCGCTGGTCCAGCGCGGCGTCCGACCCGCAGTGGGTCCAGGTCGACCTCGGCTCCTCGCAGGCGCTCTGCGGGGCTCAGTTGAGCTGGGAGACGGCCTACGCGAAGGCGTACCAGATCCAGGTCTCCGACAACGGTTCCACGTGGAACACCGCCTACTCCACGGCCAACGGCACGGGCGGGGTGGAGAACCTCTCCTTCAACGCCACCGGCCGCTACGTGCGGATGTACGGCACAGCACGCGGCACCCAGTGGGGCTACTCCCTGTGGGAGTTCCAGGTCTACGGCGGCTCCGGCGGCGGCACCCCGCCCGCCACCTGCGGTACGACCACGGCCGCGCTCGGCAAGCCCGCCACGGCGTCCTCGACCGAGAACGCCGGGACCCCCGCCTCGGCCGCCTTCGACGGCAATGCGGGCACCCGCTGGTCCAGCGCGGCGTCCGACCCGCAGTGGGTCCAGGTCGACCTCGGCTCCTCGCAGGCGCTCTGCGGGGCTCAGTTGAGCTGGGAGACGGCCTACGCGAAGGCGTACCAGATCCAGGTCTCCGACAACGGTTCCACGTGGAACACCGCCTACTCCACGACCAACGGCACGGGCGGGGTGGAGAACCTCTCCTTCAACGCCACCGGCCGCTACGTGCGGATGTACGGCACGGTCCGCGCGACCCAGTACGGCTACTCGCTGTGGGAGTTCACCCTGCTGACCGCCGGTGGCGGCACCACCACCCCGCCGCCCGGCGGCGGTGACGGCAGCTGCCCGTGGGTCGGGTCCACCGCTCCGGTCTCCACCCGCGTCTCGCAGGTCATGGCGCAGATGACCACCGCGCAGAAGGTGTCGATCCTGCACGGCAACAACAACTCCTCGCCGTACATCGGCAACATCACCGGCATCCCGTCGCTGTGCATCCCGAACATCAGTCTGCAGGACGGCCCGCACGGCGTCGGCGACGGACTCGGCGGAGTGACCCAGATGCCGTCCGCCAACGCGTCCGCGGCGACCTTCGACAACGCGCTGGAGCAGCAGTACGGCGCCGCGATCGGCGCGGAGTTCGCCGGCAAGGGCGTGCAGGTGGCGCTCGGCCCGACACTGAACATCGTCCGCGACCCGCGCTGGGGCCGCTCGTTCGAGACCTTCAGCGAGGACCCGTACCTCAACGGGCAGATGGCCACGGCCGACATCAAAGGCATCCAGAGCCAGGGTGTGATGGCCGAGATGAAGCATGTGGCCGTCTACAACATCGAGAACCCGGCGGGCACGGTCATCGTCGACAAGCGGACCATGCAGGAGCTGTATCTGCCCGCCTTCCAGGCGGCGGTGCAGCAGGGCTCGCCGGCCGCGGCGATGTGCGCGTACAGCATCGTCAACAACGTCCCGGCCTGCCAGAACCCGGACCTGATGAACACCGGGCTGTACAGCCAGGCGAACTTCGGCGGTTTCATCACCAGCGACTGGGGCGGCACCCACTCGACCGTGGAGTCCGCCAACGCGGGCCTGACGGTGGAGATGCCCAACGGCTACTTCTTCGCCGACTTCCTGGCCCAGGCCGTCGCCAACGGCACGGTCAGCCAGACCACGCTCAACACCATGGTCAGCCGGCTGCTCACGCAGTTCTTCACCTTCGGCCTGTTCGACAAGGCGCCGAGCGGTTCGCGGGACGCCACCGTGACCACTCCCGCACATGTGCAGGTCGCGCTCCAGGGCGCGGAGGAGGGCACGGTCCTGCTCAAGAACAACGGCATCCTGCCGCTGTCCACCGCCACCACCCACTCGATCGCCGTGATCGGCTGGGACGGCGGAGCCGGAGTGCAGTCCATCGGCGGCGGCAGCGCCACCGTGACCAGCTCCGGCACGGTCTGGCCGATCACCGGCATCCAGAACTGGGTCGCCGGCACCGGCACCACCGTGCAGTACGACGACGCGACGAACCTGGCCTCCGCGGTCACCCTGGCCCGTTCCTCCGACGTCGCGATCGTCTACGCCAGCGACAACTACGGCAACGAGGAGCACGACACCACCACCCTCGACCTGCCCGACAACGGCGGCAGCCAGGTCAAGCAGAACGACATGATCGCCCAGGTCGCCGCGGCGAACCCGCACACGATCGTGGTGCTCAACAACAACTCGGCCATCAACATGCCGTGGCTGAACCAGGTCGCGGGCGTCTTCGAGGGCTTCTACCCGGGCCAGCAGACCGGCACGGCGATGGCGGCGCTGATCTTCGGCGACGTCAACCCGTCCGGCAAGCTGCCGGTGACCTTCCCCAAGTCGCTGGCCGACGTGCCCGCCGACACCGCGGCCCAGTGGCCCGGCACCAACGGGCAGGTGCAGTACAGCGAGGGCCTGGATGTCGGCTACCGCTGGTACGACGCCAGGAACATCGAGCCGCTCTTCCCGTTCGGCTTCGGCCTGTCCTACACCACCTTCGGCTACAGCAACCTGCAGGTCGGCGCGCTCAACGGCGGCAATGCCACGGTCCACGTCACGGTGACCAACACCGGGTCGCGGGCGGGCACGGACGTCGCCCAGCTCTACGTCGGCGACCCGGCGCCCACCGGGGAGCCGGTGCACCAGCTGCGCGGCTACCAGCGCGTCACCCTCAACCCGGGCCAGTCGCAGACGCTGACCTTCACGGTCAGCACCCACGATCTGGCCTACTGGAACACCGGCAGCAACAACTGGACCACAGCCGCGGGCACCTACCAGATCCTGGTGGGCGACTCCTCCCGCAACCTGCCGCAGACCGGCACGCTCACCGTGCCGACCACGGTCAACGGCGCCATCGCCGCCGCCCTCGCCCCGAAGTCGGCCACCGCAGACTCCGCGGCGCCCGCCACCGCCGCCGCGCTGTCCGTGCCCAACCCGCACGGCATGAGCAGCCCGGTGCACTCCGCCGTCGACTGGGCCTTCGACCCGGCCGCGGCACACCGCGCCTACACCGCGTCCGGCCTGCCGCCCGGCATCTCGCTCAGCGCGAGCGGCACCTTCACCGGCGCGGCGACCCGGACCGGCAGCTACACCGTCACGGTCACCGCGAAGGACCAGGACGGCGCCGCCGGTTCCGCGACCTTCGTGTGGACCACCACCTGACCCTTCCCCTCCCCGGGAAGGACAGCCCCGGAGCCGCGTCCCGCGGTTCCGGGGGTGCGGGTTGTCCGCTCGGGGCGGCTTGTACGGTGTGCCCATGACGGAGCCGACCGCGGAGCAGCCCGGTCCCGAGATCGCGACGCTGCTGGACTGCCTGACCGGCCAGCGCAGGCATGTGCTGGGCATCCTGGACGGACTCGGCGAGGCGGACCTGCGCCGCCCGGTCCTGCCGTCCGGCTGGAGCTGCCTGGGCCTGGTCCGCCATCTCGCGCTGGACGTCGAGCGCTTCTGGTTCGGCGCGGTCCTCGCGGGAGACCCGGCCGTCATCGCGGCCCTGGACGAGGAGCCCAACGCCTGGCTGCTGGACCCCGAAGTCCCGGCCGCCGCGATACTGGACCTCTACCGCCGTGAGACCTCACTCGCCGACGCGATCATCACCGCCACGCCCCCGGACACCGCCCCCGCCTGGTGGCCGACCGAACTCTTCGGCGAACAGAACCTGCACAGCCACCGCGAGATCCTGCTGCACGTCATCACCGAGACCGCCTGCCACACCGGCCACCTCGACGCGGTCCGCGAACTCATCGACGGCCGCCAGCGGCTGGTCCTGACCGACTGATCCGCCGGACCGCGCGCCGAGCGCGACCTCGGACGAGCGCGAGGCCTGCATTCTTCCGCATCCCCGACCTGTTCGCGCGGTTCTCCAAGCCGGGCGGTCAGGTCTGGGCCATGTCCACGAAGCGGGAGTAGTGGCCCTGGAAGGCCACGGTGATGGTGGCCGTGGGGCCGTTGCGGTGCTTGGCGACGATCAGGTCGGCCTCGCCGGCGCGCGGGGACTCCTTCTCGTAGGCGTCTTCGCGGTGCAGCAGGATCACCATGTCGGCGTCCTGCTCGATCGAGCCGGATTCGCGCAGGTCGGAGACCATCGGCTTCTTGTCGGTGCGCTGCTCTGGGCCACGGTTGAGCTGCGAGAGGGCGATGACCGGGACTTCCAGCTCCTTGGCCAGCAGCTTGAGATTCCGGGACATGTCCGAGACCTCCTGCTGGCGGCTCTCGGGGCGGCGGGAACCGCCGGACTGCATCAGCTGGAGGTAGTCGATGACGACCAGCCGCAGGTCGTTGCGCTGCTTGAGGCGGCGGCACTTGGCGCGGATCTCCATCATCGACAGGTTGGGCGAGTCGTCGATGTACAGCGGTGCCTCGGTGACGTCGGACATCCGGCGGGCGACCTTGGTCCAGTCGTCGTCGGTCATCGTGCCCGAGCGCATGTGGTGCAGAGCGACCCTGGCCTCGGCGGACAGCAGGCGCATGGCGATCTCGTTGCGGCCCATCTCGAGGGAGAAGATCACGCTGGGCATCTTGTTCGCGATGGAGCACGTCCGGGCGAAGTCCAGCGCGAGCGTCGACTTGCCCATCGCGGGGCGGGCCGCGATGACGATCATCTGGCCCGGGTGCAGGCCGTTGGTGAGGGAGTCCAGGTCGGTGAAGCCGGTGGGGACACCGGACATCTGGCCGCTGCGGGAGCCGATCGCCTCGATCTCGTCGAGGGCGCCCTCCATGATGTCGCCGAGCGGGAGGTAGTCCTCCGAGGTGCGCTGCTCGGTGACGGCGTAGATCTCGGCCTGCGCGTTGTTGACGATCTCGTCCACGTCGCCGTCGGCCGCGTATCCCATCTGGGTGATACGGGTGCCTGCCTCGACCAGCCGGCGCAGCACCGCCCGCTCGTGGACGATCTCGGCGTAATACTCGGCGTTGGCCGCGGTGGGGACGGCGTTGACCAGGGTGTGCAGGTAGGGGGCGCCGCCGACGCGGGCGATCTCGCCGCGCTTGGTCAGCTCGGCGGCGGTGGTGATGGGGTCTGCGGGCTCACCGCGGGCGTAGAGGTCGAGGATCGCCGTGTAGATGGTCTCGTGGGCGGGCCGGTAGAAGTCGGCGCCCTTGATCACCTCGACGACGTCGGCGATGGCGTCCTTGGAGAGCAGCATGCCGCCGAGCACGGACTGCTCGGCGTCGAGGTCCTGCGGGGGGACACGCTCGAAGCCGCCGCCGCCCTCGGAGTAGCGGTTGTCGTCGGAGGCGGTCTTCTTGCGGAAGGGGCTGACTCCGGGCGGCGGTCCGGGGCGGTCGTCCGGCGGGTCGGGCCAGTGGTCGTCGGCGGGTTCGGGCTGGGTCACCCCCGCCACCTCCTCCCGTCCGACCGGTCCGGCCGGACCCCGCGTGCGTGCCACTCTTTCACGGCACCGCTCCGATCCTCGATCCGCCCGGCTGCGCTCACGCATGCCGGACGGAGGCTCCACGGTAGGGCCAGCGGCGGCCTGGACCAAGGCGGTTATCCACAGGGGGTGTGGATGACGGCGGCATACCTGTGGAGAACTGCCTCCAACCTGTGTACAGGCCTTGGGACAGTGCTGTGGACAACCTGCAAGGTCATCCCGTGGACACCTCCTGACCTGCACTTTCTTCATCCATAGCCTGTGCAGGAGAAAAACTTTTCCCGGTCGACCAAGATCGCCACAAACAACGCGGAGGAGATCACTCTACGCAGTCATACGTAATAGTCATTGGCGCACTTCACCTCTTACTTGTGGACGATTAAGCTGTGCTTGTGAATCCCGTCGCCGAGCCGCCACACAAGCAGGAGCCCGGGGCCCGCAGCCCGGGGCCCGACCGCGACCGCCGTCCCGCCGGGCGGCGCCGTCACGACCGGGAGATCGTCGCCCTGGCGCTGCCCGCCTTCGGCGCGCTCGTCGCCGAACCGCTCTTCGTGATGGTGGACAGCGCGGTCGTCGGCCACCTCGGCACCGCGCAGCTCGCCGGGCTCGGCGTGGCCGCCGCGCTGCTCACCACCGCCGTCAACATCTTCGTCTTCCTCGCCTACGCCACCACCGCCGCGGTCGCCCGCCGGGTCGGCGCCGGCGACCTCCCCGCCGCGCTGCGGCAGGGCGTGGACGGCATCTGGCTGGCCCTGCTGCTCGGCGCCCTGGTGATCGCCGCCGTGCTGCCGGCCGCGCCGGCACTGGTCGACCTCTTCGGCGCCTCGGGGACGGCGGCGCCCTATGCCACCAGCTACCTGCGGATCAGCTCGCTCGGCATCCCCGCGATGCTGATGGTGCTGGCCGCCGCCGGTGTGCTGCGCGGCCTGCAGGACACCCGCACCCCGCTGGTGGTCGCCGTCGGCGGCTTCACCGCCAACGCCGGGCTGAACGCCACCCTCGTCTACGGCGCAGGCCTCGGCATCGCGGGCTCCGCCTGGGGCACCGTCATCGCGCAGAACGGCATGGCGGCGGTCTACCTGTGGGTCGTGGTCCGCGGCATCCGCCGCCAGACGGGCGGCAGCGGCTCCGGCGGCCACAGCGGGGGCACCGGCGGCTGGTGGGCGGCGCTGCGCCCGGACCCCGCCGGGATCCGCGCGTGCGCCCGCGCCGGGCTGCCACTGCTGGTCCGTACGGTCAGCCTGCGGGCCGTGCTGCTGATCGCCACCGCGGTGGCCGCCCGGCTCGGGGACACCGAGATCGCCGCGCACCAGATCACCCTCACCGTCTGGTCGCTGCTGGCCTTCGCGCTGGACGCCATCGCCATCGCCGGCCAGGCCATCATCGGCCGCTACCTGGGCGCCGAGGACGCGGACGGCGCCCGTGCCGCCTGCCGGCGGATGATCGAGTGGGGTGTGGCCTGCGGTGTCGTCCTGGGGCTGCTGGTGGCGCTGGCCCGGCCGCTGATCGGGCCGCTGTTCAGCTCCGACCCGGCCGTGCGGGACGCGCTGATGTCCGCGCTGCTGGTGGTCGCGGTCTCGCAGCCGGTCTCAGGGGTGGTCTTCGTCCTCGACGGGGTGCTGATGGGCGCCGGGGACGGCCCGTATCTCGCCTGGTCGATGCTGGTCACGCTGGCGGTCTTCGCTCCGGTCGCCTTCGCCGTGCCGGCCCTGGGGGCGGGCCTGACCGCCCTGTGGTGGGCCATGACGCTCATGATGCTCACCCGGCTCGCCGCCCTGTGGCTGCGCGCCCGCTCCGGCCGCTGGATCGTCACCGGCGCGGCCCGCTGAGCCGTACACGGCGGCACACGGGGGCACGCGACAGGGCCGGGCACCCCCGAAGGGGGCACCCGGCCCTGGTGTTCCACGTGGAACATGCCGAGCAAAAGGGGCGCTACGCCGCCACGACCTCCAGGTCGAGGACAGCCTCGACCTCGGCGTGCAGACGCACCGACACCTTGTGCGCACCGAGCGTCTTGATCGGCGAACCGACCTCGACCCGGCGCTTGTCCACGACGGGACCACCGGCGGCCTTGATCGCCGCGGCGATGTCGGCCGGGGTGATGGAGCCGAAGAGCCGGCCCGTGTCACCGGCGCGGGTGCTCAGCTTGACCTTGACGGCCTGGAGCTGGGCCTTCACCACGTTCGCGTCATCCAGCGAGTGGATCTCGCGGATGCGACGGGCACGGCGAATCTGCTCGACGTCCTTCTCGCCACCCTTGGTCCACGCGATGGCGAAGCCACGCGGGATCAGGTAGTTGCGGGCGTAGCCCGGCTTGACGTCCACGATGTCGCCGGCGGCACCCAGGCCGCTGACCTCGTTGGTAAGGATGATCTTCGACATTATCTGGTCACCCTTCCCTTATCGAGCGGTCGACGTGTACGGCAGCAACGCCATCTCACGGCTGTTCTTGACGGCCGTGGCGACGTCACGCTGGTGCTGCGTGCAGTTGCCGGTGACGCGGCGGGCACGGATCTTGCCGCGGTCGGAAATGAACTTCCGCAGCATGTTCGTGTCCTTGTAGTCCACGTAAACGGTCTTGTCCTTGCAGAACGCGCAGACCTTCTTCTTCGGCTTGCGCGGAGGCGGCTTCGCCATGGTGTTTCTCCTATGCGATCAAGAAGTGTGTGAGGTCCGCCCTAGAAGGGCGGCTCGTCCGAGTAGCCGCCGCCGGACGAGCCGGAGCCGCCGCCCCAGCCGCCGCCACCCTGCCCGCCGCCCGCGCCCGGCTGGCCGCCGCCGGCCGGTGCGCTGGTGGCCCAGGGGTCGTCGGCGGGAGCACCGCCGCCGCCCTGCTGGCCGCCGGAGCCGCCGCCCCAGCCGCCGCCACCCTGGCCGCCGCCCTGGCCGCCGAAACCGCCCGGCTGGCCGCCCCGACCGCCACCGCCGCTGGTCTTGGTGACCTTGGCCGTGGCGCTCCTGAGGCTGGCGCCGACTTCTTCGACGTCCAGTTCGTAGACCGTCCGCTTGACGCCCTCGCGGTCCTCGTAGGACCGCTGCTTGAGCCGGCCCTGCACGATGACGCGCATGCCGCGCTGAAGCGACTCGGCGACGTTCTCCGCCGCCTGCCGCCAGACCGAGCAGGTCAGGAACAGGCTCTCGCCGTCCTTCCACTCATTGGTCTGCCGGTCGAAGGTGCGGGGAGTGGACGCGACGCGGAACTTCGCGACCGCCGCACCGGACGGGGTGAAGCGCAGCTCGGGGTCGTCGACAAGATTGCCGACAACCGTGATGACGGTCTCGCCTGCCATGGGATGACCTCTCGACTGGCTTTGGGCAGTGCTGACTGACTGCTACTCGAAGTCCGGTACTAGTGCAGTTCCGGACGGAGGACCTTGGTCCGCAGCACCGACTCGTTCAGGTTGAGCTGACGGTCCAGCTCCTTGACGACATCAGGCGAGGCCTTGAGGTCGACGACCGAGTAGATGCCCTCGGGCTTCTTGTTGATCTCATAGGCGAGACGACGACGGCCCCAGGTGTCGACCTTCTCCACGCTGCCGCCGCCATTGCGGACGACGGACAGGAAGGACTCGATCAGCGGGGAGACAGCGCGCTCCTCAAGATCGGGGTCGAGAATGAGCATCAGCTCGTAGTGACGCATAGTGGAACCCACCTCCTTTGGACTCAGCGGCCACGGCATTTCCGTGGCAGGAGGGTTTGTATCTGCGTCGCAACGGTAACGCGGGCCACTGACAGTCGAGGGAAAACCCGCGATCGCCCGGTCTGGCCCAGCGCAGACACCGGTGCAGACCGTACAGACTACCCGCCTCGGTCCCCCGGGTTGAAATCCGCCCCCTTATGCCCGCAATCTGTACACATCGGGTGTGCGGGCGCTACAGCCCGCCACTTCTCCGTCACGGAGGTGCCCCATGGCACAGCACGCGGAACGGACCCACCACTTCACGTTCAACACCGACGGCCGGCCGCATCCGCTGGTCAACGCCCTCGCGATGATCACCTTCGTCCTCGGCGGCATCGCGGTCATCTCGTCGATCTTCAACAGCCTGCACCTGCTCAGCTCCTGGACCGGCCTGGTCGGCATCTTCACCGGCGGCTACGGCCAGTTCATCTCGGCTACCACGACCGAGCGCTTCGTCCTGATCCTCGGCCTCGGCATGTCCGCGGTGGGCTTCTACATCGGGGTGGCCCACGGCGGCCTGACCGGCGGGCTCTGGTAGCCGCGCGGCACTCGGGCGGTGCCCTGTGGAAAGCCGCGCCGTTGTCCACAGGGCTGGTGGGAGGGCTCCCCCTGCACAGTAGGCTTCGGGCCAGATAAGCCCGCAGTCGTGAGCATGGGGAGCGCCCCGCATGAGCCTGACCCTGAGGACCATCAGCCGAGAGCAGCACCTGGCCTACATCCAGAGCCTGCCCGCGGCGAGCCACTGCCAGGTCCCCGCATGGGCCGACGTGAAGTCCGAGTGGCGGTCGGAGAGCCTCGGCTGGTTCGACGAGCAGCCCGGCCAGCTGTCCAAGGGCGGCCAGCTGGTCGGTGTGGCCCTGGTCCTCTACCGGCAGCTGCCCAAGGTCAAGCGGTATCTGGCGTATCTCCCCGAGGGCCCGGTCATCAACTGGTACGCGCCCAACCTGGACGAGTGGCTGCAGCCGATGCTGCGGCACCTCAAGCAGCAGGGCGCCTTCACCGTGAAGATGGGCCCGCCGGTGATAATCCGCCGGTGGGACGCCAACACGATCAAGGCGGGCATCGCCGACCCCGACATCAAGCGGCTGCGGGACGTCGAGGCCGACTTCATCGAGCCGCGCGCCTTCGAGGTGGCCGAGCGGCTGCGCCGGATGGGCTGGCAGCAGGGCGAGGACGGCGGCGCCGGCTTCGGTGACGTGCAGCCGCGCTACGTCTACCAGGTGCCGCTGGAGAACCGCTCCCTCGACGACATCCTGAAGAATTTCAACCAGCTGTGGCGCCGCAACATCAAGAAGGCCGAGAAGGCCGGCGTCCAGGTCATCCAGGGCGGCTACGACGACCTCCCGGCCTGGCAGCAGCTGTACGAGATCACCGCGGTGCGCGACCAGTTCCGGCCCCGCCCGCTGTCGTACTTCCAGCGCATGTGGACGAAGCTCAACGCCGAGGACGCCAACCGCATGCGGCTCTACCTGGCCGTACACGAGGGCGAGCCGGTCGCCGCGGCCACCATGCTGACCGTCGGCCGGCACGTCTGGTATTCGTACGGTGCCTCCGCCAACCACAAGCGCGAGGTCCGGCCGTCCAACGCGATGCAGTGGCGGATGCTGCGGGACGCGTACGCCATGGGCGCCAGCGTCTACGATCTGCGCGGCATCAGCGACTCGCTCGACGAGACCGACCACCTGTTCGGCCTTATCCAGTTCAAGGTGGGCACGGGCGGGCAGGCTGCCGAATACTTGGGCGAGTGGGATTTCCCGCTCAACAAGCTGCTCCACAAGGCACTCGACATCTACATGTCGCGCCGCTGACCGGCCGACGCACAAGGAAGGTCCTCCAGGCCATGGCGCTCACCCTGTATGTCGACACCGCACGCTGGCGTGCCCACCAGCAGCAGGTCGCTGACCAGTTCCCCGGCCTCGTCCCGGTCTGCAAGGGGAACGGCTACGGCTTCGGCCACGAGCGGCTGGCCGACGAGGCGACCCGGCTGCGCGCCGACATGCTCGCCGTGGGCACGACCTATGAAGCGGCCCGGATAAAGGACTACTTCGGCGGCGACATCCTCGTGCTGACCCCCTACCGGCTCGGTGAGGAGCCGGTGCCGCTGCCGGACCGGGCGATCCGCTCGGTGTCCTCGGTGGAGGGGGTGCGCGGGCTGGTGGGCGCCCGGGTGGTCATCGAGGTGATGAGCTCGATGCGGCGGCACGGCGTGGCCGAGGAGGACCTGGGCAAGCTGCACACCGCGATCGACGACGTGCGCCTCGAGGGCTTCGCGATCCACCTGCCGCTGGACCGCACCGACGGCAGCGACGCGGTGGAGGAGGTCTTCGGCTGGATGGAGCGGCTGCGGGCCGCCCGGCTGCCGCTGCACACGATGTTCGTCAGCCACCTCAAGGCGACCGAGCAGGCCGCGCTCCAGCAGCAGTTCCCGCAGACCAGATTCCGCGCCAGGATCGGCACCCGGATGTGGCTCGGCGACCACGACGCGACCGAATACCGCGGCGCGGTCCTGGACGTGACCCGGATCGCCAAGGGCGAGCGGTACGGCTACCGGCAGGAGAAGGCCGCGGACAACGGCCACCTGGTGGTCGTGGCCGGCGGCACCTCGCACGGAGTGGGCCTGGAGGCGCCCAAGGCGCTGCACGGCCTGATGCCGCGCGCCAAGGGCGTGGCCAGGGCGGGCCTGGCCACCGTCAACCGCAACCTGTCGCCGTTCGTGTGGGCGGGCAAGCAGCGGTGGTTCGCCGAGCCGCCGCACATGCAGGTCTCGATCCTCTTCCTGCCGGGCGACGTGGCACCGCCCGCGGTCGGTGACGAGCTGGTGGCGCACCTGCGGCACACCACGACCCAGTTCGACCGGACAGTGGACCGTCAGGCCTCGTAGGCCGCGTCCTCCGGCGGGTAGGGCTTCGCCGCGTCCTCCTCCGGGAGGAGGCCGAGGACGAAGGTGTCCCCGGCTCCGTCGAGCACCCCGCCCGCGGGGTCGTCCTCGCCGTTCTGCCGCAGGACGTCGTGCTGCGGCAGCACCATGTCCCTGACCACCATCCCGCACAGGTAGAGCACACCGGCCAGGTGCAGGCCGATGGCCAGGTGGTAGCCGTCGGCGGGCAGGCCGTGGTGCTTGGTGCCACCGGTCACCCAGGCCAGCTGCATCCAGATCGCGACGTAGTACATCACCTCGGCGCCCTGCCAGATCAGCAGGTCGCGCCAGCGCGGCCGGGCGAGCACGGCCAGCGGCAGCAGCCACAGGACGTACTGCGGCGAGTAGACCTTGTTGCTGACGATGAGCGCGGCCACCACCAGGAAGGCGACCTGGCCGAGCCGCGGCCGGCGGGGCGCGTAGAAGGTCAGGGCGGCGATGCCCGCGCACAGCAGGATCAGCAGGGCGGCGACGTACGCGCTGACGCCGCTGAGCGGATTGCCGGTGCGCTGCATGACGATCAGCCACACCGAGCCGTAGTCGACCCCTCTGGTGCGGCTGTAGTGGTAGAACTCCGACCAGCCGGACCTGGCCAGCAGGATCACCGGCAGGTTGACCACCAGCCAGGCGCCCACCGCGCCGGCCACCGCCGCGCCGAAGGCCCGCATCCGGCCGGCCCGCAGGCAGAGCAGGCCCAGCGCGAGCAGCAGCAGGACGGGGTAGAGCTTGGCCGCGGCGGCCAGGCCGATCAGCACACCGGCGGCCAGCGGCCGGCTGCGGGACCACAGCAGCAGGCCCGCGGAGGCCAGCGCCACGGCGAAGAGGTCCCAGTTGATCGTCGCGGACAGCGCGAGCGCGGGGGACAGCGCGATGAAGAGCCCGTCCCAGGGACGCCGCCGGTTGGTGCGGGAGACCAACACCACCAGGACGACCGCGCAGATCAGCAGCATGCCGGAGTTCACGATCCAGAAGACCTGGGACCGGTGGTCCATGCTGCCGCTGTGCGGCGTCAGCCAGGAGGCGACCTCCATGAAGAGCCCGGTGAGGACCGGGTACTCCAGATGGTGGAAGCCGCTGCCGGAGAGCGACCCGGGGATGCTGTCGAAGTACGGCACCACGTCGGTGGCGAATCCGCGGTCGTGGTAAAGGTGCGGGATGTCGGAGTAGCAGGCATGGATGTACTGCGGGTCGCCGCCCTGGAACCAGGCGCCGTTGTAGCAGGGCACCTTCTGCACCATGCCGAGCGCGAACATCCCGATGACGATCAGCACCATCACCCGCAGGGCGCTCCACCAGCGGTGGCCGCCGGCCTCGGCGTGTTTGCCGGCCGGACCGCCGATGAGTTCGCTCGCCGTGGCGGCCAGTGAGTCCTCGTCGGTGGGGCGCACCGGAAGCTCCTGCCGGCCGTCCTCTTCGCGATCACGCACGCTCGTCATACCGACATCCTGCCGTACCGGCCTGTGGGTACAGCAGACCCCGTGGCGGTCGCGCTGAAAGCTGCCGTCCGCCACGGGGTCCTGTGCGGCTCAGCCGCCGTTGGGTCCTCCGTTGGGTCCCCCGTTGGTTCCGCCGTTGCTACGGCCCGGTGGGCTGCTCGTCGACGGGGTCGTCGGTGTCGCCGGCGGGGTCGTGTCGTGGCAGTTGGGATTGAACAGCCCGCACTGCGGCGGCGTGGGCGAGTTGCTGGCGCTCGGCGGCGGCGTCCACGTCGGGGTGTTCGTGGGCGGGGTGAAGGTGGGCGGAGCGCTGGTGGGCGGCGTCGCGGGCGTGCTCGGCGTCGGCGGCGTGTTGGACGGGGTCGGTGTCGGGGCGCCCGCCTCGTCGATCGTCTTGCCGTCACCGATCTTGCCCGGGGTCGGGAAGCCGGGGTCCTCCGCGTTGCCGAGGGCCGCCTTCATGTAGTCGGTCCACATGGTCGCCGGGATGTCACCACCGTGGGTGGTGGAGCCGGGACCGCCGGTGCCGGCCATCGGCAGCAGCCTCTTGGCCTTGGTGTCCTGCCGGAACATCACCACGGACGTGGACAGCTGCTGGGTGTAGCCCACGAACCACGCGGACCGGGTGCCGCCGGGGGTGTCGGTGGTGCCGGTCTTGCCGGCCGCGGTGCGGCCCAGCTCCAGCGCCTTCGTACCGGTGCCCTTCTTCACCACGTTCTGCAGCACCTTGGTCACGGTGTTCGCGACGTCGGGCTTCAGCGCCTGGCTCCTCTTGTGCTGCGGCTTCTGGAAGGCCGAGCTGTCGTCGCCGTCGTGGACGACCCTGGTCACCGAGTAGGGCTCCACCGCGATGCCGGAGTCGGCGAAGGTGCCGTACGCGTTCGCCATCCGGATCGCGCTGGGTGTCGCGGTGCCGATGGAGTACGACGCGACCAGGTCTCCCATGTAGTCCTTGAGCAGCCCGGCCTTGATGGCCGTGTCCTCGACCGTCTGCAGGCCGACGTCCTCGCCGAGCTGCACGAACGGCGTGTTGATGGACTGCTCCATCGCCTTGTTCAAGCTGATGTAGCCCCATTTGGTGCCGGACTCGTTCTTCTGCTTGAAGACGCTGTTGTCCTTGTTGAGGACCATCTTGCCGTTGTGGTCCCTGATCGGGATCAGGTCGTTGGCGTTGTACTTGCTGTCCGGCGTCAGCGGCTTGCCGTCGCTGTAGTTGGTGCCGTGGGTCATCGCGGCGGCGAGCACGAACGGTTTGAACGTCGAACCGACCGGGACACCCTTGGTGTCGGCGTTGTTGGTGAACTCGCCGTGCTCGTATCCCGCGCCGCCGTAGATCGCGACCATCTTCCCGTCGCCCGGTACGACCGACGCGGCGCCGAACTGGACGTTGGTGTCGGCGTCGCCGCCGAACTCCTTCTGCTGGTCGCCGGTGTACTCGTGGCCGGCGCCCGGCTTGATCTTCTGCGCCCTGACCTTCTCGACGGCGGTCTTCAGCTCGTTGACCTTGTCCTTCTCGAAGGTCGTGTAGATCTGATATCCGCCGCGGTCGAGTTCGGCCTTGGTGATCTTCGGTTTGGAATGCTGGATGACGTAGTTGTTCGCGGTGTCGACGAGGTAGCCGATCTGGCCGTTCATCCCGGCCTGCACCTTGAGGCCCTGCGGCATCGGGAACTTCGTGAACTGGGCCCGGTCGGCCGCGGACATGTGGCCGAACCTGACCTCGTTGTCGAGGATCGAGCCCCAGCGCTGGGTGACGCGCGCCAGGTTCGCCTCGGGGGTCGCGGACGAGTCGATGTCCGTGTTGCCGTTCGGGTCGTAGTACGTCGGCCCCTTGAGCAGTGCGGCGAGCATGGCGCACTGGCTGGGGTTCAGCTTCTCCGCGTCGACGCCGTAGTACGTCTGCGCGGCCGCCTGGATGCCGTAGGCGTTGCGGCCGAAGTAGGAGGTGTTCAGGTAGCCGGTGATGATCTCGTTCTTGCTGACCTTGGCGCCGACCTTTATGGAGATGAACAGCTCTTTGAACTTGCGGCTGACCGTCTGCGACTGGTCGAGCATCGTGTTCTTGACGTACTGCTGGGTGATCGTCGAGCCGCCCTGCGTCTCGCCGCCCTTGGCCATGTTGAGCAGCGCGCGGGCGATACCCATCGGGTCGACGCCGGAGTCGGTCTCGAAGGTCTTGTTCTCCGCGGAGATCACCGCGAAGCGCATCGCCTTGGGGATCTTCTCGTACGGGATGTTCTGCCGGTTGATGCTGCCGCCGCCGGTCACCATGCGGGTGCCGTCGGCCCAGTAGTAGACGTTGTTCTGGGCCTTGGACGCCTGGTTCTCGTTCGGGACGTCGACCATCGCGTAGGCGATGCCGACGATGCCGACGAGAACGCCGAAGAAGCCGACGCAGACCGCGGTGACCTGGCGCCACGAGGGCACCCAGTGGCGCCAGCCCTCCTTGCCGAAGCGCGGGTAGTCGATGAAGCGCTTCTTGGTGGGGCGCCGTCCCGGGCCGCGGCCGCTGCGGCCCGCGGGGCCGCCGGTGCCGGGCCCACCGGGTCCGCCGGCGCCACCGCCGCCGCCTCTGCGCCGACCGCCGCCCGACCGGCCCTGGGCGGCGCGGCGTGCCGCGGCTCTGCCCTGGTACGGCTCACCGCCGCCGGACCCGGTGGGCGCCGCAGGGGGACCGCTGTGGGCGGCGCTGGGCGAACCGGCCGGTGTATCGCGTCCGCTACGTGCGCCGGCTGGGGGATCGCCGGCGGCACGGCGGCCGCCGGGCGGCGGGGGCGTCGGCTGCTGTCCCCCGCGCCGGGCGGCAGCACGGCCGCCGGCAGGCGACTGCGGCGGCGGCTTGCGACGGTGCTCGCTCATGAACAGCTACTCCTCGACAGGCGGGATCGCCTGAAGGCATCGGTGACAATCCGGTTGGTCCCCCTGCATGCGGCTGTGTCAGGCCGCACCGCACCCAGGATCAAGACGCGC
Source organism: Streptomyces sp. NBC_00433 (assembly GCA_036015235.1). Taxonomy (NCBI): domain Bacteria; kingdom Bacillati; phylum Actinomycetota; class Actinomycetes; order Kitasatosporales; family Streptomycetaceae; genus Streptomyces; species Streptomyces sp. NBC_00433. The sequence continues at coordinate 4,768,546 of CP107926.1, read as the reverse complement.
GCCGACGGCGCGGGGTTCCCGGTGCTCTGCATGGCGAACAGAGTACGCACGGCCAAAAGACACATGATGCGAACGTTCATCACATAACGGGCAGTTGGCAGCTCACAGGTTTGAGGATGTGACGCCGGTCACCACCTGCTGCCTTGCACGATGTCTCGCACCGTTCTATCGTCACGATGTATCGACTCGATACATCGGATCGGAAGAAGCGTGAACGAGGGGACGAGGGATTGAGCAAGCGCTCCGGAATCCTCGAATTCGCGGTTCTCGGTCTGCTGCGCGAGTCACCGATGCATGGGTACGAGCTGCGCAAGCGGCTCAACACCTCGCTCGGGGTGTTCCGCGCCTTCAGCTACGGGAGCCTGTATCCCTGCCTGAAGACGCTGGTCACCCTGGGGTGGTTGATCGAGGAACCGGCGGTGGACAGCGGTCCGCCCGCCGCGCCCCTCGCCGGCCGCCGGGCGAAGATCGTCTACCGGCTGACCGCCGCGGGCAAGGAGCACTTCGAGGAGCTGCTGGCGCACTCGGGCCCCGACGCCTGGGAGGACGAGCACTTCGCCGCTCGTTTCGCCTTCTTCGGCCAGACGTCCAAGGACGTCAGGATGCGGGTGCTCGAAGGGCGGCGCAGCCGCCTGGAGGAGCGCCTGGAGAAGATGCGCGCCTCACTGGTCCGCACCCGCGAACGGCTCGACGACTACACGCTGGAGCTGCAACGCCATGGCATGGAGTCGGTGGAGCGCGAGGTCCGCTGGCTCAACGAGCTGATCGAGACCGAGCGGGCCGGACGCGTCGAGCGGCCGGTCGACGAGCGGGACGACAACGACAACACCAACCAAGAGAACGGCGGCCGACCCGAAGCCCGGGGAACCGCGTGACGATTACACAGGGAGCAACGGGTATGGGTTCGGTTCGCGTAGCCATCGTGGGTGTGGGCAACTGCGCCACGTCGCTGGTTCAGGGTGTCGAGTACTACAAGGACGCGGACCCGGACTCCCGGGTGCCCGGCCTGATGCACGTCCAGTTCGGCGACTACCACGTGCGTGACGTCGAGTTCGTGGCCGCCTTCGACGTCGACGCGAAGAAGGTCGGCCTCGACGTCGCGGACGCCATCGGCGCCAGCGAGAACAACACCATCAAGATCTGCGACGTGCCGCAGACCGGCGTGACCGTCCAGCGCGGCCACACCCTCGACGGCCTCGGCAAGTACTACCGCGAGACCATCGAGGAGTCCGACGAGGCCCCGGTCGACATCGTCCAGATCCTCAAGGACCGTCAGGTCGACGTGCTGGTCTGCTACCTGCCCGTCGGCTCCGAGGCCGCGGCGAAGTTCTACGCCCAGTGCGCCATCGACGCCAAGGTCGCCTTCGTCAACGCCCTCCCGGTCTTCATCGCCGGCACCAAGGAGTGGGCCGACAAGTTCACCGAGGCCGGTGTGCCGATCGTCGGTGACGACATCAAGTCCCAGGTGGGCGCCACCATCACGCACCGCGTGATGGCCAAGCTCTTCGAGGACCGCGGTGTCGTCCTGGAGCGCACCATGCAGCTGAACGTCGGCGGCAACATGGACTTCAAGAACATGCTCGAGCGCGAGCGCCTGGAGTCCAAGAAGATCTCCAAGACGCAGGCCGTCACCTCGCAGATCCCGGACCGCGACCTGGGCGCCAAGAACGTCCACATCGGCCCGTCCGACTACGTCCAGTGGCTCGACGACCGCAAGTGGGCGTACGTCCGCCTCGAGGGCCGCGCCTTCGGCGACGTCCCGCTGAACCTGGAGTACAAGCTGGAGGTCTGGGACTCCCCGAACTCCGCCGGCGTCATCATCGACGCGGTGCGTGCCGCGAAGATCGCCAAGGACCGCGGCATCGGTGGCCCGATCCTGTCGGCCTCCTCGTACTTCATGAAGTCCCCGCCGGTGCAGTTCTTCGACGACGAGGCCCGCGAGAACGTGGAGAAGTTCATCCGCGGCGAGGTCGAGCGCTGAATCGCCGACCGGCTGTGCGGTGCTGAGGCGCTGAGCCGCCGACAACCGAAGCACTGACGCACGTATTACCGAGAAGGCCCCGGGTCGCATGCCCGGGGCCTTCTCGGCCGTGTGAGGCTGTGCGCATGGGCCTTCTGCGCGATCTTCGCGTCCTGCTGCGGCTGCCGGACTTCCGCCGGCTGCTGGGCGTACGCCTGCTGTCACAGCTCTCCGACGGCGTCTTCCAGGTCGCGCTCGCCGCCTATGTGGTCTTCTCGCCCGAGAAGCAGGCCTCACCGGGCGCGGTCGCGTCCGCGATGGCCGTCCTGCTGCTGCCCTACTCGCTGATCGGCCCCTTCACCGGGGTGCTGCTCGACCGCTGGCGGCGCCGCCAGGTGCTGCTCTACTGCAACCTGCTGCGTGCCGTGCTGTGCTGCGGCACCGCCGGGCTGATCCTGCTGGGTGTGCCGGACTGGCTGTTCTATCTGTCCGCCCTGTCGGTGACCGCGGTCAACCGCTTCGTGCTGGCCGGGCTGTCCGCGGCGCTGCCGCGGGTGGTCGACGAGGACCGGCTGGTGACGGCCAACGCCCTCTCGCCGACCGCGGGCACCCTGGCGGCGACCGTGGGCGGCGGCGTCGCCTTCGTGGTGCACCTCTTCTTCGCAGCCGACGGGGACGGGGCCAACGCCGCCACCGTGCTGCTCGGCGCCCTGCTCTACCTGTGCGCGGGGCTGTCCGCGCTGACCCTGGGCCGGGACCTGTTGGGCCCCGACCCCGACCGGGTCCGCCCACAGGTCATGGCGGCGCTCGCCGGCACCGCCCAGGGGCTGCGTGCCGGACTGCGGCATCTGCGCCGCCGCCCCGCGGCCGCCCGCGCGATGACCGCGATGACCGCGATGCGCTTCTGCTTCGGCGCGCTCACCGTGACGCTGCTGATGCTGTGCCGCTACGCATGGTCCGACCCGTCCGACACCGACGCGGGTCTGGCCCTGCTGGGCGTGGCAGTGGGCCTGTCGGCGGCCGGCTTCTTCGTCGCGGCGCTCATCACGCCGTGGGCCACCGCCCGGATCGGCACCGCGGGCTGGATCACCGCCTGCTCGGCGGCCTCGGCGCTGCTGCTGCCGCCGCTGGCGCTGTCCTTCACCCGCGCCCCGATGATGCTGGCCGCCTTCGCCCTGGGGGTCACCACCCAGGGTGCCAAGATCGCCACCGACACGGTCGTCCAGGCCCAGGTGGACGACGCCTACCGCGGCCGGGTCTTCTCGCTCTACGACGTCGTCTTCAATGTGGCGTTCGTCGGCGCCGCGGCGCTCGCGGCGCTCGTCCTGCCCGCCGACGGACGCTCGGCCGGGCTGGTCGTGGCGCTGGGGCTGATCTACGCGGCCACTGCGGTCGGGATACTGCGGGAGCGCGATGTTTCACGTGGAACATCGCACGCGGGCACCCAGACCCGATGACGGCGGCGCATCCCGCGGATGCGATGTTCCACGTGGAACATCACTCGGCGGACTGGCCGGCCCACCACTCGCGCAGGGCCGTGGTCGCGGCCTCCTCGCCCAGCGGACCGTTCTCCAGCCGCAGCTCCAGCAGGTACTGATAGGCCTTGCCGACCACCGGCCCCGGGGCGATCCCCAGCACCGTCATGATCTGGTTGCCGTCCAGGTCGGGCCGGATCGAGTCCAGCTCCTCCTGCTCCTGCAGCTCGGCGATCCGCTGCTCCAAGCCGTCGTAGGTCCGGGACAGCGCCGCCGCCTTGCGCTTGTTGCGGGTCGTGCAGTCCGACCGGGTCAGCTTGTGCAGCCGCTCCAGCAGCGGCCCGGCGTCCCGTACGTAGCGGCGCACCGCCGAGTCGGTCCACTCGCCGCTGCCGTAGCCGTGGAAGCGCAGATGCAGCTCGACCAGCCGGGAGACCTCCTTCACCAGCTCGTTGGGGTACTTCAGCTGCAGCATTCGCGCCTTGGTCAGCTTGGCGCCGACCATCTCATGGTGGTGGAAGGAGACCCGTCCGTCCGACTCGAAGCGCCGGGTCTTCGGCTTGCCGATGTCGTGCAGCAGCGCGGACAGCCGCAGCACCAGGTCGGGACCCTCGGTCTCCAGGTCGATGGCCTGCTCCAGCACCGTCAGGGTGTGCTCGTAGACGTCCTTGTGCCGGAAGTGCTCGTCGCGCTCCAGACGCAGCGCGGACAGCTCGGGCAGCACCCGGTCGGCGAGTCCGGTGTCGACCAGCAGCCGCAGCCCCTTGCGCGGGTGGTCGGACAGGACCAGCTTGTTCAGCTCGTCGCGCACCCGCTCGGCCGAGACGATGTCGATCCGGTCGGCCATCGCGGTCATCGCCTCGACCACCTCGGGGGCGACCTCGAAGTCCAGCTGGGCGGCGAAGCGGGCGGCGCGCAGCATCCGCAGCGGGTCGTCGGAGAAGGACGACTCGGGGGACCCCGGAGTGCGCAGCAGCCGGGCCGCGAGGTCGTCCAGGCCGCCGTAGGGGTCGATGAAGTCCTTCTCCGGCAGTCCCACCGCCATCGAGTTCACCGTGAAGTCACGGCGGACCAGGTCCTCCTCGATGGTGTCGCCGTAGGAGACCTCCGGCTTGCGCGAGGTCCGGTCGTAGGCCTCGCTGCGGTAGGTGGTCACCTCGATCTGGAAGCCGCGGGCCACGCCCTCCGTGTCGTGGGCCTTCTTCATGCCGCCGACCGTGCCGAAGGCGATCCCGACGTCCCACACCGAGTCCGCCCACGGGCGCAGGATCCTCAGTACCTGTTCGGGGCGGGCATCGGTGGTGAAGTCCAGATCATTGCCGAGCCTGCCCAGCAGGATGTCCCGCACGGATCCGCCGACCAGGGCGAGGTCGAACCCGGCGGCACGGAAGCGGTGGCCCAGCTCCTCGGCGACCGGCTCGACCCGGTGAGGGGCCTGCCCGGCTCGCGGGGGCTGCGGAGTCTGAGCGGCATTGTTGGCATTCGGCACAACGTAAAAGGGTACGGGTCCGCGGGCGTCGCCCGCGCACAGGTTTCGCGGCTTGTACCAAGGAGCAGTCCGCAGCACTTCGACACAGCGCGGATCGTTAACATGCCAGCACGCACATCCGATGGACCACCGGCGACAGACGATCAGCGACACATATGACGAGGACGGGCGAACGCGTGGGCGAGGCGGCACAGTCACCCGGGAAACCCCCGTCCTCGGCGAGGCGCCGGGCAGCACGGGTCGTCGCGCTGGTGGCGGGTACGACGCTGCTCACCGGGCTGCTGCAGGCCGTCGGAGCAGCGCCCTCGCAAGCGGCCGCCAGCGGCTCCCGTACGGCCTCGGTCTCCGTGAACGTCCTCACACCGCGGATCCCGGTCAAGGGCGAGTCCCTCACCATCTCCGGCCAGCTCTCCAACGACGGGAAGTCCGCCATCACGGACGCCCACGTCGGCCTCCGGATGCCCTGGGGCGGTGTGCTGAGCACCCGCAGCTCCATCAAGAGCGCCACCTCGCGGACCGGCTACAGCAACGCCGAGGACGGCGACGAGATCCCCGACCAGACCAGCACGGTGCCGGACATCCCCGCCGGCGGGCGCGTGTCCTTCACCCTCACCGTCCCGGTCTCCGCACTCGACCTGTCGGATCCCGGGGTCTACCAGCTGGGTGTGGCGCTGGACGGCCAGACCAAGGCCGACCCGACCCCGCACGTGCTCGGCATCAAGCGGACCTTCCTGCCCTGGTACGGCGACGCGGTCACCAGCACCGTCAAGCAGACCAGGATCAACTACCTGTGGCCGCTCACCGACCGGTCGCACATCGCACCGCGCGGCGACACCGACTCCCAGGTCAGCCCGATCTTCCTGGACGACGACCTGGCCACGGAGCTGGCTCCGGGCGGCCGGCTGCGGCAGATGATCGACCTGGCCAGGAATCTCCCGGTGACCTGGGTCGTCGACCCCGACCTGCTCGCCACCGTCGAGTTCATGACCAAGGGCTACCGCGTGGCGGGTCCCGGCGGCGACGTCGCCAAGACCACGCAGGGCACCGGCGGAACCGTCGCCAGGCAGTGGCTGAACGACCTCAAGACCGCGGTGGCCGGCGAGCAGGTGATCGCGCTGCCCTTCGGTGACACCGACATCGCCTCGCTCGCGCACCACGGCCAGAGCGTGTCCGGCGCCCTCACCCACCTGAAGACCGGCGTCGCGCTCGGGCTGACCACCACGGAGACCATCTTCGGCGGCACCCAGACCGCGGATGTGGCCTGGCCCGTCGACGGCGCCATCGACCCGTCGGTGGTCGCCGTGGCACGCGCGGGCGGCGCCAAGCGGATCATCGCCCGCAGTGACACCTTCAGCGAGGGCGACAACCTCCACTACACCCCGAACGCCGCCCGGCCGATCGGTGGCGGCACCACCGCGGTGGTCGCCGACGCGACGCTGTCCACCGCCTTCACCGGCACCCTGACCAACGAGCAGCAGACCAACCTCGCCGTGCAGAGCTTCGTCGCGCAGACGCTGCTGATCACCATGGAGGCGCCGGAGAAGCAGCGCGACGTGCTGGTCGCCCCGCAGCGCATGCCCACCGTCCCGCAGGCGCAGGCGATGGCCCAGGCGATCCACGACACCATCACCGCGCCCTGGATCTCGCCGGTCGACTTCGACGACGTGGCCAAGGCGCACCCGGACGCACACGCCAATCGCAAGGTGCCGTCGGCCAAGGCCTACCCGAACAGCCTGCGCAAGCAGGAGCTGTCCACGAACACCTTCCAGTGGATCCAGTACACCCAGGGCAACCTCAACGACTTCGTGGTCATCCTCACCCAGCAGAACCGGGTCACCGTTCCGTTCAGGAACGCGGTGCTGCGCTCGATGTCCAACAGCTGGCGCGGGGTCCCCGCGGGCGCGAAGGCCTATCGGGACTCGATCGGCCTGTATCTGCAGGATCTGATCGGCGCGGTGCACATCATCCCGAAGACGACGCTGACCCTGTCGGGCCGCAGCGGCACCATCCCGGTCACGGTCAAGAACGAGCTGGGCCAGCCGGTGAAGGGCCTGGTGCTGCGGCTCAAGTCCAGCGCCAACATCCGACTGGAGATCAAGGAAGCCGACCAGCAGATCACCATCGAGGGCGGCCACACCCGTACCCTGAAGTTCCAGACCACCGCCAGCGCGAACGGCACGGTCGGGATCACCGCGCATCTCTACACCGCCAACGGCCGGCTGTACGGCAACGCCGTCCCGTTCGAGGTGCACATCAACAAGGTCACCGACCTGGTGATGCTGATCATCGGGGCCGGGCTGCTCCTGCTGGTGCTGGCCGGGGTACGGATCTACCGACAGCGGAAGCGACAGACGGCCGGAGACAGTGGTTCGGACGACGACGGCGACGCCGACGATGACGAGGAGGGCGGCACGGATCCCGGGCAGCCGGGTGACCCTGCCGCTGACACCGGGCAGGAAAGCCTGGAGCCGTCCCCGACAGGTGAGAAAGTGGACGGGTAGCCGGCGGACAATAAGGTGGGGCACTGATGAACGCGCCGTATGACGGTGATCGCGACTCTGCGGGCCAGATGCCTCCATCGCCCGAGCAGCGTCCGGCGCCGGCCGACCCCTATCTGCAGAACACGTATGCCTACGATCCGTACCAGCAGGATCAGGCACAGTGGCAGCAGCAGCCCCAGCCCGGCTATCAGGAGCAGCCGCAGGGCGAGGACTACGACGCCTTCGCGCACCTCTTCCGCGACCAGCAGCCCCAGGGCGGCGGTCAGCAGCAGGCCGGCTACCAGGACCAGCAGCAGTATCCCCAGCAGCAGCCCTATCAGGAGCCGTACCAGCAACCGCAGCAGCAGCCCTACCAGGAGCCGTACCAGCAGCAGGGCGGCTACCAGGGCGGCGGTTATCAGCAGCACGGCGGCTACCAGGCCCAGAGCGGCTATCCGGCGCCCTATCCGCACATGCCGTCGGCGAACGAGACGACGGGCTTCTCGATCCCCGTCTACCAGGACCCGGGATACGGCCAGGACTTCTACCAGGGCGAGCCGTACGCGGACCCGCACTACGCCGACTCCCAGTACGTCGACCCGCGCTATGCCGACCCGCGCTACGGCTACCCGTACCAGCAGCCCTACCAGGAGCAGTACCAGCAACCGCAGCAGCAGCCCTACCAGGAGCCGTACCCGGCGCAGGGCTACCAGCAGCCCGGACAGCCGCCGCAGGGCGCCCAGCAGCCCGTCACGGGCGCCACGGGGCCGCTCCGGCCGGCAATGGCCGGCGCGGGCGCCACCGCGGCCGCACCGACCGTCGGCGCCGCGCCCGCCACCCGGTCCGGCGGCATCCTGAAGTCCAGCGCCCTGATGGCGGCCGGCACACTGGTGTCCCGCGTCACCGGCTTCGTCCGCACCCTGGTGATCGCCGCGGCGATCGGTGTGGCCACCCTCGGCGACTCCTACCAGGTCGCGAACGTGCTGCCGACGATGATCTACATCCTCACCATCGGCGGCGGCCTCAACTCGGTCTTCGTGCCCCAGCTGGTGCGCGCGATGAAGGACGACGACGACGGGGGCAGCGCCTACGCCAACCGGCTGCTGACCGTGGTGATGGTGGCGCTCGGCGGCATCGTGACAGTGACCGTGCTCGGCGCACCGCTGCTGGTCAAGCTGATGTCCGCGAAGATCGCCGACAACCCGGACACGTACAGCGTGGCCATCGCCTTCGCCCGCTACTGCATGCCCACCATCTTCTTCATGGGTGTCCACGTGGTCATGGGCCAGGTGCTCAACGCCCGCGGCAAGTTCGGCGCGATGATGTGGACGCCGGTCCTGAACAACATCGTGGTGATCTTCACCTTCGGCATGTTCATCTGGGTCTACGGCTCCTACGGCTCCACCCGGATGGACGCCACCACGATCACCCCCGACGGCGTCCGGCTGCTCGGCATCGGCACCCTGCTCGGCCTGGTCGTGCAGTCGCTGGCGATGCTGCCCTACCTGCGGGACGCGGGATTCAAATTCCGGCCGCGCTTCGACTGGCGCGGGCACGGCCTGGGCAAGGCCGCCAAGCTGGCCAAGTGGACGTTCCTGTTCGTCCTGGCCAACCAGGCCGGCCTGATCGTCGTCACCCAGCTGGCCACCTGGGCGGGCGCCAACGCCGACAAGAGCGGCTACCAGGGCACCGGCATCACCGGCTACAACTACGCGCTGCTGCTCTGGCAGATGCCGCAGGCGATCATCACCGTCTCGGTGATGGCCGCGGTGCTGCCGCGGATCTCCCGCGCCGCCGCCGACGGTGACATCACCGCGGTCCGCGACGACATCTCCTACGGCCTGCGCACCTCGGCGGTCGCGATCGTGCCGGCCGCCTTCGCCTTCCTCGCCCTCGGTGTGCCGATGTGCGGGCTGCTCTACGCCGGCACCAACGAGGGCTCCGCCCGCAACATCGGCTTCATCCTGATGGCCTTCGGCGGCGGCCTGATCCCCTACTCCGTGCAGTACGTCGTGCTGCGCGGCTTCTACGCCTTCGAGGACACCCGCACCCCCTTCTACAACACGGTGATCGTGGCCGCCGTCAATGCCGCGGCCTCGGCCCTCTGCTTCGTGGCGCTGCCCGCCCGCTGGGCCGTGGTCGGCATGGCCTTCTCCTACGGCCTGGCCTACGCGGTCGGCGTCGGGGTGGCCGTCAAGCGGCTGGGGGCCCGCCTCGGCGGCGACCTGGACGGCCGCCGGGTGATCCGCACCTACGCCCGACTGGTCGGCGCCTGCATCCCGGCCGCCGCTGTGGCCGGCATCGCGGCCTACGTCATCAGCGGGAAGCTGGGCGGCGGCCCGACCGGATCGCTGGCCTCACTGGTGGTCGGCGCCGTCCTGCTGGGCGGGATCTTCCTGGTGATCGCGAAGCGGATGCGGATCCAGGAGCTGAACGGCATGATCGGCATGGTCCGGGGACGGCTCGGCCGCTGATTCGACGTCCGCCCCTCGGCCTTGCCGCCGCCGCGCAACCATCACGGCCCTCCGCGTGTCGTGCATACAGCCGGACTGTGGGCACAATTGTCATCGGCTCGACGTGGGATCGCGCTCATGGATGGGGAGGCAGGAACGACGGTGGCGGATCGGAGCACGGCGGCCGTCGGAGTGGCTGATGAGGGCGGCGAGGCACCGCCCGCAGCCCGGCAGGACGACGCCACACCCGACGGTACGACGACGGACGACCAGGACAGCGGCACCGCCGGTGACGGCACCCCACCCAAGGACACGGCAGAGGGCATCGAGAAGACCCAGGACGACGCGGAGAAGACCGAAGAGGCCCCCGACGTCACCGCGGAGCCTCCGCCGGCCCAGCCCCGCCCCAAGCCCAGAACCACCGCGCCCGAGCTGCACAGCGGTCACCGGCTGGCCCGGCGCTACCAGCTCGCGGAGTGCGTCACGCGAGTGGACGGCTTCAGCAGCTGGCGCGCGGTCGACGAGAAGCTGCGCAGGGCCGTCGGCATCCACCTGCTGCCCGCCGACCACCCGCGGGCACGCCAGGTGCTGGCCGCCGCCCGCTCGGCCGCGCTGCTCGGCGACCCCCGGTTCGTCCAGGTCCTCGACGCGGTCGAGGAGGACGACCTGGTCTACGTGATCCACGAGTGGCTGCCCGACGCCGGCTCGCTCTCCGACCTGCTGGCCGCGGGCCCGCTGGAGCCCCACGAGGCCTACCAGATGGCCAGCCAGGTCTCCCAGGGCATGGCCGCGGCCCACCGCGAGGGGCTGGCCCATCTCCGGCTGGACCCCGGTGCGGTTCTGCGGACCAGCTCCGGGCAGTACCGCATCCGCGGGCTGGCCGTCGCCGCCGCGCTGCGCGGGCTCAGCTCCGAGCGACCGCAACGGCAGGACACCGAGGCGATCGGCGCGCTGCTCTATGCCTCGCTCACCCAGCGCTGGCCCTACGAGGAGGACGCGCACGGCCTGGCGGGGCTGCCCAAGGGCGTCGGCCTGGTCGCGCCCGACCAGCTGCGCGCGGGCATCCACCGCGGCATGTCGGACGTGGCGATGCGCGCTCTGGTCAACGACGGGGCGACCGCGTCCCGCGAGGAGTCCCCCTGCGCGACCCCGGAGGAGCTGGCCAAGGCCATCGCGGGCATTCCGCGGATCCGGCCGCCCGAGCACCCTGCTCCGGTCTACCAGCCGGCCGCCTTCCAGCAGCCCCCGCAGCCGCCGGCCGGCGCGACCCGCTACGCGACCGCGGGTCCGGCAGCTCCTCCCGCGGCTCCGCCGCCCGCGCTGCCCGGACGTACCGGCAGCGCGCTGAAGTGGGCCGTCTCCGCGCTGCTGATCGTGGCGATCGGGCTCGGCAGCTGGCAGCTCGCCGACGCCATGAAGTCCCGCGAGAACGACAGCCCGCGCACTCCGACCACCTCGCCGCAGGCGAACCAGCACCCGGCGCCGCCGCCCGCCGCACCGCTGACGATCGTCGGCGCCAAGGACTTCGACCCGCCGCCGAAGGGCAACGGCAGCGAGACCCCGTCCGAGATCGGCCGGCTCACGGACCACGACCCGAACACCTACTGGGAGACCAGCTGGTACGCGACGGCCGACCTCGGGGGACTCAAGGACGGTGTCGGGGTGATCCTGGACCTCGGCGCCGACCACCGGGTCAGCGGTGTGACGGTGAACCTGAAGGGCGGCGAGACCGACCTGGAGCTGTGGGCGGCACCTTCCGGCACCGACTCCCGGCCGACCCGGCTCGACGGCTTCCAGAAGGTGACCGGCGGCTCCGGCTCGCAGCAGGTGACGCTCAAGCCCGGCACGCAGGTCACCAGCCGCTATCTCCTGGTGTGGCTGACCCAGCTCCCGAAGGAATCGGACGGCACATTCCGTGGCAGGATCTCGGAGATCAGCGTGACGGGCTGAACCGGCCCGACGGAAGCGGACGGGGGAGTCTGGCCTTGGAGCGCATACCGCTCGGCGAAGCCGACGACTCCGATCTGCTGGCCCGCCATGTGGCGGGCGAGGCCGATGCCTTCGGCGAGCTGGTCCGCAGGCATCGCGACCGCCTCTGGGCGGTCGCCCTGCGGACGCTGGGCGACCGCGAGGAGGCCGCTGACGCCGTGCAGGACGCCCTGGTGTCGGCTTTCCGGGCCGCCCATACCTTCCGCGGCCAGTCAGCCGTCACGACCTGGCTGCACCGGATCACGGTGAACGCCTGCCTGGACCGGGCCCGGCGGGCCGCCTCGCGCCGCACCGCACCGGTCGCCGACGAGGACAACTTCGAATCGCTCCTCGAACCGCACGAGTCCGCCGAGGCACCCGCCGAGCGCGACGAACTGCACCGCGAGCTCCTCGCGGCGCTGGCGACACTGCCCGTCGAGCAACGGGCGGCTCTGGTGCTGGTGGACATGCAGGGCTATCCGGTCGCGGAGGCGGCCGCGGTGCTCGCCGTGGCGGAGGGCACGGTGAAAAGCCGGTGCGCCCGCGGCCGCGCCCGGCTGCTGCCGCTGCTCACCCATCTGCGGGCGGGCGGCGGAGCGGACCGGGCCGGTCCCGGCAGCGGAAGGAACCGGACGGAGGGGACATCCGTCCCACCGGCAGGAACGGAACAGGGCGGAGGTGACCACCGATGACATCGACCACGGACCAGGACCCGCATCCCGACGTCATGGCGATCTCCGACCTGGCCGAGGGCATCCTGCCGCCTGAGCAGGCGGCAGAGGTCCGCGCCCATGTGGAGTCCTGCGCGGAGTGCGGCGAGGTACTGGCGTCACTCCGGGAGATCCAGGACCTGCTCGGCGAACTGCCGGAGCCGGAGCCGATGCCCGCCGAGGTGGCCGCACGCATCGACGCGGCACTTGCCGACGAAGCCCGACTCGACGCCGCCCTGCCGCATGTTCCACGTGAAACATCGCTCCCTGCCCAGGACGCCTCCGGTCCGGGGAATGTTCCACGTGGAACATCCGCACCGGCCGGCCGTCCCTCCGGGCCCACCGGACCCGGTCGCGGCCGCCGACTGCGGCGCGGCCTGCTGATCGGTGCGGCCTCGGCCGCCGCCGTCCTCGCGCTGGGCGGCGTGGTCTACGAGCTGGCATCCCACAGCGGCCAGAACAGCGTGAGCGCCGACAGCAGCGCGCAGCGCAAGACCAGCGCCCAGGACCACCAGGGCGCCTCCGGTGCGGTGGGCGACGAAGTGGCACGACTACTCCGCGGGGCCCAGGGCAGTAAGACCAGCAACGGCGGGATCACCTCGCCGATGCTGCACACCGACGGGGACACCAGGGTCACCGCGCCCGACGGCACCGTCACCGCCGTGCCCGGCTGCGTGCTCCAGGCCACCCGGCGGGCCCAGCAGCCGCTGGCCGCCGACCGGGAGCCCTACCAGGGTGTCGACTCCTTCCTCGTAGTGCTGCCGGACCCTGCTGACGACACCCTGGTCGACGCGTTCGTGGTGACCGCCTCCTGCACGGCCGACACCCCCGGCAGAGTGCTCTTCCAGAACAGCTATCCACGGAGCTGACCAGGCGTCCCCCAGGCTCACCGTGGTGGGCGTGGGGCGGTGCGCGACCGGGGGAATGCCAGCCCCGTAGGATCCGTTAGGCACGACGAGAGTCCAGCCAGGGCCGGACCCCCACAGCAGTCCGCAGAGACGAGGAAAAGACCCGTGAGCGACGTCCGTAACGTGATCATCATCGGCTCGGGACCCGCGGGCTACACCGCGGCGCTGTACACGGCACGCGCATCCCTCAGCCCGCTGGTCTTCGAAGGCTCGGTCACCGCGGGCGGCGCGCTGATGAACACCACCGAGGTCGAGAACTTCCCCGGCTTCCGGGAGGGCATCATCGGCCCGGACCTGATGGACAACATGCGCGCCCAAGCCGAGCGGTTCGGCGCCGAGCTGATCCCTGACGACGTGGTCGCGGTCGACCTCAGCGGCGACATCAAGACCGTCACCGACTCGGCGGGCGTGGTCCACCGGGCGAAGGCCGTCATCGTCGCCACCGGGTCGCAGCACCGGAAGCTCAACCTGCCCAACGAGGACCAGCTCTCCGGCCGTGGCGTCTCCTGGTGCGCCACCTGTGACGGCTTCTTCTTCCGCGAGCACGACATCGCGGTGATCGGCGGCGGCGACACCGCGATGGAGGAGGCGACGTTCCTCTCCCGGTTCGCCAAGTCCGTGAAGATCGTGCACCGCCGGGACAGCCTGCGGGCGTCCAAGGCGATGCAGGACCGCGCGTTCGCCGACCCGAAGATCTCCTTCGTCTGGGACAGCGAGGTCGCCGAGATCCACGGCGACGGCAAGCTCTCCAGTCTGACCCTGCGCAACACCAAGAACGGCGAGACTTCGGAGCTGCCCGTCACCGGGCTGTTCATCGCAATCGGCCACGACCCGCGGACCGAGCTCTTCAAGGGTGTGCTCGACCTCGACGCGGAGGGCTACCTCACTGTCCAGGCGCCGAGTACCCGCACCAGTCTCCCCGGTGTCTTCGCCGCCGGAGACGTCGTGGACCACACCTACCGCCAGGCGATCACCGCGGCCGGCACCGGCTGTTCCGCCGCCCTGGACGCCGAGCGCTACCTGGCGTCGCTCGCCGACGCCGAGAAGGCCGTCTGATCCCCATCCCCACCCGCTCGAATCGAACCTGAGGAGACTGCCGTGGCCGGCAAGCCCAAGACCGTGACCGACGCCACCTTCGCCGAGGAGGTCCTGGCCAGCGACAAGCCTGTGCTGGTCGACTTCTGGGCCGAATGGTGCGGCCCCTGCCGCCAGATCGCCCCGTCCCTGGAGGCCATCGCGGCGGAGCACCCTGACGACATCACCATCGTCAAGCTCAACATCGACGAGAACCCCGTCACCGCCGCGAAGTACGGCGTGATGTCCATCCCGACCCTCAACGTCTACAAGGGCGGCGAGGTCGTGAAGACGATCGTGGGCGCCAAGCCGAAGGCCGCGCTCGTCCGCGACCTGTCCGACTTCATCGGCTGAACGCGCACTGTTCCACGTGGAACATCGAAAGGGCCGGCTCCCGCTGCGGGAGCCGGCCCTTCTGCGTCACAGCGGGTGCAGGACCGGTTCCTTCTGGACGGCGCCCAGCAGACGGTCGATAGCCATCTCGACGTCCTCCTTCCAGGAGATCGTGGAGCGCAGTTCCAAACGCAGCCGGGGAAAGCGCGGATGCGGGCGGACCGTCTTGAAGCCGACCGCCAGCAGATGATCGGCCGGGAGCACGCAGGACGGCGCTGACCACTTCGCGTCGCCGAAGGCCTCGATCGCCTTGAAGTTCCGCCGCACCAAGTCCTTCGCCACGGTCTGCACCAGCACCCGGCCGATGCCCTGGCCCTGATAGCCCGGCAGGATGCGGGCCGTGATGAGCTGAACGGCGTCAGCGGACACCGGGCTGGTCGGGAAGGCCAGCGAACGCGGCACGTAGGCGGCGGGGGCGTAGAGCACGAACCCTGCCGGGACCTCGTCCACGTAGACCACCCGGCCGCAGGAACCCCACTCCAGCAGCACCGCGGAGATCCAGGCTTCCTTCTCCAGCTCGGGCTTGCCCGCCTGGATCGCGGCCTCGCCGCTCACCGGGTCCAGCTCCCAGAAGACGCAGCGCCGGCAGGGCTTGGGGAGGTCGGGAAGATTGTCGAGCGTGAGCGGTTCAAGCCGACGGCCCATCTGGCAAGGACCCCATTCCTGTCGCTGACCGAACTGCGGTGGCACCCCGATACTCAGGACCGGGGTGCCACGGTGTCACTCGTCGTCGTCCTCGGCCTCGTCGTCCAGCCGGTTCTCCAGGACGTTGCCCTCGCCCGGTGCCATCGCGCCGAGGATGCGCTCCAGATCCTCTATCGAGGCGAACTCCACCACGATCTTTCCCCGCTTCTGACCCAGATCCACCTTCACCCGGGTGTCGAAGCGATCGGAGAGCCGGGTGGCCAGATGAGTGAGCGCCGGGGAGACTCGACGGCCGGCCCGCGGTGCCGCCGACTTCTTGGCGGACTTCGGCTCGCTGTTCATCAGCTTCACGATCTCCTCGACCGTGCGGACTGACAGTTCCTCCGCGACGATCCGGAGCGCCAGCTTGTCCTGGGCCTCGGAGTCGTCCAGTGCGAGCAGCGCGCGGGCGTGCCCGAAGGAGATCACCCCGGCCGCCACCCGGCGCTGCACCGGCGCCGGCAGCTTCAGCAGCCGCAGGGTGTTGGAGACCTGCGAGCGGGACCGGCCGATCCGGTCGGCCAGCTGCTCGTGCGTGCAGGAGAAGTCCCGCAGCAGCTGGTCGTAGGCCGCCGCCTCCTCCAGCGGGTTCAGCTGCGCCCGGTGCAGGTTCTCCAGCAGGGCGTCCAGGAGGAGCTTCTCGTCGTCGGTGGCCCGGACGATCGCCGGAATCCGCTCCAGGCCGGCCTCCCTGCAGGCCCGCCAGCGCCGCTCGCCCATGATCAGCTCAAAGCGGTCCGCGCTGATCTGCCGTACGACGACCGGCTGGAGCAGACCTACCTCCTTGATGGAGGTGATCAGCTCGTTGAGCGCGTCCTCGTCGAACACCTCACGCGGCTGCCGCGGGTTGGGGGTGATCGAGTCGAGGTCCAACTCGGCGAAGTAGGCGCCGGCGACCGGCACTCGCGACGCCGAGAGGTCCGGCTCTGTTTCACGTGAAACAGGGATCTCCACCGACGGCGGCGCGGACTCCGGCGGCCGGCGGTCCACCAGACCCGCCACCTTGGCCGCCGCGACC
Organism: Streptomyces sp. NBC_00433; assembly: GCA_036015235.1. Lineage (NCBI taxonomy): Bacteria > Bacillati > Actinomycetota > Actinomycetes > Kitasatosporales > Streptomycetaceae > Streptomyces > Streptomyces sp. NBC_00433. Next base: position 4,751,934 of record CP107926.1, on the reverse strand, counting down.
CCGCGGTCCGGCACCAGGACCGGCATGGTCCCGGACGTTGGGCTGGTCGCCTGCGGCGCGGCTGGGATCAGCGCGCCGAGACCACGGCCGAGCCCTCTGCGTCGATCACTCACTGGATCCCCTCCGACATGCTGTGCGGGTGCTGCTCGTTGTGCTGTTCGCCCTGCGGCTGCGGGTCGTACTCGACGGCCACCTCACCCGGCATGCCGCGCAGCGCCATCTCCCGGGCGGCCTCCAGATACGACAGCGCGCCACTGGAGCCCGGGTCGTAGGTCAGGACGGTCTGGCCGTAGCTGGGCGCCTCGGAGATGCGTACCGACCGGGGGATGCTGGTGCGCAGCACCTCCTTGCCGAAGTGGGTGCGCACCTCCTCCGCCACCTGGGAGGCCAACCGCGTCCTGCCGTCGTACATCGTCAGCAGGATGGTGGAGACATGGAGCTTGGGGTTGAGATGAGCGCGGACCAGGTCCACGTTCTTCAACAGCTGCCCCAGGCCCTCCAGCGCGTAGTACTCGCACTGGATCGGGATGACGACTTCGGCTCCGGCCACCAGGGCGTTGACGGTGAGCAGGCCGAGTGAGGGCGGGCAGTCGATGAGGACATAGTCCAGCGGTTGCTCGTACGCCTCGATCGCCCGCTGCAGCCGGCTCTCCCGCGCCACCAGCGAGACCAGTTCGATCTCGGCGCCGGCCAGGTCGATCGTGGCGGGGGCACAGAAGAGCCCCTCGACGTCGGCCACCGGCAGCACGACGTCGGACAGTGGCTTGCTCTCCACCAACACGTCGTAGATGGACGGCACCTCGGCGTGGTGGTCGATCCCCAGCGCCGTGGAGGCATTGCCCTGTGGGTCGAGGTCGATCACCAGCACCCGGGCGCCGTGCAGGGCAAGGGAGGCCGCCAGATTCACCGTGGTCGTGGTCTTGCCGACCCCGCCCTTCTGGTTGGCGACCACCATCACCCGGGTCTGCGGCGGTCTGGGCAGCCCCTCACCGGTGCGGTTCAGTGCCTCGACGGCCATCTGGGCAGCGCGGCCGATCGGGGTGTCATCCATAGGAGGCAATGTTTCACGTGAAACACCGCTCCCGAACCCCGGGGGCACGGAAAGTGGTCCCCCCGCTGATTCAGCTGAGCGGGGACCGGGGACCGGGTCGGCCATCGGCCCCGCGATGTTGGCGTCGGACCGCAAGGACTCACACTCCTCGACTTCAGGCTCGCTATGAGGAGAGCCTGCCATGCCCGAGGGGTGCTGAACCAGCGAGCCCCGTCCGGCTGTGGATAAATCCCGGTTATCCACAGCCGAATTGGCCTTGGACGGTTTGTTGGCGCGCGCCTCAGCCGCGGCGCGACCGCGGCTGAGGACTCCTGGAAGCAGTGAGCGACGTTTCACGTGGAACACGATGCGCCGCGCCATGCCGGTATCCCGGCAGACACTCCGGATTGTGCTGTTTTGGCCGTTTGCAGCCAGCCGCTCAGCGGCGTCGGCGCCCCGAGGTGCCGCCGGGGCGCGGTGTCCTGCTGGCACGGGCAGCCTTCGCCCGCCGGGTGGCCGCCCGCACTCCGCCGGGACTTTCCCCCACCAGGACCCGGACGACTGTGGACAACGGATCGACCACGCCGGCGCCGACCTGGGTCACCGAGGCGCTCACCGCGCCCAGCCGGCCGAGCGCCGCCCTGGCCGCCTTCAGCTCCTCCTCGGCGGTGTCGCCCTTCAGTACCGCCATCTCACCGTGCGGGCGCAGCAGCGGCAGGCCCCAGCCGGCCAGCCGCTCCAGCGGCGCGACCGCGCGAGCGGTCACCACGTCCACCGGCGGCAGCTTGCCCACCATCTCCTCGGCCCGGCCGCGAACCACCGTCACATTGGCCAGCCCCAGCAGCCGTACCACCTCCTCCAGGAAGGTCGTACGGCGCAGCAGCGGCTCCAGGAGGGTGATCTCCAGGTCCGGGCGGGCCAGGGCCAGCGGAATGCCGGGCAGGCCGGCACCCGAGCCCACATCGCAGACCGACACGTCCTCGTCGATCACCTCGGAGAGCACCGCACAGTTCAGCAGATGCCGCTCCCACAACCGGGGCACCTCGCGCGGACCGATCAGACCGCGTTGCACCCCGGCATCCGCCAGCAGCTCGGCATAGCGCAGCGCATCGGCGAACCGCTCGCCGAACACCACCCCGGCCTGCTCGGGCGGCGCGGGAAGCTCCGCTGCTGCCTCCGTCACGGGACTGTCCTTTCCTCGGTTCTCGCACGCGTTCGTTCATTTCCAGGCTGACAAGCTTCGGCCCCGCCTGCGAGCAGACGGGGCCGATCGATCGGGGCGAACAGCCGGTCAGACCGGCAGGACGACCACCCTGCGCTGGGGCTCCTCGCCCTCGGACTCGCTGCGCAGACCCGCCGCGGCGACCGCGTCGTGCACGACCTTGCGCTCGAAGGGCGTCATCGGGTCCAGCTTCACCGGCTGACCGGTCTCCTTGGCCTCGGCTGCGGCCTCGGCACCCAGCTGTGCCAGCTCGGCGCGCTTGCGGGCCCGGAAACCGGCGATGTCCAGCATCAGCCTGCTGCGCTCGCCGGTCTCCCGGTGCACCGCGAGCCGGGTCAGCTCCTGCAGCGCCTCCAGCACCTCGCCGTCCCGCCCGACGAGCTTGGTCAGCTCGCGGGTGGAGGTGTCGCCGATGATCGACACCGACGCACGCTCGCCCTCGACATCCATGTCGATGTCACCGTCGAGGTCGGCGATGTCCAGCAGCCCCTCCAGGTAGTCCGCCGCGATCTCACCCTCCTGCTCCAGCCGGGTCAGAGTCGCGGACGAGCCGCTGTCGGGTGCCGTGGTGGTGTTGACGTCGCTCACGCCTGGACTCTCCTCTTACTTCTTCTTCGACGACAGGTTGGTCGGCTTGGCCTTGGCCCCGCCGGGCTGCTTACCCGGCGTGCCGCCGCCCTGCTTCTGACCGCCCGCCCTCGGAGCACCGGCGCGCGGTGCGCCGCCGCTGCCCTTGCCGCCACCGGACCTGGGAGCACCGCTCTTGGGGGCGCCGCCCGACTTCGGGCCGCCTTCCTTCGCACCGCCGGCCGCGGACTTCTCCGGGCCGGGTGCGTCAGCCCCGGTATCGCTACCGGAGCTGCCGGAGCTGTCGGCGTCGCCGACGGAAGTGCCCGCCGAGCTGCCCGCCCGGGGCGCTCCGGGACCGCCGGGGGCGGCTCCGGTCTGGCGCTTGGCCTTCGGCTGCCGCTTGGGCTGGGTGCGGTTGGCACGCGCGACCTCGACCGCCTCCTTGGCGGCGACCTCCTCGGGCGCCTCGACCAGCTTGCCCTTGGCCCGCAGCCGCTCCTGGCGCTGCTGGAAGGCCAGGCTGCCGGGAGTGGGGTTGCGGTAGATCACGAACATCTGCTGGCCCATGGTCCACACGTTGGTGGTCAGCCAGTAGATGAGGACACCGACGGGGAAGTTGATACCCATCACGGCGAAGATCACCGGGAAGACGTACATCAGCATCTTCTGCTGCTGCATGAACGGGGTCTTCACCGTCATGTCGACGTTCTTCGTCATCAGCTGGCGCTGCGTGTAGAACTGCGAGGCCGACATCATGAGGATCATCACAATGGTGACAAGCCGCACATCGGTCAGGGTCGCGCCGAGCACGTGGACCTTCGCGGCGCCGTCGGTGAACTTCGCCGCCAGCGGGGCTCCGATGATGTGGGCCTTCTGCGCGCTGTGGACGAGGTTGAGGTGGATGACACCGACCTCGTTGCCCTTCGCGACGTTGCTGAGCACGTGGTAGAGCGCGAAGAAGAACGGGGACTGCGCCAGAATCGGCAGGCACGAGGAGAGCGGGTTGGTACCCGTCTCCTTGTACAGCTTCATCATCTCTTCGGACTGCTTCTGGCGGTCGTTCTTGTAGCGCTCCTGGATCGCCTTCATCTTGGGCTGGAGCGCCTGCATGTTCCGCGTGGACTTGATCTGCTTGACGAACAGCGGGATCAGGCAGATCCGGATCAGGACCACCAGCGAGACGATGGACAGACCCCACGCCCAACCGCTGTCCTTGTCGAAGATCAGGCTGTAGAACGCGTGGAACTGGACGATGATCCACGACACTGCGTCGTATAGGGGGTTCAGGATCCCCACGGTCAGGCTCCTTGGGCGTGAGAGGGTCCGGTGGGCTCGGGCGTGACGGGCCCGTCGGAGCCGCCCCGCAGTGTGCGGCGCAGCAGTTCGTGCCATGGCGGCCGCTTACGCGGCGGGACATGGTCCACTCCGCCTGGCGACCAAGGGTTGCACCGGAGGATGCGCCACGCGGTAAGGGCGGTGCCCTTGACCGCGCCATGCCGGTCGATGGCGGTGTACCCGTAGTGGGAACACGACGGGTAATACCGGCACACCGGGCCGAGCAGTGGACTGATCGTCCACTGGTACAGCTTGATCAGTGCCAGCAGTGGGTATTTCATTGAGCCACCCTCCCCTCGGCGTCGCCATGGGTGTCACGGCCCAGCAGCCGCTCCAGTGCGGCGTCCAGGTCGAGGGCCAGCTGTGCTTGGTCCGCGTTCCCCGCGTCGGGAAGCGCGCGTACCACTACCAGGCTACCGGGGGGCAGCAGGGACAGACGCGCCCGGACGAGATGACGCAGTTTGCGCTTTACCCGATTCCGTTGTACCGCGCCGCCGACTGCCTTGCTCACGACGAAACCCGCACGTGCCGGGGGAGTGCTCTCCCCCGGCACGTGCGGGTCCGTGGCGTCTCGACGCAGATGGACGACCAGCAGCGGGCGGCCCGCCCGGCGTCCACGGCGAACCGCCGTCGCGAAGTCCTGGCGCCGCCTCAGCCGATTCTCGGTGGGCAGCACGGCATCAGACCTGAGGCAATCAGGCGGACAGGCGCGCGCGGCCCTTGCCACGGCGGGTAGCGAGGATCGCGCGACCCGCACGCGTACGCATCCGCAGGCGGAAGCCGTGGGTCTTGGCGCGACGGCGGTTGTTCGGCTGGAAGGTGCGCTTGCTCACTCGGGGGCTCCAGGAGAGATCGTGTCCGGCGGGGCGTCGCCTGGCTGTCACCGTGCGCCCACGAAAAGCTCGCGGACCAAACGGGTGCACCGCTTGACGATCACCCGGCAGCGTTAACGCGTCGGAAGATCCTCGCCCATCGGTAGGCAGGCGGCAGCAGCCATCGACAACTCGACCTCGATACGGTACGTGCGGCTAGGCCATCCGGTCAAACCCGGCGGCGCGCCCCCGCCATTTGTACACAGCCTGTGGACAACGACTTGAACCACGCATGCCGCGCTGATTACCGTGGCTGAACTCCGTACTCTTCCCGCCCCTGCCGAGGTCCACACGTCTGCGGGAGTTCGCTGCACCACCTACGCAACTAAGCAACCGAGAGAGCGTGCCCTGTGGCTGACGTATCCGCCGATCTTGCCGCAGTCTGGCCACAAGTGCTCCGGAAACTGCTGGTGGACAGCGAGGACCTGAAGCCGACGCACGCGGAATGGCTCCGGCGCATCCAGCCGCTGGCGCTCGTCGCCGGCACCGCCGTGCTGTCGGCGCCGAACGAATACGCCAAGAAGATCCTCGAGGGCCAGCAGCTCAAGCAGCTGATCACGGATGTGCTCAGCCATGAGTTCGGTCACACGGTGGGGATCGCCATCGCGGTCGCGTCCGGCGGCGAGCAGGACCAGCCGGACGGCGGTACGGACGACTGGCCGCCGCGCACACCCGAGGACGAGTGGCAGCAGCCGGGCCTGGGGAACTGGGGGGCGCCGGCGGGCGGCGGTTTCCAGGACCGCAGGCCGGACGCGTACTCCGACGCCCGGGACGGCCGCGGCGACCGCGATCCGCGCGGCGACCGGGACGACCGCGACCTCAGGGACCCGCGCGACCAGCGGGACCGGCTCGACGGGCGCGACCACCGCGACCCCAGGGACCCGCGCGGCCGCCACGACGACCGTGACCATCGCGACACCCGAGGCGACCGGGACCGCTACCGGCCCGACCGCCTCGACGGCGGCTACCCGGCCGTACCGCACCAGGCGCACCCCGCCGACCGCCCGTACGGGCCCGGCCCCGGCGGCTACCCGCCGCAGGGGCCGCAGTCGCCCGCCTCCCGCCCCGAGCGGTCCTCGGCGGTCCCGCCGCCCCCCGGCGGCAGCAGTGGCGCGGGAGGGGGCGGCGGAAGCGGCGGCGGGGCCGTGGAGCCCACCGCCCGCCTCAACCCGAAGTACCTCTTCGACACCTTCGTGATCGGTGCCTCCAACCGCTTCGCGCACGCCGCGGCGGTCGCGGTGGCCGAGGCGCCGGCCAAGGCGTACAACCCGCTGTTCATCTACGGCGAGTCCGGACTCGGCAAGACGCACCTCCTGCACGCGATCGGGCACTACGCGCGGAGCCTCTACCCGGGCACCCGGGTCAGGTACGTCAGCTCGGAGGAGTTCACCAACGAGTTCATCAACTCCATCAGGGACGGCAAGGCGGACGCCTTCCGCAAGCGCTACCGCGACATGGACATCCTGCTGGTCGACGACATCCAGTTCCTGGCGAGCAAGGAGTCGACGCAGGAGGAGTTCTTCCACACCTTCAACACCCTGCACAACGCCAACAAGCAGATCGTGCTGTCCTCCGACCGGCCGCCCAAGCAGCTGGTCACCCTGGAGGACCGGCTGCGCAACCGCTTCGAGTGGGGCCTGATCACCGACGTCCAGCCGCCCGAGCTGGAGACCCGGATCGCGATCCTGCGCAAGAAGGCGGTCCAGGAGCAGCTGAACGCGCCGCCCGAGGTGCTGGAATTCATCGCCTCGCGGATCTCCCGCAACATCCGGGAGCTGGAGGGCGCGCTGATCCGGGTCACCGCCTTCGCGAGCCTCAACCGGCAGCCGGTGGACCTGCAGCTCACCGAGATCGTGCTGAAGGACCTGATCCCGGGCGGCGAGGACTCGGTGCCCGAGATCAGCGGCACCGCGATCATGGCGGAGACCGCGGCCTACTTCGGGCTGGCGGTGGACGACCTGTCCGGCTCCTCGCGCAGCCGGGTGCTGGTCACCGCGCGGCAGATCGCCATGTATCTGTGCCGGGAGCTGACCGACCTGTCGCTGCCCAAGATCGGCGCCCTCTTCGGCGGCCGCGACCACACCACGGTGATGCACGCCGACCGGAAGATCCGCTCGCTGATGGCCGAGCGGCGGTCCATCTACAACCAGGTGACCGAGCTGACGAACCGCATCAAGAGCTGACGCGCGCCGCACTCCGTTCGATTACCCGTCGCCGCGGTCCTGTTGTCCACAGGATCGCGGCGATTTGTCTGTCCACACCCTGGGGACACCGGAGTTGTCCAGATACTCTCCACAGGCGGACCGGCCGCCACGGTGTCCGGGCTGCTCAACGGGGTGTGGATATGTGGGTAACCGGCGTCCACAGACTGTGGACGGAGCGGGCGTCCACAGGGCCCCCTGACCGGTTGTCCACCGCTCGCCCACAGGTTGGGGCCGGTTGTGCACAGCTCCGGGCCACTTCTCCACATGTTTGTCCACTGTTCGGCAACGAAAGGCACTCTGTCCCCCGGAAGAGTGAAAGCCGTCACACCAAGGTGGTGGGTTGGCCTGGGGAGAACCTGGGTATTTCTGGGGACAGACCTGGGGACAACCCCAGGGCGCCTGTGTACGGGGTGTGCACAACTTTCCGGCGTCCACAGGACCCCCCGGTTGTCCACCGGTCCCACCCACAGGCCCTGGGGATAAAAAACAGGGTCTGACCTGCGCAGGAACCGGTTATCCACGGTATCCACAACCCCTACTACTACGACTACACGTAGAGAAGGGGGAAACTGCTTCGAAGCGGGTCCTGTGCACAACTCGGACCTCGCCGCCCGGCAGACCGTGGAGCCGCTTGACGCCAAGCCGCTCCGAGTGACAGTCCTGTGCGTCAGACTGTTCCCCGACAGCTGGCAACAAGCAGGAGGCGGTTCCGGTGAAGATCCGGGTGGAGCGCGACGTACTAGCCGAGGCAGTGGCTTGGGCAGCCCGCAGCCTTCCGGCCCGCCCTCCGGTGCCGGTGCTCGCCGGACTGCTGCTGAAGGCCGAGGACGGCCATCTGAGCCTGTCCGGCTTCGACTACGAGGTCTCGGCCCGGGTCGCGGTCGAGGCCGAGGTCGAGGAGGAGGGCACCGTCCTGGTGTCAGGCCGGCTGCTCGCCGACATCTCCCGCGCACTGCCCAACCGCCCCGTGGAGATTTCCACCGACGGGGTCCGCGTCACCGTCGTCTGCGGCAGTTCCCGCTTCACGCTGCACACCCTGCCGGTCGAGGAGTATCCGGCGCTGCCCGCGATGCCGGTGGCGTCCGGCACCGTCCCCGGTGAGGTCTTCGCCGCCGCCGCCAGCCAGGTCGCCATCGCGGCCGGCCGTGACGACACCCTGCCGGTGCTGACCGGTGTGCGGATCGAGATCGAGGGCGACACGGTGACGCTGGCCGCCACCGACCGCTACCGCTTCGCGGTCCGCGAGTTCCTGTGGAAGCCGGAGCAGGCCGACATCTCGGCCGTCGCCCTGGTGCCCGCCAAGACGCTGCAGGACACCGCCAAGTCGCTCACGAGCGGCGACACGGTGTCCATCGCGCTGGCCGGGTCCGGCGCCGGTGAGGGCCTGATCGGCTTCGAGGGCGCCGGGCGGCGTACGACGACCCGGCTGCTCGAAGGCGACCTGCCGAAGTACCGCACGCTCTTCCCGACGGAGTTCGCCTCCGTCGCGGTGATCGAGACGGCGCCCTTCGTCGAGGCCGTCAAGCGCGTCGCCCTGGTCGCCGAGCGCAACACCCCGGTGCGGCTGAGCTTCGAGCAGGGTGTGCTCACCCTGGAGGCCGGCTCCAGCGACGACGCACAGGCTGTGGAAAGGGTCGACGCCAAGCTGGAGGGCGACGACATCTCGATCGCCTTCAACCCGACCTTCCTGCTGGACGGCCTGAGCGCGATCGACTCCCCCGCGGCCCAGCTGTCGTTCACCACCTCCACCAAGCCGGCGCTGCTCAGCGGCCGGGCGGCCGTCGACGCCGAGCCCGACGAGGCGTACAAGTACCTGATCATGCCGGTGCGGCTGTCCGGCTGAGCCCGCCCGCGGCCGCCGCCGCGACGGACGTAGGCTCGTCCTCAGGTCAGGTTCACGGTCAGCCAGCAGCCGGCGTCCCCGCACACCACGGGCGCGCGCGACGCTTCGAAACGAAGGATTTGTCATGCAGCTCGGTCTCATCGGTCTCGGCAAGATGGGCGGCAACATGCGTGAGCGCATCCGCCGCGCGGGCCACACCGTCGTCGGGTTCGACCGCAACCCCGATCTCGCCGATGTCCACAGCCTCAAGGAGCTTGTGGACAGCCTGCAGGGCCCGCGCGTGGTGTGGGTGATGGTCCCGGCCGGCGCCGCGACCCAGTCCACCATCGACGAGCTGGGCGAGCTGCTCTCCCCCGGCGACCTGGTGGTCGACGGCGGCAACAGCCGCTGGACGGACGACGAGAAGCACGCCGAGCAGCTGGCGGCCAAGGGCATCGGCTTCGTCGACTGCGGTGTCTCCGGCGGCGTGTGGGGCCTGGCCAACGGCTACGCCCTGATGTACGGCGGCAAGGACGAGGACGTCGCCAAGGCGCAGCCGATCTTCGACGCGCTCAAGCCCGAGGGCGACGCCGGAGCGGTCCACGCCGGCCGGGTCGGCGCCGGACACTTCGCGAAGATGGTCCACAACGGCATCGAGTACGCGATGATGCAGGCCTACGCCGAGGGCTGGGAGCTGCTCGAAGCGGTGGACTCGGTCACCGACGTCCGCGAGGTCTTCCGCTCCTGGAAGTCCGGTACGGTCATCCGCTCCTGGCTGCTCGACCTGGCCGTGGACGCCCTGGACAAGGACGAGCACCTGGGCGGCCTGCGCGGTCACGCCGACGACTCGGGCGAGGGACGCTGGACGGTGGAGGCCGCGATCGACAACGCGGTGCCGCTGCCGGCGATCACCGCCTCGCTCTTCGCGCGCTTCTCGTCCCGCCAGGACGACTCGCCGCAGATGAAGATGATCGCCGCGCTCCGCAACGAATTCGGCGGCCACGCGGTCACCGCCGCCGAGTAGGCGGCCCGCACCACAAGCAAGCATGGGAGGTCGGCGCGGAGACGCGCCAAGCACGCGATGCACGTAGCGCACCTGTCGCTCGCCGACTTCCGCTCCTACGCCCGGGCCGAGGTCCCTCTCGACCCGGGCGTCACGGCTTTCGTGGGCCCCAACGGGCAGGGCAAGACCAACCTGGTCGAGGCGGTCGGCTATCTGGCGACGCTGGGCAGCCACCGGGTCGCCTCCGACGCCCCGCTGGTCCGGGTCGGCGCCGAGCGCGCTGTCGTACGGGCCCAGGTCGTGCAGGGCTCGCCCGCCGAGGGGGAGCGCCGCCAGCTGCTGGAGCTGGAGATCAACCCGGGCCGCGCCAACCGGGCCAGGATCAACCGCTCCACCCAGGTCCGGCCGCGCGATCTGCTCGGCATAGTCCGCAGCGTGCTGTTCGCGCCGGAGGACCTGGCGCTGGTCAAGGGCGACCCGGGGGAGCGCCGCCGCTTCCTCGACGAGCTGATCACCGCCCGCGCGCCGCGCCTGGCGGGCGTTCGCAGCGACTTCGAAAGAGTGCTGAAGCAGCGCAATACGCTGCTGAAAACCGCCGCGATGGCCCGCAGGCACGGCGGCAAGGGCGCCGACCTGTCCACCCTCGACGTGTGGGACCAGCACCTGGCCACGGTCGGCGCCGAGTTGCTGGCCCACCGGCTCGACCTGGTGGCGGCGCTGCAACCGCTGACCGACAAGGCCTACGAGCAGCTGGCGCCGGGCGGCGGCCCGGTGGGCCTGGACTACCGCAGCTCGATGGGCGACGAGGCGCTGGCGGGCGCGGCCGGCCGCGAGGAGCTCTTCCAGCGGCTGCTCGAGGCACTGGGCGCGGCCCGGCGGCAGGAGATCGAACGCGGGGTGACCCTGGTCGGCCCGCACCGGGACGACCTGCTGCTCAGGCTCGGCCCGATGCCCGCCAAGGGCTACGCCAGCCACGGTGAGTCCTGGTCGTACGCGCTGGCGCTGCGGCTGGCCTCCTACGAGCTGCTCTGCGCGGACGGCGGCGAACCGGTGCTGGTGCTGGACGACGTCTTCGCCGAGCTGGACGCGAGGCGCAGGGAGCGGCTGGCCGAGCTGGTGGCGCGGGGCGAGCAGGTGCTGGTCACCGCGGCGGTGGACGACGACGTGCCGGGAGTGCTGCGCGGTGCGCGCTTCTCGGTGGAGGACGGGACGGTGGTTCGGCAGTGAGCGAGACGGCGGGGACCGGCGACGTGCCCCAGCAGCCCGCGCCCCCCGAGGCGTCGGGCGTGGACCTGGCGCGGGTGGCGCTGCGGGCGGCCAAGGAGCAGGCAAGGGCCAGGGGCGCCGCGGCCGTACAGAAGAAACAGGCCAGGCGGGGCGGGCTGCGCAGTGGTGCCAGGGCGGACGGCAGGGATCCGCTGCCGCTGGGCGCGGCCATCAACCGGCTGATCACCGAGCGCGGCTGGGAGGCGCCGGCCGCGGTCGGCGGGGTGATGGGCCGCTGGCCCCAACTGGTCGGCCCGGAGGTCGCCCAGCACTGCTCGCCGGACCGCTACGACGAGGACGCGCGGGTGCTGACCGTGCAGTGCGACTCCACGGCGTGGGCGACCCAGCTGCGGCTGCTGGCGCCGACCCTGGTCGCGCGGCTCAACGCCGACCTCGGCCACGGCACGGTCAAGCTGCTCAAAGTGCTCGGCCCGGCGGCCCCGACCCGCTCCTACGGCCGGCTGCGGGCGCCCGGCAGCCGCGGACCCGGCGACACGTACGGCTGAGCGACCCGTTCCGCGCAGGTGAGCGGCCTGGCGCGGGGCCCTGGCGTACAGATGTACGCCCGCCGGGGCGGGTCCCTGCTCAGCGTAGCCGGGCCTTGACAGCCGGAAGCCCTGGACGCCCGTGTGAGCGGTTTTGGAACCGGGGCCGCGTGTAGGGAGTCGGGCGGCAGCCGTTTTGGGCGGCACATGCGAAGGGAGGTACCGGCAAAGCCCCATTCATGTCGGCGCTACCGGTAGACTGGTGGACACACCGCCCTCCCCTGGCATCGCGGCAGGGGTACCCCAGCGGAACTTGTCGAAGACGCAGCCGATCCCGCCCTGCGGGACCCGGCTCGTGCTGTGCCAGAAAGGGCGCTTCGTGGCCGATTCCGGCAACCCCAACGAGAATTCCAGCAAGTCCTACGACGCCAGCGCGATCACCGTGCTCGAAGGCCTCGACGCGGTGCGCAAGCGCCCCGGCATGTACATCGGCTCGACCGGTGAACGCGGCCTGCACCACCTCGTGCAAGAGGTGGTCGACAACTCGGTCGACGAGGCGATGGCCGGTCACGCGGACACCATCGATGTGACGATCCTCGCGGACGGCGGCGTGCGGGTGGTGGACAACGGCCGCGGCATCCCCGTCGGCATGGTCGCCTCCGAGGGCAAGCCGGCCGTCGAGGTGGTGCTGACCGTGCTGCACGCGGGCGGCAAGTTCGGCGGCGGCGGCTACGCGGTCTCCGGCGGTCTGCACGGCGTCGGCGTCTCCGTGGTCAACGCGCTGTCCACGCGCGTCGCGGTCGAGGTCCGCACCGAGGGGCACCGCTGGACGCAGGACTACAAGCTGGGGGTGCCGACCGCCCCGCTGGCGAAGAACGAGCCGGTCGACGAGACCGGCACCTCGGTCACCTTCTGGGCCGACCCGGACATCTTCGAGACCACCGACTACTCCTTCGAGACGCTGTCGCGGCGCTTCCAGGAGATGGCGTTCCTCAACAAGGGCCTGCGGATCGCGCTGACCGACGAGCGCGCCGACCACGTGGACGAGGAGGGCAGGCCGCTCAGCGTCTCGTATTACTACGAGGGCGGCCTGGTCGACTATGTGACATATCTCAACTCGCGCAAGGGTGAGCTGATCCACCCCACCGTCATCGACATCGAGGCGGAGGACAAGGAGCGGCTGCTCTCCGTCGAGGTCGCGATGCAGTGGAACAGCCAGTACAGCGAGGGCGTCTACAGCTTCGCCAACACCATCCACACCCACGAGGGCGGCACTCACGAGGAGGGCTTCCGCGCGGCGCTGACCAGCCTGGTCAACAAGTACGCGCGGGAGAAGAAGCTGCTCCGTGAGAAGGACGACAACCTCAACGGCGAGGACATCCGCGAGGGCCTGACCGCGATCATCTCGGTCAAGCTCGGCGAGCCGCAGTTCGAGGGCCAGACGAAGACCAAGCTGGGCAATACCGAGGCGAAGACCTTCGTGCAGAAGGTCGTGCACGAGCACCTGACCGACTGGCTGGACCGCAACCCCACCGAGGCCGCGGACATCATCCGCAAGTCGATCCAGGCGGCCACCGCCCGGGTCGCGGCCCGCAAGGCGCGCGACCTGACCCGCCGCAAGGGCCTGCTGGAGTCGGCGTCGCTGCCGGGCAAGCTCAGCGACTGCCAGTCCAACGACCCGACGAAGTGCGAGATCTTCATCGTCGAGGGCGACTCGGCCGGCGGCTCGGCGAAGTCCGGCCGCAATCCGCAGTATCAGGCGATCCTGCCGATCCGCGGCAAGATCCTGAACGTGGAGAAGGCCAGGATCGACAAGATCCTGCAGAACACCGAGATCCAGGCGCTGATCTCGGCCTTCGGCACCGGGGTCCACGAGGACTTCGACATCGCCAAGCTGCGTTATCACAAGATCATCCTGATGGCGGACGCCGACGTCGACGGCCAGCACATCAACACGCTGCTGCTGACCTTCCTCTTCCGCTTCATGCGCCCGCTGGTCGAGGCCGGACACGTCTACCTGTCCCGCCCGCCGCTGTACAAGATCAAGTGGGGCCGGGACGACTTCGAGTACGCCTACTCCGACCGCGAGCGCGACGCGCTGGTGGCGCTGGGCAAGAGCGGCGGCAAGCGGATCCGCGAGGACTCGATCCAGCGCTTCAAGGGCCTCGGCGAGATGAACGCGGAGGAGCTGCGGGTCACCACGATGGACATCGACCACCGGGTGCTCGGCCAGGTCACGCTGGACGACGCGGCCCAGGCCGACGACCTGTTCTCGGTGCTGATGGGCGAGGACGTGGAAGCACGCCGCTCGTTCATCCAGCGCAATGCCAAGGACGTCCGGTTCCTGGACATCTGAGTCGGCCCCCACTTTGGCCGTGTGAAAGGACAATCTGACAGCGATGGCCGACGAGACCCCCAACATCCCACCCGTGCCCGACGTCCCGGCGTCCGAGCGGGAACTGCGCAACGAGGCCGGCGGGCTGCGCGTCGAGCCCGTCGGGCTCGAGACCGAGATGCAGCGCAGCTACCTCGACTACGCGATGTCCGTCATCGTCTCGCGCGCGCTGCCGGACGTGCGCGACGGCCTCAAGCCGGTGCACCGCCGGGTGCTGTACGCGATGTACGACGGCGGCTACCGGCCCGAGAAGGGCTTCTACAAGTGCGCCCGCGTCGTCGGCGACGTCATGGGCACCTACCACCCGCACGGCGACTCCTCGATCTACGACGCGCTGGTCCGTCTCGCGCAGCCGTGGTCGATGCGGATGCCGCTGGTGGACTCCAACGGCAACTTCGGTTCACCGGGCAACGACCCGGCCGCCGCCATGCGGTACACCGAGTGCAAGATGATGCCGCTGTCCATGGAGATGGTCAGGGACATCGACGAGGAGACCGTCGACCTCCAGGACAACTACGACGGCCGCAACCAGGAGCCGACGGTCCTGCCGTCCCGCTTCCCGAACCTGCTGATCAACGGCTCGGCGGGCATCGCGGTCGGTATGGCCACCAACATCCCGCCGCACAACCTGCGCGAGGTCGCCGACGGCGCCCAGTGGTGCCTGGCCAACCCCGAGGCCACCTCCGAGGAGCTGCTCGAAGCGCTCATGGAGCGCATCAAGGGCCCCGACTTCCCGACCGGCGCCCTGGTCGTCGGCCGCAGGGGCATCGAGGACGCCTACCGCACCGGGCGCGGCTCGATCACCATGCGGGCGATCGTCGCGGTCGAGGAGATCCAGAACCGGCAGTGCCTGGTCGTGACCGAGCTGCCGTACCAGACCAACCCGGACAACCTGGCGCAGAAGATCGCCGACCTGGTCAAGGACGGCAAGATCGGCGGCATCGCGGACGTCCGCGACGAGACCTCCTCGCGCACCGGCCAGCGGCTGGTGATCGTGCTGAAGCGGGACGCGGTCGCCAAGGTGGTGCTGAACAACCTCTACAAGCACACCGACCTGCAGACCAACTTCGGCGCCAACATGCTGGCCCTGGTCGACGGTGTGCCGCGCACCCTGTCGCTGGACGCCTTCATCCGCAACTGGGTGAACCACCAGGTCGAGGTCATCGTCCGGCGCACCCGCTTCCGGCTGCGCAAGGCCGAGGAGCGCGCGCACATCCTGCGCGGCCTGCTCAAGGCGCTCGACGCGATCGACGAGGTCATCGCGCTGATCCGGCGCAGCGACACCGTCGAGGTCGCCCGCGAGGGCCTGATGGGCCTGCTGGCCATCGACGAGATCCAGGCCAACGCGATCCTGGAGATGCAGCTGCGCCGGCTGGCCGCCCTGGAGCGGCAGAAGATCATCGCCGAGCACGACGAGCTGCAGGCGAAGATCAACGAGTACAACGCGATCCTCGCCTCGCCGGAGAAGCAGCGGCAGATCATCAGCGAGGAGCTGCAGGCCATCGTCGACAAGTTCGGCGACGACCGGCGCAGCAAGCTGGTGCCCTTCGACGGCGACATGTCCATCGAGGACCTGATCGCCGAAGAGGACATCGTCGTCACGATCAGCCGCGGCGGCTACGTCAAGCGCACCAAGACCGAGGACTACCGGTCGCAGAAGCGCGGCGGCAAGGGCGTACGCGGCACGAAGCTCAAGCAGGACGACATCGTCGACCACTTCTTCGTGACCACCACCCACCAGTGGCTGCTGTTCTTCACCAACAAGGGCCGGGTCTACCGCGCCAAGGCCTACGAGCTGCCGGACGCCGGCCGGGACGCGCGCGGCCAGCACGTGGCGAACCTGCTGGCCTTCCAGCCGGACGAGCGGATCGCCCAGATCCTGGCCATCAAGGACTACCAGGCGGCGCCGTATCTGGTGCTGGCCACCAAGTCGGGCCTGGTGAAGAAGACCGCGCTCAAGGACTACGACTCCCCGCGCTCCGGTGGCGTGATCGCCATCAACCTGCGGGAGGCCGATGTCGAGGGCGGCTTCGACGAGCTGATCGGCGCCGAGCTGGTCTCGGCGGAGGACGATCTGCTGCTGGTCAGCCGCAAGGCCCAATGCATCAGGTTCACCGCGTCGGACGACGCGCTGCGGCCGATGGGCCGTGCCACGTCCGGCGTGAAGGGCATGAGTTTCCGCGAGGGTGACGAACTCCTCTCGATGAATGTCGTCAGGACCGGTACGTTCGTCTTCACCGCCACCGACGGCGGTTATGCGAAACGCACCGCGGTGGACGAGTATCGCGTGCAAGGCCGCGGCGGACTGGGGATCAAGGCGGCCAAGATCGTGGAGGACCGGGGCTCGCTGGTCGGGGCGCTGGTGGTCGAGGAGACCGATGAGATCCTCGCCATCACGCTGAGCGGCGGGGTGATCCGCACGCGGGTCAACGAGGTCAGGGAGACGGGCCGTGACACCATGGGCGTCCAGCTGATCAACCTCGGGAAGCGGGATGCCGTGGTCGGCATCGCGCGCAATGCCGAGGCGGAGGATGATCCGGAGACGGCCGGTGCTGCCGGCGTCGAGGATGATGACACCGTGAACGACAGTGAGCGCAGCAGCGAGCACGACGTTGCGGCCGAGGGCGACCAGCCCGCGGCCGGTGAACCGGAGGAGTAAGCCGTGAGTGGAGCCACGGGCGCCGCGGGTGGGGCCGGGAGGTCCGGGGGTGCCCGTGGCTCCGCCAACCTCAACGGCCCGGACGAGGGGGGATACGCCGTGACGGGCACCCGTCAGCCGGCCCAGCCGCACCAGCCGCCGCAGGCGTACGCGCCACCGCCGCCGCCCGGTGCGCCGCCGACGCCGCCGACAGCCGCACCTACGCCCACGCCCACCGGGCACGGCGGGCGCGGCCAGGGCAAGCAGGGCGGCACGTCAGGCGGGCACGGCTCGCCGTCCGCGGCCGGGGTGCGCCGGCCGCGCCCTGCCGCCAGGACGGCGCCGCGCACCCGCAAGGCGCGGCTGCGGATCGCCAAGGCCGATCCGTGGTCGGTGATGAAGGTCAGCTTCCTGCTGTCCATCGCGCTGGGCATCTGCACGATCGTGGCGGTGGCCGTGCTGTGGATGGTGCTGGACACCATCGGCGTCTTCAGCACCGTCGGCTCCACGATCAGCGAGGCCACCACCTCGGATCAGGGCGGCAAGGGCGGCTTCGACCTGGTGTCGTTCCTGTCGCTGAACCGCGTGATGCTCTTCACCACGGTGATCGCGGTCATCGACGTGGTGCTGGCCACCGCGCTGGCCACGCTGGGCGCCTTCATCTACAACCTGTCGGCCGGCTTCGTGGGCGGCGTCGAGCTGACGCTGGCCGAGGACGAGTAGGCCCGAGGGCGTGCCGCGCGATACCGATTTTGGGACATGGCCTGCCGTGCGCTAATCTTTCGATGCAGCGCGGGGCTATAGCTCAGACGGTTAGAGCGCTTCCCTGATAAGGAAGAGGCCCCAGGTTCAAGTCCTGGTAGCCCCACTTGCGCAAAGACCCCCGACCGGTACCGGTCGGGGGTCTTTGACATCCACGGATGACATCCGCGGTCCGGAATCAGTCCGGAGACCGGACCCGCCCTTCAGCGGGGGTTTCGTCACGGTCGGGTACCGGAGTGTCGATCGGTGTGCGGGCGGTGGCGGGGGCGGTGAAGGCGACCGCGGATGTGCGGATGCGGGACGTCGCCCGGGTCCGGATCCTTCCCGTCGACGCGGTCCAGGCCGGTATCCATCTCACCGGCCGCGCCATCACCCCGGCGCGCTGGGCCGTCCCGTCCGCGATGACCTCACCATCGGAACGGCGGTCACCGTGACGATCGCGGTGGCGGGTGGACTGGTCGGCGCTCTGTCGAACGCGCCGACGTTCGGGCTCAACGGCGGGCTTGCGGTGGGGCTGGCGGCTGGCTTTTACCTCCTCACCTCTGCCGGCCGGCGATATCTGATGTTCCTGGCGTGTTGCCGGGGCCGTCTGCTCCCCTGGCGGCTGGGGGCGTTCCTGAACTGGTCGTATGGCGCCGGACTGCTCCGAGTCTCCGGGATCGCCTATCAATTCCGGCACCGGGAACTCCAGGACTGGCTCGCCGCCAACCCCACCGCGTGAGGCCCTTGACCTACTCAATTGAGTAGGTCAAGGGCCCCTTCCGTGTCCGCCGCCACCGCGTCCGTATCGGCGTTCGTGTCGGCGCGGCTTCTGCGGTTGCGGCCGGTTATGCCGACATCAGGTCACCGTTCGGTATCGGCTGCTGTGTATAGTCGGGCGCGTCAGATGCTGTCCCCACCCATGAAGGAGGAGGTCACGCGATGAAGAAGTTTCTCCTGGTCGCACTGGCCGCCGTCGCCGGGCTGTTCGTGTACCGACAGATTCAGGCGGACCGCGCCGAGCAGGACCTGTGGACGGAAGCCACTGACGCTGTTCCGGCGGGTTCCGGCGCGAACGTGTGAGACGGCGGTGCGGCGCCACGAGGTGCCGCGACCGCCCCGGGTCCCGGCCGCATACTGCGGCCGGGGCCTTCGTTGTTGCAGGACCGTGACCGCAGCCGCTTGAGTTTGCGTCAGCAAATGAATTACTTTGCTTGAGCAAACGACGAGGTGTGTCGTGCGGAAACGAGGGGGATGTGGCGCCATGAGACGACGACCACCGCCGAGGCGGCGGGTGCTGTTGCGGCCGGCCGCGGGGCTGCTGCTCGCGGGAGTCACGGGGCTCACGGGGGTGGGCCTGCTCCCCGCCACAGCGGCGTCGGCGGCGCCGCCCGCGGCGGGGAGCCAGGACGGCAGCCTGATCATGGTGCTGGACTCCTCCGGCTCCATGGCGGGCGCCGACGGCTCGGGGCACACCAGGATCGAGTCGGCCCGCACCGCCGTCGGCTCGGTCGTGGACGGGCTGCCCGACGGCTACCCGACCGGGCTGCGGGTCTACGGCGCAGGCAAGACCCACGGCTGCGACGACACCTCGCTGGCCCAGCCGGTCACCGCACTCGACCGGGCCGCCATGAAGCGGGCGGTGGACGCCGTGCAGCCCAAGGGCGACACCCCCACCGCGCTCGCCCTCACCAGGGCCGCGGCCGACCTGCCCGCGCACGGGCGGCGGACCGTCCTGCTCATCTCCGACGGCGAGTCCAACTGCGGCGCCCCCAAGCCCTGCGAGGTGGCGGCAAGCCTCGCGGGCGACGGCCTGGACCTGCGGATCGACACGGTCGGCTTCCAGGTCAAGGGCGCGGCACGCGACGAGCTGGAATGCATCGCCAAGGCCGGCCACGGCGCCTACTACGACGCCCCGGACGCCGCCGCCCTCGCCCGTCAGGTGGTCCGCGCCTCGCAGCTGAGCGCCGACGCCTACCGCATGGCGGGCGAGCCGGTGACCGGCGGGGCGAGCCCGGCGAAAGCCGCGGCAATAGGCCCCGGGCAGTACACCGACACCATCGGCCCCGGCGAGACCCGGTGGTATGCCGCGACCCTGGACGCCGCGAGCACCGCCGACCTGTCCGCGACGGCGGTCCCGCAGCCGGGTGTGCCGGTCGACTACGGCGACGGTATAGAGCTGAAGCTCGCGGGGAGCGGCGCGTACGGCTACACGTGCGACTCGGACTCCACGCACTTCGGCCAGGACGAGGGCGCGATGACGCTGACCGGAGCCGTGAGCCGGGTGCCGAGCCGGGACGGCAAGGACGGCTGCGACACGGCCGGGCGTTATCTCTTCTCGGTCCACCGCACCACCGCGGTGGCCTCGGACCGCAGCCGCTGGCCGGTCGAGCTGCGCTTCGACAACGAGACGCCGCTGCCCGCGGGCACGGTCGCCGCGGCCGCCAGGACCGACTACGGCACGCCGCCCACGCCGCTGGCAGGCACCCCGAAGGACCTGGTCGGCGGCACGGGCTTCAACGACGCCACAGCGGTCACCAAGGGCGTCTGGCGGGACCGGCTGCTGCCCGGCCAGACCCGTTACTACAAGGTGCACCTCGGCTGGGGCCAGCAGCTCACCTATGCGGCCGAATTCGCCAACGAGCCGCTGCTCGACGGCGCCTCGTCCAGCGCGTCGACCTTCGTGGCGACCACCGCCTACGCACCGGGCCGGCTGCCCGTCGAGGACGCCTCCGACGCGCGGGGCAACCGCTCCTACAGCGGAACGCCGGTGTCGGTCGGGCTCGGCACAGTGCCGGTCACCTGGACCAACCGCTGGGTGAGCGAGGGCGACGCCACCCCCGTCCACAGTGCGGGCGACTACTGGATCGCGGTCGGCCTCGGCCCGGACGCCGCACGGCTCGCGAAGAACACGGCGGTCGGGGTCATCCTGCGGGTCGACGTCACCGGTACGGAACTGGCAGGACCGCAGTATCAGGCCCCCGCGCTGGCTGCCGACGGCAAGGCACAGGGCGACGTAAATGGCCAAGCCGGCGCACATGGCCAAGCCGGCGCACATGGCGACGGCAAGGGCGCTTCCGCCACGGCGGCCGGGGAGACGGCTTCCGGCGGCGGCCTCAAAGGCATGGACCTGGTGGCAGCGGGTACGGGCGGCGCCGTCGCGCTCGCCGGAATAGGAGCGGTGGCCCTGGCCCACCGCACGCGGAGCCGTACGACAAGGGGTGGGGCATGAGACGGGACGGTTCGACGAAGCACGGCGCACATACCGCGGCGACGCAAAAGCCCGGTATATGTACCGAGCCGAGGACGCGGGCCACGACGCGCCGCACCTTCACGACGGCGACCAGGCGCGGCATGTACACCGCGGTCACCGCACTGCTGGCGCTGACCGCGCTCCAGGGCTTCCAGGGCGGCCCGGCCGCCGCGGACAGCACTCCGCCCGGACCGGGGGTGCCCGCGACCTGGCAGCCGCAGGGACAGGCCATCGCCGGGGCGGCCACCACCGCCGACGCGCCCGCCATGCAGCCGGGCGTCACCTACCGCGACAGCATCAAGGTCGGCGAGACCCGCATCTACGGCATCACCCTGGACACCAAGTCCTCCGCCTACGCCTCCGCCTTCGCCCTTCCCGCGCCCGGCACCCGGGTGGCCTACGGCGACGGCATCGAGCTGAAGCTGATCAGCGCCGGCGGCGACACCTGCGACAGCGCCGACGCGCACTTCAGGGACGACGGCGCCGTGCGCCCGGTGGGCAGCGCGGTGTCCCGGCTGATCGGCGTCGACTCCTCCTGCCAGGAGGCCAACCAGTACAACCTGTCCGTGCACCGCACCAGCGACGGCGCCTCCGACCCGGGCGTATGGCCGCTGGAGCTGCGCTACGTCCTCGAACCGCCGCTCAAGTCCGGTGCGGCCGCGGGCCACGCGCCTGAGGGCACCGGCACCGCCTCGCCGACCCCGCTGACCAGCGGCACCCCGCGACAGGCCGGTGGCGGCACGTCGTTCGAGACCGCGGCCGCCGTCAAGACCGGCATCTGGAAGGACAAGGTGCTGCCCGGCGAGACCCGCTTCTACAAGGTCCCGGTGGACTGGGGCCAGCAGGCCACCGTCTTCTCGGACTTCTCCAGCGTCCAGACCTCCGACAGCGCCGGCTACGTGATCTCCGGGGTGCGGCTGACCGCGTACAGCCCCGTGCGCGAGCTGATCGACGACCAGGAGCACTCCTACCAGGGCACCCCGACCTCCCTGCACGAGCAGCTGGCCCCGGTCTCGTACGCCAACCGCGCGGCCGATGACAGCGACGTGTCGCGGGTCCGCTACGCGGGCTGGTATTACTTCGCGGTCTCCGTCCACCCGGACGTGGCCAAGGAGACCGGCGGCGCCGTGCCCGTGACGCTGCGGATCGACGTCTCGGGCACCGCCCAGGCCGCGCCCGACTACGACGGGGACCCGAAGGCCGCCGGGATCGGCGTCGACGCGCACGACGTGTCGGCGGCGGACGGGGCGCCGCAGTCAGCCGGGTCCTCGTCGGCGTCCGGCGAGTCCGCGAAGCGCTTCCTGGGCTTCGCCGCGCTCGGCGCGGGCACGGTGCTGCTGCTGGCGCTCGCGGTGTGGATCCTGACCGCCCGGCGCCGGGCGGCGGCCATGCCGGACACCGTGACGCAGCCCTTGCCGCCGCAGTCCGGCTTCGGGCCGCCGCCGTCCTGGTGATGACTCCGGCGTCAGCCTGAGGCCAGCGCGTAGATGCCGACCGCGAAGCAGATCGCGGCCAGTACGAGAACCGGGATCACCACGGTGGGCGGTGGTCCCGGTCTGCGCGTACGGGCCGGCGGCGCCGTCCCTGCGGTGTCCGGCAGGGCCGATTGCGGGGCAGCCGCCTGCGGCATCGGCATCGGCGCGGGCGGCCGGGGGACCGCGGGGGACGCGGGGGCCGGTACGTCGGTCCTGGTCGGCGGGTGCGCGGGGGCCGCCAGCGGATAGCCGGCTGTCGGCGACACGTAGGCGGCTTCCGGCGCCTTCCGCGGCGGTGCGGGCGGTGCCTGGGGGCGTACGACGGCCGGCGGTGCCTCGGGGCGTACGGCCGCGGCTCCGGCCGTTCTCGGAGCCGCGAGAAGGGGCCCGTCCGGGCCGAAGCCCTCGGGCAGCGGCCCGATCTGGTCGAAGATCTCGACCGGCTCCTCCCCCGGCGGCGGTTCGGGAAGCAGCTCGACGGCGCCCGCGAGGGCCTTGCGCGCCCCGGTGGCGGTACGGAACCTGGCCCGCGGATCCGGTTGCAGCAGCGCACCGATGACCTGCCACAGCCCCTCGGGCACGCCGATCGGCGCCGACGGCACCCCGCCGGCGAGGAAGCGCTCCGCGATGGCGCGCGCGTCCGGCCGCTGCCCGCTCAGCAGGTAGAGGGAGACCAGGCCGACCGCGTAGAGGTCGGCGGGCACGTCAGGCTCCGCGCCCATCATCTGCTCAGGGGCGAAATACCCCGGTGTGCCGACCACGAAGTCGGCGTCGGTCAGCCGCGGCTCACCCTTGCGCATGGCGATGCCGAAGTCGGACAGCCGCACATGCGGGGTGCCGGTGCCGGTCGCCTCCAGCAGGATGTTCGCCGGCTTGATGTCGCGGTGGATGACCCCCTCGGAGTGCACCGCGTGCAGCCCGGACAGCAACTGGTCGATCAGCACGCACACATAGTGCGGCGGCAGCGGCCCGTAGTCGCCGATCAGGTGCGACAGCGAGCCGCCGTGCACCAGATCCATGGTGAACAGGACCTTGTCGTCGTCGGCCGCCCAGCTCGCCGGCGCCAGCACATGCGGGTGGTCGATGCGCATCGCCTGCTCGCGGACGAAGCGCAGCAGCGCGTGGGCGTCGCTCTGCTGGAGCACCTTCGCCGCCACATAGCGGCGCCGCCGCTGGTCCCAGGCCCGCCAGACCGCGCCCGCTCCACCGCGCCCGATCGGGTCCACCAGCTCGTAACGGCCTGCGAAGACCTCACCCATGGCGTACCGCTCTCCCCCTGCTTGCCGTGCCCGCCGTCAGTCCCTGTGCGCCTCGTAATGGGCGACGGCCTCACTGGTCCGCCCGGCGCCGTACACACGGAGGAACTCTGCCAGGCCGGGATGGGTGTGCGCGAGGGAGTGGGCGGCCTGTTCGATCTCCTCGGCGGACGCCACCGCCCGCAGCACTTCCTGGATGCCGCGCACGATCTGCCGGGGCGCGGCAGCCTCCGCGGCCACCGAATGCGACGTCGTGCCGAGCACGGAGGAGCCCGCGGACTCGCGGATCTCGTCCATCCTGGCCGCCGCCTCCAGCGCCCCGGTCCGCCCCTCCGCCACCTGCCAGGCCAGCTCCTGCAGCGCTTGGAGGCGCTGCACCACCGCCGGATTCCCGATCTTGGCCCGCTGCCCGCTCTTGAGCTGCGACAGCATCGGCGCCGACAACCCGAGCACCGCGGCCAGCCGCGACTGGTTGAGCCCCAGATCCCCGATCAGCCGCTGGAACAACTCCCCCAACGGCTCCCCGTACCACCCCCGCTGCAGCTCCCTGGCCTCCACAGCCCGGCCCGCCCCACCCTGCCCCGAGCCGTCCATACCCGCCCCCCACATTTGCGCCTGCGAATCCGCAAACCATCCTAGGCGCCACCAATACCTGTACGGCCCACCCCGCCCGACCCGGTACGCTGTTTTCCGACGCGGGGCCTTAGCTCAGTTGGTAGAGCGCTGCCTTTGCAAGGCAGATGTCAGGAGTTCGAATCTCCTAGGCTCCACAGTGTGTTTACGTAGGTCAGCGGCCCCTTCGCCCGGTTCGGGTGAGGGGGCCGTTGGTGTGCGGTACGCATTCTGAACGCGTCAGGCCGCGGCGTGCGTGCTCGGATCACTGCCGGCCGGACAGGATCTGGCGGCGGGAGAGACGGCCGGCCTGCGGTGGCGGTGGTCGGTTCAGGCGTGGAACTCGGTGAGATCGATGGTGTGAACACGCAGCGGATGTCCGTACGCCGGATGCGTCGTCTCGCGATCCAGCACCATGCCGAGCTTCCGCATCACGTTCTCCGAGGCGTCGTTGCCCACCGCGCTGATGCTGATGACGCGATCGAGGCCACGGTCCTGGACCGCGAACTCCAGCGCGGCATGGGCTGCTTCTGACGCGTAGCCCTGTCCCCAGTATTGCCGGCCGAGCCGCCAGCCGATCTCGACGGCGGGCAGCACCTCCGGCAGGAACCGGGGGACGGACAGACCCGCGAAGCCGGCCAGCTCGCCCGAGGCCATCAGCTCGACGGCGAAGAGACCGAAGCCCTCGTCGTCCCACTCCTCCTCCCACCGCTCGATACTCTCCGCCGTCTGCTCCAGGTCACGGACGGAGCCGTCTCCGATCCAGCGCATGACCTCCGGGTCCGCGTTGATCTCTGCCATAGGAACAAGGTCGTCGTCATGCCAGCGACGGAGGATGAGGCGAGGGGTGTGGATCTCGGTCATGGCGCCCATCCTGCCGAGGACGAGGACCTCAGCGGTAATCGATGGGTGCGCCGTCATGCCGCCGGTCATGCGGTCTCTCCGCGCGGGACTCAGGGCAGATGCTTCCTGACCTCGATCCAGGCCGCGAGCAGGTCCCTGGCCGGTCCGGGCTCCAGGTGGCCGATGAGTCGGTCGAGGTGGGCAGTCAGACCCCTGTGCCGGCGAAGGTGACCGAGCTGCTCGATCGGAAGACTGCCCCAGCCCGAGGACAGGGCCATGGCCTCGGCGGGGTCGAGGGTGAGCGCGGCGAGTGTGTCGGCGGCCAGGACGTCGGGGTTCCAGGCCGGCTCCGCGCCGGCTCCGAGGTGCTCGATGATCCATGTGCGGAGCATGAAGTCCTGGCCGTGCATCCGGGCCTGATCCCAGGGGTCGTCGCCATGCCCCCTCCGATTGGCGTCCAGCGACACGGCGGCCCAGCGCAGGCGGACGTGCCGGGGCTCGTCGGAGTCGTATGCGTGGGATTGTGCGGCGAACCGGACACCTTCCAGCGCGCGACCTCGCATGGCGGCCGTGCGGGCCTCGTACTGATCGATGGTCCACGTGCTCATGTCCGTCGCGGTCGGCCCTTCGGACATGTATGGACCAAAGCGGCGAACTCGCCGGGCGGGGCGGCGGGATCGCGGTAGAGCTCCAGTCCCAGGGTCAGGACCGCCTCCGGGTGCCGGTGGACCTCGCACATGCGCTTCAGCAGGCTGCGCGGACCGGTGCCGGCCGCCGCACGGCCTACCGCGCGCCACAGTGCTGTGGTGTGGTCCGAGGAGTCCAGCGCCCGGTAGAGGTCGTGACGCCAGGGCGGCCGCAGCGTCCCGGCCACGAGCGTCGCCGGATTCACGTCGTCCTCGGTGATCACCGTGGTGACGATAGTGGCTCCTCCCAACCGACGGCGAGAGCTGGGGAGCCCCTCCGCACCGTAATGGGAGGGGCTCTTCGCGTGTGCGGCTTCCGCTGGGGCGGGTCAGGCGAGGGTGGTGGCGGGCCAGAGGGCGTCGATGGACTGTTCGGCGGCCGCGAGGCTCTTCTCGGCCAGGGGGATCAGCTCGGACATGGTCGGGTTGACCTTGGCCAGGGTCAGTTCCGCGGTGATGAAGCGGGGGGTCAGACCGGTGAGCGAGACGCCGTGGGGGAGCCACTGCTCCGCGTGGTCCCAGCCCTCGCGGGGGGTGCCGGGGGCGTAGCCGCCGCCGCGGGCGGCGAGGACGACGAGGTCGCGGCCGCCGAGCAGGCCCTCGTAGGTCTCCGGGTCGACGGACAGGCCCACCACGACCAGGTGGTCGACCCAGGACTTCACGCTGCTGGGGGCGCCGTAGTTGTAGACGGGCATGCCGAGCAGCACGGTGTCGGCGGCCCGGACCTCGGCGACGACCTGCTCGCTCAGCGCCCAGGAGGCGGCCTGCTCGGGGGTGCGGTCGGCGGCCGGTACGGCTCCGGAGTGGGCGGTGCTCGGGACGAGGTGCGGCAGCGGGTCTTCGCCCAGGTCGCGGTAGGTGACGGTGCCGTCCGGGTTGGCGGCACGCCAGGCCGCGGCGGCGCGGGCGGTGAGCCGGCGGCTGACCGAGTTGGCGCCCTGGATGCTGGAGTCTATGTGCAGCAGGTGAGGCATCTCATTGACCCTTCATAATTGGTTTGTGTAGTGCCAACGATTTATACCACGTCACGATTCCCGCCGGCCGGATAGACTTCTGGGATGGCCTCTCTGCCCGTGCTGAACCAGCCGCCACGGCGGTCGGGCGCTCTGCTCGACAACCTGGCCCGGCGGATGCGTCTGCACGCCGAGTCGGTCCTTGAGCCGCTGGGGCTGCGCCCGCGGCATCTGGTGGCGCTGACCGTGCTGCGGGACCGCGATGGGAGCACGCAGCAGGCGCTCGCGTCGACGCTGATGATGGATCGGGCCACAGTGGTGGGGCTGCTCAACGATCTGGAGGCCGACGCCCTGATCGAGCGCCGGCGCTCGCCCGAGGACCGCAGGCGGCACATGGTGCAGCTGACCGACCGCGGCGCCAGGCGACTCGCGAGGGCGGAGTTCGCACTGGCGGGCGTGGAGGACGAGGTGCTGTCGGCGCTGGACACCACGCAGCGGGCCACCCTCTACGAACTGCTGCTGCTCGCGGCCTCCGGGCCGGTGGAGGACTGCGGCGCCGCGGCGGCCGAGGAGTGCGGCCCGGCGGCGGCCGCGCCGGATTCGTCGTGCTGAGCGTGGTGAGCGTGCTGACCGCGGTGAGCGTGCTGAGGGACGCCGACGCGGTCGCTTATGCCCGCGTGGCCGCCGCCTCGCAGGGGCGTCCGATGAGCTGATCTTGGGGCACGCCCGTCCGACGCCCGGTGCGACACAATCGAGGCGTGAAGTTCGGCATCCTCGGTGCGACGCGGGCCCAGGGCACGGACGGCGCCGATGTGGCGCTGGGCGGCCCGCGACGGCGTGCGCTGCTCGCACTGCTGCTGCTGGACGCCGGCTGGCCCGTCAGCGGTGAGCGACTGGTCGACGGGCTGTACGGGGAGGACCCGCCGGCCGGGGTGGGCAATGCCGTTCAGTCGCAGATATCCCGGCTGCGCCAGGTGCTGCCCGTGCCGATCGAGGGGCTGCCCGCGGGCTACCGCCTCGCCGTCGACCCCGACGAGGTCGACGCCCACCGCTTCCAACGGCTCAGCGCCCAGGGCCGGGAGGCGCTGGCTTCCGGTGAACCGGCGCTCGCCGCACGGCTGTTGCGCGAGGCTCTCGCGTTGTGGCGCGGGCCCGCACTGGTCGACGTCGGTGACGCGCCCTTCGCCGCCGCCCAGGTCGTACGGCTGGAGGAGCTGCGGACCGGAGCCGTCGAGGACCGCATCGAGGCGGAACTCGCCCTGGGCCGGCACCGCTCCCTGGTCGCCGAACTCGGCGAGCTGGTCGCGGCGCACCCGCTGCGGGAGCGTCTGCGCGGCCAGCTGATGCGGGCGCTGTACGGCAGCGGGCGGCAGAGCGAGGCCCTGGCGGCGTACGAGGACGCCCGGCGTGAACTGGCCGACTCGCTCGGCGCCGACCCGGGCCCCGAACTGGCCGCCGTCCACCTGGCCGTACTGCGGGGTGAGCCGACGGCGGTACCGCGGGATGTTTCACGTGAAACCGGACCCGGCGGGGATGTTCCACGTGAAACATCGTCACGTGGGGGGCCGGACGCACCGGCCGAGGACACGACCCCAGCCTCCGTGCGGCATGAACTGCCCGCCCAGCTCACCAGCTTCGTCGGTCGGGCGGACGAACTCGCCCTCATCAGTGACCGATTGGCGCGGCAGCGGCTGGTGACCCTGATCGGACCGGGCGGTGCGGGCAAGACCCGGCTCGCGGTGGAGGCCGCCCGGCACCATCCGCAGGACGCCTGCTTC
Organism: Streptomyces sp. NBC_00433; assembly: GCA_036015235.1. Lineage (NCBI taxonomy): Bacteria > Bacillati > Actinomycetota > Actinomycetes > Kitasatosporales > Streptomycetaceae > Streptomyces > Streptomyces sp. NBC_00433. The sequence goes on along the minus strand of CP107926.1, from coordinate 4,723,495 downwards.
GTCGAACTGGCCGGGGTGACCGGCGGCGCCGAGATCCCGCAGGCCGTGCTCGGGGCGCTCGGCCTGCGCGGCGGCGGCCTGCTGCCCGCGGCCGGCCACGGCTCGGCCGGCGCCACTGCGGCGGTGCCCGATCCGGTGGCCCGTATCACCGCGGCGCTCATCGAGCGCCCGCTGCTGCTGGTGCTGGACAACTGCGAGCACGTGGTGGCCGACGCCGCGGTCTTCGCCGAGCGACTGCTCGTCGGCTGCCCGCAGTTGCGGATCCTCGCCACCAGCCGGGAGGCACTCGGCATCACCGGTGAGGCGCTGTGCCCGGTGGCCACCCTCGGCATGCCGCAGCCCGGCACCGACCCCGACCAGGTGCTCGCCTCCCCCGCCGTGAGGCTGTTCACCGACCGGGCCGCCGCCGTCAGCCCCGGCTTCGACCCGGCGGCCGACAGCGCCACCGCGGACACCGTGCTGCGGCTGTGCTCCGTCCTCGACGGGCTGCCGCTGGCCATCGAACTGGCCGCCGCCCGGCTGCGTTCGCTGTCCGTCACCGAGATCGCCGCCCGGCTCGGCGCACTGCCGGCCGACGACCTCTCGTACAGCCTCGGCGTACGCCCCGACGCGCTCTTCCGGCTGCTGTCCCGGGGCAGCAGGACCGCCCAGCCGCGGCAGCGGACGCTGCGCGGGGTCGTCGACTGGAGCTGGGACCTGCTGCCGGACGACGAACGGGCGGTGCTGCGCCGGGCGGCGGTCTTCGCCGGCGGCTGGACCCAGGCCGCCGCCGAGGCGGTGTGCGCGGACGGCGACACCATCGAGGCGGACGACGTCCTCGACCTGATGGCCGCGCTGGTCGAGAAGTCCCTGGTGGTCGCCCAGCACACCGAGGGCACCGGCCCGGTCCGCTACCGGATGCTCGAATCCATCCGGGCCTACGGCGCCGAGCGGCTGGCCGAGGCGGGCGAGGCCGAGCGCACCCACGGCGTGCACGCCGCGTACTTCCTGGACTTCGCGCTGACCGCCGACCCGCATCTGCGCAGGGCCGAGCAACTGGACTGGCTGCGGTTGCTGTCCGACGAGCGGGACAACCTCCAGGCGGCCCTGCACCGCTCGCTCGACGCGGGCGACATCCACGGCGCCATGCGGCTGATCGCCGCGCTGTCCTCCTACTGGCTGCTGCGCGGAGTGCGCTACGAGGGCGTCGGGCCCGCCCGGCAGGTGCTCGCGGCGGTCGGGTCCACACCGCCGGAGGGGCTGGAGGAGGAGTACGCGCTGTGCGTGCTCGCGGTGGTCAGCGCGCTGTCCGACCCGGCCGGCTACACCGCGCATGTGGCGGCGGCGACCGAGATCGTCGAGGGCATGGACCGGATCGCCCGGCGCTTCCCGGTGCTCACTTTGCTGTGGGCGCCCTTCGCCGGAGTGCCACAGGGCGCCATGGGCACCCTGGAGGGCATCAACGCCATGCTCGCCGGGCGGGGCGACCCCTGGTACGACGCCCTGCTGCACCTCGGCTTCGGCTTCCAGTCCTGGATGGTGCGGGGCGACACCGAGGTCGCGCAGCGCGAGTGCGAGCGGTCGCTGGCCGGCTTCCGCGACCAGGGCGACCGCTGGGGCCTGATCACCTGCCTCAACGTGCTCGCCGACCTCGCCGACCACCGCGGCGACTTCCAGGAGGCGCTCGACTTCATCGACCAGGCGCTGGTGCTCGCCGAGGAGCTGGACTCGGTGCTCGACGTGGCCGAGCTGCTCACCAACCGGGCGGTCTTCAGCCTGCGGGCCGGTGATCTCGACGCCGCCGGCGCCTCCTGCGAGCGGGCGGTGACGCTCTCCCGGCGGGCCGGGGCGCCCGAGACGCTGGCGATGGCGCACCGCTGCCTCGCCGACGCCGCCCGGCTGCGCGGCGACCTCCCCCATGCCCGCGCGCTGGCCGAGCAGGCGCTCGCCGAATGCCCCACCGGCTGGTTCTCCAGCAACACCACGCAGTCCGTGGTGCTGACCTCGCTGGGGCTGGTCGCCGTGGCTGCGGGCGACGCCGCCGCGGCCCGCGGCCACTTGCGGGCCGCCGCCACCTTCGACACCGATGTGCTGCTGTTGATGAACGCCGCCCACATCGCCGGCGCGGCCGCCGCGCTCGCCCTCCTGGACGGCGACCCGCGGCGGGCAGCCGCGCTGCTCGGCGTCGCGGAAGCGCTTCGGGGCAGCCCCCTGACCGGCCCGGACGCCGCCGCCACCGCGGCCGCCGCCCGCGTCGCGCTGGGCGACACCGCATACGCGGCGGCCGTCGCCGTGACCGCGGCCCTGGACCGCCCCGCGGCCCTCGACATCCTGACCTCGTACGTCACCGAGGACGACACCGGGGGCGTCACCCAGAACATCAGCGAGGACACCTGAGCCTGACCTGACAGCCGGTGCGCGGGCGGTCAGCGTGCGGTGCGCGGGTGGTCAGCGGTGCCGCGCACTCTGCCTGACATGACGACGACGACAACCAAGCACGACACGACCGGCGGGGCGGCGGCCCCGCAGAGCGCGCGGCGCTGGACCGTACTCGCCCTCTGCTGCGTCGCCTCCGCGATGCTGGGCATCGACGCCAGCGTCCTGAACTACGCCGTGCCCTCGCTGTCCGCGCAGCTCGCCCCGTCCGCCACCCAACTGCTGTGGATCGTGGACGTCTACGGCTTCGCGCTCGGCGCCCTGCTGATCGTGGCGGGGAATCTCGGGGACCGGATCGGGCGCAAGAAGCTGCTGCTGATCGGCGTGGCCTGCTTCGGTGTCGCCTCCGGGGTCAGCGCCTACGCGAACAGCCCCGCCACCCTGATCGCCGCACGGGCGGTGCTCGGCGTGGCCGGCGCGACCATCATGCCGTCCACGCTCTCCCTGGTGCGGGCCTCCTTCACCGACCCCAAGGAGCGGACCACCGCCGTCGGTGTCAGCGGCGGGGTCGCGGCCGGCAGCTTCGCGCTCGGCCCGGTGGTCGGCGGGCTGCTGCTCGACCACTTCTGGTGGGGCTCGGTCTTCCTGGTCAACGTGCCGGTGATGGCGGTCCTGCTGGTGGCGGGTGCGGTCGTCCTGCCCGAGTCGCGCAACCCGCAGCCGGGCCCGCTGGACTGGGCCGGCGTGCCGCTGTCGGTGGTCGGGCTGTTCGGGGTGATCTACGCGATCAAGACGGTGGCGCGCGACGGGGTCGCGGAGCCGTCGGTGTGGATCACCGCCGGACTCGGCGCCGTCCTGCTGGGCGTCTTCCTGCACCGCCAGACCACCCTGGCGCATCCGCTGCTCGACCTGCGGCTCTTCCGCAACCGCGCCTTCTCCGGCGCGATCGGCGCGAACGTCGTGACGATGTTCGCCGCGTCCGTGCTGTCGCTGGGCTTCTCGCTGTACTTCCAGGTGATCCGCGGCTGGTCGCCGCTGACCGCGGGACTCGCGGTGCTGCCGGGGCCGCTGGCGGCCGCCTTCACCGCGCCGGCCGCCGCCTCGCTCATCCCGCTGATCGGCCGGGCGCGTACGGTCGCGGCCGGGCTGTTCCTGATGGGCGTCACCACCGCGGGGCTCGGCCTGTCCACCCCGCACACCGCCTACTGGGAGCTGCTGCCGGTGGTGGTCGTCAACGGCGCCGGGCTGATGCTCATCTTCGCCGTGACAGCCGACACGATCCTGGCGAGCGCGCCCAGCACGAGGACGGGCGCCGCCGCGGCGATCTCGGAGACCGGGATGGAGTTGGGCGGCGCGCTGGGCATCGCGGTTCTGGGCTCGGTGCTCAGCGCCTACTACCGCAGCGATCTCAAGCTGCCGGCCGGGCTGACGGCGCGGCAGAGCGGCACGGCGCACGAGTCGGTCACCAGTGGCGTCGAGACCGGCCGGCAACTGCCCGGCGCCCTCGGGCGGCAGGTGGTCGAGGCCGCCAGGCAGGCGTTCACCGACAGCATGCACACCACGACCCTGATCGGCGGGAGCCTGCTGCTGCTCGGCGCGGTGGCCGCGCTGATCTCCCTCAAGGATGTGCCCGCGGTGCTGAACGACCCCGACCCCGAGCCGGTGCCCGCGCCGGTGGCGGGCTGACGGACGGAGTCGGGGCACGGCCCCGCGCCCCTTCCAGGGGCGTGGGGGTCAGGCGCCGTCCCGGCGCGGGTTGTCGTCGTCGGACGGTGCGGGCTCGGCCTCGGGGTCGAGCGAGCCGTCGACCCGGTCGACATGGGCGCCCGAGCCGTTGACCGACGCGGGGGAGCCGTCGAGCGGCTCGACCACGGTCAGGGTGCTGGTGCCGCTGATCCGGTCGGTGGCCTCGTCCGGCTCCGTCGGCTCGGTCGGCTCCACCAGCCAGTCCGGGTTGGCCTGCTTGCTCCACCAGCGCCAGGCCGCGAAGGCGGCGCCCCCGACGACACCGGCCAGCACGAGGCCGCGGAAGGTCCGGCCGGCACGCTCCCGGCGGACCCGCCGACGGACCAGCCGGTCGATCTCGGTGGCGGTCACCTGCCCGCGCAGCGCGTGCAGGGCGGCGGCGCCGCGCACCAGCGCCTCGTTGGTCACGGGCACCGCGACGGCCCGGGTGGCCGCGACCGCGGAGCCCACCTTCGGCACGGTGTAGTCGGCCGCCGTCTTGGCGGTCTCCTTCGTGCGCCGGGCGGCGGTCTCCACGGCGACCGCGGTCTTCGGCGGCACTGCCGCCCATGCCTGTTCACGGGCCTGCCGCACCTGTGCGGCGAGCTTCGCGTCGTAGGTCTGCCTGGCGAGCGCGCCGGCCTGCTGCGCGTACGTACCGGCCTGTTGTGCGTATCGCGCTGCCTCGTCCTTGGCGGTGCTCGCGTACGGCGCAGCCACCTCCGCCGCGTGCCGCACGCTGTCCTTCGTGATGTCGGCCGCGTTGCGCACGCTGTCGATGCGGGTCACAGGAACCTCCTCCTCGGTGGCGTACGGTTCTCGCCTGTCCACCCGGTTTGAAATCATGCCCGGCTGGGCGTCGTACGGCATGTGCGGACGGGCATACGGGTCAGTCGGCCCGGTTGCTGCGGAGTCCGGCCGGACGGAGAAGGGGGGAAGCCCGCGCGGGGGGCCCGGCCGTGCAAGGATTTGTGCCTGTCAGCGAAGACTATGGAAGGTAGACCGTGGCCGAGCAGCTCTACGCCACCCTGAAGACCACCCACGGCGACATCGTGATCCGGCTGCTGCCGAACCATGCCCCCAAGACGGTGGCCAACTTCGTCGGGCTCGCCGAGGGCACCCGCGAGTGGACCGACCCGCGGACCGGCAAGGCGTCTCACGACAAGCTGTACGACGGTACGGTCTTCCACCGGGTCATCTCCGGCTTCATGATCCAGGGCGGCGACCCGCTGGGGAACGGTACCGGCGGCCCCGGCTACGAGTTCGCCGACGAATTCCACCCCGACCTGGCCTTCGACAAGCCCTATCTGCTGGCGATGGCCAACGCGGGCCCCGCCACCAACGGCTCGCAGTTCTTCATCACGGTCGCCCCCACCACCTGGCTGACCCGCAAGCACACCATCTTCGGCGAGGTCGCGGACGAGGCGAGCAAGAAGGTGGTGGACGGGATCATCAACAGCCCCGCCAACCCGCGCACCGACCGCCCGCTGGAGGACGTCGTCATCCAGTCGGTCGTCGTGGAGAAGCGCGGCTGACGTAGCCTTTCGGGAACACCGCGCCCCGCCCGCACGTCAAAGTGGGCGGGGCGTTCAGCGCGTCAGGGCGCGGCAACAGGGGAGTACGTTGATGGACCAGGCGGTCTGCTGCTACCGGCATCCGGACCGGGAGACCGGCATACGTTGCACCCGGTGCGACAAGCCGATCTGCCCGGACTGCATGGTCAGTGCCTCGGTCGGCTTCCAGTGCCCGGACTGCGTCCGGCAGAGCTCGGGCCACACGCCCCGGCAGCGGACGGTGGCCGGCGGGGTGGTGGCGCACGACCCCTTCCTGATCACCAAGATCCTCATCGCGCTGAATGTCGCGGTCTTCGCCCTGGAGCTGGCGGTCGGCAACCGGATCGTGAACGACCTGGGCCTCTACGCGGTCTGCAGCCCCCCGCAGTTCACGCCCCAGCAGTGCATCGGGGTCGCCGACGGCGAGTGGTACCGGGTGATCACCTCGGCCTTCCTGCACGACCGCAGTAATTTCGCCCACATCGGCTTCAACATGCTGTCGCTGTGGTGGATCGGCGCACCGCTGGAGCGGCTGCTCGGCCGCAGCCGCTACATCGCCATCTATCTGATCTCCGCGCTGGCCGGCAGCGCCGCCGTGCTGCTGATCACACCGGACACGCTGACGCTCGGTGCCTCCGGCGCGATCTTCGGGCTGTTCGGCGCGACCGCGGTCTTCGTGCGGCGGCTGCGCTATGACATGCGGCCGATCCTGATCCTGCTGGTGCTCAACGTGATCTTCAGCTTCACGTGGCCGAACGTCAGCTGGCAGGCCCACCTGGGCGGCCTGGTGGCGGGCACCGCGGTGGCCATAGCGATGGCGTACGCGCCACGGGAGCGGCGCAATGCCGTGCAGTGGGGAACGGCGGCCGGCGTGCTGGTGCTGACGATGGTGCTGACGGCGATCGCTGTGGTGCAGGTCACGTCCTGAGGGCCGTGTCCGCTGGCGTTGATCACACGTTATCCACAGCGGGTAGGGAAGCCTGTGCAAGTTGTGCACAGCCGGTACGGCCGGCTGTGCGGCCGGTCGTTCATCCGATTTGTCCCGGTATTCCCGGCAGGATCAGTACAGTTCGGCGTCCGGACAGCAAACGACCGGTGGCCGTCGATCTTGGCCACCGGTCGTACCGGCGTCAACCTCGTAGAGGTTATCCACAGATCTTCCGACCTTTTCCCCACTGTGGATAACCGTGTGGACAACTACTTCCACTGGGTCGAGACGACGAACCCGCCGGCGATGAAGCCGAAGCCCACCACGATGTTCCAGTTGCCGAACGCGTCCACCGGCAGGCTGCCCTGGGTGACGTAGAACAGCACGATCCAGGCGAGGCCGACGATGAAGAACGCCAGCATCAGCGGGGCCACCCAGTTGCGGCCGCCGAGCTTTATGGCGGTGGCGGCCTTCGCGGGGGGCGGGGTGAAGTCGGCCTTCTTGCGGATCCGTGACTTCGGCACGAGGGAGTCTCCTGTCGATGCGCTGCGTAACCGCGCGGATGTGCGGGGCGGTCCTGGCGGGTATGGGGTGGCAATCGGCTGCCGGCGAGGGGCTCTGCCGCCGCCGGGCGTCCGTTAGCGTAGTGCTTCCTCAGGTTGTAAGGAGACAGCGTACGGTGGCGACGGATTCCGGTGGTAGCGCACCCACCCCCTCCCGCCGTGCTGTCTCCCGCACGGTAGCGCTGCGAGTGCTCAGTGCGGGAGTCTTCGCGCTGGCCGGGCTGATCTTCTGGATGAGTTTCGACACCGCCAAGGGCGTGGACATCCGCAGTGACGACCCGCTGCCGAAGCTGTCCGACACCATTCGCACCAAGAACACCCGCAATGGCCGGCTGGAGAACCAGCTCGCCGGCGTCCGCGACGACGTCGACCGGCTGACCCGGCAAGGCAGCGGCCTCAGCGCCGCCGAGCAGGCCAGGATCGACGCGCTGGCCAGGTCCGCGGGCAGCGACCCGCTCACCGGTCCCTCGATCGAGGTGACGCTCAACGACGCCCCGCCGAATGCCACCGCCCTGGTCCCCGGCGTCCCCGACCCGCAGCCCAACGACCTGGTCATCCACCAGCAGGACCTGCAGGCCGTGGTGAACGCGCTGTGGCAGGGCGGGGCCCAGGGAATCCAGGTGATGGACCAGCGGCTGATCTCCACCAGCGCGGTCCGCTGCGTCGGCAACACCCTGATCCTCCAGGGCCGCGTCTACTCACCGCCCTACCGCATCACCGCTGTGGGTGACCAGGCGAAACTGCGCAAGGCGCTGAACGACAGCCCGCCGATCCAGAACTACCTGCAATATGTGGCCGCCTACGGCCTGGGCTGGAAGGTCACCGCGGCGAAGAAGACGGCGCTGCCCGGTTACACCGGCTCGACGGCCCTTCAGTACGCACAGCCTGTGAGCCGGCCCTGAGAGACGGCCGGGCGGCGGCCGGGACCTGACGGACGCCCAGGTGAAGCCATGGCGAAGCTTTGTCCGGCTACCAACCCACTCCCTGCGATCTCCCCTTAGTCTGTTCCGGGAAGCCGGAAGGAAGGGACCGTAATGTACGGCTGGATCTGGCGGCACCTGCCGGGCAACGCATGGGTGAGGGCGCTGATCTCCCTCGTGCTGGCCCTGATCGTCGTCTACGTCCTCTTCCAGTACGTCTTCCCGTGGGCGGAGCCGCTGCTGCCGTTCAATGACGTCACTGTCGACAATGGGATGGCCGCCGTCCGATGAGCGCACGCATTCTCGTGGTCGACAACTACGACAGCTTCGTCTTCAACCTCGTGCAGTACCTCTACCAGCTCGGTGCCGAGTGCGAGGTGCTGCGCAACGACGAGGTGCGGCCCGCGCACGCGCAGGACGGCTTCGACGGGGTGCTGCTCTCCCCCGGACCCGGCACTCCCGAGGACGCGGGGGTGTGCATCGACATGGTGCGGCACTGCGCGGAAACCGCGGTGCCGGTCTTCGGCGTCTGTCTGGGAGTGCAGTCCATCGCGGTCGCCTACGGCGGAGTCGTCGACCGGGCACCCGAGCTGCTGCACGGCAAGACCTCGCAGGTGACCCATGAAGGGGTCGGCGTCTTCGCCGGACTGCCGACACCCTTCACCGCCACGCGGTACCACTCGCTCGCGGTGGAGGGCAGCACCCTTCCGGACGAACTGCAGGTCACCGCGTGGACGGAGAACGGCATCATCATGGGGCTCAGGCACCGGGAGGCAGCTGTCGAGGGCGTGCAGTTCCATCCCGAGTCGGTGCTCACCGAATGGGGGCACAAGATGCTGGCGAACTGGCTCGCCGACTGCGGTGACCGCGCCGCCTTGGGCCGCTCCCACGGACTCGCACCGGTCGTCGGGCGGGCGGGGGCGTGACCACGCTCCGCCCGGAGCGCCCCGCGGACGGCCCGATGTCGTACGACGACACCGGACAGTTCAAAGCTGTCGTCGAGCAGCTGAACGACCCCCTGAACGACCCGCTGCCCGGCCGCCCCCCGGTGGTGCCGGAGCCGGAGTATCCGGAGCAGCCGGTCCGCGACGAGCCGGTCCATGACGAGCCGGTCCGCGCCGAGCCCGCGGCCTCCCCATGGTTCGGCGCCCCTGAGCGCGACGAGCCCGCCATGGCCGAGCCCCCCGTCGTGGCGGCCTCCCTGGACCAGACCGCGCGTATCCCCGTGGTGGCGGAGCCGCCCGCTCCCGCGGAGGACGGCGGGCCCGAGGACGTACCGCTGCTCGCACCGCCACCCCCGCCTATGCCGCCGCCGGCGCCGTCGGACGGCGGTCGGGCCGCCAGGCGCAAGGCTGCCCGGCAGAGCGGCGGCCACCGGGCGGGCGGGCGCGGCCAGGGCGGCGCCACGCAGGGCCCTGGGACGGCCCAGGAGGCCGCCTCGGCGCCGCTGAGCCGGGTGGAGGCCCGGCGGGCCGCCAGGGCCGCCAAGGACAGCCCCGCGGTCGTCGCGAGCCGGATCGCCGGCGAGCTGTTCATCACCATCGGCGTCCTGATGCTGCTGTTCGTCACCTACCAGCTGTGGTGGACGAACGTACGCGCCCACCAGCAGGCCAACGGCGCCGCCAACAACCTCCAGCACCAGTGGGACAGCGCCTCCGCCGACCCCAACCGGGTGCCCGGCACCTTCTCGCCCGGCCAGGGCTTCGCGATCATGTACATCCCCAAGCTGGACGTCAAGGCGCCCATCGCGCAGGGCATCTCCAAGCACGACGTGCTCGACAAGGGCATGATCGGCCACTACGACGGCAGCCTGAACACGGCGATGCCCTGGGACAAGTCCGGGAATTTCGCGGTCGCCGCCCACCGCAACACCCACGGCGAGCCCTTCCGCTACATCAACCACCTGGAGCCCGGCGACAAGGTGGTGGTCGAGACGGCGACCGAGTACTACACGTACGTGATCACCAGCTCGCTGGCCTCCACCCCGCCGGCCAACATCAGCGTGCTCAAGCCGATCCCGGTCGGCTCGGGCTTCACCGCGCCCGGCCGCTACCTCACCCTCACCACCTGCACCCCCGAATTCACCAGCACCAACCGGCTGATCGTATGGGGCAAGCTGGCCGAGGAGAGGCCGCGCAGCAAGGGCAAGCCGGACGCGCTGGTCGGCGGCTGACGCACCCCGCATTACCCGCGGCGGCGCGACTGGTGCCGCCGGACGTGCCACCGGACGGAGAGCAGAACAGCGTGACGACCAGCAAGCCCAGCGGGCGGCGCAGGGCCGCCTCCGTCATCAGCGTCATAGGTGAGCTGCTCATCACCGCGGGGCTGGTCCTGGCCCTCTTCGTCGTCTACTCGCTGTGGTGGACCAACGTGCTGGCCGACCGGCACGAGACCAAGGCGAGCAACAAGGTGCGCCAGGAGTGGGCGGGCACACCGCCGAGCGCGCCCGCGCGCGGCCTCGACACCCTGGACGGCATCGGCTTCCTGCACGTCCCCGCGATGGGCAGGAACTACGAGGTGCTGGTCAAGAAGGGCACCTCGACCAAGGTGCTCAACGAGGGCGTCGCCGGCTACTACACCGACCCCACCCCCGCGGCCATGCCGTGGGACTCGGTCGGGAATTTCACCCTCGCCGCCCACCGCGACGGCCACGGGGCGAAATTCCACAACATAAACAAGATCCACACCGGTGACCCGATCGTCTTCGAGTCCAAGGACACCTGGTACGTCTACAAGGTCTACAAGGTGCTCGACCAGACCTCGAAGTTCAACATCGCCGTGACCGACCAGGTCCCCAAGGAGTCCGGCAAGAACAAGCCGGGCCGCTACATCACCCTGACGACCTGCACCCCGGTCTACACCTCGCGCTACCGCTACATCGTGTGGGGCGAGCTGGTCCGCACCCAGAAGGTCGACCCGCAGCGAACGCCGCCGCCCGAACTGCGGTAGTCCGGGCGGCGGCGTTCTCGGCGGGTCGGCGGGCGGGGCGGCCGGGCTGCCGGCCGCCCCCCGGGTCGGGCTAGCGGCCGTTCCCGCCCGGCGCGTTGGCGGTCTGCAACTGGATCTGCTGGTTCGGGGCCAGCGGCTGCCCCTGGCCGGGGGTGCTGCCGATGACCAGGGCGTTGCGGTCCTCGGGACCGCCGTTGACCACGACGATGCTCAGGCCCAGGTTCATCCCGTTGAGCTGGTCCTGCACCTCGCCGAGCCGGTGGAACTGCACGTTCGGCATCGTCTGCCCCTGCGGCGGGGTCGTCTGGTCGGGGCCGGTGGAGATGACCAGGTTGATCGAGTCGTCCTTGGCGGCCTTGCTGCCCCCGGGCGGGGTCTGGCTGATGACGGTGCCCGACGGGAAGTTCGGGTCGTCGGAGGACTGCTTGGACGTGTGGACGTTGGTGAAGCCGGCCGTCTTGAGCTGGTCCTTCGCACCCTGCTCGGGGTAGCGCTTCAGGTCGGGCACGTCGAGCTGCTCGGGCTGGACCGCGACCTTCAGGGTGATCAGCGTGCCCTTGGGCTGCTTGGTGCCGGCCGCCGGGGTCTGGCCCAGGACGGTGTTCTCGTCCTTGGTCGTGGTGACCTGGTCCACCCGCTTGACGGTGAAGCCGGCGTTGATCAGCTGCGTCTGCGCGTCGTCGAAGATGTCGTTCTTCACGTCGGGCACCGGGATGGGCGCCTCGCCCTTCGACAGGATGACGTTGACCGTCTTGTCGGAGGGGAGCGCGCTCTCGGCGGGCACGCTCTGCTTGCAGATCAGGTCCTTGTCCACGCCCGGGCAGAATTCGGGTGCGCCCTTGGTCAGCGTGAGGTCGATGTTCTTCGCCGTCGTCGAGGCGTCGTCGAAGGTCTTGCCGACGAAGTTCGGCACCTTGGCGTCGGTGTCGGCGCCGTGGCCGGTGAAGATCGCCTTGCCCAGGAAGATCGCACCGATCAGCACCAGGACACCGGCGATGACCAGCAGCACGGTGGACGCGCTGCCGCCCTTCTTCTGCCTGCGGCGGTCCGGGCGGTCGTCGTAGCCGTAGCCGCCGTCGTCGTCGCGGGACGGCGGCAGCATCGAGGTGTGTGCGTCGACCTGCTGCGGCAGCGCGGTGGTGGCGGCGCTGTCGCCGTAGCCGTGCGGGTAGCCGTAGCCGGCCGCGCCCATGGCGACGGCCGCGGCGACCGGCTGGCCGTCGAGCGCCGCCTCGATGTCGGCGCGCATCTCGTCGGCCGACTGGTAGCGGTAGTCGGGGTCCTTGGTCAGCGCCTTGAGGACGATCGCGTCCATCGCCGGGGTGACCTCGGGGTCGAAGACCGACGGCGGCTGCGGGTCCTCGCGCACGTGCTGGTAGGCCACCGCGACCGGCGAGTCGCCGACGAAGGGCGGCCGCACGGTCAGCAGCTCGTAGAGCAGGCAGCCGGTGCTGTACAGGTCGGACCGGGCGTCGACCTGCTCGCCCTTGGCCTGCTCGGGCGACAGGTACTGCGCGGTGCCGATGACGGCCGCGGTCTGCGTCATGGTCATGCCGGAGTCGCCCATGGCGCGGGCGATGCCGAAGTCCATGACCTTGACCTGGCCGGTACGGGTCAGCATCACGTTGGCCGGCTTGATGTCGCGGTGGACGATGCCCGCCCGGTGGCTGTACTCCAGCGCCTGGAGGATGCCGACGGTCATCTCCATGGCCCGCTCGGGCAGTAGCTTGCGCCCGGAGTGCAGCAGCTCACGAAGGGTCGAGCCGTCGACGTACTCCATCACGATGTACGGGATCGAGATGCCGTCGACGTAGTCCTCGCCGGTGTCGTAGACGGCGACGATCGAGGGGTGGTTGAGCGAGGCGGCCGACTGGGCCTCCCGGCGGAAGCGGGCTTGGAAGGACGGATCGCGGGCAAGATCCACCCGCAGCGTCTTCACAGCGACGGTACGGCCGAGGCGGGTGTCGTGCGCGAGGTACACCTCGGCCATGCCACCGCGACCGAGCACCGAGCCCAGCTCGTACCGGCCGCCGAGGCGACGCGGCTCTTCCATAGCTTTGCCCTCTCCTCAAACCCGTATTTTGACGTTCACGACCCGAATCACGACCCGAATCCCGTTAACCCATCCCCTGCGCCTGCACGGAGATACGGTACCGGGCGTTCCCGGCCCATCCGTGCCCCGGCCGTCCGCCGATACCTGACCGGTATGTGGACGGGCGTCGGGACGCGCGTGACGTTCGTCTCGTCGGGGCTTCACCGCGCGACCCTGTGGCGGTCACTTGTTGAGGACCGCCTCCATCACGCTCTTGGCGATCGGCGCCGCCAGACCGCCGCCGCTGATGTCGTCGCGGTTCGCCGAGCCGTCCTCGACGACCACGGCCACCGCGACCGGCGAGCCCTGGTCGGTCATGGCGTAGGAGACGAACCAGGCGTAGGGCGCCTTGTCGTTGTTGATGCCGTGCTGCGCGGTACCCGTCTTGCCGCCGACCCTGACCCCGGGGATCTTCGCGTTCTTGCCGGTGCCCTCTGTGACGACCGTCTCCATCATCGACTGGAGCTTCTGCGCGTTCTCCGGCGTCAGCGGTTTGCTCATCGGCTTGGGGTCGGTCTGCGAGATGGTGCTCAGGTTGGGCGCCTCCAGCTTCTCGACCTCGTAGGGCTGCATCAGCACGCCGTTGTTGGCGATCGCCGAGGCGACCATGGCCATCTGCAGCGGGGTCGCCGCGGTGTCGAACTGGCCGATGGAGGATTGGGCGACCTGGTCGGGGCTCATCTTGGTGTCGAAGTTGCTCGCGTCTGCACGGACCGGGACGAACTGCTTCTCGTTGAAGCCGAACTTCTCGGCCTCGTCGACCATGCCCTGGAGGCCGATGTCGGCGCCGAGCTTGCCGAAGACGGTGTTGCAGGACTGCCGCAGCGCATTGCGCAGGCTGGTGTCCTTGCACTGGATGTGGCCCTCGTTCTTCAGCGGGACCGTGGTGCCGGGCAGGGTGTACGGGTCGGGCGACGTCGTCTTGCCGTCGATGTCGGTGACCTTCCCCGACTCCAGCGCCGCCGCGGCCGTGACCAGCTTGAACGTCGATCCCGGCGGGTAGGTCTGGCGCAGCGCCCGGTTCAGCGACGGGTCGTTCGGATCGTTCTTCTTGTCGAGCGCGATCCAGTTCTTCTCGTCGGTGGTCGAGTAGCCCGCGATGCCCGAGGGGTCGTACGACGGGGTGCTCGCCATGGCGAGAATGGCGCCGGTGCGCGGGTCGAGCGCGACGACCGCGCCCTTCTTGTTGCCCAGGCCGTCGAAGGCGGCCTTCTGCGCCTTGGCGTTCAGCGTGGTCACCACATTGCCGCCCTGCCGCTGCTTGCCGGTCAGCAGGTCGATGGTGCGGTTGAAGAACAGCCGGTCGTCGTCGCCGGTGAGGAACTCGTCCTCGACGCCCTCCAGCATGGTGGTGCCGTACACCTGCGAGGCGTGGCCGGTCACCGGCGCCCACATCGGGCCGTCGGTGTAGGTGCGCTTGTACTTGAAATCGCTGCCGTTGGTCTCGGCGTGGCCGGTGACGGCCTTGCCGTCGACGATGATGTCGCCGCGCGGCTGGGCGTACTGGTTGATGGCGACCCGGCGGTTGTGCGGGTCGTTGGAGAGCTGGTCGGCCTGCACGAACTGCACGTAGTTGACACGTACCAGCAGGGCGAGGACGAGAAGACCGCAGAAGACCGCGACCCGTCGTAGCGGCTTGTTCACTGGTTACGCACCACCTGGGTCGCTTCGGCGTCGGGGGAGGGGGCGGGGCTCGGGGCCGGCCGCCGCGCGGTGTCGCTGATCCTGAGCAGGATCGCGACCAGGGCCCAGTTGGCGATCACCGAGGAACCGCCCTGGGCCATGAAGGGCATGGTCATACCGGTCAGCGGGATGAGCCCGGTCACACCGCCGGCGACCACGAAGACCTGGAGCGCGAAACCGCCGGACAGGCCGATCGCCAGCAGCTTGCCGAACGGGTCGCGGGCCGCGAGCGCGGTGCGTATGCCGCGCTCGATCAGCAGCCCGTAGAGCAGCAGCACCGCCATCAGGCCGGCCAGGCCCAGCTCCTCGCCGACGGTGGCGAGGATGTAGTCGCTCTTGGGGGCGATGCCGTGGATCAGCCGCGAGTAGCCCTGCCCGAGCCCGGAGCCGAACAGGCCGCCGGAGCCGAAGGCGTACCGCGCCTGCGCGGTCTCGGTCACCGCGCCGTTCTGCAGGGCGAGCGGGTGCAGCCAGTCCTGGACACGGGTCTTCACATGCGGTTCCGAGGACGCGACCGCGACCGCGCCGGCCGAGCTGAGCAGCAGGCCGAAGACGATCCAGCTGGTGCGCTCGGTCGCCACGTACAGCATGATCACGAACAGGCCGAAGAAGAGCAGCGAGGTGCCCAGGTCGGTCTCGAAGACCAGGATCAGCAGGCTGACCGCCCAGATCACCAGGATCGGCCCGAGGTCGCGGCCGCGCGGCAGATACAGGCCCATCACCCGGCGGCTGGCGAGCGCCAGGGCGTCCCGCTTGACCATCAGGTAGCCGGCGAAGAAGACCGTGATGATGATCTTCGCGA
Source organism: Streptomyces sp. NBC_00433 (assembly GCA_036015235.1). NCBI lineage: Bacteria > Bacillati > Actinomycetota > Actinomycetes > Kitasatosporales > Streptomycetaceae > Streptomyces > Streptomyces sp. NBC_00433. The sequence continues at coordinate 4,707,925 of CP107926.1, read as the reverse complement.
ACTCGCCCGGCTGGAGGGAGCCGATGCCGGGCAGGGTGATCCAGATCCGCGCGCCGTAGACGGGCGGGAAGAACACCGGCAGCACCAGCAGGACCAGCGCCAGCACCATCGAGATGTAGGTGTAGCGCTGGAGGATGCGGTGGTCCTTGATGAAGACCAGCACCAGCACGAAGAGCACGACGCCGAAGGTCGACCACATCAGCTGCTTGGGCGCCATCGCGGCACCCAGGCTCGGCTCCTGGTCCAGCCGCCAGATCAGCACCAGGCCGAGGCCGTTGAGCAGGGTGGCGATCGGCAGCATCAGCGGGTCGGCGTACGGCGCGAACTTGCGCACCAGCAGGTGGGTCACCGTCGCCAGCAGACCGAGGCCGACGCCGTAGCCGAGCAGGCCCGCCGGGACCGAGCCGTTCTTGGCCAGGCCGACGTTCGCATAGGCGAAGACCGGGATGGCGACGGCGAAGACGAGCAGGGCGAGCTCGGTGTTGCGGCGGTTGGGAGCGCCGATCGACGTGATGGTGGTGGTGTTGCTGGCGCTCATTTCGAGCCGACCCCTCCTGGTGTTACGGCTGGCCCGTCGTGCAGTTCTGGCGCAGCTTCTGCTCGTCCGACATCGGCGTCGACGTCGGAGCGGTGGTCGGGGCGGTGGTCGGGGCGGTCGTGGGCAGGGGGGACTTGGTCGGCGTGGCGGTGGTGTCGGCGGCCGCGCCGCCCACAGGGGCGGTGGCCGAACCGCCGGTCTTGCCGGTCGGCTTCGGCAGCTGCTGCTGGACCTTCTTCGCCGCGTCGGCGACCTCCTTGCACGCGGAGGCCTGCCTGGCCAGCTCGTCGGCCTTGTCGTCGGCCTGGCCGAGACTGCTCAGCGCGATGGTGCTCCTGACCTGGTCGCGCTGATACGCCGGAAGGTACTTGAGTTCGATATCGGCGCGGTCCTTGTGCACCTTCGACAGGTTGATCCAGGCCAGCTTCTGGTCGATGCCCTGGTAGACGGCGACATGGTCGTCCTTGGCCCCGACGTAATACTGCGTCTGCGTCCAGGCGTAGCCGGCGTACAGGCCGCCGGCCAGCACGGCCAGCACGGCCACGCCGACCAGCGTGCGCTTGGGCCACTTGCGGCCGCGGTCCTTGTCGAAGTCGGAGTCGTCGTGGCCGCCGAAGCTGCCCAGCGGGGCGCTGAGGGCGCCCGGCACCGGGTCGCCGCTGCCAGGCGGACCGAAGGCGCCGGCCGGACCCGCCTGATGCGGGGTGCGGCCCAGCTCGGCCGCGCGGCCGGCCGGGGTCTGGAGGTGGCGGGCGTCGCTGAGCGGCAGCTGGGTGTCGGCGACCGCGCCGACCACCACCGGGGTGTCGTTGAGCTGCGCGGCCAGCGTGTCGCCGTCGTCGGTGTCCAGGACGTCGGCGACGATGCAGGTGATGTTGTCGGGGCCGCCGCCGCGCAGCGCGAGCTGGATCAGCTCCTGCACGGTCTCGTGCGGCGCCTGGTAGCCGGCCAGGGTGTCTTCCAGGGTCTGGTGGCTGACCACCCCCGACAGGCCGTCGGAGCAGATCAGATACCGGTCGCCGACCCGGACCTCGCGGATGGACAGGTCGGGCTCGACCCGTTCGCCACTGCCCAGCGCGCGCATCAGCAGGGAGCGCTGCGGGTGGGTGGTGGCCTCCTCCTCGGTGATCCGGCCCTCGTCCACCAGCCGCTGCACCCAGGTGTGGTCCTGGGTGATCTGGGTGAGGACGCCGTCGCGCAGCAGATACGCGCGCGAGTCGCCGACATGCACCAGGCCGAGGCGCTGGCCGGTCCACAGCAGCGCGGTCAGCGTGGTGCCCATGCCCTCCAGCTGCGGGTCCTCCTGGACCATCTGCAGCAGCTGGTCGTTGGCGCGCTGCACGGCCGTACCCAGCGACGTGAGGATGTCGGAACCGGGAATGTCGTCGTCAAGCGTGACAATGGTGGAGATCACCTCTGAGGAGGCGACCTCGCCGGCGGCCTGGCCGCCCATGCCGTCGGCGATCGCGAGCAGACGGGGGCCGGCGTAGCCGGAGTCCTCGTTCCCCTCGCGGATCATGCCCTTGTGCGAACCGGCGGCGAAACGCAGGCTCAGAGACATGCGAACCTCCCCCGTCGGCTCCGGGTACATCCGCACGCTGCCCACCCTCTCGCTCGCGCGTCGTGGCTCCGCTCGCCCATTGTGCGACTACTTCCGCAGCTCGATGACGGTCTTGCCGATGCGGATCGGCGCACCCAGCGGGACCGGGGTCGGCGTGGTCAGCCGGTTCCGGTCGAGATAGGTGCCGTTCGTGGATCCGAGGTCCTCGACGATCCACTGGCCGTCGCGGTCCGGGTAGATCCTGGCATGCCGGCTGGACGCGTAGTCGTCATCGAGCACAATCGTCGAGTCATGTGCCCGGCCGAGCGTGATGGTCTGGCCCTGCAGTGCCACCGTGGTGCCCGCGAGCGAACCCTCGGCGACCACCAGCTTGGTGGGGGCGCCCCGGCGCTGCCGACTGTTCTGCGCGGGTTGCTGGGCACGCCGGTCCTGCGCGGCGGCCTGCTGGCGCTGCTGCGGCGGGCGGGCCGCGGTCTCACCGCGGCGCCCGGAGCGCTGGGTCACCCGGGTCCCGAAGAGGTCGCTGCGGATGACCTGCACCGCGACGATCACGAACAGCCACAGAACGGCGAGGAAACCCAACCGCATGACCGTGAGGGTCAGCTCTGACATTGGCCCCGCTTCACCCTTCGGCTTGCCGGTAGACGATGGTGGTGCTCCCCACGACAATGCGGGAGCCGTCGCGGAGCGTAGCGCGCTGGGTGTGCTGCCCGTCCACCACGATGCCGTTTGTCGATCCGAGGTCCTGCACCAGGGACGGTGTGCCGACCCGGATCTCGCAGTGTTTGCGTGATACGCCCGGGTCGTCCACCCGGACGTCCGCCTCGGTGGAGCGGCCGAGGACCAGGGAGCCCCTGGTGATCTGGTGCCGGGTCCCGTTGATCTCGACCCAGTGCCGGGTGCCGGCCGGCGCGCCGGTGCCGGGCAGCCGGGTGACCGGCGCCGGCGGGCGTCCGCCACCTGCGGGCGGCGGGACCGGGGGCATCGGCGGCGGGGTCGCCGGGCGCCCGCCGGCCTCGGGGAAGGGGGCGCGGGGCGGCTGCTGGTAGCCCTGCGGCTGCCGGTCCTGCGCCGCCTGCGGATACGGCGGCCCTTGCGGGGGGCGCTGGGCCGGCTGGCCGTACTGGCCCTGCTGCCCTTGCTGCTGGCCCTGCGGGAACTGGTGCTGGGACTCGCTGGACGCGAGGGTGCGGCTGCGCACCCGGTACAGGCCGGTGTCGAGGTCGTCGGCCCGCTCCAGGTGCACCTTGATGGTGCCCATGAACGTGTAGCGCTGCTGCTTGGCGTAGTCGCGGACCATCCCGGCCAGCTCGTCGCCCAACTGCACCGCGTAAGGGCTCAGCCGCTCGAAGTCGGGGGTGCTCAGCTCGACGATGAAGTCGTTCGGCACCACCGTGCGGTCCCTGTTCCAGATCGTGGCGTTGTTGTCGCACTCGCGCTGCAGCGCGCCTGCGATCTCGACGGGTTGCACCTCGCTCTTGAACACCTTGGCGAAGGTGCCGTTCACCATGCCTTCCAGCCGCTGCTCAAAGCGCTTCAGTACTCCCACGGGGCACCTCCCTCCTCGGGGCCTTCCTCCGAGTCGAATCCGATACTGCTTACTGATCGTATCCACGCGCGGGAAAAACCTGTGGTTCCCCGATCGCCCTGGACAGGCCAGTGTCTACCCTCACACCGGCCGCGCTTTCCCTCCCCCTGCCCACAGCGATGGTAGATGCGACCCCGTGCCCGGTGCTCCCAGTGTCGCGCACCGCCGGGGCCACCCGCGCCGACTCCCCGCATCCCGTCCGCCTGCCGTTTCGCCGTCCCTCCCACCTGCTTCCCGCCCTCGTCCCGCTCAGGCCAAACAGATGTGATTCCACCCCGTGCCCCGTGCTAATCTTCTGCATGTCGGAAGGCACTCCCACCTCACCGGACCGAACAGTCCACCGGATGTGTGAGAATCGAACGGCAGCACCCATGCGCGGGTGGCGGAATAGGCAGACGCGCTGGATTCAGGTTCCAGTGCCCGAAAGGGCGTGGGGGTTCAACTCCCCCCTCGCGCACCAAGAGCAGGCGATAGCGGCAGAGCGATCAGCTGCCCGGCCGGCTTCGAGAACCCCCGCTCCGGATCTCCGGAGCGGGGGTTCTCGCGTTGCCGCCCGCGCGTGTTGGCGGGCCGGGCGGTCGAAGCGGCGGTTGTCACGGTCGTGGCGCGGTGGCCGGGTCCGGCCTGATCGAGGTGTCCGAGGGTCTCCTTCCGCGGCGTCCTCACTCCGGTGGAGTCGGTCACCTGCCTGAGTGTCGAAGCAGGGGGAACATGCGAGCCGGGCCCTGGACCGGGTCGGCGAGCCGGCCCGAGGCCGCGGCGGCCGGCCGCGAAGGGTGGCAGCCGCCCGGGAACCGGGGCAGGGTGGTGTCCGTTGGAGCCATTGGGCAAAGGAATCGTCAAGTGGCGCGGCCCGCGCCGAATTGAGCAGGGAGATCCACCATGGGTGTCAGCCTCTCCAAGGGCGGCAATGTCTCACTGACGAAGGAGGCCCCCGGACTGACGGCGGTCACCGTCGGCCTGGGCTGGGACGTCCGCACGACCACCGGCACGGACTTCGACCTGGACGCGAGCGCGCTGCTGCTCGACGCCACGGGCAAGGTCGTCTCGGACAAGCACTTCGTCTTCTTCAACAACCTCAAGAGCCCCGACGGCTCCGTCGAACACACTGGTGACAACCTCACCGGTGAGGGCGAGGGTGACGACGAGGCCATCAAGGTGAATCTGGCCGGAGTGCCCGTCGAGGTGGACAAGATCGTCTTCCCGGTCTCCATCTACGACGGCGAGACCCGCCAGCAGAGCTTCGGCCAGGTGCGCAACGCGTTCATCCGGGTGGTCAACCAGGCGGGCGGCACCGAGATCGCCCGCTACGACCTGACCGAGGACGCGTCGACTGAGACCGCCATGGTCTTCGGCGAGCTGTACCGCAACGGTGCGGAGTGGAAGTTCCGGGCCGTCGGCCAGGGCTACGCGTCCGGCCTGCGCGGCATCGCACAGGACTTCGGCGTCAACCTCTGACGTAGGAGAAGTCCTCTGACGTAGGAGAAGTCCGCGTCCGTCGGTCCCCGTCCGCCACCGTGCACCCGGCGGGCGGGGCTCACGGGCGGGCCGGCGCTCGAAGGCCCGCGACCTGAGTTTTCCAGGCGGGTCGCCCTTACGGGTGGGCCGCGGCGTCCGCGTTGTAGCGGACCAGATAGCGGGCGAATCGCTCCAGGTCCTCCGGGTCCCAGTCGGACAGCCGTGCCTGGATGGACTCCTGCCGCCGGGCCCTGGCCGCGGCCAGGATCTCGATCCCGCCCGGCGCCAGGTGCAGCACCTGCACCCGGTGGTCCGACTCGTCCACCCGGCGCTCGATGAAGCCGAGCTTCTCCAGCGAGGCCACCTGCCGGCTGACCGTGGACTTGTCCAGCAGGTAGTGCGCCGCCAGGTCGGTCGCGCGGCAGCCCTGCTGCTCCTCCAGGTGCGCGAGGATCGTGTAGGCCACCAGCGACAGTTCGGGGTGCATACGGGCCGCGGTGGCTCGCGCCCGGCGGGCGAACGCGGTCAGTTCCCGCTGGACGGTGTCCAGGGACGACTCCCGTACGCTCATGGCTGCCACTCCTCACACCGGTTCCCGGTCGGCCCTGGGCCGACGAGCACCTGCGGAAACCTTGTGTTGTAGAGTGCAACGATATCAGCTGGGCAGCGGAAGTTCGAACCACACCACCTTGCCCACCGCCTGGCGGCTGGTCCCCCAGCGCCGCGACATGTGCGACACCAGCGCGAGACCGCGTCCGCGGGCGTCATCGGTTTCCGCGCGCTGCAACTGCGGCAGGTTGTGGTTGTCGTCGCTGACCTCGACCAGCAGTTTGCCGACCCGCATCATCCGCAGCTCCACCTCGTAGGAGGCGGCCCGGATCGCATTGGTGACCAGCTCGCTGACCAGCAGCTCCGTGGTGTCGCTGAGCCGGTCGAGACCCCAGGCGGCGAGCTGGCTCCGGGTCAGGTCGCGGGCCCGCGCCACCTCGCAGTCGTCCACCCGCAGGCGCCACTGGGCCACGTCCTGCGGCGCGATGCCGTCGAAGCGCGCGACCAGCAGGGCCACGTCGTCACGCCGGTCCTCGGAGTGCACCCGGCTGAGGATCTGCGCGCACACGTCCTCGGGGGTCTGCTGAGGCTCGATCACATGCGCGCACAGGGCGGCGAGTCCGGCGTCTATGCCCTGGCCGCGCACCTCCACCAGGCCGTCGGTGCACAGCACCAGCCAACTGCCGTCAGGAGCCGGGATCTCCACCGTCTCGAACGGCACCCCGCCGACGCCGATCGGTGCGCCGCCGGGAATCTGCAGCAGCTCGCCCCGCCCGTCATGGCCGGCCAGAACCGGCGGGATATGGCCGGCGTTGGCGAGGGTCAGGGTGCGGTTGATCGGGTCGTAGACCGCGTAGACGCAGGTGGCGAGGTGGTCGGTGCCGAGCCGCTGGGCCAGGTTGTCCAGGTGGCGCAGCAGCTGGGCGGGCGGCAGGTCGAGCGCGGCCATGGTGATGACCGACGTGCGGAACTGGCCCATCACGGCGGCCGCCTGGAGCCCGTGCCCCATCACGTCGCCGACGATCAGCGCGACGCGGCCGCCGGGCAGCTGGATCGCGTCGAACCAGTCGCCGCCGACCTGCGCCTGCCGGTCCCCCGGCATGTAGTGGTGCGCGATCCGCACGCCCGGGATGCGCGGCGGCCGGGTCGGCATCATCGAGCGCTGGAGCGTGGCGGCGGCGCGCGACTCCAGGCGGTGCAGCCGCGCGTTGTCCAGGTGGACCGCGCCGCGGGCGGCGACCTCGGCAGCGGTCACGGCGTCGCGCGCGTCGAAGGGGCGGCGCCCCGGGCCGCGGACGAAGCAGACCCGGCCCAGCACCGTGCCGCGCGCGGTGAGCGGCGCCAGGATCAGCGAATGGCCGGCCAGCAGCCCGCCGAGCGCGGGCACGCCCAGGTCGGTGGCGATGTCGGGGGCCAGGGCGGGGTCGACGACCGGCACCAGGACCGGGTCGCCGAGCCGCGGCATCGCGTCCTGCGCGGACAGCGTCAGCAGCTCGCCCTCGGGCAGCGCGATGTCCCAGCGCTCGCCCGTCCCCGGGCCCGACAGGTCGGCGATCGCGATCCGGCGGACCAGCATGGAGTCGCCGGTGCGGTCGTCCTTGGGCGGCTCGGATTCGGAGAAGAGCTGGTCCACCACGAGCACGGTGGCCACGTCCGCGAAGCGCGGCACCGTGACCGCGCACAGCTCGCGTGCGGTCGTGTGCAGGTCGAGGGTGGAGCCGACCACGGAGCCGGTCTCGCGCAGCAGCGACAGCTGCTCGTCCAGCGCGCTGCCGGGCAGCGGCTCCCGCGCGTCGCGGCCGGTGCCCGCGGGCCCGGGGCGGCCGGCCCGCGCCGCGGTCTCTGGCCGGACCGGTGACGGCGGGGCGGCCGCGGGGTGCGGCGGGGCCTGCGCGGTGAAGGTGCTCGCGGGGCCGGCGGACGGAAAGGGGACGGCGGTCAGGGAGGACGCGCTTGAACGGTCGCCACTGTGGGTAATCGACTCATGGCGGGGAGTGACTGAGTCGGGAGGTGAGGTAAGGACGGCGGCGGGGCCGGTGTCGGAGTCGAGTCGGTGGTCGGGGGATGCGGCAGGGCCCCGACGGGGTACCGGCAGCAGCTCACGGCGCGCGGAGCGGTCGGCGCGGGCGGCGGCGGCGACCTGGGCGTAGTCCTGCGGAGTGACGGGCAGCCGGACACTGCCCTCCACCTCCAGGGCGGGGTGGCCGAGCGGGGCGATCTGCCGCACGATGCGGTCCAGCCGGCCGGCGCTGACCCCGGGCAGGACGGTGCCGAGCCGTGCGGTCAGCGCATGGCCCTGCGCCGGGTCGGGGGCGGGGCACAGCACGGCGGCGATCGCGATGTCCTGGCGCCGCGTCCCCTCCGCGGTGTAGGGCAGCAGCCGGCCGCCCACCGCGATCCGCAGGCTGCCGGTGCGCAGCGGCCTGGCGTGCGCGGCGATGGCGAGCAGGCTGCGGCCGCCGGGCTCGGCGATCCGGTAGGTCCACCACAGCACGTCCTTGACCGTGCCGTCCCGGTCGGTGGCCGCGAGGGCGCCGGCCCAGGCGGAGGTGGTGAGGTCGTCGAGGACGTCGAGGACGTCCTGGTGCGCGGTGCCCGAGGCGCTGGGCGTCGCGCCGGCGGCGGAGCGGGCCGGGGTGAGCAGGCCCGAGGCGTGGTGGCCGAAGACATGCTCCCAGCGGTGGCCGAACAGCTCCTCCGCGCCGCGGTTCCAGTACGAGATCCGGCCGTCCGGGTCGACGCACAGCACCGCGAGGCGGAGCAGTGCGGTCATGCCGGTGCCGGCGGACGCGCCGCCGGCATCGGCGGGCCGGCTGCCGAACGGTACGGCCTCGGGAGCGGGGCCGCGGGCGCCGGGACGGGCCGCGCCGATGGTGCCGGTCTCGGGGCCGCCGGTGTCGGGGCGGTCGTCACCGGTTAACCCGGCGCGGTGCGTCGGGTCGGCCTCCGGGACGTGCCGGGCCGCTCCGAGTGCCTGTTCCTCGCGCCGTTCTTCGCGCCGTTCATCGGGGATGGGACGGTCTGTGTGATCATCTGCGTCGGTGGCTGCGGGATGCCGGGTGATGTCGTTCAACGTCGTGCACCTGCGGTTCGCCGCTGAGTAGGGTCCTGGATTCAAGGCAAGCACGAATAAGTCCGCGGGGGCGACCGAATAGCCGGATTGGCCCCCGCGGTGGGTTACATGACGGGGTGTCCGCTGACGCGGACCAGGGGATGGGGGGAAGGGCCGGTGCACGCACGAGTGCCGCAGGTCGCGGGTTTCGCCCGCTGGCCGCACGAGAAGTCGGCGAAGCAGGCGGGCAGGGCGCTGCGCGAGCGGGTGCCGCGGGCGGTTTTCGGCAGCCCCGAGGTGTGGACCTGGCAGGACAGGCGGCGCGGGGGGACCGCACCCGGCACCGTCGCGGCGGCGGCCGCGGTCGCCGCCGTGGAGGAGTCCAACGCGGGCCGCATCGCCGACCTGGTCCCGCTGCGGGTCGGGCGGATGGCGGCGAGCCCCTTCGCCTTCCTGCGCGGCTCGGCGGGCCTGATGGCCGCCGACCTCGCCGACCGGCCGGTCACCGGCATAGCCGCGCAGATATGCGGTGACGCGCACGCCGCGAACTTCGGCCTCTACGGCGACGCCCGCGGCGGCCTGGTCATGGACATCAACGACTTCGACGAGACCGTACGCGGCCCCTGGGAGTGGGACCTGCTGCGGCTCGCCGCCTCCCTGGTGCTGGCCGGGCGGGAGGCGGGCGCGGCCGACGACGTCTGCCGGGCGGCGGCGTACGACGCGGTGGGCGCCTACCGGCGGACCATGCGGCTGCTGGCGAAGCTCCCGGTGCACGAGGCGTGGGGCGCCATCGCCGACGAGCAGCTGGTCGCGCACGCCGACGCGCGCGACCTGGCCGGGACGCTGGACCAGGTCTCGGCGAAGGCCCGGCGCAACACGAGCGCGAAATTCGCGGCGCGCTCCACCGAGGCGATCGAGGGCGGCGCCCGGCGCTTCACCGACGCCCCGCCGGTGCTGCGGCGCATCCCGGACGCGGAGGCCGCCGCGGTCGCGGGCGCGCTCGACGGCTATCTCGCCACGGTCGGCGAGGACCGGCTGCCGCTGCTGGCGCGCTATGCCGTGCACGACGTCGCCTTCCGGGTGGTCGGCACCGGCAGCGTCGGCACCCGGTCGTACGTGGTGCTGCTGCTCGACCACCTGGGGGAGCCGCTGGTGCTCCAGGTCAAGGAGGCCCGCGCCTCCGCGCTGCTGCCCTACGCCGCCAAGGCCGGCTTCCCCGCGGAGCCGGTCGGGCACGAGGGGCGCCGGGTGGTGCTCGGCCAGAAGCAGATGCAGGTGGTCAGCGACATCCTGCTCGGCTGGACCGAGGTGGACGGGCGGCCGTACCAGGTGCGGCAGTTCAGGAACCGCAAGGGAAGCGTGGACCCGGCGACGCTGCCGTCCGGGCTGCTGGACGACTACGGCCGGATGACCGGCGCGCTGCTGGCCAGGGCGCACGCGCACAGCGCCGACCCGCGGCTGGTCGCGGGCTACTGCGGTAAGAACGAGGAGCTGGACGAGGCAGTGGCGGCCTTCGCGGTGGCCTACGCCGACCGGACCGAGGCGGACCACGCCGACCTGCTGGCGGCGATACGGGCCGGGCGGCTGCCCGCGGACCTCGAAGGCCGGCCGGCGCCGGTCTGACGGCCTTCGCCGGTGCTCCGGCGCCGGGTCGCCCGCGGCCCGGCGCTCCGCGCGATCACCCGGCGAGCCCTTAGGCTGTCCGGGTGACGAACACCTTCGGAACCGAGTCCGCCGCCGCGTCCGCTGCTGCCGCGCCGTCCGTGCCCGGTTCGCAGGAGCGGCTGGCGAAGGCGGTGCGGGCGGCCGAGCAGGCGCTGATCGAGTTCGAGATCGCCGTGGAGACCTTCCGGGTCGAGGTGGAGAATTTCTCCCGGCTGCACCACCAGCGGCTCGGCCCGATGTATGCGCGGCTGGACGAGCTGGACGCCCTGGTCGCGGAGGCCGTCGCGGCCCACAGCGGCGACCGGGCGGACATCGAGCGGGCCTGGGAGGCCCGCGCCCTGGTCATGCCCATGCCTGGCGTCGAGGAGCTGTTCGGCGGGCTGCTGGGCTCCGACGGCGTACGCCCGGTGGAGGACCCGAATCCGCCGCGCCGGGTGCGGCCCGGCAAGGAGGCCCAGCGGCTCTACCGCGAGCTGGCCCGCAAGGCGCACCCCGACCTCGCCCAGGACGACGACGAGAAGAAGCGCCGCAGCGCCTTCATCTCCCGCGTCAACGAGGCCTACGCCTACGCCGACGAGGACGCTCTGCACGCCTTGGCCGCCGAGTGGGAGGCCGGGCCCGTGCCGCTGGCCGAGCTGCCCAGCGAGGCCGAGGTGCTCTACGCCCGGCTGGAGTGGCTGGCAGAGCGCAAGGAGAACCTGTCGGCCATCGCCGCCGAGCTGGACGAGAGCGCGATCGGGCAGATGATGCGGCTCGCCCCCGACGACCCGGACGCGCTGCTCAACGAGATCGCCGAGCAGCTGCTCACCCAGGTCGCCCAGCGCGAGGCGAGGCTGGCGGAACTGGTCAGGGACACCTCGGGCGACTGAGGTAGTTTTGGCTGGCCGCACCCGGGCCGCCGCAGTGCGCCCCGCGGGCGGCGCGGTTACGTACTGTACGTAGCAAGTGATCAGTGAGCGGTACCGCCGTTGCGCGGACCGCACTCCCCGTGTCCCAGGAGGCCGCGTCCGATGTTCCGTTCCCAGCTGCCCTCGGTCGACGCCACCGCCGTACCGGCCGACGCGGTCCTGCTCGACGTCCGGGAGGACGACGAATGGGCGGCGGGGCACGCCGAGGGCGCGCTGCACATCCCGATGGGCGAGGTCGTCGCCCGCATCGACGAGCTGCCGCAGGACGGCACCGTACACGTCGTCTGCCGGGTCGGCGGCCGGTCCGCGCAGGTCACGCAGTATCTGATCGGCCAGGGCAGGGACGCGGTCAACGTCAGCGGCGGCATGCTCGACTGGGAGTCCGCGGGCCGCCCGGTCGTCACCGGCGACGGCGCCGAGGGCTTCGTCCTCTGACCCCTCCGGCGCATCCGCCCGCCGCACCGCTCGTCCCACCCGCCATCCGCCGTCCCTCCGGATGCCCCGGGCCATTCCGTCACCTGTGGATAACTCGGTATGGTCACCGCCGGACCCCGGGGTGGGTAGCGTGCTGCCCGGCATGCACGCCCGTGCGGAGAGCGGAGAGACGATGCAGTCAGAGCAGGGGGAATCGCCCCAGTTGGCGGGTTTGTCACTGCCCGCCCGAATAACGGTGGCCGTGACCGTGGGCGTGGTCGCCGTGGGAGCGCTCTTCCACCTCGGCATGGTCTTCCTGCACGTCGCGCCGTCGAACACGCTCAGCAAACAGCACGCGACGGCGGTCAGCGAATACGTCTACCCCGAGTTCGAGCAGAACTGGAAGCTCTTCGCGCCCGATCCGCTCCAGCAGAACATCCATGTGCAGGCCCGCGCGGAGGTCCGCAAGCCGGGCGGCGGCACGGAGACCACCGGCTGGGTGGACCTCACGGCGATGGACGTGGCCGAGATGCGGCACAACCCGCTGCCCAGCCACTCCCAGCAGAACGAACTGCGCCGCGCCTGGGGCTACTACAGCGACTCGCACAACGACCAGAACCAGTCGACCTCGGCCGGCGGCAGCGACATGAGCAGCAGTTACCTGCAGAACATCGTCGCGGGGCGCCTCGGACCCAGGCTCAACGGCGGCACGGTCGTCCGCATCCAGGCCAGGGCCGCCACCACCTCGGTCGCCAGGCCGACCTGGAGCGGTGAGTCGGTCGACACCACCACCCAATATCGCGAGCTGCCCTGGTGGACCGTCACCACCGCGTCGGCAGGGCAGGAGAAGTCCTCGTGAGCGACCCCAGCATCCCGGCCGCGCACGCCGAGGACCCCGCCGCCAGTACCGTCGGCTCCGCAGGCACCGTTGGCTCCGCCGCGGCCGCCCCGGCCGCCGGCAGCCACGCGCTGGACCCCGCCCCGGTCCCCTCGCCCTTCGCCGGGCTCGGCCGGGCGATCGACCGGGGTATCGCCGGCGGTCTCGCCAGGGTCACCGGCAGCGCCCTGGCGCCCTACCAGACCGCGATCGTACGCATCGGCTTCTCGCTGACCTGGCTGCTCTTCCTGCTGCGGGAGTGGCCGCACCGCTCCGAGCTCTACGGGCCCGACAGCCCGTGGACCTTCGACCTGGCCAAGCGGCTGGTGGCGGGCAACCACGCCTTCACCGCGGTGCTGTGGAGCGACAGCCGCGGCTGGTTCGAGCTGGTCTACGCGGTGGCCGTGCTCAGCAGCGCCATGCTGCTGATCGGCTGGCGCACCAGGACCGCGTCGGTGCTCTTCATGCTGGGGGTGCTGTCCCTGCAGAACCGCAGCGTCTTCATGGGCGACGGCGGCGACAACGTCATCCACCTGATGGCCATCTACCTGGTCTTCACCCGCTGCGGGCAGGTCTGGTCGCTGGACCGGCGGCTCGCCGACCGGGCCGCGGCCAAGGCGCGGGCGCGGGCGGCGGCTTCCGTATCGGATTCGGATTCGGCTTCGGCTTCGGCGGACGCGCGGGCCGAGGGCGCTCCGCGCCTGCCGGGGAGCGCGGGGGCCGACCCGGTGGGGATCGCGCTGTGGCTGCTGCTGGGGGCCGCCCTGGTCGCGGCCACCGCGGCGGGCAAGCTCAGCACCGAGTGGCGCGTGGCGCTGTGGGTGGGCCTGCTGCTCCAGGCGCTGTGGTGGGCGGTACGCCGTTACGCGCCCGGTGAGCCGCGCACCGTGCTGAACACCATGGCCGACGTCATCCACAACGGCGCCATGCTGGTGGTCGTCGTGGAGGTCTGCCTGATCTACTCCACGGCCGGCTGGTACAAGATCCAGGGCAGCCGGTGGGAGGACGGCACCGCGCTCTACTATCCGCTGCACCTGGACGACTTCACCCCGTGGCCGAGCCTGTCGCACGCGCTGGCGGGCAATTCGCTGATGGTCATGCTGATCACCTACGGCACGGTCATTGTCCAGGTCGCCTTCCCCTTCACCCTCTTCAACCGCCGGGTGAAGAACGTGCTGCTGGCGGCGATGATGCTGGAGCACGCGTCGATCGCGATCGTGCTCGGCCTGCCCTTCTTCTCGCTGGCGATGATCGCCGCCGACGCCGTCTTCCTGCCCACCGGCTTCCTGCGCTGGCTGGGCGAGCAGGTCGCCCGGCCGCTGAGCCGGTCCTCGGCGCTGCCGAAGGCCGCCGGGGTCCCCGGGCAGCGGTCGGCGGGGGAGGACGCCGGGCAGCCCGCGGCGGGGCCGTCGCCCACCGAGGCCGTCACCTGACGAGCTGACCCGGGGCCCGAGGGCCCGAGGGCCCGCTGACCCGCCGACCCGACCCCGGCCGCCGACCGGGGCGGGTGGCGCAGGGCCCCGCCGTAAGGTGGCGGCATGAGCGATGAGCAGGCCGCACTCCGGCTGCCCGGGGTGCGGTCCGCCGTGCTGCGGTGGCATGAGCACGCCGCCGACGCGGACACGGTCGTGCTCGACGGCTTCCACGCCCTCAAGCACGCGCTGCGCTTCGGCGCCGACGTCCATGTCGCGGTCAGCAGCGACAAGGACGCCGTGCTGCGGCTGGCCGCCGACCTCGCGCCCGACCTGGCCGCGGACCTCGCCGAGCGCGTCATCGAGGTCCCGGCCGCCGCGCTGCGCGAGCTGGTGGCCCGCGTCCACCCCACCGGGGTGGCCGCGCTCGCCGCCCGCCCGGACGGGGACGGGCGCACGGCAGCGTTGACCGCGCTGCCCCGGCGGGCCCCGGTCGTGGTCCTCGACCGCCCGCGCAACCTCGGCAATGTCGGTGCCGTGATCAGGCTCGCCGCCGGTTTCGGTGTCACCGGCGTCGTCACCACCGGCGACCTGGACCCCTGGCACCCCAACGTCGTACGGGCCGGCGCCGGGCTGCACTACGCGACGGCCGTGGACCGCGCCGACCCGGACCGGCTGCCGCCGGGGCCGCTGCACGTCCTCGACCCCGAAGGCGCGGACATCCGCGGCACCGAGCTGCCGGACGACGCGCTGATCGTCTTCGGCTCGGAGCGGCACGGCGTGTCCGACGAGCTGCGCGCCCGAGCCACGGCACTGGTCTCGCTGCCGATGCGGCCGCAGGTGTCGAGCTACAACCTCGCCACCAGCGTCGGCATGACGCTCTATCACTGGTCGGCGACGTCCGGTTCCCCGCTGGTCCCCGGACGCCCCTGACCCCGCGCCCGCCGGGGGGGCGCGGCCGGTCAGGCCGGCCTGCGCACCTCCACCGTGCGGAAGCGGCTCGCGACGAACGCCGCGTCGCACAGCGCCGCATTGGCCGCGGGATTGCCGCCGGAGCCGTGGAAGTCGGAGAAGGCCGCGGTCTGGTTCACATAGACCCCGCCGGTCAGGTTGAGCGACAGCTGCGCGCACTCCTCCTGGCAGACCTCTTCCAGCTGCCGCTCCACCTCGGGCGAGGTCGTGTAGCCGCCCACCGTCATGGCGCCGTGGTCGCGGATCGTGCGGCGCAGCAGCCGCAGCGCCGCGTCGGTGGAGTCCACGGCGACGGCGAAGGCGACCGGGCCGAAGCACTCGGCCATGAAGGCCGCCTCCGCGTCCGGCTTGGCGGTGTCCAGCCTGACCAGGGCCGGGGTGCGGACGACCGCGTCGGGGAAGTCGGGGTGGACCACCGCGCGGGAGGCCAGCGCGACCTCGCCCATGCCGGGCGCGGCGTCCAGCCGGGCCCTGACGTCCGGATTGACCAGCGCGCCGAGCAGCGCGTTGGCCCGGGCGTCGTCGCCGAGCAGCCGCTCCACCGCGGCGGCGAGGTCGGCGACCACCTCGTCGTACGCCCGCGGTCCCGCCTCCGTGCCGATGCCGTCCCGGGGGATCAGCAGATTCTGCGGGGTGGTGCACATCTGCCCGCTGTACAGCGACAGGGCGAAGGCCAGGTTGGAGAGCATGCCGCGGTAGTCGTCGGTGGAGTCCACCACCACCGTGTTGACCCCGGCCTTCTCGGTGAAGACCTGCGCCTGGCGCGCGTTGGCCTCCAGCCAGTCGCCGAAGGCGGTCGACCCGGTGTAGTCGATGACGCGGACCTCGGGGCGCAGGGCCAGCGTCCTTGCCAGTCCCTCGCCCGGCCGGTCGACGGCCAGGCACACCAGGTCGGGCGGGAAGCCCGCCTCCGCCAGCACGTCACGGGCGGCGGCGACGGTCATGGCGAGCGGCAGCACGGCCCGCGGGTGCGGCTTGACCAGCACCGCATTGCCGGTGGCCAGCGAGGCGAACAGGCCCGGATAGCCGTTCCAGGTCGGGAAGGTGTTGCAGCCGATCACCAGGCCGATGCCGCGCGGCACCGCGGTGAAGGACTTCCGCAGCTCCAGCGGGTCCCGCTTGCCCTGCGGCTTGACCCACTCGGCGCTCTCGGGGGTGCGGGTCTGCTCGGCATACGCGTAGGCCACCGCTTCGAGGCCGCGGTCCTGTGCGTGCGGGCCGCCGGCCTGGAAGGCCATCGTGAAGGCCTGGCCCGAGGTGTGCATCACCGCGTGGGCGAACTCGTGCGTCCGCGCGTTGATCCGGGACAGGATCTCCAGGCACACCAGCGCGCGGGTCTCGGGCCCCGCGTCACGCCAGGCGGGCATCGCGGCGCGCATGGCGGGCAGCAGCACGTCGGGATCCGGGTGCGGATAGGTCACGCCCAGCTCGATGCCGTAGGGCGAGTGCTCGCCGCCGGTCCACTCGTCCGTCCCCGGCTGCGCGGAGGCGAAGGGGAAGGGCTTCCCGAGCAGCGCCTCGAAGGCGGCCCTGCCCTCGTCGGCGTCCGGGTACGCCTTCGGCTGCTCGGGGTGGGGCGACCAGTAGGCGCGGGTCCTTATGGTCTCCAGCGCCTTGTCGAGGGTGTCGCGATGGCGCTCGGCCAGGGACAGGGTGGAGAGATCGGCGGACAATGGGACCAACTCCTCGTCGAGCTGGGCTGGGTGTGGGAACACCGCTAGATTAACCGAATGTTCGGTCGGGACAAGGGCGGGAAACCCGGCCTGTGGATAACTCTGCCGGAGCCGGGAGAGCCCGGAGGGCGCGGGCGCCACGGGCCCCGGCAGGAACCGTTCGGCATCGGCAAGGAGTCGTGGACAGCGTGACCGCACTTGACCGCACCAGCACCGTGGCCGTCGTCGGCGTCGGGACCATGGGCCAGGGGATCGCACAGGTGGCGCTGCTGGCCGGCCACCGGGTGCTGCTGCACGACGCCGCCCCCGGCCGGGCGCAGGTCGCGGCCGACGCCGTGGCGGGCCGCCTGGACCGGCTGGTCGCCAAGGGCAGGCTCGGCGCGCCCGAACTCAAGGACGCGCTGGCCCGGCTCGTCCCCGCCGAGGGCGCCGCGGACCTGGCGGGAGCGTCGCTCGTCGTGGAGGCCGTGGTCGAGGACCTGGCCGCCAAGCAGGCGCTCTTCGCCGAGCTGGAGGCCGTCGTCGGCGACGGCTGCCTGCTGGCGACCAACACCTCCTCGCTGCCGGTGACCGCCGTCGCGGGCGCGCTGCGGCTGCCGGGCCGCCTGGTCGGGCTGCACTTCTTCAACCCCGCCCCGCTGCTGCCGCTGGTCGAGGTGGTCGCCGGGGCCGCCACCGACGCCGCGGCCGTCACCACCGCCTACGACACGGCGGCCGCCTGGGGCAAGACGCCGGTGCGCTGCACCGACACCCCGGGCTTCGTCGTCAACCGCGTCGCCCGCCCCTTCTACGCCGAGGCGCTGCGGGTCTACGAGGAGCGCGCCGCCGACCCCGCGACGATCGACGCGGTGCTGCGCGAATGCGGCGGCTTCGCCATGGGGCCCTTCGAGCTGATGGACCTGATCGGCCAGGACGTCAACGAGGCCGTCACACGCTCGGTCTGGGAGGCCTTCTTCCACGACCCGAAATTCACCCCGTCGCTGGCACAGCGCCGGCTGGTCGAGTCCGGGCGGCTCGGCCGCAAGACCGGGCGCGGCTGGTTCGCGTACGGCGAGGACACCGGCGGCGCCCGCGCCGGACGGCAGGCCGGCGGCGTACGGAAGCCGGAGATCCGGCCGCATACTGCCGAGCCGGCCGTCTCACCGCCTTACGTCGTGCTGCGCGGCGACCTCGGCCCCGCGCGGGCGCTCGCCGGGCTGGCCGCGGAGTCGGGGATCGAGGTGCGCGAGGAGCCGGCGGACGGGCCGGGAGCGATCGTGCTGCCCGGCGGTGTGCCGCTGCGGCTCGCGGACGGCCGTCCCATGCCCGCGCCGGGGATCCGCTTCGACCTGGCCCTGGACTACCGCACCGCTACCCGTGTCGCCGTCGCACCCTGCGACGGGGTGCAGGCGGAGGCGGTGGACCGGGCGGTGGGCTTCTTCCAGGCGCTGGGCAAGGACGTCAGCGTCATCGGGGACGTGCCGGGCCTGATCGTGGCGCGGACGGTCGCCATGCTGGCCGATCTGGCGGCCGACGCGGTCGCCCGGCAAGTCGCCTCCGCCCGGGACATCGACACCGCGATGCGGCTGGGCGTCAGCTACCCGCTGGGTCCGCTGGAGTGGTGTGAGCGGGTTTCCGCCGGCTATGTGCGTGATCTGCTGGACGCGCTGCACCGCGCCTCCCCCACCGGGCGCTACGCCCCCTGCCGGGAGCTGCGGCGGCGTGCGGACGCGGCCGAAGGTGTGTTCTCCTCATGACCATGCCTAAGCGCGACACCTATACGCCGGACTCGCTGCTCGCCGTGGCCGTGGAGGTCTTCAACGAGCGCGGCTACGACGGCACGTCCATGGAGGACCTCGCGCGCGCGGCGGGCATCTCGAAATCCTCGATCTACCACCATGTGCGCGGCAAGGAGGAGCTGCTCAACCGGGCGGTGGGCCGCGCACTCGACGGCCTGTTCGGCATCCTCGACCAGCCGGAGGCCGGGAGCGGCCCCGCGGTGCGGCGGCTCGAATATGTCATCCGGCGCACCGCCGTCGTCCTCATGGACGAACTTCCCTACGTCACCCTGCTGCTGCGGGTCCGGGGGAACACCACGACCGAGCGGTGGGCGATGGAGCGCAGGCGGGAGTTCGACCAGCGGGTCGCCGAGCTGCTCAAGGAGGCCGTGGCGGAGGGCGACCTGCGGCTGGATGTCGAGGTCAGGCTGGCCACCCGGCTGCTCTTCGGGATGATCAACTCGATAGCCGAGTGGTATCGCCCCGCCGTGAAGGGGGCGCTCGACCGCGAGCAGGTCGCCGACGCCGTGGTGCGGCTGGCCTTCGACGGGCTGCGTACGTAGACCGGATCCGCGGCGGTGCGGCGACAGGTCCGCCTATTGGTACAGACCATTGGCTCGGAGGGTGATCACCGCCACGATCCAGCCATGCCCACGGCTGATCGATCCTCTGTGCGAGGCCGCGCACCGCTGCGTGCGGCGGCCGCCTCGGTGCTCGCGATGTCCGTCCTGCCGCTCGCCGGCCGCGGCGGCGAGGCCGGAAGCCACGCACCGACCGCCGGGGCCAACGACTTCGGCTGCCTGTCACCCGAACAGGCCAAGACGGGCTATGTGACCTTCACCAGCTCCGAGGGCCAGGACGCCGAGGCCTTCGCGACCGGCAAGGGAACGACCGCGCTGGTCCTCGCGCACCAGGCCGACGGCGACGTCTGCCGGTGGGTGCCGGACGCCGTCGAGCCGGCCGAGGACGGCTATCGGGTGATCGCGGTCGACTCCGCGGGCAGCGAGGTCGCGGAGAGCACCGCGGCCGTCGCCCACGCCCGGGTCAAGGGCGCGCACAAGGTGCTGCTGGTCGGCGCGTCCAAGGGCGGCACCGCCCGTGCTGGCCTCGGCCGGCTCGATCGCACCGCCGGTCGACGCGGTGGTCGATGAGTACGGCAGCTGACGCCGCCGGGCGTCAGTCCCCGACCACCTGGTCGGTCTCCTCGAAGACCAGCAGCGTACGGCTGCTCAGCACCTCCTCGATGGACTGCAGCCGGCTGAGGACCAGCTCGCGCAGGCTGCGGTTGTCGACGGTGTGCACCAGGAGCAGCACGTCGAAATCGCCGCTCACCAGGGCGATGTGGGCGACACCCGGAAGGGTGACGAGCTTCTCCCGCACGGTCCGCCAGGAATTCTGGACGATCTTGAGCGTGATGTAGGCGGAGGCGCCGTGCCCGGCCCGCTCGTGGTCGACCCGGGCGGTGAAACCCCGGATCACCCCGTCCTCGATGAGCCGGTTGATCCGGGCGTAGGCGTTCGCCCTGGATACGTGCACCCGCTCGGCCACCGAGCGTATCGAGGCCCGGCCGTCCTCCTGCAGCAGCCGCAGGATCGTGCGGTCTATCGGGTCCAGAGGTCGGACCGTCGGCTCCTCGTCGGCCATCTGTTCTCTCGCCATCCCCCGCAAGCTCCCTACCATGGACGTACTGGCTCCATCTCAGGCTGTGCAGAACCGTTTGTCCACAGGCGAAACCACCCCGTAGCCAAAATGCCTCCGGCGACCGAACAATCGGTAGGGAGAGCGGAACCCGCTCGCGCCACCGATTGCCTTCGGCCACCGACCACGAGGAGGTGCTCGCGATGACCGTGCTGGACACCCCTGCCTGGCGGCCTCGCGCCGACGCCGCGCCGCTGCTGCCCGACCCGGAGCCCTACCGGCTGCTCGGCACCCCTGCCGCGGCGGACCTGGACCCCGCGCTGCTCAGCAGGCTGTACGGGCAGCTCGTCCGCGGCCGCCGCTACAACCGGCAGGCCACCGCCCTGACCAAGCAGGGCCGCCTCGCCGTCTATCCGTCCAGCACCGGCCAGGAGGCCTGCGAGATCGCCGCCGCCCTCGCGCTGCGGCCCCGCGACTGGCTCTTCCCCAGCTACCGCGACACCCTCGCCGTCGTCGCCCGCGGGGTCGACCCCGTCGAGGCGCTGACGCTGCTGCGCGGCGACTGGCACACCGGCTACGACCCACGCGAGCACCGCGTCGCGCCGCTCAGCACCCCGCTGGCCACCCAGCTGCCGCACGCCGTCGGCCTCGCGCACGCGGCGCGGCTCAGCGGCGACCCGGTGGCCGCGCTGGCCATGGTCGGCGACGGCGGGACCAGCGAGGGCGACTTCCACGAGGCGCTCAACTTCGCGGCCGTCTGGCGGGCCCCGGTGGTCTTCCTGGTGCAGAACAACGGCTTCGCCATCTCCGTGCCCCTCGACAAGCAGACCGCCGCCCCCACCCTCGCCCACAAGGCGGTCGGCTACGGCATGCCGGGCCGGCTGGTGGACGGCAACGACGTGGCGGCCGTCCACCAGGTGCTCACCGAAGCCCTGGAGCGGGCGCGCGAAGGCGGCGGCCCCACCCTGGTCGAGGCGATCACCTACCGGATCGACGCGCACACCAACGCCGACGACGCCACCCGCTACCGCGAGGAGTCCGAGGTCGCGGCCTGGCGGGCGCACGACCCCGTGGAGCTGCTGGAAAGGGAGCTGACAGGCCGCGGGCTGCTGGACGACGCCGGCCGGCAGCGCGCGCTGGACGAGGCCGAGGCGATGGCCGCCGACCTGCGCGAGCGGATGCACGAGGACCCGCCGCTCGACCCGATGGAGCTGTTCGCGCACGTCTATGCCGAGCCGACACCGCAGTTGCGCGAGCAGGCCGCGCAATTGCGGGCGGAGATGGAAGCGGAGCGGCAGTCATGACCACCGCCACCACCGCGGCGGACCGCGCCGCCGCCCCCACCCGCAAACCCGCCACCATGGCGCAGGCGCTCAACCAGGCGCTGCGCGACTCCCTCGCCGCCGACCCGGCGGTGCACGTCATGGGCGAGGACGTCGGCGCCCTCGGCGGGGTCTTCCGCATCACCGACGGGCTCACCAGGGAATTCGGCGAGGACCGCTGCACCGACACCCCGCTGGCCGAGGCGGGCATCCTCGGCGCCGCCGTCGGCATGGCGATGTACGGGCTGCGGCCGGTCGTGGAGATGCAGTTCGACGCCTTCGCCTACCCGGCGTTCGAGCAGCTGGTCAGCCATGTCGCCCGGATGCGGAACCGCACCCGCGGGGCGCTGCCGCTGCCCATCACCGTACGGATCCCCTACGGCGGCGGCATCGGCGGCGTCGAGCACCACAGCGACTCCTCCGAGGCGTACTACCTGCACACCCCCGGCCTTCACGTGGTCACCCCGGCGACCGTCGAGGACGCCTACGGGCTGTTGCGGGCGTCCATCGCCTCCGACGACCCGGTGGTCTTCCTCGAACCCAAGCGGCTGTACTGGTCGAAGGCCGACTGGTCGCCGCAGGAGCCGGCCGCCGTGGCGCCGATCGGCCGGGCCGTGGTGCGCCGGCAGGGGCGTACGGCGACGCTGATCACGTACGGCCCCTCGCTGCCGGTGTGCCTGGAGGCGGCGGAGGCGGCCGAGGAGGAGGGCTGGGATCTCGGCGTGGTCGACCTGCGCAGCCTGGTGCCCTTCGACGAGGAGACGGTCGCCGCGGCCGTCCGCGGCACCGGCCGGGCGGTCGTCGTCCACGAGTCGTCGGGCTTCGGCGGCGCCGGCGCGGAGATAGCGGCGCGTATCACCGAGCGCTGCTTCCACCACCTGGAGGCGCCCGTGCTGCGGGTCGCCGGCTTCGACATCCCCTATCCGCCGCCGATGCTCGAACGGCACCATCTGCCGGGCGTGGACCGCATCCTCGACGCCGTCGGCCGACTGCAGTGGGAGGAGCGCTGATGGCCGTCGTGCGCGAATTCACCCTCCCCGACCTCGGCGAGGGGCTCACCGAGGCGGAGATCGTCCGCTGGCTGGTGCAGGTCGGCGAGGTCGTCGCCGTCGACCAGCCGGTGGTCGAGATGGAGACCGCCAAGGCGGTCGTCGAGGTGCCCTGCCCTTACGGCGGCGTGGTGACCGCCCGCTTCGGCGAGGAGGGCGACTCCCTGGAGGTGGGGCGCCCGCTGGTGACCGTGGCCGTGGGCTCCGCCGCCGATGCCGCCCGCCTGTCCGGCGGGGACGGCGACGGCGGCGGTGACGGGCAGGGCTCGGGCAATGTGCTGGTCGGTTACGGCACCGGCGCCGCGGTCGCGCGGCGGCGGCAGCGGGTGCGGGCGGTCGCCGCGGCGGCCGGCGGCCCGGTCGCGGCAGGCGACGGGTCGCCCACTGCCGCCGCGCCGGAAGCCCCGCAAGGCGGGACGGCGACGGTCGCCGCACCCTCCGGCTCCGCCGCGGCGGACAGCTCGGTCGCGGTGGACGGCGAGGCCGGCCCGGTGGCCGTCATCTCGCCGCTGGTCAGGAGGATCGCCCGGGAGCACGGCCTGGACCTGCGACGGCTGGCGGGCAGCGGCCCCGAGGGCCTGATCCTGCGCTCCGACGTGGAGCGCGCGATCGCGGCCCCGTCCCCGTCGCCCGCCCCTCCCGAGGTCGCGGACGGCGCCGAGCGGGTGCCGCTGCGCGGGATACGCCGGGCGGTCGCAGAGAAGCTGACCCGCAGCCGCCGCGAGATTCCCGACGCCACCTGCTGGGTGGACGCCGACGCCACGGAGCTGCTCGCCGCCCGGGCGGCGATGAACGCCTCGGGGGAGCGGCGGATCTCCGTCCTGGCGCTGCTGGCCCGGGTGGTGACGGCGGCGCTGGCGCGCTACCCGGACCTCAACTCCACGGTGGACACCGAGCGTTCCGAGATCGTACGGCTGCCCGCCGTGCACCTCGGCTTCGCGGCGCAGACCGACCGCGGCCTCGTGGTGCCGGTGCTGCGGGACGCGCACACCATGACCACCACGGCGCTCGCCGCCGAGATGGCCAGGCTCACCGAGGCCGCGCGGACCGGGTCGCTGACCCCCGCGGAGCTGACCGGCGGGACCTTCACGCTCAACAACTACGGGGTCTTCGGCGTCGACGGCTCCACGCCGATCATCAACCACCCCGAGGCCGCGATGCTCGGCGTCGGCCGGATAGCGGCCAAGCCGTGGGTGCACGGCGGCGAGCTGGCGGTGCGGCAGGTGGTGCAGCTGTCCTTCACCTTCGACCACCGGGTGTGCGACGGCGGGACGGCGGGCGGTTTCCTGCGGCTGGTCGCGGACTGCGTGGAGCAGCCCGCGGTGCTGCTCGCCGCGGTGTGACGCGGACCCCGGTCGGGGGCCTCCCCCGGTCGGGGCGGCCCGGCCGGAGGATACTCGCGGGCATGACGACGAGCTACGACGCGGTGGTGCTCGCGGGCGGCGCGGCCAGCAGGCTGGGCGGCGCCGACAAGCCCGCGCTCGCCGTGGGCGGCCGGATGCTGCTCGACCGGGTGCTCGCCGCCTGCGCGAGCGCCGACCGCACCGTCGTGGTGGGACCGCGCAGGCCGACCGCCCTGCCGGTGCGGTGGACCAGGGAGCAGCCCGCGGGCGGCGGCCCGCTGCCCGCGCTCGCCGCGGGGATGGCCGCCCTCACCGGCGCCGACCGCCCCGCGGCGGTCGTCGTCCTGGCCGCCGACCTGCCCTTCCTGGCGGCGCACACCGTGGCCGCGCTCGTCGAAGCCCTGGCGGGCCCAGGGGCGGGGGCATGCGAGGGCGTCGTGCTCACCGACCCGGGCGGGCGCGACCAACCGCTGGCGGCGGCGTATCTGGCGGAGCCGCTGCGCCGCGAGATCGCCCTCATCAGCACCGAGCACGGCACCCTGAACGGCCTGCCCCTGCGCCTGCTGACCCGCGAACTGACGCTGCGCCGGATCGCCGACCCGACCGGCGAGGCCAGCTTCGACTGCGACACCTGGGACGACGTGGCCGCCGCGCGCGCCCGGCTGGGCGGCGCCCCCGACCGCTGAGGCCCCGGCACCCCGGCGTCCGGGCGGCCGCCGGGGTGCCGGATGGGAGTCAGAGGGGTGAGCCTGGGTGGCTTGCGGGGCCGGATCGGGGACCATGGGCGTGTGGTGGACGAATGGATCGCAGCAGCCAAGGCCGAACTGGGCATCGACCTCGACGTGGACACCGGGGTCCTGCTCGACCTGGCGCGGGACGCGGCGCACGGTGTCGCGCGGCCGGCCGCCCCGCTGACCACCTTTCTGGTGGGATACGCGGCGGCGCAGGCGGGCGGCGGACCCGAGGCCGTACGCGAGGCGGCGCGCAAGGCCGCCGAGCTGGCGCTGCGCTGGGCCGAGGAGTCCGGCAGATGACCGGCCCGCGCGACAACGGGCCCCGGGCGAACCGCCCCCGGGAGCACGGCCGTCCGGGCGCCGACTCCGCCGACCGGGCGCTCGACGACGCCCTCGCGCTGGCCAACGGCCCCCGTGCGGCAGGCCCCGCCGCCCGCCCGCCGAGCACCGACCCGCTGGTCGTGGCGCTCGGGCACGAGCCCGGCGACCGGCCGCCGGCCGCGCCCGCGGCCCGGCACCAGGCGGCCGCCGTCCCCTGGCCCGAGGCGCGGCGGATCGCCCGCCGGGTCGGCGGCCGGCTCGACGCGCGGGCGCTGCCGCTCGGCGAGGAGCTGCTCGGCATGGCGCTGGCGCGGGCCCTGCCGGCGCTGACGGACCTGCCGTCGTTCGACTTCTCGGCCATGGACGGCTGGGCGGTGGCGGGCACGGGCCCCTGGCGGCTGAAGGGCCAGGTGCTCGCCGGGCAGCAGCGCCTGGCGGACGCGCTGCTCGGCGGCCACGCCGTCCGTATCGCCACCGGGGCACTGCTCCCGCCGGGCACCACCGCGGTCCTGCGCAGCGAGCACGGCAGCACCCAGCGCAGGACCGACGGCGAGTGGCTGCACGTGCGGGCGCCGCATCCCGCTCCCCGCCCCGGCCAGGAGATACGGCGCAAGGGCCAGGAGTGCCGCGGCGGCGACGAGCTGCTGCCCCCGGGCACCGTGGTGACGCCCGCGGTGCTGGGCCTGGCCGCCGCCGCGGGCTACGACGAACTGGCCGTCACCATGCGCCCCCGGGTGGAGATCCTGGTGCTCGGCGACGAGCTGCTCGACCACGGGCCGCCGCGGGCCGGCCGGGTGCGCGACGCGCTCGGCCCGATGCTGCCGTCCTGGCTGCGCGGGCTCGGCGCGGACGTCACCTCGGTGCGCCGGCTGATGGACGACGCCGATGTGCTGCGCGCCGCCGTGGCCGCGAGCAGCGCCGACCTCGTGGTGACCACCGGCGGCACGGCGGGCGGCCCCGTCGACCATGTGCACCCGGTGCTGGCCGCCCTGGGCGCGCGGCTGCTGGTCGACGGGGTGGCGGTA
The DNA here is from genome assembly GCA_036015235.1 of Streptomyces sp. NBC_00433. Classification (NCBI taxonomy): domain Bacteria; kingdom Bacillati; phylum Actinomycetota; class Actinomycetes; order Kitasatosporales; family Streptomycetaceae; genus Streptomyces; species Streptomyces sp. NBC_00433. The sequence goes on along the minus strand of CP107926.1, from coordinate 4,682,069 downwards.
AGGCCGGGGCACCCGATGCTGCTGGCCGAAATGCCCGCGGGCGGGCTGCTGGCCGGGCTGCCCGGCAATCCGCTCGCGGCCGTCGCCGGGGTGCTCACGCTGGTGGCCCCCGTGCTGCGTACGCTCGGCGGCCGCCCGGTGCCCGCGCCCTACGCGGCCCCGCTGACCGCGGACATCCCCGGGCACCCGGTGGACACCCGGCTGGTCCCGGTGGTCTTCGACGACGAGTCGGCGGCGCGGCCGCTGCACTTCACCGGGCCCGCGATGCTGCGCGGCCTGGCCGCCGCCGACGGCATGGCGGTGATCCCGCCGGGCGGCGCCAGGGCCGGCCAGGAGACGGCGGTGCTCGACACCGGGGCGCTCGCGCCGGCCTGGGGGAGCGGGACATGAGACGGCGGGGCGACGGCGCACCACCCGGTCCCGGCGGCGCCGACGTCCCGCCGCCGGATGCCCCGGGCAGCTACCGGGTGGCCTTCCCGCGCTCCAGGATCGGCCCGTTGGCGCAGGTCGGACGGCGTCTGGTGCTCGCACTGCTGGTGCTGGCCGTGACCGTGGCGATCGTCTACGCAGACCGGGGCGGCTACCACGACAACGCCGACGGCTCGGTGTCCTTCCTGGACGCCCTCTACTACTCGACGGTGACGCTGTCGACGACCGGCTACGGCGACATCGTCCCTTACAGCACGGGCGCGCGGCTGAGCAACACCTTCCTGGTGACGCCGCTGCGGGTGATCTTCCTGATCATCCTGGTCGGGACGACGCTCGAAGTGCTGACCGAGCGGACCAGGGAGCAATTCCGGGTGGCCCGTTGGAGGAGAACCTTGCACGACCATGTGGTCATCGTGGGATACGGCACCAAGGGGCGGTCGGCGGCGCGGACACTGCTGGGGCGCGGTGTGCCGGCGGAGCGGATCGTGGTCGTCGACCCGAACCCGAAGGTCGTGCGGAGCGCCGCCGAGGAGGGCTACGTGGCGGTCACCGGCGACGCGACCCGCAGCGAGGTGCTGCGGCGGGCCGAGGCGCAGCGGGCCCGGCAGATCGTCGTCGCACCCCAGCGCGACGACACCGCGGTCCTGGTCACCCTGACGGCCAGGCAGCTCAACCCGCACGCCCACCTGGTGGCCTCGGTCCGCGAGGAGGAGAACGCGCCGCTGCTGCGCCAGTCGGGCGCGGACGCCGTCATCACCAGCTCCGGCGCCGCCGGGCGGCTGCTCGGGCTGTCGGTGCTCAGCCCCGGCGTCGGCCGGGTGATGGACGACCTGATCACGTACGGCAGCGGGCTCGACCTCATCGAGCGGCCGGTCGCCTTGTCCGAGGCCGGGACGGCGCCGCGGGATGTGCGCGACCTGGTGGTGTCGGTGGTGCGCGACGCGCGGCTGCTGGACCACGACGACCCCGAGGCGGCGCCGCTGCGGGCGACCGACCGGCTGATCGCCATCCGCCGGGCGACCGAGGGCCCGACTGCCGCACCGCTGGGCTGACCCGCTGACCGCTCGGTATCTGGCGCATCGTCACATCGCCACATGCCAGGGATACTTGCAGGTCGCATGATCGATCAGTGGTGATATGATCACGCCGCTTGTCGGCGCCAGCCAAAGCGAGTAAGACGGACGGCAATCCGGTTGAGAGCGTTAACCACTCCAAGGAGCATTATGCCGCAGTCGGGCATATGGAGCCGTTTCGATTTATCGACGCCTCGGTGCCGCTGTCGACAGGTCGAGTGCGATGCTCCCGGACCTCGTGGGCGCTGTATGGGCGCCGTCGCTTCTCGGGACATTCCGGACGCAAAAGCACAGTACGCCCTTTCAGTCCTTGGCGGTCGTCTAGTCGTTTAAAGAGAGTCTCATGACGCATTACATACAGGATCCAGCGCTCTGGGCTCTGATCGCTGGCACGCCGCTCGCCGCCACCGTCATACTCCGCGAGCGCAGAGCGCGAAACAAGACACGCCGGGAGAAGGCGGCCGTCGAGAGCCGCTACGCGGAACTCGAAGGCAGTTACGCCACTTCCGTGCACGAGGCCCGGATCCGTGCGGAAGACGCCACCAAGAGTGCGCTGAAATCCGCGATGCGAACGCTGCAGGGTCTCGCGAACGAACAGCAGCTGGCCATCTCCAAGGCTCAGGGGAAATACGGCGAGCACTACGTGCTCCAGGACCTCCTGGAGATCGACCACATGAACTCGCAGTTCGGCAGGCGCGCCCAGGCCATCGCCGTGCTCTGCGACGGGTGGCTGGGCAGGCAGCGTGCCGACGCCTCGGTCTACGACGTGGTGCGCAGCGCGAAGGGCAGAATCCGGCACTACACCCGGGTCGAGATCCGTTCGCAGAGCAATTTCGCCATGACCGGCCGGGCCGTGGAACCGGTCGCGCTGGCGCTTGCCGAGCTGCTCGACAACGCGACCAGCTATTCCGCTCCCGACTCCCCCATCGACATCACCACCCGTACGGTGCCCAAGGGTGTCTGCATCATTATCGATGATGCCGGTGTCGGTATGAACGAGGAGGAGAAGAAGCGGGCCGACCACCTGCTGTCGCCGCAGGGCCCCACCGACATCACAGCACTGGGAAATCCGCCGCAGTTCGGTTTCGCGGTCATCGGTGTGCTCGCCGCCCGATACGGATTCAGCGTTTCCGTCGATTCGTCGTCCCCGTACGGTGGTGTGCGTGCGGTGGTGCTGATTCCCGAGGAGCTTCTGACCAGCATGCCAGAGCCGGAAGAAGCGCCGATGCCTCCCCGCACATCGGGGGCAGCAGCGCCAGAAGTGAGCACTTCCACCCCCGGTGGCCTCCCGAAACGTAGTCGAAAAGGCTCGATATCCATCGTGCCGCAAGCGGATTCCACCCGTGCCCCGGTCCGGACGGAAGCGGAAACTGCATCGATTATGGCCGCCTTCCAGCTCGGCACACAGTCCGGGCGCTCCGCAAACACGGAAGGGCACGATCCGCAGTGAACAACGACCTGTCATGGATGCTTGACAGCGCCCTAGAAGTCCCAGGGGCACGTCATGCGATCCTGATCTCCGCCGACGGCCTCCTCATGGCCCGCTCGCAGGAGATGATGAAGGACGACGCCGACACCGTCGCTGCGGCCATGAGCGGCATCCAGTCGTTGAGCCGCACCATGGCCGGCTTCTGCGGTGGCGCTCATATGCAGTGGCGGCAGACCCTGGTCGAGTTCGACGGCGGGTGGGTCTTCCTCATCGCCGCGGGGGCGGGCGCGTACCTGGCCGTCTCCTCCGCTCCCGATGTCGACATGGGGGCGATCACCTTCCGGATGCAGCAGCTCGTCGGACAGCTCGGCAAGGCGCTGACCAGTCCGGTCCGTGAGAACACGAGTACCCAGGCATGAGTACGCCCGGGGATCCCGAAGCGCTGTCCGTGGAATTAGTGCGACCGTACGTCATCACGAACGGGCGCGGGCTCCCGGACAACGACCAGTTCAACCTGATCACCCTGGTCACCACGTCAGAACAGCCGCGTCCGAGCCACCTCGACCCCGAAAAGCACAGCGTCCTCGACCTGTGTTCGGGAGGGCTCCTCTCGGTCGCCGAGATCGCGGGGCACATGAAGCTCCCGATCGGCATCGTCAAGGTCCTGCTGTCCGACCTGTCGGCGGACGGCTATCTCGTCGTACGCGCCCCCGTGCCTCCCGCGCAACTTGTCGACGTATCACTCCTCCAGGAGGTGCTGAATGGGCTCCAGGCCCGATTCGGCTGATGGCGTCTATCTGGACGACGCGGTGCAGATCGCGGCCAAGATTCTGGTCGTGGGGCACTTCGCCGTCGGGAAGACGACGTTCATCGGCACCATGTCCGAGATCCCGCCGCTGCGTACCGAGGAGCGGATGACCCAGGCCGGCGCGCACGTCGACGACCTCGGGGGAGTCCGGGGGAAGTCCACGACGACCGTGGCGATGGACTTCGGCCGTATCACCCTCAGCAGCAAGCTGGTCCTGTACCTGTTCGGAACACCCGGGCAGGAGCGCTTCGTCCAGGTCTGGGAGGACATGACCAGGGGCGCTCTGGGGGCGCTGATCCTGGTCGACCCCGAGCGGCTCAAGGAGTCCTTCCCGGTGATCGACCTGGTGGAGCAGTACGGGCTGCCGTACGCGATCTCCGTCAACCACTTCGACGAGACGCCGGTCCGTCCGGAGAACGAGCTGCGTGAAGCCCTCGACCTGCTGCCGGAAACCCCCATCGTCACCTGTGACGCCCGTGATCAGAAGTCATCCGCCGACGCGTTGATCGCTCTGGTCCGGTATCTGCAGACGCGTACCGATAGGAGAGCATGACGTGAGCATCGAATCAGAGGTCCCCTCGCCTCCGCCGGGCTGCCCCGCCCACGGCCGGGTGCCCCTCTACGGGCCCGATTTCGCAGCGGACCCGAACGCTTACTACGCGTGGATGCGCAACTACGGGGCCACCGCGCCGGTCGAGTTGGCCCCCGGGGTGAACGCCACCCTTGTCACGGATTACCTGGCGGCGCTGCAACTGCTGCAGAATCCCGACACGTTCAGGAAGGACTCGCGCCACTGGCGCGACTTCAACCAGGGCCTGATCAGTCCGAACAGCCCGGTGGTGCCGCTGCTCGCCTACCGGCCCAACTGCATGTTCAGCGACGGCACCGACCACCTGCGGCTGCGACAGGCCGTGACGGACACCATGGCCCGGGTGGACGCGCACCAGCTGAACAGGAACGTCGACCGTATATCGACCTACCTTATCGAGCAGTTCAACGCCCGCGGGTCCGTCGACCTGCTCAACGACTACGCCAAGCTGCTGCCGCTCTTCGTCTTCAGCGAGCTCTTCGGCTGCCCGGCCGACATCGGCGACCGGGTCATCTTCGGTATCAACGGTATATTCGACGGAATCAACGCGGAAAAGGCGAACGAGGTGCTCGCGCAGAGCGTCGGGGAACTCGTCGCGCTCCGCCGGGCAAAGCCGGGCGACGATGTCACGTCCTGGCTCATGCAGCACCCCGCGAATCTTACCGACGAAGAAATGGCCCATCAACTCGTCCTGCTTCTCGGGGCAGGGGCCGAGCCGTTGCGGAATCTCATCGGCAACGGGCTCTACCTCATTCTGTCGGACGACAGGTATTCCGGGGGCGGCCTGCTGGTCGAGGACGCCATCGACGAGGTGCTGTGGAACAACCCGCCCATGTCGAACTACGCGCCGCACTACCCGGTGGCCGACGTCGACTTCGCGGGGACCCGGCTGAACGCGGGCGACCTGGTCATGGTCAGCTTCGCCGCGGCCAACTCCGACCCGGCCTTCTCCGGCTCGCGCCAGCTGCTCAGCAAGCGCGCTCACCTGGCATGGAGCACCGGACCGCACGGCTGCCCGGCCAAGGACCCCGCCCAGCTCATCACGGTGGCGGCCATCGAGAACCTGCTCAACCGGCTGCCGGACATCGAGCTTGCGGTGCCCGAGGACAGTCTGACGTGGCGCCCCGGACCTTTCAACCGCGCCTTGGCCGCGCTGCCGGCCCGGTTCACGCCGATCCGCGCCGAGAAGACCTCGGCCGCGCCGCAGGAGAAGGTGCAGACGACGACAAGCGGAACCCACGCCCGCCCACAGGGGAGGCCGGAAAAGGGCGGCTTGTGGAGTTCGTTCCTGGCGTGGTGGAAGGTGTGATCCACGCCACATCCGGAATATGCCAGCGCGTTGCATGACTAATACACGGGACGGGTAGTCAACGGGGCGCAATTCGAGATGGCCAAAAACAAAGAGGAGTAGTCGTGGTGCCTGTCCCCCCCGGCGCACCCGTCCATCCACGTTCCGCGGTTCGAACAGATTCGCGGCTACGCGATTTCCCTCTCAAAATGGACAATTTGCTGATACGCAAGACATCCCGCACGCCAGGAGTTTCCATACCCGCCCCCTGGGGCGGGTATCTTAACGCCCGTATCGCGCGAAATACCGCCTTCTGTGCCGCCTCGGGAGCGGGGCAGTGAGAAGTCGGGCTCCGGAAGCGGAGCGACTTGCCGGCCACGGGGGGCCGCGACGCGACGGCGGACGGCTCGGCGACCTCGTCACCGGGCAGTTGGCCAGGCTGTGCGCGGTGGCCGATCTCGACCAGACGGACGCGGAGACCTACGCGGGCGTGCTGACCGACAGTCTGGGCCCGGTGGCCGAGAGGTCGTTGGCACTGCCGCCGCCGTCGCGGAGCTTCCTGTCAGACGACCACACGCCGGTGGAATTCTCGCTGTCCTTCCTTCCGGACTCGGCTCCCACCCTCAGGGTGCTGGTCGAGCCGGGATGCGGCAGCGACGACATGGCGGAGAACGGCCGCACCGGGTTGCGCGCGATCCGGGAGATGGCGGAGCGCTGGAGGTTCGACACCGGCCACCTCGACCGGCTCGAGGACCTGTACTTCCCGGCCGCCCCCGAGGGCCCGCTGGCCCTGTGGTGCGCGCTGGAGCTGCGGCCCGGCGGAGTCCCCCGGGTCAAGGTCTACCTCAACCCGGCGGTCTCCGGGCAGGACCGGGCGGCCGAGACCGTCCAGGAGACGCTGGCCAGGCTCGGCCACCGCAAGGCCTTCGCCGCCCTCCCGGAGGCCGACGGCATGCTCTTCGTCGGCCTGGACCTGGGGGACTGGAAGGCGCCCCGGGTGAAGGTCTACCTCAGCCACCACCGCCTGTCCGCCGAGGAGGCGGGCGCCATGCCCGCCATGACGCCGGCCGGCGGGCGGGAGCAGATGGCGAGGTTCGTGCGGGCCGCCGGCGGCTACTCCGCCGAGGACGACGCGGAGCTGTCCGTCAGGCGCCGCACCCTGACCTGCCACTCCTTCACGGAGACCGCGACCGGACTGCCCAGCGGCTACACGGTGCACGTGCCCGTCCGCGAACACGCCCGGCACGACGGGCAGGCACGTGACCGCGCCGCCGCGGTGCTGCGCAGCCACGGCATGGACACCGCGGCGCTCGACCGGGCGCTGGCCGCCGTGACCCCGCGCCCGCTGAGCGACGGCCCGGGTCTGATCGCCTACGTGTCGCTGGTCCACCAGCGAGGCCACCCGCCACGGGTGACCGTCTACGTCTCCTCCGAGGCGTACGAGGTACAGCGGCCGCGCGACGTGGTCCCGCCCCAGCTCGGCCACGAGGGCCGGTAGCACTTCTCTCCGAGAGACAGCACGACAGAAAGACAGGAGCACCGTCAGCATGGAGCCGTACAGGATCAAGGTCGTGGAACCGATCCCGCAACTGACGCGGCAACAGCGCGAGGAGGCGCTGAAACGCGTGCACTACAACCTCTTCGACCTGCGGGCCGAGGAGGTGACCATCGACCTGCTGACGGACTCCGGAACCGGCGCGCTGTCGGCCGCGCAACTCGCCGCCGGCATGGCGGGCGACGAGTCCTACTCCGGCTCCCGGTCCTTCTACCGCTTCCACGAGACCGTGACCGAGCTGACCGGTTACGCGCACATCCTGCCGGCCCACCAGGGGCGTGCCGCAGAGCGCATCCTCTTCAACACCCTGCTGGAGCCGGGCGGCCTGGTGCTGGCCAACACGCACTTCGACACCACCCGGGCGAACGTCGAGCTGTCCGGCGCCGAGGCACGCGACCTCCCGTGCGCCGAGGCCAGGAACCTGGACAGCACCGAACCCTTCAAGGGCAACATCGACCTGGAGGAGCTGACCCGGACGCTGACCGGCCCCGACGGCTCCCGGGTCGCCATGGTCGTCATGACGATCACCAACAACGGCGGCGGCGGCCAGCCCGTCTCCATGGACAACCTCAAGCGGACCTCCGCCCTCTGCCGCGAGCACGGTGTCCCCTTCTTCCTGGACGCCGCCCGCTTCGCCGAGAACGCCTGGCTGGTGACCCGGCACGAGGCCGCCTACCGCGACCGCACCCCCCGCCAGGTCGCCGAGGAGGCCTTCCGGCTGGCGGACGGCTGCATGATGAGCGCCAAGAAGGACGGCATCGTCCACATCGGCGGATTCATCGGGCTCAACGACCCCGAACTCGCCCAGCGCTGCGAGCTGCTGCTCATCGCCACCGAGGGCTTCGCGACCTACGGCGGCCTGGCCGGGCGCGACCTCGACATGATGGCCCAGGGCCTGACCGAGGTCACCGAGCCCGCCTACCTCGCCGAGCGGGCCGACATCGCCACCCACCTCGCCGACCGGGTGCGCTCGGCCGGGGTCGACATCATCGAGCCGCCCGGCATGCACGCCCTCTACCTCAACGCCGGCCGCCTGCTGCCGCACATACCGCCCCACCACTTCCCCGGCCACGCCCTCGCCTGCCAGCTCTACCTGGAGGGCGGCATCCGCTCGGCCGAACTGGGCTCGCTCTACCTCGGCGAGGAGGACGAGCAGGGGAACCCGATCAAGAGCGCGCCCTACGAGCTGGTCAGGCTCGCGCTGCCGCGCCGGGTCTACACCCGCAGCCACTACGACCACGTCGGCGACACCCTGGCGAAGATCACCAAGCGGGCGGACAGCGTCCACGGCTTCCGCATCGTGGACCAGTCGCCGATCCTGCGCCACTTCCGCGCCACGCTCGCTCCGGTGCCCGTCGAGGGCTGACCGCCCCGCGCGGCGTCCCGCCCGCCCCGGCCAGGCCGGCGGACCGGGCGGGATGCCGCGCCACCACGGTGGAACGCCCCGCGGCAGCACGCCCCGCAGAGACCGGGCGCACCGCGGGACTTCGCGGCCCCGCACACCCCTGTGGTGTGCGCGCATGGCGACGCGGGCCCCCGCGGGCGCGTCCCATAGGGTCGTGCCATGCGTGCGATCACCATTGCCGAACCGGGCGGGCCCGATGCACTGGTCCTGGCCGAGGTCCCCGATCCCGTGCCGGGCACGGGCGAAGTGCTGGTCGAGGTCGTCGCCTCGGCCGTGAACCGCGCCGACATCCTCCAGCGGCAGGGCTTCTACGAGCCGCCGCCCGGTGCGTCCCGCTACCCCGGGCTGGAATGCTCCGGACGGATCGCGGCCCTCGGCCCCGGAGTGACCGGCTGGGCGGTCGGCGACGAGGTCTGCGCGCTGCTCGTCGGCGGCGGCTACGCGGAGAAGGTCGCCGTCCCCGTCGGCCAACTCCTCCCCGTGCCCGCGTGCGTCGACCTCGTGACGGCCGCCGCACTGCCCGAGGTGACCGCCACCGTCTGGTCCAACGTCTTCCAGATCGCCCACCTGCGGCCGGGCGAGACCCTGCTGGTGCACGGCGGGTCCAGCGGCATCGGGACCATGGCCGTCCAGCTCGGCAAGGCGGTCGGCGCGAAGGTCGTGACGACCGCGGGCAGCGCGCAGAAGCTGGCGGCCTGCCGCGACCTGGGCGCCGACGTCCTGGTCAACTACCGGGAGCAGGACTTCGTCGCGGAACTGGGCGGCCGCGGCGCGGACGTCATCCTCGACGTGGTCGGCGCCGCCTACCTGGCCCGCAACGTCGACGCCCTGGCCGTCAACGGCCGGCTCGTCATCATCGGCATGCAGGGCGGCACGAAGGCCGAACTCAACCTCGGCCAACTGCTCGGCAAGCGCGCCGCCGTCATCGCGACCACCCTGCGGGCCCGGCCGGAGGAGGAGAAGGCGGCGATCATCGCCGCTGTCCGCGAACACGTCTGGCCGCTGATCGAGGCCGGTACCGTCCGCCCGGTCGTGGACCGCGCGCTGCCGCTGGCGTCGGCCGCGGAGGCCCACCGCCTGATGGAGAGCAGCGAGCACATCGGCAAGATCCTGCTCACTATCTGACCGCGGCGGCTCCCCCGGGCGCGGGGGCGGATCGACCCGCTCCCGCGCCCGGCGGGGCGCCACGAGGTCGTCCGCTTCCGGCCAGCGCGGGCGGGCGGGCGCACCGCCCATGACGCGGACGGCCGCCGCACCACCGCGCCGACTTCCGGGATGCCGGGAATGTCGCCTCGTGTGACGCTGAGACCACCGAGAGTCCGGCGGAGAGGCGGCGTACGTGCGGTGGGCATCCGGCAGGAGGGCCAGACTGCGGACCGCCGCACATCCGGCCCGGCCGACCCTCACCGCGACTGCCGCCAACCGCGCCGCGGCCACCCTGATCCTCGCGGCGGTCCTGCTCGCGCCGACCGGCCTCGCCGGGGCCGCCGAGCCGCCCGCCGCTCCGACGACGCCCATACCGCGCGCGGCCGGTGGCGCTCCCGCACCCGGCGGCGCCGCCGCTCCCGCACCCGGCGGCGCCGCCGCTCCCGCACCCGGCGGCGCCGCCGCTCCCGGCGCGGCCCGGCCGCCGCAACCCTCGCCGGGGCGTGCCCCCCGGCCCGTCGGCCCGCTGCCACCCGGGCCGGCGCCCGTGACCCCGCCAGGGCCCGGCCTGCCGGGCGGACCCGCGGGACCCCTGCCGCCCAGGCCGTCCGCGACCGCGCCCGCCGCCCCTGCCGCGCCCCGTCCACCTGCTGTCACCGGCATGCCTCCCATGCCGTCACCTCCTCCGTCGCATTCGTCTGTCTCTTCCCGGCCGCCCGCGCCGAAGCCGACCGCTCCCGCGCGGCGACCCGCACCCACCCGGACCCCGGACCGTCCGGCTACCGGCCCGGCGCCTTCCGGCTCCGCGAGCGCGCCGCTGCACCCGCCGGTCCGCCCGACCGCGACCCGGTCCGCCGGGAGCGGGCAGCCGTCCGGGCACACCTATTCGCAGCGGCACCCCGTGCACCACCGCGGCCGCGGCTACACCGACCGGGCACCCTCCTTGCTGCCCGACGCGGAGGAGACGGGGCAGACCTCGGCGCCGCCGGCATCCGCGGCCCCCGGAGTGGGACGGCAGGAGCCCTCGGCCTCCTCCTACGCGTCCGGCCGACGCGTGCTCAGACTGCTGCCGCTCGGGGCGGGGATGCTGCTGGTCGGCCTGGGACTCGGCTTTATCGGCCTGCGCCTCCGCCGTCCCTGACCACCACCGCGCACCCGCCCCCGCACCGCTTCTTCCACGCGCCTGCCGGCGCCCACGCCCGCCCGCGCCCGCCCGCGCCCGCTCACGCACGCGGGCACCCGCCCCCGCACCCGCACCCGCGCCCAAGCCCGCACGCGAGGTCACCCACCGCAGTCTTCGTGACGGTGAGTGACTGCCTACGGACATGATTGCCTGCCGTGAGCCGTTTCGAACCAGCGGCCCGAATCGACCACCCGTTCGAGTGAAGTACCCCGCGATCCCGCCGATCGGCCTTGCGGCCTCGGACCTTACTGGGTATACATACTGAGTATGTCGATCCGTCACGGCCTGCTGGCCCTCCTCGAACGGGGTCCGCGCTACGGCTATCAGCTGCGCACCGAGTTCGAGTCGCGCACCGGTTCCACCTGGCCGCTCAACGTCGGGCAGGTCTACACGACCGTCGCCCGGCTGGAGCGGGACGGCCTGGTCGTCCCCGCGGGTGAGGACGAAGCGGGCCACGCCCTCTACGCCATCACCGAGGACGGCAGGGACGAGCTGCGGCAGTGGTTCGCCACCCCGGTCGACCGGGCCAACCCGCCGCGGAACGAACTGGCCATCAAGCTCGCGATGGCGGTCGGTTCGCCCGAGGTCGACGTGCGCTCGGTCATCCAGGCCCAGCGCACCCACACCATCCGGGCGATGCAGGACTACACGAGGTTGAAGGGACAGGCCCTGGAGGCCGCGTCCCGCAGGCCGGGGGTGTACGACCCGGACGACGTGGCGTGGCAGCTGGTCATCGACCAGTTGATCTTCCAGGCGGAGGCGGAAGCACGCTGGCTCGACCACTGCGAGACCAGGCTCGTGCGGCTGGCCCCGCAGGCCGCGGCCGCCGACCCGGTGGTCGCCCCGGCCGAACCCGCCGACGGCGGGCGGGAGTCGGGCGCCGCGCAGGACGGAGGGCTGCGCGGCGCGCTCAGACGGACCCCGCCCCGGCGCTGACCTGCCAGGGCTCGCCCGCCCCGGTCCGACAGCAGATCAACAACGACAGCACGGGCAGCAGCGCGACCGGCAGGACCAGCACGTCCGCAGGACCACCACGACCAGCGAGGACAGCCCGGACCGGACGGCCTGGGCCCGAATCAGGGGGAAGTAGTCCCGATGTCCAGTCAGCCCACACCACCGGCCGACCCGCGCGACCCGTCGCGTCCGGCGGGCGGCGACCCCGGCGCCACCGCGCCCGACCGCACCGTCGAACCCGTCCTCAGCCTTGAGGAGTTGACCCGGGTCCACGGCACAGGCGCGGCCCAGGTGCACGCGCTGCGCGGTATCGACCTGGACGTGCATCCGGGGGAGCTCGTCGCGGTGATGGGACCGTCGGGGTCGGGGAAGTCCACGCTCCTGACCATCGCCGGGGGCCTCGACCTGCCGACGTCGGGCCGGGTCGTGGTCGAGGGCACCGATCTGACCACGGCGAGGCGCAAGGACATAGCGGCATTGCGTCGGCGGAGCATCGGCTACGTCTTCCAGGACTACAACCTGATCCCGGCGCTCACCGCGGCGGAGAATGTCGCACTCCCCCGCGAGCTGGACGGTGTCAGCAGCCGGCGGGCGCGCAAGGAGGCGGTCGCCGCGCTGGAGGAGTTCGGGCTGCAGGAGCTGGCCGACCGCTTCCCCGACGAGATGTCGGGCGGCCAGCAGCAGCGGGTGGCGATCGCTCGGGCGCTGGTCGGCGACCGCCGCCTGGTGCTCGCCGACGAGCCCACGGGCGCGTTGGACTCGGAGACCGGTGACGCGGTGCTCGCCCTCCTGCGGTCCCGCTGCGACGCGGGGGCGGCCGGCATCCTGGTCACCCATGAGCCGCGGTTCGCCGCCTGGGCGGACCGGGTGGTCTTCCTCCGGGACGGCTCGGTGGTCGACATGACGCTGCGCTCCTCCGCGGAGTCGCTGCTCGCGGGCGGAGCGGCCCAATGACCGGGCGCGCGCAGCCCGGTGTGCCCGGTGTCGGGCGGCTGCACACCTGGCGCGCGGCGATCAGGATCGCCCGCAGGGACGCCGTGCGGTTCAAGGGCCGCAGCCTGCTGGTGCTGGCGATGATCGCGCTGCCGATCATGGGCGTGAGCGCGGCCGATGTGACCATCCGCAGCTCGCAGTTGACGACAGCGGAGAAGGCCACCAGGGACCTCGGTGCCGCCGACGCCCGGATCAGCGACGCGGGCCACGGGCCGCAGCCGGTCTACCAGGAGGCGGTGCCCGGCGGTGTCGTGCCGGTGCGGCAGGACCCCGGGGGGAAGGGGTCCGCGGAGGGGGTCGGCGACGAGACCCCTCAGCCGGTCGATCCGCTGGTCGCGCTCCCGGCCGGGGCACGGCGGTTGAGCGACGCGTCCGTCTACGCGCCGGTCAGGACGAAGTTCGGACTGCTGGACGTCGAGATAAGAGAGTTGAAGGCGGCCGACCCGCTCGCGGCCGGGATCGCCGATCTGGACCGGGGCCGCTTCCCGGTGGCGGCGGACGAGCTGGCGGCGACCAACGGATTCCTCAAGTCCAGCGGGCTGCACGTGGGTTCACGGCTGAGGGTGCGCGGGCTCGACCGGTCCTACCGGATCGTGGGTGCCTACGATCTGCCGAGCCAGTTGGACGCCGAGCAGCTCAACGCGCTGCCGGGGGCCTTCATCCCGCCCTACGAGGCGGCGCGGAGCGCGGGGGAAAGGGCTTCGGATCAGAGCGGGGTGCCGACCTATCTGGTCTCGGTGGGCGGCGACTTCACCTGGGACATGGTCAAGCGCGCCAACACCCTGGGCATCGAGGTCGACTCGCGGGCGGTCCGGCTGCACCCGCCGGCCAGGGCGGATGTCCCCATCTACGGGACCGGCTTCGGCGACCCGGTGCTCTACGACTCGGGCGACGTCCGGGCGAAGGCCATCGCCGCGGGGGTGACGATAGGCGGGCTGGCCATGCTGGAGATCTGCCTGCTGGCCGGCCCGGCGTTCGCGGTCGGGGCACGCCGCTCGCGGCGCCAGCTGGGGCTGGTGGGCGCCAACGGCGGTGACCGCAGGCACATCAGGGCGATCGTGCTCTCCAGCGGGCTGGTGATCGGCGCGGCGGCGGCCGTGGTGGGCACGCTGCTCGGCGTGGTAGCCACCGTGCTGCTGCGCGGGACGCTGGAGGACTATGTCGGGCAGCGGTTCGGCGGACTGGCGTTCCGGCCGCTGGAATTGGCGGGGGTCGGCGGGCTCGCGGTGCTCACCGGGGTGCTGGCGTCGGTGGTGCCCGCGGTCGGCGCCGCGCGGCAGAGTGTGCTGGCCTCGCTCACCGGTCGGCGGGGGGTGCGGCGGGCGAATCGCTTCCTGCCGATCGCGGGCCTGTTCCTGCTGGTCCTCGGCGTGATCGTGGTCTTCTACGCGACGACGCACACCGACAGTACGTACTCGGCGGTGCTCGGCGCGGCGCTGGCGGAAGCCGGTCTGGTGATGATGACCTCGGCGATCATCGGGGCGTTCGGCAGGCTCGGCCGGTGGCTGCCGCTGGCACCGCGGCTGGCGCTGCGGGACGCGGTGCGCAACCGCGGGCGTACGGCTCCGGCGGTGGCGGCGGTGCTTGCCGCGGTGGCCGGTTCCGTGGCCGTCGCGACCTACGCGGCCAGCCAGACGCAGCAGGACCGGCAGGAGTACGTGGCGCAGCTGCCGCGCGGGGAGGTCTCGGTCGGGGCGTACGGCGAGGCGGGCGGCGACCTGGTGCAGGTGCGTGCCGCGATCGAGAAGAACTATCCGGTCACGGGCCGGGTGGATGTGTCCCGGGTGTACGTCGGGGCGGCGTCCTGCATCAAGGACGAGGGGCTGCCCGGCTGCGGCAGGATCCAGCTGGACATGCCGCCGGCCAACGCGTGCCCGTCGTCCGGGCCGACGGGTGCCTACGGGCTGACCGTGCCCCAGCGCGAGGCGCTGGTGGACGACTGGCGGTGCAACATCCGCGGCGGACCGTCGGCGATCGCCGCCGCCGACGGCGTGCTGGTGGGCGGGCCCGCGGTGCTGCATGTGCTCGGGGTGCGCGACGGCGCGGCCGAGCAGGCGCTGGCGCGCGGCGAGACGGTGCTTTTCAACCGGGCCTACGACGATCACGGCAGTGTGAAGTTCACGGTGATCGCCGATGTGGCGAAGGAGCCGCAGGACGGCACGGAGCCGACCGGGGTGGTGAAGTCGCTGCCGGTGCACGTGGCGGCCGGGGGCGAGCCGTACGGGGTGGTGGCGGTCATGCCGCAGCGGGCGGCGGACTCGGTGGGCTTCACGACCACACCGCTGGGCTCCTACTACACGACGTCGCAAATGCCGAGCGGGGCGCAGCGGCAGGCGCTGAACAGCGATGTGGCCAAGATCGGCACCAGGGCGCAGGTGTATCTGGAGCGCGGCTACACGGGCAACAGCGGTCTGGTGCTGCTGGCGCTCACGCTCTTCGCGGGGGTGATCACGATCGGTGCCGCCGGGATAGCGACGGGGCTGGCGCAGACCGACGCGGAGCCGGATCTCAGGACCCTGGCGGCGATAGGTGCGGCGGGTCAGGTGCGGCGGACGCTGACCGGCTTCCAGTGCGGGGTCGTCGCGGTGATGGGAGTGGTGCTGGGCTCGGTGGCGGGGGTGCTGCCCGCGATCGCGCTGAGGCGCGGCGACCGGCACCGGAGCTGGGACGAGTACCACCGGGCGATCGACATGGGCTGGGGCGTGATGAGGCCGCCGAACGTGCCGGTGGTGGTGCCGTGGGGGACCCTGGCGGCGCTGGTCGTGGTGGTGCCGCTGGGCGCGGGGCTGCTGGCGGCGCTGGTCACCAGGTCCCGTCCCGAGCTGGGCCGACGGGCCGAGGGATGAGGGGGCACGGGCCCGCCCGGGGCGGGGGTGCGGGACAATGGACACATGGAGATGCCGATGAACGAACGGTCGCCGGATAGCTCGCAGAATCAGCAGGTCCTGGTCGTCGGGCCGGACGGATTGGCCCTCGGAGGGTCACCGGGCGGTGACGGCAACGAGGGCCGCGAGATCCCGGTGACGGAGATGGTCGAGCAGCCGGCGAAGGTGATGCGGATCGGCAGCATGATCAAGCAGCTCCTGGAGGAAGTGCGGGCGGCACCTCTCGACGAGGCCAGCCGGGTGCGGCTCAAGGAGATCCACGCCAGCTCGGTGAAGGAGCTGGAGGCGGGTCTCGCGCCGGAGTTGGTCGAGGAGCTGGATCGGCTGTCGCTGCCGTTCACCGACGACAGTGTGCCGAGCGAGGCGGAGCTGCGTATCGCCCAGGCGCAGCTGGTGGGTTGGCTGGAGGGTCTCTTCCACGGGATCCAGACCGCGCTGTTCGCCCAGCAGATGGCGGCTCGCGCGCAGTTGGAGCAGATGCGGCGCGCGCTTCCGCCGGGGGCGCTCGGCCAGGACGAGGACCAGGAGGCGGGCCACCCGGGTTCGCGCTCGGGCCCGTATCTGTAGGTCGCCTTCTCTCTTCTACAGGTCACCGTTTGCGGGGCCGGCCGCCACCCGGCGGCCGCCCGCGCACGGTCAGCCGGCGCCCTTGCCGGTGGAGACCCAGATGGTGATCTTCTGGCTGGAGTTGATGTCGAAGTCCTCAAGGGACTTGGGCGTCTGGGCGGTGATGGTGCCCTTGCCCCACTGCTGCTCGTCCATGTCCTTGATCTCGTAGGGCCAGTTGGCGGCCTTCATGCAGGCCACGGCGGAGTCCACGTAGATCGAGGTGAAGTCGGGCATCGTCATGAGGTTGGGCTTGCCCGGGTTGATCAGGTCGTTGTGCGCCTTGGTGCACTCGGTCGACTCGATGGTGCGGCTCTGGTCGCCCTGGATGACGGAGTCGGTGGGGTCGGCCGTCGGGGCGCCGGAGCCGGACGAGGTGACGGTCGGGCTGTCGGTGGGGTCGGAGACCGGGTCGCCGCCACCGCCGGACATCGCGATGATCACGGAGACGACGACGATCACGGCCACCGCCGCGACGGCGACGCCGATGATCAGCGGGGTGTTGCGCTTGCGGCCGCCTCCGCCGGTGCCCGGACCCATGCCGCCGCCGGGCGGCCGCCCGCCCATGTGCTGCTGCGGCACGGAGTGCGGGGAGTGCGGTGCGCCCATGCCGTACGCGGGGTTCGGCGGCGGGGTCGGCGCGGGGCCCTGCTGCGGGTAGCCGTAGGCGGAGGGCGGCGGGGTGGAGGGGCCGAAGCCCTGCGGCTGCGGTGTCGGGGCGTACGGGGTGTGCAGCTGCGGCGGCGGGGTGTGGAGCGGGCCCTGCGCGGACGGGAAGACGGAGGCGGCGACCCCTTCGCCGCGGTTGCCGGCCGCGGGGCCGCCGGAGATCAGCGGCATGGTGTTGCGGGTGGTGGCGGCGAGCACACGGTCGGACTCGTCGTGCATGGCGTCGGCGGTCGGGAAGCGCTCGGCGGGGTTCTTGCGCAGGGCGCGGGCGACGAGGGCGTCGACGGCCGGGGTGAGGGCGCGGTTGAAGGAGGACGGCGCGGGGGGCGTCTCCTGCACGTGCTGGTACGCCATCGCCAGCGGCGAGTCGGCGTCGAAGGGCAGCCGCCCGGTGAGGAGTTCGAAGAGCATGCAGCCGACCGAGTAGAGGTCGGAGCGCTCGTCGACGCCGCGCCCCAGGGCCTGTTCGGGCGACAGGTACTGGGGGGTGCCGACGACCATGCCGGTCTGGGTCATCGAGGTGACCCCGGACTGCATGGCGCGCGCGATGCCGAAGTCCATGACCTTGACGATGCCGCGCCGGGTGATCATCACGTTGCCGGGCTTGATGTCCCGGTGGACCAGGCCCATTTCGTGGCTGACGGCGAGCGCGGCCAGCACGTCGCCGACGATCTTCAGCGCCCGGTCGGCCTGCATGGCGCCGTGTTGGGCGATGTCGGCGGCCAGGACGTCGCCGAGCGGACTGCCCTCGACGTACTCCATGACGATGTAGGGGACGACCTGGCCGTCGATCGTGTCCTCGCCGGAGTCGAAGACCGAGACGATGTTGGTGTGGTTGAGCTTGGCGACGGACTGGGCCTCGCGGCGGAAGCGCTCCCGGAAGGACTGCTCGTGGCCGAGATTGGTATGCAGGGTCTTGACGGCCACCGGACGGTCGAGCACGGTGTCGTGCGCGAGGTGCACCGACGCCATGCCACCCTGGCCGAGCAGGTCGCGCAGTACGTATCGACCACCGCCGACCGAGCGCCCCGTGTACCCGCCGCCCTGCGTGGCGTCCCCGCTCATCAGTACCGCTACCCCCATGAAGGTCCAACGGGAAGACACTCGCCCCGAGCCTGCCCGCCAAGTCTGGCCGATCGCGCGAGCACGTCAAGTTCGTTGACCATCTCGTCACCTGATGCGCATCGGGCGCGCACAGAACGCGGAAGTTCCGCGAGTATCGGGGTCGGCCCGTCAAACCCGGGTAAGCGGCTGGACGGGCGCCGTGGACGACGGCCGAAAAGCGGTACGGTGGCGCACCAGACGTAGCACCAGGCGATGGCGAACGACGGCGAGGACTGATGGTCGACCCGAACGAGACGGCCGACGGCAGCAAGGCGTCCACCGGCGCGCGCGAGGCCTCCGGCGAGTCCTCGGGACAGTGGGGCGTCGGCACTTTCGTCGGCGAGGGCCGCTACCGGCTGACCAGGCGGCTGGGCCGCGGCGGCATGGCCGAGGTCTTCGCCGCCGAGGACGTGCGGCTGGGCCGGATCGTGGCGGTGAAGCTGCTGCGCGGCGACCTCGCCGAGGACCCGGTCTCCAAGGCCCGTTTCGCGCGCGAGGCACAGGCCGTCGCGGGCCTGAACCACCACGCCGTGGTCGCCGTCTACGACTCCGGCGAGGACAGCACGAAGACCGGCACCGTCTCCTACATCGTGATGGAGCTGGTCGAGGGCCACACGATCAAGGAGCTGCTGACCGGGCCGACCCCGCCGCCGGTCGACCAGGCGCTGCTGATCGTCTCGGGTGTGCTGGACGCGCTCGCGTACAGCCACCAGCACGGGATCGTGCACCGGGACATCAAACCGGCCAATGTGATCATCACCGTGGGCGGCGCGGTCAAGGTCATGGACTTCGGCATCGCCCGCGCCCTGCACGGCGCCGCCAGCACCATGACGCAGACCGGCATGGTCATGGGCACCCCGCAGTACCTGTCGCCCGAGCAGGCGCTCGGCAAGCCCGTCGACCACCGCAGCGACCTCTACGCCACCGGCTGCCTGCTCTACGAGCTGCTGGCGCTGCGCCCGCCCTTCGTCGGCGAGACCCCGCTGTCGGTGGTCTACCAGCACGTGCAGGACGAGCCGCGGGTCCCGTCGCAGGTCAGCGACCGGGTGCCGCCCGAGCTGGACGGCATGGTGCTGCGCGCGCTGGCCAAGCAGCCGGAGGACCGCTTCCAGAGCGCCGAGGAGATGCGCGGCGTCGTCGGCTACGCGCACCAGGCGCTGACGCAGCAGGGCGGCTGGACCGACGGCATGTGGAACACCGGCGTGGTGACCGCGGTGCTCCCGCAGCGCGCGGGCGGCGCGGCGGGCGGCGCCTACCACCCCGACGGGCGCAGCGGCAGCACCGCCGAGCTGGGCCTGCCCCTGGTCCCCGGCGTCGTCGGCGGGCAGGACGGCAGGGGCAGCGGTTACGAGGACGCCGGCTACGACGGCGGGCGCGGCTCGGGCGGTGGCCAGGGCGGCAACCGCTGGCTCAAGCCGGTGCTCTTCGCGGTCGCCGCGGTGCTGGCCGTCGTGCTCGGCGTCTACCTGGCGACCCAGGGCCCAGGGAGCGGTGGTGGGGACACCCCCGCCGACACCAAGCCGCCCGCCTCCGTGGGCCAGACCGACCAGCAGCCGACCGACCAGCAGCCGTCGGACGAGCCGAGCGACGAGCCGTCGGACAGCGGCGAGGTGAGCACCGGGCCGACCGGGCCGACGACCAGCCCGACGTCCAGCACGCCCACGACGAGCCCGACGACCGGCACACCGTCGTCGACCCCGAGCAAGTCGTCGACGCCGTCGGCGAGCGCGACCAAGCCGTCGGCGCCGGCGAGCAGCGCCCCGGCCAGCAGCGCACCGCCGAGCGCCGATCCGACCGACACCAGCGACCCCGGCGCGACCGCGGGCAGCGACGGCTGACCCCGGGCCCCGCTACCCCGCGAAGGCGTCGAGCACCGACTCGTACTCCCCCGTCCACCACACGGCCAGCGCCGAGGCGGCGGGGAAGAGCGGGTCGGAGCGGCGGTCGCGGTGCTCGTAGCGCCAGTGCAGCATCCAGAAGTCGTTGAGCCGCTCCCACCACACCCGGTGGACGGCGGCGGCGACCTCCGCCTCGCCGGCGCCCGAGGCGAGCCGGTAGGCCCGTGCGTAGGCGCGCACCTTGCGCAGGTCGAGGCAGCCGTCGACCGGGTGGACGAAGAAGATGGCGGCGGCCCTGACCGCCTCCTCCGCGCGGGGCTGGACGCCGAGCCGGTCCCAGTCGACGATCGCGGCGGGTTCGTCGCCGCGGTAGAGCAGGTTCAGCGGGTGGAAGTCGCCGTGCACCCAGCCCTGCACGCGGTCGTCGGGCGCCGGGTCGGGCGGGCGGCGGTGGGCGTGCCGCCGCAGCAGGTCGCCGCGCTCGACCAGCCGGTGTTCCGCGAGGCCGTCGAAGTCGTCGTAGGGGTGGTGGGCGCGGACCAGGGCGAGCAGCCGGGTGATGTCGGCGTGCGTGCGGTCGGGGTCGGCGCTGGGCCTCGGTCCCGCGGCGGGCGGCGGCTGGACGCGGGCCAGGCCGGTGTGGACGTGGCCGAGCAGGGTTCCGAGCCGCCGGGACTGCCCGGCGGTCAGTTCGGTGCCCTCGCGGTGGGTCCCGTCGATCCACGGGAAGAGCGCGTAGCCGTCGCCGTCGAGCAGTGTGACGGTGCGGCCGTCGGCGTCCGGGAGCGGGGCCGCGGCGGGTAAGCCGAGCCGGGCCAGGCCCCGGGTGGCGCGGTGCTGGCGCGCGATGAGCGCGGGCTCGGCGGTGTCGGCGGCGACGTACTGCTTGAGGAAGAAGCGGCCTCTGGTGGTGGTCACCCGCCACCCGCGGTTGAGGAGTCCCCGGGGGACGGCCTCGCAGGTCAGCGGTTCCCCCGCGTCTTCGTACCGGCGCAGCAGGGCGGTCAGCGAAGCCCGCGCGTGCGGCTCCGTCGCCGTGCCTTTCACGTGCCACAGCGTAGATCACAAAAGGGGGCCGTTCGGGCGGGGTGGCGCCACCCTGCCCCGACCTGCTAAGGCACCCTCGCCCTCACCTGCACGGCACCGCACCCCACCCCGGCGCCACGAGACCACCGGCCCACCGGCCCACCGCGCCACACGGCTACGGCAGCGGCTTCGCCAGCCGTGCCGCGTACGCCTCCGCCTGCGTCAGCCGCTCCATGCCGAGCTTGGCGAACATCCCGGACACGTACTTCCTGACGGTCTTCTCGGCGAGCCCGGTCCGCTCGCCGATCTCCCGGTTGGTGAGGCCCTGGCCGATCAGGTCGAGCAGCCGCCGCTCCTGCTCGGTCAGTTTGCCGTGGCACTCCTCGTGCTCGCTGCGGGCGCCGCCGTCCCTGAGGCGTTCGATCACCTGGGCGGTGGCGGCCGGGTCGAGCAGCGAGTGGCCCGCGGCGACCTCGCGTACCGCGCTGATCAGGTCGTCGCCCGTGATGACCTTGGGGACGTAGCCGGCGGCGCCGGCCATGACGGCGTCGAAGAGGGCTTCGTCGTCCGCGAAGGAGGTGAGCATCAGGCACTTCACCGACTGGTCCTGGGAGCGGATCTCCCGGCAGGCCTCGACGCCGCTGCCGTCCGGCAGCCGTACGTCCAGGACGGCGACGTCGGGGTGCGTCCGGGGCACCCGGTCCATGGCCTCGCTCGCGCTCGCGGCCTCGCCGACGACCTCGATCGACGGATCGACCGAGAGCAGGTCGTTGACGCCGCGCCGGACCACTTCGTGGTCATCCAGTACGAATACCCGTATATGCCCGTTTTCGCTCACGTGCCCAGCGTCGCACCCCGCGCGGACTTCTGCCTCCCGCGCTCCCGCCGGACCCCCGGGCGGCCCCTTACGTATGTCCGGCATCCGAGATACGGTGCCGTTGTCCCGGTGGCCTGCGACAACAGGCCGACAGCACGGACGTGGCAGGGCGACGAACAGCCGGGTTGGCTGCCCGGAAAGCGCCGCGCCCGCGCACTTACTAGGAAATCCAAGCAAAACCGCAGGTCGGACGGCTTCGCGCGAATGCGGGACTTCTGGGTAACGTCTGTATTGCAGGCCATTCGCCGGGACACTGTCACGCCTGGCTCGGCCATGCCGCACACACCCCGTGCGTCCCGCCGGACCAGGTGCGCCGCCCCTCGAACACGTGGGGGAGGCCCCATCCTGCTCCCCGGCAGATCCCGGGGGCCGGACAGACGGAGGAACGAACGTGAGCGTGAAGAGCACTGCCGCTGGGGCTTCCCCGGCCAAAGGCAGGGGGCGGACGAGCCCCCGCGGCCACGCGGCGAAGCCCCGTACCGGCGATCCCGGGCTCGTACAGCTGCTGACCCCCGAGGGCGAGCGGGTCGAGCACCCGGACTACGCGATCGACCTGACGCCGGAGGAGCTGCGCGGCCTGTACCGCGACATGGTGCTGACCCGCCGTTTCGACGCCGAGGCGATCACCTTGCAGCGGCAGGGCGAGCTGGGCCTGTGGGCCTCGCTGCTCGGCCAGGAGGCGGCCCAGATCGGCTCGGGGCGGGCGACCCGCCCCGACGACTACGTCTTCCCGACGTATCGCGAGCACGGCGTGGCATGGACGCGGGACGTGGACCCGCTCAACCTGCTGGGGATGTTCCGCGGCGTGAACCACGGCGGCTGGGACCCCAACGAGAACAACTTCCAGCTCTACACGATCGTGATCGGCTCGCAGACGCTGCACGCCACGGGTTACGCGATGGGTGTGGCCAAGGACGGCGCAGACGCGGCCGTCATCGCCTACTTCGGCGACGGGGCCTCCAGCCAGGGCGACGTCGCCGAGTCCTTCACCTTCGCCGCGGTGTACAACGCGCCGGTGGTCTTCTTCTGCCAGAACAACCAGTGGGCGATCTCCGAGCCGACCGAGAAGCAGTCCCGGGTGCCGATCTACCAGCGCGCCGCCGGCTACGGCTTCCCCGGCGTCCGGGTGGACGGCAACGACGTGCTCGCGGTGCTGGCCGTCACCAGGGCGGCGCTGGAGCACGCGCGCAGCGGGCAGGGGCCGATGCTGGTCGAGGCCTTCACCTACCGGATGGGCGCGCACACCACGACCGACGACCCGACGCGCTACCGGCGCGACGAGGAGCGCGAGGAGTGGGCGTCCAAGGACCCCATCGCCCGCCTGAAGACCTACCTGGAGCGCGAGGGCTTCGCCGACGAGGCCTTCTACGCCGGGATCGACGCGGAGAGCGACGCGCTCGCCAAGCGGGTGCGCGAGGGCGTACGGAACATGCCGAACCCCGGCACCATGGCGATCTTCGACAACGTCTACGCGGACGGGAGCGCGCTCGTCGACGAGGAGCGCGCGCAGTTCGCCGACTACCTGGCGTCCTTCGAGGACGCCGCAGCGGGCAGCAGCGCGGGAACGGGGCACTGATCATGACGCAGACGATGGCAGTGGCCAAGGCGCTCAACGAGTCCCTGCGCAAGGCGCTGGAGAACGACCCCAAGGTCCTCATCATGGGGGAGGACGTCGGAAAGCTCGGCGGTGTCTTCCGCATCACAGACGGCCTGCACAAGGACTTCGGCGAGGGGCGGGTCATCGACACCCCGCTCGCCGAGTCGGGCATCGTCGGCACCGCGATCGGGCTGGCGCTGCGCGGCTACCGGCCGGTGGTGGAGATCCAGTTCGACGGTTTCGTCTTCCCCGCCTACGACCAGATCGTCACCCAGCTGGCCAAGATGCACGCCCGCGCGCTCGGCAAGATCAAGCTGCCGGTCGTCATCCGCATCCCCTACGGCGGCGGCATCGGCGCGGTCGAGCACCACAGCGAGTCGCCCGAGGCGCTGTTCGCGCACATCCCCGGGCTCAAGGTGGTCTCGCCGTCCAACGCCTCGGACGCCTACTGGATGCTCCAGCAGGCCATCGAGTGCGACGACCCGGTGATCTTCTTCGAGCCGAAGCGGCGCTACTGGGACAAGGGCGAGGTCGACGTGTCGGCGCTGCCCGGCGACCTGCACCGGGCGGTCGTCGCCCAGCAGGGCACGGACATCACGCTCGCCGCCTACGGGCCGATGGTGAAGGTGTGCCTGGAGGCGGCCGCGGCGGCCGCCAACGAGGGCCGTAGCCTGGAGGTCGTGGACCTGCGCTCGCTCTCGCCGATCGACTTCGACACGATCCAGGCGTCGGTGGAGCGCACCGGCCGGCTGGTCGTCGTCCACGAGGCCCCGGTCTTCTACGGAGCCGGCGCCGAGATCGCCGCCCGGATCACCGAGCGCTGCTTCTACCACCTCGAGGCGCCTGTGCTGCGGGTCGGCGGCTTCCACGCCCCCTACCCGCCGGCCCGCCTGGAGGAGGAGTACCTGCCGGGCCTGGACCGCGTACTCGACGCCGTCGACCGCGCGCTGGCGTTCTGAGGAGAGGGGTTGTGACGACTATGACGCCACAGGCCGGACGGGCACAGCGCTTCCGGGAATTCCGGATGCCGGACGTCGGCGAGGGCCTCACCGAGGCCGAGATCCTCAAGTGGTACGTGGCGGTGGGCGACACCGTCACCGACGGCCAGGTGGTCTGCGAGGTCGAGACGGCGAAGGCGGCCGTCGAACTGCCCATCCCCTACGACGGGGTGGTGAGCGAGATCCGCTTCGACGAGGGCTCGACGGTGGACGTCGGCACGCCGATCATCGTGGTCGACTCCGGGCCCTCGGGGGAGGCGGACGGCCCGGCGGACACCGGCGGGGCGGCCGCGCCTGCCGCGCCCGCCGCGGTCGAGGAGCCGAAGCCGCCCGTCAAGCGCGAGGCGGTGCTGGTGGGTTACGGGGTCGCCCCGTCCTCGACCACCCGCCGGCCGCGCAAGCCGGCGTCCACGGCTCCGGTGAACGGTACGGGTACGCCCCCGGTCGCGCCCCCGGCACCCGCCCCGGCTCCGGCGTCGGCTCCCGCCCTGACGCCGGTCGAGCGGTCGGAGCGGCCGCTGGCCAAGCCGCCGGTGCGCAAGCTCGCCAAGGACCTCGGCATCGACCTGGCGACCGTCGTGCCCACGGGCCCGAAGGGCGTCGTGACCCGGGAGGACATCAGGGCCGCCGCGGCGCCCCCGGCGACCCTCCCGCAGGCCGCCGCGCAGGCCGCGGCGCCCGGCCCCGCAGCCGGCTCCGCTCCCGCCTTCGCAGCCGGCGGGCGCGAGACCCGCGTCCCCATCAAGGGTGTGCGCAAGGCCACCGCCCAGGCGATGGTGGCCAGCGCCTTCACGGCCCCGCACGTCACGGAGTTCGTGACCTTCGACATCACCAGGACCATGAAGCTGGTCCAGGAGTTGAAGGAGGACCGCGCCTTCACCGGCCTCAAGGTCAGCCCGCTGCTGCTGGTCGCCAAGGCGCTGCTGGTCGCGATCCGGCGCCACCCCCAGGTGAATTCGGCCTGGGACGAGGCGGCGCAGGAGATCGTCCACAAGTCCTACGTCAACCTGGGCATCGCCGCGGCCACCCCGCGCGGCCTGATCGTGCCCAACATCAAGGACGCGCAGGACAAGACGCTGCCCGAACTGGCGTCGGCGCTGGGCGACCTGGTCGCGACCGCCCGGGAGGGGAAGACGTCCCCGGCCGACATGCAGGCGGGGACGGTGACCATCACCAATGTCGGCGTCTTCGGCGTCGACACCGGCACGCCCATCCTGAACCCCGGGGAGTCGGCGATCCTCGCCTTCGGCGCGGTCAAGCTCCAGCCGTGGGTCCACAAGGGCAAGGTCAAGCCGCGCCATGTCACCACGCTGGCGCTGTCCTTCGACCACCGGCTGGTCGACGGCGAGCTGGGCTCCAAGGTCCTGGCGGACGTGGCCGCGATCCTGGAGCAGCCCAAGCGGCTGATCACCTGGGCGTAGGCCCGGGGCGCGGGCCCGTACACCCAGCGGAGGCTCCCGGCGGACAAACGTCCGGGAGCCTCCGCTTCTGCGTGTTTACCGCACGCTCCGGGGGAATTGTGCTGCTATCGCGGTATGGTCGTCTCTGTCTCCGTCGTCCTGCTGCTGTTCGTCATCGCGGCACTGCTGATGCGCAACAAGAACCTGAAGGTCAGCCACGCCATCGTGTGCGGCCTGCTGGGCTTCTGCCTGGCCGGTTCCAGCCTGGCGCCCACCATCCAGTCCACCGTCGCCTCGACCGCGGACCTGGTGAGCACGATCAGTCCGTAGGGGGCAGCGGCTTGAGGGTGAAGAGGTTGTCCGACGGGTCGACGACGGCGACGAAGCGGGTGCCGACCGTGAACCGGTCCTCGTGGTCGCAGCGGTAGGTCGCCTCGAAGTCCGGCACACCCTCGCCGCTGATCCGCAGCCGCATCACCGCCACGTCCGGGGAGCCGTCCCCGGGATCGACCCGCTCCAGACGGACCAGCTCCGCCCGTGCCCGCCGACCCGACCGCTGCAGCCGTACGGTGTCGTCCTTCGCGTCGTCGGCCTCCCACCACATCACGAAGCCCAGCGGGGTCGTCAGCAGCAGGAAGAGCGACCACGTCCAGGCGAGGTCCCCGAAGAGCGCCAGGGCGGGCAGCACCAGCCCCACGGCCCAGGTCGTCACCCCCACGGCCCGTGCGAGTGCCCGCGAGGCCGGCCCCCCGATGTTCGCCTGCCTGGCGGTCGCGCCCCCGTCTGCCGTCATCGCGCGATTGTAGGACCGCGACCCGCCCCGGGACAGGCGTTCGCCGGCCGCGTATCAAGTGGCGATCTGTTGCATCTATGATGTGCGCATCATGGATGCAGCAACCGTCGCGACCCCGGTCGCCGTCAAGTCGCCGCCCGCCGCCGAGCGGGTGTATCTGCACGTCAAGGCTGGGGTGCTGGACCGCAGCTACGAAGGGGGGACGCTGCTGACGGAGGGCGATCTCGCCGAGGCCGTCGGGGTGTCGCGCACCCCGGTGCGGGAGGCGCTGCTGCGGCTGGAGGCGGAGGGGCTGCTCAAGCTCTATCCGAAGAAGGGCGCCCTGGTGCTGCCGGTCTCCGCGCAGGAGATCGCCGACGTCGTCGAGACCCGCCTGCTGGTCGAGCAGCACGCGGTCGCCAAGCTGGTGGGCGCGCTGCCGGACCGGCTGGTCGCGCGGCTGGAGGAGCTGCTGGCCGAGCAGCGCCGGCATGCGGCCGCCGGGGACCTCGCGGCCTTCGCCGTCGCCGACCGCTGCTTCCACGCGGAGATCGTGCGCGCGGCCGGCAACCGCATCCTCGCCCAGCTCTACGACCAGCTGCGGGACCGGCAGTTGCGGATGGGGGTGGCCACGATGCACGCCGAGCCCAGCCGGGTCGCCAAGAACATCGAGGAGCACACCGAGATCCTGGACGCGCTGCGCGACGGCGGCGCGCGGCAGGCGGAGGCCGCCGTGCGCCGGCACCTGTCGCGGGTCAACACCCTGGCCCGGGGCGAGTCGTGACGGCGAGAACCCTGCCGGGCGACCCGCCGGGCGGCCGCCGTGCCGCCCTGGTCTGGGGCGTCGGCACCATGGTCTACCTGGTCGCGGTGGTGCACCGCACCAGCCTCGGCGTGGCCGGCATCGACGCCGCCGACCGCTTCCACATCGGCGCGTCCGCGCTGTCGTCGTTCTCGATACTCCAGGTGCTGGTCTACGCCGGCATGCAGATACCCGTCGGCCTGATGGTGGACCGGCTCGGCACCAAGCGGGTGCTGATGCTCGGCGCGGTGCTCTTCACCAGCGGCCAGCTGGCCTTCGCGCTGTCGCACTCGTACGGCATGGCGCTGGCCGCCCGCGCGGTGCTGGGCTGCGGTGACGCGATGACCTTCGTGAGTGTGCTGCGGCTCGGCTCGCGCTGGTTCCCGGCCCGCCGCGGGCCGATGATCGCACAGGGCGCGGCCCTTTTCGGGGTGGCGGGCAACCTGGTCTCGACGGTCGCGCTGTCCCGGCTTCTGCACTCGGCGGGCTGGACGCCGACCTTCCTCGGCACGGCGGTCGGCGGCGCCTTCGTGCTGCTGCTGGTGGCACTCTTCCTCAAGGACCACCCCGAGGGCTACGAGCCCGCGCCGGCCGAACACGCCGGACTGGCCTACGTACGGCGGCAGATCGCCGCGTCCTGGGCGGAGCCGGGCACCCGGCTGGGGATGTGGACGCACTTCACCACGCAGTTCTCCGGCATGGTCTTCCTGCTGCTGTGGGGCCTGCCCTACCTGGTCGAGGACCAGGGCCTGTCGCGCGGCACTGCGGGCAGCCTGCTGACCCTGGTGGTGCTGGCCAACATGGTCTTCGGGATGGTCTTCGGCCAGCTGATCTCCCGCCACCACGGGGCCAGGATGCCGCTGACGCTGGGCGTCATCGCGGCGACCGCGGGGGTGTGGGCGGCGGTGCTGGGCTGGCCGGGCGGGCAGGACCCGACGTGGCTGCTGGTGCTGCTGTGCGTGGTGCTGGGCGCCTGCGGGCCCGGCTCGATGATCGGCTTCGACTTCGCGCGCCCCGCCAACCCGCCGGAGCGCTTCGGCACGGCGTCGGGCATCGTCAACATCGGCGGCTTCACCGCGTCGATGCTGACCCTGCTGGCCATCGGGGTGCTGCTCGACGCGACCGGCGACAACTACCGGGTGGCCTGGAGCAGCGTCTTCGTCCTCCAGGCGGTCGGCACCGCGCAGATCCTGCGGCTGCGCCGGCACAGCGAGCGCCTGGAGCGCGACCGGATCGCGGTCAGCCGGGTGGAGAGCGTGCACCGCTCGTCGGCCGCGGCGGTCCGCAGGGAGTGAACACCCGCCGTCGGAGCGGGGAGTGCCCGGCCGCCGTCGACGGAGAGTGACCGCCGCTCGCGCTCTGCCCATTCGGGCGTCAACTCGCCGGCCTGACCGGTTAGTCGGCCCCCACCGGTCGACCCAGCCGACTTCGTTGACGTCTCGCGAGGGAGCGCCGTGAGCCATGCGCGCGCGGCACCCGACGTCCTGTCACCCGAATTCGCGGCCGACCCCTGCGGCGCCTACCGGATCCTGCGCGAGCCTACCCGCTGGTCCGGGCCGGTGCTGACGGGATTCACCCGTCCGCACCGGCCCCCGCGGGGTCCGGGAGCGCCTCAGCGCGTCACGGCGATGTGCTGCAGAATCGTCTCGGCCAGCGCCGCGTCACCCTCGATCTTCAGCCGGTCGGCGACCACGGCGGGCCGCACCCGGCCGGTCAGCAGCCGCAGGAAGGTCTCCCAGTCCAGCGCGAAGGTCACCGCAGGCCCGAGCGAGACCGCCGAGTCGATGGACCCGCGGCCCTCCGCGTTGACCCGCACCGTCCGCATGAACTCCAGCGGCCCGTGCACGTCGAAGACCACCGCGGAGCCGGGCTTGGCGCCCGCGTCGTGCGCGACCAGCTTCGGCAGCGACCGCAGCACGAAGTCGCGGGACAGCACGGCCGCCGCCGACGCCAGGTTGCCCGGCTTGTCCAGCGCCCTGCGCAGGTCCTGCTCGTGGGCCCACACGTCGAAGACGCGGCTCCACAGCTGCTCCTCCAGGGTGATCTCGCCGCCGCCGATCGCCCGCACCTCCTGGTCGGGCTGCCGCGACTCGTTGCGCAGCTGCCGCGACCTGCGGATGATCGTGTACTCCAGCTCGGAGGTCATCTCGGGGGCCGTGTGGTGCCGCCGGATGTCGACCGGCACCTCCGTGTAGCGGGCGGCCTCGCTGGTGATGTGCCGCAGGTCGCTGGGAAGGGTGTGGATCGGGCGCGGATCGCCGAGCAGTTCGCACTCGAAGCCGATGACGTGGGAGACGATGTCGCGGACCGACCAGTAGGGGCACTCCGTGGCGCGGTTCCACTCCCCCTCGGCCAGTGGGGACACCAGTTCGTTGATGGATTCTATGGAGTGGGTCCAGGCGTCGATGTACGGCTGGAGCTTGCTGTGGACGGTCACGGGACCCCTCGACGGATCGGTGCGCGGTCGTGGCGGTTGGCGCCTAAGTTACGCTGCGCGCGGGCGCCCACGCAGTGCTTTCGAGTGACGATGGTAGGCCCGGCTTGACGACCCAACGTATGGGCGGTGTCCAGGTGCGCGCAACGCTTCTCCAGATCGAGGTCGACCCGGCCGAGACGGCCGCCGACCGGCGGCGCCGTGCGGCGGCCCTCGTCCGCGCCCAGGCGGGCGCGGATCTTGTCGTGCTGCCCGAATTGTGGCCCGTCGGCGCATTCGCCTCCGACGATTTCGCGGACGGTGCCGAGCGGGTCGACGGCGGACCCACCGCCGAGGCGATGAGCGCCGCCGCGCGGGACGCCGGAGTGTGGCTGCACGCCGGCTCCGTCGTCGAGCGCGACCCCTGGCCGGACGGGCCGCTCTACAACACCTCGCTGCTCTTCGCGCCCGACGGCACGCTGCACGCCGCCTACCGCAAGATCCACCGCTTCGGCTTCGACCGGGGCGAGGCCGTCCTGATGGCCGGCGGCTCCCGGATCGTCACCGCCGCCCTCCCGCAGGGCGTGCTCGGCCTCGCCACCTGCTACGACCTGCGCTTCCCCGAGCAATTCCGGCTGCTCGTGGACGCCGGCGCCGAGCTGCTGGCCATCCCGGCGGGCTGGCCGGCCCGGCGCCTCGCGCACTGGCGGGTCCTCCTCCAGGCACGGGCCATCGAGAACCAGGTCTTCGTCCTGGCCTGCGGCACCGCGGGCACCCACGCCCAGGTGCCGCAGGCCGGCCACAGCATGGTCGTCGACCCCTGGGGCACGGTCCTGGCCGAGGCCGGCCCCGACGAGGAGGTCCTCACCGTCGACCTCGACCTGTCGCGGGTCGCGTCCACCCGCGCCGACTTCCCGGTCCTGCGCGACCGGGTCCTCGGGACTCCGCCGCGGTAGCCCCTTCTCCGCGGGGCTACTCCTTGGTGACCATGCGGTCGACGCAGACGGCCACGGCGATCAGCATCGCCACGTCCGCGTCGTCCCTCTCGATGTCGATCGCGTAGGAGTCCCGCAGCGAGAACCAGCGGCGGGAGACCCGCGCGAGGCGCTCGCCGTCGTATTCGATGTCGAACTCCTTGCCGACGAGGTCGCCGCGGATCTCCAGCTCCTCCCCGGAGGCGAGGTCGGCGCGGTAGACCTCGTGCAGCAGGGCGTGCTTCTTGCGGACGGTGACCAGGACGTCGCCGTCGCGCTCGATGGTCATCGCGTCCCGCAGCGAGACCAGCTTCTTGTGGATGACGGCGACCACCGCGCCCGAGGGGTCCTGGAGCTCCAGGGTCTCCCTGACCCTGAGGACCTTGCCGTCGACGTAGAAGGCCTGCCGGCCGTCCTCGTCCTCGATCCAGTAGTCGTCGCCGATGGCGAACATCTTCTCCTGCACCACGTATTTCATAGGGGAATGCCTACCCCCGGTGATGCTGTTGGATGGACACATGACTGCACGTGCACGCGTCCGGGCGCCCGAACTGGTGGGCAAGGGCGGCTGGCTCAATACGGGCGAGGCCACTCCCACCCTCGCCGACCTGCGCGGATCCATCGTGATCCTGGATTTCTGGACCTTCTGCTGCGTGAACTGCCTGCATGTTCTCGACGAGCTGCGGGAGCTGGAGGAGCGCCATCGTGACACTGTGGTGATCGTCGGTGTGCACTCCCCGAAGTTCGTGCACGAGGCGGAGCACCAGGCGGTGGTGGACGCCGTCGAGCGCTACGAGGTGCACCACCCGGTGCTCGACGACCCTGAGCTGGCGACCTGGCGGCAGTACGCGGTCCGGGCCTGGCCGACGCTGGTGGTCATCGACCCGGAGGGCTACGTGGTCGCGCAGCACGCCGGCGAGGGCCATGCCCACGCGCTGGAGCAGCTGGTGACGGACCTGGAGGTCGAGCACGGGGCGAAGGGCACCCTGCGGCGCGGCGAGGGCGTGTACGTGCCGCCGGAGCCGGTCGCGACCGATCTGCGCTTCCCCGGCAAGATGCTGGCGCTGCCCGGCTCGGGACACTACCTGGTGTCGGACTCGACGCGGCATGCCCTGGTGGAGCTGGCCGCCGACGGCGAGAGCGTCGTGCGCCGGATCGGCACCGGTGAGCGCGGCTTCGCCGACGGGGACGCGGCGACCGCGCGCTTCAGCGAGCCGCAGGGCCTGGCGATGCTGCCCGACGGCAGCGTGATCGTGGCGGACACCGTCAACCACGCGCTGCGGCGCCTCGACCTGGACAGCGGCCGGGTCACGACGGTGGCCGGCACCGGCTGCCAGTGGTGGCAGGGCTCGCCGACCGGCGGTGAGGCGCGCGAGGTGGACCTGTCCTCGCCGTGGGACGTGGCCTGGTTCGAGGACCGGGTGTGGATCGCGATGGCCGGTGTGCACCAGCTGTGGGCGTACGACCCGGCGACCGGCCGTGTCGAGGTCGCCGCGGGCACCACCAACGAGGGCCTGGTCGACGGCCGCGCCGCCGACGCCTGGTTCGCGCAGCCTTCGGGGCTGGCGGCGGCGGGGGACCGGCTGTGGGTCGCGGACTCCGAGACGTCGGCGCTGCGCTGGGTGGAGCGGGCCACCGACGGCGAGGGGTACGTCGTCCGTACGGCCGTCGGCACCGGCCTGTTCGACTTCGGCCACCGCGACGGCCCGGCCGGGCAGGCGCTGCTCCAGCACCCGCTCGGCGTCACGGGACTGCCGGACGGCTCGGTCGCGGTCAGCGACACGTACAACAACGCGCTGCGCCGCTACGACCCGGCGAGCGGCGAGGTCAGCACGCTGGCGACCGATCTGCGCGAGCCGTCGGACGCCGCCGTGGTGGACGGCGACATCGTGGTCGTGGAGTCGGCGCGGCACCAGCTGACCCGGATGCGCCTGCCGGAGGAGGCGGTGCGCGTGGAGGCCGTCGCCCACCGCACGCAGCGGGCCGCCACCGATGTGGCGCCCGGTGCCTTCCGCCTCGACGTGGTCTTCTCGGCGCCCGCCGGCCAGAAGCTGGACGAGCGCTACGGCCCGTCGACCCGGCTGCTGGTCAGCTCGACCCCGCCGGACCTGCTCGCGGACGGCGCCGGCAAGGGCACGGACCTCTTCCGTGACCTGGTGCTCGACCCGTCCGTGAGCGAGGGCGTCCTGCATGTCTCGGCCATGGCGGCGTCCTGCGACGACGACCCGGCCAACGAATACCCGGCCTGCCATGTGCACCAGCAGGACTGGGGTGTCCCGGTCCGGCTGTCCGACACCGGGGAGAGCCGGCTCGCGCTGGTCCTGGCAGGGATGGACGCGCCTTCCGCCCGGTAGTGACCGCCGGTGCTCAGTAGCGCCGGTCGGTGTAGTAGCGCTCCTCGACCACGGGCGGCACGTCGCCGTCCGCGGTCGGGGGGATCCTGCGCCGCTTGAAGATGCTCACATAGGCGGCCATACCGATCACGCCGACGGCCATCATGATCAGGCCGAGCAGGTCCATGTTGACACCCTTGGCGTGCCAGTCCGTCGCGAAGGTGATGATCGCACCGACGGCGATCAGGATGATGCACCCTCCGATACCCACGATGTCCGCCTCCAGAGGGGGGAGTTGAGTGGTACTCACCCACCGCCTACCCCGCGTCGAGCGCTGAAACGTCCGCCCCGTGGCGGTAGTCGGTGGGCGCGGCGCCGTAGGCGGCGCGGAAGGCGCGGGTGAAGGTGGCGTGGTCCTTGAAGCCCCAGCGGGCGGCGATGATGTGCACGGGCGTGGCCGCCAGCGCCGGGTCGCCGAGGTCGCGCAGGGCGCAGCGGAGCCGCTGGGCGCGGATGAAGGCGGCCACCGTGGTGCCCTCGGTCCTGAAGAGCCGGTGCAGGTGGCTGGGCGAGATGTAGTGCGCGGCGGCGATGCAGCCGGGGGTCAGGTCGGGGTCGTGCAGGTTCTTGCGGACGAAGGCCTTCACGCTGAGCAGCAGGGCCCGGTGCCGGGTCTCCGGCTGGAGGGCGGTGTCCGCCTCCACGACGTTGGCGAACATCGCGGTGACCAGGTCGCAGAGGACCCCGCCCAGGCGGTAGGCGTCCGCGGGGCCGTAGGCACCGCTGTCGTTCGTCACCTGCGTGACGAACTGCGCGAGCAGCGCGCCTATCCCCTCCCGCCCCGATATCGGGCGCCCGATCGCCAGCCGGGCCCTGTCCCAGGGCAGGCCGAGCCGCGCCTTGGGCACCTCGATGCCGATCGACGTGATCGGTTCCGTGCCTGTCGCGATCTCGTAGGGCACCGAGGTGTCGTTGGTGAAGATGTCGTACGTGTCGTACTCGGCCTCCGTCCTGTCCCAGGTCACCACCGCGTCGCCGCGGACGACGAGGGAGAGGTGGCAGTGCTCGGGGTCGGACTGCCGGATCAGCCTCGGGGTCCGCAGGAAGACCAGCGGCTGGTAGGTGGCCGGCCAGAGCGTCACCTCGCCGAGCGTGATGAGCCGCAGGTGCGCCTGGTAGTCGGCCGCGTAGGCGCTGGTGAGGTGCATGGGCGAGTTGGTCCGGCTCATCACCGCCTCCCAGGCGTCGAATCTCTCCGACGCCGGCAGGTCGTCACTGCGGAAAATCGTCTCGCTGAGCATCTCGCCCACTCCGGGGATTCGGCTGTCTACACGGTCATACGGTCAGGAAGGCGGTCAGCGCGGCCGCCAGGTATGCCGGGTCGTCGGCTCCGCACAGCTCGCGGGCGGAGTGCATGGACAGGATCGGCACACCGATGTCGACCGTCTTGATGCCGTGGCGGGCCGCGGTGATGGGCCCGATCGTCGTGCCGCAGGGCATCGCGTTGTTGGACACGAAGTGCTGGAAGGGTACGCCCGCGGTCTCGCACGCCGCCGCGAAGACGGCGCGGCCGACGCCGTCGGTGGAGTAGCGCTGGTTGACGTTGGTCTTGAGGATGGGGCCGCCGTTGGCACGGGGGTGGTGCGTCGGGTCGTGCTTCTCGGCGTAGTTGGGGTGCACCGCGTGGCCGACGTCGGAGGAGACGTGGACGGTGCCGGCCAGTGCCCGCAGCCGGTCCTCGTAGGTGCCGCCGCGGGCGTGGACCGTGCGCTTCAGCACGTTGCCGAGCAGCGGCCCCTGCGCGCCGGTGTCGGACCCGCTGCCGTTCTCCTCGTGGTCGAAGGCGGCGAGCACCGGGATGAAGTCGAGGCCGCCGGCCCCGACGGCGGCCAGCAGCGCGGCCGTGCAGGCGTGCACGGACAGCTGGTTGTCCAGCCGCGGGCAGGCGAGCAGTTCGCGGTCGCGGCCCAGATACGCGGGGGGCTGCACGTCGTAGGCCATGAGGTCCCAGCCCGCGACGTCGTCGGCGTCCAGGTCCGCCTCGGCGGCGAGGAAGTCGATGAGGTCGCCGTCGTTCGCGTCGCCGAGGCCCCACAGCGGCTGGAGGTGCCGCTGGCGGTCGAGGTTGAGCCCGTTGTCGTTGACGCCGCGGTCGAGGTGGACGGCGAGCTGGGCGACCCGCAGCAGCGGGCGGCCGACGTCGACCAGGGCGGTGGAGCCGTCGCGCAGCGACAGCCGGCCGGCCAGGCCCAGGTCGCGGTCGAGCCAGCTGTTGAGCAGCGGGCCGCCGTAGATTTCGACCGCGACCTGCCGCCAGCCGGCCGACCCCATGTCGGGGCGCGGCTTGACCCGAAGGTTCGGCGAGTCGGTGTGGGCGCCGACCACCCGGAAGGGCGTCTCGGGGGGTGCGCCCTCGGGGACGTACCAGGCGATGACGGCGCCGCCGCGCAGGACGTACCGCCCGCCGGCCTCCGCGTCCCAGGGGTCGGTCTCGGCGACCCGGCGGAAACCGGCCTTCTCCAGCCGGGCCGCGACGGTGGCGACCACGTGGTACGGGGACGGTGCCGCCTGGACGAACGCGGCGAGGTCGTCGGTGTGGGTGCGGTCGAAAGTGCGCGGAGGCTTGCTCATACCGGCCAGCATAGAAAACGCCGGGTGCCGCCACCTCGTCGGTGGCGGCACCCGGCACGAACCGGACGCGAACCGGGCACGAACCCCGCACGAACCCGGCACAGGACCTGCGTCAGAAGGCCTCTTCCGGCAGGTCCATCAGGTCGAGCGTGACGGCCTCGGCCATCGCGCGCTGCACCCCGACGCCCGGCAGGATGTTCGTCGCGAAGAACTTCGCGGCGGCGACCTTGCCGGTGTAGAAGGCGGTGTCCTTCTGCGACGCGGACGGCAGCTTGTCCAGCGCCACCCCGGCGCCCCGCAGCAGCAGGTAGGCGACCACGACGTCACCCGAGGCCAGCAGCAGCCGGGTGGTGTTCAGGCCGACCTTGTAGATCGAGCGGACGTCCTGCTCGGTGGCCGCCAGGTCGGTCAGCATGGTGCCGACGATGGCCTCCAGGTCGGCGGCGGCCTTCGCGAGCTGGTCGCGCGCGTCGGCCAGCTCCGCCCCGCCGGTGGCCTCGGCGAGGAACTTCTTGATCTCCTCGCTCAGCGCGGTCAGGGCCTGCCCCTGGTCGCGGACGATCTTCCGGAAGAAGTAGTCCTGGCCCTGGATCGCGGTGGTGCCCTCGTAGAGGGTGTCGATCTTGGCGTCCCTGATGTACTGCTCGACCGGGTATTCCTGCAGGTAGCCGGAGCCGCCGTAGGTCTGCAGCGACTGGGCGAGCTGCTCGTAGGACTTCTCCGAGCCGTAGCCCTTGACGATCGGCAGCAGCAGGTCGTTCAGCCCGTTCAGCTGCTTGGCGTCGGCGCCGGTGGCCTCGGCGACCTGGATCGCGTCCTGGACGGAGGCGGTGTAGAGGACCAGCGCGCGCATGCCCTCGGCGTACGCCTTCTGCGTCATCAGCGAGCGGCGCACGTCGGGGTGGTGGGTGATCGTCACCTTGGGCGCGGCCTTGTCCATGAACTGCGCCAGGTCGGGGCCCTGGACCCGCTCCTTGGCATATTCCAGCGCGTTCAGATACCCGGTCGACAGCGTCGCTATGGCCTTCGTGCCGACCATCATGCGGGCGAACTCGATGATCCGGAACATCTGCCGGATGCCGTCGTGCTTGTCGCCGATCAGCCAGCCCTTGGCGGGGTGCCGGTCGCCGAAGGTCATCTCGCAGGTGTTGGAGGCCTTCAGGCCCATCTTGTGCTCGACATTGGTGGCGTAGACGCCGTTGCGCGCCCCCAACTCGCCGGTCTCCGGGTCGAACTCGTACTTCGGCACCATGAAGAGCGACAGGCCCTTGGTGCCCGGTCCCGCGCCCTCGGGGCGGGCCAGCACGTAGTGGATGATGTTCTCGGACATGTCGTGCTCGCCCGAGGTGATGAAGCGCTTGACGCCCTCGATGTGCCAGCTGCCGTCGTCCTGCCTGACGGCCTTCGTGCGGCCCGCGCCGACGTCGGAGCCCGCGTCGGGCTCGGTGAGGACCATGGTGGAGCCCCACTGCTTCTCGACCGCGAGCGCGGCGATCTTCTTCTGCTGCTCGGTGCCCTCGTCGTAGAGGATGCCGGCGAAGGCCGGGCCCGACGAATACATCCAGATCGCCGGGTTCGAGCCGAGCACCAGCTCGGCGTACGACCAGATCAGGGAGCGGGGCGCGGTGGTGCCGCCGATCTCCTCGGGCAGGCCGAGCCGCCAGTACTCGGCGTCCATGAAGGCCGCGTAGCTCTTCTTGAACGTGTCGGGTATCGGCGCGGTGTTGGTGTCGGGGTCGAAGACCGGCGGATTGCGGTCGGTGTCGGCGAAGGACTCGGCCAGCTCGTTCTCCGCCAGCCGGGTCAGCTCGGCCAGCACGTCCCTGGCCGTGTCGGCGTCCATGTCGGCGAACGGACCCGTGCCGTAGAGCTGGTCGCGGCCGAGCACCTCGAAGAGGTTGAACTCGATGTCGCGGAGGTTCGACTTGTAGTGGCCCATGACGACGGCTCCGTATCGCTGCTGCAGTCACTCTTGAAATGACACGAGATTTGTATCCACATGATGCTACCCGTCAGTAATAAGAAGCAACCCCCGACGGGCGGATGTGACGGGTTCCTCGTCCCCGGGCGGCCGGTTCGCGACCGTTCCCCCGTGGGTCCCGCCCGTCACCGTTACGCTAGGGCCCGTGTACGGCTACGACCAGAGCGTGAATCCCGGCCAAGGCGCGGCCCCCGGCGGACCTGCGCCCATGTCCGGCTACCCCGAGCCCTCGCCGCCGTCCCTCGCCGACGCCGTACGCGCCTTCACCACCGGCTCGCTGTCGGCCGAGGACTTCCAGGCGATCTTCGCCACCTCCAAGGTCTACTGCCCGCGCGGCGAGAATCCCGGCTTCCTGGCGCTGCACGACACGCAGCAGCCGGTGATCCCGATGTTCAGCTCGCTCAAGGAGCTGCGGCGCTACGCCGGCAAGGAGTCGAAGTACTTCGTGATCACCGGCGCCGAGGTGCTCGACCTGCTGCCGACCGGCTACGGCTTCGTGCTCGACATCGACGGCCAGCACCGGATGGTCTTCGACGCGAAGGCGGTCGAGCAGATGGTCGATTTCACGATGCGCCGGATGTACGGCTAGGTCCCTCTTCGCCTCCCCATGGTGGGTGAGGGAATGGTCACGCGTTGCTAGATGTTCAGACTTCAACTACATTGGAATCGGAACATCCCCCAAGGAGGCCCCCCATGCCCGCCGTGACCGTAGAGAACCCGCTGACCCTGCCGCGCGTCACCGCACCCGCCGACGGCCGTCCCCGTCAGGCGCTCGCCGTCAGCACCGCGCCCAGCGGGCTCGAAGGGGAGGGCTTCCCGGTCCGCCGCGCCTTCGCCGGCATCGACTACCGCCAGCTCGACCCGTTCATCATGATGGACCAGATGGGCGAGGTGGACTACGCCGCCGGCGAGCCCAAGGGCACCCCCTGGCACCCGCACCGCGGCTTCGAGACCGTCACCTACATCATGGACGGCACCTTCATCCACCAGGACTCGCACGGCGGTGGCGGCACCATCACCAACGGCGACACCCAGTGGATGACCGCCGGGTCCGGTCTGCTGCACATCGAGACCCCGCCGGAGTCGCTCGTCCTCAGCGGCGGCCTCTTCCACGGCCTCCAGCTGTGGGTGAACCTCCCGAAGGCCGACAAGATGATGGCCCCGAAGTACCAGGACATCAGGGCGGGCGGCCTGAAGCTGCTCACCTCCGCGGACGGCGGCGCCCTCATCCGGCTCATCGCCGGCGACATCGGCGGCCACACGGGCCCCGGCTCCACCCACACGCCGATCACCATGACCCACGTGTCCCTCAACGCCGGCGCCTCGGTCACCCTCCCCTGGCGCCCCGACTTCAACGCCCTCGCCTACGGCCTGGCCGGCACCGGCTTCGCCGGCCCCCAGTCGCGCCCCTTCGCCATGGGCCAGTCGGTCGTCTTCGGCCCCGGCGACACGCTGACCGTGCGCGCCGCCGAGACCCAGGACTCCCGCTCGGCGAACTTCGAGTTCGTCCTGCTCGGCGGGCTCCCCATCCGCGAGCCGATGATGCAGTACGGCCCGTTCGTGATGAACACCCACGCCGAGCTGGCGCAGGCCTTCGACGACTTCCAGGCCGGCCGCCTCGGCACGATCCCGGCGGACTCGCCCTACGGGCGGTGAGTCTCCGAGGGCTCGGCCTTCCCGGCTGAGCTTCCCGAGCTCGGGGTGAGCTTTTCGCGGTACGACGGCCAGGCGGCTCCTACGCCTGGCCGTTCCGCTGCTGCCGCCGCACCTCTTCGATCGCTGCGAGGACCTCGGCCGCCTTGTCGGGGTCGCCGCTCTCGCGGAAGAGTTCGGCGGCGGCGGCGAAGGCCGCGGCGGTCTCGTCGTACCGGTGCAGCCTCCACAGGGAGTAGGCGAGATTGCCCATGGCTTGGGCCTCGCCGTAGCGGTCGTCGGCCTGACGGGAGATTTCCAGGTCCTCGCTGTGGGCGGCGACGGCTTCGTCGTAGCGGCCGACGGCGCGCAGGACGAGGCCGAGGTTGTTGAGGGCCTGGCCCTCGCCGTAGCGGTCGCCGGTTTGGCGGCAGATTTCCAGGTCCTGGTCGTGGGCGGCGATGGCTTCGTCGTAGCGGCCGACGGCGCGCAGGACGAGGCCGAGGTTGTTGAGGGCCTGGCCTTCTCCTTGGCGGTCGCCCGTCTCCCGGTGGATCTCGGCGGCCGCGTCGAGGGCGGTGATGGCCTCGTCGTAACGCTCGGCACGGCGCAGGGCCAAGCCGAGGTTGTTCAGCGTGCCGCCCTCGCTGCGGCGGTTGCCGGTTTGGCGGCAGATTTCCAGGTTCTGGTTGTGGGCGGCGATGGCTTCGTCGTATCTGTGCAGCTCTTCCAGCGCGAGGCCGAGGCTGTTCAGCGCGCGACCCTCGTTGGGGCGGTCGCCGGTCTGGTGGAAGAACTCCGCCGCTTGGGCGGAAAGGACGGCCCAGTCGTCGAAGTGCCGGCGGAAGTCGAAGTATCTGGCCAGGGCGAAGATCAGATCGGTGTACGCGGCATGGCC
Organism: Streptomyces sp. NBC_00433; assembly: GCA_036015235.1. Classification (NCBI taxonomy): domain Bacteria; kingdom Bacillati; phylum Actinomycetota; class Actinomycetes; order Kitasatosporales; family Streptomycetaceae; genus Streptomyces; species Streptomyces sp. NBC_00433. The sequence continues at coordinate 4,641,781 of CP107926.1, read as the reverse complement.
GGCGGGTGCGGAGGTGGCCGCCGCGGTGAGGTTGGTCCGCTCGGCGTCGAACCAGGCAAGGGCCTGTCGGCGGTCGGCGAAGACCTCGGAGGCGGCCTCGCTGCTCGAAAGGGCCAGGTGCCGGTTGGCGGACCGCGCCGTCGCCAGGTAGTAGTCCAGCAGGCGGCCGACCGCCGCCTCCCGGTCGTCGTCGGCGGCACGGCGCCGGCCGTGCTCGTCGGCGTGCAGCCGCAGCAGGTCGTGCATGCGCCAGCGGCCCCAGACGGGGGCGGGCTCGATGAGGTGGGCGGCCGCCAGGTCGGAGAGCAGGTGCTCCGTGGTGGCCTCGTCGCCGTCGCCCGCCAGGTGGTGGGCGGCGGTGGTGGAGATGTCGGGGCCGGAATTGAGCGGCAGCAGGCGGAAGAGGCGCTGCTGGGCGGGCGTCAGGTGGTGGTAGGACAGGTCGAACGCGCCGCGGACCGCCCGGTCGGCGCGGCTGAGGTGGTCGAGCCGGGAGTGCCCGGCGCGCAGCGCGTCGGCGAGCGAGGCGACCGGGCGGCGCGGGGTGTCGACCAGCAGCGCGGCGGTGATCCGCAGGGCCAGCGGCAGCCCCCCGCACAGGCGGGCCAGGTCCAGGGTGGCGCCCGGGTCGTCGGCGGTGCGGGTGTCGGCCGGGCCGAGTGCCTGGTGCAGCTCCTGGCGGATGAGGTCGGCCGAGGCCTCGGGGTCGAGCACGTCGAGGCTGTGGACCCGGGCGCCCAGCGCGAGGGTGTTGCGCGAGGTGACCAGGGCGGGCGTGACGCCGTCGCCCGGCAGCAGCGGCAGCACCTGCTCCTCGCTGCCCGCGTTGTCGATGACCAGCAGCGTCCGCTCGCCCCGGCTGGTGCGGGCGTTCAGGGCCGAGCGCAGCAGCGCGGACCGGGCGTGGACCCCCGGCGGGATGTCGCCGGCGGGTGTGCCCAGGGTGCGGAGGAAACCGTCGAGCGCGTCGGCGGCGCTGACCCGCCGGGCGGGGTCGGGGTCGTAGCCGTTGAGGTCGGTGAAGAGCGCGCCGCCCGGGAACCAGTCCGGTTCCAGCAGCGCGCGCTCGGCGGTCTGGAGGGCCAGTTCGGTCTTGCCGACCCCGCCCATCCCCGCCACGGCCTGCAACAGCACGGGCCGCTGCCCGCCGCTGCCGGGGGCGAGCAGCCCGAGCAGCGCCCGTACGTCCTCCTCGCGGCCGGTGAAGGTACGCGACCGCGGCGGCAGGCCTGCCAGAGCCTCGGCGGGCTCGTCGGATAACGAGCGGTCCTCGCCCTTGGCGGCCAGCAGGAGGCGGCGCAGCGTGGTGAAGGTCCGGTGCTCGGCCGTCGTCGCCTTGAGGATGGTCGAGTGGTCGCCGGGCAGCGCGGCCGCGTCCGGGAAGACGCTCTGCGCGGACGCGGGGCGTACGACGCCGTCGCTCTCCCCGGCGTAGACCGAGAAGGGGATCGGGCAGGTGCGGTCGGTGACCGAGGTGGCGTTCACCGCGTCCCGCAGCACCGTGCGCAGGGTGTGCGTCACCTGCTCGTTCAGCGGCCGCAGCTGGATCTCCTGCGGATGGCCGGACCCGAGCACGGTGCGGCGCAGCGAAAGGAACAGCTCCGAGCCGTTGTTGGGGCAGGCCAGCATGACCACCCGCCGGACGCGGGCCAGTTCGCGCCCCCGCCCGTCGCCGAGCATCCGCGCGAGGCAGCGCTGCACGACCAGCCCGCCCTGGCTGTGCGACACCAGCACCAGGTGCTCGTACCCGCCCGCCTCGGTGGCCAGGTATTCCCTGAGGCTGTCCGCGGCGGTGTCGATGCCGGGGAAGACCCGCAGCGGATGCACCCGCTTCAGCCCGGTCGCGTACGAGAAGGCCAGCGTCCGGGCGAAGCCCAGCTCCTTGTCGGCGGCGATCAGCTTCCGCAGCGGATCCCACACCTTCGGCCCGGACCTGATCCCGTGCACCAGCACCACACCCAGCCGGCCCTCGCCCACCTGGCCACCCCCTGCCCCGATCCCGCGAAGCCCCACGCTAAGCCCCCCGGCCCACCCTTCGCGCGAACTCCCGCAAACCGCCCTCTCCCGGCCGGGCGGGGGCGTGCGCGGGGCTCAGCGCAGCGCGTCTCGACCCGGGGGCTGCGAAGCCGCCGACCCAGGCCGGCGCGATGTGCCTGCCCGTGACCGGAGCGCGGGGAGAGGCTCACCGATCACCCGGTAGCGGGGAGGGCATGCTTCCGCGATCTCGCGGCGGCGGCCTAGAGCAGGTGGTCGGCCTTGCCGGACTTGATGTCGGTGATCAACGTGCGGAGCGCTTCGCGGGAGTCGGTGAGGTAGTGGTCTTCTTGGCCTGCGACGGCGATGTAGGCGTTGCCGTCCGCGTCCGTGCCGATGCGGAAGCATGAGCTGCCTTCCGCGCAGAAGGGGGCTTCCCAGGTGATGTCGGACATCGGGGCTCCTCAGGGTTGGTGCGCGATCTCGTGCATGAGGTCGCGGGAGCGGCGCGGCCGCGGTGTGGGACGCACTTCGCGCGCCGCGGGCTAGAGCAGGTGGTCGGCCTTGCCGGACTTGATCTCGGTGATCAGGGTGCGGAGCGCTTCGCGGGAGTCGGTGAGGTAGTGGTCCTCCTGGCCCGCGACGGCTATGTACGCGTTGCCGTCCGCGTCTGTACCGATGCGGAAGCATGAGCTGCCTTCCCCGCAGAAGGGGGCTTCCCACGTGATGTCGGACATCGGGGCTCCTCAGAGTTCGCGCGTGATCTCGCGGATGGCGTCGCGGGAACGCTCCGGCGACAAGGACAACTCTTCCAACAGGTCGAGTTGGGCTCGGTATTTCGCGAGTTGCGCCTCGGCGTGCAAGAAGACCGGACCGTGGGAGCTGTCCACCTGCACTGTATCGAGCTGGGGGACGGGGCCTTCCGCGTAGACGACGGTATGCCCCGCGCCGGGGAAGGCCCCCTGGGAGAAGGGGAGGACGAGCACCGTGACGTTGGCGCGCTCGGAGACCGCGAGCAGGTAGTCCAGTTGGGCGCGGGCCACCTCGGGTCCGCCGAACTGCATACGCAGCGCCGCTTCGTGGATCACGGCGAGGTACGGGACCGCCTCGTCGCCGGTGACCACCTGCTGGCGTTCCGACCTGTGGGCCAGGCGGAGGGCGACCTCGTGCTCGGGGAGTCGGGGGACGACGGCTCGGAAGATGGCCATGGCGTTCTCCGGTGTCTGGAGCACGCCCGGCACGTGGACGGTGTTGGCACCGCGCAACCGTACGGCGCTTGCCTCCGCCTCCGAGATGTCGAGGAACCCCTGGGGCAGGCTGCCCCTGTACCGCTCCCACCAACCAGGTTCCTTTGGCTCGGCCATCTCCGCCAGGGCGTTGACGTAAGCCTCGTCCGTGCAGTCGCAGTTGAAGGCCAACGTGCGCAGCCGCTCGGCGCTGATCGCTCGCACGCCCGACTCCATGTTGGAGATGCGGCTCCGGTCGACACCCAGCAGCCCGGCCGCGTACTCCGCGGACATCCCCGCAGCGGTACGGATTTTGCGCAGCTCGCTTGCCAGGCGCTTCTGTCGCTCGGTGAGGACTGTTCTCGCGGCCATGCCGCTCCTTCCCGCTGCGTTTCGCTGGCGTGCCGCTACGAGCATAGGCACTCGCGCGAGGCCATTCTGACGATACGGATGGCAAATATGGCACCACCCCTCTACGGTAGTACCAGCGCACTACGCACCGCGACGCCGGAAGCGCACCGCGTGAGCCTGCCCTTCTGTCCTGGGAAGGGTGGGCTCGCGACCAGGGCGGCATGCCACCGGCGGGGCGTATGAAACCACCACCTCCGTAAGGGAGTTCCGCCATGCCCGAGATCCCCGTCGTGCCCGCCCTCTGGCGGTTTCCCGCGCACCCCGAGTCCGTGAGGCGGGCGCGGCACGCGGTCGTGGAGGCGTTGCCGTACGGGCTGCCGGCCCAACTGCACGCAGAGCTGGGGCTGATCACCAGCGAGCTGGTCACCAACGCCATCCGGCACGGCGCGTGCGCCGACGCGGACGAGGTGGTCGAGCTCGTGCTGTGGCCCACCGACGGGCACTACTGGCTGGCGGTCTCCGACCCGGGGACGGGCGAGCCCGTGGCGCACCGCGGCCCGCGGCCCGACGCGGAGTCGGGACGCGGGCTGCTGCTCGTGGACGCGCTCGCCGACGCCTGGGCGGTCGTACCGCGGTCCTGGCGCGGGAAGTCGGTCGTGGCCGGGCTGGCGCTCCCGGCGGCGGGCCTGGCGGCGGGCCCGGCGTGACGTGCCGGGACCGCCGCCGCCACCCGCCGTCAGGCGAACGTGCTGGTCACGTTCTGCGCGGTGTGCCGCACCGCGTTGGCCACCTGGCTGTTGCCGAGGCCCTTGTACAGGTCGAGTTCGCCCGTCGCGGCGCCCAGCAGGTCGTTCTTGCCGTCGCCGGAGAAGTCGCCCAGTGCCACCAGCTGCTTGAACTTGTTCCAGCCGCCGGAGCCGATCATGGAGCGGGCGCCGACGATGCCGCCCTTGCCGGTGCCCGGGTAGAACCACAGGTGCCCGGCGGTGTCGCGCGCCGCCAGGTCGGCCTTGCCGTCGCCGTTGAGGTCGCCGGGCGCGAGCAGGGTGTTCATCGCCGTCCACCCCGCGCCGGTCTTCACCCGGCCGACGAAGGTGCCGTTCCCCTTGCCGGCGTAGAACCACTCCGCGCCGGCGGTGTCGGTGGCGACGAGGTCGTCCTTGCCGTCGCCGTTGAGGTCACCGGTCGCGACGATCTGCCGCATCACGTTCCAGCCGCCGCCGACCTGGACGCGCTTGCCGAACCCGTCCCACCCGTCGTTGTCGTAGTGGCCCTCCGGATTCCCGGGGTAGAGCCACAGCACCCCGGCGCTGTCCCGGGCCAGCAGGTCCTCCATACCGTCGCCGGTGAAGTCGCCGTGCCGGGTCAGGGCGGTCATCGCGTTCCAGCCGCCACCGATGCGCGTGCCCGTGCCGTCCCCCCGCAGCAGGAACATCGTCCCGCCGGGGGCGACCTGCAGGACGTCGGCCTGCCCGTTGCCGTCGAGGTCGCCGAACGCCTGCGCGGGCCGGGCCGGGATCGTGCCCCAGTTCTTCCACGGCGTGTACGCGGGGCCGTTGATGCAGTCGGCCTGGCTGTTGGACAGCCTCACCGACCGCACGTTGTTGTTCCACTTGGTCGGGCCGTCGAGAAAGCTCAGGTTGAAGGGGGTGAGAGGCCCCACCCCCACCATGTCGGCGCCCTGGTAGTCCGGGTCGGTGAACAGGCAGACGTACGGGAAAGACGTGTTGTCGGCCATCGAGGACGCGTGCCGGTCCATGCCCCCCAGGGCCGGGGTGCTGCCCGAATACGTCGTCATCGTGCCGGAGCCCCCTGTGCCGTCGAAGAAGCACAGCTTCCCCTTCGGGCAGCGGTCGTAGCCGGTCGCGGCCTGGGCCGGAGCCATGAATGTGGTGATCAAGCCCAGTGCCGCGGACGCGACCAGGCCGACGCGGATGGACATCCGCATGAAAAGCCCCCCCAAATACGAGCTTCATGAGCGCACTTGCGCCAGGTCAACCTAGCGCCAGGCCTGTCGGCGGCAGTAACGGGTTCCCCGTCAGGCGCTGCGGCGGCGGCGGTTGACCGTGAAGACCAGGAAGGCGCCTGTCGCGGCGAGCAGTCCCGCGAGTCCGGCGAGCAGGCCGGTGTGCGACGAGCCGGTGTGCGCGAGCTGGGTGTCCGGCGTGGAGCTGCCGGACGTGGCGCCCTGGGAGCCGGACGTCTTCACGGCGGCGGAGGGCGCCGGCGCGGGCGCGGACGCGGGTGCCGAGGAGGGCGCCGACGTGGGCGTGGAAGTCGGCTTCGCCGCCGACGTGAGGTGGAGGGTGGTCTGGGCGTTCGTGCCGGAGAGCGCGTCGCCCAGGATCAGCTGCGCGTAGACGCTCACATCGCGCGGGCCGGCCGGCTGCCCTTCGAGCGTGAAGCGCAGCGGGAAGCTGTGCGTCTGCCGGTAGGCGAAGCCCGCGGGGATCTCGGGGAGCATCCAGAGGGAGCCGTCTTCGACAGTCGTGGCCGGGACCCACTTTCCGCCGCTGCGGTACTGCAGCTTCAGGCCGGGCACGGCCGAGTCCAGGTAGATCCTGGTCCTCAGCGGGCTGGTGAACTTGCCGCCCGCTCCGTTGCTGAGCGTCAGGGTCGTCTCCCCGGGCTTGCGGGGCGTGACGGTGGCCGCGTGGTCGAACTTCTCGGTGACGTGGCCGTCGGGGAGCGCGGGCCCGATGTCGAAGTGGACCTGGGCCGAGCTGATCTCGACGTCGAGGCCGTCGTCGTTGCCGGGGAAGTCCGCTGCGGCGCCGACGGTGATCTTCCAGCTGTAGTCGGCGCCGGCGGGGATCTGGAAGCTGCTGGTCAACCGGTTCCCGCCGTGGGGGAAGAACGCGGCGATCAGGCCCGGCATCTGACCCTCCACGGCCAGGTCGGTGGCGGGTGCGCTGACGGGGGTGACCTCGGTGTGGATCTGGCCGACCTCTATCGGGCTCGGCCCGCTGCCGTTCGGCCACACGAGGGCGTTGCCGGCGAACGGCTGCGTGGTGCCGGTGGTGTTGGTGACGGTCAGGACGAAGCTGTTCGTGCCGCTTCCGCGGTTCATGGCGTGGTGCGTGACGTCGCTGACCGCGACCGTCAGCGGCGCCCCCGGGCTGTCGGCGTGGGCGGCGGGAGCGAGGAGCGCCCCGCCCAGAGCCACGGTGGTGGCGATGCCGAGGAGACGGGAGATCCGCTTGCCGCTGTTACGGGTACTGGACATGTGGTGTGCCTCTTTCGCTGTTCCGGTGGGCCGTGGTGCTTGAATGACTGGAGCTTGTGGGGGGATCCGTCCCAACGGCCAGGCATGGCCGCCGGTTTGGGACGATGGGATGGCGAAATCGCCCCTGACCAGGGGGGATACGATTCCCCTGGGACGCGGAACGGGACGCCGGGGGATGGGGATGGGGGAGCGAGTGTCGGGTACAGGGGAGGGCGCGGCGGCCGAGGAATTCGCGCGGCTGCTGCGCGAGCTCAAGGACCGCTCGGGCCTGAGCTACGGGGCACTGGCCAAGCGGCTGCACATGAGCACGTCGACGCTGCACCGCTACGGCCAGGGCGCCTCGATTCCGGGCGAGTACGCGCCGGTGGAGCGCCTGGCTCGGTTGTGCAGGGCGACACCGCGGGAACTCGTCGAATTGCACCGGCGCTGGGTCCTCGCGGACGAGGAGCGCCGGCTCAAGGCGGACCACGCGGCGGCGGTACGTGCCGGGACGGCCGACCCGGACGAGGCTCCCGCGGAAGCGGCCGTGGCGGAGGAGACGCCCCGGGAGGCGGAAGGCCCGGCCGAGTCCGTATCGGCGCGGAGCGCCGCGCCATCACCCGGACGCGGCGAGGACGAGGAAGACGACCCGGACGAGCCGGTCGTCGTCCACGTGCCGCGGCGGCCGGCGCCGCCGCGCCGCAGGCGCACCGCGCTGACGGCCTCCGCCGCGGCGGCCGCCGTCCTGGTCACCGCGGTGCTCGTCGCACACCCGTTGTGGGGTGGCGGCGGGAAGGACGCCCGGAGCCTGAAGGCGGCCGCGGGCGTCGCGAGCAGCGGCCCGACCGGCGCCAAGGAGCCGACCGCCTCCGCTTCCACCGAATCCGCGTCCGCGCCTTCGTCAGCGCCTCCGTCCGCGCCGGCGTCAGCGTCCGCCTCGCGGAGCAGCGGACCCGCGCACCACGCGCCAGCCGGGTCCGCCACCTCCAGCGGGACCCTTCCCGCCCCGCTCACCGTGAGCGTCCGCCCCTACACCTACGACGACCCGTGCACGCACTTCCTCGTCGACAAGGCACCCGCGCACGTGGGCGTCGCGCCGGAGCCGCAGGACGCCGCGCAGTGGGCCGCCACATACGGCGCCGTCGCCTCGCGCGACCAGCGGGTCGCCCTCACCGTCCAGGGCACGGGTGCGGACACCGTCGTCCTGGAGGCGCTGCACGCCGACGTCGTCACCAAGGGCGCCCCGCTCGCCTGGAACGACTACTCGATGTCCGGCTGCGGCGGCAATGTCGACACCAAGTCCTTCGACGTCGACCTGGACAGCGGCAGCCCCGCGGTCACCGTCAAGAACGGCCAGCGCGCCTTCCCCTACAAGGTGAGCGAGTCCGACCCCGAGGTCTTCTACGTCACCGCCCACACCGCCGCGCACGACGTCCGCTGGAACCTCACCCTGGAGTGGTCCAGTGGCAGCCGCCACGGCACCATCCGCATCGACGACGACGGCAGCTCCTTCCGGACCAGCGCCAGTGTCGGCCGGCCCCGCTACGAGTGCGGTCCGGGCGGCCCCTGGAAGAAGGTCACGGGCTGACAGGTCCGGGCCCCGAGGGCGCCCGTGACGTCTCGTACAGCTCGAACCACGCCGACTTGCCGTCGCCGCGCGGGCGGCCACCGCCATCCCGCTGACGCCGGGCTTGCGCGCCGGCAGTATCCTGCGCTGGATGCCGTCGGTCAGCTCCCGCTCCGACTCGTGCAGACCCGCCCGGGACAGGGCCTGGCCGAGCAGCCGGGCCACCGTGGTGAGCACCGAGCGCTCGTCGGGGGTGGAGGCGACGGGCTCACGGAAGGCCGCCAGCCAGGCGCCGATCGTGGTCCCGGCCACGGTCAGCGGCAGATACGCCCACGACACCCGCCCGTAGGGCTTGACCACCGGCCAGGCCGCCGGGAAGCGCTGGGCGTACTCCTCCGGCGAGGTCACGTAGACCGCGCGGCCGGTGCGGGCCACCACCGCGCACCTCGTGCAGGGCGCCGCTGATCAACCGCCCGCGCGGCGCCACCCGGACCCGCAGCGTACGCAGCACCGCACCGTCGTCGCCGACCACCCTGACCAGGGACTCCGCGACCGCGCCCTCCGCTGCCAGAGGCCTGAGCCCAGCGCGGCGAGGACGTCCTCGGAGTGCATTGCCCCAGTTTATGGGGTCTTGGATGCTATGGGCTCATGTGCCCACCCCGTGCATGCCGCGTATACGCGGATGAGGAGGCGCCCCCGGCGCCGGTAGGCTGTGCGGGACCCCACCCTCGCGACGACCTGACGACTTGGACGAGACCACGATGCACCGGTACCGGTCACACACCTGCGGAGAGCTGCGCGCCACCGACGTCGACACCGACGTCCGCCTGTCCGGCTGGCTGCACAATCGCCGTGACCTGGGCGGCATCCTCTTCGTCGACCTGCGCGACCACTACGGCTTCACCCAGCTGGTGGTGCGCCCGGGATCGCCCGTCTACGACGAGCTGAGCAGCCAGTCCAAGGAGTCCGTGGTCCGTGTCGACGGCCGGGTCCTGGCCCGTTCGGCGGAGAACGTCAACCCCGAACTGCCGACCGGCGGCATCGAGGTCGACGTGACCTCGCTGGAGGTGCTCGGCGCCGCCGACCCGCTGCCCTTCCCGGTCTTCCCCGAGGACAGCGCCAACGAGGAGATGCGGCTCACCAACCGCTTCCTGGACCTGCGCCGCCAGCGCATGCACCGCAACATCATGCTGCGCACCCAGGTCATCTCCTTCCTGCGCCGCGAGATGACCGCGCTGGGCTTCAACGAGATGGCCACCCCGATCCTGTCGGCCACCTCCCCCGAGGGCGCCCGCGACTTCCTGGTGCCCTCCCGGGTGCACGCCGGCCGCTTCTACGCGCTCCCGCAGGCCCCGCAGCAGTTCAAGCAGCTGCTGATGATCTCCGGCTTCGACCGCTACTTCCAGATCGCGCCCTGCTTCCGCGACGAGGACTCGCGCGCCGACCGCTCGCCCGGCGAGTTCTACCAGCTCGACGTCGAGATGAGCTTCGTCGAGCAGGAGGACGTCTTCGGCGTCATCGAGAAGGTGATGACCGACCTGTTCACCGAGCTGGGCGGCGGCCGCACCGTCACCTCGCCCTTCCCGCGCATCCCCTTCCGCACGTCGATGCTCAAGTACGGCAACGACAAGCCGGACCTGCGCACCGCGCTCGAACTGGTCGACGTCTCCGACATCTTCGCCGGCTCCGGCTTCAAGGCCTTCGCCGGCAAGCACGTACGCGCCCTCGCGGTGCCCGGCACCGCCGAGCAGCCGCGCAAGTTCTTCGACCAGCTCGGCGAATACGCCGTCTCGCTCGGCGCGCAGGGCCTGGCCTGGGTCCGGGTCGGCGAGGAGAACGCGCTGACCGGGCCGATCGCCAAATTCCTCACCGAGGACGACGTGGCCGCGCTCGTCACCGCGGTCGGCGCCGAGCCCGGCACCGCGATCTTCTTCGGCGCCGGCGACTTCGACGACGTCTCGAAGATCATGGGCCCCGTCCGCGTCGAGGCCGCCAAGCGTGCCGGGCACTACGACGAGGGCGTCTTCCGCTTCTGCTGGATCGTCGACTTCCCGATGTTCGAGCGCAACGAGGACACCGGGGCGGTCGAGTTCTCGCACAACCCGTTCTCGATGCCGCAGGGCGGCCTCGAAGCGCTGGAGACGAAGGACCCACTGGACATCCTCGCCTGGCAGTACGACATCGTCTGCAACGGCATCGAGCTGTCCTCCGGCGCGATCCGCAACCACGAGCCGGCCGTGATGTACAAGGCGTTCGAGATCGCGGGCTACTCCCGCGAGACCGTCGAGGCGGAGTTCGGCGGCATGCTGCGCGCCTTCCACTTCGGCGCGCCCCCCCACGGCGGCATCGCGCCGGGCGTCGACCGCATGGTCATGCTGCTCGCGGACGAGCCGAACATCCGCGAGACCATTGCGTTCCCGCTCAACCAGCACGCGCAGGACCTTCTGATGGGTGCGCCGTCGGAGGTCACGGAGACCCGCCTCCGCGAGCTGCACATCCAGCTCCGCCGGAAGTAACCCCCGGCGCCCCCGGGCCCCTTTGCGCCAGGGGGCGCCCCCTAGGGGCGCGGGGAACGGCGCGGTCGGCCGTCGACGGGCTGCACGTCGCCACCGGCCGTGAGGGGCTGATCGGTCCGCCCCGGACCACCGGCCGGTGGTGGGCTGAGCGCGCAGTTCCCCGCGCCCCTGGGGTGGTGGCGGTCCGTCGCCACGTGACGCGCCCACGCGGCGCCAGCCGCAGATCAGATGCAGCCCCGCGCCCCTGGGGTGGTGGCGGTCCGTCGCCACGTGACGCGCCCACGCGGCGCCAGCCGCAGATCAGATGCAGCCCCGCGCCCCTGAAGGGCACCCCCCTGCGCAGAGGGGACGTCTTCCAGGCAACCGGGCCGGAGGCCCAGGGCGTTTATGTGGTGTGGGGAGGATATTCCGTGGGCGAGGGCGGGTTCGAGCAGTTCGTTGCGGCGCGGGGGCAACGGCTGCTGCGTGTGGCGTGGCTGCTCACGGGGGACGCGCACCTCGCAGAGGACCTGTTGCAGACCGTGCTGGCCAAGGTGTGGCCGAAGTGGCACCGGATCGCCGAGGAGAACCCGGAGGCGTACGTACGCCGAGCGTTGGTGCACACGCATGCCTCGTGGTGGCGGCGGCGGTGGCGGGGGGAGGTGCCGCACGGGGATGTGCCGGACCGGGCGCTCGCGGAGGACGCGTACGCCGGGGTGGACCTGGAGCAGGCGCTCGCCGCCGCGGTGCGGGCGTTGCCGCTGCGGCAGCGGGCCGTGGTGGTGCTGCGGTACTTCGAGGATCTGAGCGTGACCGAGACCGCGGAGGCGCTGGGGTGTTCGGAGGGCACGGTGAAGAGCCAGGCGGCCAAGGCGTTGCGGACGCTGCGCGGGCGGCTGCCGGCCGCGGTGACGGCGGACGGCGGTGAGTCGCGTGACTGAGGAGGACGAGCTGCGGGTGCTGCTGGAGCGGGCGGTGCCCCAGCCGCCCGCCCCCGCGCAGCGGCTTGAGCGGATCCGCGAGCGGGTCAGGCGGCGCCGGCGGCGTACGGCCGCGGTCACCGGGGGCGCGGTGCTCGCGGTGGCGGCGGGCCTGCTGACCGCGCCCGGACTGCTGCGTCCGGACGGCGGCGGGGCGGCTCCCGCGGTGGTGGCGACCAGCGGCCCCGCCGTGGTGCGGACGACGCCGGCCGCGCACGGCCCGACGACGTACGGTCCGGGCACGACGTCACCATCGGACGACGGCTACCGGCCCTCCGGCATGGACGGGCTGCGGCTGCGGCCGCCGCCGGGCTGGCGGATACTCCAGGACCCGGCCACGAGCAGCGTTTTCCTCTCGTCGCAGACACTGGTGCTGCCCCAGGGCGGTTGCGCGCACGCCCTGGACGGCTTCTGCACCCCGCTGGCCCGCGTATTGGCCAAGGACGGGGTGCTGGTGATGTTCAACCTCCGGCAGAACAAGGTCCAGGTGGATGATTTCCACAGCTTGGACCTGCCGCTCGCCGACGTGGCGCCGTACACGTCCTGCCGTACGGTCAACGGCACCCGGCAGATGGGGCGGACGATGACCGGCTCGGCGGCGACGGGCACGCTGGTGTGGGCGACGGCCTGCCTGGCGCACCCCTCGGCCGCCCAACTGGCGCGGGTCACCGACCTGCTGGCGTCCGCGGACTTCGGATGAGCGGTCCGGCGGCGATCGGCCGGCGGGGCGCGGTGCTCGGGCTGGCCGCGGCGCTGGCCGCCGCGTGCACCCCGGCCACGGGCGCCCGGCGGTCGCGGCTGCCGGAGGAGGGGCCGCTGCGCCCGGTGCCGTTCGACGAATCGGCGGCACACGGGCGCGCGGCGGTGCCCGACCCTACGCGGCGGCGTCCGGGTCGCCGCCGAAGCGGTCGACGTACGAGGCCAGCTCGTCGTCGGTGATCTTCGCGAAGAGCACCGGCGGCACGGTGAAGGGCGTACCGGCCGGGACCGAGGCCAGGGTGCGGGCCTCGGCCGCGGTGACCCAGCGCGCGTCGTCCTCGGGCAGTGCGAAGGCGGCCCGCATCGCGGCGGCCGAGGCCGGGATGAAGGGTTCGGAGACGACGGCGTAGAGGTGGATCAGGTTCATCGCGGTGCGCAGGGTCAGCGCGGCGCCGTCCTGGTCGGTCTTGATCTCCATCCAGGGGGCCTTCTCCTCCAGATAGGAGTTGCCCGCGCTCCACAGCGCCCGCAGCGACTGGGCCGCCTTGCGGAACTGCATGGCCTCCATGTGGCCCTCGTATTCGGCGAGCAGCCCGGCGATCTGCTCGCCGAGCTTCGCCTCCGCCTCGCCGGCCGGCGCACCGGCAGGCACCTCGTCGCCGAAGCGCTTGCGGGAGAAGGAGAGCACCCGGTTGACGAAATTGCCGAGGGTGTCGGCGAGATCCTTGTTGACGCCGGCCGCGAACAGCTCCCAGGTGAAGGAGGTGTCGTCGGACTCGGGCGCATTGGCCATCAGGAAGTAGCGCCAGTAGTCGGCGGGCAGCAGTTCGAGCGCGGCCTCGGTGAAGACGCCGCGGCGCTGGGAGGTGGAGAACTTCCCCCCGTAGTAGTTCAGCCAGTTGAAGGCCTTGACGAAGTCGACCTTCTTCCACGGCTCCCTGGTGCCCAGTTGGGTGGCGGGGAACATCACGGTGTGGAAGGGCACGTTGTCCTTGCCCATGAACTGCGTGTAGCGGACGCTCTCGTCGGCTTCGTACCACCACGACTGCCAGTCGCGCGTTTCGCCTTCGGGGGCCGCGTCGGACCATTCCTTGGTGGAACCGATGTACTCGATCGGGGCGTCGAACCAGACGTAGAAGACTTTGCCCTCGGCGGCAAGCTCAGGCCAGGTGTCGGCGGGCACGGGCACACCCCAGTCGAGATCGCGGGTGATAGCCCGGTCGCGCAGGCCCTCCGTGAGCCATTTGCGGGCGATCGAGGACGCCAGGGTCGGCCAGTCGTCGCTGTTCGCGTCGAGCCAGGCCTCGACCTCGGCGGCCAGCTTGGACTGGAGGAGGAAGAGGTGCTTGGTCTCCCTGATCTCCAGCGCGCTGCTGCCGCTGATGGCCGAGCGCGGCTCGATCAGGTCGGTGGGGTCGAGCACCCGGGTGCAGTTCTCGCACTGGTCGCCGCGGGCCTTGTCGTAGCCGCAGTGCGGGCAGGTGCCGACGATGTAGCGGTCGGGCAGGAAGCGCTCGTCGGTCAGCGAGTAGACCTGGCGGATCGCCCGCTCCTCGATGAAGCCGTTCTCGTTCAGCCGGCGTGCGAAGCGCTGGGTGATGTCCACGTTCTGCGCGGAGGAGCTGCGGCCGAAGTAGTCGAAGGACAGTGCGAAGCCGTCGTAGACGGCCTTTTGGGCGTCGTGCGCGCGGGCGCAGAAGACATCGACAGGAAGGCCGGCCTCCTTCGCGCCGAGTTCCGCCGGAGTGCCGTGTTCGTCGGTGGCGCAGATGTAGAGCACATCGTGTCCACGCTGCCTCAGATACCTGGCGTAGACGTCCGCGGGGAGCATGGACCCCACCATGTTGCCCAGGTGCTTGATCCCGTTGATATAGGGCAGGGCTGAGGTGATGAGGTGACGAGCCATTGCAGGCTGCTCCCAATTCGTAGCGCGGAGTGAGGAATTCATCTACGGACCGTCAATCGTATCGGACCGTAGCCGGGTAACCGTCGCCGCATTCACATTCCGGTCAGGTTCAGGTCAGAGCGCTCTCCAAGATGACGCGCTGTGACTGCACGTGCACTTGCACGTGCACATGCACGTGCTCGCCCCACGAGTTATCATCTCCTGTACCACACGGCACTTTTGGGGAGTGGCTGATGCGCCGGACACACAATGGAATGGCCGCAGAAGATCTCGCGGGCGTGGTCTGGCAGAAGAGCAGACACAGCAATGCCAATGGCACATGTGTGGAGTTCGCGGCACTGCCCGACGGCGACGTTGCCGTACGCAATTCACGCTTTCCGGACGGTCCCGCGCTGATTTACACCCGGGCGGAGATCGAGTCGATGATCATCGGGGTGAAGGCGGGCGAGTTCGACCATCTGATGCCGCTGGTGGCCGGGCCGTGACGCCCTGACGCGTCACGCCCCTACCCGCGCTGGCCGGTCGGCGAGACCAGGAACAGCGCCCAGACGACCTTCCCCGTACCGCTCAGCGGGTGCCATCCCCAGTTCTCGCTGAAGGAGTCCACCAGGTGCAGTCCGCGACCGGTCTCGGCCACGAAGTCAGGGTCTTTCGTGACCGGTGCCACACCGCTCGGGTCGCGTACGGCACAGACCACCCGGCTGGTCCAGCGCACCAGGCTCAGCCGCACCGGCGCGCCGGGCGTGCCGACCGGAACCGCGTAGCGCAGCGCGTTGGTGACCAGCTCCGACGCCACCAGCTCCATGGAGTCGAGCAGCGCGGCCAGGTCCCAGTGCTGGAGTGTCGAGCGGGTGAAGTGACGGGCCTCACGCACCGACTCCAGGGCGGCGGGCAGCTCGCACGTGGCGCCGTGACCCGCGGCAAGTCGCTCGGGCGCGAGCACGCCTTGCCATAACGGGTCGAGCACAGGTGCGGCCTCTGCCTTCATGCGTGCCCCCGGAGTATCTGCACGGTTCCATGCTCAGGGATTCCACCCTGGGGATGCAAGAGCGTCTGCACGTGCATCTGCAAGGAATTGATGCACGTGACGATCCAGAGTGACGGGACGGGTACTGCGCGCAAGCCATTAGTGGCAGACTGCTGATGAACCAAGGGCGGAGCGTGACCTATGAGCGCAGGGCAGCCGGGAGGCGGGTCCATCGTGCGACGAATGCTGCTCGGAGCGCAGCTGCGGCGGCTGCGTGAGTCGCGGGGGATCAGCCGGGAGGACGCCGGGTATTCCATCCGGGCGTCGGAGTCGAAGATCAGCCGCATGGAGCTGGGCAGAGTCAGCTTCAAGGAGCGGGATGTCGCCGATCTGCTGACGCTGTACGGCGTCACCGAGGAGGGTGAGCGGCTCGCCATGCTCGGACTCGTGAGAGAGGCCAACGCGGCCGGCTGGTGGCACGGATACGGCGAGGTGATGCCCACCTGGTTCCAGACCTATGTCGGTCTGGAGGAGTCGGCGGCGCTCATCCGCACCTTCGAGGTGCAGTTCGTGCACGGCCTGTTGCAGACCGAGGACTACATACGGCAGGTGATCCGGCTCGGTCATCCTGAAGGAGCCGACTCCTGGGTGGAAAGACGAGTCGGCCTACGCCTGGAGCGGCAGAAGCTGCTCGTCTCCGAGCGGGCACCGCACTTCGTCGCCGTGATGGACGAGGGTGCGCTGCGCCGACCGTTCGGCACCCGGCAGGTGATGCGGGACCAGATCCAGCACGTGCTGGAGGCCGCGGAGGCGCCCAACGTGGACGTACGCGTCCTGCCCTTCGCCATCGGCGGCCACGCGGCCGGCGGCGGTGCCTTCACCCTGCTCAGCTTCCCCGAGTCCGACCTGCCCGACCTGGTCTATCTGGAGCAGCTGACCGGCGCGCTCTACATCGACAAGCACGACGAGGTCGTCGAATACGACAAGGCCATGACCGCGCTGGGGCGGCTCGCGCTGAGCCCCGCCGACTCGCTCGACTGGCTGAACACATTCCAGCGGGAGTTGTGACCTTTCGGTCTTTTTTGGCCGATCTTCACCCCTCCGGGTGAATAACGGCATGGTTTCCCCCTGGCGCCCTCCCCGACGGCACCGCGTCGCCGCTACGGTTACGCACGTCATGCCAGGGGGACGGGGGGACGGGTGCACGAGGGGGTCAACGGCGACCGCGCGGGCGCGAACCGCGAGGACCGGCCGGAATTCAGCCGCCGGCTCGGCGACGTACTGCCGGCGCCGACGCCGTACGCCCGCACCTACCGGCTCCGGCAGGCCACCGTCGTGGAGCTGGCCGGCGAGATCGACCTCGGCAGCGCGCACGGCGTCCACCCGCACCTCGACGCGGCCGCCCTGTGGCCGCTGCCGCTGCTGGTGGTCTTCGACCTCGGGCCGCTCGAATTCATCGACTGCTTCGGCCTCGCGCTGCTGGTGCGCGCCCGCCGCCGGGTGATCGAGCGCGGCGGCAGGACCGCGATGGTCTGCGCCCACCGGCCGACCCGCAAACTCCTGGCCATGACCGGCCTCGACACGGTCTTCCTCCCGGTGCTCACCCTGGACGAGGCGCTGCGGGACTGAGGCCGCCCGCCACCCTTCCCGGGTCCGCCCCCAGGCCGGAATCCGTCACTCCACGCTGTCTTTGCGTCACCCAAATGTTGACGCCGTACAGTGTCTGGCTGGACAGACGTCCTTCCCGGCGCCAATGTGACCGGCGTCATACGTCAGGGCCGGGTGAACTGATAAACGTTGGGGCTTCGTCGTGATGTGTGCGGGTGCCACCGAACCGAAGGTGTAAGGGAATGGGCGTTCGTGGGCGCAAGCCGGAACGTAAGCACAACCGCAAACGCTGGATCATCGCGGTCGTGGTCTCGTTCGTGGTGCTGCTCGTCGGTGGTGCGGGAGCGATCTACCTCAAGCTGAACGCCAACATCGCGACCTTCGACTCCGCGGGCCTCAGCAAGAACCGCCCCTCGGCGGCCCAGGCCGACGCCAACGGCGACAAGGCCGTCAACGTCCTGCTCATAGGCTCCGACACCCGCGCCGGCGAGAACGGCAAGCTCGGCGGATCCAAGTCCGGCCCCATAGGCCGCTCGGACACCACGATCCTGCTGCACGTCTACCCCGACCACAAACACGCGGTGGGCATATCCATACCCCGCGACTCGCTCGTCGACATACCCCCCTGCCTGCTCCCCGACGGCAAGTGGTCCAAGGACCAGCCCTCCGCGATGTTCAACTCCGCCTTCTCGGTGGGCGACACGGTCAAGGGCAACCCGGCCTGCACCCAGAACACCATCGAGAAGCTGTCGGGACTGCGGGTCGACCACACGATGGTCGTCGACTTCGCCGGATTCGCCGCCATGACCTCCGCCGTCCACGGCGTCGAGGTCTGCGTCCCGAACAACATCTACCAGGGCGACATGAACCCCAACCTCGGCCACAAGGGCAAGGTCGTCCTCAAGGCCGGGATGCAGAACCTCCAGGGCCAGCAGGCCCTCGACTACGTCCGGGTCAGGCACGGAGTCGGCGACAACTCCGACGTCGGCCGCATGCTGCGGCAGCAGGCCTTCCTGTCCGCCCTGATCAGCAAGATCAAGGGCCAGGGCATGAACCCGACGACGCTGCTGCCGCTGGCCAACGCGGCCACCAAGTCGCTCACCGTCGACCCCGGGCTCGGCAGCGCCGCCAAACTGATGTCCTTCGGGCTGTCGCTCAAGAACATCGACCTGAAGAACATCCAGTTCATCACCGCGCCCTGGAAATACTCCGGCTCCCGCATAGACCTCGTCCACCCCGCCGTGGACGACCTCTTCGCCGAGCTGCGCGCCGACCGCACCCTCGAAGGCGTCAACGCCTCCGGCAAGACCACCCCCACCCCGACCCCCAGCGCCACGGTCGACGGCACCGGGATCATGGTCTCCGTCTACAACGGCACCTACACGGGCGGCCTCGCCGGCAAGGCGGCCACCCTGCTCAAGGCGGACGGCTTCACCGTCATGAACGCCACGAACGCGAAGACCAAGGACCACACGGTCACGCGCATCGAATACGGCGCCGGCGCGGAGGCGAAGGCGCACGCGGACACGGTCGCGAAGCTCTTTCCCGGGGCGCAGCTCGTGCAGCTCGACACGAGCGGGGTGAATGTCGTGCTCGGCACGGATTACGCGGCTGCCGCCGCGAAGGCGGGTACGCCGGCGTCCACGACGCCGAAGCCGTCCACGGACCTCAGCAAGCAGGCGCGGAGCGCTGACGCGGACCCGTGCTCCAAGCTCAGCTACGGCTGAACACCCCCTGCGGGGTCGCCATGACGCACCCCGCGGTGCCGGCGCCGTAGCTGCGCGCGCCGCTCCCTGCGGGGTGCTGTTACGGACACCACACTTGCGCTGTGTGGGTGGCTGAGCGCGCAGTTCCCCGCGCCCCTGGGTGGGTGCCTCGTCCTGTTGCGTTCACAGTTGCGGTCCGCCGTGGCTTGTCGCGCAGTTCCCCGCGCCCCTTTTGGCCTGCGCCTTCCTGCGCCCAGCGTTTGCCCCTGGCAGGGGCTGGGCTCTGCGCTGGAGGGTGAGCGTTTTTCAGGGGTGCGTGGGGGTGCCCCCAGGCGAAGCTCTGGGGGAGAACGGAGCGCCCCGCCGGCGAGGCGGGATAGGCGAACGGCTACCGCAAGTGGCAATCACCCAGGGGCGCGGGGAACCGCGCGCTCAGCCATCCACCGGGCCGCGGGTAGGGACGTGAACAGCACCCCGCACGGGGGGTGGATCAGCTCGCCGCAGGCGAAGGGCGTTGGGGGAGGAGGGGCTTGCAGGTCGTGTAGGCCTTGGCGATTTTCGGGTCGGACGTGTTGAGGCCCGCTCCGAACATCCCGCCGCGGGAGCGGTTGGTGCCGGGGGACGCGGTCGGGAGGGTGACCCCGTGGTCCTTGAGGCAGCTCGTGAAGGCCTGGAAGGCACTGGAGTCGGCGCCCCCGCTGCGGCCGGAGAACTGCGGCCGCAGCGCCTCGCAGGCCTGCATCGCCGCCTGCGTCTTGGGATCGGCGGACGCCCCGCCGAAGCCACCGCCGAAGCCACCGAAGCCCCCGCCCCCGCTGGGGCGTCCGCTGGGGCGCCCTGACGGTCGCCCGGACGGCCGCCCGGTGCGCGGGGCGAAGCTGGGCAGCTGCACGCCGTGCTGCGACAGGCAGTCGCGATACGCCGTCATCGCCCCCGAGCCCGACGCGGTCGACGTGGTGGCCGAGCCCGACGGCTTCGCGTCGGCGGCCGGCGAGCCGGACGTACCCGACGAGCACGCCGCGAGCAGAAGCGCCGCCGAGGCGAGGACGGCGACGGACGCGCCGGCCCGCTGTGCGGTGGTGGGGGTCCAGGTCATGGCCGGGTCTCCTCGGGCGGTGGCGAAGGCAGAGGCGAAAAGCGGTGGGCCGCCCTGCGCGTGCGCGCGGGGATGAGCGGGGGCCAACACAGGGCGGCAGCCCATGACTGAACCGCACGGAGGTAGGCGCCCCCCGGGCGCCGCCTGTGAGTTCCCGGGGAACAGAACGCCCATCGGCACCCGGACCCGGCACAGCGGTGCCCGAAATGCGGCCTCGGCCCGTAAAAAAGCGCTTCGCGCTCCCAGTGAACTCCCAGTTTCCTCCCAGGCCTTCAAAGGCGTGGGCGGCGAGGATGCGCGCCATGAAGGTGCTCCCACGGCGGCGCAGGGCCGCCCTGATCAACTCGGTGCTCGGCGTGGTCGTCCTCGCGGGCGTCGGCGGCGCCTACGCCGCCGTGCACGACGACGGCGGCAAGTCCGCCGGCAGCGGCACCGCGCGGGTGGCGACCGTCGCCAAGAGCACGGTGCTCGCCACGGTGTCCGGCTCCGGCTCGCTCGCCTCGCCCAGCGACGCGGGGCTGAACTTCACCACCGGCGGCACGCTCACCGAGGTGGACGTCAAGCCGGGTGACAAGGTCAAGAAGGGCCAGGTGCTGGCCAGGGTCGACGCCACGGACGCGAAGGCGACGCTCCAGCAGGACGAGGCCTCGCTGACCGCGGCGGAGGCGAATCTGACGAAGGTCGAGGCGGGCGAGCTGCCCGCGTCCGCCGGCAACGCGGGCAGCAGCGGGAGTTCGGGCCGTGACGGCGACGTTCCCGCCAGCCCCACCCCGTCTCCCACGCCCACCGTGGACCCCGCCCAACTCGCCCAGGCGCAGGCTCAGTTGACGCAGGCGCAGAATGCCGTCGACGCCGCCCGGCGCGCGGTCGACGGCACCACGCTGAAGGCCCCGGTGGCCGGCACGGTGGCCTCGGTGGCCTCGGCCAAGGGCGACACGGTGTCCGGCACCGGCGGCAGCGGCTCGGGTTCGGGTTCTGGCAGCAGCGGCAGCGGCTCCGCCGCCGGCTCCTCGTCCTCCTCCTCGACCTCGCTCAGCGGCTTCATCGTGCTGACCAACCCCGCCGGCATGCAGGTCACCGCGGACTTCTCGGAGGCCGACTCGCTGAAGGTCAAGGCGGGGCAGTCCGCCACGGTCACGCTCAATGCCGAGTCCGGCACGGTCCTCGACGCCAAGGTGCTGTCGGTGAGTTCGCTCCCGGTCAGCAGCGGCTCCGGGTCCGGGTCGGGTTCGTCGGGCAGCGCGGTGCAATACGCGGCCACGCTCCAGATCACCGGCGACACATCGAATCTGCGCACGGGCCTGAGCGCCAGCATCCAGGTCACGACGGGTTCGGCCAGTGACGCGCTGAGCGTGCCAACCGCCGCGGTGTCCGGCACGGGCGCCAACCGTACGGTCCTGCTGGTCAATGCGGACGGGTCCACGACCCGTACCCCCGTGACGGTCGGCATCGAGGGCGACTCCACCGACCAGATCACCAGCGGTCTGGCCGAGGGCCAGCAGGTGCAGATCCCGACGGTCGCCTCGGCCGGCGGCAACGGCTTCCCGAGCGGCGCCTTCCCCGGCGGCTTCGGCGGTGGCGGCACGGGCCGCTTCGGCGGCGCGGCCGGCGGCGCGGGCGGCTTCCGCGGCGCAGGCGGCGGCGGGGCACGCGGATGAGGCTCGGCCTGGGCGGCAGGGCCGGCGCCCACCGCGGAGGAAGCGCGCCCGAGGCGCCGGTGGAGGAGGGCCCCTGGGGTCCGCCGCCGGTCATCGAGGTGCGGTCGCTGCTCAAGACGTACGGCCACGGCGACGCGACGGTACGGGCGCTCGGCGGCCCGCCCGACCCGGCGACCGGCGAGTCGCCCGGCGTCGACCTGCTGGTCGAACAGGGCGACATGGTCGCGGTGATGGGCAGCTCGGGGTCGGGCAAGTCGACCCTGATGAACATCCTCGGCTGCCTCGACGTGCCGACCTCGGGCCGCTACCTGCTGGACGGCATCGACGTCGGCGGCCTCGACGAGCACCAGCTGTCGCTGGTGCGCAACCGCAAGATCGGCTTCGTCTTCCAGTCGTTCAACCTGGTGCCGCGAACCCCTGCGCTGGCCCAGGTCGAACTGCCGCTGGCCTACGCGGGCGTGAAGACCGCGGAGCGCCGGCGGCGCGCGCTGGCCGCGCTCGCCCTGGTCGGCCTCGCCGACCGGGTCGACCACCGGCCCAACGAGCTGTCCGGCGGCCAGCAGCAGCGCGTAGCGGTGGCCAGGGCGCTGGTCACCGCGCCCGCGATGCTGCTCGCCGACGAGCCGACCGGCAATCTGGACAGCCACAGCACGGAGGAAGTGCTCTCGATCGTGGACCGGCTCAACGCGTCGGGGCGCACCGTCGTCCTGATCACCCACGAGGACGAGGTCGCCCGGCACGCCAAGCGCGTGGTGCGCCTGGTCGACGGGCAGGTGGTCGCCGACGTGCGGCAGGCACCGGCCGACGGGCCGCCGCCCGCGCTGCGCGACCCCGCGGTCTTCGCCGCGCTCGCCCCGCACGCGCTCACCGAGGCGGGGGGTGCGTCGCGGTGAACCCCTTCGAGACACTGCGCTTCGCCGTCGGCGGCCTGGCCGCCAACAAGGTGCGGTCGGCGCTGACCATGCTGGGCGTCCTGATCGGCGTCGCCGCCGTGATCATCCTGCTGGCGGTCGGCAACGGCTCGTCGCAGTCGGTCAAGGACTCCATCGAGAAGCTGGGCACCAACTCGCTGACCATCTCCTCGGGTTCGGGCGGAGCCTTCGGCGGCGGCGGGCGCTCCACGAGCAGCAGCGGCACCAAGCCGCTGACCGTGGACGACGCCCGCGCGCTCGCCGACCCGGCCTCCGCGCCCCACGTCAAGTCGGTGGCGCCCGAGGTCACCACGTCCCAGACGGCGATCTACCAGGGCACCTCGCACACCGTCGGCCAGGTCGTCGGCACCTACCCGGCGTATTTCGAGGCGTCCAACAGCAAGGTGGACAAGGGCGACTACTTCTCCGCCGACGACGTGCTCAACTCCCGCAAGGTCGCGGTGATCGGCTCGACCACCGCCACCGACCTCTTCGGGACGGCGAGCCCGGTCGGCAAGAAGGTCGTCATCGGCGGCACCCCCTTCACCGTGGTCGGTGTGCTGGCCACCAAGGGCGGCACCGGCTTCCAGGACCCGGACGACACGGTGGTCGCACCGCTGCCGACCGTGCAGAACGCCTTCACCGGCTTCGGCCCGGTCAGCCAGATCCTGGTCGAGGCGAAGTCCGCGGACGCCACCACGCCCGCGCAGAACGAGATCACCACCGTGCTGATGGGCACGCACGGCATCAAGGACGCCAACTCGCTGGACTTCCGGGTCAGCAGCCAGGAGTCCCTGCTGAGCACCCAGTCCGACACCGACAGGACCTTCACGGTGCTGCTCGGGGCGGTCGCCGCGATCTCGCTGCTGGTCGGCGGGATCGGCATCACCAACATCATGCTGGTCACGGTGACCGAGCGGACCCGGGAGATCGGCATCCGCAAGGCGATCGGCGCCCCCAAGGGCGTCATCCTCGGGCAGTTCCTCGCCGAGTCGACACTGCTGTCGCTGATCGGCGGCGGGCTCGGGGTGGTGGCCGGGCTGATCGGCTCGCACTTCAGGATCGTCGGCATCAGACCGGTCGTCATACCGGCCTCGGTGTGGGGCGCCTTCGCCATCGCGGTGGCCATCGGGCTGTTCTTCGGCAGCTACCCGGCCAACCGGGCGGCGAGCCTGCGGCCCATCGAGGCCCTGCGGCACGAGTGACCACAGTTTTCAGACACAAGGGAGAAGCCGAGATGGCGCGACGCCGTTCCGAGCTGGTCAAGGCGGACGACTCCGGCACGGACCTGCTGCCGCTCGTCCCTGAGCAGGGCGCAGGCGGGATCGAGATCCTGCGCGGTTCCGACATCGTGGAGGGCCGCGGCGGGCTGCCGGGCGAGCGGCCCGAGGACGTACTGGCGCAGCCGCCGGACGCCCGGGACATCTCCGCCGAGCTGGCCGCCCCGCCGCGCCGCAAGCTGCCGTGGCTGACGCTGCTGCTGTCGGCCGGGGTCGTCGCGGCGGCCGCCTTCGCGGGCGGCGCGCTGGTCGAGAAGCACCACCTGAACGACACCGCGTCCGCCGGCAATCCCTTCGCCGGGCTCACCGGCGGCCGCGGCGCCGCGGCCGCCGGTGCGGGCGCGAGCCGCTTCGGCGGCGGCACCACGGCCGGTACGGGCACGGGACGCTTCGGCGGCGGCGCCACCGCCGGCACGGGTACGACGGCGGGCGCGGGCGGCGGCGCCGCCGGGCTGACCTTCGGCACCGTCAAGCTGGTCGACGGCAGCACCATCTACGTCACCGACGCGCAGGGCGACATCGTCAAGGTCACCACCGGCGCGTCCACCAAGGTCACCGAGTCCAAGGACGGCAAGGTCACCGACCTCAAGCCCGGCCAGACGGTGACCGTACGCGGCAGCAAGGGCGCGTCCGGCGACGTCGCCGCCACCACCGTCACCGAGGGCGCCACGCAGCCGACCGGCTTCGGCGGCTTCGGCGGCTTCGGCGGCGGCGCGGGCGGCACCGCGGGCGGCGGGAACTGACCCCGCCGCTCCATGTCCGCTCACAGCTCCGAGGCGTACGGTGCCCGGCGACAGCACGTCGCGGCACCGTACGGCCGCACACCCAGGGCCGGGAGGTCGCTCGATGGACACGCCCGAGGCCAGCCTGCTGGTGGTGGACGACGAACCGAACATCAGGGAGCTGCTGTCGGCGTCCCTGCGCTTCGTCGGCTTCAAGGTCGTCTCCGCCGCGACCGGCGCCGACGCGCTGGCCGCCGTCGCCCGTGAGCGGCCCGACCTGGTCGTGCTCGACGTGATGCTGCCCGACATGAACGGCTTCGCCGTCGTCAGGCGGCTGCGCGAGGAGGCCGGCCCGCACCCGCGCGCCGGGGCCGACGACCGGCTGCCGGTGCTCTTCCTCACCGCCAAGGACGGCGTCGAGGACAAGATCAGCGGCCTGACGGCCGGCGGCGACGACTACGTCACCAAGCCCTTCAGCCTGGAGGAGCTGATCGCCCGCATCCGGGCGATCCTGCGCCGCACCGGCGGCGGCACCGACGACGGGCGGCTGGTCGCCGGCGACCTGGAGCTGGACACGGTCGGCCACCAGGTGCTGCGGGCCGGCCGCCCGGTGTCGCTGTCCCCCACCGAGTTCAAGCTGCTCGCCTACCTGATGGCCAACGCCGACCGGGTCGTCTCCAAGCCGCAGATACTCGACCACGTGTGGGCGTACGACTTCGGCGGCGACCTGAGCATCGTCGAGTCGTACATCTCCTACGTGCGGCGCAAGGTCGACTCGGGCGGGGACGGCGCCGCCAAGCTCATCCACACCGTCCGGGGCGTCGGCTACGTGCTGCGCCGCCCCGCGCAGGCGTGAGCGCGCCTGCCATGGGCCGCCTCCCGATCGCGCTCAGGTCCTTGCGGCCCTCCGCGCTGTCGCTGCGCTCCCGCCTCGTGCTGCTGTCGCTGGTGCTGGTGCTGCTGGGCCTCGCGGTCAGCGACACGGTGGTGCTCGGCTCGGTGCGCAGCCAGCTCGTGCAGCGGGTCGACCAGCAGCTGGAGCGCTACGGCGGCCCGCTCGCGCAGCGGCTCGGCACCGAGGGCATCCCGGCGCCGCGCAACATCCGGCCGGGCAACGGCAACCGGCCGTGGCTGCCCAGCCAGTTCGTGGTGGCCTTCGCCGCGGCCGACGGGAAGGTCTCCGACCAGTTCCGGCTGCCGGTGGCGGCCGGCGACCCGCGCCCGCTGTGGCCCGCCATGGACGCGGCCGCGCTCGCCGCGCACACGGGCACGCCCTTCAGCGTGGCCAGCGACCACGGCGGCGGCCGCTGGCGGGTGCTGATCGTGCCGGTCACCGCCGCCTCCCCGAGCCGTACGCTGCCGGCCGGCGTCGTCGTCGCGGCCTCGCTGGACGAGGTGTCCTCCACCACCGACCGGCTCAGCACCGCCTTCGTGCTGATCGGCGCGGTCGTCGTGGCGCTGCTCGGGGTGGCGGGCTGGTTCGCGGTACGGGCCGGGCTGCGGCCGCTGCGGCGGATCGAGGCGACCGCCGCCGAGATCGCCGCGGGCCGCCCGCTGTCCCACCGCATGCCCGCCGCCTCACCGCGTACCGAGGCCGGCCGGCTGTCCTACGCGCTCAACGGCATGCTCGCCCAGATCGAGTCGGCCTTCGCCGCCCGCGCCGAGTCCGAGGACCAGATGCGGCGCTTCGTCGCCGACGCCAGCCACGAGCTGCGCAC
The DNA here is from genome assembly GCA_036015235.1 of Streptomyces sp. NBC_00433. Taxonomy (NCBI): domain Bacteria; kingdom Bacillati; phylum Actinomycetota; class Actinomycetes; order Kitasatosporales; family Streptomycetaceae; genus Streptomyces; species Streptomyces sp. NBC_00433. Next base: position 4,615,712 of record CP107926.1, on the reverse strand, counting down.
CCCGCTGGCCGGCATCCGCGGATTCGCCGAGCTCCACCGGATGGGCGCGCTGCCCGACGACGCCGACGTCAAGCGGACCATGGCCCGTATCGAGAGCGAGGCCGTACGCCTCGGCGGCCTGGTCGAGGACCTGCTGACGCTGGTCCGCACCGAGGAGCTGCGCCCGGTCCAGCTCGCCCCGATGGACCTGCGCACCCTCGCGGTCGACGCCCTCCACGACACCACCGCGCTCGACCCGACCCGCGAGGTCACCCTCACCGGACCCGGCTCAGGGCCCCCCGCCCCCGCCCCCGTCCTGGGCGACGAGGCCCGGCTGCGCCAGGTCGTCGCCAACCTCGTCGGCAATGCCGTCGCCCACACCCCGCCCGGCACCCCCGTCCGCATCGGCGTCGGCACCGCCGACGGCCACGGCGTCCTCGAAGTCGCCGACACCGGCCCCGGCCTCACCCCCGCCCAGGCCGCCCGCGTCTTCGAGCGCTTCTACCGCACCGACGCCTCCCGCACCCGCGCCACCGGCGGCGGCGCGGGCCTCGGCCTGTCCATAGCCGCGGCCCTGATCACCGCCCACGGCGGCCACGTCGAACTGGACACCTCCCCGGGCCACGGAGCCACCTTCCGCATCCGCCTCCCCTCGGCCTGACCCCCCGCCGTCAGCCACCGCCCAGGGCCGCGTCGAGATAGTCCCGCACCGGCGCGAAGAGCCCGTAGGGCACATACGCGGCCAGCTCGCCGTGCGCGCACCAGGCCAGCTCCGCCAGCTCCTCGGTGTCCGCCACATAGGCGGAGCCGTCGGTGACATGGCAGGCGGTGTACGACATGAGCCGCTTCGTCTGCGGATGCACCCGCTTCCCGAGCACCTCACCCGCGGCGACCTGAAGCCCGGTCTCCTCCCGCGTCTCCCGCACGGCCGCCGCCCGCGGTGTCTCCCCGGGCTCGATCTCCCCCGCCGGGAACTGCCAGGACAACCGCCCCTCGGCCACCCGCCGCCGAACCATGAGGACCCGCCCTTCATGGACGATGACCGCGGCCGCGATCCCCGGACGCTCCCCGATCGGCTGGTCGTTCATGACTGGTCCTCCAGAGCCGCGGTGATCGGCGGAATGCGACGGCGTCGCACTCCCGAGCCTCCCCGGCCAGGACGACGACCCTACCCACGACCCGCACCACCGGGTCCACGGCTTCGAGGAGCCCACCCGGCTCTTCACCGGGGCGGGAGCGGGGCCAACGCCTGGCGGTGAGGGGGCGTTGAGGGCTGTGCAGTCGAAGGCGGTCAGGGAGTCGTAGGTGCCGGGTCGTGAGGAGCCGGCGCGCCTTCCCCGGCCCCGGGTGCTGCCCAGGCGTGCCATCGCAGGGCCGGGGAAGGCGCCCGCCATGGACACAGCAGATGTGCCGCCGAGACCGACAAGGCCGCCGCGGCCTCCCCGCCGGCTACACACCGGTGTGCTCGCGGCCGGGCTCGCCGTGGTGCTCGCCGTCACCGTCGGCCTGGTCGTGGCCGCGCACGACGGCGACGGCGACGGCAGCGGTGACGGCGGCCGGGACTGGCCCGCGCACAGCACGTACGGCTTCCGGGCCGCCGACGCCGGCACGGTCGTGGTCGACGCGGTGTCAGGCACCGTCCAGGTGACCGCGGACCCCGACGCGCACGCGGTCACCGGCAGCTACCACCGCGCCGACGGCAGGCCCGCCGTCCTGCACGGCAGCACCTCGGGCGGCACCCTGACCGTGGGCTGCGCGGACGGCGACGGCGCCTTGCAGCCCTGTGCGGGCACCCTTTTCCTGGTGCTGCCCCAGCACACCGGGCTGCGGCTGCGGCAGACCTCCGGCGTGGCCGTGCTCGAAGGGCTCGGCGGCGACCTCAGCCTCGACGGCTCCTCGCTCCAGCTCACCACCCGGGACCTGCGGCCCTCGCACGCCGACATCACCGTCGTGTCGGGCAGCGCCGACCTCGGCTTCGGCGCCGCGCCCACCGAACTCGACGTGCACGCGTCCTCCGCGTCCGTCGCCGTACGCCTGCCGCACACCGACGACGGTTACGCCGTCACGACGGCCGCGGCCTCCGCCGACGTCCAGGTCCTGGTCCCGCGCGACCCCGCGGCCGCGCACCGGGTCGCCCTCACGGTGACCTCCGGCTCCGTCGCGGTCCAGAACGCCTGACGGGCCCGTATCCACGCGGACAGGCCTGACGGCCCCGCAGCAACACAGACAGAGAGGCAGACGGCGATGTCGGCACAGATCCATGGACGGCGCCAAACGCCCCGGGCGGCCGGACGGCCGCCGATGCGGGCCGTACTCAGGCCCGCCGGGCGGGCCGGCTTCACCGCGCGCGGGGTGATCTACCTCCTCGTCGGCTACCTCGCCCTGCGCGTCGCCTTCGGCGAGAGCGGCAACGAGGCGGACCGCCAGGGCGCCCTGCGGCAGATCGCCCGGCAGCCGTTCGGCACCGGGCTGCTGTGGCTGCTGGCCGCGGGCCTCGCCTGCATGGCCCTGTGGCGCGGCGCGAGCGCCGTCCTCGGCGACGAGAGCACCGGCAAGCGGCTCGCCGCCGGCGCCCGCGCGGTCTTCTACGCCGTGGTGAGCTGGGGTACCGCCACCTATGCCGCCGGCTCGGGCGGCAGCTCCGGCAGTGACCAGAAGTCCAAGGACGTGACGGCCTCGCTGCTCAAACTGCCCGGCGGCCGGTGGATGGTCGGCGCCCTGGGCCTGGGCCTGTGCGCGGCGGGCGTGGTGATCGGGGTGCGGGCGGTGCGGCGCAAATTCCTCGAGAAGCTGGAGACCGGGCGCATGGGCCGGCGTGTCGGGACCGCCGTGACGGTCACCGGCACCGGCGGCGGGGCGGCCCGCGGCGGCGTCTACGCGGGCGCGGGCGCCTTCGCGGTCGTGGCCGCCGTCCGCTTCGACCCGGGCAAGGCCAAGGGCATGGACGACACGCTGCGGTCCTTCGCGCACACCCCGGCCGGGCCCTGGCTGCTGGTCGTGGTGGCGGCCGGGCTGATCCTGTTCGGCCTGTTCTCCTTCGCCTCGGCCCGCTGGCGCCGGTTGTGAGGCGCGTACGTCGCGAGCCGGCGCCGGTTGTGAGGCGCGCATGTCGCGAGCCGGCGGCGGCAACGTCAGCGGCGCGTCAGGGCCGCGCCCGATGACGTCAAGCACGCGTCAGGACGCCGCCGGTACGCGGGGAACCGCGGGCCCGCGGGGCTAGCGTCGCCCGTGTGCGCGGCCTCCACCGCACCTGCGGTGCGGGACCGGGCCGAGGGCGTACGGACAGGACTGGAAAGGAGGCGGCGCGCGATGGCACAAGGCGGACGGGTCGTCGTCGGAGTCAGCGGATCGCTGCTGAGCCTGGCGGCGCTGCACCGCGCCGTGGACGAGGCCAGGCGCCGCGACGCCGAGCTGACCGCGGTGCTCGCGTGGGCGCCGCCCGCCGGTGAGCACGGCCACCGCACGAACCCCTGGCCCTCCCCGCCGGCCGCGTTGGAGAACGCGGCCGCCGCGCGCCTGGAGCAGGCCTTCCGCGACGCCTTCGGAGGTTTCCCGTACGGCGTGCGGGTGCGGCTCGTCACGGCCAGGGGCGAACCCGCGACCGCCTTGGTCGCACTCGCCGACCGGCCCGACGACCTGCTGGTGGTCAGCACCGGCAGGCGGGGCGGCTTCCAGCGCCTCTTCCACGGCGGCGTCGCCCGCTACTGCCTGGCCCACGCGCGCTGCCCCGTCCTCGCGGTGCCGCCGCCCGCCCTGATGCGCGACCTGGGGCACACCACCCGGGTGCTCGAAGAACTGCGCCAGCGCCACCCGGCGTGAGCCGGACCGGTCCCGGGGCCTGACCGGGGAGCCGGAAGCCCCCGCGCGTGGAAGGCGGCCTCCCGCCCGGCGGGGCGACACAATGGGCGCCATGTCCTCACGCTGGTCGATCGGTTCGCGCAACTCGCTGCTGTCCATCGGCTCGACGGAGTCCGTGCTGTCCATCGGCTCGGCCGGCTCGGCCCTGTCCGTGGGGTCGGTGGCGTCCTTCGGGTCCTTCGGTTCGCTCGGCTCGGCGATGTCCGCCCTGTCGGTCGGCTCGTTCCAGTCGTCCGGCTCGTGGCTGTCCGCCCAGTCCAACGGCTCAGGGCTGAGCTGGCGCTCCGACGGCGCCGTACTCGGCTACGGAACGGCCGGCCCGCCCGGGAACCGCCTTCCGCGCGCCGCACTCGCGGTGACGGCCGTGGCCGTCATGGGCCTGGCATGGTGGCAGCTCAGCCACGCCTACGTAGGCCCGCCCAGCGGCGACCTCTGCCCTTGAGCCAGCCCCGCTCCTGACCTCGGCCCCGCTCCTGATCTCGGCCCTGCTCCTGACCTCGGCCGCCGATGACCCCGGCGTCGCGCGCGGCGGTCAGCCAGGTCGGGAACTCCCCGAGCAGGGCATCGTAGAGATCCCCGTCCGAGATGTCCTTCGGCGCCTTGCCCGCGGCGAAGAAGCCGGCATTGTCGACGACGCGCCGCTCCGGCACCGGAAGCTCGTCGAGCTTGCGGAGGAAGCGGAAATCGCTGTCGCCGAAGCCGACGAACTGCCAGAAGATCGGCAACTGCGCCGCCGTGCAGATCAGATGCTCCGCCGCGTTCCTGGAGGTCGGCGAACCGTCCGTCTGGAAGACCACGAAGGCCGGGTCGTCCGCCCCGCACGCCTGGTAGTGGTCGATGACGGCCTGCATGGCCAGGTGGTAGTTCGTCAGCCCGAGATGCCCCATGGATCTGTGCAGCGGGTTGATGCGGTCCCGGAAGGCGTCGAGGCCGATCTCGGCGATCCCGTCGACCGCCGTCGAGAAGAAGACGACCGGCACCACCCCGTCGTCGTCCAGATTGGCCGCCAACGCGAGGGTCTGCTCCGCCAGATGCTGTACGGACCCGTCCTTGTAGTACGGCCGCATGCTCCCTGAGCGATCCAACACCAGGTAGACGGCGGCCCGTTGGCCGCTGACCTGGTGCTTGGCCAGCGAGACCGCGGCGGACTGGTAGCGGCCGACCAGTTCGGGGGCGCTGCGCGCGACCTTCTCCAGACTGATCGCTCCGGTGGAGGGCGCCTTGGGAGGCTTGCGGTAGTCGATGGCCATACAGCGGGATTATCCTCCCGCGGACGGCGGACCGCCCGGCACTTCGCCCGAACCGACCGCCGGGCCCCGGCCGGCGTCCGCGCCGATCTCACGGAGTACGTGCTCGGCGATCGCGGCCATCCGCGGGTTCGCGGTGCGGTAGGCGCGCAGCTCCATGAGGGCGATGGACAGCGCCCAGCCGCGGCCCCGCGCCCAGGCCTCGTCGTCGGCGCCGACCGCGTCCCTGAAGACCGGGCGGGCGGCGGCGGGCAGCACGTACCAGGCGGGGATCAGGTCGACGGCCGGGTCGCCCGCGCCCAGGCAGCCGAAGTCGATGACGCCGGTCAGCCGGTCGCCGGTGAGCAGCAGGTTGCCCGGCTGGAGGTCGGAGTGCAGCCACACCGGCGCCGTGTCCGCGGTGTCCGCGGCCAGGGCCGCCGACCACACCGCGTCGGCCACCGCGGGCGCGAGGTGGTCCCGCAGTTCCGCGGCCGCCTCCCGGGTCTCCGCGTCCCTGGCGGCCAGCGGCTCACTGCGGTGCGCGGCCGGCGCCCCCGCCGTGTCGACCCGCCGCAGTGCGCCGACGAAGGCGGCCAAGTCCCGCGCCACCCCCGCCGGATCGGCCAACTCCCCCGGCACCGGCGGCACTCCGTCCAGCCACGTGTGCACCGCCCACGGCCACGGAAACCCTTCCCCCGGCTCCCCGACACCCACCGGCCGCGGCACCTCCAGCGGCACCGCGGCCGCGAGCCGCGGCAGCCACCGCCGCTCCTTGCCCACATCCCCCGCGGCGCCCTCCCCCAACGGCAGCCGCACGGAGAGCCCGCCCCCGACCCGATAGACCGCGTTGGCGGTCCCCACCACCCCGACCGCCTCGACGGCCAGCCCGGCCCACTGCGGGAACTGGGCGCGGAGCAGCCGCCGTACGAGATCGGTCGAGGTGCCGGGGGTGATCACCCGACCAGTCTCACACCCCGCCCGGCCCTCACGCCCCGGCGCCCAGCAGCGCCTTCTTGCGCCCGACCTGCCGTGCCCTGGGCCACTTGCGGCGGGCGGGCGATCAGTCCTGGCGGACGCCGAGGGTCAGGAGCAGGTTGGCGTACGTACGCCGGTCGCCCGTGGCGATGACCAGGGCCGTGTCAGGGGCGCGGGCCGCGTCGTAGAAGGCGAAGCGGTCCAGGGTGTCGAGGGACGGGAGGTGGGGGAGGGCGGTGCGGAAGTCGGCGAAGACGGGGGGTTCCGGCTGGGCGGGGGGCGGGGACATGACGGTGGCGGACTCGATGGGGGCCGCGTCGGTCAGGGTGGCGAGCACCTCGGTGACCAGCAGGCGGTCGGGGGCGAGGTTGAGGTAGACGCGCTGGGCGGCCGGGTTGGCGCCGGTGGTGTGCGGGTAGTGGCCGTCGCTGATCAGTACCCGGGAGCCGTGGCCAGCGGAGGCCAGCGCGGCCAGAATCGTCGGGTGGGTCAGCTGGTAGCGCAGCATGGGCGGTGGTTCCTCCCTCGTACGGGCCCGCAGACATCGGACCTCTGCGGGGGTACGGCGGAGCCTAGCAGCGGCCCGGACGCGGGATGGCGGGCGCGTCCGGGCCGCTGCCCACCGCTAGGGCAGGGTGAGGATCTGGTACGAGTCCCCGTAGGTCTTCCAGTGCAGCGGCGGGTCGAGGTTGAGGTTGCCCGCCTGGAGGAAGGGGCGCTGCTCGGTGTCGACGCGGCTGGTGTCGTCGTGCGCGTCCTCGGTCTTCATCGCGGCCTTGCGGGCGTCGAGGAAGGCGTTGAGGTAGGTGGTCTCGTTGCCGCCCTGCGCCGGGGTCTTGGCCTTCTTCATCGCGGTCTTGCGGATGCCGCCGAAGCTGACCGAGTCGTTGCCGGGGCCGTGCATGACGATGGCGTCGTAGTAGATGAACTGCCCGAGGGTGCCGAGGCCGTCGGACTTGGCCTGGTTCACCGACGGGTTGAAGTAGACGTCGTCGCGCTCGTCGTTCTGCGCCTGCTGGAAGACGGTGTCCTTCGCGGCGGTCTTCCAGGCGCTGACGAAGGCCGAGCCGAGGCCGGAGTGCGAGTCGGTGCCGTTCACCTGCTCCAGCGCGGGGAGGTACTTCGCCAGCACATTGCCGGGTTTGAGGTCGGTGTAGTGCTGGACCAGCTCCAGCATGTCGCCGGTGCCGGAGCAGAAGCCGATGATGCCGGCGGTGTAGCCGCGGCCGTCGCCGATGTCCTCGATGTATTTGTACTGGGCCTTCCAGTCCAGCGAGGAGTTCTCGGCGGAGGAGACCAGCTCCATCGCGATCTCCTTCTTGTGCGAGTCGGCCAGGCCCGTGCCGGTGGCCGCGGGCGCCGCCGCGCTCGTACGGTGCTGCGCCGCGGGGGTCGCCGCCTGTCCGGTGCCGGCGAGCGCGAGGGAGGCGCCGCCGCCGGCCAGTACGCCGGCCGCGGCGATCAGGGCGATGCGGCGGCTGGGGCGCCGGGTGCGGGGGGTGCCGGTGGGGTTTTCCGTGGTGCTGGTGGTGGCATCGTGGGGGGCCTGGTGCACGTGCGTCTCCGTTTCCGGCCGCGCCCGTGGCGGGGCGGCCACCTGCGGTGCGTGGCGGTGCGGTTAGGAAAGGTTCCTAACCAATGGAAGGCATTGAAGCACCGGTGCTGGCTGTGAGCCAAGAGGCAGGAGCGGTCGGGTTGTTGAGCTTCCGGCCCGACCGAGCGCCTTCCGCGGGCCGGCCCCGCTCGGCCGGGAGCGCCGGGCTGTCGGACCCGCGCGGCACACTGGAGGCATGTGCCGAAGCATCAAGACCCTGCGCCCCCCGATGACCCCCGAGGTCCACGACGAGGACATCCGCGCGGCCGCGCTGCAGTACGTACGCAAGATTTCCGGCTTCCGCGCCCCCGCGGCCCACAACCAGGAGGCCTTCGACGCGGCGGTGGAAGCGGTGGCGGCCGCCACCGAGTCCCTGCTGGCCGACCTCACCGTCCGCGGCGCCCCGGCGGCGAAGTGACCGCGGGGGGCACCCTCAGCCCTCGACGGCCATCCGTATGCCGAGCAGCAGCAGGACTCCCCCGGAGACCTGCTCAAGACGCCTGCGTACGGCCGCCCGCGAGATGACGTGCTGCAGGCGGCCGACGAACCACACGTACAGCCCGTAGTAGCCGACCTCGAAGACCGCCCACAGCGCGGCGAGGCCGATCATCGCGGGCAGCCGCGGCGCGCCCGCCGGCACGAACTGCGGCAGGAACGACATGGCGAAGACCGCTGCCTTGGGGTTGGCCAGGTTGAGCAGCAGCCCGGAGCGGTAGGAGGCCGGCCCCGTCCGCACGGCCGCCGGCCCCGCCTCCTCCTCGCGCGGCCCGCGCCGGGCGTCCAGCAGCGTCCTGACCCCGAAGCCGATCAGCGTCACCGCGCCCACGACCCGCATGACGTCATACGCCACTTCCGAGGCCGCGAGCAGCGCGGTGAGCCCGAGCGCGGCGACCGTACCCCACACGAAGACCCCCGTCTCGTTCCCCAGCACGGTGAGGAAGCCGGCCCGCCGGCTGCGCAGCGACTGCCGCACGATCAGCATCGTGCTCGGCCCGGGCGACGCGGCGATCAGCGTGCAGGCGCCGAGGAAGGGGAGGAGGGTGCGCAGCATGCGCACACGGTACGGGTCGGCCCGGCGGCCGCGCCCCCGGACAACCGGCCGCCGGACGGCCCGCGGCCCGCAGCGAGTGACGTGCACGTGGGCGTACGGCGACGCGGCGGTCGTCACGCCAGACGGTGCTCCCACCGCAGAGCGGGCTGCTCGCCGATCCAGTAGGAGTGCGCCTCGGCGGTGACCCGGAGCCGCACTGTGGCGATGTCCGGGCGGCCGGAGTCCTGCCAGGCGGTGAGGGCCTGCTCGACGGCGTCCCAGAGGGCCACGGGGCCGCCCTGGCGGACGGTCCGACCGGTGGCGTCCTCCGTCAGCTCGGCGAAGGACTCCCGCCCGGGGTCGAACAGGTAGTGAACCGTCTGCCCGTTGCCGTCACTCACCGCCTGGAGCGGCTGGGCGCCTGGAGCGGCGAGCTGGGCGAGGAAGGCAGGCGTCCACTCCTCCAGCAGCCGGGGCGCGATCGGCGTGCGGCGCTCGGTGTCCGCGTAGGCGGCCCGGCCGGAGAGATCCCCGGCGAGCGGCACCACGGCCTGCGAACGGGCAGGCATGAAGGAGGAACGCCCGATGATCCGGCCCTCGGCCGTCCCGTCGTCCATGACCGTGAGCCTGGCCAGACCGGTGCCGTACGGCCAGGAGCCCACCGTGGCGAGGATGGTCCCGCCGGGTCTGGTCTGCCGGACCCAGGCATAGGGGATGCGGCGGACCGCGCAGGTCGCGATCACCTTGTCGTACGGGGCGCGGTACGGGTGGCCGAGCAGGCCGTCCCCGGTGACCGTCCAGGTCGAGTAGCCGGCCGCCTCCAGCGCGGCGTCCGCCCGGCGGGCGACGCCCGGGTCCACCTCCACGCTCGTGACGTTGTCCTCGCCGAGCCGGTGGCACATCAGCGCGGTCGAATACCCGGTCCCGGTGCCGACTTCGAGCACGCGGTCGCCGTCCCGGACTTCCAGGGCCTCGACCATGCGCAGGACCGTGGCCGGAACGGTGGAGGAAGAGGTCGGAAAGCCCCGGACGGGTGCGTCGACCTGATCGGCGGTCAGGTGCCCGTCGAGTTGGGTGACGAGCGACTGGTCGCTGTAGGCGATTCCCACCCACTCGCTCGACCCGGAATCCGGGGCGGTGATCGGCCGCCACCAGCCGTCCCCGGTGGGCAGGAACACCCCCGGCCGCAGGAACAGTTCGCGGGGCACGGCCTCGACGGCAGCCCGCCACGCGGGATCGGACAGTCCGCCGCCCGCCTCAAGCCGGTCGGCGAGGGCACGGCGCTCGGCCGCGGTGTCGGACGGGGTCATGCTCCCCCTCCTTCGAGCAGGTCGGCGAAGGCGACGGTCAGCGGCAGCCCCGTCTCGTCCTCCAGCCAACCCCACTGGCCGTTCGGGTTCAGCTCAAGCCAGTGGAAGTCCCCCGCGCGGTCGACGGCGAGATCGAAGCTGCCGCTGCTCAGCCCGAACTGCTCCAGATACGCGACCAGCGCCTTCTCCAAGCTGTCCGGTAGATCGACGACGACGTAGCCGAGGGCGCTGTAGTCCTTCCGCCAGTCCAGCAGGTCGGAGTCGATCCGTACCGCGAACACCTGATCGCCGACCACCACGACCCGCAGGTCGGCGACCTTGTCCACCCGAGCCTGGAAGAGGTGCGGCACCACCGTGACCGATGCGTCGAGTTCGTCGGCGGTGACCGGCTCGGTCCAGGTCGTCAGCCCCGTGCCACCCTGCCTGTACGGCGTCCAGCGCAGCACTTTGTGGATGGCGTCCCGGTGGGATCCTATGAACCGACGTGCCTCGCCCAGGTCGTTGGTCACCAGGGTGGGCGGCACGGTGAGCCCCAGGCGGCGGGCGACCGCGAGTTGGAGCGGCTTGTGCTCGGCTTCGGCATTCCGCAGCGGGTGGTTGACGTAACGGCAGCCGGGCAGCCCGTAGAGCACCCCGCCGAGCCCGTGCCGCACCTGGGCGGCGGCGAAGCGGGCGTCCGCCTCGCCCAGGTGCTCGAAGGCCGGCCAGGTCGGTCGGCGCCAGTAGAGCGAGCGGATGCCGCTCAGGTCGGCGGTTCTCGACGGGGTGCGCACCTGCCCTGACAGGAGAGCGGGGCCGGTGCCGAACCGGGCCGAGACCGCCAGATCCCCGCCGATGTCGGCCGGGTTGAACCTGACCACCGGCACAGCCCGCCGATTGAGTTCGGTGATGACCATGTCGGCGGTCGGGTCGTCCGCCTCGGTGACCACCATCACGGGTCCTGTTGTCGTCACGGTCATCAGTCCTGGGTGCTGTCCTGGTCGTGGTCGGAATCGTTGCGGCTGTCCAGGTTGGTGCTCTGCGGACTGGTCTCGGTGCCCCTGCTGGTGCCGTGCTTGCCCATCTCCACCACCTGTCCTCTGCCGTCGCGGAACACCCCGGTCTGCGTGACCGGGTCGACGGTGACGCTGGCGTACGGCTGCGCGTAGGTCGTCGGGTACGGTCGCATCCGCCCGACGCCCCAGGGCCGCATCGTCATGTTCTGCATGGAGACCTCTCCTCTGTCGTGGTCAACGGCTCATCCCCCCGCTCATGGCCGGCGCTTGCGCTCCAGCGCAACGCGGGGGCAGTTCAGCGCCTGGGCGATCTTCGCCAGGTTGACGGGGGTGGCGTTGCGCCAGCCGGATTCGATCTCGCCCATCAACTGCTCCGAGATGCCGACGCGTTCGGCGAGGGCCCGCTTCGTCAGCCCCGCCCTCTCCCGCGCCCAGGTGACCGCGTCGGGCTCGTGGTGCAGTGTGCGCGGGCGGGTCCTGGTCCGGGCGGTGGTCATCGGGGCACCGCCGCGGTGCCGTCCTCCGCGCAGGCTGCCCGGAGGGTGTGTCGGTGCCCGGCGGCGGCGAGCTGCCAGCTGTGGGCGCCCGGGTGTCCGGCGAAGTCGGCGCACGGCTCGTGGCCGTCGACGGCGGGGCAGTCGGCGAGGACGAACACGTCCGTCGGGAGGTGGCCGCGGATCCAGCGGGTCCAGACCGCTCCGGTGGCGGCACCGGCGAGTTCGCGTACGAAGGCGTGGTGGTCGCCGGTGGTGTGGGCTTCGAGGGCGCAGCGCAACTGCCGCTCCACGTCGGCCGCTTCCGCATCACGTGTGCCGGGGCCGAGGGCGGCGGCCACGAGGTGCGCGGGCAGGTAGGTGCGCTCGCCGCACACCGGGCGTACGGTCGCGGCCAGCACGGCCCATACGGTCTTGCCGCCGTCCGGGCGCGGGCGGTGCCCGAAGGCCTCGCTCAGCGACTCGACGAGCAGCAGGCCCCGGCCGCGTTCGTCGTCCGGCTCCGGGGTCCCGGTGCGCGGCGGGGTGGTCAGCGGGTCGGTCACCTCGATCACGTACCAGCCGTCGCCCAGCGTCACCGCGACGGTGAACGGCCGACCGGGCACGTGCGCGTGTCGTACGGCGTTGGCGGCGAGTTCGCCGGTCACCAGCGCCGCGCCGGCCACGTCGTCCGGTACGCATCCCCACCGGGTCATGGCCTGCTCCACGTGCCTGCGGGCGAGCGGCACGCACCGCTCGTACGGTGCGAATTCCCCGCGCCAGGTCCGGGTCGGCGCCCGGAGGTCGGTGTCTCGGGTCGGCATAGGAAGTCTCCTGCGAGGAAATCCAGACGGTCACCGGCCGTTGCGGTGTGTACTGGGTGCGGAACGTCGTGCAACCATTCAGCCCTTCGCTGATACGTCGCCGGTAGTCCGCCAAGCGGACAGCCGCACGTGTCCGCGTCGTCCGCTTCATCCGCTCCGCTCGCGGGGGGAGGTCATGTGCCGCAGCCGCCCAAGCAGTTGGACCCGGGCAGGTCCGGCCGCGACTGGTTCGGCGCGGAATTGCGCCACTGGCGGACGCGGCGCCGCCTGTCGCAGGCCGAGCTGGGTGCGAAGGTCCACGTCAGCGGCGATCTGATCGGCAAGATCGAGAAAGCGGTCCGTACGTGTACGCCCGGACTGGCCACCGCACTCGACCAGGCCATGGACACCGGCGGAGTCCTCACCCGCGCCTTGGTCCGGGGGGCGCCCGAAGCGGACAACGACCCCGCCGATGCGGACAACTCCCCCGCGGGGCCGCTTCCCGGCCCGCGGCCGGCCGCCCCGGGCGGCATGCTGACGGCGGACGCCTCCACCGCCCCGCCCGCGGACGCGCCACCCGGCCCGGACGCCGTCCGGGTGCCGTGCCGTACCGCCGAGGGAAGGATCATCTTCGTGACGATGCCGCGACGCGCACTCCTGCGCGGCGGTGCCGCCGGGGCCGCCCTGGCCGCGTCCGGGCTGCCTGCCGCGCTGGCCACGCGGGGTTCGGCGTTCGTACCGGACGTCCATCCGGTGACGCATCTCCAGCAACTGCGGCGGGCACTCGTCGACTGCGACAACGTGCTCGGTCCGATTGACGTCATCCCCACGGTCCGCGACCACATCCGGTTGATCCAGCGGCTGCGCGCGGAAGCAACCGGGGCTGATCGGCTGGCACTTCTGCAAGTGCAGGCCGAATACGCCGAATTCTGCGGGTGGCTCTGCCAGGACGCCGGTGACCACCGGGCGGCCGAATACTGGACCGACCGGGCGCTGACCTGGTCCCACGTGGCAGACAATCCGGAACTGGTGGCGTACGTCATGGTCCGCAAGGCACAACTGGCGGGTGACATGCGCGATCCCGCAGAGGCCGTCGACCTCGCCGCCGCCGCGCGCGTTCTCGCGCCGCCGCGCAGCCGGCTGTCGGCGATGGGGGCCATGTACGGCGCCCACGGCCACGCGCTGAGCGGCGACCGCACGGCATGCGCCCGCGCGTACGACACCGCGCTGGACCTTGTGTCCGACCTCCACGAGGATTCACCGCGCCGCCGTGGCGGGTGGCTGGACTCCGCCTACGTCCACGCCCAGCGTGCCCACTCGCTGTCTGTACTGGGCGACCACAAGGCTGCGGCCGAGGGGTTCACCCAGGCGATCCACACCCTGCCGCCCACCTACCGGCGGGATCGTGGCGTCTACCTGGCGCGAGCAGCGGTGGCACAGGTCCACTCCGGCGAGCCCGAACTCGCCGCGGTCACCGGCAGCCAGGCCCTTCCCATCGCCGCCGAGACCCGGTCCGCGCGGATCTTCGGGGAATTGTCGGCGCTCGACGCGGGGTTGAGCCGATGGCATAACGTCCCAGCAGTGACGGACTTCCGCGCTGCCCTCGACGGCATCGTGGCCCATGAAGTCTGAGCCCCAGCCCCATCGAACGGATGGATAGATGGCCGAGCGCCCGTACGTAGTGCTGAGTGTCGCGACGTCCATTGACGGATACATCGATGACACGTCCGCCGACCGTCTGCTGCTGTCGAACGCGGACGACTTCGACCGTGTCGACCAGGTGCGGGCGGAATCCGACGCCATCCTGATCGGCGGCAACACGTTGCGCCGGGACAATCCCCGGCTGCTGGTGAACAGCCCGGAGCGGCGGGCCGCGCGGGTCGCCGCGGGCAAGCCGGCGTATCCGCTCAAGGTCACCGTGACCGCGAGCGGCGACATCGGCCGCGACCTCAAGTTCTGGCACCACGGCGACCGGAAGGTCGTCTACACCACCGACGCCGCCGCGCCGAAGGTGCGGGAGACCCTTGACGGACTCGCCGACGTCGTCAGCACCGGCCCCGCCGTCGACTTCGCCGCCGTTCTCGACGACCTGGCCGGGCGGGGCGTGCGGCAGCTCATGGTCGAGGGCGGCGGCACGATCCACACGCAGTTCCTCGCAGCGGGTCTGGCCGACGAAGTGCACCTGGCCATGGCGCCGTTGCTGGTCGGCCAGCCCGCCGCGCCCCGCTTCCTGGGCGCCGCCGACTACCCCGGCGGCTCCACCAACCGGCTGAGGCTGCTCGGCACCCGCACGATCGGCGACGTGGTGCTGCTGCGATACGCGCCCAAGCCGCGCACCGAATCCGCACCCGAGGAGACGCATCCGTGACGCAGGACCCGGCCATCGACCACGCGTGGATGACCCGCGCGATCGAGCTGTCCCGCAAGTGCCCACCCGCGGCGGGTGCCTTCAACGTCGGTGCGATCATCGTCGGCGCCGACGGTACGGAGATCAGCAATGGTTACAGCCGCGAGAGCGACCCGCACGTCCACGCCGAGGAGTCGGCCCTCGCCAAACTCCCGCCCGACGACCCCCGGCTGACCACCGCGACCCTCTACAGCACCCTCGAACCGTGCTCGGAGCGCCGCTCCCGCCCGCTCCCCTGCGCTCGCCTGATCATCGCCGCCCGTATCCCCCGCGTGGTGATCGCCTGGCGCGAACCCGACCTCTTCGTCGCCGACTGCCAGGGCGTCGAGCTGCTGACCGCAGCGGGAGCCGAGGTCGTGGAGATGCCCGACCTGGCGCCGTCCGCCCGCGCTGTCAACGCGCACCTGGAGGTGTAGCGGCGGTCCGTACCGCGCGACGGACTCCGGTGACGGGCCGGCCCGGGAAGCCGGCGCCGCGGCCCCGCCCGCCTGGCGCGGAGCCTCAGGCGGCCCGCCACCCCCCGTCCACGTGCAGGTTCGCCCCGTTCACGAAGCTTCCCGCCGGGCTTGCCAGGAAGGTCACCAGGGCGGCGTAGTCGGCGGGCCTGCCGATGCGGCCGACGTCGTTGGGGGCGAGGGTCCTGACGAGTTCGGGCTCGATCTCGTCCCAGGTGGTGCCCCAGCCCTTCTCCTGGCCCAGCGCGATCAGGGAGTCCCGCACGGACGGTACGAGGATGCCGCCCGCCGCGATGGCGTTGGACGTGACGCCGGTCTGCCGCAGCTCGCGGGCCAGGGACGCGGCCAGATTGCTGCGTGCCGCGTTGGTGGCGGCGTAGTGGGGCTGGCTCGCCTGGGGCAGGCGGCCGGTGACGCTGCTGATCTGGATCACCCGTCCCCAGCCCCGCTCGCGCATGGCCGGCACCAGGCGCTGGATCATGCGCACGCCGGAGATGACGTTGGTGTTGTAGATGTCGGCCCACGCCTGCGGCGAGGCGGTCGACCAGCTGACGGAGAGGTCGTAGACGCCCACGTTGTTGACCAGGATGTCGATCGGGCCGCAGGCCAGGGCCTCGGTGACGGCCGCCTCGGCGCCCTCGTCCGTGCTGAGGTCGCCGAGGGCGACGTCGGCCCGGCCGCCGGCCTCCCTGATCGTCTTGGCGACGGCTTCGGCCCGTGCCGAGTCCCGTCCGTGCACGACGACCGCCGCCCCTTCGGCCGCCAGCTGCCTGGCGATCTCCTCGCCGAGGCCGCTGGTCGATCCGGTGACGATCGCGCGCTTGCCTTCCAGCTCCAGGTTCATCCCGCTGCTCCCTCTTCTCGTGCGGCCGACCGCATCTCGCGGTGGTCCGCGCCTCGCGGCCGATCCGCCGGGCGCCCTCCACGGTGCGCGGAAAAAAATGGACGGGCAAGTCCAGAATCTGCCCGGGGCCGGCGGCCCACGGGCGTAAAATGGACCGACTGTTCCTGGTGCAGGGGAGGCGGGTCGTGGCAGTCGCACCCACGTCGAAGAAGCCGAAGAAGCTGACGCCCAAGGGGCGGCTCACCCGCGAGCGGATCGTGCTCGGGGCCGCCGAGGTCCTGCGGGAGCGCGGCCTCACGGCCACCCTGGACGACGTCAGGGAGCGCACCCGCACCAGCAAGAGCCAGCTCTTCCACTACTTCCCCGAGGGCAGGGACCAGCTGCTGCTGGCCGTCGCCCAGCACGAGGCGGACCGGGTCCTCGACGACCAGCAGCCGTATCTGGGCTGCCTGGACAGCTGGCAGGCCTGGGGCGCGTGGCGGGACGCGGTCGTCGCGCGCTACGAGGAGCAGGGCGACTCCTGCCCGCTCGGGTCGCTGCTGCAGCAGGTCGGGCGTACGTCGCCGGGGGCCGGTGCCATCGTCGTCCGCCTGCTGCGCCAATGGCAGGAGAGCCTCGCCGGCGGCATGCGGGCGCTGCAGAAGGGCGGTCTGCTGCCCGACTCCTTCGACGTGGACACGTCGGCCGCCGCCCTGCTCGCCGGGGTGCAGGGCGGGGTGTCGATCCTGCTGGCCACCGGGGAGACGACGCACCTGAAGGCCGCGCTGGACGGGGGGATCGCGCAGCTCCGAGCAGCCGGCGCCGGGGCGCAGGCACCACCCGCGCCGTAGCCCTTGCCTTCGAGCGCACTCCAGGGTGTTGCCTGGCCGCTATGAAATACACCCAGCTGGGCCGCACCGGCCTCAAGGTCGGCCGTGTTGTGCTCGGGACGATGAATTTCGGCTCGGAGACCGACGAGGCCACCGCGCACGGGATCATGGACAGCGCCCTGGACGCGGGCGTGAACTTCTTCGACACCGCCAACATCTACGGCGACGAGAACCGCAAGGGGCTCACCGAGGAGGTGCTCGGCGGCTGGTTCGCCCAGGGCGGCGGGCGGCGGGACAAGGTCGTGCTGGCCACCAAGCTCTACGGCAACATGACCAACGACGGCACCTCGTGGCGCGAACAGTCCTGGCCCAACCACGACCACCTGTCGGCGCTGAACATCCGGCGCGAGGTCGAGGCGAGCCTGCGCCGGCTGGGCACCGACCACATCGACGTCTACCAGTTCCACCACATCGACCGGGCCACGCCCTGGGACGAGATATGGCAGGCCGTCGACGTCCTGGTCGCCCAGGGCAAGATCCTCTACGCCGGGTCGAGCAACTTCGCCGGCTGGCACATCGCCCAGGCCAACGAGGCGGCGCGCAGGCGCAATTCGCTCGGGCTGGTCAGCGAGCAGTGCTTCTACAACCTCGCGCAGCGCACCGCCGAGATGGACGTCATCCCGGCGGCGCAGGCGTACGGCCTCGGGGTCATCCCCTGGTCGCCCCTGAACCAGGGGCTGTTGGGCGGCGCGCTGCGCAAGGAGCGTGAGGGCGGCGGCTCTCGCACGTCGGTGGGGCGCTCGGCGGCGGGGCTCGCGGACCCGGTGGTCCGCGCGAAGGTCCAGGCGTACGAGGACCTGTGCGACAAGCGCGGGCTGGAGCCCGGCGACGTCGCCCTGGCCTGGCTGCTCACCCGCCCGGGTGTGACGGGTCCGATCGTCGGCCCCCGCACCCCGGCCCACCTGGCGTCGGCGCTGCGCGCCCTCGACCTCGACCTGTCCGGCGAACTGCTGGCCGAGCTCGACGGCATCTTCCCGGGCCCCGGCCCGTCACCGGAGGCTTTCGCCTGGTAGGCGGTCTGCTTCGAGGGGTGCGCCCGGCCGGGCGCACCCCTCACGCGTGCGCCCGGCCGGGCGCACCCTCACGTACGCGGGTGGTCGTACAGGTGTTCGGTTCGGTCGATCACGGAGCACAGGGCCACCCGCTGGCCCGGGTCGAGGCTCCCGGCGAGGGCGGCGTCGGGGATGTGGGCCTGGAGCAGCAGGTCGTGCGAGTCCATGAAGGTGACGCCGGGGAGCGCCCGGATCAGGGCCGAGACGCGTAGGCCTGCGGCATCCGCGTCGCCGGAGACCGCCCGGCGCAGCACGCGGTAGAGGCCGGTCGGACCCTCGGCCGCCACCTCGCTGAGCACCAGGGCGCGCCGGTGGCCGACCTCGGGATCGGCGTCCCGCGTGCCCGTCGGTTCCTGCGCCGGGTCGACAGCCGGCGTACCCACGGGGTCGGCGTCCCGTGTGCCGACCGGGTCCCGCACCGGTGGGCGCCGTGTTTCGAACCGCGTCATCGTCGCACCTCCGCCCGTTTTGCGCCACTTTGTTACCACGTTCGAGCCTACGCCGGCGCCGCGCGGCCGCAAACCGTCAAGACCACGTCAATGGGACCGCCTCCCGCGCAAGGGAAGCGTTAACGAACGCGGCCGCACGCTTGTGCGGGGTGACTGTATGGGACGGGGCCGGAGCGGCCCCCTCGCCGTATCCGTACGTCACCACTGGGGTGCCACCGAAAATGTCCGATCTCGTGTTCATCGCTGTGACGATCGCGGTCTTCGCCGTGCTCGCACTCGTCGCCAAGGGGGTCGGGCGGCTGTGAGCGTGGAAAATGCCGTCGGCCTCGTCGTGGCCTGCTGCCTGCTCGGCTATCTCGTGCTGGCCCTGATCTTCCCGGAGAAGTTCTAGATGAACGACACTCTCGCGGGCTGGCTCCAGATCACCGTACTGATCGCGGCGCTGGCGCTGACCTACCGCCCGCTGGGCGACTACATGGCCCGTATCCTCACCGCGGGCAAGCACCTGGCGGTGGAGAAGGTCCTCTACCGGCTCGGCGGCGTCGACGCCGAGGCCGACCAGCAGTGGGGCGCGTATCTGCGCAGCGTGCTGGCCTTCTCGGCGGTCTCCGTCCTCTTCCTCTACGGCTTCCAGCGGCTGCAGAACCATCTGCTGATGTCGCTGGGCTTCGCGCCGGTCAAGGCCGACCAGGCCTTCAACACCGCCGCTTCGTTCGTGACGAACACCAACTGGCAGTCGTACAGCGGTGAGGTCACGATGGGCCATCTGGTCCAGATGGCCGGGCTCGCGGTGCAGAACTTCGTGTCGGCCGCGGTGGGTATCGCGGTGGTCGCGGCGCTGATCCGCGGGTTCACGCGCAAGCGCACCGACCGGCTGGGCAACTTCTGGGTCGACCTGACCCGGATCGTGGTGCGGCTGCTGGTGCCGCTGGCGTTCGTCTTCGCGATCGTGCTGGTCGCGATGGGCGCGGTGCAGAACTTCCACGGCATCCACGAGATCGGCACCCTGATCGGCGACAAGCAGTCGCTGACCGGCGGGCCGGTGGCCTCGCAGGAGGCGATCAAGGAGCTGGGCACCAACGGCGGCGGCTTCTACAACGCCAACTCCGCCCACCCCTTCGAGAACCCCAACGGCTTCACCAACATCCTGGAGATATACCTCCTGCTGGTGATCTCGTTCTCGCTGCCGCGGACCTTCGGCAAGATGGTCGGCGACCACCGCCAGGGCTACGCGATCCTGGCCGTGATGGGCCTGATCTGGGCGGCCTCGGTCACGCTGATCACCGTCAACGAGCTGCACAGCGTGAGCAGCAGCGCCGGCCACGCGGCGGGCGGGATGCTGGAGGGCAAGGAGCAGCGGTTCGGCATCTGGGCCTCGGCCCTCTTCGCCGCCTCCACGACACTGACCTCCACCGGTGCGGTGAACTCCTTCCACGACTCGTTCTCGCCCGGCGGCGGCGGGATGACGATCTTCAACATGATGCTCGGCGAGATCGCCCCCGGTGGTACGGGCTCGGGTCTCTACGGCATCTTGATCCTGGCGATCATCGCGGTCTTCGTGGCCGGTCTGATGGTCGGCCGCACCCCGGAATACCTGGGCAAGAAGCTCGGCGCGCGGGAGATGAAGTTCGCCTCCCTCTACATCCTGGCCACCCCCGCGGTCGTCCTCATCGGCACGGGCACCGCGATGTCGCTCAAGGGCGAGCGGGCCTCGATGCTCAACTCCGGGCCGCACGGCTTCTCCGAGGTCCTCTACGCCTTCACCTCCGCGGCCAACAACAACGGCTCCGCCTTCGCCGGCATCGGCGTCAACACCCACTGGTACAACACCGCGTTGGGCCTCGCGATGCTCTTCGGCCGCTTCCTGCCGATCATCTTCGTGCTGGCACTGGCGGGTTCGCTGGCCAGACAGCAGCCCGTCCCGGTCACCGCGGGGACGCTGCCCACCCACCGGCCGCAGTTCGTCGGCCTGTTGACCGGCGTGATCGTGATCGTCGTCGGCCTCACCTATTTCCCCGCGCTCGCGCTGGGTCCGCTCGCGGAAGGCCTCCACTGATGTCCCTGACCACCGACCGGCCGCAGCCGGTCCCGTCCGGCGGCCAGGCCGCCCAGCAGCAGGAGCCGCATCGCGTCTCCGGGGGGCTGCTCGACCCGAAGCAGCTGCTCAGCTCCATTCCCGGCGCCTTCAGCAAGCTCGACCCGCGGATCATGGTCAAGAACCCGGTGATGTTCGTGGTCGAGGTCGGCGCCGTGCTGACCACGGCCTCGGCCGTCAAGGACCCGGGGATCTTCCCCTGGGTGATCACCGTGTGGCTGTGGCTCACCGTCGTCTTCGCCAACCTGGCCGAAGCCGTCGCCGAAGGGCGCGGCAAGGCGCAGGCCGAGACGCTGCGCAAGACCAGGACCGAGACCGTCGCCCGCCGCCTGGTCGACTGGCGGCACGGCGACAGCGCGCCCGCCGAGGAGTCGGTGCCCGCGGCGGGGCTGCGGCTCGGCGACCACGTGGTGGTCGAGGCCGGCCAGATCATCCCCGGCGACGGCGACGTCGTCGAGGGCATCGCGTCGGTGGACGAGTCGGCGATCACCGGCGAGTCCGCGCCCGTCATCCGCGAGTCCGGCGGCGACCGCTCCGCGGTCACCGGCGGCACGAGGGTGCTGTCCGACCGGGTCGTCGTCAAGATCACGTCCAAGCCGGGCGAGACCTTCATCGACCGCATGATCGCCCTGGTCGAGGGCGCCTCCCGGCAGAAGACGCCCAACGAGATCGCGCTGAACATCCTGCTCGCCTCGCTGACCGTGGTCTTCCTGCTGGCCGTCGTCACCCTCCAGCCGATGGCGATCTACGCCGGGGCCGAGCAGTCGCTCGTCGTCCTGGTCGCCCTGGTGGTCGCGCTGATCCCCACCACGATCGGCGCGCTGCTGTCCGCGATCGGCATCGCCGGCATGGACCGGCTGGTGCAGCGCAACGTCCTCGCGATGAGCGGGCGCGCTGTCGAGGCCGCGGGCGACGTCAACACGCTGCTGCTGGACAAGACCGGCACCATCACCCTCGGCAACCGCCAGGCCGCCGAATTCCTGCCGGTAGCCGATGTCGGCATCGCCGAACTCGCCGACGCCGCACAGCTCTCGTCGCTGTCCGACGAGACCCCCGAGGGCCGCTCCATCGTGGTGCTGGCCAAGGAGAAGTACGCCCTGCGGGGCCGCGAGCTGGGCGGGCACGCCGAGTTCGTGCCCTTCACCGCCCAGAGCCGGATGAGCGGCGTCGACCTCACCGAGGACGGCGGGCGGCGTGAGCTGCGCAAGGGCGCGGCCTCCGCGGTCATGCACTGGATCAGGGAGAACGGCGGCCACCCCACCGCCGACGTCGGTCCGATGACCGACGCCATCGCGGCCAGCGGCGGCACGCCGCTCGTCGTCGGCGAGGTCGTGCACCGCGGCGGGACGACCACCGCGACCGTGCTGGGCGTCATCCACCTCAAGGACGTCGTCAAGGCCGGGATGCGGGAGCGGTTCGAGGAACTGCGCCGGATGGGCATCCGCACGGTGATGATCACCGGCGACAACCCGCTGACGGCCAAGGCCATCGCGGAGGAGGCGGGCGTGGACGACTTCCTCGCCGAGGCCACCCCCGAGGACAAGATGGCGCTGATCAAGCGGGAGCAGGCCGGCGGCAAGCTGGTCGCGATGACCGGCGACGGTACGAACGACGCGCCCGCGCTGGCCCAGGCGGACGTCGGCGTGGCCATGAACACCGGCACCTCGGCCGCCAAGGAGGCCGGGAACATGGTGGACCTGGACTCCAACCCCACCAAGCTGATCGAGATCGTCGAGATCGGCAAGCAGCTGCTCATCACCCGGGGCGCGCTGACGACCTTCTCGATCGCCAACGACGTCGCGAAATACTTCGCGATCATCCCCGCGATGTTCGCGGTGGCCTACCCGGGCCTGGACAAGCTCAACATCATGGGCCTGCACAGCCCGACCTCCGCGATCGCGTCGGCGATCATCTTCAACGCGCTGATCATCGTCGGGCTGATCCCGCTGGCGCTGCGCGGGGTGCGCTACCGGCCCTCGTCGGCCTCGAAGCTGCTGGGCCGCAACATCCGCGTCTACGGCATCGGCGGGCTGATCCTGCCCTTCGTCGGCATCAAACTCATCGACCTGATCATCCAGTTCATACCCGGACTGCGCTGACCCGGCGGACCCGATCCACGAAAGAAGGTGTTCGACATGGCCAACTACTTCCCCCCGGCCGTCCGCCGTCATCTGTCGGCGCTGCGGATGCTGCTGGTGCTCACCGTGATCACCGGTGTGCTCTACCCGCTGGCCGTCACCGGTGTCGCCCAGGCGGCCTTCCACCACCAGGCCAACGGCTCGGTGGTGAGCGAGAACGGCAGGACCGTCGGCTCCAGCCTGCTGGGCCAGAACTTCGACCTGCCGAAGAAGAACCCCGACGACGCCGACGAGGCGGCGCGGCCGGACCCGAAGTTCTTCCAGCCGCGCCCCTCGGCGGGCTCCTACGACCCGCTGGCCTCGGGCGCGTCCAACCTCGGGCCGAACAACCCCGACCTGATCAAGGCGATCGCGCAGCGCCGCCACGACGTCGCCGCCTTCGACGGCGTCAGCCCCGGGGACGTCCCCGCGGACGCCCTGACGGCCTCCGGCTCCGGCCTCGACCCGGACATCTCCACCGCCTACGCCTACGAGCAGGTCAACCGGGTCGCCAAGGCCCGCGGCCTGTCCGCCGACGACGTCCACAAGCTGGTCGCGGACCACGTCCACGGCCGCGACCTGGGCTTCCTCGGTGAACCCCGGGTCAACGTCCTGGACCTGAACCGGGCGTTGGACGGCCTGTCCGGCTGAGCACCGGACAGCCGGCATGCTCCCGGTCCCACCCGGCACGGGGTGGGACCGGGAGCGTCGTAGCATCGGGCTCATGGAACAGCGTGTACTGGGCAGGACCGGCAAGCCGGTGTCCGTCGTCGGCCTCGGCACTTGGCAGCTCGGCGCCGACTGGGGCGATGTCAAGGAAGCCGACGCGATCGCGGTGCTGGACGCCGCCGTCGAGTCGGGTGTGACCTTCTTCGACACCGCCGACGTCTACGGCGACGGCCGCAGCGAGCAGCTGATCGGCCGCTATCTCAAGGACCGGCCGGACGCGGGCATCCTCGTCGCCACCAAGATGGGCCGCCGCGCCGAGCAGCGGCCCGAGAACTACAGCCTCGACAACTTCCGCGCCTGGAACGACCGCTCCCGCGCGAACCTGGGCGTCGACACCCTCGACCTGGTCCAGCTGCACTGCCCGCCCACCGCCGTCTACGACTCCGACGCGCTCTACGACGCCCTCGACACGATGGTGGCCGAGCAGCGCGTCGCCGCCTACGCGGTCAGCGTCGAAACCTGCGACGAGGCGCTCGCGGCCATAGCCCGCCCCGGTGTGGCGAGCGTGCAGATCATCCTCAACCCCTTCCGGCTCAAGCCGCTGGAGCGGGTGCTGCCCGCGGCGGCGCGAGCCGGTGTCGGTATCATCGCCCGGGTGCCGCTGGCGTCCGGGCTGCTCAGCGGCAAATACACCCGGGAGACCGTCTTCGCCGCCGACGACCACCGCGCGTACAACCGGCACGGCGAGGCCTTCGACCAGGGCGAGACCTTCTCCGGCGTCGACTACGAGACCGGCCTTGAGGCCGCGGTGGAATTCGCCGGCCTCGCCCCGGAAGGCGCCACCCCCGCGCAGACCGCGCTGCGCTGGATCATCCAGCAGCCCGGTGTGACCTCGGTGATCCCCGGCGCCCGCTCGGTCGAGCAGGCCAGGGCCAACGCGGCGGCCGCCGCCCTGCCGGAACTGCCGCCCGCCGTGCTCGACGGCGTACGCGACCTGTACGACCGGCGGATCCGGGCCCAGGTGCACCACCGCTGGTGAAGGGCCCGGCGCGGCCCGATAGCGTCGGGCCGTGACGACTTTCACCGACAGCCACCACCCCGAATTCCCCGGCGCCGCGGGCCCTTACGCCACCACCGAGGCCGACCCGCACGGAGTGGGCCGGGTGCGTACCGCATACGCCCCGGCCCACGACGGCGACCCCGACCCGGGCGAGATCGTCTGGACCTGGGTGCCCTTCGAGGAGAACGACGGCCGCGGCAAGGACCGCCCGGTGCTGGTCGTGGCCCGCGAGGCGGCCGGCACCCTGCTGGCCGTCCAGCTCTCCAGCAAGCGCCACGACCACGACCGCGAGTGGGTCGCGATAGGCGCGGGCCCCTGGGACCGCGAGGGCCGCGACTCCTGGGTCGACGTCGACCGGGTGCTGCGCCTGCACGAGCAGGGCATGCGCCGCGAGGCCTGCGCCCTGGACCGCGGCCGCTTCAACCTGGTGGTCAACCGCCTCAAGGAGCTGTACGGCTGGCACTGACCCCGCGGGGCCGCCGGGCCCGTCAGTGCGGGTTCGACGCGCGGAAGAGGGCGCGGGCCTCGTCCTCGTCCGCCGCGCCGGCCAGGTCGCGTACGGCCGAGGTGTCGGCGAGCAGGCCCGCCGCATGGGAACGGCGGGCGCCGAGGTCCAGCTCGTGCCGCAGGAAGGGGCTCTCCGCCACCGCCCGCGCGTCGACCTCGACCCGCGACCCGAACGCGTCCCGCAGCACCAGGCGCCGCGCGGTGCCGCCGTCGATCCTGGCGGCGACCAGCAGGTCGGTGCGCACCCGGCGCGTACGCAGCAGCGCGCGGACCGTCAGCTGCCCGCCGCCCGCCGTGATGCGCGGCGGGACGAGCACCGCGAGCAGCGCCGCCGCGAGCCCCGCCCACAGCAGGGCGCGCGGCCAGGTCAGGGTGCCCGCGACGGCGTCCACCGCCATGGCGGCGGCCAGCAGGGCGCCCGGCAGGGCGAAGGCGATACGCAGCCGGGCGGGCCGGTCGCGGTCGGAGCCGCAGACCGGCCCGGCACCGCGTCCTGGGGAGGAGGGACGGCGGACCGGTGGGGAGGGGTATCCGCGCTGCACACCGCCGACGCTAGGCACCGGGCCGGCCCCGCGGACGCCTGTTGACGCCGCCCTGACGGCGCCGCCCGCGGTCCATACGCGTCCCTGACGCGGACGCCGCCCGCCGGTCCCGCCGGGCGTCAGCCGACGTGCACCTTCGGGCGGCGGGAGCGGTCGGGTTCCGCCTCCCGCAGCACCTCGCGGGTGACCGGGGCGACCTCGCCGTGGCCGAAGAGGAAGAAGCGCAGGAAGTTCGCGTACGGGCTGCCCTCGGTCCACTCGAAGTAGATGTGCGGCTTGCACCCGGTCGCGTCCCGTACGTGCAGCAGCAGCGCGGCCAGCGCGTTGGGCACCGACGAGCTCTCCAGCGACAGCACCCGGTAGCGCCCGTGCAGCACCTGGCCGCGTACGGTCAGCGCCGACTCGAACTCCGACGCGTCCATGATGGTGACCTCCACCAGGACCAGGTCGTCCTCGGCCGGGATGTCGTTGTCCAGCCGGATCTGGGCGAGCTTCTCGCGGTATTCGGCGGGGTCCCGCAGCCCCGGCTCGTTGGCGACGAAGCGGACCCTGCGCTTGGCGATGTCCCGCACGAAGCGCTCCGCCATCGGGTCGAGGCGCACGCTGGTCACCCGCAGCTCGAAGGCGCGGGCCAGCCGGGACAGGAACGACACCAGCATGATGCCCGCGATGAAGCAGGCGCCGATCTTCACACCGTCCGGCCGCTCCAGCACGTTGACCACGGTCGTGTAGAGGAAGACCACCGCGATCACACCGAAGCCGACCGTCCACCGCCGCTGCCGCGCCTTGCGGGCCGCGATGGTCACCGCGATGGCCGCGGAACTCATCAGCACCAGCACACCCGTCGCGTACGCGCCGCCCTGCTTGTCCACGCTGGCGTCGAAGATCCACGTCACCAGGAAGGCGACCAGCGTGAAGACCAGCACCATCGGCCGCACCGCCCCCGCCCAGTGCGGCGCCATGCCGTAGCGCGGCAGATAGCGCGGCATCAGGTTGAGCAGGCCCGCCATCGCCGAAGCGCCGGCGAACCAGAGGATCGCGATGGTGGAGAAGTCGTAGACCGTCCCGAAGCCCGAACCCAGGTACTGGTGCGCCAGGAAGGCCAGCGCGCGGCCGTTGGCCGGGCCGCCCGCCTCGAATTCCTCCTTGGGGATCAGCACGGTCGTCAGGAAGCTGGTCGCGATCAGGAAGACGCTCATGATCAGCGCGGCGGTCGTCAGCAGCTTCTTCGTGTCGCGGATCCGCCCGGCCGGATGCTCCTCGGTGTCGTCGGGACCGCCCTTGACGTGCGGCATCACCGCGACACCGGTCTCGAAGCCGGACATGCCCAGCGCCAGCCTGGGGAAGATCAGCAGGGACACGCCGATCATCACGAAGACATTGCCGCGCTCCACGGTCAGCCCGTGCGTCCAGTCCGTCACCAGGTGCGCGGCGGTCAGCACATGCCACAGGCCGTCCACCACCACGACCACATTCAGCGCCAGATAGATCCCGACCAGGACCACGGCCACCCCGATGGCCTCCAGGAAGCCCTTCAGGAAGACCGCGCCCAGCAGCGCGATCAGGCCCAGCGTGATCACCATCTGGTGGCCGCCGAGGCTGGAGCTGAAGTGCGGGTTCTCCACCAGGTGGGTGGAGGCGTCCGCCGCCGACAAGGTGATGGTGATCAGGAAGTCGGTGGCCGCGAAGCCCAGCAGGGCCAGCACGAACAGCTTGCCCTGCCAGAACGACAGCAGCCGCTCCAGCATCGCCACCGAGCCCGCGCCGTGCGGGCTCTCCTCCGCCACCCTGCGGTAGACGGGCAGCGCGCCCGCGAGCGTCACGACCACCAGCACGATCGTCGCGATCGGCGACAGCAGCCCGGCGGCGAGCGCCGCGATGCCCGGCTGGTAGCCGAGGGTGGAGAAGTAGTCGACACCGGTCAGGCACATCACCCGCCACCAGCGCTGCCCCTGGTGCACCGCCTGCTGCCTGCCCTCGCTGCCCGGCTCCTGGTGCTGGTGCCTGGCCATGTCGGACAGGCCCTCCAGCAACCACGAACGGAGCCGGCCGCGTTCCGTCCCGGCGGTGGTGGCCATCGACCGTGCTCCTGTCGTGCGGTGCCGCCGCCGGGCGACAGGCCGACGACAAGGCGTGGTGATGCAGGCCATCGGAAGGCGGAGATGGCCTGGTCAGCGTTACGCAAACTGGTCGCCGTCGACCGTGCGCGCCACCGCACCCCCACGGCATGGTCCGGCCGCGGGAGAACAGGTGCGGGAGCCTCGGTCAGAGTGCGGCGCCCCGGCTGTCAGCGGGGCGCCGCAGGACTTTTCCATACGTGTTCTTAACGCCGACGGGCGTTCCTTGACGCCGTCGGGTCTTCCGCTACGGCCGAGGTCATGCCTCGGCGGCGGTCTTCCCGTCCTCGGTGGCCTCGGTTTCCTTGGCGGCGGTCTCGGTGGCCTCGGTGCTCTCGGTGCTCTCGGTGGCCTCGGCCACGGACCCGGCTTCCTCCTCCGCCGCGGCCGCCTTCTCCTCCGGGTCCTCGAAGTGCTCGTCGAGTACGGCGTCCAGCTCGGCCGTCCAGGTCTTCAGCAGACCGCGGGACCTCGCCTCGACATGCGCCTCGAACCAGCGGCGCGGGCCCGTGTAGACGGTCACCTCGAAGCGCTTGCTGAAACGCGGCGTCTCGATCTCGACCGCGCCGATCTCGTCCCAGGTGAAGTCGGCCTCCTCGCCGTCCAACCGGAAGACGATGCCGACCCGGTCGGCCAGGATCGTCGCGCGGCGGTCCGAGACCTCGAAGAGCGGCTCGCCGCGGTCCTCGTCCTCGTCCTCCTCGCCACCCTCTGCCACGGGGCCCGGAGTGACCTCTTCTTCCGCTTCCGCCGCTTCTTCCGCGACCTCGGCCACGTCCTCCTCGGGCGGGGCGGCCTCGGCCGGATCTGAGGCTTTCACCTCGTCCGCGGCAGGACGCGGGGGCAGGAGACCTGGCACGAATGCCGGATCGGTCCCTGCGGGGTGTATCGCCGGTGTGATCGAACCTGTGCGCTGCTCCACGGCGGGCAGTATGGCCGATAAACCTGTGCTGTCAACAGTCGCCCCCGCCCCGGGGGTTCACCGGAGCGGCACTCAGACGACCTTGCGGCGCACCAGCGCGCCGAGCGTCAGGGCCGCGGGCAGCAGCGGCAGCCACGCGGTGATGATCCGGTAGCCCAGCACCGCGCTGGTCGCCGCCGTCGCGGGCGACCCCGCCGCGACCAGCGCCAGGCCGAGCGCGGCGTCCACAGAACCGACGCCGCCGGGCGTCGGTATGCCCGCGGCCAGGCAGGTCGCGGCCAGATACGCGACCGCCACGTTCGCCGCGGGCACCGGGAGGGCGAGGGCGTGCGCCACCGCCACGAGGCCCGCGGCCTGCAAGGCGGGGAAGGCCAGCGACCCGCCCCACAGGGCCAGCGCTCTCGCGGGCCGCATGTGCAGGGACCTGGCGTCGGCCAGGGCCGTCACCAGGAAGCCGCCCACCAGGCGGCGGGCCGGGCGTATCGCCACGACCAGCGTCACCGCTGCCGCGGCGGCGACCGCGAGCGCGGCGGCGGCCACCTCGACCGTGCCGCGGTCCGGCACCAGGCCCCGCACGCGCAGCGCGTGCGGGAAGACCAGCAGCATCGTCGTCAGCAAGGCCACCCGGCCGACGGACTCGGCGAGCGAATACAGCGCGAGCGCGGCGGACGTGCGCGCCAGCGGCAGGCCGCAGGCGCGCAGGAAGCGCAGATTCACGGCGCCGGCGCCGATGCCCGCCGGGGTCAGCTGGTTGGCGGCTGTCGCCGCGAACTGGGTCGCCAGGAGGCGCCCGGCCGGCAGCGGCTCCAGCACCGTGCCCTGCCGTGCGACGGCGATCGCGACCCACCCGAGCGCGGTTGCCGCGAACGCGGCGGCCAGCCAGGTCCGGTCGGCGGCGACCAGGTCCCGGCCGCCGGCCGTCAGCAGGCCGCGATGCCATGCGGCCCATACGGCCACCGACGCGAGCGGCCCGACGGCCGCGGCGACCCGCCACGTCTTCCCCACGCCCCCACCTTCCCCCGCCAACCCTTCCCCCGGGCATCCCCGGGGCGACCCCCACGCGTCCCTGCGGTGACGTTGCCCTCCGCGTAGGGGGGTGCCCCCCAGGGGCGCGGGGAACGGCGCGACCAGCCGTCGACAAGCTGCGCGTCGCCACCGGCCGTGAGGGGCTGTTGCTGTCGCATCCGGACCACCGGCGGGTGGGTGGCTGAGCGCGCCCACGCGGCGCCAGCCGCAGATCAGATGCAGCCCCGCGCCCCTGGGTGGTTGCCCTCAGCGGCAGGCCGCGCCCCTGAGGGGCACCCTCCGCTGCATGCGGCGGCCCGGGGGGCACCCCTGCGGCAGGGGAAATACCGGGGGACCCGGGTGGCGTTGGGTAGGGCGTCACGCCAGTCACACCTCCGCTAGGGAGCTCGAAATGCCAGAAACCACCGCCCTCCCCGCCGCGGCAGCGGGGAGCTTCCTGCTCGGCGGGGATCTGCCGGTGAACAGGCTCGGGTACGGGACGATGCAGTTGACCGGGCCGGGGGTCTGGGGGGACCCCAGGGATCCTGAGGAGGCCGTGCGGGTGCTGGAGCGCACCGGCGAGCTGGGGATCAACTTCATCGACACCGCCGACGCCTACGGGCCCTTCACCGCCGACCTGCTGCTCCGCAAGGCCTTGCACCCCTACGCCGACGACCTGGTCATCGCGACCAAGGCCGGCTTCTCGCGCCCGGCCCCTGGCACGTGGGTGCCGATCGGGCGCCCGGAGTATCTGCGGCAGCAGGTCGAGCTGAGCCTGCGCCATCTCGGCGTGGAGCGTATCGACCTGCTCCAGCTGCACCGCGTGGACCCGAAGGTGCCGATCGCCGAGCAGGTCGGCGAGCTGGCCGCGTTGCAGGGCGAGGGCAAGATCCGGCACATCGGGCTGAGCGAGGTGACCGTCGCGGAGATCAAGGAGGCGGGCGCGACAGCGACGATCGTCTCGGTCCAGAACCGCTTCAACCTGGCCGACCGCGCCGCCGAGGACGTACTCGACTACGCCGAGGCGCAGGGCATCGCCTTCATCCCGTGGTTCCCGCTGGCCACCGGCGCCCTGGCCGGCGCCGACAGCCCGCTGACCCGGATCGCCGCCGACCGCGGCGTGGCCCCTTCGCAGCTGGCCCTCGCGTGGCTGCTGCGCCGGTCCCCGGTCATCCTGCCGATCCCGGGCACCTCGTCGGTGGCGCACCTGGAGGAGAACACCGCGGCCGCGGGCCTCGTCCTGACCGACGCGGAATTCCAGGCGCTGGAGGACGCCGCCCGCTGAGCGGGGTCAGGGGCGGGGGGCGGCGCCCGGGGTGATGAGGCCGGACTCGTAGGCGGCCACCACCGCCTGCGCGCGGTCGCGCAGGGCCAGTTTGGACAGGATGCGGGTGACGTGGGTCTTGACGGTCGCCTCGCTCACCCCCAGGGCCCGCGCCAGCTCCGCATTGCTGAGGCCGCCCGCCAGCATGCGGAGGACCTCCAGTTCGCGCGGTGTCAGGGCCGCGAGGTCGCGGTGGACGGTGGAGGCGCCGCGGCCGCCGGCGGCGGCGAAGCGCTCGACGAGCCGCCGGGTGATCGCCGGGGCGAGGAGCGCGTCGCCGGCGCGGACCAGGCGGACCGCGGCGACGAGGTATTCGGGCGTGACGTCCTTGAGCAGGAAGCCGCTCGCCCCGGCCGCCAGCGCCGCGTAGACGTACTGGTCGAGGTCGAAGGTGGTGAGGATGACGACGCGCGGCTCGTCGGCGGTGCGGCCGGTGAGGATGCGGCGGGTCGCTTCGAGGCCGTCGAGCCCCGGCATGCGGATGTCCATCAGGACGAGGTCGGGCCGGGTGCGGCGGACCGCGTCGACGGCCTGCTCGCCGTCGGCGGCTTCGGCGACGACCTCGATGCCCGCGGCGGTGAGGATCATGCGGAAGCCGGTGCGGACGAGGCCCTGGTCGTCGGCGATGACGACCCGCAGGGGCGGCTGCGTGCTCATGCGTCTCCTACCGGGATGACGGCCCGGACCCGGTAGCCGCCGGTGATGCGGCGTCCCGCGTCGAGGGTGCCGCCGTAGACGGCGAGGCGTTCGCGCAGGCCCATGAGGCCGCGGCCGTTGCCGCTGCCCGCGGCCGGGGAGGGGGTGCCGCCGGTGTCGGCGACCTCGACGCGGACCTCGCCGGGCAGGTAGTCGACGGTGATGCTGACGCTGGCGCCCGAGGCGTGCTTGACGGTGTTGGTGAGGGCTTCCTGCGCGACCCGGTAGGCGGCCAGGTCGACGCCCGCGGGCAGCGGGACGGGTGCGCCGGTGACGGTGAGGTCGACCGGGACGCCGGTGCCGCGTACGCGCTCGGCCAGCACGCCGACCTGGCCGAGGCCCGGCTGCGGGGCGAGCTCGGCGGTGGGGGCGCCGGAGGTCTCCGAGGTCATGGCGAGCAGGCCCATCACATGGCGCAGCTCGGACATCGCGGCCCGGCCCGCGGACTCCACGGCGAGCAGCGCCTCCCTGGCCAGGTCGGGCCTGGCGGCCATCACGGTGCGGGCGGCGCCGGCCTGCACGGTCATCATGCTGACGTTGTGGGTGACGACGTCGTGCAGCTCGCGGGCGATCCTGGCGCGCTCCAGGTCCACCGCGAGCCGGGTCGCGGCCTCCTTGTCGGCCTCCATGGTGCGCAGCCGCTGCCGCCAGGTGTGCATGGTGTTGGCGGCGAGCCCGAGCGGCACCAGCACCACGAAGGGCACGAAGCCGGGTGTGATGTCGGGGACGTTCGACTCGTGGAGCGCCCCCATGAGCACACCGCCGACGAGCAGCGCGACCCCGGTGAGCCGCCGGTAGGGGCTGTAGAGGGCGGCGCTGTAGGCGGCGATGAGGCACGCGACGAAGGTGAAGACGGTCGGGGCGTCGGCCCGGAGAGGCGCCCCGGACTCCTGCTCGGCCCAGTGGAAGACCAGGGTGCCGGTCAGCACCGCGGTGAAGGCCGCGACGGGGTAGCGGCGGCGCAGTGCGAGCGGCAGCGCGGTCAGTGCGGCGAGCACCAGCAGCCAGCCGGGGGCCGAGGCCAGCTCGGTGTGGTGCGCTCCGGCGAGGTAGGGGTATCCCAGCGGGTCGGGGCGCGGCACGGGAGGTATCGGCGGTGCGGGCGGCTGCGGCCTGCCGTCGGGGCCGAGGAAGAAGGCGGGGACGGCGGGCCCCGCCGTGTCGTCGGTGGCGGCGTTCGCGGTGGCGTAGACGGTGGTGGCGGCGAGGAAGACCGCGAGCATCACGTCGGCGACCCACGCCCAGCGCGACAGCCGCTGCGGCCCGTCGGGCGCGGGCGGCGCCGGGCGCCACAGCGGTGCCAGCGCGGCCCTGATCCGGGCGGCGGCAGGCGGGGTTGTCGTCACCGGCCCAGTGTGCCCAACCCGCGTGACCTGGTACATCCCCCGGCCGACCGGTGCGGGCCCTGGCGGCGTACGACTTCGGCGTACACCTCCGGGATGACGCCGGCCGCCGTCCGCCCACCGCGGTAGCGGGGATCCACAGGCCGGGCGACGCGGCGCCCGACGCGCCGACCCTAGCGTCGGGCCGTACCGCACAGGCGGCCCGCACAACCGGCCCGGGGTGGCCCGCACAGGCGGCCCGCGACGGCCCGCACGGGGAGGACCCACGTGATCAGCAGCACGCCCATCATCGACATCCGCGAGGTGCGGAAGACCTACGACGACGGCCCCGCCGCGCTCGACGGCCTCTCGCTGACCGTACGGGCCGGCGAGGCGCTGGCGGTGCTCGGCCCCTCGGGCAGCGGCAAGTCGACGCTGCTGAACCTGATCGCGGGCCTGGACCGGCCGACCGGCGGCAGCGTCACCGTCGACGGGGTCCGGGTGGACCAGCTCGGCGAGACCGGCTCGGCCCGTTTCCGGCGGGAGCGGATCGGCATGGTCTTCCAGTTCTTCAACCTGCTGGACGACCTGACGGTCACCGACAACGTGCTGCTGCCCTCGCAACTGGTCGGCGCGGGCCGCGCGCAGGCCAGGGCGCGGGCGGCGGAGCTGCTCGACCACCTCGGCATCGCGCGGCACGCCCGCGCCTACCCGGGCCGGCTGTCCGGCGGCGAGAGGCAGCGGGTCGCGGTCGCGCGCGCCCTGATGAACCGCCCCGCGCTGCTGCTCGCCGACGAGCCGACCGGCGCGCTGGACACCGCGTCGGGCGCGGAGGTGCGCGAGCTGCTCAGCGAGCTGAACGACGACGGGCAGACGATCCTGCTGGTCACGCACGACCTGGCGCTGGCGGAGGGGTGCGCGAGCCGCACGATCGAGCTGGTCGACGGGCACATCGTGCGCGACGTGGGCGGCGGCCGGCGGTCCGCCCGCCCCGGGCACGCGGACGGTGCGGCCGGCGGCTCCGCGGCGGTGGCGCGGTGAGCGCGATCGGGAAGGTCGTCAGGGCCGGGGTCGGGCGGCGGCGGGTGCAGACCGTCGTCATGGTGCTGACCACGATGACGGCGGTCACCGCCTCGGTCATGGCGGGCGGCCTGGTGGTCGCCTCGCAGGCGCCCTTCGACCACGCCTTCGCCGAGCAGCACGGCGCGCATCTGACGGGCCGTTTCGACGGCCGCAAGGCGACCGCGGCCCAGGTCGCCGCGACCGCGCACACCGCGGGGGTGACCGCCGCGGCCGGGCCCTTCGCCGTGGTCTCGGCGG
This sequence comes from Streptomyces sp. NBC_00433, assembly GCA_036015235.1. Lineage (NCBI taxonomy): Bacteria > Bacillati > Actinomycetota > Actinomycetes > Kitasatosporales > Streptomycetaceae > Streptomyces > Streptomyces sp. NBC_00433. The sequence continues at coordinate 4,581,694 of CP107926.1, read as the reverse complement.
CCCCGCGGTTCGAGTCGGACGGGGTGGTCATGGACGGCATGCCGCCGCTGACGATCGCGGGCCGCGCGGACGGCGGCGGCCCGGTCGACGCCGTCACGCTCGACCGGGGCCACTGGGTCACCGGGCCCGGCCAGATCGTGCTGACCAGGCCGGAGGACGCCCCCGTCATGGGCCGGGTGGGCGGCACCGTCAGCTTTCCCGGGTTGCCGGGGAAGCCGTCGCTGACGATCGTCGGCTACGCGCGCTCGGTCAGCAGGACCGCGGACGCGTGGGTCGCGCCCGCCGAGATCCCGGCGCTGACCAGGCCGGGCGCCACGCCCTCGTACGAGATGCTCTACCGCCTCGCGCACGCCAGGACCGGCGCCGACCTCTCCCGCGGCCGGGACGCGCTGGCGGCCGCGGTGCCGCCGGGGGCGCTCACTGGGGCGGCGTCGTATCTGGTCACCAAGCACACCGCCGACCAGGAGACGGCGACCTTCGTGCCTTTCATCGTCGCCTTCGGGGTGCTCGGCCTGGTGATGTCGGTGCTCATCATCGGCATCGTGGTCAGCGGCGCGGTCAGCGCGGGCACCCGGCGGATCGGGGTGCTCAAGTCGCTCGGCCTGACGCCGGGCCAGGTCGGCAGGGCCTACGTCGCCCAGGCGCTGATCCCCGCGGCGGTCGGCACGGCGCTGGGGGTGGCGGCCGGCAACCTGGCGTCCGTACCGCTGCTGGCGCAGGCCTCGGACGCCTACGGTGCCGCGGCGCTGACCGTCGCCTGGTGGCTGGACCTCGCGGTGCCCGCGGCGGTGCTCGCGCTGGTGGTGGCGAGCGCGCTGGCCCCGGCGCTGCGGGCGGCCCGGCTGCGTACGGTCGAGGCGCTCGCGGTCGGCCGCACCCCGCGGGTCGGCAGGGGCCGCGTCGCCGCCCGGCTGGCGTCCCGGCTGCCGCTGTCCCGGGCCCTGACCCTCGGCCTGGCGGGGCCCTTCGCCCGGCCCGCGCGCTCGGCGACGATCTGGGCGGCGGTCGCCTTCGGCGCGATCGGCGTGACCTTCGCCTTCGGGCTCGGCTCGTCGCTGTCCGCGATCCAGGACGGCCTCAACCGGGACTCGCCCGGCGAGGTCGCCGTCGACACCTTCGCGCCGCCCTCCGGCCCCGCCGCCGGCAGCGGCCCCCGCAGCGGCCCGCCGGGAAGGCCCGCCCCCGCCGACGCGGCGGCCGTCGCCCGTACGATCGCGGCGCAGCCCGGCACCGCCGGATACTTCGGCACCGGCCACCAGCAGGCGACCTTCACCGGTGTCCCGGGCGCCGTTGACGTCACCACCTACCAGGGCGACTCGTCGTGGGGCGCCCTCCAGATGGTCTCGGGCCACTGGCTGGACGGCCCGCGCCAGATCGTCGTCGGCCGCCGCTTCCTGGAAGCCGCGGGCAAGCACGTCGGCGACAGCGTCACCCTCGAAGGCGACGGCCGCAGCGTGTCGGTGCGCATCGTCGGCGAGGCGCTGACCGTCGACGGGAGCGGCATGCACGTGGTGGCCGACACCGGCGCCTTCGCGGCGCTGGGCGCCGACGTCCGGCCCGACACCTTCGAGGTCCACCTGGTGCACGGCACCGACCGGGCCGCCTACCTCCGCGACCTGAACACCGCGCTGCGGCCCGTCGGGGTGGCGGCCGTGGCGCAGAGCGACCAGACCAGCTCCACGGTCGTCGCGATGGACACGATGATCGCGATGCTCACCGTGATGCTGGTGGCCGTCGCCGGCCTCGGCGTCCTCAACACGGTGGTCCTCGACACCCGGGAACGCGTCCACGACCTGGGCGTCATGAAGGCCCTGGGCATGGCACCCCGCCAGACCGTCGCCATGGTCGTCACGTCCGTGGCCGGCGTCGGCGCCCTGGCGGGCGTGGCCGGCGTGCCCCTCGGCATCGCGCTGCACGGCTATGTCGTCCCCGCCATGGGCACGGCGGCCGGCACCCACATCCCCGGGGCCGACCTGCACGTCTACCACGCCCTCCCGGTCCTCCTGCTCGCCCTGTCAGGACTGGGCATCGCGGTGGCGGGCGCCCTCATGCCGGCCACCTGGTCGGCCCGCACCTCGACGGCGTCGAGCCTACGCACGGAGTAGGGGGCAGGGAGCGGGGGGAGCCGCACCGGGCCGCGGCCCGGCGCGGCTCCGGCGCCGGTGCGGGGCGGGACGCGGGGCAATTCGGTGGCGGGACCCGCATATCGCGAGGTCCTCCGGGTGGGGCACACTCTCCCCAGACGGCATACCGATTCGAGGGGGAATTCGCATGATCATATTCGGGACCAAGGGATATCTGTACACCCTGGCGATGATCACGCTGGTCTGCGGGCGCTGCGGGAATCCGGCCGCGCACTCGCTCAAGAAGCGCGTCACCAAGTTCTCGCTCTTCTTCATCCCGCTCTTCCCGATCAGCACGAAATACGTGACGCAGTGCACCTTCTGCGGTGCCGCGCAGCAGCTCTCGAAGGAGCAGGCCGACCAGCTGCTGGCCAGTGCCCAGCAGCCGCAGGCGCAGTACGGGCAGCCGGCCGTGCACAACCACCAGCACCCCACCGCCTGAGCGGTCGGGCCGGACACACCCCGCGGCGCCCGGAATACCGGGCGCCCACCTGTATTACGGTGCGGTTGCGATCTGCCGCCCGCCACGGTGCGCGGGGGCGGTACGCCGGGCAGACTCGGGTAACGGGGCGGCGTGCGCCCGGGGGCAGGGAGGTGGTTTACGTGACCGACAGCCCGCTGCTTTCCGTGCGCGGAGTCTCGAAGCGGTTCGGTGCGGTGCAGGCGCTGTGCGATGTCGACCTCACGATCAACGAGGGCGAAGCGGTCGGCCTGGTCGGCAGCAACGGGGCGGGGAAGTCGACGCTGGTCAAGGTCATCGCGGGGGTGACGCAGGCGGACGTCGGGGTCGTGGAGTGGCGCGGGCGGGTCGTCGACCTGCGAAGACCCCAGGACGCCCTGAAGCTCGGGATCGCCACGATCCACCAGGACCTGTCGCTGTGCGACAACCTCGACACCGTCGAGAACCTCTTCCTGGGCCGGGAGTTGCGCACCCTGGGCATGCTCAGCGAGATCAAGATGGAGAAGCGGGCCCGCACCCTGCTGGACGCGCTGTCGGTGCCCATCGACAGCCTGCGGGTGCCGGTGGCGTCGCTGTCCGGCGCGCAGCGGCAGGGGGTGGCCATCGCCAGGGCGCTGATCGGCGAGCCCGAGCTGATCATCCTCGACGAGCCGACGGCCGCGCTCGGGCCGCGGCAGGCCGCCCGGGTGCTCGAACTGGTGCAGCGGCTGCGCGACCAGCACCTGGGGGTGCTGCTGGTCAGCCCGGAGTTGGAAGAGGTGCGGGCGGTCGCCGACCGGACGGCGGTGCTGCGGGTCGGGCGCAACACCGGCTTCTTCGACACCAAATACACCACCCAGGAGCAGCTCGACGCGGCCATCACCGGCAATACGGCGATGGCGGTGAATCTGCAGCAGAGCCTGCTGCCGCACGGGCTGCCCGACCAGAGCGCGCTCGATGTCGCCTTCCGCTACCTGCCCGCGCAGGCGGGCGTCGGCGGCGACTGGTTCGACGTCATCCCGCTGGCGGGCGCGAGGGTCGCGGTGGTCGTCGGCGACATCGTCGGGCACGGCATGCACGCGGCGGCCACCATGGGGCGGCTGCGGACCGCGGTCTTCAACTTCTCGATGCTGGACCTGCCGCCCGACGACCTGCTGGCGCACCTGGACGACCTGGTCGGCCGGATCGACAAGGACGAGTCGACCGGCGGCGGCCTGCCCGGCGCCGGTGCGCCGATCGCCGGGGCGACGTGCCTGTACGCGATCTACGACCCGGTCACCCGCTGCTGCCAGCTGGCCAGGGCCGGGCACCTGCCGCCCGCGCTGGTCCTCCCCGACGGTTCGGTGGAGCTGCTCGACGTGCCGGCCGGGCCGCCGCTGGGCCTGGGCGGGCTGCCCTTCGAGGCGGTGGAGCACCGGTTGGCCGAGGGCAGCCGGCTGGTGCTCTACACCGACGGCCTGGTCGAGGACCGCGCCAGGGACATCGACGTGGGCCTGGACATGCTGCGGGCCGCACTGTCCGGGGCGCCGGGGCGTACGCCGGAGGAGACCTGCGACGCGGTGATGGCCGCGATGATGCCGGCCGTGCCCACGGACGACATCGCGCTGCTGGTCGCCGAGACCCGCGCCCTGCCCGAGGACCGCATCGCCTGCTGGGAGGTGCCCACCGACCCGGCGGCGGTGGGGGCGGTGCGCAACAGCGCCACCGACCAGCTGGCCGCGTGGGGCCTCGACGAGCTGGCCTTCACCACCGAGCTGATCCTCAGCGAGCTGGTCACCAACGCGATCCGCTACGCCACCGGCCCGATCGACGTACGCCTGCTGCTGGACCGCAGCCTGATCTGCGAGGTCGGCGACTCCTCGAACACCTCCCCGCACCTGCGGTACGCCGCGACCACCGACGAGGGCGGGCGCGGCCTCTTCCTGGTCGCGCAGATCGCCGAGCGGTGGGGCACCCGCTACACCCAGGCCGGGAAGATCATCTGGGCCGAGCAGCGGCTGCCCGCCGCCCGCCGCTGACCCGCCCGGGAGCCGGGGCCCGCTGCGCTTCGTGCTGGACGACCGGGTCTGCCCCCCCGGGCGGTTCAGGTGAAGATCGCCAGCGCGCGGACGTCGAGGGTGTCGCTCTCCGGATGCCAGGTGCCGGCCTTGACCAGGCACAGCGCCGCCCGCAATCTCGCGGCCGGCCCCGGCACCGCGGCCCGGAAGCCGTCCGGGTCGCAGGTCAGGCGTACCCGGGCGCTGCCGCCGTAGAGCGAGGTGAGGACGGTTCCTGTGGTGCCGTCGCCGGTGAGGTCCGCGGTCAGCAGGACGAAGCCGTCGGTCGCTGCGCTGAGCCGCGCGCCGGGCACCGCGGAGGAGGTGCGCAGCGACGGGCCGCGCTCGATCGTGGCGCTCCGCAGGTCGGCCCTGACGACGGCGCCGCTCCGCTCCAGGGCGTCGAGGATGACGCCGATCACCGAGATCGGGGTGGCCTCCTCGATGTAGCTGGTCACGACCTGGCGGCTGGTCTCGTAGCTCGCGTCGGGGCTGAGCGCCGGCAGCAGCCGCCAGGCCAGCCGGACGGCGCCGCCGCTGCTGGTGCGCTGCTCGACCTCCCGGCGCAGCGCCGCCGTGTAGTCGTTCATCTGGTAGTTGTCCATGATCTGGCCGCTGTCGAGATACAGGCAGGTCCGCCCGGCCAGCAGCCCGGCAGACGGGCTGGCCCCGCGCCGCAGCCGGGGGCCGGCGATCAGCACGACCAGGGCGACCGCACTGGACGCGGTCAGCAGCCACAGCACCATCCAGGGCCAGTTGACGTCCCACCACAGGCCGTCGTCGAAGACGGGCACGCGGACCTCCTCCCCTGCCGCTACGGGCAGTCCTTGATCCCGTCGATCATCCGCTCAAGCACCGGGGTGTCCGGCATCTCCGCCGAGGTCAGCCCGCCCGCGGTGGGGTCGGGGACCGGGACGTGCTCCTTGCGCAGCGTCCCGTCGAGGGCCTCGCTGCCGGTGACCCGGTAGCCCAGCTCGGTCTCCCGGCGCCGGATCTCCGGGTCGCTCGCGAGCAGCTCGCCGAGCCGGTCGGCCCGGTGGTCCAGCGCGATGAAGGACGGCCGGCTGAGCAGCTGCGACGACGGGTAGAGCAGCACCCGGCTGTCGTCCGGTTCGCCGTGCGCGGCCCGGTAGGCGGCCTGGTAGGCCAGGAACTGGTGCTCGTAGACCACCACGACCGGGTCGATGGCGGGCCCCGAGCGGGAGACGTACGACGTCATCAGGTCCGCGCCCGGCACCCCCTGCCTGAGCACCAGGTCCCGCATCCGCGCGGCCAGCCGGTCGGCCTCCGGGTAACCGGTCGGCACCCGGAGGCCGTTGAAGGTGAAGGCGATAAGCCCCAGGTAGCTGTCGGCGGAGTTGGACTGGCAGATGTCCGAGGTGTGGGCCAGGACGAGGTTGCCGCTGGTCGCGCCCGGGGTGCGGAAGCCGATGCTCTGCCAGGTGCGGGTGCCGAGCTTCAGGAAGCGGGCCATGTCCAGGGAGTAGTAGAGGGGCCCGGTGGCCCGCGCGTCCCCGTCCGCGGCGAGCGCGTCGGCGTAGGGCCGGTAGCTGGCCAGCACCAGTGGGCTGGCGAAGGGGTGCCAGTCCTTGTCGTAGCGCCCCTGCCGCTGCCGGGTCTGCTTGATCTGCATCGCGGCGTCCTCGCCGGAGGGGAAGACGAAGTCCAGCCCCTCAAGGCTGCCGTTGGCCACCTCCCGCGATCCCGCGGTGAGGGTGTCGACCTTCAACCCGTGCTTGCGCAGCAGCCGTGTCATCCGCGGGTCCTCGAAGAGGTCACCGACCGACGCCAACCGCCCGGTGAGTGTGGTGACATGCTCGAACGGCACCCCCAGCCGCCCGTTCGCGCCCAGCACGGCGGTCCCGCCGACCAGCATTCCCATGGCGAGCGTCAGCCGGGCGATCCGCCCGACCCGCCTGCGCACCGCCCCCGGCGCCGCCACCACCGCCAGTGAGGGCTCGGCGGTCCCCCCTAATCCCGGTTCCGCCATCCGGTGCCCCCCGTAACGCTCCGTCGTAACAACCTCACCCTTCCAGGGAACGGTGACACGGCGGACACGTCCAGGCCAACGGCAGGTGTCGCCGGAGTGCGTGAACGGCCGGAGCCGGGGCCCGCGTCGGACGCGGGGCCCGGCTCCGGGGGGCGGGGTCGGTCAGTGGGAGCGGAGGTAGGACAGGGTCGGGGTGCCGAGGCCTGTCGCGTTGTCGTAGCCGCGGACCGCGTTGAGCGAGGTGTCCTGGCCGAAGGCGACCAGGCGGGCGGTCAGCACGCCGTTGAGCGTGCCGAAGTCCACGATGCTGCTCAGCGGGGTCTTGGCGTGGTGCGCGGCGTTCTCGTCGACCACGTCGCGCAGCTGGCCGGGGTGCGCGTAGAGCAGCGGGTTGGCGAAGCCGATGGCGTGGTGCCTGGCCTGGAGCGCGTCCGCCTGCACCGCGGCGAATTCGGGCGACGAGACGCTGGTGCCGCCGTAGCCGGCCTCGCTGTAGTCGGCGCCGTCGGAGATGCCGACCAGGACCGAGGTGTAGAGGTCGCCGACCATCGACACGTCGGGCGTGACCCGCATCGCGCCGCGGCTGTGCGCGCCCGTCATCAGGGTGTGCGACAGCGAACCGGGCACGGCACCGCGCTGGTAGGCCGGCTGCGCGAAGTCCTCGCTGGTGCCGCCGCCACCGCCGAAGTAGAAGGGCGCCGGGACCGCGGGGACCCAACTGGTGCCGTCCGCCGACAGGTTGGAGCGCAGGGTGCCCATGTCGGTCTCGAAGCCGTAGCCGCCCGACTTGTTGCTGATGCCCAGCGCGGTGCCGCCGACCGAGGTCACCCACGGGTCGGAGTCCGGCCAGTTGGCCTGCGCCCGGGTGGTGTCCTTCTGGCAGTTGGCGCCGGTCGCGGCCGCCAGCGGGCTGCTGTCACCGCAGTCGCCCGCGGAGAAGCCGATGCCGATGCCCTCGGCCGCGGCCTGCTTGAAGACCTGCTCGTACGCGGCGATCTCGGACGCCGAGACGTCGAGGTTGTCGCTGGTGTGCATGATCTCGCCCCACGAGTTGGAGACGACATCCGCCAGGTGCTGGTCCACGATCGTGGTGATCGCGGCCAGCAGGTCGTCGTCGTTGCAGGAGTTGGCCCCCACGTAGACGACCTTGGCGTCGGGTGCGAGCCCGTGCGCCATCTCGACGTCGAGCGCCTCCTCGGGCGCCCAGCCCTCGGGCCCGCCGCACAGGTCCTGGTCCTGCCACTGCGCCGGGTCGACGTGCTCGGTGTACTGCCCGCTCTTGAAGGCCTTGTCACCGTGGTTGACCGCGTACTGGTCGGCGTCGGCGAGCATCGTGGAGCTGCCGTACGCGTCCACGATCGCGATCGTCGCGCCCTTGCCGGTCAGCCCCGACGCGGTGATGCCGTACGCCTTGCGCAGCTGCGAGGGGTAGAAGGAGCACTGGTCGAACGGCGTCGCGCCCTTGGCGTAGCCCGCGGGGCCCGCCGTGGTGGACTTCTGGCCCCAGTAGTCGGAGCAGGTCGCGGTGGTCGGCAGGGTGCCCTTGCCCTTCTGCGGGGTGACACCCTTCTGGCCCTTGGCGACCACGCCGGGCTCGTCGTCGACCCGGACCGAGTCGGGCCTGGCCTTGGCGCCGGCCGTGCTGAGGCCGCTGACGCCGAGGATCGCGGAGGACACCGACGCGGGGACGGTGACGTCGCGGGCCGGGGCGTGCCGCAACTGCCCGCCCACGCGGTATTGGCGGATGCCGGTGCCGAAGGCCTTGGCGATCGCCGTGTCGGTGCCCTTGACGGTGACCGCGTGCTGGGTGCTGCCCACCACCTTCAGGCCCGCGCCGGTCGCCCACTTGGTGACCGCCTCGACCTGTGCGGGCGTGGCGCCGAACCGCGCCTGGTATTGCGCGGGGCTGAGGAAGCGCCCGTAGGCCGCGTTCGCCGGGTCGGAGACCGCGGTGGCGTACGCGGTCAGGCCCGCGGGGTCCTGGCCGGCGAGATAGACGGTGCCGGTGATCTCGGTCCCGGCCGGTACGGACCCGGCGTCGCCCGCCGGTGTCGCCCACCCGGGGTGGCTGCCCGCGATGGTCTTCGCGGCGGGTGCGGCGTCGCCGGCCGCCTGCGACGGGGCGGCGACCAGCAGCGTGCCGGACGCCAGGGCGAGCGAGGCCGCCGCGACCACGGCGGCCCGCACTGCACGGGGTTTGCGTATGTCGGTGATGACTACTCCAACGGGTGGCTCGGTAGCGGGACTGCAGCGTTCGGCGACCGGAATTGACGGCCGCCGGGCTGTAGTGTGCACGCCACCCGAAGGCGGAGGGAACCATGAAAGGTGGTCCTTAGCTGGACCTTTAACCACCCGGCAGTGACATCTCGTGTAATGTCCCGCTACTTGCGGACCCCCGCGCACGGGCCGCCGGGCGCGGACCGCTACTTGTAGACCTTGCCGGGCTGCGGAGTGCCGGGAGCCAGCAGCTGCTTGACGGTGACGAAGGTGTAACCGCGGGCCTGGAGGGTGGAGATGATCGCGGGGACGGCCGCGATCGTGCCGTTGTAGCCCTTGTTCGTCGGGTCGACCAGGTCGTGCAGCAGGATGATGCCGTCGCGCTTGGTGTGGTCGAGTATCCGATCGGCTATCAGCTTCGGGTCGGTCGTCCGGTAGTCGGCGCCGTCCGCGCTCCAGACGACCTCCGCCATGCCGAGGTCCTTGGCGATCGCGGTGACGGTGCTGCTGGTGCGGCCCTGCGGCGGGCGCAGCAGCGTCGGGCGTACGCCGATCACCTTCTGGACGGCGTCCGCGCCCTCGGTGATCTCCTTGCGCACCTCGTCCTTGCTGATCTTGGTGAGGATCTGGTGCGACCAGGTGAGCGTCTCGACCTCGTCGCCCTGCGCGGCCATCGCCTTCACCATCTCGGGGTGCTTGCGCACATGGTTCTTGCCGAGCGTGAAGAAGGTCGCGTGGATGTGGTATTTGTCCAGCAGGTCCAGTATCTGCGGGGTGCGGACGCTCGGGCCCGCGTCGAAGGTCAGGGCCACGCACTTGGCCTTGCGGCAGTCGACCGAGCCGCCGCCGGGAGCCGGCGCGAAGGCGGCGGCGCCGCTCGCCGCGACGTGGCCCCTGGCCTTCGCCGGGGCCGTCGCGTCGTAGCCGTTGCAGCCGCTCAGGCCGACGGCGACGGCCCCCGTGGTCAGCAGCGCGGCCAGCGTACGGACGCGGCGCGCGGTGGTGGTGCTCCGCATGCGGGTGTTCCCTCTCCTCGTGGCCGATCGCCCGTTCGGGCGGACCGCGAGGAACTATACACATAGCGTATAGCTGGGCTGCGGCAGGGGTTCAGACGGCGTTCAGCTCCGCCACGGCGTCCGCCGGCAGCACCAGGTCGGCCGCCGCGATGTTCTCCCGCAGGTGCGCCACCGACGACGTGCCCGGGATCAGCACCGTCGCGGGCGAGCGCTGCAACAGCCAGGCAAGCGCCGTCTGCTGCGGCGACGCGCCGACCCTCGCGGCGACCGAGTCCAGGACCGCCGACTGCAGCGGGCTGAAGCCGCCCAGCGGGAAGAAGGCGGCGAAGGCGATGCCCTCGGCCGCGCACCGGTCGAGCAGCGCGTCGTCCGCGCGGTTCGCGATGTTGTAGAGGTTCTGCACGGTCACCACAGGGGCGACCGCCTGCGCCTCGGTGAGCTGCTCCGATGTGACATTGCTCAGCCCCAGGTGCCGGATCAGCCCCTGCTCGCGCAGCTCGGCGAGCACCCCGAACTCCTCGGCCAGCGGCGCGCTCGCCGGGCCCTCGATGCCGCCGACCCGCAGGTTGACCGCGTCCAGCACGTCCAGGCCGAGCCGCTGGAGGTTGTCCTTCACGTGCTGCCGCAGCGACTCCGGGTCCAGCGCCGGCAGCCACGCGCCCTCGCTGTCGCGCCGGGCGCCCACCTTGGTCACGATGTGCAGGTCCTCGGGATACGGGTGCAGCGCCTCCTTGATCAGCTCGTTGACGACGTCAGGCCCGTAGAAGTCGCTGGTGTCGATATGCGTCACCCCCAGCTCGACGGCCGTCCGCAGCACCGCGACCGCCTCGCCGCGGTCCTTGGGCGGCCCGAAGACGCCGGGCCCTGCCAGCTGCATGGCCCCGTAACCCATCCGGCTCAGGGTCATGCCGGGTGCGGCGGTGGGCGTGAAGACGCCCCCTGCGATCGTTCCTGTCATGGTGCTGCCTTTCCTCGTGCCTCGCGGTGCCTCACGCACGGACTCCTCCACCATCGCCTGCCCGTCGCCCGGGGGGCAGTACCCCGCCGTTCCTGGGAGTGGCAGACCCCCCTTCCGCCCGCCCGGCCGGCGGCAAGTGCGGGGCCGGGCTTGCCGCAGCGTGGCGGGGGGTGCGAACGTTGGGGCGGGCGAGATGCGCGGGAGGGCGGATGCCGGGGGAGCGGGGCCAGCGTGCGCCCCGAGGACGGGCGCTGGTGATCGGCGGGAGCCTCACCGGAATGCTCGCGGCCAGCGCACTGGCCGAGACGATGGAAGTGACCGTCGTCGAACGGCACGACATGCCGCACGGCCCGCTGCCGCGCCAGGGCGTACCGCAGGCGCGGCACGCGCACCTGCTGTGGTCGGGCGGGGCGCGGGCGGTCGAGGCGCTGCTGCCCGGCGCGACCGAGCGGCTGCTCAAGGCCGGCGCCCGGCACATCGCCGTACCGAAGGACCTGGTCGTGCTGACCTCGGGCGGCTGGATCACCCGCTTCCCCGAGCAGCAGCACTTCCTGGCCTGCACCCGGGACCTGCTGGACTGGGTCGTCCGGGACATGGCCGGCAGGAGGCCCCGGGTCCGCACACTGCCCAGACACGCCGCGCTGGGGCTGCGCGGCACCTCCACCCGCGTCACCGGCGTCGTGGTGCGGGGCGCCAGGCGCGAGGAGACGCTGGAGGCGGACCTCGTGGTCGACGCGAGCGGCCGGGCCTCGGCCATGCCGCGCTGGCTGGACCGGCTCGGACTGCCCCCGGTCCGCACGGACGTCGTGGACTCCGGCCTCGGCTACGCCAGCCGGCTCTTCCACGCACCGCCCGGCACGGACGGCTTCCCCGCGGTCAACGTGCAGGCCGACCCGCGGCAGCCCGTACCGGGGCTGAACGGCACGATCCTGCCGGTCGAGGACAGCCGCTGGCTGGTCACGCTGTCCGGCACCCGGGGCGGCCAGCCCACCGCGGACACCGCAGGCTTCGAGGCCTTCGCGCGCGGCCTGCGCCACCCGGTCATCGGCGACCTGCTGTCCCGGGCCACCCCGCTGACCGAGGTGACCGTCTCGCACAGCACCGCCAACCGGCGCCGCCGCTACGAGCGGATGCGGGTCTGGCCCGAGGGCCTGGTCGTGCTGGGCGACGCGCTGGCCACCTACAACCCCCTCTACGGGCACGGCATGTCGGTGGCCGCCCAGCACGCGCTGCTGCTGCGCGAGCAGGTCGCCCGCAATCCCGGTCCCGGCCTGGCCAAGCGGGTGCAGCGGGCCGCGTCCCGCACCGCCGACGCGGCCTGGGCGCTGGCCGGCACGCAGGACCTGCGCTACCCGGGGGCCGAGGGCCGCAGCCCCGGGCCCTTCGGCGCCGTCATGAACGGCTACACCGACCGCCTGATGCTCGCCGCCACCCACCGCCGGGGCGCGGCCCGCGCGCTGCTCGACGTGCTGAGCCTGTCGGCCGGGCAGGCCGCGCTGCTGCGCCCCGACGTCCTGGCGACGGTGCTCTACCCGGTGCACCCGGCCGCGCAGGAGGACCCGCCCTTCACCGATGAGGAGCGGGCGCTGATGATCTCGCTCTTCACCGGCCGCTGACTCAGCCCCCTGCGGCCGGCGCCTCCGGCCGGCCCGACAGCCAGGGGTCCTCGCCGACGGCGCACGGGTCGTCGCGGCCCGACCCGGCCATCGGGACGCCGCCGACCCTGACCGTCACCGCGCCGGCGTCCGCACCGGCGTTCACCGCGAGCACCGTGCAGACGAGCTGGTCGACGGCCGGGCCGGCGAGCTTCTCCGCCAGGGTCGACAGGTCCACGGTCACGGTGCCGCCGTGCGTGCGCACGGTCGCGGTCGCGGGCGGCAGGTCCGTGGTCAGGCCGAGGACCTTCTGCTCGAAAGGGGCGAGGCCGTCGAGCAGCATCCTGACGACCAGGGCCGCGTCGACCCGCGAGTCCGCCCTGCGGTGCAGGGTGGACAGCGCGCCGTCCTTGGCGCTGACGAAGTAGAGGGCCACGTCCTGGTGCACCCCCGAGGCCGGCTCGCCGGCCTCGACGACACCCGTGGTGGGGATGCCGCAGCCCCCGAGCAGCCCGCCGAGCAGCAGCCCGGCCGCCGCCAGGACGGCGCCCCGGGCCTTCACACGTCCCTCCGCAGCGGCAGGGCGACGGTGAAGACGGCGCCGCCGCCGGGGTGGTTGGCGGCGGTGATGGTGCCGCCGTGCAGGTGGACGTTCTCCGCGGTGATGGCCAGGCCCAGGCCGCTGCCCTCGGTCCTGGTGCGGGAGGTGTCCGACTTGTAGAAGCGGTCGAAGACGTGCGGCAACACGTCGTCGGGTATGCCGGGGCCGCTGTCCATGACCTCGATGACGGCCGTCGGCGGCTCGCCCCGCGGCTCGCGTACGGTCATCGCGAGCCGCACCGGCTGCTCGCCGTGCCGCAGCGCGTTGCCCGCCAGGTTGGCCACGATCACGTCGAGCCGCCGCGGGTCGACCCGGCCGCGGGCGGTGTCGGGCGGCGGCAGCAGGGTGCCGACGGCGTACTGCCAGCCGCGGGAGGCCAGCGAGCGGCGTACGGACTCCGCCAGGTCCACCTCGTCCAGGTGCAGGGCGGCGGCGCCCGCGTCGAAGCGGGAGATCTCCATCAGGTCGTCCACGAGGCGGGCCAGCTTCACGGTCTCCTCGCTGATCAGCCGCACCGCGGTGGCCGTGTCGGGGTCGAGGTGCGCCGCGTCCTCGTCCAGCACGTCGGTGACCGCCGACATCGCGGCCAGCGGGGTGCGCAGCTCGTGCGAGACGTCGGCGGCGAAGCGCCGGGCCCGCGCCTCCATCCGGCGCAGCTCCGCGACGGACTCCTCCAGCGCGGCGGCGGTGTCGTTGAAGGTGTGCGAGAGGCCGGCCAGCTCGTCGGAGCCGTGCACGGCCAGCCGGGTCTCCAGGTGGCCCTCGGCGATCCGCCGGGTCGCGCTGCGCAGCGCGCGCACCGGCCGCAGCACCCCGCGGGCGGCGAGCAGCGCCAGCAGCACCGCCACCACCAGCGCCGGCACGGTCGCCCGCTCGACCGCGGCGACCAGCGCGTCGACATAGCCCTGCTCGCTGTCCTGCGAGACGGTCAGGAAGACCGCCAGGCCCGAGGAGTCCGCCGCCCCGCCGCCCAGCGTGCTGCCGAAGCGCACCGGGATGCCGACGACCAGGGCGGGGCCGTGGTCGGTGGCCACCCGCTGGAAGACCGTGGCGGCCCTGGTGCCGACCGAGTCGCGCATCGCGGGGGTCAGCTCGGCGAAGGTGTCGCCGGCGCGGGAGGTCGCGCTCAGGCCGCCGTAGGTGGCCATGACCCGCCAGTCGGCGGTGCGCTGGGTGTGGGCCACCTCGGTCGCGAAGGCCGCCAGGTCGGCACGGGTCGGCGGGAAGGCCGTACCGGGAGCCACGCTGTCGACGCCGTCCCTGAACTGGGTGATCACCGTGTCCTGGCCCTGCTGGAGCAGGTCGGTGCGGGCGGCGCGGAAGGTCAGCGCGCCGGTGGTCACGGTGGCGACGACGGCGACCAGCGCGAAGGCCACCACCAGCCGCATCCGCAGCCCGCCGCGCGGCAGCGGCACGCGCCGCCTCATCGGGACGCCGGCCGCGCCGGGTCGGGGAATCTGCTGAACTGGTAGCCGAAGCCGCGCACCGTGCGGATGAAGCGCGGCTGCCCCGGCGGCTCGCCCAGCTTGGTCCGCAGCCGTTTGACGCAGGCGTCCACCAGCCGCGAGTCGCCGTGGTAGCTGTGTTCCCAGACCGCTTCGAGCAGCTGCTGCCGGCTGAAGACCCGGCCGGGCGCGGCGGACAGGATCAGCAGCAGCCGCAGTTCCGAGGGCGCGAGCGGCACCGGCACGCCCTGCCGGGCCACGGTCAGGCCGGCCCGGTCGATGCTGAGGTCGTCGTGCGTCTCGGGCTGCGGCAGCCCGTCGCCGCCGTCGGGGCCGCCGCCGACCCGGCGCAGCACCGCCCGTATCCGGGCGTCGAGCACCCGGGCCTGCACCGGCTTGACGACGTAGTCGTCGGCGCCGGCCTCCAGGCCGACGACGATGTCGATGTCGTCGCCCCTGGCGGTCGCCATGATGATCGGCACCTGGTTGTCGGCCCGGATGCGCCGGCACACCTCCAGCCCGGTCATCCCGGGCAGCATCAGGTCGAGCACCACCACGTCCGGCCGGAAGGACCGCAGCCGGTCCATCCCGTCCTCTCCGGTGGCCACCGCGGCGACGTCGTGGCCCTGCCTGCGCAGCGCCAGCTCGACGCCCTCGCGGACAGCGCGGTCGTCCTCGATGAGCAGCAGTCGTGGCATGACCTCAGTATCCGCAACCTGGGTATTACCCCCGAGTATTGTTACGGGACGATCACATAACCCGGTCAGGGGTCATTCGAGGAAGGCCGACCAGTCGGGCGACTCGGCCGGGTCCAGGGTGCGCAGCTTCGCCAGGACCGCCGGGTCCTGGGCGTCGAGCCAGTCGCTCAGCTCCTTGAAGGACACGCACCGGACACCCTTGCGGTGGCACACGTCCTTGACGACGTCCTCGACGGCCTGCATGTAGATGCCGCCGTTCCAGGTCTCGAAGTGGTTGCCGATGAAGAGCGGCGCCCGGCTGCCGTTGTAGACCCGCTCGAAACCGTTGAGGTAGCCCTGCCGCGCCTGCCTCTCCCAGGCCGGGTAGCGCGCCGGGTCGCCCTCGGTGACGTCGCCGCCGGACTGGTTGTAGAGGAAGTTGAAGTCCATCGACAGCACCTGGAAGTCCTTCTGCGGGTACGGCATCAGCTGGAGCGGGAAATTCCACACCCCGTCCTTCTTCGCCGGCCATATCTGGAAGTCCCCCGGCGAACTGGCGTCGTAGCGCCAGCCGTTCGCCTTCTCCGCGGGGAGCAGGTTCTGCTGGCCCTCCAGGCAGGGGGCGCGGCCGCCGACGAGCTCCTTGGAGTAGTCGAAGGGCAGCGGCGGGATGTCGGTGAAGCCGGTGTCGGTCTTCCAGTTCTCCACGAAGGAGTAGGCCTGCGACATCTCGCTCTGCCAGTCCGCGGTGCTCCAGTTCCCGCCGCCGCCCGGGTCGGGCGCGCAGAAGTGCCCGTTGAAGTGGGTGCCGATCTCGTCGCCGTCCTCCCAGGCCTGCCGCAGCTCCGACAGCGTCCACTTGATGTGCTCGTCGGTGGGGAAGTCGATGGCGGAGGCGCCGGGGGAGTGCCGCGGCGGCTTGTACAGGCTGCGCTTGCCGTTCGGCAGCAGGTAGATGCCGCTGAGGAAGAACGTCATATGGGCGTCGTTCTGCTCGGCGAGCTTGCGGAAGCGGGAGAAGAGGTGGTCGTCGTTCTCCAGGGCGCCGTCCCAGGAGAAGACCACGAACTGCGGCGGCTTCTCCCCCGGTTCGAGCTTGTGCGGGGTCGGCTGGTGCGGCTGCGGCCCGGTGTCGGACGTCGAGCCGTCGCCGATCACCCGCACCTTGCCGTCCCACACGGGGGTGGGGGACTCCTGCTCCCGCTTCTTCTGCGGCGCCTTCTGCCGCGGCGCCAGGGCCACCCGCTCCTGCGGGGGCGCCGCGCCGCCGCCCCCGCCGCCGTGCCCGACGCCCACGGCCGCGGCCGTACCGAGCAGGCCGGTGCACAGCACACCGCAGAGCAGGGCGGTCCTGCGACGGTTGCGGCCGTCGCCGCCGCGGGGCAGAAGGCGTCGTATCCGGGCAGCGCTCATGGGGGCGACCCTGCGATCCGCAGGTGACCGTCCCAGGACCGAACTGTCACGGAACCGCAACTGCCCCTTCCAGCACGGCTGTTACAGATCCGTCGCACTCCCATCCCCGTCCCGCCGTATTTCGGCTCCTACGGTGGCCCGGCGGTCGGGCACGAAGCCCTGGCCGGGAGCGCTCAGGGGGTGAGGATGTGCCTGGCCGGCAGGCAGCAACCCGAGCCGCGGCTCTGCGCCGGGCACTACTGCGTATGGCGATGCCCCTCAGGCGCGCGGGGCTGCGTCTGATCCGCGGCCGTCGCCGCGGGGCGCTCTTGCGTAGGTGGGTGCCCACCAGGGGCACGGTGCCTGTGCGGTTCCCCTTCGGCAAGGGGGTGCCGCCCAGGGGCGCGGGGAACGGCGCGACCAGCCCTCCACCCGCCGGTGGTCCGGTACAGACCGAACAGCCCCTTTCGGACGGTGACGACCCGCGCGCCGGTGGGGGCTGGTCGCGCCCACGCGGCGTCGGCCGCAGATCAGACGCAGCCCCGCGCCCCTGGAGTGGTGGCGGTCCGTCGCCACACGACGGTCACCGACGACCGGTCGCGCCCCCGCGGCGCCAGCGGCAGATGAGAAGCAGCCCCGCGCCCCTGGGTGGCACCCACCTACGCAGCAGCGCCGCGCGGCGAGAGGCGCGGGTCGGACGCGGCTCCACGCCAGTGGGGTGGTGGCGGTCGTCGCCGCGCGACGGTTGGCGACGCCTGGTCGCGTGGGTCGTCGCGCCGTGGCGGGCCCCGGGCATCCCGGAGCTTGGGCGCCGGAGGCGGCGGCGCCCGAGGCGATGGGTGCGGCGGACGCTGCTGACCTTGTGCTGGGTGATGCTGCTGCTCGTCGGGCTGATCGGCTACGGCTACCAGCGCACCCGGATACCGTCCGACCTCAACGCCTTCGCCACCCAGCAGGACAACGTCTACTACTGGGCCGACGGCACCGAGATGGCCAGGGTCGGGCCGGTCGACCGGCAGTCGATGCCGCTGGACCGCATCCCGACGGACGTCCAGTGGGCGGTGCTCGCCGCCGAGAACGCGTCCTTCTACTCCGACTCCGGCATCTCCCTCAAGGGCATCGCCCGCGCGGTGACCGACATGGCGACCGGCGGCGAGACGCAGGGCGGCTCGACGATCACCCAGCAGTACGTGAAGAACGTCTACCTCAGCCAGACCCAGACCATGTCGCGCAAGGTCACCGAGATGTTCATCGCGGTCAAGCTGGACCGCAAGATGAGCAAGCAGCGGATACTCGACGGCTACCTCAACACCAGCTGGTTCGGGCGCGGCGCCTACGGGGTGCAGCGCGCCGCCAAGGCCTACTACGGCAAGGACGTCTCGCAGTTGAACGCCGGCGAGGGCGCCTTCCTCGCCACCTTGCTCAAGGGCGCGGGGCTCTACGACCCGGCGCTCGGTGCCGCCAACCACCGCCGTGCGGTGGCGCGTTGGAAGTGGGTGCTGGACCGGATGGTGAAGATCGGCCGGCTCTCGCCCGCGGAAAGGGCCACCTACACCGTCTTCCCCGAGCCGAAGCCGCCGCCGCGGCCCGCGGGGCTCAGCGGCCAGACCGGCTACCTGGTGGACACCGCGAGGGCGTACGTCTCCGCGCACAGCGGCATCTCCGACGCGGAGTTCGACCGCGGCGGCTACCAGGTCTACACGACCTTCGAGCGGCCCCGGGTCGACGCCCTGGCCACCGCGGTCACCGGGCAACTCGCCGCCCTGCGCCCGGCGCAGCGCGCCGCCGACCGCGAGGTGCGGGTCGGCGCCGCCTCCGTGGGCACCGACGGCCGCATCCTCGCCCTCTACGGCGGCCCCGATTACGTCAAGCAGGGCTTCGACGACGCCAACATCGGCATCGTGCCCGTGGGTTCGGCCTTCGCCCCGCTGGTCTACGCGGCCGGTCTGCGCGACGGTGTGCTGCTCACCCGCGACGCCCCCCGTACGCCCGTCACACCCGACACGCTCTACGACGGCGACGACAAGGCCGCCGTCCACACCCCCGAGGGCCCCTACTGGAGCCGGGACGGCAAGATCGTGCGGGTGGCCAACGACGGGCACCGCTCCTACGGGCAGATCACCCTGCGGCAGGCGGTGGCGTCCTCGGTCAACGGGCCGATCGTGCAGCTCGGCATGGACGTCGGCCTGGACCGGGTGCGGCAGGCGTCGGTCGACGCGGGGCTGCTGCCCGACAGCGGATTCGGCTCCCAGACCCCGGACTTCTCGCTCGGCACGGCCACCCCGAGCCCGATCAGGATGGCCGGCGCCTACGCCACCTTCGCCGCGGACGGCACCCACACCGCCCCCTACTCCGTCCTGCGCATCACCCGCGACGGACAGCGCCTCCCGCTCCGGTCCCCCACCGTCACACACCCCTTCACGCCCGCGGTCGCCGCCGACGTGACCGAGGCGCTGACCACCGCCCCCGACCGGGCCGGCACCGCGGGCACAGCCCCCGGCAACACCTCGGCCTGGTACGTCGGCTACACCCCGAAGGTGTCGACGGCCGTCGCCCTCTTCCGTATCGACCCGACGTCGCAGCAGGTCGAGCCGCTGACCGGCACCACCGGCAGCCGTTCGCGGGAGAAGACCGGCAGCACCTACCCGGGGGCGATCTGGACGCGGTATGCCACCGCCGAGCCCTGACGCGCCCGGGGCGGCCGCCCGTGCCCTCACCGCCTTCAGCCCGCCCACGTCGCCTTCTGCCGCAGGGCCGCGGCGGTCTTCCGTATCCACGGCAGGGAGTCGTACAGCGCCTGGCCGGGGCAGGTGGTCGAGAAGACGTCGCGATGCCCGGAGATCACGTTGACCGTGGCGGCCGTGCCCTTGGCATAGCGGCTGCCGTCGTTGCTGGACACCAGCCGCACCTTGCCGGTCGGGTCGGCCGACGGGTCCAGCCGCCAGGCGGCTATCTCGGCGATGGCCCGGAGCATCGCGCGCGGCACCTTGCGGCCCTCCCCGAAATTGCCCAGCGCCGCTATGCCGATGGTGTCGGTGTTGAAGCCCTCGGTGTGCGCCCCGCGCACATCGCGCTGCACGCTGCCGCTGCGGCCCTCGTAGATGCCGCCGCAGCGGTCGACCACGAAGTTGTAGCCGAGGTCGTCCCAGCCGAGCGCGATGTGCTGCTGCTCGAGGGCGACCAGCATCGCCGGCACGTCCTTCTTGCAGTCGTAGTCGTTGGGGTTGTCCGTGTGGTGCACGAAGACCGCCTTGACCGAGTGGTCGTAGACGAGCCCCTTGCGCACCGCCGCCTCGTCGGCATGCCACGCCGTACGCCCGACGACCACCGGCCGCAGCATCGCCGGGTGCAGGACGGCACGGGTCTGCCGTTGCCTCTGCACCGGATGTTCTGGGGCCGAGCAGGCCCCCAGGAAGGCCAGCGCCAGAAGCGACGACACCAGCTTGGTCCTGTGCGGTCGCATACCTTCCACACTCGGCCCGACACGGGCATGCCGAAAGCGGCCGGGGGCCATTCGGGTGAAGGCCGCCATTCTGACCTGCGATTTTGCGGCGCGGGGCGGGTGCGCAGGCGGGGCGGGTGCGCAGGCGGGGCGGGTGCGCAGGCGGGGCGCGGGCCCGGCGGCTCAGGTGCGGCGGGAGGGGCCGGTGAAGTGCCAGCCGCGGGCCGCGAGGCGGGGCAGCAGGCCGGCGACGGCCTCGACGGTCTGCGTGCGGTCGCCGCCGCCGTCGTGCAGCAGGACGACCGCGCCGGGGGTGAGGCGGGACTCGACCCGGCGCACCAGCTCAGCGCTGCCCGGCGGCTCCCAGTCCTCCGCGGCGACGCGCCAGCCGAGCGGGATCATGCCGAGGCGGCGGGCCACCTCGGGCGTCCCGCCCCAGCTGCCGAAGGGGGCGCGGAAATATGGGATCGGCACCCCGGGGACGGCCGCGCGGATGGCCGCCGTGGTGCTCTCCAGGTCGGCCTCGACCCGCTCGGCCGGCCACCCCGCCATGTCGTCGTGGTGCATGCCGTGGTTGCCCAGTTGGTGGCCGTCCGCGACGATCGCGCGGACGATCTCCGGGTGGGCCAGGGCGTGGGCGCCCCAGAGGCAGAAGACCGCCGTGACCCCGTGCTCGCGGAGCACGGACAACAGGTGGGGGGTGTGGACCGGGTGCGGCCCGTCGTCGAAGGTCAGCGCCAGGTACGAGCCGACCTGGCGGGTGCACTCGACAATGGACCCGGTGGTCCGGCCCAGCCGGCCGGCCGGTCCCTCTGCTGTGGTGGTCACGGCGGTACTCCTGTCGTGCGGTTCAGGTCAGCTGGATGTGCAGCTCACGGTGAGGGTGGGTGCGGATCCGCCGCTGACGGTGTATCCGAAGGTGGTGCTCGCCCCGGCGCCGAGCGCGCCGTTGTACGCGGCGTTCTTCGCCGTGGTCAGGCTGCCGGAGGAGCCCAGCACGCCGTTCCACAGGCTGGTGATCGTGTCACCCGAGGGCTGCGACCACGACGCCGTCCACCCCGAGATCGCCGAGGAGCCGGTGTTCTTGATCGTGACCTGCGACTGATACCCACCGGGCCACGCGTTCACCGTGCTGTACGTCGCCGAGCAGCCCGCACCCGTACCACCCGTCGAACCCGAACTCGAACCCGACGACGTACCCGTGCTCGTACCCGTCGACGTACCCGAGGACGTACCGGTGCTCGTACCCGTCGAAGTCCCCGTACTGGTACCCGTGCTGGTGCCTGTCGACGTACCCGAGGACGTGCCCGTGCTGGTGCCGGTGCTCGTACCCGTCGAAGTCCCCGTGCTGGTGCCGGTGCTGGTGCCGGTGCTGGTGCCCGTAGACGTGCCCGTGCTGGTGCCGCCGGTCGTGCCGCCGGTGCCGTCGAGGCCGAAGAAGGTGATGGCGCGGGCGACCATGCCGCTGGTGGGCAGGGAGTGGCCGACGCCTTGGACGCTGATCGCCTCGACCGGGGCCTGCGCGGTGTTGGAGCCGTAGCGGGTACGGGTCCAGCCGGACTGCGGGCTGTCGGTCAGGACCGGGGTCTGGCTCACGCCGAGGACGTTGGTCCACTGCTTGATCTCTTCGCCGAAGTTGTTGTAGTTCAGCGTGGTGTCGGCGGTGCCGTGCCAGAGCTGTACGCGGGGGCGGGAGCCGCTGTAGCCGGGGTAGGCGGCGCGGGCGATGTCGCCCCAGGCCGAAGCGGTCCTGCTGATCTGGCCGTTGGCGCAGGCGGTGTTCCAGCCGGAGCCGTCGGTGGTGGCGAAGCAGCCGAAGGGGACGCCCATGAAGGCGGCGCCGGCCTTGAAGATGTCGGGGTAGTCGCCCAGCAGCACGTCGGTCATCATCGCGCCGGACGAGGCGCCGGAGACGTAGACGCGGTTCGCGTCGGCGGCGTTGTGCTGCTCGACGTAGCCGACCATGGAGGCGATGCTCGTCGGGTCGCTGCCGCCGTTGTGGGTGAGGGCCTGCGGGGACGAGACGTCGAAGCACTGGCCGCTGACGTTGGCGTCGGGGTAGATCACGATGAAGCCGTACTGGTCGGCCAGGGTGTGGTAGTCGGTGCCGGAGTAGAAGCCGGGTCCCGTGCCGGTGCAGTAGTGGACGGCGACCAGGATCGCGGGGTTGGACTTCACGGAGTTCGGTACGTACTCGTACATCCGCAGGTTGCCCGGGTTGCTGCCGAAGTTGGTGATTTCGGTCAGCGAGGCCGCTGAGGCGCTCTGCGGGGACAGGGTGATCGCGGCCAGGATCGAGGCGACCGCGGCGAGCAGGGCGGTCAGCAGCGTCCCGAGACGCTTCTTCCCGCCGCCGTGGCGGATGCCGGCGATGAGGCCGGCGCCGCGCGGCGCTCGTGTGGGGGGCATGGCGGTGTCCTTTCGAGGTGTTGCCGCCCTGGTGGAGGCTCCCTCTCCGGCCAGGGTGGTGTCAGGGCGTGGGGGCCCCAGGACTTTGCGAAAGTTTTCGACCCTTGCGCGAATGTTTCGGGCACCTTAGGGCCGCTAAGTGGCGGAGTCAATACATTTGGCGCCGTCCGACGGCTGGTGGCCGTTCCGCGCGGTTGGGCCGGTACCCCTGGTGCGCCACAGGAAAACCGCCCGCACGCAGGCGTCACATGGCTGGCGGACGCTCCGTCAGAAGTCGGCGCCCGTAGTCCGGTTGTTTCGGAAAGGGATCGTTGACGTTTCGAAGCCCAGGGTCCACACTGGCCACCGATTCACCTCCTCCCGGCCACGCCGCGAAAGCGGCACCACTCCCGTGGCCGCGACACCCTCGCGAATGGACCCCCACCCGTTCGGACCGGTGCGACACGTGCTGATCCGGACTGCCAGCAGAAGAGGAAGAAGAGGTTGGAAGTGATCAGTCACACCCCCCGAGACCGCGGCGAGTCCGGCAGGCGCCGGCGTTCAGGACTGCGGATCGCGATCGCAGCGGGCACGGCAGGCGCGGTGGCGGCCATCGGTCTGATGGCCACCGCCGGCACCGCCCACGCGGTCGGCACCCTGGGCAACGCGGCGGCGGCACAGGGCCGTTACTTCGGCGCCGCGGTCAGCACGGCACACCTGGGCGAGTCGGCCTACTCCGCCGCCCTGGACGCCGAGTTCGGCGCGGTGACGCCGGAGAACGAGATGAAGTGGGACACGATCGAGTCGAGTCAGAACTCGTTCAACTTCGGTCCCGGCGACCAGATCGTCGCGCACGCCCAGGCGCAGAACATGAAGATCCGCGGCCACACGCTGGTCTGGTACCAGCAGCTGCCCGGCTGGGTCTCCGGGTTGAGCGCCTCCGCGCTCGAATCGGCGATGAACAACCACATCACCCAGGTGATGACCCACTACAAGGGCAAGATCTACGCCTGGGACGTCGTCAACGAGGCCTTCCAGGACGGCTCGTCCGGCGCCCGCCGCAGCTCCCCCTTCCAGGACAAGCTGGGCAGCGGCTTCATCGAGGAGGCCTTCCGCACCGCGCGGGCCGCCGACCCGAACGCCAAGCTCTGCTACAACGACTACAACACCGACGGCGTCAACGCGAAGAGCACCGCCGTCTACAACATGGTCAAGGACTTCAAGTCCCGTGGCGTCCCGATCGACTGCGTGGGCTTCCAGGGCCACTTCAACAGCCAGTCGCCGGTCCCCTCGGACTTCCAGTCCAACCTCCAGCGCTTCGCCGACCTCGGCGTCGACGTCCAGATGACGGAGGTCGACGTCGCGGGCTCCGGCACCGCGCAGGCCAACAACTACACCACCATCGTCAAGGGCTGCCTCGCGGTGTCCCGCTGCACCGGCATCACGGTGTGGGGCGTCACCGACAAGTACAGCTGGCGTTCCAGCGACACCCCGCTGCTGCTGGACGGCAACTACCAGAAGAAGGCGTCCTACAACGCCGTGCTCGCCGCCCTCACCAGCGGAGGCGGCACGTCGGGCGGCACCAGCTCGGGCACGTCGACGGGGACGTCCTCGGGTACGTCGACAGGCACCAGCACCGGTACCAGCACCGGTACCAGCACGGGGACTTCGACGGGTACGAGCACCGGTACGTCCTCGGGTACGAGCACGGGTACGAGCACGGGTACGTCGACCGGTACGTCGTCGGGTTCGAGTTCGGGTTCGACGGGTGGTACGGGTGCGGGCTGCTCGGCGACGTACAGCACGGTGAACGCGTGGCCCGGTGGGTATCAGTCGCAGGTCACGATCAAGAACACCGGCTCCTCGGCGATCTCGGGGTGGACGGCGTCGTGGTCGCAGCCCTCGGGTGACACGATCACCAGCCTGTGGAACGGCGTGCTGGGCTCCTCCGGCAGCCTGACCACGGCGAAGAACGCCGCGTACAACGGCGCGCTCGGCGCCGGGGCGAGCACCACCTTCGGATACACCGTCAGCGGCGGATCCGCACCCACCCTCACCGTGAGCTGCACCTCCAGCTGAGAGGGCGGGCAGTAGCCGACACACAACAGGAATGATCTGCGGCGCGGCAGCCCTCCCTGACTGCCGCGCCGCTTCCGTGCCCGCTTCAGGCCGGCGGCGACTCCCCGACGTCGTCCCGCCGGTAGGGCGCCAGCCGGCCGCACATCCCCAGGGTGTCCTGCGGCGGTGGTGCGAGCCGTGCGACGGCCGCGTCGGCCAGGTGCCCCAGGTCGCCGCGCCGCAGGGCGGCGATCTGCCGCCCGGTGCTTTCCGCGGCGGCCGCGGCCCGCTCCCGCCAGGCGGCCTCCCACGCGTCGAGGCGCGGGGCGACCAGGGCCGCGGCGGCGGCGTGGAAGGCGCCGAGCGCCTCGGGGTGCCCCGACTCGATCTGCTCCACGAGGAGCCGGAAGCCGGTGACGGCGAGGTCGCGGCGGGCCCTGGCGCGAGCCGCGCGCTCCTCGGGGGCGCCGTCGCCGAGCCACGCGGCCGCGTGGTAGGCGGCCGGGTCGGCCAGGTGCTCGGGCGGGAAGGTCATGACGGCGTCGCCGGCCTCGGGCAGGCCGTCGTTCTGCATGATCACCATGACGTCGAGGTCCCCGGTGTCGACCGCCCGGTGGACCGTGCCCGGCGTGAACCAGACGACGTCGCCCGCGGCCAGCGGGGTGCGGTGCGGGCCGCCGGCGGTGAGGGTGTGCAGCTCGCCCGTGCCGCCGAGCACGCAGTAGCACTCGGTGCAGGTCAGGTGCAGGTGCGGGGAGCCGCCGTGCAGGTCGTCCTCGGTCGGCCAGGGGTAGACCCGCAGCCGGGAAAGCCCGATCCCTCCCGGCAGCAGCGGTGCGTCGGCGGTCATGCGCGCCCCCTCGGAATCGTGCGGAAATGTTTCTGAAAGCCCGTGGCCGGTCCGGCCTGCGGATGTTGACCCCGTCCCGCGGTCAACCGTAGCGTCGGACGGGTCGTCGTCGCCGGACGAGGACCGACACTTTCGGCCCCGCGGGAGGCCGTCGAGGACGGCGCCACCCTCACCCGGCGCTATGCCGTCGTCATCGCCGACGGCGACCGCGGCCGGGACGGCAGCGGGCAACTCGCCCGCGCCGGGGCCGAGTCGCTCGCCACGCGGGGAGAAATGCGCTGAAACACGCACGCAATCCTGGCGTGCTACACCTGGCGGAAGCCCGTATTCCCGCGCCGGGGAAGGTTGTCGGCCGGGGATTGCGGTAACGGAATCGGTGCGGCACGACCGCTAACATGGGAAAGTGACCGTGCCGAAAACGAGCAAGCCGCAAACCGCCGGCTCACGGGGCGGGTTGACGACCACCGGCACAGCCACGCTCGCGGAAATCGCCAGGCAGGCCGGGGTTTCCGCCCCCACCGTTTCCAAAGTCCTCAACGGGCGGGCGCATGTGGCACCCGCCACCAGGGAAAAGGTCGAGCTGCTGCTGCGCGACCACGGTTACCGCCGTAAGCGCGGTGCCGCGAGAGCGCGCCCTTCCGGATTGCTGGAACTCGTCTTTCACGAGCTGATCAGCCTGTGGGCGACGGAGATTATCCGCGGCGCGGAAAACGTGGCGAGGCGGGAAGGGCTCTCCCTCGTGCTGTCCGAGTCGTCGGGCCGCGAGGAGATGGGCCTGTCCTGGGTCGACGGTGTGCTGACCCGGGACCCGGCGGGCGTCATCCTCATCATGTCCGATCTCACCGCCGAACAGCGGGAGTTGCTGGCCAGCCGGGACGTGCCCTTCGTGGTCATGGACCCGGCCGGCTATCCCGCGGACGACGTGCCGTCCATCGGCACCACCAACTGGCAGGGCGGCTACACCGCGACCCGGCACCTGCTGGAGCTGGGCCACCGCCGTATCGGCGTCATCTGCGGCCCCGCCGACGTGCTGTGCAGCCGGGCCCGTATCGACGGCTACCGGGCCGCCCTGGAGACCGGGGGCGTCGCCTGCGACGACAGCCTGGTCCGACACGGCACCTTCCAGACCGAGGCGGGCCACCGCATCGCCCTGGAGATGCTGTCGGTGCCCGACCGCCCCACCGCCCTCTTCGCCGGCAACGACGTCCAGGCCATGGGCGTCTACCAGGCAGCCCGCGAACTCGGCCTGCGCATCCCGGAGGACGTCAGCGTCGTCGGCTTCGACGACCTCCCGATCTCCGCCTGGATGGGCCCCCCGCTGACCACCGTCCGCCAGCCGCTGGTCGACATGGCGGAGGCCGCCGCCCGCCTCGTCCTCGACCTCGGCCGCAAGGTCCAGCCCACGATGCGCCGCATCGAGCTGGCGACCACCCTCATCGTCCGCGCCAGCACCGCCCGCCCGTCCCAGGCGACGCCCCCGGCGCCCGCCCCGACCGCGTAGGGGAAAGGCCGGGGCCCGCCGCGGATACGGGGCCGCGGCGGGCCGGCCAGGCCCGTGTACCGACTGCTACGGACCGGTACGCCCCCCCCGGGTTCGGGCCTGGCAGGAACGACTTCATCAGGCCGGGAATTGTTCAGCAGCCCCGCTCCCAGCGCGGATCAATGGTACGCGGGAGAACCCCGGGAAAGACGGGGCGAAGGAGGCAGAAGGCGAACATGCTTGCCCCGGCGCACCGCCGCTGCGTAGCGTCACCCGCGGAGCCGTGGGGACGGCCCGGGGGCGGAACGAGGGGTGGGGCATGGCTGGACGGCCCGAACGCGCGCTGGATCCCGCCGGCGGCGCGCTGCGGGAGCTGGCGTACGGGCTGCGGCAGCTGCGGGCGGAGGCGGGCAGCCCGACCTACCGCGAGATGGCCCGCCGCTCCGGCTGCGGCGCCAGCACGCTGTCGCAGGCCGCCGCGGGCGAGCGGCTGCCGTCGCTGCCGACGCTGCGCGCCTACGTCGGGGCGTGCGGCGGCGACGTCGCGGAGTGGGAGGAGCGCTGGCTCGCCGCGTCCGGCCGGCCGGAGGAGCAGGACGGCCCGGCGGACCCGCCCTACCGCGGCCTCGCCCGCTACGAACCCGCCGACCGGGAGCTCTACTTCGGGCGCGACGAACTCGTCGCGCAGCTCACCGCACGGGTCCGCGCCCACCGCCTGGTCGCGGTGGTCGGCGCGTCCGGCAGCGGCAAGTCCTCGCTGCTGCGCGCCGGGCTGATCCCGGCGCTGCGCGCGGAGCCCGGCCCCGGCCCGCGCCCGGCGGCGATCCGCGTGCTCACCCCCGGGCCGCGCCCGGCGACCGCGCACACCGGACTGCTCGACGCGGTGCGCGGCGGCGGCGAGCCGCACGGCGACACCGTCGTCGTGGTGGACCAGTTCGAGGAGCTGTTCACGCTGGGCGCCGACGCGGGGGAGCGCGCCGCCTTCGTCGGGCAGCTGCTGGCCGCCGCCGTACCCGCGGCCCGGCTTCGGGTGGTGATCGGCGTGCGCGCCGACTTCTTCGGCCGGGTCGCCGAGCACCAGGGCCTGGCCGACGCGGTGCGGGACGCCACCGTGCTGGTCGCCCCGATGGGCCCGGCAGCCCTGCGGGAGGCCGTGGTGGGCCCCGCGGCGGCCGCGGGCCTGATCGTGGAGCGCTCGCTGACCGCCCGGATCGTCCGCGAGGCCGGCGAGCAGCCGGGCGGCCTGCCGCTGATGTCGCACGCGCTGCTGGAGACCTGGCGGCGGCGCCGCGGCCGCGTGCTCACCGAGGAGATGTACGAGGCGGCGGGCGGCCTGCACGGCGCCATAGCGGCGACCGCGGAAAGGGTCCACGCCCGCCTGACCCCGGCCCAGGCGCGGGTCGCCCGGCGCATCCTGCTGCGGCTGGTCGCCCCCGGCGACGGCACCGCCGACACGCTGCGTCCCGTCGGGCGTGCGGAGCTGGCCGAGCTGGACGCGGTCGGCGGCGGCACCGGCGAGGTGCTCGAACAGCTGGTCGCCGCCCGGCTGCTGACCGCCGACGGCGACACCCTGCGGCTCGCGCACGAGGCGCTGCTGCACGCCTGGCCCCGCTACCGCGGGTGGATCGAGGAGGACCGCGAGCGGCTGTTCCTGCACCGCAGGCTGACCGAGGCGGCCCGCGCCTGGCACGACCTGGACCGGGACGCCGGCGCGCTCTACCGCGGGGTGCGGCTGAGCAGCACGGAGGCGGCCTTCCGGCCGCACTGGGAGCGCGCGTCGCTGACCCGGCTGGAGACGTCGTTCCTGGACGCCAGCATCCTGGCCCGTGACGACGAGACGCAGACCAGCGCCCGCACCGCCCGCCGGATGCGGGCACTGACGGCCGCGCTCGCGCTGCTGCTGGCCTTCGCGTCGGTGGCCGTCGGCGTCGGCCTGCAGCAGAGCCGGGCCGAGCGGTCGGCCAGGACGAAGGCGGTGGCCGCGGAGCGGGAGTCGCTGTCCCGCCGGATGGCCTCCGAGGCGGATCATCTGGGCCCCACCGACATCGAGTTGAGCATGCTGCTCGCGGTCCGGGCCTACCGCACCAGCAGGACGCCCGACGCCTACGCGAGCGTCCTGCGTGCCGCCGCCGTGCCGCTGCGGCGCCACCTCCTGCCCGGGGACGCGCACCCGGGTCCGGTCGGGGCGCTGGCGTTCAGCCATGACGGGCGCAGCCTGGTGTGGGGCCTCGGCGACGGCAGCGTGCTGCGTGCGGACGTGGCGAGCGGTCGTACGGCGCCGCTGACAGCCGCCGGGGCGCGGCCCGTCACGGAGCTGGCCTTCGCGGCCGGCGACCGCAGGGTCGTCAGCGGTTACCCCGGCGCTGTCGTCAGGACCACCGACCTGCCCGGCGGCAGGACCACCGGTCCGGACGTGCCGCGCGGGACGGCCCCTCGGACCGCCGCCACCGCGGAACCCGCGCTGGACGCGGCCGGCACGGTGGCCGCCGCGAACGCGCCGGGCGGCGGGGTGGTGCTGCGCGAGACCGCGACCGGCCGCCTCCGCGACCTGCTGCCCGCCCCTTACGCGCTGCTCGCCGTGAGCCCCGACGGCCGCCTGCTCGCCGCACACGACGGCACCGAGCTCAGCGTCTGGGACATCGCGACCGGCACCCGCCGCGCCGTGCTGCCCGAGCCCTACGTCGTCGGCACCGTGGTCTTCAGCGCGGACGGGAAGCGGGTCGCCGTCGAGAGGCAACCGGTCGTCACCGTGTGCGACCTGGCCACGCTGCGGCTGTGGCGGGCGGAGGTCACCGCCGACGTCACCGAGAAGGTCACCGCCCTCGCCTTCGGCCCCGACGCCGGCAGCCTGGTCATCGGCTACGACGACGCGGCCGTACGGGTCTTCGACATCGCCCACGGCCGCAGCACCGCCGCCATGGAGGGCCTGGGCTCGGCCGTCTCCACGCTGGCGCTCAGCGCCGACGGGCGGCAACTGGCCGTCGGCCTGGCGGACGGGGGCGTCGCGCTCTACGACACGACCGGCGCGCTGCTGCCCCGCCGCCTCACCCGCTCCCACCCCGAGCCGCCCGTCGCCGGCAGCCCCGACCCTGAAACGAACGGCGACAAGGCCACGGGACTCGGCTTCACCCCGGGTGGCGCGTCCCTGCTGACCGGCCGGCCGGACGGGTCGCTCGACCAGTGGGACGTGCCGTCCGGGCGGTGGGTGGCGACCCGTACGGGCCCGCCGACGCCCCTGGGCCACCCCGACCACTACACCCAGCTGCACCTGCTGACCGACCGCGACGGCGGCACGGTCGCGCTCCTCGCGCACGACGGGAGGGTGCGCGTCTGGCGCGGCAAGGACCCCGGGCGGGTCGTCGGCGGTCCCGGCACCACCACCGCCGCGCTCAGCCCGGACGGCCGCACCCTGGTCACCGCGGCCCTCGACGGCACCCTGGCGCGGTGGGACACCGCGCCCGGCGCGCCCGCCACGCCGCACCTCCTGCGGACGGGCCTGGCGGACGCGCCGACGGCGATGGTCTTCAGCCCGAACGGCACCGAGCTGGCGGTCGACGACCCGTGGGGCACCACGACCCTGCTGGACGCCGCGACCGGCGCGACCCTGCGGCACTTCACCCCGGTCGACACGTACCTGCCGCGCGACCGGGTGTTCATCGGCTCACTCGTGGCCTTCGCCCCCGACGGCCGCACCCTGGCCACCGCCGCGGGCAACGGCACCGCCTTCCTGTGGGACGTGGCGACCGGCGCGCTGCGGATGGACCTGCCCGGCGGCGCGAGCCCGGTGACGTCCCTGGCGTACAGCCCGGACGGCCGCACCGTCGCCACCGGCGCCGCCGACGGCACCGTGAAGCTGCACGACATCCTGACCCGGCAGACCCGCAACACCCTCACCGCCGGCTTCACCCCCGTCAACTCGGTCGCCTTCTCCCCGGACGGCCGCACCCTGGCCGCCACCACCGACAGCGACACCACCCACCTCTTCCACCTGCGGCTCCCGGACGCCCCCGCCGCGGCCACCGCCGTCTGCGCCGCCCTGGCCCGCGACCTCACCCCGCGGGAGCGCCGCGGCTACGTCCCGCGCGGCCCGGTCGGACCCGGCTGCGAGACGGGTTGAGAGCACCCGGCGGCAGTCCGGACGCGGCCGCCTGACCTGCGCCCGCGGCCGGCCGGTACTGCGCCGGCCACTGCTACGAAACGTCACCGTCATCGACCGGAGTTACGATCCGCTCACCCATGATCGGCGCAGCACCGGTCGCGTGCTGCCCAAGCGGCGAGGAGCTCCGCGATAGCGCTTCGGATATGGCTCAGCAGTGCGGGAGTCGCCTCCACGCAGGTGATGTCGATGCTCCGCGACAACCCGGACGCCGTCGGCGTCCACATCTACGGGACGAACGTCGACCGGGACGCTCCCGCGCTGGCCGCGTGCGACGTGGCAGAGGTCGAGCCGCGCCATGTCGGCGACGACGAATACGCCGCCTTCGCCCTGGACTTCTGCCTGCGGCACCGCATCGACGTGCTCGTACCGCCCCGGCGGCTGGCCGCGCTCGCCGGGCGCGTCGCCGAATTCGCCGCCGTGGGCACCCGGTTGATGGTCTCGCCGCTCGCCGCGGTCGAGGTGCTGACGAGCAAGACCCGTACGTACGAGGCCGCGCGGGCGGCCGGGGTGCCGGTGCCGCCGTGGCGGTCGGTGCGCGACGCGGCCGGATTCCGGGCGGCGGTCGCGGAGCTGTCGTCCGGCGGCGAGAAGGTGTGCCTCAAACCCGCGGGCGAGTATTCGGCGTTCGGCTTCCGCGTCCTGGACGACGGCCCGCTGCGCATACGCGACCTGCTCGCACCGCCGGTGCCGCAGGCGTCGGTGGCCGCCGTCGCCGACGCGTTCGAGCGGGCCGTGGACGAGGGCGATCCGGTGCCGGAATTCCTGGTGATGCCGTATCTCGACGGGCCTGAGATCAGCGTCGACTGCCTCTCGGCGCCCGGCGGCCGCCCGCTCGCGGCGATAGCGCGGTCCAAGGCGGGCCGCTACCGGCTGCTCCTCGACGACCCCGAAGTCACCGCTATAGCGCGCCGGTTGGTCGAGCACTTCGGCCTCGCCTACCTGTCCAACGTCCAACTGCGGCACCTGGAAGGCAGACCGGTGCTGCTCGAAGCCAACCCGCGGGCCTCCGCGGGCATCTTCCAGACCGCCTTCACCGGCGTGAACCTCCCCTGGGCGGCGGTCCGCCTGCTGCTGCGCGGCGAGACCGGCCCGCTGGCCGAGCCGCGCCTCGGCGCCCGTATCGCGGTCACCGAGTCCGCCACCCAGGTCGACGCCCCCGCCCCTGCCCTCACCAGCGTCGACGGCGGCCTGGCCGCCGTCCCGGTCCCGGTCGCCGCCGCGGTCCCGCCGCCCTACCTCGAAGAGGCGGCGGCGGTCGGCTGAAGCAGGCGGCCGGCCCTACAGGTTGGGGGGGAGGAGCTGGCGCGTCAGGCTGAAGGCGGCCGTGGCGGTGGCCAGCAGCGCGTTGATCCTGCCCAGGACGCGCGTCGTCCTGTCGGTGTCCTGCGCGTCGACGGCCGAGGCCAGGTCGTCGGCGTATTCCTGGGCGCGCACCGACTCGTCGGGCGTCGCGGCGGCCGCGTCCGCCCGCAGCGCGTCGATGAGCTGCTGGTGCGGGATGTCCGGTGTGTTCGTCCGGTTGCCGTAGCCGCCGTGCGCCACCGCGTGCGGGCTGTTCACGTTCGCCACGACGAAGCCGCCCGTGCTCGACGAGATGTGCACCCCTTCGCCTCCTGTCCAGATGAACCTGCGCTCGTATTCGGTCCAACCCTTGCGCGTCACGCCGTAGCCGCCGAAACGCCAGCCCTTGACCTTGATCAGCCTGTGCTTGAGCGGCTCGGCCAGGATGCGCATCGCGTCCGCGCGATTCCAGTCCCGCTCGGCGAAGTAGTCGGCCATCGCCACGTGCATGCCCGGGGATTTCGCCCGCCGGCAGACCTCACGGAAGGCCTGGCCCTGGTATTTCTCCAGCCGGCCCGGGGCGATCGACGGCGCCGGCAGTCTCCACCGGTGCGTGATCCCGCGGATCCAGGTGAAAAGTCCGTAGACCGCCCAGCAGAGCAGGGCGATCACGACGGCGAGCGCTGGTGTCACATCGGTGGTCACTGACCCTCCCTCACCCCGGGGCCCCGCGTCCTCGGGCCGACGTGCCCATGACGAGTCGGCGGCCCCGGCAGCATTGTCCCGTCAAGGCACCCCGCCCGCACCGATAAGTGCCGACTCTTTCGTGCCGGGAAGCGGCGGTACCGCGGGCAGCGCACGGCCTCACCCCGCGGGCGCCGTCCCGCGGGGCTTTCCGGCCGGGACGGGAGGGCGGTGACCTGGACAGACCGGCCGCGGTCGGCCAGTCTTCTCCGCCATGGACGTCTCCCCCTCCCTCTCCGCCGAGGCCGCGCTGACCGCCGCCATAGCCGAGGTCGCCGAGCGGATCGGCGACCTGGTGCGTACGGCGGCCGACACCGCGGTGCGCATCCCCGGGGCCGAGTGGACCGTCGGCGAGGCCGCGGCGCACCTGGTGCTGGCCAACAGGCTGATGGCCGACCTCGCGGACGGCCGCCCGCGCCCCTACGGCGACGGCACCCCCGGCAGCCTGGCCGCGGTCAACGCGGCGGGGCTCGCCGACTTCACCGAGCGCCGCGGCGCCGTCCTGGCGGACGGCATCGTCTCGCACGCGGAGGCCTTCACCGCGGCCGCCGCCTGCCGCCCGCCCGGCGAAGGCGTCACCACTCCCATGGGCCCGATGGACCTCGGCACCCTCGGCTCGTACCTGCTCACCCACATGCTCGGCCACGGCTACGACATCGCGCGGGCCCTGCGCCGCCCGCACATGCTCGACGCGGCGAAGGTCGCGCTGGCCATGCCGTTCGTGACGCTGGCGATGCCCCGGGTGGTCGACGCGCGCGCCGCCGCCGGGCACAGCGCCTGCTACGACCTGCGGGTGCGCGACGGCGGCGGCCTCACCGTGACCTTCACCGACGGCACGGCCGTGGTCGGCGCCGGGCGCCCGCGGCGCCCCGACTGCACGATCGTCGCCGAGCCGGTCACCTTCCTGCTGATCGCCCTCGGCCGCCGCGGCCCGGTCTCCGCGCTCACTCGCGGCAAGATCCTCGCCTGGGGCCGCAAGCCGTGGCTCGCGCCCCGCTTCCCCGGCCTCTTCCGGGCGCCCTGAGGGCCGTCCCGCGTAGGGCGGACAGGCCTCAGGAGAAGGCGGACACCGACGTCGCCTCCCAGGCGTCGCCGTTGTAGAAATACGCGGGGTCGCCCGCGAGGCCGACCGTGCGGAAGGGCCTCCCGTGGTCGTCGACCCGCAGCGTGCCCTGCCGGTCGCCGCAGCTCCAAAGGATCTCCAGATACCAGCTGACGTCCCGGTCCCGGGTGTGCGCGGCCACGTCCAGCACCTGCGTGTCGGAGTCCGACACCTGGAAGGGGAAGCGGGCGACGGCGGACGGCTGGTCCGTCCCCGCGAAGCCGGGCACGGCCTTCGTACGCGGCGCGGCGGCGTCGAGGTCGACGTCGAAGGAGGCGGGCGTGAGCGCGCCGCCGCAGCCGGAACCCGTCGTGTAGCCGATGCCCTTGGGCGCCGGGCGGCTGCTCGTCTCCCGTACGGACAGGGCGTGCAGGACGACCGGCCGGCCCTGCGCGCCCTGCGCGGTCAGTTCGAGCCGCAGATTCCCGGCCGGAGTCCCGCCGAGCGCGTCGGCCCAGCCGTTCGCCTCCCGCACCGGGGGAGGCGGCGGCACCTTCCCCGGCCGCTGCGCCAGCAGGAACCACTGGTCGCACGGGGTGTTCCAGTTGTCCGCCAGGACGGACACCTGGAAGGGCGGGGGTGCGGCGGCTCGTGCCTTTCCGTCGGCGAGGGCGCTGTGCAGCGCGAGCGCGGCGACGACG
This sequence comes from Streptomyces sp. NBC_00433, assembly GCA_036015235.1. NCBI lineage: Bacteria > Bacillati > Actinomycetota > Actinomycetes > Kitasatosporales > Streptomycetaceae > Streptomyces > Streptomyces sp. NBC_00433. Next base: position 4,547,060 of record CP107926.1, on the reverse strand, counting down.
GCGAGCGCGGCGGCGGCGGCCAGGACGGCCGCGGTGCGGCGGCGGGGGACCGGCTCCTTGCGGGGCGCCGGGCCGGACATCCGCGCGGGCGCGGCCTTCAGGGGCGGTACGTGCGCGGCCTTCCGGGCCGGTGGAGGGGGTACGGGCGCCGCCGACTCCGTGCCTTCGGCCGCCTCTGCCGCTTCCGTTGCCGGCGCGGGGCGTTCGCGCCTGGCGGCGTCCGCCAGCAGCCAGCGCCGGTGCAGCGTCAGCAGTTCCTCGTTGCTCGCGCCGCACAGCCGCGCGAAACGCTCGACGGGGGCGTAGTCACCGGGGACGGCGCCGCCGTTGCAGTAGCGGTGCAGCGTCGAGGTGCTGACGTGCAGGCGCGTCGCGAGCGTGCCGTAGCTGAGGCCCGATCGGTGCTTGAGTTCGTGCAGTTGCGTCGCGAAGTCTCCGATGCCCGTAGTCATTCCACCCTCCCCGTCGTCCCGGACCGGCGTTCCAGGAAGGATCATCATCGCAGGTCAGGGCGGTGGCAGCGTTCTGGCGTCCCCTTTTGTCGCGAGACTGTGGCATGCGGGACAGGACGTGGCGCACGGTGGCGCCCTCACCACCGACTACAGCGAAGGCAAGCCACCGTGTCCGTGAAGTCCGCTCTCTCGACCGCTCTCTCCTCCTCCGCCGTGCTGCTGCTCGGCGCCCTCGCCCTGACCGGGTGCCAGTCGGACTCCACCGACGCGGCGGGCGGCCCGGCGCCCGCCTCCCCCTCGACCACCGCGTCCTCCGCGCCCACCTCGGCCACCGACGCGCCCGCACCCACCGCGTCCGCGACCACCGCCCCGTCCTCCTCCGCACCCACCGCGTCCTCCTCCGCGCCCAAGAGCAAGCCGATGAGCGGCACCGGCGGGAGTACGGGCGGGGGCACCGACACCGACGCCTACGCGTACAAGCACCCCTGCGCCATCCAGCAGCTGACCGTGCGCGTCACCGTCCGGGCCGGGGCGCCGACGCAGCGGGTGATCGCCGTACGCAACAACGGCGGGCAGGCCTGCGGCCTGAGCTACTACCCGCGGGTCGACCTGGACAATGCCAAGTCCGCCGACGGCACCCGGGCCGTCAAGCCGCTGGTCCCTGGCGGCCTCGGCGGCCCGCCCGCCCACACCGTGCACTCCCGGCAGACCGCCTACGCCGTCATCGACCTCGACCCGAGCGGCGCGACCACCGGCACCGCCCAGGGCGTCGACGAGCTGAACGTGATCCCCGACGGGGACCACATGCCCGACGCGGCCACCCAGAACTTCCCCCTGGGCAAGGGCGCCCAGGTCCTACGGCCCAAGCTGGGCCTCTACCGGTCCACCGTCGCCGACGCGGTGGCGTCCATGAGGACCGCGGACAGCCGGCCGCCCGCCGACTGAGCCAGCTGCCCGCGCAGCATTACCACGCGGGCCCCCACTGGCAGCTGTTGCGCGCGGCGCTCGACCCCGTCGCCCGTACCGCCGAGCGGGCGGCAGGAACCGCGGCTGTCGCCGAGGCCACCACGCGGGCCCTGCTGGACCTCCTGGGCTGGCAGGGCAGCATCGTGCGCAGCAGCGACCTCGCCGCGTCCTCCGACCGCTCCGCACGGCCGGCCGACCTCACCGTCGCCGTCGGCGCCGGCACCTACGTCTGCGGCACGGGCGGCATGCGCTACCTCGATCGCGACCCCTTCGTGAGGCGGCACCTCACAGTCCGACCGTTCAGCACGCCCGTGGCCGCCGCGGGGCTGTGGACCGCACCCGCGGAGATCACCTCCTTGTGGGCGCTGGCCACGTACGGTCCGACCCGCGTTGCGGCCGCGATCGGTGACCTGCACCCCGTCGGGTGAGGCGACGCCCACCGACCGACACGGGGGTGCGCCGCCCCGGCCGGCCACAACCGGCCGGGGACGGCGGGATCCGGGGTCAGGTGAGGGGGATGTCGGATGAGGCGGACAGGCCGCCCGCGGTCACCGTGAGGGTGATGTGGCCGGGGCGGAGCGCGGTCAGGGTGGACGTGGGGAGGTCGAGTACGGCCAGGGTGGCCGGCTCGCGGCGGGCGGATCGGGCGTCGGCGGGGGTGGCGGCCACCGCCAGGCCGTGGCTGCCGGACCATGTCACGCTGGCCGGGAAGCGCAGCGGGAAGCGCAGGCCGAACTCGCTGGTGATGCCGGTCGCCGCGACCGCGGCCGACGCGCCCACCGCGAGCCGCGCCGGGGCGGACAGGTCGATGCCGTCGATCAGCGGGCGGCTCTCGGCCTGGAGCCAGTCGCGGGTCTCGGGGCTCGGGCGGCCCGCCCTGATCCTGGCGGGGTGCGGGTCGACCGCGATGTGCATCCAGCCGAAGAAGCCGCCCTGGTCGGGGGAGCTGTAGGGCGTCTTGCCGACCGCGGGTGTGGTCACGTCGAGCACGCCGTCGGCGCGGCTGACCGACGCGGTGTGGGCGTGGCCGGTGAAGAGCGCGACCGGCTTGCCCGACCGCTCGCGGAAGTCGGCGAGCCAGCGCTGGAGCAGCCCGGCCTCCAACTGGTCCGACAACTGGGAGGCTTCGGCGCCGGACGGGTCGTGCAGCGGGTGGTGGAAGGAGACCACCACCCCGGTCACCGACCTGTCGTCGGCGGCCTTCGCCAACTCGGCCTGGAGCAGCGGCACCTGGGACCAGTCGGAGGTGCGCATGTCGCCGGTGTGCGAGTCCAGCAGGATGAAGCGGGTGCCCTTGTGGTCGAGGACCTGCTTGTTGGGCCGCCCTGTCACCGACAGGAAGGTGTCGAGGCCGCCGGTCGCGGACAGGCCCGCCTCGTGGTTGCCGGGGGTCCAGTGGACCGGCAGCCCGGCGGGTACGTGGTCGCGCAGCAGGCCGTCGGCGAGGTCGAAGTCGGCGGGGGTGTTGTTGTCGACGAAGTCGCCGTTGATGAGGATGAAGTCCGGCTTGGCGGCGACCACTTGGCCGAGCGCCGCCACCGCCTGCCGGCCGGAGAAGGAGTCCAGTCCCGCGGCCGCGCTGATGTGCAGGTCGGACAGGACGGCGAAGGTCCAGCGGCGGTCGGGCAGTTCGCCCTGCTCGACCACGTAGGGGTCGGGCTGCGGCGGCTCCGCCAGGTCCGGCTGCCGGCCGACCTGGGCGGCGAGGCCGTCGAAGTCCAGCTGCCCGGCGTTCTTGTTGGTCTGCGAGGTCTCCGCGATGTAGAGGCGCAGGAGCGTCACCGGGTCGGAGAAGCCGGCCGGTATGTCGCCGACAACGCGGCGCCAGCCCGTCCAGTCGACGGTGGTGGCGAAGGTGAACGGCACGTTGGTGGTGCCCTGCGAGGAGAGCATCGCGCGCAGCCAGTGGTTCCCGCCGTCGCCGTTGACCCACAGCGCGAGCTTCTTGGTGCCGACCGGCAGCGTGACCGGGCCGGGCGACTTGACCGCGTAGGCCGCCGAGGTGCTGCCCTGCCCGGTGAAGTCGTACGTCAGCCGCAGCGCGTGGTTGTCCGCGGCCGCGCCGGGGCGGTCCGGGGCGGCGACCACCGCGACCGACGCCGTACCGCGCGCGGCCAGCGCCGTCCATGTGTCGCCGGGCTCGAAGCCGGCCAGCGGCACGTCGATCAGGCCGACCGTCACCGGCAGCTTCGCCGTCACGCCCTGCACCGTCGCGGTGAGCGTCGCCGACGTGCCGCCCCCGTCGGCCGCGCCGGTCACCGTCAGGCCGTCCTCGCCGGCCACCACCGTGATCACGGACGTGTCGTAGTCGAGCGCCACATCGCGCGGCGCCACGGGCGCGTCGAAGCCGTCCGCGTCGTAACCGGTCAGCATGACGGTCGCCGAGGCGCCCGGGTCGAGGGTGACCGTACGGTCGGTGAAGGCCAGCCGGTGCAGGTCGCCGAGCACCCGCAGCGCGTGCTCGCCGTCCGCGGCACCCGCGTGTGCCCGCAGGACGCCCGCGCCGGAGCGCCGGGCGCGGAAGACGCCGCCGCTGACCTTGCCGAGCGAACCGGGCTCGGCCGTCCAGTCGACCTGGTGCCCGGCGGTCGCGGCGGGACCCCACGCCTCGTCGTAGCCGGCGGCCGCGACGTCCACGGTGAGCCCGGGGACGACCCGGTCGGCCCGCGGCCGGACGTCGAGGCCCTTGAGCTGTCCGGAGCCGGGGCGGCCGAACAGGCCGACACCGTTGGGCACCGGGCGCTCGGCGCCGTCCGAGGGCGTGTTGACGACGCCGACCGCGGTGTCGCCGGGGAGCCGGGCGACGATCTCGGTGGAGCCGCCGCCGTCCAGCATGAAGGCCTCGTCCGCGCCGAGTCGGGCCATCAGCTCGGCCATGTCGTCGAAGCTGAGGCCCGCGGAGAAGTTCGAGGACCCGTCGACCGCCACCAGCAGCAGCCGGTGGCCGCCGGCCGGCCAGCCCACCGCGGTACGCGGCTTGGGCGCGTCATTGCCGGTGCTCGGCGGGAAGTCCACCGGCGTGCCGCCCTCGACCAGCACCGAGCCGCTGCCCAGCGCCATCCGCAGCGCGCCGGGCGCGTCGCTCCGCGGCGCGAAGTCCACGCCGACGGCGTCGCCGATACGCGTCCCGGCCAACTGGCCCGCGGCGGCGCCGCGTCCCAGCACGATCAGCCCGTCGGCGGGCACCGGCGTCGCGGTGATCCGCCCGTTGACGGCGGTCACCAGGCCTTCGGCGACGACGAGTTCGGTGTACGGCCCCGGGTCCTGGAGCAGCGTGCGGTCCGCGTGGCCCCACAGCGGGGTGAAGACGGCGACGCCGTCGGCGGGCGTCGAGGCCGAGTTGAGCGCGGCCAGCGGCTTCGCGGCGCCGGCCACCGTGACCGTGCCGGCGATCATCAGGTCGGCGAGCCGCGCCACCCGGTCGGCGCCGACCGCCATGACCGTCGAGGACCGGCTGGTCCCCTTGCGCAGCCGCCCGCCCTGGATCTCCGGACCCTCGGCGGCGAAGGTCTCGGTGATGTCGAAGTAGTCCCCGTTGACCGCTGCCACCGCGTGCTGCCCGTCCGTGGCGCCCTTGAGCGCCCGAGGGTCGCTGACCTTGTCCGCGACCAGGTCGACCGTCGCCTCGCCGAGGTCGGCGTTGAGCACGTGCGCCCGCAGCCAGCCCGTACGCCCGAAGACGTCGAAGGAGGTCAGCGCGATGCCGGGCGCGACCGGGTGGTCCACCCGGCTGCTGATCACCGACTCCCCGTCGACGGTCAGCCGGTAGGCCGGCGGCTTGAAGGCCGCCGGGCCCTTCCCCGGCGCGTGCCCCGGGCCCTGCCCCTGGCCGCCGCCGTCGTGCTTGCCGCCGGCGGCGAAGGCGGTGCCCCCGCCCGCGGCCGCTCCCGCGGCGGCGACCGCCCCCACGATGAGTCCCCGACGTGTCATGCCCGCTGTGCCGCTGCGCTCCATGTCCATGACCGACGACGCTAGGGCTTCCGGCCGTCGCGGGAGTGGACCTCCGGGTGAACAGATGTAGGCGGCACGCTTTTTCGCCTGGTTCTGATGGTTCGCCTGGTTCGGTTGGTATGCACGGTTCTGATGGCGCGTACGGGCCGGATGGTCCCCATGGTCCCCATCGTCCCGACGGTCTGGATCGTTCGAAAGTGTTGTGCGCGAGTGTCGCCCGGCGTACCGCCATCGGGTGCTCTCGCGGGAAGCCGCCGTGTCGGGACGGACGGTTGCCCCCCGTCACCGCGATCATCTGAGCGTTGCTCGCGGTAGTCATGAATGGTTCACGGACGGGAGCGGTCGTAATGGACAGCAGCATGCGCGGGCGCCTGGCGGCGCTGACGGCGGCGACGGCGGCGGTGGTCGGCCTCGGCGGCGGCCTGGCAGGACAGGCCTACGCGGCCCCGATCAGCCCCGCGGTGGCGTACTACTGCGCCCTGGGACAGCACCAGAACCACCCGATGATCGGCCAGGAGTCCATCAACGGAGGGTGGGCGTCCGGCCTGCTCGCCCCGGGCCCGACCTGCGTCGCCGATCCCGCGGCGACCGCCGATGACCCGGCCCTCGACGCCCCCTCCCAGGGGGCCGCCGCCGCGACCGAGCCGCAGGAGACCGCGCCCACCGCGGCGGACCCCGGCTTCGACCTCCGCGCCTGAGCCGGCGCCCGCCCAGGCCGAGCCGCCCACCCGGGACGCGCCCGGCCCGGGGGGCGTACCGACCGGTTCTGGCCCGGCGGCACGGCGTGCGCGGGCGCCGAAGCCGCCGGGCGGGTGAAACGGCGCTCGGGCCGGGAGCGCGGCCGCGGCTGCGCGGTATATGTGCGGCCGTGTTCCGCAAACAGCACGACCAGAAGCAGCAGAGGCAGCAGACCGGCCGCAGCCGCCGGCGTGGCTGGGGCGGCGCCGTCGCGGCCGCCGTCGCCGCGGGGCTGACCACGGGGGCCGCAGCACCGGTGGCTCCGCAAGGCGGCGGCCTCGGACCCGGCATCACCGCGATCATGTCCAAGCCGGCCTACCAGCACGCCCCGTGGGGGTGGCTGGAGCTCGACGACAAGGGACGGGTCGTCTCCTCCCGGTATCCCGACCAGTTCTTCATCCCCGGCTCGACGGCCAAGCTGGTCACCGTGTCGGGCGCCTGGCACACGCTCGGCAGCGACCACCGGTTCACCACGCCCGTGCAGGCGGTCGGCCGCCGCGACGGGTCGGTGCTGAACGGGAATCTCGTGCTGGTCGGGCAGGGCGACCTCACCATGGGCGGCAGGACCGCGCCCGACGGGACGGTGTCGTACACGCCGATCGACCACACCTACGCCGACGACGTGCCCGGGGCGACGCTCACCCCGGAGGACCCGCTCGCCGGGATCGACCGGATCGCGCGCCAGGTACGCGGCTCCGGCATCACCCGGGTGAACGGCGACCTGGCCGTCGACCAGCGGCTGTTCACCTCCTTCTCCGGGCTCGACCCGACGCCGACGCCGCTGGTCGTCAACGACAACGTCATCGACCTGCTGACCACCCCGACCGCCCCCGGGCAGCCCGCGAAGCTCGGCTGGCGCCCGCAGGTCGCGCCCTACCGGGTCACGTCGACCGTGCGGACGGTCGCCGCGGGCGGGACCACCGACATCGAGGTGTCGGCGTCGCCGGACGGGACCCGGATCAGCCTGTCGGGCACGATCGCGGCCGGCGCGCGGCCCGCGCTGCGGGTCTCGGCCTGCTCCAGCAGCGGGCCGCAGGCCGGCACCGCCGCTGACCGCCCCATCCGGCTCGACAGAGGAAGTGGACGATGCACGTGAAAACCGTTCAGCCGGTATCCGGTCGGCGCGGGTCGGCGGGATCCGTCCGGCGCGGGTCCGCCAAAGCCGCGGCCGCCGTCGCCGCCCTGCTCGCCGTGTCGGCGCTGACCGGCGCGGGCCGGGTCGCCGCGGCGCCCGCGGCGGAGCCGGCGGCCGGCTCCGTCGTCACCGTCACCACGGTCGGGGTCGGCGACCCCGGCAATCCGGCGGTGGGCGTCGTCCCGTTCACCGACGCCGTCTACCGTACGTGCGCGGAAGCGCCCGCCGGCTCCGGCTGCCTGACGGTCGGGGGTGTCGCGAAGCCGTACGAGATCGGGCGGCTCGAAGTCACCGTCGGGCAGTGGGTGGCGTTCCTGAACACCGCCGACCCGACCGGCGCCGACCGCCGCGACCTCTACGACGAGACGGAGAGCGGGACGGCCTGGCCGAGATACGGCCAGATCGACCTCGACGCCGGCGCCGCGCGCGGCCACCACTACGCGGTGGCCCATCCCGAGTGGACGGACAAGCCGTACGGCTTCGCGAACTTCCTGCGGGCGGCGCGCTTCGCCAACTCCCTCTACAACGGCCGGCTGCTCTCCAAGCGGACGACCACCGCCGGCGGCTTCGACCAGGTCGCCTACACCGTACGGCTGTCGGCCTCGACCGAGCGCGGGATGTACGACCTCGCCCGCCCCGACGCGACCCGCACGCGGAGCACCGGCTTCGTCCTGCCGAGCCAGGACGAGTGGATCAAGGCCGCCTACTACGATCCGAACGGCGGCGGCACGTACTCGTACTGGAAGTACCCGACCAACCCCGGCACCTTCGGCGACGGCGACGCGACCGCCCCGGCGCCGACCGTGCTCGACCCGGCCACCGGCGACGTCACGAACGCCGCGACCCAGCCGCTGGCCTCCTACCACGCCTCGGACCTGCCCGCCCCGACCTGGTGCCCGGCCGAGGTGCCGCCCGCGGACTGCTCGACGGTCAACCCGCTCGGGCTGGACCCGGCCACCTACGGGCGGATCTACCAGGGCAGCCTGTCCACCGTCGGCCAGGCGCGCACCACCTCGCCCTGGGGCACCCTCGACCAGGGCGGCAACGCGGTCGAGTGGACCGACACGATCGCCCCGCCGCCGGCCGGCCAGTCCTCGGCCCGCGTCTGGCGCCGCCTGCACGGCGGCATCTCCAACGCGCCCGCCTTCCAGATGTGGCCGTCCGCGGTCGGCCTCCAGCCGCAGGACAACGCCTTCTTCGACCGGATCTACCCCTGGCTCGGCATCAGGATCGGCGTGATCGGGGACCTTGAGCCCGGCGGCGGCTACGGGGGTCGGTGACCCCGCTGCCGCAGCCGCGGACCGAGGGCCCCCAGGCGACCTGGGGGCCCTCGTCCGTTTCCGGGGGGCGCGGGCGGCCGCTGGGGATGCGGGCGGGGCGGTACGGCGAGAGGCTTGAAGGGAGGAGCAGCCCCGCTCCGGTTGCCGTGCGGCCCGCGAGGGGTGCCGCCGCACCGGCCGCCCCGCGGGGAAAGCAGGGCCCCACCGCGCCCCGGCAAGGAGACCGTCATGGACGCCGCGACGCTGCAGGGGATAAGGACCGCGCTGCGCGGCCCGGTCATCACCGCCGAGGACGCCGCGTACGACGAGGCCCGGCAGGCCTACAACGCGATGATCGACCGCCGGCCGGCCGCCCTCGTGCGGTGCAGGGACGCGGGCGACGTGCGGGACGCGGTCACCGCGGTCCGCGACCAGGGGCTGGAGATCGCGGTCCGCGGCGGCGCGCACAGCGGCCCCGGCCTGTGCCTGGTGGACGACGCGGTCACCGTGGACCTGTCGCCGATGCGGGGCGTGCGCGTCGACCCGGTGGCGCGGACCGCCGAGGTCGCGGGCGGCAGCCTGATCGGCGACCTCGACCACGCGGCGCACGCCTTCGGCCTCGGGGTGCCGGCCGGGATCGTGTCGACGACCGGAGTGTCGGGCCTGACCCTCGGCGGCGGCCACGGTCACCTGACCCGCAAGTACGGCCTGACGGTGGACAGCCTGCTGTCCGCCGACGTCGTGCTCGCCGACGGCGGCTTCGTCACCGCGAACGAGCGGGACCACCCGGACCTCTTCTGGGCGCTGCGCGGCGGCGGCGGGAATTTCGGCGTCGTCACGTCCTTCACCTTCGGGCTGCACCCCGTGGACACCGTCGTCCTCGGGATCACCCTGTGGAGCCTGGACCGCATCCGCGACGTGCTGCGCTGGTACCGCGAGTTCCTGCCGCAGGCGCCGGACGACCTGAACGGCTTCTTCGCGGAGCTGACCGTCCCGCCGGCCCCGCCCTTCCCCGAGGAGATCCACGGCCGGAAGATGTGCGGCGTCGTGTGGTGCCTGACCGGGGACCCGGCCGCCGCCGAGATGGCGCTCGCGGTGGTGGACGAGCCCGCGCCGCCGGACTTCCACTTCACGGCCCCGATGCCCTACCCGGCTGTGCAGTCGATGTTCGACGGCCTGCTTCCGCCGGGGCTCCAGTGGTATTGGCGCGGGGACTTCTTCGACCGCGTCACGGACGACGCCGTCGAGGTGCACGCCGCCTTCGCGGAGCGGATGCCGGCCGGCCTGTCGACCATGCACATGTACCCGGTCGACGGCGCCGCCCACCAGGTGGACCCGGCGGCCACGGCGTGGGCCTACCGGGACGCCGTGTGGTCGGGCATCGTCGCCGGCATCGACCCCGACCCGGCCAACGCCGGGGCGATCAGGCAGTGGTGCGTCGACTACTGGGAGGCGCTGCACCCGCAGTCGATGGGCGGCGGCTACGTCAACTTCATGGGCACCGACGAGAGCCAGGGCCGCGTGAAGGCCACCTACCGCGAGCACTACGACCGGCTCGCGGACGTCAAGCGGACCTACGACCCCGGCAACTTCTTCCACGCGAACCAGAACATCGCGCCGGCCTGAGTCCGTACGGACTCAGGCGACGTCGACGCCGTAGTCGCGGATGAGGGCCTCCAGGCCGCCCGGGTAGCCCTTGCCGCCGGCCACGAAGTCCCAGTCACCGCCCGCGCGGCGGCGGAAGGAGCCGAGGACCAGGGCCGTCTCACCCGGGCGGCCGTCGGAGACCTCCAGCCGGCCCAGCTCGGCCGCCGAACCGTCGAGCAGCCGGATGCCCGCGCGGGTGAAGCCGGACAGGTCGGCGTCCGGATTGACGGTGGGGTCGATCGCGGTGGCCAGCACGAGGCGGTCGGCCCGGTCGGGGAGGGCGTCGAAGGCCACCCGCAGGGCCGCCTTGTCGGGGGCGGTCGGCGGGATCGCGGTGACGGTGCCGTCGGGGGTGCGGGGGTTGTTGTAGAAGACGAAGTGGTCGTCGCTCAGGATGTTGCCGCCCTGGCAGACCAGGGCGCAGACGTCGAGGACGACCGTGCCGGACCAGGACACGCCCAGCACGTTGTGGTCGGGCGTCGGCGGGGCCGCGGGCACCGGCGGCCGCTCGGTGGGGCCGAGGCGGCCGCGCAGGCCGTGCTGGTGCAGCAGCTCGACCAGCTGCTCGCCGGAGACCAGCTCCAGCGGCTTGCCGCGGGCGAAGGCCTGCGAGCCGGGGCCGAAGCGGGAGGTCGTGACCAGGACGCCCTTGTTGGCGCCGGTGTGCTGGACGGTGCCGTAGAGGTCGCGGACCGCGGTGGGCTGGACGGTGTGGCGGTAGCGCTTGACCTGCACGACGATCGTGCCGCCGCGTATCGGGGTCGGGTCGACCGCGTCCACGTCGACCCCGCCGTCGCCCGAGCGCTGGGTGGTGACCGCCTCCATGCCCATGGCGCGGAAGAGCTCGGCGACCAGCAGCTCGAATTCCAGCGGGTCCATGGCGTAGAGGTTGGGCTCGTCGCCGTCCGCGGAATCCAGGGCGGCGGATTCCCGGGCGGCGGGGACCTGCGGCGCGGCGGCCTCGGACACGGCTCCGGCGCCCACGTCCTCGGGGAGCCGGACCGGGCGTACGGCGGCGCAGCTCTCGGGGCGGGCGGAGAGCCGGCCGCCGAAGCCGTCGACCAGGCAGTCCACCGCGCTCAGCCGCGCCAGGTCGAGCGCGTCGAAGGCGCTGCGGGTGGCGGTCACGGCGGCCAGGAAGATACGGGCCTCGCGGCCGGTCGCGGGGTCGTGGTCGTCCACGAAGCCGTTCAGCGCGACCGACTCCAGGGCGCCGGACTCGTCCGCCGCGAAGACGTCGCGCAGCGCCAGCAGCACGCACTGGGCGAGCAGGTCGCGGTAGAGCGCCCGGCGCTGCGTGACGGGGCGGGCCGTCTCCTTGAAACGGTCGGCGGTCGGCATGTAGCGCACCGACTTCACCTCGGGGACGACGGCGTAACCGGGCAGCTCCCAGTTCAGCACCAGTTGCCGCGCGCCCGGGTCGTAGGCGGCGTCCACCTGGCGCGGCATGTCCTCGGGCCACGCGGTGGAGGAGTAGAGGGCGGCGGAGGAGTACTGCGCGACCGCCTCCCGGTCCCCGGTGCGCAGGGCGGCCGCCAGCTGCCCGACCCCGGTGTTGTGCCGGCGGATCTCGGCGAGCCGGGCCGCCGCCCACTGGTCGTACTGCTGCCGGTAGGCGGCCAGTTGCTGCTGCCGCTGCGCCTCGGCGGCCTGTGCGGCGGCCAGGTCGCGGGCGTAGTGCGCCTGCGCCTCCTCCTGCGCCCGCCGGGCCGCCCGGCCCCAACCGCCCTGCGCCGGCGCCTGGTAGCGCTGCGGGTCGGGCATCGGCACGGGCCGGGCGAGCGCACCGGGGGCGAAGGGTTCGAGCCGCTCGGAGCGCAGCAGCGCGGCCGTACGGAAGGCCGGGGCGCGGCTCCCGGTGGCCAGCAGGCGGCTCAGCGCCTCGACGCGGGCGTCCAGCTCCTCGGTGCGGCGCAGGGCGTCGGCCTCCTGGTGCTGCCGGTAGGCGGCCTGCTGCTCGCGGGTCTGCCGGGCCATGTCCCGCTCGTGGGCGCGCTGTCGCCGCTCCCGCTCCCGCTGCTGCTGGGCCCGCGCCCGGACCTGCGCCTCCTGCTGCCGCTGCTGCTGACGCTGCATCTCGGCCCAGACGCCGATCGGACCGCTGTTGGAGCGACGAGTCATGCGGTGTTGCCCTCCCCCGGGGGACTTGCCGTCCCGGAACCGCGCGCCGGGGCGACCGGCAGCACACATGTCCGACTCTACGGCGAAGTCGCAGCCCAGCCCATCCACTTGCCGCACCCGGGGGTCCCGAGCCACCGCTCGGGCGCCGTCGGCGGCACGCTCCCGTGCCGCCGACTGCGCCCTCGGGTCAGCCGGTGGTGAGCACCATGCGGAAGCGCGCGGCGCCGGACATCATCCTGCGGTAGGCCTGGTCCGCGTCGGCGAGCGGCGCCGTCTCGGTCATCGGGCGGACGCCGTGCAGCGCGCTGAAGCGCATGGTGTCCTCGACGTCCTGGGAGGTGCCGGACGGATGGCCGCGGATGACCCTGGCCGGGAAGATCAGTTGCAGGGGGCTGATGCCCAGCGGGTCGCCGCTCGCGCCGATGACGACCAGTTCGCCGCGGCGTGCGAGGCCGTCGGCGGTCGAGGCGATGGCCTCGGAATTGCCGACCGTGGCCAGGACGACCTTGGCGCCGCCGAGGGCCTGGAGGGCGTCGGCGACCGTGGTGTCCGCGGTGCTGTCGATGTAGTGGTGGGCGCCGAGCTGCTTGGCGAGGTCGGCCTTGCCGGCGCCGCGGGCGATGGCGACGGTCTCGAAGCCCATCGCGGCGGCATACTGCACGCCGAGGTGGCCGAGGCCGCCGACGCCGAGGATCGCGACCAGGTCGCCGGGCTCTGCGGGGCTGCGGCGCAGGCCGTTGAAGGTGGTGACGCCCGCGCAGCCGAGCGGGCCCGCGTCGGCGGGTCCGAGGTCGTCGGGGACACGGGCCAGGGCGTCCGCGGGGGCGACGACGGACTCGGCGTAGCCGCCTTCGTAGGCCCCGCCGGGGACCTTCAGGTTCTCGCACGTGATGAAGTCGCCCTGCCGGCAGGGCTTGCAGTAGCCGCAGCTGCCGCCGAACCAGCCGACGACGACCCGGTCGCCGACCTGCCAGCCGCGTTCCGCGACGCCCTCGCCCAGCGCGTCGAGGCGCCCGGCGATCTCGTGCCCCGGGACCAGCGGGAAGGACAAACCAGGGAGGCCGCCCTGGACGAACACGGCGTCGCTGTGGCAGACCCCGCAGGCCTCGACGGCGATACGCGCGTGGCCTGGTCCGGGTTCCTGGAGTTCGCGCTCGACGATCTCGAACGACCCGTTGACGGCGGGCATCTGCGCAACGCGGTAGGTGGCCATCCAAACCTCCCCAATCCAGCTGGGAACGGACTTCTCCTCCATCAGAGCACGGCGGGGCGCGCCCCGCGCGCCGACCGCGACCCCGCAGGGCCGGCGCGCGGAAATGCGGCACGGCTCTTGACCCCCGCCGGCCGCCGCCTGCAAGAATCCGCCTGGCTTGGTGGATTCTGTTCGGTGCTGATCTATTGTGATGCCCGCGTGGTGCTGAGGCCTGTCGCGTGTGCTCCGCGTGTGCCCTCGACGAGGAGTGGTAGCAGCGCCGGTCGATCGCAGGTCGTTCCTGGTCACCGGAGCCGCGGGAGCCGCGGTGCCGGCCCTTCCCGGGCTCGCCCACACCGCGGCCGCCGCCTCCGGGCCCGCACACAGCCCCACACCCGGCCACCCACCCGCCGCCCGCCGCGGTCACCGTCTCCGCCCGGGGCGGGGGACCGCTTCGTCCCCGCCCGCGACCAGGCCGTCGACTGGGCGACCGCGTCCGACACGCCGACGGTGATCACCTTCGCCGCGGTGCACACCGACCGCATCCGCCTCGACCCCGGCGCACGCCCCGACAGTGCGGACGGCGCCCAGCGGATCACCACCCCGGAGGTGGGGCCCGCGTAAGGGCGGTGAGCAGCTGTGACGCCCCTGTGACGGGAAGTGTGACCCCCGCCACAGGGGTTCGGGCGGCGGCTCTGGTGAGGTGGTGCGATGCGCACCTCCCTCCCGGCCGCCGCCGCGGCATTGACCGGCATCCTGCTCCTGACGGCCTGCGGGACGGAGGTGGCGGGGCAGCCGGCGGACACCGGCCCGACTTCCGGCGCCCGGTGCGGTTTTCCCTCCGACCCCGCCGCCCGCGCGTCCGGCGGCGTCGAGATCACCAGGGTGACCGGCGGCGCGCTCGGCTGCGGCACGCGGATGCCCGCCGACCTGCCGGAGGTGGGCTTCCTGGTCACCAACCACGGGACCGAACCCCTCACCTACACCGTCGAGTTCACGCTCTTCGGCGCCTCGGGCGGCGCGGAGGCGAACGGCGGCCAGACGGTGGTGAACGTCGCGCCGGGCCGAAGCGTCCGCGGAACGGCGGCCTTCGCGGAGGTGCTGCGCAGTGTCGACGGCGGCCATGTGGGGATCGAGAAGGTCAGGAGTGTCCCCGCGGACGAGGTGCCCGTCGCGTCGGGCACCTGCCCGCCCTCCGGCGTCTTCGTCACGGCCGACCAGGGCGACGCGGCCATGGGGCTGCGGGTGGTGGGCCTCCACCTGAGGAACTGCTCGACCCGCCCCTACCGCGTCAGCGGCTTCCCGCGGATCCAGCTCCAGGACCTGGACCACAAGCCCGTCACCGGCGTCCGCGTCCTGCACGGCAGCGGCGGCATCTCCACCGGCACCGGCTTCGACCTCCCGCCGCACCCCTTCACCCTCCAGCCGGGGCAGGCCGCGACGTCGGGCCTGATGTGGCGCAACACCGTCACCGACGGTACGAACATCAACGCCCCCTACGCCCGGGTCGTCGCGCAACCCGGCACGCACGCGGTGACGGTGACACCGGAACTCGACCTCGGGACGACGGGGAAGCTGGGCGTCAGCCCGTGGCAGAAGGACGACGCCGGCCGCTGACCCGCCGCGGGCCCCGCGGCCGTCAGTGGAAGGCGTGGACGACGGCGTGGCCCTTGCCGCGGGCGATCATCCAGCGGTTGACCGGGGTGGTGATCACGAAGGCCGCGGCGAGGGAGAAGGCGAGCGAGCCCCAGAAGAGCGCGTCGGCCAGGCCCGCGTCGAGCGCGCCGGGCACCCCCACCATCACGGTGTTGTCGATGACCTCCATCACCGCGATGGACACGGTGTCGGCGGCCAGCGCGATCTTCAGCGCCTGGCGCGGCGGCACCTGGGCGCGCAGCACGCCGCGCATCGTCAGGGCGTAGCCGAAGACGAAGGCCAGGGCGATGGAGATCGCCACGGTCGGGCCGTTGTGCAGCCCGGCCGCGGTGCCGATGACCATGCCGAGGACCTCGCCGATCGCGCAGCCGGTCAGGCAGTGCAGGGTCGCCTGCGCCGCGGTGCGCCAGCCGACGGCGCGGGAGGTGCGGTGCCCTCCGTGCCCGTCGTGCCCGCTGTGCTCGTGGCCGCTGTGCTCCATGGCTCCGTCCCCTTCGTGAGCGTCGGATCGCCTTGCTCTCGTATGCGCAACCATATACCCCCAGGGGGTATTCCCGTTCGCGTGTGCCGGACGATTCCCCCCGCGTGGATTTCCGAAAGTTTCGCAAAATTGCCGGAAGATGGCTGAAACCGATCGTCGGATGAAAGTGCAGGTCAGGCGGGTCTATGTGGCCGGTTTCCGCCGTTCCGCCCGCCTGTGGAGGGCGCGTGGGCCCTGATCCGGGTGTGAAAACGGCCAAGCTGAGGAGCCCGCGTTCCGCATATTGCCACCCCTGAGGGGCGTACCTAACATGGGAGCGCTCCCAGCACTTCCAGCCCCCCACGGCACGGAATCCGGCACGCCTGCGGACGCGGAACCACCGCCAGCAGCTGGAACGGCGGCTACCAGGCCGAGGTGCACCGGTGTCTGACCTCCCCACCCCCCACAGCTCCCACCAAGGAGGATCCACCCCGTATGCGCACTCCACGAAAGCTGTCGCCGCGCACCCTGCTCACCGGTTTCGCCGTCGCCGCGCTGGCGGTCGCGACCACCATGACCTTCACCACCGGCGCCACCCCGTCGCACGCCGCCACGTGTAACGGCTACGTCGGGCTGACCTTCGACGACGGACCGTCCAACGACCACACCCCCGCCCTGCTCAACGCGCTCAAGCAGAACGGGCTGCGGGCCACCGTCTTCAACGAGGGCCAGTACGCGGCCTCCTACCCCTCCCAGGTGCAGGCCGAGGTCAATGCCGGCATGTGGGTCGGAAACCACAGCTACACCCACCCGCACCTGATCCAGGAGAGCCAGTCGCAGATCGACTCGGAGGTCTCCAGGACCCAGCAGGCCATCTCCAGCGCCGGCGGCGGCACCCCGAAGCTCTTCCGTCCGCCGTACGGCGAGACCAATTCCACGCTCCAGTCGGTCGAGTCCAAATACGGCCTGACGCAGGTCATCTGGGACATCGACTCGCAGGACTGGAACGGCGCCAGCGTGGACGCGATCGTCTCGGCCAACGCCCGGCTCCAGAACGGCCAGATCATCCTCATGCACGAGTGGCCCGCCAACACGCTGGCCGCGATCCCGCGCATCGCGCAGGGCCTGGCCAGCCGCGGCCTGTGCTACGGCATGATCTCCCCGCAGACCGGCCGCGCGGTGGCCCCCGACGGCGGTGGCAGCACTTCCGGTGGCAGCACTTCCGGTGGCAGCACTTCCGGCGGCGGTACGAACGGTGGTACGACCGGTGGTACGACCGGTGGTGGCGGCGGCAGCTGCACCGCGACCCTGAGCGCGGGCCAGAGCTGGAGCGACCGCTACAACCTCAACGTCGCGGTCAGCGGGTCCAACTCCTGGACGGTGACGGTCAACGTCCCCTCCCCCGAGAAGGTCATGGCGACCTGGAACATCTCCGCGAGCTACCCCAGCGCCCAGCAGCTGGTCGCCAAGCCCAACGGCAGCGGCAACAACTGGGGCATGACCATCCAGAAGAACGGCTCAACCACCTGGCCGTCGGTCTCCTGCAGCGCAAGCTGACCCTCCCACCAGGAGGACCGGCACCGGCGCGGCGTCCCTTCTGGGGCGCCGCGCCGCTTCGCGCTCCGCGCCGGCGCCGCCGCGAGCCGCGAGCCGAGAGCTGAGAGCCAGGTCACAGCGGGCCCGGTCACAACGCCCCGGTCCGTTACGTCAAAGGGGCGTACCGGCCGGCGACGGCAGAGCGAAGCAGCAGATCAGGGAGCCCGTCATGGAAGCGCGCTTGAATTTCTTCACCAACCCGACCGCCCTGAAGTTCACCAAGCACATCAACGCCGCGGGGCAGGCGCTCGCCGACTCGACGCTGCCGCGGAAGGTCCAGGACCTCGCGCTGCTCCGCGCCAGCCAGATCAACGGCTGCGGCTTCTGCACCGACATGCACACCAAGGACGCCGAGGCGGCGGGCGAGACCACGCAGCGGATGCACCTGGTCGCCGCCTGGCGCGAGGCCACCGTCTTCACCGACGCCGAGCGCGCCGCCCTGGAGCTGACCGAGGAGGGCACCAGGATCGCCGACGCGGCCGGCGGCGTGCCCGACGAGGTGTGGGCGAACGCCGCCAAGCACTTCGACGAGGACCAGCTCGCGGCGCTGGTGGGCCTCATCTGCGTCATCAACGCCTTCAACCGGATGAACGTCCTCATCAAGCAGCCCGCGGGCGACTACCAGCCCGGCCAGTTCGCCTGACGCACCCCCCGCCCCGAACCGACTGCCCGGCACCACGCGGCACAGCCCCGCCCCCGTACCGCCGTCGCGCGGTGATACGGGGGCAGGGCTGCTTTGCGGGGAGGTCAGGCGGTGGCGAGGAGCTGGAGGGTGTCGATGACCCGGTTCGAGAAGCCCCACTCGTTGTCGTACCAGGCGACGACCTTGATGTGGCGGCCGTCGACGCGGGTCAGGGCCGAGTCGAAGATCGCCGACGCCGGGTTGCCGGTGATGTCGGACGAGACGAGCGGGTCCTCGGAGTATTCGAGGATGCCGGCCAGCGGGCCCTCGGCCGCGGTGCGGTAGGCCGCGAGCACCTCGTCGCGGGTCACGTCGCGGGCGACGGTGGTGTTCAGCTCGACGATCGAGCCGACCGGGACCGGGACGCGGATCGAGTCGCCCGACAGCTTGCCGTCGAGGTTCGGCAGGACCAGGCCGATCGCCTTGGCGGCGCCCGTCGTGGTCGGCGTGATGTTGACCGCGGCGGCGCGGGCCCTGCGGGCGTCGCGGTGCGGGCCGTCCTGGAGGTTCTGCTCCTGGGTGTAGGCGTGCACCGTCGTCATGAAGCCGTGCTCGATGCCGGCGAGCCGGTCGAGCACCGCGGCGAGCGGCGCGAGCGCGTTGGTCGTGCAGGAGGCGTTCGAGACGACGGTGTGCGTGGCCGGGTCGTACGCCTCGGTGTTGACCCCGTAGGCGAGCGTGGCGTCCGCGCCCGCCGAGGGCGCGCTGACCAGCACCTTCTTCGCGCCCGCGGTGATGTGCGCGCGGGCGGCGTCGGCGGAGGTGAAGCGGCCGGTCGACTCCAGCGCGATGTCGACGCCGAGCTCCGCCCACGGCAGGTTCGCGGGGTCGCGCTCGGCGAGCACCTTGATACGGCGGCCGTCGACCACGAGGGTGTCGCCGTCGACCGTGACCGGGCGGCCGAGGCGGCCGGCCGTCGAGTCGTAGGCGAGCAGGCGGGCCAGCGCCGTCGGCTCGGTGAGGTCGTTGACGGCGACGACATCGAGGTCGCTGTCGCGTTCGAGCAGTGCGCGCAGCACATTGCGGCCGATGCGGCCGAATCCGTTGATGGCGATACGAGTCATGAGTCCAGGTTCGCCGGTGGCGCCCGGGGGCGGCTGCGGCGGGAGCGCCATGGTTCGAAAGGATCGCGCCAGGCCCCGGGCGGCGGGCGGGGAGGGGGCGGTTCCTGGCCGTTCGCCCTGGCTGTTCGCCCTGGCTATTCGCCCTGCGCGAAGGTGCGGCGGTATTCGCTCGGCGTCGTCCCGAGGATCTGCTGGAAGTGCTGCCGCAGGTTCGCGCCCGTGCCCAGGCCCACGTCGGCGGCGATCTGCTCGACACCGCGCTCGGAGCGCTCCAGCAGCTCGCGGGCCATGTCGACGCGGGCCCGCATGACCCACTGCATCGGGGTGTAGCCGGTGTCGTCGGCGAAGCGCCGCGAGAAGGTGCGCGGCGACACCGCCGCGTGCCGGGCGAGCGCCCCGAGCGTGAGCGGCTCGCCGAGCCGGTGCAGCGCCCACTCGCGGGTGGCGGCGAACCGCTCGCCGAGCGGCTCGGGCACGCTGCGCGGCACGTACTGCGCCTGGCCGCCGCTGCGGTAGGGCGCCGCGACCAGCCGCCTGGCCGCGTGGTTCGAGGCGGCCACGCCGAGGTCGCCGCGCAGGATGTGCAGGCACAGGTCGATGCCGGAGGCGGCGCCTGCCGAGGTCAGGACGGCGCCCTCGTCCACGAACAGCACGTTCTCGTCCACCTGGACGAGCGGGTGCTTCGCGGCGAGGCGGCGCGTGTAGTGCCAGTGGGTGGTGGCGCGCTTGCCGTCGAGCAGCCCGGTGGCGGCCAGCGCGAAGGCCCCGGTCGAGATCGCCGCGAGCCGCGCCCCGCGGTCCCGCGCCGCGACCAGCGCGTCCAGCACGGCGCCCGGCGGGTCCTCGCGGTCGGGGAAGCGGTAGCCGGGGATGAAGACGATGTCGGCCCACGCGAGCGCGTCCAGACCGTCGGCGACGTGGTAGGACAACCCGTCGCCGCCCGCCACCAGCCCGCGCGCGGCCCCGCACACCCGCACCTCGTACGGCATGCTCCCCCGGGTCGTGAACACCTGCGCCGGAATACCGACATCCATCGGCTTGGCCCCTTCGAGCACAAGGACGGCGACGCGATGCAGACGACGTGATGCAGCCACACCCGCCAGCGTAAGCGCCCCCCGCTCAGGGCCGCCCCCCCTCGCACCGGCCCGCGCCCGGCGCCGGACCACCGGTTTCCGGCCGGGAGGGAGGGGGCGGGCGGAGAATAGGTGGGCGCCAAGTGGGCGCCAAGTCGGGGGATAGTCGGCGCCAAGGCCCGCGGCCAATGCTCGGGTGACAGAGCAGCAGGGTGCGGGCACGGACAGTGAGGGTTACTGGACTGTCGGTGATCTTGTCTCATCCGAACTTGGAGGGCGAATGGCCGGGACGACGGAGCTGGAAGACCTTTACTCGGTCATCGAGGAATCAGCTCGGCTGATGGGTGTGGCCAGCTCGCGCGAGACGGTCTGGCCGATCATGACGACGTATCAGGAGCTGATACCGCAGTCCGCGATCGCCTTCCGGGTGGAGACCAGCGCGCGCCGCGGCGACGACTTCAGCTGCCGCTTCACGATGCTCCCCAAGGAGGTCGACCCCTACGCGCTCGCGCTGTCCGGCGGGCTCACCCCGCGCACCGACCACCCCGTCAGCTCGCTGAGCGCGGACATCGCCGCCGCCTGCCCCATCGACAACTACGGTGTCGACTTCGGCGTCGTCGGCGGCTTCACCAAGACCTTCCAGTTCTTCCCGCCGGACGACCTCCAGCCGGTCTCCACGCTGGCCGGCATCGCGGCGGTGCCGCCCTCCCTGGCCGGGAACACCGCCTTCTTCGAGCGCCACGGCGTCGCCGACCAGGTCGCGCTCACCGGGATGGACTACGAGCACAAGACCTTCAACGTCTACTTCAAGACGCCCGACGGCTACCTGCTCGAACCCAAGAACGTCGCCGCGATCCTCGGCGACATCGGCATGCCGGAGCCGAGCGAGCACCTGCTGACCCTCGCCCGGTCGGCCGGCGGCTTCTACGTCACCCTGAACTGGGACTCCCCCGGCGTCCAGCGGATCTGCTTCAGCGCGATGACCCAGGACCCGGCGGCACTGACCGGCGGCCGCCTGGAACCCAAGATCGAGCAGCTCGCGCGGAACGCCCCCTCCGCCGACCCGGGCGCCGACCGCGCCTTCATCTGCTACGTGGCCTCCTCGCCGGCCGGCGAGTACTTCAAGCTGCTGTCCTTCTACCGGGCGCAGCCCGACGTCGTGCGGCTCTGGCGCGAGTACGAGGACAACTGACCCCACGGGTGGGGCCGGTTCCGCCGCGGCGGAACCGGCCTCCATCCGCGTACGGCCTCGGTGCAGGGCGAAGGTCCGCGCCGGGGTGCCGTGACGAACGCGCTCTTGCTGCCGGTGTCGGCGGGGGCGCTCTCGGCATTGCCGTGGTCGAAGCAGCAGTCCGAGCCGACGGGCGTGCCGTCGGCCACCATGCAGGCGCCCTCGGGCTGCCCGTCCACCGCCGTGCCCGACGCGGCGCCGTGCGAGCGGTAGCCGACGCCCGGCGAGACCCGGATCCCGTGGACCTTGTGCCCGCCGGCCGTGACCGACAGCTCGGCGGCGTTCGCGTTACCGCCCGCGGACAGCACCCCGATGTCGGCGGTTCCGCCGTCCGAGGCGCGCTGTCGTGCCGGGCGATGACCACGTCACTGGGACGGCTTCTCCCATGCGAAGCCGTCGGGGTCGGCGAAGGTGCCGGCGTCGCCGTTGATCGTGAGGCCGTGCGAGCCGGTGCCCTCAGGGGTGACACCGGCGTCCTTGGCCAGGGCGCGGTGGCCGTAGAGGGCCAGCTTCACCGGGCTCGACGGCAGGTCGAACTCGACGTACTTGCGGGCGAAGCTGCGGCCCACCGCCAGGCCGCGCTCGACGTAGAACTTCCGGCTCACGACGATGTTGTCCACCCCGAGCAGCAGCACGAGCTGGTCGATCTGCCCGGTGTCCGGGCCGGTGTCCTTCTTCGCCGAGGTCGCGATCTTCCACAGCGCCCCGTCGGGGGCCCGCACCACGCCGCCGAAGCCCCAGAAGGACTTCGCGACCGGCTTCACCGGCGTGGCGCCGGCCTTCACCGCGGCCTCGAACAGGCTGTTGACGGTGGCCGGCTGCGACACGGTCAGCGACAGCGTGAAGCCGCGGAAGCCGGTGCCCGGCGCCTCCGCGGCCCGCGCCCGCACCTGGGTGTCCAGGCGGAAGGCGCTCGCGTAGAAGTCGGTGGCGGCGGCGGGGTCGGCGGCGTCCAGGGTGACAGATGCGATGGAGGTCATGGAACGACGCTAAGCGCGGGGGCGGGGCCCGCGCTTCTCCAAACCTGACCGGTGCGGTGCGGTGCGGTGCGGTGCGGTGCGGTGCGGGCGCGGCGCCGGGTGCTCCGGCGCCGGTACGGGGGGCCCGGTGCGCGGGCGTCACGCCGGCTGGCGGCGCGCGTGGTGCAGGCAGGACAGGACGACCACCACGGGCCACAGCGACTGCACGATCGTCAGCACGCGCTCGGCCACGCCGGCGGCGCCGTTCACCTGGATCTCCACCAGGAACCAGGCGGCTCCCATCACCATCAGCGTGGTCGCCGCGAGCGACGGCATGCGCCGCAGCCCCCAGGGCGGGAGGGCGGGTGGCGCGGTCGCGCCAGGGGAGCCGGTCGCGGAGTCGGGGTTCGAGGCGGCGCCGGCCGCGGCGGCGCCCCGGGGGCCCGTCGCGGGCTCCGGGTCCTTCGCGGTCCCGGGGCCGGTCGCAGTCTCGGGGTCGGTCGCGGTCTCGGGGTCGGTCGCCGTTTCCGGGTCGGCGGCGGCCCCCGGGCCCGAGGCACCCCGGGGGGCGGCCGCCCGCTGGGAGCCGGGGGGGATCTGCGGGCCGGACGCGAGGGGGGGATCGGTCGCGAGCGGCGCGTCCGTCGCGACCTGGGGATCGGTCGCGGGCCGGGAGCCGGCCGCGAACCGCGGACCGGCCGCGACCCGGCGTTCTGGCGCGAGCGGACCCCGCTTGCGGGTCAGCACCGGCCACGCGGCCAGCACCGGCCACAGCGCCAGCAGCGAGAAGCCGACCGCGACCACCGAGCCGTGCGAGAAGGAGCCCCCCGTCTTCGGCGCCGGGAAGATCGCCAGCACCATGGCCGACACCCCGCCCGCGCCGAGCGCCAGCCGTCCGGCGAGCCGGGCCGCGCGCAGCCCGCAGGCGGTCGCCAGGTGGCAGACGCCCAGCGCGATCAGCATCACGGTGAGCACCCAGTACGGGGACGGCCCGCCGGCCGCCAGGACGCTGATCGTCTGGCGGACGGGGTTGTAGCCGGGCCCTTCGAGCACCGCCGCGGTCGTCGAGCCGCTGATCAGCAGGACCGGAGCACATCCGGACGAGACGACGGCCCACCAGGTCACATATCCCATCAAACTACCGTAGGACGGACTGCCCGCCGGGCTCCGTATAGACGCGGTCGCATGTGGGTCGGGCGGAGGGGTCGCGAGGGGTCGGATATAAGAAAACGAACGTTCGTCTTGACTGTCGTTCGCGGCGAACTTACGCTCGGATGCGTGAAGAATCCGCTGGGCGTCCTGTCATGGCGTCAGATAGTGGTCACCACCGTGGCGCTGCCGCTGGTGATCTCGCTCGCCGTGCTCGCCTACGCGTGGCCGGCGGCACGTATCGCCCCGCGCGACCTGCCGGTGGGCGTGGTGAGCACCGGTGCGGCCGCCCGTGGCGCGGTCGACGCGCTGGACCGCGCCGCGCCGGGCGCCTTCGACGTCCACCGCTACCCCGACCAGGCGGCCGCACGGTCCGCGATCGAGCACCGCGACGTCTACGGCGCCTTCGTCGTCGCGCCGGGCGGCGTCACCGTGCTGGAGGCCACCGCCGCCGGGCCGAGCGTGGCGCAACTGCTGGACGCGTCCGGAAGCCGGCTCGCCGCGCACGCGGCACCGCCGCAGGGCCGTACGCCGACCGCGTCCGGGTCGGTGTCCGGGACCGCTTCCGGGGCCGCTTCCGGGACCGCGGCGGCCGCCCCGGCCCACCTGCGGACGGTGGACGTGGTGCCGCTGTCCGCGGGCGACGCGCGGGGCGTGGTCTTCAGTTCCGCGCTGCTGCCGCTCACCATCTGCAGCATCCTCATCGCCCTGGTCGTCACGATGTCGGGCACCGTGATGCCCGGCTGGCCCCGGCTGGTGGGCCTGCTCACCGGATGCGCCGCGGCCGCCTTCGCCGTCTACCTGGTCGCGCAGGGCTTCCTCGGCGCGCTCCCGCACGAGCACGCGGCGACCTGGGGGGCCCTGGCGCTCACCATGCTCGCCATCGCCGCCCCGACCGCGGGCCTGGTCACCCTCGTCGGCCGCGCGGGGCTCGGCATGGGCGCCGTGCTGATGGTCTTCATGGGCAACCCGTTCTCCGGGGCCACCTCCGCGCCGGAGCTGCTGCCCACGGCGGTGGGCGACATCGGCCGCCTGCTGCCGCCGGGGGCGGGCGCCGCCCTGGTACGCGGCACCGCCTACTTCGGCGGCAGCGGCTCGGCGGGGCCGCTCACCGTCCTCGCCCTGTGGAGCGTCCTCGGCCTGGCCGCCGTCGCCTCCGGCCGCCCGACCCCCGCCGACACCGGCGACAACCTCCTGGCGGAGGGCCGGGTGGCCGCCCTCGGCCAGGAGGCGGCGGAGGGCCGCGGCGAGCGGCTCAGCCTCGTGCGGGAGATGCCTGCTCCTGGGTCGGAGGAGCGTGGGCGCCGGCCCTGATCGACCGGGCCGAGGGGCTGAGCCTGGTGTTGTGGGGTCGGGACGAGGCGCTCAGCCGCCGTCGCCGGGTGCCTGCTCCTGGGTCGGAGGAGCGTGGGCGCCGGCCCTGATCGGTGGGGCCGGGTTGCTCGGTCAAGAGGCGGGGAAGGGCCGCGGCGAGGGGCTCAGCCGGTTTCGGTGGGTGGGCGGCGCCGGGTCAGAAGGGCGCGGACGCCGGCTCTGATCTGCTGGTGGGCCGCGAGGCCCATGGTGTTCCACTGGATGATCCACCCCTGGATCAGCGCGATCAGGACGCGGGCCGTGTCCCCCGGATCGAGGCCCGGGTCGAGGACGCCCGCCGCCTGGTAGCGCCGGCACAGCTCGGTCAGCCGCTCCTGGACGGCGCCCAGCATGTCGGCGACGGCTCCGGCGAGCTGGCGGTCGCGCATCATCTCCGACCACACCTGCAAGGCCATGGGCGCGGGTGCGGTGCCGGCGCCCAGCGCCGTGAGGTCCTCCACGATCGCCGGCAGCAGCTCCTCGGGCGGCGCCGGCTCCGACTTCGCCAGGTGCGCGTCGAGGATGTCGACGAGCTGCCGCGTCGACACCTCGGCGATCGCCGTGATGAGCGCTTCCTTCCCGGGGAAGTAGCGGTAGACCGCCCCGGCCGACAGCCCGGCCTCGGCGAAGACGTCGGGCATGGACGTCTTGTGGAAGCCGTTGCGCTCGAAGCAGACCCAGGCGGCGTCCAGGATCTGCCGGCGTCGGGCTTCGCGGTGCTCCGCACTGACCTTGGGCATGCGGGCATCGTAAAACGAATGTTCGTCCAGCCGCCCGCGCTCTCAGAATCCGACGGCCTCGCGGAGCAGCAGGACGGTGCCGCGCTCGGGCAGGTGCTCCGCGTTGAGTACCAGCAGCCGGTTGACGCTGCTCGGCCAGCCGTAGGCCGCCTGGGTGCGGGCGCTCTCCAGCGGGAGGGAGTGCTCCTCGACGCGGCGCAGCGCCGTGGCCAGGTCGGGCACCACCTTCTGCGCCCCGACGACCCAGATCGCGCGGGCGGCGCCGCCGGCGTAGGCGGGCAGCTGGCTCCCGCTGCCCGAGGCGATCACCAGGGAGCCGGTCTCGGTGAGCGCGGCGACGCTGCCCACGATGACGTCGGGCGTGGCGAGCAGCAGGCGGATGTCGTCGCCTTCCGTGGCGCGGTCCATGGCCAGGACCCGCGGCTTGAGGGCCTCGTACCGCCCGCCGGTGTTGATGTCCTCGTCGATGCCCGACAGGCGCAGGGTCTCGCTGGACGCGGTGAAGACCCGGGCGCCCTCGGGGATCAGGTCCTTGACCCGGGCGCGCGCGGCGGCGGTGCCGTCGAGGATCTCGGCGGTGAAGCCGCGTGCGGCCAGCGCGGCGGCCGCCCGCTCCAGACGGTCGGCGGGCGCCGGGTCCGTGAACGGGGTGGCCGGCGTCGAGGTGGCCATGGTGTCTCCTGGGTTGTCGTCGTCGGTGCCGTCGTCGGGGCGGATCGCCCGCGACCTGTTCGACAAGGCAGCCCGCCGGAATGTGAGGCGGGCCGCCGACCTCACATTCCGGCGGGCCGTCTTGTCGAACAGGTGAGGCCCGACGCGACCGAGGGAGCAGCGCCCACCATGACCACCCAGCCAGGACCCGGCGCGGCCGATCCGCTCGTGAGCGCGGTCGCCGGCGAGCGGCGGCACCTGACCAACCTCGCCTACCGGCTGCTCGGCTCGCTGGCCGAGGCGGAGGACGCCGTCCAGGAGACGTACGCCCGCTGGTACGCCATGTCCCGGCAGCGGCAGGAGGCCATCGCGTCCCCCGGTGCCTGGCTGACGACCGTCGCCGGCCGTATCTGCCTCAACCAGCTCAACTCGGCGCGGGCCCGCCGGGAGACCTACGTCGGCGAGTGGATCCCCGAGCCGCTGCCCGACGCGGCGGAGTGGACGACCGGCCGGCCCGGCGGCCCCGGCATGGACCCCGCCGACCGGGTGACGCTCGACGAGTCGGTCACCCTCGCCTTCCTCGTCGTCCTGGAGTCGATGACTCCGGCCGAGCGGGTCGCCTTCGTCCTGCACGACGTCTTCAGCTATCCCTTCGCCGAGGTGGCCGAGATCGTCGGCCGCACCCCGGCGGCCTGCCGCCAGCTGGCCGCCTCGGCCCGCCGCCGCGTCGACACCGGGCACGCCCCCGCGCCGCCGACGGCCCGGCAGGCCGGTGTGGTCAGGGACTTCAGGCAGGCCTGGGAGGCCAAGGACATCGACGCGCTCATCGCCCTGCTCGACCCCGCGGCGGTGGCGATCGCCGACGGCGGCGGCCTCGCCACCACCTTCGTGCACCCGATCGAGGGCGCCGAGCAGATCGCCCACGCCTGGGCCGGCATCGCCGAGCGTGCGGCCCGCAGCGGCATGACCTTCCTGGAGCGCACGGTCAACGGCCGGCTCGGCGTGGTCGCCCAGCAGGACGGCGTCACCGTCACCGTCTTCGCCTTCCACCTGCTGGGCGACCGGATCAGCAACATCTGGGTGGTCCGCAACCCCGACAAGCTCCGCGCCTGGAGCGGACGGCACCAGACCGGCGAGGAGTCCGCCGGCTGATACGCCCGACGTACGCCGCGGGCGGCGCGGACGGGGCGCGGGCGGCACGCGGCTTCGACTGTACGCCCGGCCGCCCCGGCGTCCGGTCCGCCGCCACCCGGGCGGTCTCCGCCGGCTGCCGAATCCCGGCGTACGGGCGGCCACGTCGTGGCGCGCGGGGGGCCTGCGGCCCTTGTGGTTCCGGCGGGTCCGGGGTGACGGAGGGATTCCGTTTGCCTCGTGCCGAGGCGCCCGCGGGGCGGCTCCCGAGGCGGCGACCTTGGAGATTCATCGCACGGTCACCGGGCGGACGGCGGGTGGGGGGCGGGCGGGCACCGGGTGCGGGCATCAATGGGCCGCGGGTTCCACATGCGCATTCCGGCCACCCTCGGATCCGGCACTCGGGAGTTGTGATCTGTCATGACCACGCCACTTTCTGTTCGCTCGTACGTCACCTCCATCGCCGCCACGCAGGAGGAGATCCGGGCCGCCCAGCGTCTGCGCTACCAGGTCTTCGCCGAGGAGAAGGGCGCCGTCCTGCACACCCCGCTCGCCGGGCACGACATCGACGACTTCGACGCGCACGTCGACCACCTGATCGTCAGCGAGCGCACCACCGGCGAGGTCGTGGGCACCTACCGGCTGCTGCCACCCGGGCGCTCCGCGCGGCTGTACTCCGACGGCGAGTTCGACCTCGCGCCGCTCGACGGACTGCGGGACTCGCTGGTCGAGACCGGCCGGGCGTGCGTCCACCCCGACCACCGGGACGGCACCGTCATCAACCTGATGTGGTCGGGCCTGGCCCGCTACGTCCTGCTCTCCGGCCACCGCTACCTCGCCGGCTGCGCCTCCGTCCCGCTGGACGACGGCGGCCTGGCCGCCGCCAACGCGGCCGCGCTGGGCAGCACGAAATACGCCTGCCCGCCGGAATTCCGGGTCCGGCCCCGCGACCCCTGGAACCCCGGACAGGCCGCCGCGCCCGCCACGCCCAGTCCCAACCTGCTGCCCCCGCTGCTGCGCGGCTACCTGCGGGTCGGCGCCTGGATGTGCGGGGCGCCCGCGTACGACCGGGACTTCGGCGACGCCGACTTCTTCGTGCTGCTCGACCTGGAGCGGATGAACGAGCGCTACCGGCGCTACTACCTGGGCGAGGACCGGTGACGGGCAGCCCCTGGGCCGCCGTCTCCCCCTGCTCGGCGGCCTGCGTCACCGCCGGGGAGGGCGCGGGCCGGGCCGAGGAGCTGCGCCGCTACGCCGCCTTCGGCACGACGGTGGCGGCGGCCGTGGCCGCGGGCAGGCGGCTGGAGTCCGCGGAAGAGGTACGCCGCCGGGCCCGCCGGCTGCTGGCCGACCTCGGCGTCGGGCTGACCGGCGGGACGGCCGGCCTCGCGGTGCCGGGCGCCGCGACCGGCACCCTCGTCGTCGCCAACCACATCTCGTGGCTCGACGCCCTCGCCCTGCTCGCCGTGCAGCCGGCCAGGCTGCTGGCCAAGCGCGAGGTGGGCCGGTGG
The DNA here is from genome assembly GCA_036015235.1 of Streptomyces sp. NBC_00433. Taxonomy (NCBI): domain Bacteria; kingdom Bacillati; phylum Actinomycetota; class Actinomycetes; order Kitasatosporales; family Streptomycetaceae; genus Streptomyces; species Streptomyces sp. NBC_00433. The sequence continues at coordinate 4,518,343 of CP107926.1, read as the reverse complement.
CCGGTGGTCGGCACGCTCGTCCGCCGGGCGGGCACCCGCTTCATCGACCGCGACGGCCTGCGCGGCCTGCCCGACACCGTACGGGAGCTGGCCGCACTGCTGCGCTCGGGCGAGTCGGTCGTCGTCTTCCCCGAGGGCACCACCTGGTGCTCGGTGCCCGGCGGGCCCTTCCGCCGTGCCACCTTCCAGGCGGCGCTGGACGCGGGCGCCCCCGTGCGGCCGGTCACCCTCACCTACACCAGCCACGGCGTGCCCACCACGCTGCCCGCCTTCGTCGGCGAGGGCACCTTCGCCGGCTCCCTGCGCCGGGTCGCCGCCGCCCGCGGCCTCGCCGTCGAGGTCACCGCACACCCCGCCCTGCACCCCGCGGGCCACGACCGCCGCTCGCTCGCGGCCCTGGCCCACACCGCGGTCTGCGGCCCCCCGCCCGCCAGGGCCGCCCCGCACGCCGCCCGGCAGCGGGTCAGCCCCTCCGGCGTGTAGCAGGGCCGTGTCGCCGTCGAGTTCGCGGGCCGCCGCACCGCCTGCTCGAAGAGCGCCGCGAGATCCTGGAGTGCCTGCGCACCACCGGCGACGACTGCTACGCCTTGAAGGTCGCCGCGACCTCCATGGAGCACCTGGAGGCCCTGGTCGGCGAACTCGCCGGCTTCGGCAGCACCACCACCGGCGTCGTCCACCGCCGGACGCTGCCGCACCGCGACCCCGCCCGGCCGCCCCTCACGTCCACTCCATAGCCGCCCGGCCGGTCCAGTACGCCTGCGGGTCGACGGCGAGCGCCGCGTAGCGGTCGGGGTCCGGCGGCTCGGCCGTCACCGCGGCGAGGTTGGCCCGCACCTGCCCGGCGGTGACGGCGCCCGACAGGACGACGTCGGCCCACGGCTGGGACAGGGCGGCGGCCAGCGCCGCCACGTCGGGCCGCGGCCCGAGACGCCGGGTCGCCGGACCCGGCGCGGCCAGCCGGCCATTGGCCAGCGCCTCCTTGACGACGACGGTCCAGCCCGCGGCCTTGGCCTCCGCCAGCGCGGCGCCTGCCGACGGCTCCAGCAGATTCCAGGTGGCCTGCACCGCCGAGAAGACCGGCCGCCCGTCGACCCGGACCTTCAGCGCCTTGCGCAGCGTGTCGGCCTGCCGCGGGCCGCTCAGGCTGAGCCCGACGGGAACGGGCAGTCCGGCGAGCTCGCGCAGCACCCCCGCGTCGTCGAGGATGCCGGACTCCAGGGTCGCGGAGTGGACGGCGTAGAGCCGCAGCCAGGGCCCGAGCAGTGCCTCGGTCTGCGGCCACTGGCGGTCCAGGGCGGCGGCGGAGTGGTCCTTGACCTCCTGCACCGGTGGGTGCGGCCGCCAGTCGGCGGTGTAGGTGTAGCCCCACTTGGAGGACACCGTCACCTCCCCCGCCCCGATGCCGCGCCGGTCCAGCCAACCGGCGAGGAAGTCCTCGGCCAGCCCGTAGGAGCGGGCCGCGTCGAACCACCGCACCCCGCCTTCCCAGGCGGCGTCGCAGACCTCCTCGCAGCGCTCGCGCAGCCCGTCGACCGAGCGGTCGGCGCCGAGGGACTGACCGTGGCCGACCGTCAGGTACTCCGGCCGTCCCAGGGCCGCAAGGCCCAGTCCGAACACGGCCATGGGGCGGCCCCTTCCGCTCTGCTCCGGCGGTCGGCGTGACCCGGAATGCGGTCATTGTTCCACGTGGAACCATGGCCGGGCGGGCTTGGAGCCGGGCGCCCGGGGCCGGTTGCGCCCCGGACGCCCGCGCCGGGGTCAGCCGATCCTGACGACCTGGCCCGAGGTCGACAGGGCCGGGTCGCCGAAGGGCCACATCGAGGAGTAGTTGCTCACGTAGATCGAGCCGTCGCGGCCCGCGAGGAAGCCCGCCGGCGCGAACAGCTTGCCCGCTCCGAGGACGGTCCGCCTGCCGTCCCTGCCGACCTGGACGACCACGCCGTCGGGGCGGACGTCGTTGGACGGGAAGCCGGTGGCGTCGAACTCGGTGACGTAGAAGTCGCCGTTGGCGCCGAAGCCGCAGCCGTTGATGGCGCTGAAGCCGGACTGCCACACCGTCAGGGCGCCGGTGCGGGGCGCGTACCGGTAGACGTTCGCGTCGGTGGCCGAGCTGCCGAACCCGGTCAGCTCGCCGATGTAGACCGCCCCGTCCGGGCCGACGTCGACGCAGGTGGGCACGGAGTTGGCGCCGCCCGGGGTGTTGGGGACGAGCGCGAGCACCCGTACGTTGCCGTGGCGGTCGATCGAGTCCAGCGTGTTCGACCCGCCGTCGACCACGTAGAAGCCGCCGCGCGGGTTCGCCACCAGCGCGTAGGGGTTGCTGTCGTGGTAGGCCTTGTCGTCCACGTCGCCGGGGTTGGCCAGCGCCCTGGGGGAGCGGCCGGTGACGTCGAGCAGCGCGCCGTACTGCGTCTTCAGGGTCGCGCTCAACCCCGGGGTGAGGCCGGGCAGGTCGGCCGGGACGAATTCCGGTGACGCCGGCTCCACCGTGTAGAGGTGGCCGCCCACGTATTCCAGGTCGTCGGGGCCGACCATCTCGCCGCCGTTGAGCAGCGACGCGATCCCGGTGCGGACGCGCACCGGCCTGCCGGACGAGACGTCCGCGATCGAACCGGTCAGGCCGAAGCAGTTCACCGCCGCCGGGTCGCTGGTGTCGCACAGCGAGGGGACGGTGCCGGCCTCGCCGACTAAGAGGTGCCCGTGCGGGCCCCAGACCAGGCCGCGCGGTCCGTTCAGACCGCTCGCCACGACGGTCGTGGGCGCCTTGCCGGTGAGTTCGGCCGGGTGGGCGGCGGCCTCGGCCACCGGCCCCGACGGTCCCGCGCTCAGACCGGCGAGCGCGGCGGCCGCGGCGGCGGCCACGAGCATCCGGCGTGGTGTGAGAGGTCGCATCAGCGCCTCGTCTCCTCCCCATGGGGTGAGCCTGTGGGGCGCGCGGACGCCCGCCGTCGGCGTGGGCCCACGCACCCGGCTCACGGAAGGGCCGGTCATGACACCGCCGCCCAGGCCACTCCCGCACCCCGCACCGGGTCACTCCCAGCCGGGTGACACGCAGGAGCATCGCCCACCCGACTTGGCGCCGGACTGGCGCCCACTTGGCGCCCGCTCGCGGGCCACCCCGCCCCGCAGGTCACGGCGCCCCCTGCCCCGGCGGCCCATCTCCGCCCGTCCGCGGCCCGGGAGCCCCGCCGGGCCCGTCGCCGTCCCGTACGGGCCCGGCCGGCGATCCGCCAAGCCCGCACCAAGCCGGCGCCAAGCCCACGCCGAGGCCCCGGGCCCCGTCCGGCGCCCTTTTCTGCGCCCTTTTCGGGGCGTCCCCGGTGCGGCCGTCCCCGTACGCCACACCCGACTTGCGACGAAAAAGGTCGAATGTCAGCCTGAAGATCCACCCGAGAGAAGGAGATGGTTCGATGGCTACGGAGCTGACAGCCCCGGTCGAGACGGTTGCCCTTGCCGCTGAGGTCGAAGGACTGCTGGATTCCGCAGAACCGGAAGGCATCTACCGAGACACCCGCGAGTGCGGAGGCGGCCTCCTGCTCGCCGGCCTCCTGCTGATCTCGCCCCCCACCCCGCGCGCGCCCAAGACGGACGCCCGCTGACGGTCAGGGGGACCCATTGGCCGAGCAGGCGCAGCACAATTCCGCGCTGAGCGCTGCGGTGGCCGATGTCGCAAACGGAGTCGCGCTCGCCCTTGACGGCGAGGGCGACTCCTATGCGCTGTCGGCCCTCCTCGCGCAGGAGGACACGGTGGCACTCGCCGCCGTCCGGGTGCTGGGCGCCGACGTCCTGGCGCCGTACGCGCTGCGTGCCGACCCGGCGCGCGGCGGCACCGACCGCCAGGTCGTCCACAGGGCGCTGGCCGCGTATCCGCCGGGCGCCGACGCGTCCGACGTGTCGCTGTGGAGCTACCGGGGCCTGGCCGAGGCGTCCCGGGCCTTCCTGCCGGGAAGCGGCGAGGACGCCGCGAACGGCACGGGCGGCGAGCCCGGCGCGGACTGGCCGCCCGAGGCGCGGGCGGGCGACGCCTGGGTGCAGGCCGACCCCTGGCCGCGGCTTGCCCACCGCGCGTCGCAACTGGCCGCGCTCTCGCTGCCCGGCCTGGCCCCGGCGCTGGCCGTCGGGCTCGCCGCCCGCACCGACGACCTGGCCAGGGGCTTCGTCCGTGCGGTACGCCGCCGCGACTGGCTGCAGGCGGCCGGCGTCGGCCGCTGGCTGGTACGCGCGCCGGACGTGCCCGCATCCCTCGGGCTGGAGGCGGGCCTGGTCTTCGTCCGCCGGATGAGCGGCGCCGACCCGCGCGTGGTGCTGCACGCCACGGCAGCCCAGCGCTTCCCCGGCGGCGGGCCGCGGTGAGCGGGCAGCCCCCGCCCGACACCCGCGCGCGCCCGCACGCGCACCTCGACCCCCACCCCCACCCCCACCCCGACGCCGGCCTGCTCGACGACGTCGTCACCGGCGCGCTGCGCTGGCTCGGCGCGATGCGCGGGTCCTTCCGGCTGCCCGCGGACGTCACCACCGACGCCGACCCGAACCTGACGCTCAAACCGCTCGGCGAACTGGCCGAGCTGGCGCAGGTGATCCAGGCGCTGCACCCGGTGGCGGACGTACGGGAGGCCGCCGCCGACCTCTTCGGTTTCGCGTGGAAGGAGACCCGGGGCGGCGAGCTGTTCGTGGAGCTGGTGCGCGGCGAACCGGTGGCCACCTACCCGGTGGAGCTCTACGGGGTCTTCGCGCGGGCGGGCCTGCGCCATCCGGGGGTCGAGGACCTGGTCGGGGCGACGACGTCGCTGCGCCGCTGGCGGGTGGCCCGCGAGGACCACACCCGCACCCTCAACGTGCTCAATGCCGAGCGCAGGATCGGCCTGCCGCCGCACGCCGACTTCGGCGCGGTGCTCGCGCACACCGGCCTCGGCCTGCGCCCAGAACCGTGGGCGCTGGACCGCAAGGCCGCGTACGGCATCACGCACGACGTCTTCCACGCCACCGACTGGGGCCGCGCGCCGGGCCGGCTGCCCGCCCCGCTGGCCGGCTACCTGCGGCTGTGGCTGCCGGCCTGGACGGAGTCGTGGGCGGAGGAGCGGCTGTGGGACCTGGTCGGGGAATTCCTGGCCGTGTCCGCGTGCCTGCCCGAAGCGCCCTACGACCCCGCGGCCTGGCGCCGCTTCGCCGCCGCGCGGACCGCGGACGGCGCGGTGCCGGAGACCGGCGACCCGCCGCGGGACGCCTCCCCGGGCGAGGCCTTCACCGCGTGCTACCACTCCACGCTGGTGGCCGCCTTCGCCGCCACCCTGGCCCGCGCCGCCGGGCACCCCGAGACGCCGGAAAGCGAGGCGACACCGTGACCGCCGCATCCCCCGCACTCCTGCACCGCGTCGGCGACCGGGCGCTGGCCTGGCTCGACGGCCACCGCGAGCACTTCCGGCTGACCGACGACGACCTGGCCACCGGCCGCGGCATCGTCGAACGGCTCAAGCCCGTGGGGGAGCTGGCCGTCAACATGCGGGTGCTCGCCCGGGAGGGGGTGGCCGGGTCGCGGCAGCACGACATCTCGGTGCGGCTGCTCGACCACGTATGGCGCGACCTGCTCGACGGCGGCAACCTGCTGGCCGAACTCCAGCGCCAGGAACCGATGTCGCCCGTGCCGCTGGAGATCTACGCCAGCCTGCACGAGCTGGGCCACCGCCACCCCGGCCTTGAGAGCGCGATCGACCTGGCCCGCGGCACGGCGAGCTGGCGGGCGCTGGAGATGATGCCGACCCGGCGGCTCGGCCTGCTCAATGCCGAACGCAAGATCGGCCTCGCACCAAGCGGCGACACCGGCCAGGCACTCGCGGCCACCTGGCTCGGCCGCATGCCCGAGCCCTGGACCGTGCAGCTGCACATCGCCTACGACATCACCCACACGGTCTTCCACCTCACCGACTGGGGCGCCGCCCCCGACCGCATCCCGCCGGACATCGCCGGCTACCTGGCCCGCTACCTGCCCGCCTGGACCGAGGACTGGGCCGAGCTGGAGCACTGGGACCTGCTCGGCGAACTCCTGGTGGTCGACGCCTGCCTGCCCCGGCCGGCCCTCGACGCGCGGATGTGGGAGCGCTACGCCGCCGCGCAGGGGCCCGACGGCGCCATGCCGGTGCGGGGCGCGGCGCCGGTCGGCGACCGCGACGAGCTCTTCGACCAGCTCCACCACCCCACCCTGGTGGCGGCCTTCGCCTCGGCGATGGCCACCTCTCGGTCGCTGTCCGCGGACGTGGCCGCGTGAGCGTGGTGCTGGCGGACCCGCCGTTCGCGACCGAGGATCCGGCGCCGCTGCTGGAGTCCGCCCTGGCCCGGGTGCGGGCGCCCGACGTCGTGCTGGCCGTCAGCCGCGACGGCCGCCGCACGTACGCGTCCGGAGGTACGGACCCGGTCCCCGCTGTGCCGCGCGAGGAGTTGGGCTTCGCGCTCGGCTCGCTGAGCAAGACCTTCACGGTGCTGCTGCTCGCCGACCTCGCCCGCGACGGCGTCCTCGGCCTGGACGAGCCGGTCGCCGCACACCTGCCGCTGCCGCCGGGCCCCGCCCGCCTGATCACCCCGCGCCACCTGGCCACCCACACCTCGGGCCTGCCACGGGTGCCGCGGGACCTGGTCGCGGGCGCCGTCCTGCACCCCTACGCCAACGGATACGCCGGCTACACCCGCGGCCGCCTGCTCTCCGCGCTCGCCCGCACCCGCGTCCGGCACACCCCCGGCACCCGCTGGCACTACTCCAACTTCGGCCTGGCGCTGCTGGGCCCGCTGCTGGAGACCACCGCGGGCGCCGCCTTCGCCGACCTGCTGGCCGACCGGGTGCTGCGCCCGCTGGCCCTGACCGCGACCACGCTGGGCGCGGACACCCTGCCCCCGTCGCGCGTCGCCGCGGTCGGCCGCCGCGGCGACGGCCGCACCCCGCTGCCGCCCACGCACATGGCCGCCTTCGCCGCCGCGGGCGGCCTGCTGTCCACCCCGGGCGACCTGCTCACCTATGCCGAGGCCCTGCTGCGCCCGACCGGGGCCCTGCGCGACGTCCAGGTCCCGCAGTTGCGGCGCGGATCGGCGCACCGCCGCGAGACGCACACCCTGACCTGGTATCAGCACGAGGCGGCGGGCGGCCCCGTGCTCTTCCACGCCGGGGCCACCTTCGGCCAGCAGTGCTTCCTCGGATTCCACCCGGCCACCCGTACCGCGGTCGCCGCCTTCGCCACCCGCCACGACCGCACCTCCGCGGTCGTCGGCGCGGCCTACCGGCTCCTCCAGGACCTGGCCGGCCGTCCTCCCGCCTGACGCGGGACGGCCCGCCCACCTCGGTGGGCGGGCCGTCCCGGCGGCGTGCTCCGGTCGTGTACGGGCCGGCGTCAGCGGACGTGGACCGTCACCGTCACGGTCTTGAGGACCGCGGGCAGCTTGGTGGTGTCGACCTTCAGGATCTCGCCGTTGTCGCTCTGTCCCGTGGGCGGCAGGACCTTCTGGTGGACGGTCCACCTGCCGTCGGGGTCGACGGCGATGGTGTCGATGCCGAAGTCGTCGTCGTTGGACAGGTAGAGCGTCCGGCCGGCGTCCGCGGTGGCGACGCCCTCGACCTTGTCGTGCGCGAAGAAGGAGCCGCTCGGGTCGAGCTGGCTGACCAGGGTGCCGAGGTTGAGGTACGGCTGCTTCTGCGCGACGTTGACGCCGGCGCCCGTGAGGGCGGCGAGCGCGGCGTTGGTGCCCGCCGAGCCGGCGAAGGCCTCGGGCGACTTGCCGCCGACCGTCAGGCCGCTGACGTCGGTCGCACCGTTGATGTCGACCTGGTAGAGCGTCTTCTGGGCGAACGGCTCGTAATTGCCGTCCCGCTCGTCGACGAGGAATTTCGTGTCCGACAGCGCGGTGATCTCGCTGTTCGCGTCACCGGTGGCCGCCGGGTTGTCCAGCAGGTAGAGGTACTGCTTGGACTTGTAGGTGCGCAGGTCGACCGTGACGATGCGGGTCGGGGCGACGGTGGCGGCCTTGGTGCTGCCGAGGTCGGGCTGCTGGAGCGCCGACTGCATGACGCCGACCAGGGTCGAGCCGTCGGGGGTGACCGTCAGGCCCTCCATGCCCTTGTTCTTGGCGCGGTAGGCCAGTTCGGCGGGCAGGTAGCCGATGATCTTGTGCCGCGCGTTGTCCGGGCTGTCGCGGTACGGCGTCAGCCGGCCCAGCTCGTAGCCGTTCGCGTCGAAGTGCGTGATGTACGGGCCGTACTCGTCGGAGACCCAGAAGGAGCCGTCGGGCAGCACGACCAGGCCCTCGGAGTCGTAGCCGTAGGCGTCCTTGGCGACCGGGACCGGGGTGCCGCCGTTGGCGTTGGTCGCGTTGACGTCGTCGATGACCTCGCTGGTGTCGTGCGGCGGGCGGCCGCTGTAGTCCACACCGCCGAGGCTGCGCGGGCCCTTCAGGGTGACCTGCCTGACCAGCTCGGCCTTGCCGCCGACGAGCCTGAACTCGCCGATCTCCGGCGTGAAGTCGGTGACCATCTCGGACTTGTTGCCGTCGGGGGCGTCGGCGTTCGGGCCGCGGTCGGTCAGGCCGAAGAAGTAGCCCGACCTGCCCGGCGCCGGCGCGAGCGAGGAGCCGTAGCCCTCGCCCGACAGCTCGGTGGTGGTGCCGCCGGGGCCCGCGACCTTGCCGAGCGGCGGCAGCGGCTCGCCGTTCGCACGGGTGTCCTTGAAGAGCCGCACCGCGTCGGTCGTGGTGTACGTGAAGGTGTCCGTGCCCTTGAAGCCGGCCTTCGGGGTGTACGCGAACGTGCCGTCCGCGCCGACCGTCACCGTGCCGTCGGACGGGTCGGTGTGCCGCACCACGGCGGTCGCGCCCGAGTCGTTCCGCAGCACGTTCCCGGTCACCTTGCCGTGGCCGGAGTACGTGTCCGCGACCGCCCCGAAGTCGTGCGAGGGCGCCGACAGCCAGCCCGCGGTGTGAGCGGCGGCGGTGCCCGCCCCCACCACGGCGACGGTGGCGCTGAGCGCGATGACGATCCGGGTGCGCTTGCGGGAGAAGGGTCGTGAAGTCATACCCCAGAACCTGACGGGCGGTGGTGAACGCGGGGCCGACCGCCGGTGAACCGGATACAAAGAGAACCGCCTCTTCGGACGCCCGCCCGACCCCGCCCACCCCGCCTGGACCTGGCCGTTCGCCACCCGTGAGCCACTCTCCTACGGCGGCCCCAGGACCCCGCGGCGGCTCCCGAGGGGGCCATCGGGGTGGGCTTACGGCGGGGCTTGCCCGCGCGGGGCGGCTCACGCGGGCGGTCGGCCCGTCGCGGTGGTTACGTGGACGGGCAGCCCACACCGTCATGCGAGGGACATATGAGCGACGTACGCGACAGCGGCAGCCAGGCAGGCGACACCTACGACGTCATCGTGCTCGGCGCCGGTCCGGTCGGCCAGAACGTCGCCGACCACGCCCGCGCCGCCGGCCTCACGGTGGCGGTGGTGGAGCGCGAACTCGTCGGCGGCGAGTGCTCCTACTGGGCCTGCGTCCCCAGCAAGGCGCTGCTGCGGCCGGTCATCGCCGTCGCCGACGCCCGCCGTGTGGACGGCGCGCGGCAGGCCGTCACCGGACGGCTCGACACCGACCGGGTGTTCGCCCGCCGCGACCGCTACGTCACCAACTGGGACGACGGCGGGCAGGCCGGCTTCCTCCAGGACATCGGCGCCGACCTCTTCCGCGGCCAGGGCAGGCTCGACGGCCCGCGCCGCGTCACCGTCGCCGCGGACGGGGGAGCACCCCGCAGGCTCACCGCGCGGCACGCCGTGGCCGTCGCCACCGGCAGCGACCCCGTGCTCCCCGACATCCCCGGCATCGGCGAGGCCCGCCCCTGGACGAACCGGCAGGGCACCGACTCCAGCACCGTGCCCGCCCGGCTGGCCATCGTCGGCGGCGGCGGGGTCGGCGTCGAGATGGCCACCCTCTGGCAGGGACTCGGCTCCCAGGTGACCCTGATCGCCCGCCACCCGCTGCTGCCGCGCATGGAGCCCTTCGCGGGCGAACTGGTCGCCGACGGCCTCACCCAGGCGGGTGCGGATGTGCGGATCGGCGTGCAGGCCACCGCGGTCCGCCGCCCCGACCCGGCGGGACCGGTCACCCTCACCCTGGACGACGGCGGCGAGGTCGTCGCCGACGAGGTCATGTTCGCCACCGGCCGGGCCCCCCGCACCGGGGACATCGGCCTGGACACCGTCGGCCTCGCCCCCGGCTCCTGGCTCGACGTCGACACCACCTGTCTGGTCCGCGGCGTCGAAGGCGACTGGCTGTACGCCCTCGGCGACGTCAACCACCGCGCCCTGCTCACCCACCAGGGCAAATACCAGGGCCGCACCGCGGGCGACGCCATCGCCGCCCGCGCCGCGGGCCGGCCGCTGGACGACGCCCCCTGGGGCGACCACGCCACCACCGCCGACCAGCACGCCGTCCCCCAGGTCTTCTTCACCGACCCGGAGGCCGCCGCGGTCGGCCTGTCCGCCGACGAGGCGGCCCGCGCCGGCCACCGGATCAGAACCGTCGACGTCGAATTCGCCGCCGCCCAGGGCGCCAACCTCTTCGCCGACCACTACCAGGGCCGCGCCCGCATGGTCGTCGACCTGGACCGGGACATCCTCCTCGGCGTCACCTTCGCCGGCCCCGGCGTGAGCGAACTCCTCCACTCGGCCACGATCGCCGTGGCCGGCGAGGTCCCCCTCAAGCGCCTCCGCCACGCCGTCGCCTGCTTCCCGACGGTCAGCGAGGTCTGGCTCTTCCTGCTGACCGCCTACGAACGCGGCTGAACCGCCCGCGGCCCGCCCGGCGGCTCCGACCCGGACCTCCCGGCGGTCACGCGCCGAGCCGGCGGACCAGGTCCGCCTCGGCGCCGGTGAGGTTGGGGTCCGCGAGCCGCCGCATGGCGGCGGCCCGCATGCCGGTACGCCGGTCGGCCCCGCAGGTGCGGGCCATGCTCCACAGGAAGCCGCGGATCATCAGCCGCTCGTGCGGCGGCAGCACGATGCCGCGCAGGATCACGTACGTCATCGCCACGTCGACCTCGGGCGCGCCGGCGCGGGCGTTGGCCCAGTCGACGACCCTCGGGCCGTCCGAGGTGAGCATGACGTTGTCCGGGTGCAGATCGAGGTGCAGCAGGCGGGCCGCACCCTCGCTGTCCGGCAGCCGGGGCAGCCAGTCGGGCGGCCCGGCCAGCGCGTGCAGCCGGCGGTGCAGCCGCCCCAGCATCGCCCCGTAGGCCGCGCCCCGCCACGGGCGGCGCCGCAGCGCCTCCGTCATGGTCGGCCCGTGCAGCCGCTCCATGACCAGGTCGGCGCCGTCCACGGCGTGGACGGCCGGCACCGGATAACCGCGCTCGCCCAGCCACCGGATGGTCCGCGCCTCCTGCTCCGCGGGCCGCCCGTCCCGGAATCTGCGCAGCACCCGGTCCGCACCGTCCGCGTACACATCCGCCTCGCGCCCCCGCCCGATCAGCTCCATGGCCGGAGTCTGCCAACGCGCCGACCGCGTGTCGATGGACCGGCCTCCCGGCCTCAGGGTTGTCCACAGGCTGTGGACAACCCTTCGGCGGGAGTCAGGGTGCTGCCGGGAGGGCGCCGAGGGCGGACCGCCGGTCGCGGGTGTCGGGGTGGGCGGCCGGGCCGGCGCCGCGACGGGCGCGCTCGGTCAGAACAGCCGGTTGCGCAGCGCGTTGATCCTGCCGAGCGCCGCGGTGAAGCCCGTCGCGCCCAGGACGCCGCCTTGCAGCGCGCCGGCCAGCGAGGAGACGATCGCCTGGCCGGCGGCGACGTCGCCGGAGGCGTCGAGGACGAGGTCCATGCCGGCCGCCGCGGCGGTGACCGCGTTCTGCGCCGGTGTGCCCAGGGCGCTCAGCGCGCCCGCCCCGATCGCGTCGGTGATGGTCACACCGGTGAAGGTGAAGCGCTCGCGCAGCTCGCTCTGCACCACGGTCGGGGAGAGCCCCGCCGGGTGCGCGGCGTCCAGCTCGGAGTAGATCGCCCAGGACACCATCACCAGGTCGACCCCGGCGGTGAGCGCGGCGACGTAGGGGACCTCGTCCAGGTGGCGCAGCTGGGAGAGCGACGTCTTCAGGGTGACCGGCCGCAGGTCGGTGTTCTGCGCGGCCGTCGCGGGTCCCAGGCCCGGGAAGTGCTTGGCGGTGGCGGCGACGCCGGTGGCCCGCTGGGCGGTGATGAAGGAGCGGCCGCAGAGCGACACCACCTCGGGGTCGGTGCTGTACGAGCGCTGGTACTGGTCCTCGAAGTCGCCGGCCGTGCGGTAGACGTCGAGCACCGGGGCCAGGTTGACGTTCATCCCCACGCTGCGCAGCAGGTTGCCCGCGCCCGTCCCCGCGTCGGCCGCGCCGCCCGCCGGGTCGGCCGAGGCGCCGATCTGCTTCGCGGACAGCACCGGGGCGCCGGGCAGCCGCCGTATCTGCCCGCCCTCCTGGTCGGTCATCAGCAGCAGCGGCGCGGGATTCGGGCTGCGCAGATTCGCCTGCCGCAGCTGCTGGACGGCCGCGGTGATCTGGGCAAGGCTGCTGATGTTGCCGCCGAAGAAGATGACGCCGGCCGCCTGGCCCGACGCGATCTGGTCGAGCAGGCTCTGCGGGACGGTCGTCCCCGAGTAGGAGAAGACGACCCGCTGCCCGGCCTGCTGCTGCGGGGTCAGCGCGGCGGGCACGGCGTACGCGGCCCGCGCCACGGCCTCGCTCGCGGACCGCGGGCTCAGGCGGGTGAGCCCGGCGGCCGCGGCGGCTCCGGTGCCGGCCGCGAGCACGCTGCGGCGGGAAGGGCGGTGGCGGCCGGAGCCGGCCATGGGTGCCTCCTGGGGGTTCGCGCGCGGAGTGTGCGGGGTGTGCGGGCAGTGCGGGGTGCGCGGACCGCGGTGGGGGCGCGGGGCCGCGCCCCCACCGGGTGCGGCCGGCTCAGCCGTTGGCGAGCGCCTGGACGCGGCTGAAGTCGCCGTTGAAGGCGTCCTGGTCGCCGGGGAAGACGCCGCTGTCGGCGTACTGCCAGATCGTCTGGTAGGGCCAGTGGTAGGGCATCGTGCCCGGACTGCCGTTGTAGTTGGCCAGCGCCAGCGGGTTGGTGGAGGAGAAGTCGCCGGTATTGCCGGTGCACTGGCTCCACCAGCTCGTCGCGGTGTAGATGGTCACCCAGCGGGTGGTCCTGGCGTGGTATTCGTTGCTGAACGACAGGATCCAGTTGACCATCGAGGACGCGGACAGGCCGTAGCAGGTGGCGCCGTAAGGATTCCACTCGATGTCGAGCATCCCGGGCAGCGTCCTGCCGTCCTTCGACCAGCCGCCGCCGTGCGCGAGGAAGTAGTCGGCCTGGGCGGCGCCCGAGGAGGTGTCGGGCGTCGCGAAGTGGTAGGCGCCGCGGATGAGGCCCGCGTTGTACGACCCGTTGTACTGCTGGGTGAAGTACGGGTTCACGTAGGACGTGGACTCGGTGGCCTTGACGTAGGCGAAGCGGCCGCCGTTGGCCGCGACGGAGGCCCAGTTGACGTTCCCCTGGTAGCCGCTGACGTCGAGGCCCGGTGTGCCCGCGACGTTGGGCGTCACCGTCAGCCGCCCGCCGGACGCGGGCTGGTGCAGGGCGATCTGCGAGCCGGCCCAGTCCAGTTCGGGGTGCGTGATGTGGTTCGTGGCGGCGGTGGGCGTGGCGGCGGCGGCCGGTACGGCGGTGGCGCCCAGGGCGGCGCAGGCGAGCGCCGCGCAGGCGACCAGGCCCCACTTCTTGGCCGGGACATGCCAATCAAACACGAGATCCTCCGGAGGGGAAGAATGGTGCGGGTGGGGTGTGGGCGTCGTCGTCCACGCCCAGAGTGAAGGAAACTTTCGTCTCGCACAAGACGCGTGAAAAAAAGGGCCAAGGTGCGCCTGTGCCCGGTGGGACTCGCCCGGCGACCGCGTCCGCCCCCACCCGCAGGGCAGCCGGACGCGCGGTGAAGTGCCGCGCGCCCGGGGCCGGTCGGCGCGGATCGGCTTGCGCGGGGCCGGGCGCCGCCTCCCGCCCGTACGCACCTGCGCGCTCGTCGCCGGGGCGCCCGGCGCGGCGGCGCCCGCGGAACCGGAACCCGAGGCCACCGCGCCGGTCGGGACGGGTGCCGCCCTCGCTAATCTGCGGGGATGAGCACCGAGCTGACCTTGTTGTCGGGCGTGGGATACCGCGGGCGGGAGATCACCGCGCCGCGGCTGAGGGGTCTGCTCGCGCTGCTCGCGGGGGACTTGCGGACCGGGTGCAGCACCGGGCGGCTCGTCGAGGGGCTGTGGGCCGACGACTTGCCGGACCGGCCGGGGAAGGCCGTCCAGGTGCTGGTCGCCAGGGTCAGGTCCCAGCTGGGGGCCGACCTGGTGGTGACGACCCCGACCGGCTACCGGCTGGCGCTGGACGAGGAGCAGGTGGACAGCTCCGCGCTGCTGCTGCGCGAGGCGGGGGCCGCGGAGCGGCACCGGGCGGGGGACCACGCGGCGGCGCTGGCCGAGGCCGAGGCCGGGCTGGCCCTGTGGGACGGCGGGGTGGGGGCCGCGGCCGACGAGGACCTGGACGATCCGGTGGTGGCCCTGCGGAGGGAGCGGGCCGCGGCGCACCGGTCGCTCGGGCGGGTGCGGGCGCTCGCGCTGGCGCGGACGGGGCGGCGGGACGAGGCCGCCGCGCTGCTGGCCGGGATCGCCGACGAACACCCCAGGGACGAGGAGGTGCTGGCGGAGCTGCTGCGCTGCGAGGCGCGGACGGCGGGCCCCGCGGCCGCGTTGACGCGCTACGACACCTACCGCCGGGCACTGCGCGACGAGTTGGGGACCGACCCGGGGGCCGGGCTCAAGGCGGTGCACAGGGAACTGCTGAGCGGCACCGCGCCGGTGGTGCGGCACGGGGTGCTGCACGATCCGAATCCGCTGGTGGGGCGAGACGCCGATGTCGCCGCGGTGGCGGGGCTGCTGGCCTCCTCCCGGGTGGTGTCCGTCGTCGGGCCCGGCGGGCTCGGCAAGACGCGGCTGGCGCATGCCGTCAGCCGCGAGGCCACCCAGCGGGTGGTGCACTTCGTGGCCCTCGCGGGCGTCCTGGCCGACGAGGACGTGGTGGGCGAGGTGGCCTCGGCCATCGGCGCGGGCGCCGCGGGCACGGCCGCGGGCATCGCCGCGAGCCTCGGGCCGGGTCCCGCGCTGCTGGTGCTGGACAACTGCGAGCAGGTCGTCGGCGGCGTCGCCGCGCTCGTACGGGAACTGGTGTCGCTGTCGAAGGACCTGCGGGTGCTGGCGACCAGCAGGGCCCCGCTGGGCCTGACCTCGGAGGCCGTCCACCAGCTTCCGGCGCTGAGCGAGGCGACGTCGGTGGAGCTGTTCGTGCAGCGGGCGCGGGCCGCGCGGCCCGGACTTGAGCTGCCCGAGCGGGCGGTGGCGGAGCTGTGCCGCCATCTGGACGGGCTGCCGCTGGCGGTGGAGCTGGCGGCGGCCCGGGTGCGGGTGCTGTCCGTGCCGGAGATCGCCCGCCGCCTCCAGGACCGCTTCTCGCTGCTGAGCGGCGGTGTCCGCGACGTGCCGGAGCGGCACCGCACCCTGCACGCCGTGGTGGAGTGGAGCTGGAATCTGCTGGCGCCGGACGGCCAGGCGGCCCTTCGTACGCTGTCGGTCTTCCCCGGCGGATTCACCGCCGACGCCGCGGACCACGTGCTGGCCGACGGGCTCGACGGGCTGCCGCTGCTCGAACAGCTCGCGGACCAGTCGCTGGTCACCGCCGTGGAGACCGAGGCGGGCCTGCGCTTCCGGATGCTGGAGAGCGTGCGGGAATTCAGCGCGGCCAGACTCGCCGCGTCCGGCGAGCAGGAGGCGGTCACCGGCCGGTTCCTCCACTGGGCGCGGGACTTCGGGTGCGCCAACCACGACGTGCTCTTCCGTACCGACCCGCTGTCCTCCTGGGGCCGGGTCCGCGCCGAGCAGGACAACCTCGTCGTGGCCCTGCGGCACGCGCTGGCCCGCGGCGACGACGACGCCACCGCCGCGGTGGCCGCGGTGCTCGCCACCATCTGGTCCACCGGCTCCAGTTACGCCCGGCTGGTCAACCTCGCCGCCGACACCGGCCACCCGCTGTCGCACTACCGTCCGGGCCCCGCCTATGTCGAGGTGACCAGGACCGTCTCCGTCGTCTGTACGGCGAGCCTCTTCATGGGCCTGGGGCCGCGGGCTCTGCGCGCGCTGGTGACCCTGCGGCGGCTGCCGCCCGCGCCGCCGGACACCATGGTCAGGGCCCTGTCGCTGGTGCTGTGCGCCTTCCCGGAGATCCGCCCGCCGCACTACGCGGCCCTGCGGGAGCTGTGCGCGAGCCGCGAGCCGCTGCTCGCGGGCATCGCCGAGTGCGTCGCCAGCTACGTGTGGGAGTACGAGTACGACATCGACGCGGCGCTGGAGTCCGCCCGCCGGATGCTGGTGTGCCTGGAGCCGCTGCGGCACCCGTCGATGCGGATGCTCAGCCACGCCCGGATCAGCGAGCTGTGCCTGCGCACCGCGCAGGGTGAGGACGCCTACCGCCACCTGCTGGCGGCCATGGCGGCGCTCGAACTGCTCGGCGACCGCTCGGACTCGATGAGCATCCGCAGCGCCCTGGCCCTGGCCTGCCTGCAGCGCGGCGAGGTCGGCGAGGCCGAGCACTGGCTGGCGCTGGCCGAGAGCGACAGGACCGCGGAGCAGGCCGGCGTCTTCAGCACCGACGGCGGAGCGCGGGCGGAGATCGCGCTGGCCCGCGGCCTCACCGAGACAGGGCTGCGGCTGTGGCGCGACGCGGTCGAGCGGCTGGGCTCGGGGCGGCCGCTGCCGCCGGGCGCCGACGCGTACAGCGACCCCTACGGAGACCCCTACGGCGATCCGTACATCGGGCCGTGGGCGCTGCAGATCCGGGCGGTGGCGGTGATCGCCCACGCGCAGCACCGCCGGCTGGAGCCGGTCGCGGAGCTGGTCGACCAACTGCGGCGGCGGCTGCCGGAGTTGTTCACCGCCGCGACCCCGGGCGGAGAGGTGCCCGCGCCGCCCGCCGAATTCCCGGCGTGCGGCACGGCATTGCTGGCGCTCGGCATGGCGCGGCTGGCCGCGGGCGACACCTCGGCCGTACGGCTGGTGGCGCTGTCCGAACGCCTCGGTGTGGCGCGGGACTTCCAGCCGACGATGTCCTCGGCCCATACGCGGGAGGCCGCGGAGGAGGCCGACAGGGCGGCATATGCCGACGCGGTGTCGGAATATGCCGCCCTGAGACGTTCGGAGCTGCCCGCGGTGGCGCTCGGCCTCATCGGCTCGACGGGTCGCGGTTGAAGAGCGACGTCGACCACATCCAGCCGAGGACGGTGATCGCGACGGCCCAACCGAGCGCCAGCCAGCCGTTCCCGCCGATCGCGTCGCCGAGCAGCAGGCCGCGCAGGGTCTCGATGAAGGGCGAGAAGGGCTGGTATTCGGCGAACCAGCGGAACCAGCCCGGCATCGAGTCGACGGGGACGAAGGCGCTGCCCAGCAGCGGCAGCACCATCAGCGGCAGCCCGGTGTTGCTGGCGCCCTCGGCATTCGGCGAGGACAGGCCGATGCCGACCGCGAGCCAGGTCAGCGCCAGGCCGACCAGCGCCGTCAGGCCGACGGCCGCGAGCCACTCCAGCGGGGTGGCGTCCGTGCGGAACCCGATGGCCAGCGCGACGCCGACGACGAGCACCACGCTGATCATCACCTGGAGCACCCCGCCGGCGACGTGCCCGAAGAGCACCGAGCCGCGCGAGATCGCCATGGTGCGGAAGCGGGCGATGATGCCCTCCGTCATGTCGGTGCACACCGACACCGCGGTGCCGAGCGAGGCGCCGCCGATGGTCATCATCAGGATCCCGGGCACCACGTAGGCGATGTACGCCGACCGGTCGGCGTGCCCGCCGAGGCCGGCGCTCATCACGTCGCCGAAGACGAAGACGAAGATCAGCAGCAGCACGACCGGGGTGAGCAGCAGCTGGAGGGTCAGCGACGGGTAGCGGCGGGCGTGCAGCAGGTTGCGCCGCAGCATCGTGGACGAGTCGCGGACGGTGAGGGACAGGGACGGGCTCATCGGACGGTCTCCTTGGCGGCGGCGGTGCTGTCGGCGGTGTCGTCGGCGGCGGTACGGGCGGCGGGGGCGGTGCTCTCGGCGGTGGCGCTGCCGGTGAGGGCGAAGAAGACGTCGTCCAGGTCCGGGGTGTGCACGGTCAGCTCGTCGGCCTCGACCTCGGCCGCGTCGAGCCAGTCGAGTACGGCGCGCAGCTCGCGCTGGCTGCCGTTGCTGGGGATCTGCAGGGACAGGGCGCCGTCGTCGCGTACGGCGTCGCGCAGCGCGGCGGCGGCGGACTCGTAGGCCGCCGGGTCGGTGAACCGCAGCCGCACGTGGCCGCCGGGCACGAGCCGCTTCAGCTCCTCGGCCGTGCCCTGGGCGACGATCCTGCCGCCGTGCAGCACCGCGATCCGGTCGGCCAGCTCGTCGGCCTCGTCCAGGTACTGCGTGGTGAGGAAGACGGTGACGCCGCCGGCCACCAGCTCGCGGATGATGCCCCACATGGTGTGGCGGCTGCGCGGGTCGAGCCCGGTGGTCGGCTCGTCGAGGAAGATCACGCGCGGCTCGCCCACCAGCGTCATGGCGATGTCGAGCCGCCGCCGCATGCCGCCGGAGTAGGTGGAGGCGGGCTTGCGCGCCGCCTCGGCGAGGTCGAAGCGCTCCAGCAGCTCGGCGGTGACCCGGCGGCCCTCGCGGCGGCCCAGGTGGTGCAGGTCCGCCATGAGGAGCATGTTCTCCTCGCCGGTGATCAGGTTGTCCACCGCCGAGAACTGCCCGGTGACGCCGATCGTGGCCCGCACGGCGTCCGGCGCGGTGGCCAGGTCGTGGCCGCCGACGCGCAGCTCGCCCGCGTCGGCGCCGATGAGGGTGGTGAGGATCTGGACGGCGGTGGTCTTGCCTGCGCCGTTGGGGCCGAGCAGCGAGAAGACCGTGCCGGCCGGCACGGCCAGGTCGATGCCGTCGAGGACGGTCTTGTCGCCGTAGGCCTTGCGCAGCCCGGTGGCCGCGATGGCGAGTTCCCGGGCGGGGGGTGTCGTCGGTGTGGTCGGTGTGGTCGGTGTCGTCATGCCGCAGAGCGTGCGGGCGGCCGGTTTCAGCGCGGCTTCAGGGCGGCTTCACCGCGCCCGCCCTGAGCCCTCGGCGTCCAGGGGACCTCAGAGCCAGCCGTTGCGGCGGAAGGCGCGGTAGACGGTGTAGGAGATGGCCGTGGTGACGGAGAGCATCAGCGGATAGCCGAAGACCCAGTGCAGCTCGGGCATGTGCTCGAAGTTCATGCCGTAGATGGCGGCGATCAGGGTGGGGATCGCCAGGATGGCGGCGACGGCGCTGATCCGCCGCATGTCGGTGTTCTGCTGCACGCCGACCCGGGCGAGGTTGGCGGCGAGCAGGCCGTCGATGAGTTCGCCGGCCGTGGTGAGGCGCTCGCGGACCTGGGTGAGGTGGTCGGAGACGTCGGCGAAGTATTTGCCCACCGGCGCCGGGATGGCGGGCAGCTGCTGCTCGGCGAGCCGCTGCAGCGGCCGGGTGAGGGGGAGCACGGCCCGCTTGAATTCCAGCAGCTCGCGTTTGAGCTGGTAGATGCGTCCCGCGTCGTCGGCGCGGCGGGCGGAGAACATGTCGGCCTCCAGCTGCTCCACGTCGAGTTCGACGGCGTCGGCGACGTCGAGGTAGTCGTCCACGACCCGGTCGGCGATGGCGTGCAGGACCACGGCGGGGCCTTGCGCGAGCATGTCCGGCCGGTCCTCCAGGGCGCGGCGCACGTGGGTGAGGCCGGGGGCGCTGCCGTGCCGGACGACGACGACGAAATCCGCCCCGAGGAAGATCATGATCTCCCCGGTGTCGACCACCTCGCTGGTGGCGGTCAGCTCCTGGTGCTCCACGAAGACGATGGTCTTGAGCACCATGAAGAGGGTGTCGCCGTACTGCTCCAGCTTGGGCCGCTGGTGCGCGTGCACGGCGTCCTCGACGGCCAGCGGGTGCAGGCCGAAGACGTCGGCGACCTCCTCCAGGTCCTCGGGGCCCGGCTCGTGCAGCCCGATCCACACGAAGCCGCCGTCCCGCGCGCGGGCCGCCTCCAGGGCGTCGTGCGGCGGCAGTGTGCCCCGGCGCAGCCCGTCCGCGTAGACGGCGCAGTCGACCACCACGCCGCCACCGGGCTCCCCGGCCGCGGTCCGGTCGGGGTCCCGGTCAGGTTCGCCGGTGCCGCCCCCGGACCGCTGTCGCCCCGTCATCGTGCTTCTCCGTACGTCTTCCGCCGGGTTGCCCACGTGCCGCCTCGTTGCCCCGAGTATCCAGCGCGACACCCGGCCCGAGCCCCCGGCTCGCGGGCGCGTTCGGCCGAACCGTGCGGCCGCGCCCGCCCGCGGCCGCGGTCAGCCGTGCCGCCGGCCCGTGACGAGGAAGACCCGGTAGACGTCGCCCGCCTGGTCCCGCGGCGGGACCGGGTCGGGCCAGCGGCCGAAGTCGGCGCCCGGCTCGCCGGGCTGCGTCACAGCGGCCTTGAAGCCGTGCCGCTCGAACAGCTCCTCGGGCTCGTCGCAGCCGAAGAGCCACGGGCACCCCCAGCCCGCGAAGACGTCGAGCAGCGCGCGCTGCCGCGGCATGGTCAGCGCGGCCGCGTTCACCAGGTCGGCGGCGATCCGGCTGCCGGGGGCGGACAACCCGGCGACCTGGTCGAGCACCCGGTGCACGCCGGTCTCGGGGAGGTAGAAGAGCAGGCCTTCGAGCAGCCAGGCCGACGGCCGGTCGGGCCGGTAGCCGGCGTCGGTCAGGGCGTCCGGCCAGGACGGCGAGGCGAGGTCCACCGGGACCGTGCGGCGGTCGGCCTTCGGCTGCTCGGCGGCCAGCCGCTGCCGCTTGTAGTCCAGGACGGGCGGCCGGTCGACCTCGAAGTAGCGGACGCCGTCGGGCCAGGCCATGCGGTAGGCGCGGGAGTCCATGCCCGCGCCGGCGACCACGACCTGGCGCATGCCGGGCTCCCGCACGGCGGCGCGCAGGCAGTGGTCGAAGAAGCGGGTGCGGATGGCGTTGACGGCCCGCCTGCCGGAGCCGCCGGACCCCCCGGAGCCGCCCGGCGTCGCGGCCAGCAGCTCGGCCAGCAGCGCGGGACCGAGGTCGCCCGCGAGGGCGCCGGCGTAGGGGTCGCGGTGGATCGCGTCGGCCCTGGCGGTCTCGGCGGCCCGCATCGCGGCGGTGACCAGGGCGGTGCGGCCGACGGCGTCCAGACTCACCGGGCCGCGGCGATCAGCGCGGTGGTCTCCGCGGGCAGTTCGGCGACGCGCTCCACGTCGAGGCCGGCCCGGTCGAGCAGCGCGGTGAAGGTCGCCAGGGTGCGGTGCCGCCCGCCGTTGGTCATCAGCAGGTGCAGGTCCCACAGGGCGGGCAGCACCGTGGAGTCCTCGTCCACGACGACCCGCTCCAGGATGACCAGCCGCGAGGAGGAGCCGGCCATGGCCCTGCGGCAGTTCTCGAAGAGGCCGACGACCGCGTCGTCGCTCCACCCCGCGAGCACCCGGCACAGCAGGTAGACGTCCTTGCCCTGCGGCACCGCCTCGAACATGTCCCCGCCGACCAGCTCGACGCGGTCCAGGCCCACCGAGGCGGCGAGGTTCTCCGCCGCGACCGGCACCACGTGCTCGCGGTCGAGCAGGGTGCCGCGGGCGTCGGGCACGGCGGCCAGGATCGCGGCGGTGAGCTGGCCGATGCCGCCGCCGATGTCGGCGAAGGTCCTGCCGGTGAAGTCGACGACCTCGGGGACGTAGTCGAAGAAGAGGTTGCCGGCCTTCATGGCGAGCTGGAACCGCTCGTTCACGTCGTCCTCGTGGCTCAGGTAGCGGTAGAGCGGCTCGCCGTAGGCGAGCTGGAATCCCGCGGTGCCCGTGCTGATGGCCTCGTGTGCGTGGCCCCACGCGGTGTAGAACTCCTCGCCGTAGAGGAGGCACATGTTCCGCAGCGAGTCGGGCTCGTCGAGCAGCACGCCGCTCACCGCCGTGTTGCGGTAGCCGGCCTGCCCGTCGCCGTCGAAGACGCCCATCGCGACCAGCAGCCGCATCAGGCGGTGCACACCCTCCTGGCGGGCCCCGGTGGCCTCGGCGAGCTGGGCGTCGGTGGTCAGGCCGGCCGCGAGGTGGTCGGGTATCCCCAGCTTGAGCGCGGTGTGCAGGCATTGCGCGCGCCAGCCGCCGGTGATCAGCTCGACTGCCTCCTGCGCGGCTTTCAGGTCGATCTTCACTGCGGAGCCTCCTGGCGGACCGGCTCTCCCTCAGGTGGGGATGCCGCCCCGGTTGATGACCGGAATCTCGATGCCCAGCGCCCGCAGCTGATTGAAAGGGTTCATGAACTCGCGCTGCGTCACGATCCTGCCGTCGGCGAGGTCGAACGAGTGAATGAAGTGATTCCTGTACAGCCCAGGCGGATACGACGGGTAATGAATGCCGCCCTCGCCGTCGCATTCCGCCCAGAATCGGTTCGGATCCTGGGTCTCGAATACTTCAATGTTGTACCAGACCCAGTCGGGAAACATCCGCAGCGACCACTCGCCGTGCGCCTTGAGCTTCTCGTGCCCGCGCGACACGATCGGCTCGACGGTGTCACCCGTATACAAACCGGCACTGCCGTCCTCGGTGAACAGCAGGTAGCGGGTGAGCCGATTCTCGCCCTGCCTGCTCAGATAGTCCTCGACCACCGCACGGTGCCGGCGCCGTAACTCGATATCCTCGGCGAATTCAGCCATCACGCCTCGCAATCCGGGTTTCCCACAGTGGAGCCGAGGCGGGTCCCCGGTGTCAAGACCGTGCGGGAACCGGCCACCGGCACGATCAGGCCGCTTTTGACTTTCGGCCAAAGTGCGTCGCCGACCGTTGCGGGAAATGCGGTGTCATCACTCGATGAATTTGCAGGTGACGGTCCGAATACTCTGCACGCCGACATGTCAAGTACGCCTGCTTCCCGCCATTTCCTCGGCCCGCTGCGGCATGGCCGCCTGGACGCTGCGAACGGGCCGTCGTTAGGCTGCGCGAGCGGCTGGCGAGGTCCTTCTCCCTGTTCACGGCGAAAGAGCCCACCGATGACCGGCTTACCCTCCATCAGTGCCTATCCGCTGCCCACGGCCGCGGATCTCCCCGAGAACGTCGCCCACTGGACCGCCGATCCCGAACGCGCGGTCCTGCTCATCCACGACATGCAGCGCTATTTCCTGCGCGGCATCCCGGAACCCCTGTGCTCCGACGTCGTCCGGCATGCCGCGAGCCTGCGAAAGCGCTGCTCCGCCGCCGGAATGCCGATCGCGTACACGGCGCAGCCCGGCCGGATGTCCGCCCGGGACCGCGGCCTGATCTCGGACTTCTGGGGACCGGGCATGCGCACCGAAGCCGCCGACCGCGCCGTGGTGCCCGAGCTGGCGCCCGAGGACGGCGACTGGCTGCTGACCAAGTGGCGCTACAGCGCCTTCTTCCGCTCCGACCTGCTGGCGCGCATGCGGGCCGCCGGGCGCGACCAGCTCGTCCTGTGCGGCGTCTACGCCCACATCGGCGTCCAGGCCACCGCCCTTGAGGCCTTCACCCGCGACATCGAGACCTTCGTCGTCGCCGACGCGGTCGCCGACTTCTCAGCGTCCGACCACCGGCTCGCCCTCGACTACGTCGCGCGCAACTGCGCCGTGGTCGTGCTCACCGAAGAGGTCCTCACCTGATGAACACTCCGGCCACCCCGCCCGACGGCGACCTGCTCGGCCGGATCCTGGCCCTGGAGCCGGAGTCCTTCGCCCTCATCCACCGGCCCGGCGCGGCCGGCGTCGTGGACGTCCTGGTCGGCGACGTCTCCCCCTACGCGACGCTGGCCGGCATCCCGCTGGGCGACGGGCCCGCACACCCCGCCCCGCCCCGGCACGAGGTGCTGGTCCTCGTGCCCTACCGGCAGCTCGCGGAAAGGGGCTTCGCCGCACCGGACGACGGGGAGGAGCTGCTGGCCATGACCGTCACCGGGCAGCAGCGGGTGCCGCTGTCCGAGGTGGTCGCCAGGATCCCGCGGACGCCCACGCGACTGGGCAACCGCCGCTTCGACGTCGGGGACGAGGAGTACGCCGACGTCGTCCGCCGGATCGTCGCGGAGGAGATCGGCACCGGCGAGGGCGCCAACTTCGTCGTCAAGCGCTCCCTGCTGGTCGACATCGCCGACTACTCGCCGCGCAACGCGCTGTCCTTCTTCCGCCAGCTGCTGACCCGCGAGCAGGGCGCCTACTGGACCTTCGCCATCCACACCGGGGGGCGCACCTTCGTGGGCGCCAGCCCGGAGCGGCATGTCTCGCTCAGCGGCGGCACGGCGGTGATGAACCCGATCAGCGGCACCTACCGCTACCCGCCCGACGGCCCCAGCCTGGCGGGCGTCAGGGACTTCCTCGCCGACCGCAAGGAGACCGACGAGCTGTACATGGTGCTCGACGAGGAACTCAAGATGATGGCCAGGATCTGCGAGCACGGCGGCCGCATCACCGGGCCCCACCTGCGGGAGATGTCGCGGCTGGCCCACACCGAATACTTCGTCGAGGGCCGCTCCGACCGCGACGTGCGGGACGTGCTGCGCGAGACGATGTTCGCCCCCACCGTGACCGGCAGCCCGGTGGAGAGCGCGGCGAGGGTGATCAGCCGCTACGAGCCGGGCGGCCGCGGCTACTACAGCGGGGTGGCCGCGCTGATCGGCACGGACGCGGGCGGCGCGCGCACCCTGGACTCCGCCATCCTCATCCGCACCGCCGACATCGACGCCGGGGGCCGGGTGCGGATCGGCGCCGGCGCCACCCTCGTACGGCACTCGGACCCGCACGCCGAGGCGGCCGAGACCCGTACCAAGGTCGCCGGGCTGCTGGCCGCGCTGGAGGCCGACGAGGTGCCGCGCTTCGCCCGGCACCCCGACGTGGTGTCGACCCTGCGCCACCGCAACGCCGACATCGGCGACTTCTGGCTCAGGGACCCCGACTCCCGCCGCGCGGACCGGCCTTCCGAGGAGCTGGCCGGGCTGAAGACCCTGGTGGTCGACGCCGAGGACTCCTTCACCGCGATGCTGGGTCTGCAGCTGACCACCCTGGGGATGCAGGTGATGATCCGCCGCTACGACGAGATCGAGGCGGCCTTCGACGGCTACGACCTGGTGGTGATGGGCCCCGGGCCGGGCGATCCGCGCTCGGACGAGGACCGGAAGATCCGCGGCCTGCGCACCGCGGTCGACACCCTGCTCGCCGAGCGCCGCCCCTTCGTCGCGGTGTGCCTGAGCCACCAGGTGCTCAGCCGGCGGCTGGGCCTGGACCTGACCCGCCGCACCGTCCCCAACCAGGGGGTGCAGCGGGAGATCGAGCTGTTCGGCAGCCGCGAGAGGGTCGGCTTCTACAACACCTTCGCCGCCCGCGCCGCCGAGGACCGGCGCCACGTCGAGGGCGTCGGCACCGTGGAGGTGAGCCGCGACCCGCGCACCCGCGAGGTGCACGCCCTGCGCGGCCCGCACTTCGCGTCCCTGCAATTCCACGCCGAGTCGGTGCTCACCGTCGGCGGTCCGCGCATCGTGGCCGAGACCGTCAGGGGGGCGCTGCGCCATGCGCGTTGACATCGCGTGGTGGGACCTGGCGGCGTCGGACGCGACGGTCGACTCGCTGCGCGAGCACCTGCGGGACGGCACCGCCGAGCAGTGGGCGGAAGTCGAGGGGCTGCGGCTGAAGTTCTGGATGGCCGACCGGGACGGCGACCGCTGGGGTGCGGTGATGCTGTGGGAGGCCGACAGGACCGCCGACATGCCGCCCAACCGGGCGGCGGACCTGATCGGCTACCCGCCCACCCACCGCTTCGGCTTCGAGGTCGAGGCCATGGTCGAGGGCGCCTACACCGTCCAGGCCCTGCACGGACTCGGCCCGGTGTTCATCCCCTAGGGCCAGGTGGCCCCAGACCCTACGGAGATCCCATGCACGACTACGCCGTCGTGGACGCCTTCGCCCGGGAGCCGCTCACCGGGAACCCGGTGGCCGTCTTCTTCGACGCGGCCGACCTCACCGCCGCCCTGATGCAGCGGATCGCCCGGGAGATGAACCTCTCCGAGGTCACCTTCGTCCTGCCGCCCGAGCGCGGCGGGGACGCCCGTATCCGCATCTTCACCCCGGTCAACGAGCTGCCCTTCGCCGGCCACCCGATGCTCGGGACCGCCGTCGCGGTGGGCCGGGCGCTGCGCAAGGACCGGCTGCGGCTGGAGACCGCGATGGGCGTCATCCCGTGCGAGGTGGACTTCGAGCGCGACTCTTCCGAGCGCGGCTCCGGGGACGCCGGCAGCGGCGGGGGCGCCGCTGCGGTCAGGATGCGGCAGCCGGTGCCGACCTGGGAGCCCTACGAGCACGCCGCGGAACTGCTGGCCGCGCTGGGCGTCGAGTCCTCCACCACCCCGGTGGACATCTACCGCAACGGCCCCCGCCACGTCTTCGTCGGGCTGCCCGGGGTGGCCGAGCTGTCGGCGCTCGAACCCGACCACCGCGCGCTGGCCAGATTCCCCGACATGGCCGCCAACTGCTTCGCCGGCGGCGGCACCCGGTGGCGTACCCGGATGTTCTCGCCGGCCTACGGCGTGGTCGAGGACGCCGCCACCGGCTCGGCGGCGGGGCCGCTCGCCATCCACGCGGCCCGGCACGGGCTCGCCGCCTACGGGCAGGAGCTGGAGATCCTCCAGGGCGTCGAGATGGGCCGGCCTTCGCGCATGCTGGCCACCGCCGACGGTTCGGCCGCCGGCGTCGACGAGGTCCGGGTCGGCGGGCACGGCGTCATCGTGGCCCGCGGCACCATCTACGTATGAGAGAGGTCGGCCACCCATGAGCGAGGGCAGCAGCAGGCTGGAGAGCCTCACCGGCGAGGTCGGCCTCGCCTTCCCGGAGTACGAGGCGCCGCCGCCGGAGCCCATGGGGCTCGTCCGGGAGTGGATCGACCAGGCCGTCGCGCGCGGCGTCCGCGAGCCGCTGGCCCTGGCGCTGGCCACCGCCGACGCGCGGGGCGAGGTCTCCAACCGGATCGTCGCCGTCATCGAGGTGACCGACCGCGGCCTGCTCTTCACCAGCCACAGCACCAGCCGCAAGGGCCGCGACATGGCCGCCACCGGCTGGGCGTCGGGCGTGCTCTACTGGCGCGAGACGGGCCAGCAGCTCGTCCTGTCGGGCCCGGTGGACGCGTGCCCGCAGGCCGAGTCCGACGCCCTGTGGGCCGCCCGCCCGACCCCGCTGCACGCCATGTCCACGGCCTCCCGCCAGAGCGATCCGCTGCCCGACGCGGCGGCACTGCGCGCCGAGGCCGCCCGCCTCGCGGCCGCCCCCACCGCCCTGCCCCGCCCGCCCCGCTACGTCGGCTACCGCCTGCGCCCGGCCGCGGTCGAGTTCTGGTCGGCGGACCCGGACCGGCTGCACCGCAGGCTCCGCTACGAGCACGGCGCCGGCGGCTGGCGGGCCGCCCGCCTCCAGCCCTGACACCGCCTTGCGCGTCCGCGCGGTGAACTGCGCATGACCACCCGGCGGTGGCGATCCGGCGGCGCGGGTCCGTATCCGACAAGACCCCGCCGAGCAGGCAGAACGCCGTAGGGACGGGCGGGATTGTGTGGTTCGATTCCCGGGCCGAGGGGGGAACTTCGGCGTGGACGTCGAAGGGGTCGGCATGCTCAGGGCGGCATTCGGGGTGGGCGTTTCCGGACGCGGACGCAGACGCACGCGCGGGCTCGCGCTCGCGGTGGCCGCGGCGGTGACCGCGGGACTGGCGGGGCTGGGCGTGGCCCCGGCGCAGGCGAACGAGACGACCGTCTCCGCCGACACCCTGCGCACCGGCTGGGACCAGAGCGAGCCGAACCTCAGCCCGTCCGACGTGCGCTCCTCGTCCTTCGGCCAGCTCTGGAAGGCCCCCGCGCAGCTCGACGGGCAGATATACGCCCAGCCGATCGTCATCGGCGGCACGGTGATCGCGGTCACCGAGACCAACCACGCCTACGGCCTGGACCGCGCCACCGGAGCCGTGCTGTGGCAGCGCGGCTTCGGCGCCGCGTGGCCCGCGGCCACCCTCAACTGCGGCGATCTCGCGCCGACCGTCGGCAGCACCGCGACGCCGGTCTACGACCCGGCAAGCGGCGCGGTCTACCTGACCACCAAGGTCGACGACGGGCCCGGCCCGATGAACCCGCACTGGTACATGCACGCGCTCGACCCGGTCACCGGCGCGGAGAAGTCCGGCTTCCCCGTCACGATCCAGGGGACGCCGTCCAACGACCCCACCCAGTCCTTCCTGCCCGCCTACGAGATGCAGCGGCCCGGCCTGCTGCTGCTCGACGGGGTGGTCTACGCGGGCTTCGGCGGCCACTGCGACGCCGCGCCCTACCGCGGCTACGTGGTCGGCGTCAGCACCACCAACCCCTCGGTGACCTCGATGTGGGCGACCGAGGCCGGCGCGAGCAACAGCGGGGCCGGCGTGTGGCAGTCAGGCGGCGGACTCGCCTCCGACGGGCCGGGGCGGATCTTCCTGACCACCGGCAACGGCGTCAGCCCCGCGCCCGGCCCCGGCGACGCGCCGCCCGGCACCCTCGCCGAGTCGGTGATCCGGCTCCAGGTGCAGGCCGACCTCAGCCTCAAGGCCGCCGACTTCTTCAGCCCGTCCAACGCGCCGGCCCTCGACCAGCGCGACACCGACCTGGGCTCCGGCGGCCCCGCCGGCCTGCCGGACAGCTTCGGCACCGCCTCGCACCCGCACCTGATGGTGCAGCAGGGCAAGGACGGCCGGATCTTCCTGCTGGACCGCGACCACCTCGGCGGCAGCTCGCAGGGCCCCGGCGGCACCGACGCCGTGGTGGGGACCACCGGGCCGCTCAAGGGCCAGTGGGACCACCCCGGCGTCTGGGGCGGCGACGGCGGCTACGTCTACCTCGTCGGCAACGGCGGCTCCCTGGTGGCGCTGCACCGCGGTGTGACCGGCTCGGGCAGTCCCGCGCTGTCGGTGGCCGGGGCCAGCCAGGACTCCTTCCCGTACACCAGCGGGTCGCCGGTGGTGACCTCCGACGGGACGCGCTCGGGCAGCGCCCTGGTGTGGGTGGTCCGGGCGGGCGGCCCGACCGGCGAGAACGCGCAACTGCGCGCCTACTCCCCGGTCCCCGACGGGAACGGCGTCCTGCCGCTGGTCTGGTCCGCGCCGATCGGCGACTCGGCGAAGTTCGCCGGCCCGGCCACCGACGGCGGCCAGGTCTTCGTCGGCACCCGGGACGGCAGGGTCTACGCCTTCGGCAACCCGGTGGGCAGCCCGCTCAAGGGCGGCCCGGTCGAATTCGGGCTGGTGCCGGTGGGCGCCTCCGCCGACACCGACGTCGTCCTGACGGAGAACCAGAACCCCGCGAAGGCCCTCGCCGTCAAGGGCGTCACCGTCGACGGCCCCTTCACCGCGGACACCTCGGCGCTGCCGCCGTCGATCCCGGCCGGCGGGCAGCTGTCGGTCCCGGTCTCCTTCACGCCCGGCACGGTCCTCGGCGCGAGCGGCACGCTCACCGTGGCCACCGACGCCGGCAGCTTCGCGCTGAGCCTGCACGGCGTCGGCACCAGGCCCGGCCTGGCCGCCTTCCCCGGCACGGTGTCCTTCGACAACCAGCCGACCGGGACCACGGGCAGCACCAACGTCCAGCTGACGAACACCGGCACGGAAGCGGAGACCATCACCTCCGTCACCCCGCCCGGCGGCCCCTTCACGGCGAGCAACCTGCCCAGCGCCGACCCGGCGGCCCGGACGGTGATCCCGGCCCAGGGCTCGATCGTCCTGGAGGTCGGCTACGCGCCCACCGGCAGCGGCCCCAGCTCGTCGTCGATCACGCTGGGCAGCACCAGCGGCCCGCTCACCATCCCGATCGAGGGCACCGCCATCAGCGGCCAGGGCCACCTGGAGCTGCACCCGGCGACCCTCCAGTTCGGCGAGGTGGTCCGCGGCGCGTCGAGCACCCGGGCCTTCACCATCACCAACACCGGGAACATCCCGGTCACCATCACCAAGGCGAAGGCCCCGGCAGGCGTCTTCACCAGCTCCGACCCGCTCCCCGAGGGCCTGGTCATCGGTCCCGAGCAGAGCGTGCGGCAGACGGTCACCTTCAGCCCGACCGACTTCGGCGCCCAGTCGTCCACCTACCTGGTCAGCGGCGACGCGGGCCAGGGGGCGCAGCTGGAACCGCTGACCGGCACCGGTGTGCCCCCGGCGGCGCAGACCGGCACCCTGCTGGCGCGGGACAAGTCGGGCACCCTGTGGTATTACCACGGCACCGGTGTGGTCGCCGCACCGCTGGGCGCCCGGGTCGGCATCGGCTCCGGCTGGAACACCTACAACCTCCTCACCGACGTCAGCGGCGAGCGGGCGGACGGCACCGGCACGCTCGCCGGCCGCGACAGCTCGGGCACGCTGTGGTTCTACCAGGGCACCGGCAATCCGAAGGCGCCCTTCGCAGCCCGGACCCGGGTCGGCGCCGGCTGGAACGCCTTCGACTCCCTGGTGGGGGTGGGCGATGTGAGCGGTGACGGCAAGGCCGACCTCGTCGCCCGCGCCACCGACGGCGGCCTGTGGCTCTACCGCGGCACCGGCGATGCGGCGGCGCCCTTCCTGGCGCGTACGTTCATCGGCGCCGGCTGGAGCGGCTTCGACTCCCTGGTGGGGGTGGGCGATGTGAGCGGTGACGGCAAGGCCGACCTCGTCGCCCGCGCCACCGACGGCGGCCTGTGGCTCTACCGCGGCACCGGCAATGCGGCCGCGCCCCTCCTGGCCCGGACCTTCGTCGGCGCCGGCTGGAACGCCTTCGACTCCCTGGCCGGCGCCGACGACGTGACCGGCGACGGCAAGGCCGACCTCCTCGCGCGCGAGAGCGGCGGCGCCCTGTGGCTCTACCGCGGCACCGGCGATGCGGCGGCGCCCTTCCTGGCGCGTACGTACATCGGTGCCGGCTGGAACACCTACAGCGCGCTCGCCTGACAGCGGACCGGGGCCCGGCCGCCACCGGCGCGGCCGGGCCCCGGCATCGCCCTGCCGGCGGGCCGGCCCCACCAGGACCCGGACGCTGTCCGTCCTCAGCTCGTCCGACGGCACGAAGTGGTCGACGCTCGCCGGCCCCAGGCCCTGCACCTGGAGCCCGTAGCAGCGGCCGCTCAGCAGGCGGGCCCGCTCCGGCCGGACCGGGGCGGGGCCCGCCGTCACACGGCGGTATTCCACCCCGGGACGGTGGGCAGCACCGTCTCGGCGACGCGGAGCAGCGCCGCGTCGTCGGGCACGCCGCCGTCCATGCGCCACAGGGCGACCTCGAAGGAGCCCCCGGTGTCCTTCGCGTCCCGGGCCACCGAGAGCACGACGGCCCGGTGGCCGGGGAGGTTCCCGCTGCCGCCGGCCGTGAGGCTGAAGCTGATGGTGCGGTCCGCGTAGGAGACCGCGGGGCGGCCGAGGACCGTGCGCTTGCGCACGGTGTCGCCCAGCAGCGTGGCGGCCTCGGACACCGGGAGGTGGTCGTACTGGACCGTCAGGCTCACGGTGTAGGTGTCGAAGACGACCTGGGCCGTGGGGCCGAAGAGCTTCGAGCCGCCCCCGCCGCTGGTGCCGGTGGACTTCGCGACCTCCCCCGGTGTGCCCAGCAGCGCGGCGAGGTCGGGCCGGTCGAGCAGCTCGCACAGCCGCGCCCTGGAGACCTCGGCGGACGCGGTCTTCTCGGGATCGGCCGTCGAGCACGTGGCGGCCGGCGGCGCGCTGTCCTTCGACGGCGCATTCGCCTTCCCGACGGTCCACAGGCCGACGCCGAGACCCCCGACCAGGACGACGGCCGTGATGGCCTGCCCCCATGTGCCCTCGCCCTTTTTGGGCGTGCCGATCCCGTCCGCCATGTCCCCCACCCCGGTGATCCCCCGCTACGTGCCCCGGTGGGGACCGTAACCCGTGATCATCGGCCGCACAAGCGAGGTGACGGCCCCTCAGCAGGTCAGGCGCCCACCGCCGTGAAGGCGAGCACCACATTGTGCCCGCCGAAGGCGAAGGAGTTGGAGAGGACGGCGGCCAGCGGCAGTTCGCGGGGGTCGCCGGCGATCACGTTGAGGCCGATCGCCGGGTCGGGGTCGTCCAGGTTCACGGTGGGCGGCACCAGCTGGTGGACCAGCGCCTGGACGCTGGCGACCGCCTCGATGGCACCGGACGCGCCGAGCGCGTGCCCGGTCATCGACTTGGTGGCGGACACCGCCACCGTGGCCGCCGCGGGACCCAGGGCGCCGTGCAGCCCGAGGGCCTCGGCGGCGTCGTTGAACTGGGTGCCGGTGCCGTGCGCGTTGACGTACGACACGTCGTCCGGCGCGAGCCGGGCCGAGCGCAGCGCGGCGGTGACGGCCTGCCGCGCCCCGGCGCCCTCGGGGTGCGGGGCGGTGATGTGGTGGGCGTCGCAGGAGCGCCCGTAGCCGCGCAGCTCGGCCAGCACCGTGGCGCCGCGCCGGGCGGCGTGCTCGGCCGACTCCAGGACGAGGACGGCGGCGCCCTCGGCGAGGACGAAGCCGTCCCGGTCGGCGGCGAAGGGCCGGCTCGCCAGCCCGGGAGCGTCGTTGCGGCGGGACAGCGCCCCCATCCGGGCGAACCCGGCGACCGTGAGGGGGTTGACCGCCGCGTCCGTACCGCCGGCCAGGACGACGTCCGCCTCGCCGCACACGATCATCTGGCAGGCGGCGACCAGCGCCTCCGCGCCGGAGGCGCACGCGGTGGCCACCGAGCTGCACGGGCCGGTCAGGCCGAGGTCGACGGCGATCTTGGCGGCCGGCGCATTGCTCATCGCCATCGGGATGAAGCGCGCCCCCAGCCGCCCGGGGCCCGACTCGATGAGGGTGCGGGTGTTGGACTCCCAGGTCTCCAGGCCCCCGGCGCCGGTGCCGATGACCACCCCGCACCGGCTCGGCTCCTCCCGCGCCAGGTCGAGACCGCTGTCGGCGAGCGCCAGCGTGGCGGCCGCGCGGGCCAGGTGGGTGCAGCGGTCGGCGGCCAGCGCCTCGCGGCGGCTCGGCACCAGTTCGGCGGGCAGGTCCACCTCGCCGGCGATCCGCGCGGACAGGCCGGAGGCGTCGAAACGGGTCAGGGGGCCGATACCGCTGACGCCCTTGACCTGCGCCTGGTGGAAGTCCGCCGCGCCGACCCCGATCGAGGTCACCGGACCCAGACCGGTGACCACGACCCTGCATCCGTTCACGCGCTGACCTCCTCGCGGCCGACGCCGCGCTCCAGCAGGAAGGCGACGACGTCGCCGATCGTGGCCAGCGACGACAGGGTGTCGTCGGGGGAGTCCAGCGGGCCGCCCAGCTCCTCCTCGACGACGGTGAGCAGTTCCACCATGTCGAGCGAGTCCATCCCGAGGTCCTCCCGGAACCTGGCGTCGGGCACGACCTCCTCCGGGAGCAGGCCGAGGCGGTCCACGAGCACGTCGGCGATCCGGTGCCGCAGCAGGTCCGCGGGGCTTGCGTCGGTTGTCACAGTTCATCTCCTCACGGGTGGGTGGTGGTACGGGCCGGGGCCCGGCGCGCTTCGAGGCCCGCGTGCAGGCCCAGTTCGCGGCATACGGCGTCGGCGGCGGCCACGAAGCGGTCGGCCTCGCCGCGGTCCAGCACCAGCGGGGGCTGGATACGCAGCATCCGGCCGTGGTTGGCGGTCACGAAGGTGAGGATCCGGTGGTCGCGGGCCAGCGCGTGCACGAAGCGCAGGCACATCAGGTCGCCGAGCGTGGCCTCCAGGGCGCCGCCGGCCTCGCTGATCGCGTCGCGCACGTCGTCGGGCATCCAGTCCGCGAGCGCGTGCAGGTCGCCCGGGAGCCTGGTGAGCAGCTCGTCGGCCAGCGCGCGGGCGGCGCCGGAGAAGTCGCCGTCGAATTCGATGGCGTTCATCAGGCCGATCCCGCGCACCTCGCGGATGAAGTCGTAGCGGCCGGCCAGTTCCCGCAGCCCCGCGCGCAGGTGGGCGCCCAGCTCGGCGGCGCGCGCCGGGAGCTTCTCCGCCTCCAGCGCGTCGAGGGTGGCAAGGCCCGCCGCGGCGGCGAAGTTGCCGCCGCCGAAGGTGGAGGAGTGCAGCATCGCCCGGTTGCTGCTGCCGTAGGCCGCGTCCCACAGCTCGGAGCGCGACAGCGTGACGGCGATCGGCACCATGCCGCCGGACAGCGACTTGGCCACGCACAGCACGTCCGGCTCCAGCCCGTCGTGCTCGGCGGCGAACATCGCGCCGGTGCGGCCGAGCCCGGTCTGGATCTCGTCCAGCACGAAGGCCGCCCCGGCCCGCCGGCACAGCTCCTGCGCCGCCTTCAGATAGCCGGGCGGCGGCAGGACGACACCGCCCTCGCCCTGCACCGGCTCCACGATGAAGGCGGCGGCCCCGTCGATCGCCGCGGCCAGCGCCCCGGTGTCGCCGTAGGGGACCGCGACGCATTCGGGCAGCAGCGGGCCGAAGGGGGCGCGGTGCGTGTCGCGGCCGGTGACCGACAGGGCCCCGAGCGTCTTGCCGTGGTAGCTGTTGTGCGTGTAAATGAGCCGCTGCCGCCCGGTGCCCGCGCGGGCCAGCTTCAGCGCGGCCTCCACCGCCTCGGCGCCGGAGTTGCTGAAGAAGGCCCGGTCCAGGCCCGGCGGGGCGACGGCCGACAGGCGCTCGGCGAGTTCGGCGGTCTGGGCGGGCATCGACACGTACTGCACGAAGGTGGGGGCCCCGCCGTCCAGGAAGCCGCGCAGCGCCCGGGTCACCGCCGGGTGGTTGTGGCCGAGGTTGAGGCAGCCGTAGCCGGCCACGAAGTCGAGGTAGGGGACGCCGTCCGCGGTGGTCAGGGTGCAGCCGCTCGCCTCGGTGAAGACCCGGTCCATGTGGTGGGCGGCGAAGAGCTTGGCCATCGGCGGGTTGACGTGCGCGCGGAAGCGCCACTTGGTGGCGGCGGTGACGTCCGCGGCGCCCGCCCGTGCGGTGTGCGAAGCGGTGTGGTGCACCGCCAGCCGGGCGATGTCGCCGTCGGCGAGCGGCCGGCCGAAGGACGCGAGCGGCGAGGGGCGGAAGCCGTGCCGGCCGGCGATCTCGCCGATGTCGCGGACCGTGCCGATGTCGAGGTCGCGGCCCAGCGAGCAGGACGCGGCACGCCCTTCGAGGGCCAGCACCATGGTCTCGGCGAGGCAGCCGTTGAGCTGCTGGCTCGGGCCCGGAAGCGAGCCGTCGCCGAAGGTGACCTCGTCCGTGGCCGTGACCAGGCCGCCGTCGATGACCAGCACGTCGTGCCCGGCCCGCGGCGCGGTGGGCACGTCGCGCGGCAGCGCCACGTCGACGACGATCGACCCCGGGTGCAGCCGGGCGGTGTCCACCACCCCGCCGGTGGAGGACGCGGTCACGTACAGCCGCGGCCCGTCGTAGCAGTCGCCGATGTCGTCGTGCAGCGCCACCCTCGCGCGCTGCGCCGGTTCGAGGTGCCGCAGCAGCGCCTCGGGCGCGCGGTTGCCGCGGCGGGCCACCAGGTCGAGCGGGAAGCCGTCGGCGAGCAGCAGCCGGGTCATCGCCAGGCCGATGGAGCCCGGGTAGCCGACCACCACGATCCGGGTGCTGTCCACCGGCAGGTCGAGCAGCGTCACGCAGGTGCGCACCGCGTGGTGTGCCGCGTAGGTGGTCAGCGAATTGCCGCTGGTGACGGGGGTGCCGGTCCGCTCGGCCGTCCACAGCCCGCGGTCGCCGACGATGGACGTGGCACCCCCGAGGCCGACGATGTCCGCGCCGGCCTCGCGCAGCGCCAGCACCTCGGCGGCGACCACCTCCTTGGCGGTGCCGGGCAGCCGCAGCAGATCGCCGGCCGTGTACGGCAGGTACCTCACGTCGCCGGTGCAGCGCGCACCGGTCGCCGACGTCACCGACGACAGCAGCGGCAGCCGCAGGTGGTGGCGCGGCGCGTCCTCCCTCACGGTGCCGCGCTGGTCCTCCAGCAGCCGGCTGACCAGGTCCATGCCGCGGACCTGGTTGCGGTGGCCCGAACTGGTCGGGTGGGCCAGGAATCCGAATTTCACCGTGTGCTCCTACGGGGTGCCCGGCGGTTCGTGCCGCCCATGGCGAGGGCCAGATCGGAGAGCTGGTCGCGCTGCCAGCCGAGGGAGGACAGCAGGCTCAGGCCGTCGCCCTCGTTGTTGTGCGCGAGCAGGACGGAGTAGAGGTTGACGGTCGCCGGGCGGGTCAGCTGGTCGCGCAGCGCGTCGGGGTCCACGCCGGTGAGGCGGCGGCGGTTGACGGTCACCGGGCCGAAGGACTGCTCCCGCTCCTCGTCGAGCAGGTGCAGGATGCGGGTCTGGCGGGCGGCGGCGGCGCCCGCCCGGCCCTCGCGGTAGGTGCGGATGACGGAGTGGCCGCCGTCGACCAGCCGGAAGACGCTGATGTTGCGGGCCGGGCGGCGGCCGTCCAGGCAGATGTGCTCGACCAGGGTCGGCACCATGTCGGGGACCAGCGCGGCGGCGCCGTCCCCGACGAAGGCCAGCACATTGTCCTCGCGGGTCAGCGCCAGCGCGGGCACCGCGGACAGGGCGTCGCCCATCAGGGCCCTGCCGTACCAGCCGGAGAAGCCGGGGCCGGTCCTCGGCAGGTTGCGGATCGCGGACAGGCCGCCGCGGCCCACGTCGTAGACCCCGGTGTAGGTGTAGCCCTGCCGGGTGATCAGGTCGTCCAGGACGGCCGCGAGGCGGTGGAAGAAGTAGTTGGCGCTCATCGGCGTGACGGGCAGCAGGTGCAGCACGTCCGACGGGCTGTCGGCGGTGCGCGCGATGGCGGCCCGCCGCTCGGCCCGCAGCGGCTCGGGCACCGCCAGCCGGCGCCGCACCTCGCGCAGGAAGTCCGCGTTCTCGGCGTGCACGGGGTGGTCGGCGAAGGGGGCCAGGTGCGCGGCCTCCCTGGTGACCTGCACGATCCGCAGCATCCGGTGCAGCGTGCGGGCCGCGAAGGGCGTGGCGGCCTCGGCGATCCGGCTGCCCAGGAAGAAGAGGGCCTGCCGGTCGCGGCCGCGCAGCCGGCCGCCTTCGTGCAGGAAGTCGTGCACGCGGGCGGAGTAGCCGTACATGCCCAGCGTGCCCAGGTACTCCTCGACGCGGCGGCCCTCGTGGTGGCCGGCGACCGTGCCGGGCCGGGTGAGGGAGTCGGCCAGGGCGATACCGGCCGCGGCGGCTATCTCGTGGACCATGCCGCGCTGCTCCGCGTCGACGGCGCCGCACTGCCACAGCACATGCGCGGGGCCGTTGTTGACGAGGTCCATGACGGGCGCCAGCGCGTCCTCGGTGACCGCCGCCCGCGGCCTCGCGGCGGCCGGCCGCGGCCGCGGTGCCGATCCGGCCGGGACCCGCAGCACCTCGGGGGTGGCCAGCAGCACCACCGGGCCGCGGCCCTGCCCGTACGCCTCGAAGGCCGCGGCCAGGTCCTCGTCCAGCCGGTCGGGGTCGTCCAGGTAGAAGTACGGCAGGCGGCGGGCCCGCAGCACCTCGCGGGAGTCCTCGGCGGCGTGCACGGTGCCCTGGAAGGGAAACCAGGCGCTCTCCGGGGAGTCGGCGAGGACGATGAAGCCGCGGGCCCCGGCCTCCCTGAGGTTGGCCAGGGTGCCGCGGAATTCGTCCACCATGCCGCTGGTCGCCACGATCAGCGCGGGCGCGGCGTCCAGCTGCCAGCGGGCCAGCGCGCCGCAGGCCAGGCTGTGTTCGCTGGGGCCGCGCAGCACCGGGTTGCCGGGCCCGGCGACGAGATCCTCCAGGTCGCCGATCAGCCCGCTGACGGCGGAGCCGGTGTAGTAGTGCAGCCCCCAGGCGCCGCCTGCCTCGCCGTGCAGGAAGCCGGCCAGCGCGCCCGCCAGCGCCGACGTCGTGGCCCGGGAGGCGGCGCGCAGCGCGGCGCTCTGCCTGAGCTGGAGCACGTCGGTGAGGCAGCACACGACGTCGCCGGCCAGCACCCAGTCCTGCTCGGGCAGCAGGCGGTGGGTGAAGGGCGAGGCCACGTGCACGGTGTCGGGCACGGCCGCCTCGTAGACCACCACGGAGCAGCCGGACGGCTCGAAGACCGCCGCCCCCTCCAGGTCGGTGCCCAGCTGGTCGAGGGCCGAGCGGAGTTCGCGGTCCATCGGGGCCGCGCTGACGCCGGCCGCGGCGGCGTCGATCAGCAGCAGTGCCACAACCGGTGTGCCGCCCGGGTGCTGCCGGAGCGTGCGGCCGAGATCGGCCAGCGAATCGGCCTTGACCAGCAGGAATCCGGCGTCGGGCAGCACCGCGTCCAGGAAGCGGCGGGACCGGTCGAGCACCTGCCCGTAGGCCGGTGCGTCGAGGGGCGGCCCGGCCTCCCCGGGGTCCTCGTCGGGGCCCTCGTCGTGCAGGAGCCGGCCGGAGTCCCTGACCAGGTCCCGCAGCGCGGTCGTGACGGTCTGATGGAACGACGGCCGCTTCCCCACCGCCGCGACCAGGAAAGGTGCGGACCGGCCCCCCGCGTCCTCTTGCGTGCTCAAGACGAGCTCCTCTTGCGTGTTCCGTCGGCTCATCGACACCCGGACTTCGCTGTCCAACGGGGCAGTATGTCCTGCGCGGACTGCAGAGGTTCTGTACGTCTTCTGCACGATCG
The DNA here is from genome assembly GCA_036015235.1 of Streptomyces sp. NBC_00433. NCBI lineage: Bacteria > Bacillati > Actinomycetota > Actinomycetes > Kitasatosporales > Streptomycetaceae > Streptomyces > Streptomyces sp. NBC_00433. The sequence goes on along the minus strand of CP107926.1, from coordinate 4,479,660 downwards.
GTGGGACCGGCCCGGACCCGTCCGGACCTGCGCGGACGCGCTCGCGCGGGCGGAATCCGGAGGCGCGCCCCCGGGCGGGTGCCACTTGCGGTTGGCGGTCACCTTTCCCGCCTCGTCGGCGGGGCGCTCCGTTCTCCCCCAGGGCTTCGCCTGGGGGTACCCCCACGCGCCCCTGAAAAACGCTCACTCTCCAGCGCAGAGCCCAGCCCCTGCCAGGGGCGAACGCCTGGGCGTAGGAGACGCAGGCCAAAAGGGGCGCGGGGAACTGCGCGACAAGCCACGACGCAGCGTCGTGTGGAGACGGGCAGCCACCGCCCCGACCGCGCGGCCAGGGTCAGGACTCGGTCAGCCCGACCTTGCGGTGGAGCCGCCTGAGCGGCCCCGGAGCCCACCAGTTGTGCCGCCCGAGCAGCCGCATCAGGGCCGGCACCAGCAGACCGCGGACGAGCGTGGCGTCCACGACCACCGCCAGCGCCAGGCCGGCGCCCAGCAGTTTCAGGATGCTCAGCTGCGAGGTGGCGAGCGCGCCGAGCACGGTCGCGACGACCAGCGCGGCGGCGGTGATCAGCCGGCCGGTGCGTTCGAGGCCGAAGGCGACGGCGCGGGTGGTGTCGCCGGTGGCCAGGTATTCCTCCCGGATCCGGGACAGCAGGAAGACGCTGTAGTCCATGGACAGGCCGAAGGCGACGCAGAACATCAGTATCGGCACGGTCACTTCGAGCCGCCCGGTGCTCACGAAGTCGCCGACGAGCCACTTGAGGTGGCCGTCCTGGAAGACGTAGACCATCGCGCCGAAGGACGCGGTGAGGCTCAGGACGTTCAGCACCAGCTGCTTGAGCGGGATGACGACGCTGCCGGAGAAGAGGAAGAGCAGGATCAGCATGCTGGCGGCGATCACGCCGCCCGCCCACGGGAGCCGCCGCGCCAGCACGTCCTTGGTGTCCACCTGGGTGGCCGCGGAGCCGCCCACCAGCACCGGCCCGAGGGCGGGCGCGGGCACCGCGCGGACGTCGCGCGCGTGCCGCTCGCCGGCCGCCGAGGACGGGTCGGTGTCGGAGAGCACCGACAGCCAGGTGCCCTCGCCCCGCGGGGCGAGGTAGCCGGCGGCGGCGGGGGCGACCTGGCGGCCGGCGCTGAAGCCGCCCGCGGCGGAGTCCACCCGTACGGTGTGCGGCACCCGGGACAGCCGCTGCGCGTAGGCGGCCAGCGAGCCGCTCTGCGCGGCCGCGTCCAGGTCGGGCAGCACCACCACGTCGGGCGACGTCTGCGCCTCGCGGAACTGGTCGCGCAGCACGTTCGCGGCGACCTGCGCGTCGCTGTGCCGGGGCAGGACGCGGTCGTCCATCAGCGCGAACCTGGCCTGCAGGAAGGGCAGCGCCAGCGCCACCAGGACCACCGCCACCGCACCGCCGACGGCCACCGGGCGGCGCATCACCACCATCGCGGTGCGGTGCCACACGCCCTGCTCGGGCTCCCGCGCGCCGGGCAGCCGGCGGCGGATCGGCGCGAAGACGTCCCACCGGTCGATGCGGTGCCCGATCACGGCCAGCATCGGCGGCAGCACGACCAGCGCGGCCAGCGCGGCGAGGACCACGACCAGCACACCCGCGTAGGCGAGCGACCGAAGGAAATACAGCGGGAAGACCAGCAGCGCCGCCATCGACAGCGCCACCGTCAGCGCGGAGAAGAGCACGGTGCGCCCGGCGGTGCGCAGCGCGGCCGCGATCGCCTCCGTCACCTCGCGGCCCGCCGCCAATTCCTCGCGGTAGCGGCTGATGATGAACAGGCTGTAGTCGACGGCGAGTCCGAAGCCGAGCGCGGTCGTGATGTTGAGCGCGAAGACCGACACCGACGTGACCTGGGCGAGCCCGGCGAGCATCGCGTAGGTGACGAGGACGGCGGCGACGCCGACCAGCACCGGCAGCAGCGCCGCGAGCAGCGAGCCGAAGGCGGCCAGCAGGATCAGCAGCGTGAGCGGCGCCGCCAGCAGCTCGGCCCTGGTGAGGTCCTTGGAACTCTGGTCCTCCGCCTCGGAGTTGACCTGCGAGAGCCCGGTGATCCTGACGTCGAGCGGCCCGTGCGCGCCTTGCAGGGCGGGCGCGAGGTCGTGCGCCCGGTGGTAGGCGGCGTCCTCGTCCCCCGCCAGCTTGACCAGGACCAGCGCGGTGCGGCCGTCCCGGGAGCGCAGCGTGGGGTCCCCGGTGGACCAGTACGACCGGGCGTAGACGACGCCCTCGGCGCGGGCGGACTGCTCGGTGAGCGCCTGCCCGGCCCGCCGCGCCGCACCGTCCGAGACGCCGCCCGGTGCGCGGGCGACCAGGATCAGGTCGGGGGCCCCGGCGTGGAAGCGCTGCGCCAGCAGCCGGTCCGCGGACACCGACTCGGCCGACCGCGGTGTGTACCCGCCGCTCGACAGCATCCCCTCGACCCCGCCGCCGGCGACGGCCGCCACGACCGCGACCAGCCCGACGAGCAGCAGCGCGAGCCGCCGCCGCCCGACCAGCAAGCGGGCCAGCCGGGCCAGCCGCCCGGTGGCGGGCGCCACCCGACTGCCCGTCTCTGGCGGGACCTGAGCTGTTGCGGACATGGGGAAATCCTCCCGTGAGGCCTGCCGTAGGGGCCGCTGCCGGCCGCGCGGTGCCATGCGGCGCCGCCGATCGCGCCGCGCGCCGCGACGCCGGATCCGGCCCGTACCGTCGGCGCCGCGCCCCGCCACAACCCCGTTGCCGCCCCGATTGTGGCCCAGCCCCCGGCACGGCACCACGTCCACCACACCCGCCGCGCCCGCCCCGGGCCCGCCACCAGCGCCGCAGCGCCGGCAGGGCGGACCGCAGTTGACCGCCGACCCGGTCCGGCGGGCCCCGGGGCCCGCCCGCGGAACCGGCTTTCGGGCCCCGGCGGACGGGTCGGGCCGTGACCGGCGTGCCCCCTGGCGGGGCCGTACCGGCGGCGCGGACAATGGCGGGCAGGCCGCGCGACGTGCCCTGACGGCGTGGTTGGGCCGGCGGGGAGCGGGAAGCGGGAAGCAGCGACGACGGAGCCGTATGGAATTCGGGATCTCGACCTTCATCACCGACCGGAGCATCCGGCCGGCCCCGCTCGGACGGGCCCTGGAAGAGCGCGGGTTCGACTCGCTCTTCATCGCCGAGCACAGCCACATCCCGGTCGAGCGCCGCTCGCCCTACCCCGGCGGCGGCGACCTGCCCGACATGTACTACCGCACGCTGGACCCGTTCGTGGCGCTGACCGCGGTGGCCACGGTCACCGAGCGGCTGCTGGTGGGCACGGGCGTCGCGCTGGTCTCGCAGCGCGACCCGATCCACACCGCGAAGGAGGTCGCCTCGCTCGACCTGATCTCCGAGGGCCGGGCCGTCTTCGGCGTCGGCGTCGGCTGGAACCGCGAGGAGATGGCCGACCACGGCACGGACGCCTCGACCCGCGGGCGGCTCGTCGACGAGCGGCTGCGCGCGATCATCGAGCTGTGGACGCAGGAGAAGGCCGAATTCCACGGCGAATTCGTCGACTTCGACCCCGCCTACGCCTGGCCCAAGCCGGTGCGCAAGCCGCACCCGCCGATCTACGTGGGCGGCGGCAAGGGCGCCTTCCCCCGGGTGGCGGAACTGGGCGACGCCTGGCTGGCCAACAGCCTGCCGCCCGAGGCGCTGGGCCCGATGATCGAGCAGATGCGCGCCACGGCCGGCCGCGAGGTCCCGGTCACGGTCTACGCCATTCCCGACGACCCCGCGATGATCGAGGCCTACGCGGCGCTCGGCGTGGAGCGCGTGCTCTTCTACCTGCCGTCCGATCCGGAAGCCGCCGCGCTCGCGCACCTCGACCGCTTCGCCGGGGTCGCGGCCCGCTTCCGCTGATGCCGTCGCTGACGGGGGCCGAGGCGCGCGACCGCTTCGCCGCGGCCCGCGTCGCGCGGCTGGCCACCGCCGACGCCGAGGGGCTGCCGCACCTGGTGCCCGTGGTGTTCGCGGTGACCGGCGAGTCGCTGGTCATGGCCGTCGACCACAAGCCGAAGACGTCGACCCGCCTCAAGCGGCTGGCCAACATCCGCGCCAACCCGGCGGTCTGCCTGCTCGCCGACGACTACGACGAGGACTGGTCCCGGCTGTGGTGGTCCCGCGCCGACGGCCGGGCCCGCGTACTCCCGCCCGCCGCCGAGTCCGCGGACGCCGCGCGCTACGCCGCCCTGCTCACCGCCAGATACCCGCGCCAGTACGCCGGGCGGCCCCCGTCCGGCCCGGTCGTCGAGGTCACCGTCACCGCGTGGAGCGGCTGGCGGGCGACGTAACGAGGGGCGTGGTCCGTCAACCCGGGGGGACGACGGACCAATCCGCGGGCCGCGCGGCGCCGAACACCGGGTGTGAGCGAATCGCGGCACCGCCGTCCAGCGCCCCGGGCCCGGTCCGTGCGCGGGCTGCAGGGCGCCGCCGCGATCCGGCCGGGGCGGCCCGCCCGGTGGCCGTCACCGGCGGGCCCGTGCCGCCGTTCCCGCTGTGGGCGACTGCCCGTCAGGAGGTGCCCATGCGCGTCGCAGCACGCGACGACCAGCTTCCCGAGCCCCGTTCCGGGGCCCTGGAGTCCTTGCTCGACCGCGTCTCCCGGGGCGACCAGCAGGCCTTCGAGCGGCTCTACAACGCCGTCGCCGGCTCCGTGGTCGGCCTGGCGCGGCGGGTGCTGCGCGACCCGGCGCAGTCCGAGGAGGTCGCCCAGGAGGTGATGATCGAGGTGTGGCGGTGCGCGGCGCGGTTCGACGCGCGGCAGGGCAGCGCCATGGCCTGGATCATGACGCTGACGCACCGCCGCGCGGTGGACCGGGTCCGCTCCTCGCAGGCCTCCGCCGACCGCGACCACCGCGCCGGGCTGCGCGAGCACACCCCGGCCTTCGACGAGGTCAGCGAGCAGGTGGAGCGCCGCCTTGAGCGCGAGCAGGTGCGGCGCTGCATGGCACAGCTGACCGACCTCCAGCACGAGTCGGTCACCCTGGCCTACTACCGCGGCTTCACCTACCAGGAGACCGCCGACCTGCTCGGCGTGGCCCTGGGCACGGCCAAGACCCGGCTGCGCGACGGGCTGATCCGGCTGCGCGACTGCATGGGGGTGGGTTCATGACGGGCGGCGACCCGCACACCGGTACGGCCGGGACCCGGCCGCGCGACTGCATGGGGTTGGGTTCATGACGGGCGGCGACCTGCACACGCTGACCGGCGCCTACGCCGTCGGGGCGGTCACCGGGCCCGAGGCGGACCTCTTCCGCGGCCACCTGCGGGACTGCGAGGCGTGCGCCCAGGAGGTGCGCGAACTGCGCGAGACCGCCGCCAGGTTGGCCATGGCGGTGGCCGAACAGCCTCCCGCGGGGCTCCGCGAGCGCGTCATGTCGGCCATCCCCGAGGTCAGGCAACTGCCCCCGGACGTCCCCGACGCGGTGGTCCTCGCCCCCGCACGGCGCGGCTGGCGGCAGCGGCTGCCGGTGCTCGCCGCCGCCGCGTGCCTGGCCGGCGCCGTCGCCGCCACCGCGGTGGCCGTCCAGGCCCGGCAGGAGGCCGGCGCCGAGCGGGTCCGTACGGCGGGCGTCGAGCGGCAGGCGGCCGCGGTCGGCGCCCTGGTCGCCGTGCCCGACGCCACCTTCCGCACCGCCGCCCTCACCACGGGCGGCACCGCGACGGTGGTGGCCTCGGCCCGGCTGCGGCAGGCCGCCGTCCTCTACCGCGGCCTGCCCGCCCTGCCCGATGCGCGGGTGTACGAGCTGTGGTACCGCCGCGGCGGGGTGATGGTGCCCGCCGGGCTGCTCGACCGGGGCCGGACCGCCGGCGCCGCCCTGCTGGACGGAGCGCCCGCGGGGGCCGACGGCGTCGGCATCACCGCGGAGCCCCGCGGCGGTTCGGCGGCGCCGAGCGGTGCCCCCCTGGCGCTGCTCCCGCTCTGAGCGGCGCCGCCCGGAGGCGTCAGACCTCGATGTCCGAGCCCATGACGACCGTGCGGTCGCGCGGCAGGCCGAAGTGCGCGGCGGCGTCGGCCGTGATGTAGGACGTGGCGATGAAAAGGCGTTTGCGCCACGGCGGCAGCGCGGTCGCCTTCCCCCGGCGCAGCTCGATCTTCGACAGGAAGTACGACGCCCGGTCGACCTCCAGCGGCCCCTCGGTCCTCGCCGGGTCCAGCATCGCCAGCGCGCCGGGCACGTCGGGCGTCTCCATGTAGCCGTAGCGGGCCGTCACGTGGATGATCCCGTCGTCCGTGTAGCCGAGGTCGTCGATGAGGATCCGCTCGGCGGGCGGCACGCGGGGCACCGGCCTGGTCTCGATGGACAGGATGACCACCTGGTCGTGCCGCACGTGGTTGTGCTCCACGTTGGCCCGCATGGCGAGCGGCGTGGTGTGCTTGTCCCGGTTGAGGAAGACGGCCGTGCCCGGGACCTGGACCACCCTGTCGTCGTGCTGCAGCCCGTCGACGAACTCGCGCAGCGAGCCCTCCCGCCGTGACCGCTCATCGGTGACCATCGTGCGCCCGCGCTGCCAGGTGGTCATGACGGTGAAGGCGGTGAGCCCGATCAGCAGCGGCAGCCAGGCGCCGTGCACGAGCTTGGTCAGGTTGGCGGCCACGAACAGCAGGTCCACCAGCAGCAGTACGGACGCCCCCGAGACCACCAGCCACAGCGACGTGCCCCACCGCGTCCGCGCGACGTAGAAGAAGAGCAGCGTGGTGATGGTGATGGTGCCGGTGACCGACATGCCGTAGGCGAAGGCCAGTGCCGTGGAGGTGCGGAAGGCGAAGATCAGGGTGAGGACCGAGCCCAGCAGCAGCCAGTTGATCCAGGGCACGTAGATCTGGCCGATGGTGGACTCGGAGGTGTGTGCGATGCGCAGCCTCGGCAGATAGCCGAGCTGGGCGGCCTGCGACGTCACCGAGTAGGCGCCGGTGATCACCGCCTGGGAGGCGATCACTGTGGCCGCCGTGGCCAGGACGACCACCGGCAGCCGGCCCCAGTGGGGCACGAGCAGGAAGAAGGGGCTGTCGACATTGCCCTGGTCGGCCAGGACCAGCGCGCCCTGGCCGAAGTAGCTCAGGATGCAGGCGGGGAAGACCAGGAAGAGCCACGCGCGGGTGATCGACTTGCGGCCGAAGTGCCCCATGTCGGCGTAGAGCGCCTCGGCGCCCGTGACGGCCAGGACGACCGCGGCCAGCGCGAAGAAGGCCGTACCGAAGTGGCCGGCCAGGAAGCCCACGGCGTAGGTCGGCGACAGCGCCCTGAGGATGCGCGGGTGGTCGGCGACGCCGGAGATGCCGCAGGCGCCGATCACCGTGAACCACAGGATCATCACCGGCCCGAACACCCGGCCCACCGCGGCGGTTCCCTTGCTCTGGACCAGGAAGAGCACCACGATGATCACCGCGGTGATGGGCACGACGGCGCTGTCCAGCGACGGCTGGACGACCTTGATCCCCTCGACCGCGGACAGCACCGAGATCGCCGGGGTGATCATGCTGTCGCCGAAGAAGAGCGACGCGCCGAAGATCCCCAGCGCCGCCAGCGCGGCGGCGGTCCGCCGTCCCCGCTTCGACTTGCCGGGCCGCAGCAGCGTGATCAGGGCCATGATGCCGCCCTCGCCGTCGTTGTCCGCGCGCATCGCCAGCAGCACGTAGGTGACCGACACGATGATCGTGACCGACCAGAAGATGAGCGACACGATGCCGTAGACGTTGCGCTCCGAGACCGCGATGGGGTGCGGGTCGTCCGGGTTGAACACGGTCTGCATGGTGTAGAGCGGGCCGGTCCCGAGGTCGCCGAAGACCACGCCGAGCGCCCCGATCACCATCGCCGGCCGCGCCGCCTCCCACGCGCCGCCGCCCGCTCCCCGGCCCCCCGGCACCGGGCTCTCGCCGGACGCGTCCTCCTGCCGACGATCGGCCATGACAGTCCTCTCCGCGGGTCTTCGCCGCCCGGTCAGCGCACTCCCGGACGATATCCCGTTACCCGCGTCCCCCCTCGGCACGCGTCGGTCCGGGGCGTCGTAGGCGGCGCTCACCCCGGTGGGCCCGGCACCTGAAGGCGAGCGTGCGTGACGCCCGCAACCGGGGGCCGGCCCGCAGGGCTGATCGCCGGTCCGACACGGCGTCAGGTCCGCGCCGCCAGGCGGTCAAGGAAGGCCGCCTGCGCCTCGACGACGACGCCGCGCGCCGCGTCGAGCCCGAACCACGCCGCCCGGTCCAGCTCGGGGAATTCGGCGGTGCGGCCCGAGCCGCGCGGCCATTCCATGGTGAAGGTGCCCGGCACCATGTCCGCCGGATCGAGGTCGCCCTCCACCGCCCATACGGTCACGTGCTTGCCCCCGGACTGCACCACCTCGCCGAGCGGCAGCGGCACGCCCTCCGGCGCGGGCAGCCCCAACTCCTCGCGGAATTCACGCCGCGCCGCGTCCCAGGGCTCCTCGCCGCCCTCGTACTCGCCCTTCGGCACCGTCCACGCCCCGGCGTCCTTGCGCGCCCAGAAGGGCCCGCCCATGTGGCCGAGCAGCACCTCCACCCCGGAGTCGGTACGGCGGAAGAGGAGCAGGCCCGCGCTGCGCTTGATGTCAGCCATGAGGCCAGTCTCGCCGCGGGAAGGGTACGGGCGCGAGCACCGCGGGGCCGCCGCGCCCACCCCTCCGCCCGTGCCGCGGAATAGCGCGCGCGGCCCGAGCGCTTGCCGCTGCATGGAGCTGGCGGAAGGCACGCCCGCGCCCGGCAGCGGCGCGGGCGTCATGCCGACGTGGGACATGGTGGGCGTGACGGTCCGCCGGCTGGCACCCGGCGAGAAGCTGGACGGGGCGGACGGCGCGATCTGGGCGCTGGTCCTGGACGGCGACGCGCGGCTGGAGACCGCGGCGGGCGCCGAGGAGCTGCACGCGGGGGACGCCTTCCACGTGGGCGCCGCGAGCGCCTACCGGCTTATCGCGCCGACCGGGGCCGAGGTCGCGGTGAGCGGGCTGCGGGCCGTCCCGCCGCTGCCGAGCCCGCTGGTGGCGCGGGACTTCGCGGAGAGCAACCGCGGCATCGTCGAGCTGGTGCGGATCTGCCCGCTCGACCCGCGCAACAGCCGGCCGCTCTTCGCCGCAAGTTACGGCGGGCTGATCCAGGCCGCGATGGTGCAGGCCGCCGCCGACAGCGCCCGGCAGGACGCCGACCCGCGGCTCACCGCACTGGTGTCGGCGCTCGACGCGCACCCCGGGCGCCCCTGGACGGTGGAGAGCATGGCCCGGGTCGCGCACCTGTCCCGCTCGTCGCTGGGCGAGCGCTTCCGCCGCGACTTCGGCCGCAGCCCCGCGCAGGTGCTCCGCGAGGTGCGCATGCGGCACGCCCGCGAACTCCTCGCCGGGACGGACCGGCCGGTCGAGCGCATCGCCTTCACCGTGGGATACGGCTCGGCGGCCGCCTTCAGCCGGGCCTTCTCCGCCCACCACGGCAGCTCCCCGCAGGCCTGGCGCTCACGGCCTGCGGCCGCTCAGCACCCCGAAGCCGACGCTCCCGGCCAGCGCGGCGACGGTCCCGACGACTAGCGCCGCCCGCACCCCGCCGCCGTCGACCACGGCCCCGCCGATCGCCGACCCGGCCGTGATGGCCACCTGGAAGGCCGTCACCTGCAACGACAGCGCCGACTCGACTCGCCCCGGCTCGGCGCGGGTCACCCACAACTGGGTGGCGACCGGCACCATGTTGAAGCCGAAGCCCCAGACCACGATGGCCGCGGTCGCGGCGGGAAGGCCGGGTGCCGTCGCCAGCGCCAGCAGGCTCGCGCCCAGCAGGGCGGGCGCGGCGACCACGGCGACCCCGAGGCGGCGGGCGAGCGCGCCGGCCGCGAGGTTGCCCGCCAGGCCGCCCACACCCCAGCCGAGCAGCAGCCAGACCGTACTGCCCGCGGTGACCCGCTCGATCGCGAGCCGGATGTACGGGTAGGCGGCGAAATTGCCGAAGGCCACCAGCGCGATGCAGCCCACCCCGGCCATCAGCCGCCGGTTGGCCAGCGCCTGCCGGAGCATGCCGAGCCCCGATCCGGGCTGGGCGGGCACCGGCGGCACGGTCGTCGCCACCGCGACCAGCGCCAGGGCGGTCAGCCCGGCGGCCGCCCAGAAGACCGGCCGCCAGCCCACCGCGTCACCGAGGACCGAGGAGAGCGGCACGCCGATGATGGTGGCCGCGCTGACCCCCAGCGCCAGGCTCGTGGACACGACATGGTCCCGCCCCGGCGCCGCGTGCGTCCCCGCCCCGAGCGCGAACGACCAGAATCCGGCGATGGCGGCGCCCAGCAGCAGCCGGCCCACGAGCAGCAGCGGGAAGTTCGGGGTCACCGCCACCACCGCGTTGGACAGCACGGCCACCGCGAGCAGACCGACCAGCACGGTCCTGCGGTCCGTACGCGGCAGCAGCACGGCGATCGTCGGAGCGGTCACCGCGCCCGCGACCGCGGTCGCCGCGACGGCCAGCCCCGCGGTCCCCTCGCTGACACCGATGTCCGACGCCATGGCCGGCAGCACGCTCGCCGGCAGGAACTCACCGGCCACCAGCGCCGCGATCCCCAGCGTGAGCGCCGCGACAGGCGCCCACGCCGCGGCCCCGGCACCCCCGCTCTCCACGGCCGGCCCGCCCTCGACACCACCGCCGGCCGCCGCCACGGACTGCGGACCGGTCACATACCCCTCAGAGGTCATGAGCCCAGTCTCATCCGCCCGGCCCGCGCGGGGTTGATCGTCCGGCCGCTCTCCTTGATGCCGACGCCGGACCGGTTCCGCGGGCCGGCCCGCCGTCCCGTCAGGCCGTCGCCCCGGTGGTCACCACGGGCCGCCGGGAAGGGAATTCGGCCCGCTCCTACTTGCGCCAGTAATGCGGGCCGCCCATCAGGACCACGAAGGTGGCGACGCAGATGCCGATCACCAGCAGTGAGAAGCCGATCGTCTCCAGTGCTCTCATGCTCAGGTCGTCCTCTCCTGGGCGCGGCTTCGCTGCACGCGTCACCGCGCGGCCGCTCGGGGCCTTCCTTCCACCGTCTCACGGGCCCGTGCGCCCGGCAGGTCGTGCCTCGGCAGGCGGGATCGGGTCTCGCGGACCGGACGGCGGGGCGGGGCGGCGGGTCGGCCGCCGGGTCAGTGCGGCGCGAGAGCGGTGGTGAGCCAGGTGTGGGCGGCTCCCGGGGTGGGCTGGGCGGGGCCGGTGATGCGGGCGACGAGGTCCCAGTAGTGGTCGATGCGGGGGTCGGCCGCCAGGACGGAGCCCAGGCCGCGGCGGAAGGCGGCCGTGTCGGGGACCCGCTGGGAGGTCGCGTATGCCGCGACGAAGCAGTCGAGCGCCTCACCCGCGTGCGGGGGGCGGCCGGCGCGCAGATGGGGCGCCGCCAGTTCGTAGGCCTCCTCCAGGCCCTCGTAGAGCACGCCGGGCCGGTGCCCCGTGTCCGGGCCGTGGGCGGCGGGCTGGCCGCTGCCGGTGCGGCCCGTGCAGTCGGCGGAGACGAAGGCGTGCAGCCGGGCGAAAGCGAGTGCCTGCTCGGGCGTCGGGTCGTCGGGGGGCTGCGGGACGGCCAGCTCGACGACGCGTACGACGATCCGCTGCGGCATCCGCGGGGGCAGCCAGCGCCGCCAGAAGCGCGCCATCGCGACGGTGCTGGGCGGCGCCGCGGTCGCGCACACCGCGCCGAGCAGCCGCAGGCGCTCGGCCCGCTCCCCGGGGCCGCAGTCGTGCAGCAGCCGCAGCGCCGTCTCCTGCCAGCGCAGCGCGGCCAGCCGCGAGCCGACCTCGCGCAGGCGGCCCGCGACGGCGTCCTCCAGCGCGCCGCCGGCCGGGACCGCGTCCAGCACGCCGCCGTCCGCCCCGTCCTCGCGCAGGACGCGCGCGATGGCGGGGACGCCGAGTCCGAGCGCGCGCAGCGACCGGATGGTGCCCAGCCGGTCCAGCGCCCCGGGGCCGTATCTGCGGTGCCCGCCCGCGCTGCGGTGGGCCTCGGGCAGCAGGCCGCGGTCGGAGTAGAACCGCACGGTCTTGACGCTGACGCCGCCGCGCTCGGCCAGCTCGCCGATGCTCCACAGGTGGTCGGGTGGCATGGCTTGAACCTCCCTCAGGGGGAGTTCCTACGTTACCGGCGGACCGGGCGGCGGACCGCCGTCCGGGCGTGCGCGCGCAAGGCGCGGACGGGGCGTGGGAGGAGGCGGAGATGGCGGCTGGTACGGCGTTCGTCCTGGTGCCGGGGCTGCACACCGGCGGATGGATCTGGCAGGAGGTGGCCGGGCGGCTGCGGGAGGCGGGCGCGGAGGCGTACTGCCTGACGCTCAGCGGCATGGGCGAACGGGAAGGGGGCGCGGGCGCGGACCTTGAGTCGCACATCGCGGACGTGCTGCGGGCGGTGCGGGAGACCGGCGCGCGCGAGGTCGTGCTGGTCGGCCACTGCTACGGCGTCCACCCGGTGGTCGGCGCGGCGGACCGGCTGCCGGACCGGGTCGCGCGGATCGTCCTGGTCGACACCCCGATGCCGCAGGACGGGGACCCGCCGGCCGCGCTCGTACCGGAGCAGGCCCTGCGCGAGGAGGCGCTGCGGCGGATCGGGGGGCCGGGAGCCGAAGGGGTGTCGGCGCCGCCGTCGGAGGAGGGGTGGCGCGGGCGCGGCAGTTTCGAGGGGCTCGGCCCGGCAGGGGCGGAACGCCTGGTGCGGCAGGCCGTGCCGCAGCCGTGGGCGACGCTGGCGCAGCCGCTGCGGTTGAACGGCTCCGCGGGCGCGTCCGGCACGGTGCCGGTGACCGGCGTGCTGTGCGCCGCGAACGGGTCGAGCCTCGCGATGGTCGAGAGGGCGCTCGCCCTCGGCGACCCCCGGCTCGCCTACCTCGCCGCCCCGCACGTGAGTTACCTGGAAATGGCCACCGGGCACTGGCCGATGCTGTCGGAACCGGACGCGACGGCCCGGGTCCTGCTGCGCGCCGCGGCGGGCGAGGGGGCCGCCGCGCGCGGGCCGTCGGCGGCCGAACCGCCCGCGCACCTGCGGCCGTTCCTCATCGACGTGCCGGAGCGCCCGCGCGAGCGGGTGGGCCGGGTGGACCTCCACCTGCCCGACGGGGACGGGCCCGGCCCCGCGGTGGTGCTCGTGCACGGCGGGCCCGTCCCCGAGGGGGCGCGGCCCACACCGCGCGACTGGCCGGCCCTGGTCGGCTACGCCCGCCTCCTGGCGGACCTCGGCGCGGTCGGCGCCACGGTGGACCACCGGCTGCACGGCCTGTCCGACTTCGAGCGGGCGGCGCGGGACGTACGGGACGCGGTCGCGCTGGTGCGGGCGCACCCGCGGGTCGACGCCGAGCGGGTGGCGCTGTGGTTCCTGTCGGTGGGCGGGCTGATCGCGGCGGACTGGCTCGCGGCGCCGCCGCCCTGGCTGCGGTGCCTCGCGCTGTCGTATCCGCTGCTTGCGCCGCTGCCGGGGTGGGGGGTGGGGCCGCGCTTCCGGCCCGCGGAGGCGGTGCGCGGCGCGGGGCGGCTGCCGGTCGTGCTGACCCGGGTGGGCCGCGAGCGCCCCGAGTTCGCCGCGACGGTGGGGGACTTCCTGGCGGCCGCGCACACCGCGGGGGTGGACGTCAGGGTCGTCGACGTGCCGTCGGCGGAGCACGGCTTCGAGACGCGGGACGACTCCGAGGAGGCCCGCGAGGCCGTCGGCGTCGCGGCCCGCGCGGTCCTCTCCCGCCTGTGAACGTACGGCAGTCGCGCGGACGGCTGCCCGCGGACCGGAAGTAACGCCTCCGGGGGCGTGCCGCGTCGATGAGAAGGGAGGAGGACCGCTCCTCCGCGAAGGGAGATTCCAACGTGTCGTTCCAACGCAGGGCAGCGCAGATCCTCGCCGCCACGGGAGCCGTGACGCTGGCCGTGAGCGGCCCGGCCGTGGCAGCGGCGGCGGGCAGCGGTACGTGGGCGGAGACGTCCACCGGCCCCGTCTCGGTGATGAGCGTGGCGCAGCCGACGCCGTCGGTCACCTGGGCCGCCGGCGCTCAGGTCCTGACGGACCCGGACGACGCGACCACCGGATTCACCCCCACGCTCTACGAGCGCGACCTCGCGAAGGGCGACACCTGGCGGCAGTTGCCGCTCAAGGGTGCCGGCGCGTGGGACAGCAGGATCAACGACATCGCCACGAATTCCGACGGCTCGGCCTTCTTCGTCGGCGACCAGGGAGCGGACACCCAGGGAGTCCTGGTCGGCCGCTACGCCGCCGGCTCGTGGAAGCTGACGGCCGACAGGACGCTGCCCGCCGGCACGGTCAGCGCCAGCCTGCTGTCGGTGAGTTCGCTCTCAGGACAGGACGCCTGGGCGGTGGGCGAGGGCTACGCGCAGGACACCTGGGCCCAAGTCCCCGTCGTCCAGCACTGGGACGGGCAGAAGTGGCGGAACGTGCGGATTCCGGGGTCGGACAACTGGGGCCTCTACCAGGTCGACGAGGTCGCACCGGACGACGTCTGGGTGGTCGGCGCGGACTACGACAGCGGCCAGTCCCTCGTCGTGCACTGGGACGGGCAGCAGTGGACGCGGACCGCGACCCCCGCCTTCCCCGACTCCTCGGTCCTCTTCGACATCGCCGCGCGCACGCCCGACGACGTGTGGGCGGTGGGATGGTCCCGCGACACCGACAAGCAGCGGCCCGCGGGTCTTGCCCTCCACTGGAACGGCACCTCGTGGGCCCAGGTGCCCCTGCCCGCGGGCACCTTCGCCCTGCAGGCGCTGACCCTGCGCCCGCACGGCGGCCTCGCCGTCGTCGGCGGCAACGACGACGCGGCGGTCGGCCTCGCCTGGACCCCCGCCGCGGGCTGGAAGTCCCTCGGCCTGCCCGAGAACGACCCCCGACTCCCGCTGGGCGTCTCCGCCGTGGCCGCCTCGGGCAGCCACCTCACCGTCGGCGGCTGGCACTACGTCTCCAGCGACAACGGCGACTCCTTCGCCTCGGGCGCCATCCTGACCCGCTGACGCCCTACGGGGCCCGCCCGGCCGGGCGGGCCCCGGAAGGCCCGTTCAGGTCAGGCCCTCCCGTCGACCCTCGCCGACGCGTCGCCGAAGACCCACGGGCCGGTCTGGTCGATGAAGTCGGTGGGGAAGCCCGCGGTGAAGTCCACCGCCGCCTCCAGGCGTTCGACCGCCTCCGCGGGCAGCGCGACGTCGAGGGCGCCGAGGTTGTCCTTGAGCTGCTCCACGCTCCGGGCGCCGATGATCGGGTGGACGGCACGGGACCGGGCGCGGGTCCAGGCGATGGCCACCTGCGACGCGGTGACCCCCAGCTCGCCCGCGACCTCCTGCACGGCCCGCGCCGCGGCCAGTTCGCGCTCGCCGAGCGACTCGGGCGCGACCCGGGTGGCCCCGCCGGGTCCGCCGGGCCGGGTGAACTTGCCCGAGAGCACCCCGCCGGCCAGCGGCCCCCAGGCGGCCACGCTCATCCCGAACGCCTCGGCCATGGGCAGCAGTTCGCGCTCGCTGTCGCGGTTGAGCAGGCTGTAGGGGACCTGGAGGCCCGCGAAGGGCGTCCAACCGCGCCACTCGGCAAGGGTGTTGGCGCGGGAGACGACCCATGCGGGGGCGTCGGAGATGCCCACGTAGAGGATCTTCCCGGTGCGCACGGCGTCGTCCAGGGCCCGCATCGTCTCCTCGACCGGGGTGTGCCGGTCCCACAGGTGCACCCAGTAGAGGTCGATGTAGTCGGTGCGGAGCCGCCGCAGGCTCGTCTCCAGCGACAGGGTGAGGTTCTTGCGGTGGTTGCCCGCGGCGTTCGGGTCGCTGCCGTCCCGGGAGACGGTGTATTTCGTGGCCAGCACGAAGCGGTCGCGGCGGCCTTCGAGCAGCTCCCCCAGGATGGCCTCGCTCTCCCCGCCCCGGTAGTTGATCGCCGTGTCGACCACATTCCCGCCGGCGTCGGCGTACGCGTCGAGCATGCGCCCGCACTCCTCCGGCGGCGCCCCCACGCCGCCCTGCTCACCGAAGGTCATCGCACCCAGGAACAACTCCGAGACACGCAACCCGGTCTGGCCCAGCAGCCGGTACCGCACAGTCGATCTCCCCTTCGTCCGCACCGCGTCCGCGAACCGACGCCGCATCCGCTACGCGTCCGATGGTGCGGCCCCGAGCGCCTCCCTGTCCAAGAACCCCCGTCATAGCCAACGGTTATGCACTTCCGTACGGACCCGGGCCTTGCCGGGCGGTCCGGCGGCGACGGCGTCCCGGCACCCCCTTTGAGCACGGCGTTCGCGCCGCCGGACCGGCCGGCGAAGGGCCCCCGGCCGCACTCCGGGCGGGGGCGGCCGTCGTGGGCGGGAGAGTTGGTGCGGATTCTTTCGCTTTGATTTCCGTTCAGCGGTCAGGAGGTCACCATGACGCATTTCAGGATGACCACACAGAGCAGTCACCCGTGGGCTGCCGGCGCGTCTGTCGGCCACCCGCACAAGCACGCACGAGACGGGCGCCCCGGGCACCATGCCGCGGCCTCGATGTCCCTGGGGCGCATCGTCCTGCTGTCCGCGGCGGTTCTGATCGTCTTCGCCGCCGCGCTCGTCGTCGTGTTCGGCTGAGGACGTGCCCCCCGGGGCCCGAGACGAAAGGCCGATCGAGCGATGGAGGAACGATGACCCCCGACTGGCAGAACCGCGCCGCGTGCCGTGACGAGGACCCCGAGCTGTTCTTCCCCGTCGGCAATTCCGGCCCCGCGCTTCTGAAGATCGAGGAAGCCAAGACCGTCTGCCGCAGGTGCCCCGTCATGGGCGAGTGCCGCGAGTGGGCGCTGGAGACCGGGCAGGACTCCGGTGTCTGGGGCGGACTCAGCGAGGACGAACGCCGCACGATGAGGCGCCGCGCCCAGCGCGCCCGCGCCCGTCGTGACTAGCCGTCAGCCCCAGGCGTCCGGCCTGGGGCTGACGCGGTGAGCGCGGCGGGCAGGGGCGCGGTCAGTAGAGGCCGACGTAGGAGTTGAAGCCCGAGCCGATCTGCACCCGGGCACCGCTGAAGACGCCCGACGCCGTGCCGTCGTAGCGCCACAGGCGGCCCGCGGAGTCACGGGCGACGAGGTCGTTGTTGCCGTCGTGGCTCAGGTCGCCGAAGCCGACGATCGTGTTGTACATCGTCCAGCCCGCGCCGATCTTCACCCGGGTCGTGAAGCCGCCCTGCTTGTTGCCGCTGTAGCGCCACATCACACCCGAGCCGTCCACGGCGACCAGGTCCCCGGCGCCGTCACCGGTGAGGTCGCCCGTCGCGACCAGCTTGGTGTACGTGTTCCAGCCGCCGCCGATCCGCACCCGGGACGTGAGGGACGACTTCCCGGTGCCGGCGTAGAACCACAGCACTCCCGCGGCGTCGCGGGCGACGAGGTCGTCGTGCCCGTCCCCGTTGAGGTCGCCGGTGGACAGCAGCGTGTTGTAGATGTTCCAGCCGCCGCCGATGCGGACGCGCTTGACGTCGGCTTCCCCGGTGTTGAAGTACGCCTGGCCCAAGCCGAGGTAGGCGGTGAGGACACCGGACGGGTCGCGCGCCAGCAGGTCGCCCGTGCCGTCGCCGTTGATGTCGCCGAAGGGGACCAGCGCGGAGGTGTCACCCGGGCCCGTGCCGGGAATCCAGTCGTCGGTGTATCCGCCGTCGACCAGGCCGCCCGTCGCGGTGGCGCCCCACCAGTGGCCTTCGTAGCCGCCGTAGGGGCCGTGCCTGACGCCGAGCATGGCCTGCTGGCCGTCGCAGTCGTAGCTGCGGAAGCGCAGCGCCCCGCAGAAGACCACGAGCGTGCCGGACGCGCCCTGGACGGCGGTGGCGGCGCCGCCGGCGGTCGCGGTGAGCTTCCACTTGTACGGGCCGCTCAGCGCCAGGGCGCCGCTTGCGAGGTGGCCGCCCCACTGCACGCTCACGATCTCGTGCGCCGGGCCGCCGTTGAAGGTGGCGGCGGTCTTGCCGGTGGCGGCGTCGCTGATGGTCAGCTGCCAGCCGTCCACCGGACGGTCGAGGGTGATGTAGGCGTTGAAGACGCCCGTGCTGCTGGACCTCGGGTAGACCTGCTGCTGGCCGGTCGGCGCGGTCGCGGTCAGCGGGGAGGCCGGCACGCCGGGCGCGAGCACGTGCACGGTGCGGTCGGCCGCGACGTAGGCGACGTCCGAGCCGTGGCGGTCGACGGCGAAGGTGATGCCGCGGTCGTCGGTGAGCCCGGAGTCGGGCAGGTCGGCGAGCCTGACGGGAGCTGCCGCCGTGCCCGAGTGGAAGTCGGTCATGACCAGCCGGCCCGCGGCGGCGTCGTGCTGCACCAGGTAGCCGTCGCCGAGCAGCGCCCGCCCCGGGGGCACGGCGATCTTCCGCCCGGAGGCGAGGTCGTAGACGCCCGCGTGGCCGGTGGTCCCGCAGGACCAGTAGAGCCAGTGCTGGGAGACCTGGAGTTCGGTCGGGCGGCACGCGACCCCGGTCGCGATGCTGCGGACGGCCTTGGTCGGGTAGGAGGTCAGGTCGAAGGCGTTGACCGTACCCGCGGCCCCGGTCGTCGACGCCTGCCAGAAGGTGTTGTCCCACAGGGCGGCGCCGGTGACCGGTCCCCGCGCGCTGACCTCCCGCTGGCCGGTCTGGACCACGTACTGCGTCGTCGCGCTCTCGACCACCTGGTAGTCGAGCGAGGCGTCCACGATCCGCCCGCCCTCGAAGGGCAGCGGGACGGTCATCGTGCTGGTGGCGCCGTCGATCTCGCTGTGGATCCGGCTGTCGGGGCCGGGCCCGTCGGCCATCAGGAAGGACGTCCCGTACCAGTTGCCGTCGACGGTGCGCACGCAGCTCTTGCCGGCCTCGCAGGGCAGCGCGGTGGCCGGCAGGGTCGCGGGGTACGACCCGCCGAAGCGGCCCGAGCCGGTGTCCGTGCCCGCTGCGATCGGGTAGTTGTGCAGGGCCAGGTGCGCCTGCTGGGCGCCGGCGGCCGGGATGTTCTCGATGTGCCGCAGGAATCCGTTGGCCAGCGAGAGCCCCGCGTTGGTCGACGGCAGGGGCGGCAGGTCGAGCACGGTGGTGTCGGCCAGCGCGCCGCCCGCCGCGGCCTGGTAGCGGTGCACCCCCGACACGGTGGCGTCCGCCCCGCCGACGGAGAGCACCGAGCCGTCGGAGGCCGCGGCCGGCGCCCCGAGGTCGGCACCCATCACGGTCGTCGCGTCGCCGCCGCCGAAGGGGTGGTCGACCAGGGGCTTGGGGGCCGGCGCGGCGAGGGACTGCGTCTCGACGGTCAGCAGGTGGTCGCCGACCGGCAGGAAGGTGTACGACGCCAGGTCGGGGATGGTCACCGAGGCGGGCGTCATGGAGGCGGCGGAGCCGTCCAGGACGGCGCTCTGCGGCAGCATCTTGACCACCGTCGCGACGTGCGTGGTGTCGCGCAGCACCCAGGCGACGTCCGAGGGCGTGAGGAGCACCCGCGTGGCGCCGCTCATCCCCGGTACGGGGACGGCCGCGCCGGTGTCGAGGTCCACCAGGGCGTACTGCGTCGCCGCCCCCGTGCGGGCCTGGTACTGCACGATCCCGTGCCGATCGCCGTCCGTCGTGCCGTTCGTCGGGGTGGCCGAGATCAGCGCGCCGTCGGGCAGGCCGGTGACCGGCACAGGGGTGACGCCGCCGTCCGCCCCCAGGTCCAGCACCTCCAGCTGCCCGGGACCCGCCGAGCTCACCGGCTTGAACGCCAGCGCCCTGGTCCCGTTCTCCGCCAGATCCGCGACGGTCCACCCGGCGGGGATCGGGTAAGTGGTCGGCGAGTCGTGGTCGGGCGCCGCGACCCGGAGCACACCCGCGTTGACGTCCAGCCAGAAGAGGGCGTCGCCGCCCGCCGACACGAAACTCGCGCCCGGAAGCCCGGCCAGGGCCGGCAGCGTACGGTCGGCGCCGGTGGCATAGCCCGTCCACACCACGCCGGCCACCCCCTGCCGCTGGTGCAGGAAGCCGCTGACCCCGGCGGCCAGCACGCGGTCGGTGGCCGGAACCATCGTGTCGTTCGGCGGGATCACGGCGACCTCGGAAGGCCCCGACGCGGCAGGACTGTCGGCCGTCGCCGGCGCGGACGACAAGGCGGTGGCGACGGCAAGGGCGACACATCCGGCCAACAAGGCTCTGGACGCGGCGCGGGCACGCGAATTCATGTGAGTCTCCCCCCCGGAAGCATGGTGAGCGCGACATTAGCACCGCCCTGACGCCATATCACCCGCGCTACACCGGCCGTAAGGTCGCGGTGCGTGCTCGACGGGTCCGCCCGGAGCGGGGACGCGCGCCGGATCCCGTCCGGCGGGACGGCGCACGGAGAAGGGGACGTCGTGGGTGGTGACGCGGGGCGGATCGATTTCGCCTGCCGGGCTCCCGGGGAGGCCGGGCTGGACCACATCGCCGGCGACGGGCGGTTCGCCGGCCGCCCCGGCACCACGGTCGTCGGCGCCGATCCGGCCACCGCCCGGACGTACCACCTTCGGTCAGGGCCGGCGCCGAGAGCCGACAGGTGTCAGTCGAGCACCGTCAGGTGGTCCGCGGTGCCGCCGCGCCATTCCACGAGCAGGATCGTCGCGTCGTCGCTGGTGACGCCGCCGCGGGCCCGTTTCAGCGCGCGTGAGAGGTCGCGCACCATGGCCCGGGTGCCGGGCCGGCGTCGCGCGACGTCGCAGATGACCTCGATGAGCTGGGGGAGGCCGAACTCCTCGCCCCCGCTGGAGTGCTCCTCGACGAGGCCGTCGGTGAAGCACAGCACGCGGTCGCCGGGCCGCAGGGTCCGCTCGCTGACGAGGGGTTCCTGGCCGCCGAATCCGACCGGGAGGGTCGTACTGCCCTCCAGCTCCCCGACGACCTCGTCGCCGCGGATGAGCAGGGGCCACGGGTGGCCGGCGTTGACCCACTGGAGGTGGCCGGTGGCCACGTTCAGCCGCATCATCTGGGCCGTGACGAACTGCTCCGGCCCGAACTGCTCGGCGATGACCTCGTCCATGTAGGCGTAGATCCCGGACAGGCCGACGTCGCTCCTCCTGGAGTGCCGGTAGGCACCGATGGCGGCGGTGGCCATGACGGCGGCGCTCAGCCCGTGCCCCATCGCGTCGATCATGGCGAGGTGCAGGACGTCGCCGTTCAGGGCGTAGTCGAAGCTGTCGCCCGCCACGTCGTAGGCGGGCTCCAGAATCCCGGCGATCTCCACCTGGGGAACGGCCATGCGCAGCGGCGGGAGCAGCGACCACTGGATCTCGGCGGCCACGCTCATCGGGGCCCGCCGCCGGGCCAGGGTGAAGAGGTCGGTGTAGCTGTCCTTGGTGACCACCATGTCGGCGACCAGCCCGGCCAGCCGGCGCAGCAGCCGCCGGTCGTCGTCACCCACCGTGTCCAGGGTGAGGGCCATGACCCCCACCTGGTCGCTGCCGTCCAGCAGCGGCAGGAACATCCTCGTCCCGCCGTCCTGCGGCACCTCGACGGTCCGCGCCCCCAGGAAGGCCGCCCCCGCGGGGGATTCGCCGATGGGCTGCGGCGCCCCGACCGTGAGCCCCCGGCCGGGCAGCGGCATGAGCATCAACTGCTCGTAGTCCTGGAGCAGTACGGACACGTCGCGGCCGCCGAACCTGGCCACCTCCTCCGCGACCAGCGGGGCGATGAGGTCCGGCGGCATCTCGTGGGCGCGGTCGAGCAGCACCCCCAGCAGGCGCTCCCCGAATCCCTCCGACCGGTCGACCGGGATCTCCTGGAACCGGCGCCGCTGTACGTTCACGTCACCACATAACACCATCGGTCCCGATCCGCCGCCGAAGCGCGGCGGCATACGGCGGCATACGGCGGCATGCCGGTGTGAACCCCCGCTTTCGGGGCAGACACGGGCGGAGGGGCGTTCACCGATCCCTGAGACGGGATTCCCAGCAACGCACCCAAGCTATGAGAGGTCACCCAGTGACTGACAAGATGTGGGCCTACCAGGCGACGGCCGGCCACCGCGCGGGATCGGACCTGAGCGGCTTCAAGGTCGAGGCGACCGACGGCGGGATCGGCAGGGTCTCCAAGTATTCCGACACCGTCGACTCCTCCTACCTCGTCGTGGACACCGGGATCTGGATCCTCGGCAAGCACGTCCTGCTCCCGGCGGGCACGGTCACCTCGGTGGACGTCCTGAAGCGGCGGATCCTGGTCGCCCGCTCCAAGGACGACATCAAGAACGCCCCCGAGTTCGACAGGAGCAGGGCCACCGAGGACGACGCCGGCTACCGCGAGCAGGTCGGTACGTACTACGGGACGCCGCGCAACTGACGGCTCCTCGCACACCGTCCGGCCCCGAGCCTCACGCCCGGGGCCTTTCGCCGTGCGGGCCAGGCCTCCTGGACTGACCACGGCGGGGCGCTGCGATTTGGAGCAGGTCGTCGCGGCGCCGCCTCAGCCCAGCCAGTGGTAGGGCAGGCGGAGGATCTCGGTGACGCGGGCGGTCACTTCGGCGGCGTGCGGCGGGACACCGCCCTCGGCCAGGCCGCGGTTCAGGTGGAGGTGCAGGGACTGCAGGGTGGCGAAGGTGTTGAAGGCCCATGCCGGGACGGCGCCGGGGCCGCCGTCCGCGAAGGCGGCCGCCACCACGTCGAGCCAGCCCGTCGCCTGCTCGGCGGTGAGTCCGGGCGCGAGGAGGGTGCGGGTGATCGCCGCGGCCAGCCGCGCGTCCTCGAACTGGACGTAGCGGTAGCCGGTGGGCCGGGCCGTCATGCGGTGTGCGCACAGCTCCAGCAGGGCGGTGCGGCGGTCGGGCAGCGCGGCGGCGAAGGCCGCGGCCGCGTCGGCGCCGTGGGCGACGGCGTGCAGCCAGCCCGTCGTGTCGTCCCAGCCGCGGGTGTCGGCCTCGTACGGATACCAGGCGGCGAAGCCGGCGTACCAGCGGAGCGCGACCGCTTCCGGCACGGCGCCCGGCAGCCTCTGGCCCCTGGCCAGCACGCACTTGAGCACCAGCGGCGCGAACGCGCGTGCCTGGACCTCGGGATGGGTGAAGCGCTCGGCGGCGGTGTCGCCCATGGCGACCAGCACATCGTCGAGATGCCCGGCGCGGATCCAGCCGGCGGCTGCCGTGTAGGCGTGCTCGTCGCGCACCCGCGGGTCGGGGGAGACGAGCATCGCCGCCAACTCGTCGCCGATCAGCCGCGGCGCGACCCCGGTGGGGAAGGCGAAGTTCTCAGCGGCGACAGCAGTCCAGTCCAGGAGGTCCTTGCGCATCGCGCCAGCCTTCCACGCGGTATCGCCCCGGGCCAAGGCATCCCGGCACCCGTCCCGGTGCGGCCCGCCACCACGGGGTCGTCCGTGGTGAGTCGTCCCGCAGCCTGCAAACCCTCGTCATCGCCCGGCAGCACGTTCTCGCGCCCGCGTTCTCCTCCATCGAGGAATGGCTGGGGATGCCCGGGAACACCTGGGACTACTACAAGGTGCTCCGTGAAGTCGGCCGCCCTGCACGAAGTGGCCATAGCCGGACGCGTGCGCCGCTCGCGCTACGAAAAGAGCGAAGGGCTGAACTCTCAGCAGGCCACTCGGGACATGCAGGGCCTCGTCAGGTCGGGCATCCTCGCTGCCGTCGGCCGGACCAAGGGCCGCCACTACGTAGCCGGCGACCGCTTCCCGCAGGACGTCCTCGCAGCTGCCCGGCGCCGCCACGCGATGCGGAATCCCTACGACTCCTGAGCAGCGCGACCGGGGGCGACGTGCCGGTGTTCCGCGGAGGACTCAGCCCCACGTGGCCGTGCTGTCCGCGGGCCAGTAGTTGACCTCGAACGTGCTCTCCTCGTCGGCCGCGGGCCCGGGGACGGGGGACAGGCAGTGGCAGCAGAGTTTGTAGCCGGTGCCCTGGCGGGGGTCGGTCTGCCACCTCACCCATTCCGTGGCCTCCTCCGCCGTCATGACCTTCATCCCGGCCGCCCACGTGGTGCTGCACACCCCGTGGTGGGCGAAGGCGGGCAGGCAGGCGAGGGACCATGCCGAACCCACCAGTTCCGCCCGGCCGACATACCGCGCGACCCGGGGGCAGTCGCTCCGGTGCAGGGTGTTCTTGCCTGCCGCGTAGGGGTAGCGGTCCGGATCGGCGAGCCGCACCTTGTGCATGAACGACTCGGTCGCGATCGCGTCGAACTCCGCTCTCGCGTCGGCGCACACGGGGCAGGCGTGCGGGCAGTCGTAGCCGGTGGTCTCCCTCTCGGTGTAGTAGCTCGGGGAGTCCGGCGGGCTGATCCGCTGGGCGAAGGCGTCCAGCGCCTCGTGGAGTTCGTGCCCGGTGACGTATCCCTGCGCGAGCATCTCGATCATTTCCTTGACTGCGGGGAGCTCCACCACCAGAAGGGGGACGCCCGGGGCGTCGGGAAGGTCGGTGGAGTGCATGCCCCAGACGAACCAGCCTTCTGTCCGCGGGTTTTCAATCATCGTCCGGTCGTTCTCCTTGAGGCGCACGCCGACCTTTCCGTCTTTCGCCGGGGTCAGTGTTTGCGCTGGTGCGGGAGCTTCGTCCGGCGGGGGCGAAGAAGGGTGATCTGGCGGGAGAGGAGCAGGAAGCTGGCCAGCGCGGAGAAGGGGGGCAGGCCGGCGACGGCGCTCGCGGTGACCGTTCTCGGGGCGTGGACGACGCACAGAGCCGTGGCGATCACGGAGAAGAGGATCATCGCGGCCCACCCCGCCCGCTCTGAACGCCGGTTCGCGGCGGCGTTCAGGATGGACAGGCTGCCGACGAGCCACGGGCCGTACACCAGCAGCGGCCACGAGGAGGCCAGGCCCTCGGTGGTCGGGGTGGCCAGCTGGCGCAGCGGAGCGTAGGCGACCATCGCGCCGAGCACGCTCACCGTGCCGGTGACCGCGGCGGTGACCCCCGCGATGGCCATCCCGAGGACGGCCGACCGCCGCACCCGCACGACGCGCGGACGTCTGCGGCGGTGGTTGACCCGTGGCATGGCGGGCCGGGCCGCCTGGGGCGGCGGGGCCGCCGCCGGGACCGGCGACTGGAACAGGTACTCGAACTCGGCATCGATGTCCCATTGCGTTCCGGTGTCGTCGGGCTGCGCTTCGGGAAAGGGCTCCGGCAACTGCACCGGCCGGGGAGCGACCCAGTCGGGGTCCAACACCCTGTAAGTGTCGTATTCATACATGGTGGGGCCGTCCGTGGTGCGAGTCCCGAGGGCGAGCGCTCATCGAGTCCTCCACGCCGTCCACGGGAGTGAACGTCTGCGGAGATGGAGCGGAGCCCGGGAACAGGCGGTCCGCATCCTCGGAAGTCGATTGGCCAGGGGGCGTGTTCACACCGTCATCAACGAGTGCGGGGGTTGGACCAGGACGCGGCAGAAGAGTGAAGAGCGTGGCATTCGGTTAGACCGTATGCGCGAATGGCGGAGGCGACGCAGAAAGCGGCGCGTGTGAAGGCCGGAAGGGTCGCGGACCCGGGATCAGCCCTTGGGCCGGGGTGGGCACTCGTCGCGTGCCCCGTGTCGGGACGGGGGGCGGGTCCGCCGGCAGGCGTTCGGCGAAGGCCTCCCGGAGTGTGCCCCGCGCCCCGCGCCCGGTCCAGGGCACGCTCACGGGCCCCGGCGTCGGCGAGCGGGGAAGGCCCGGCGAAGAACAGCCGGCTGCGACTGGCTGCAAGACGCCATCACCCGGGAGCTGACCGGCTGACCGGCTCGCCGCTTCCCGGCCGGGGAGCCCGCGGGCCGCGGGCCGTTCAGGTGCGGCCGGCGAAGGGGATCTCGGCGGGGGCGGTGTCCCGCGCGCCGGGGACGGTGTCGAGGGGGTGGGTCCACAGGCCGCGGGCGCGCAGCAGGGGGAGCACGCCCTCGCCGAACCAGTACGCCTCCTCCACGTGCGGGTGACCGGACAGCACGAACTCGTCGATGCCCAGGGCGTGGTAGTCCGCGATCCGGTCGGCGACCTCGGTGTGGCTGCCGACCAGCGCGGTGCCGGCGCCGCCTCGGACCAGGCCGATGCCGGCCCACAGGTTCGGCGAGATTTCCAGATCGGCCGTGCTGCCGCCGTGCAGCGCCAGCATCCGCCGCTGGCCCTCGGACTCGCTGCGGGCCAGCCCCGCCTGGACGGCGGCGATGGCGGCGGGGTCGAAACCGGCCAGCAGCCGCTCCGCCTCGGCCCACGCCTGCGCGGCGGTGTCGCGCGGGATGACGTGCAGCCGGATGCCGAACCTGACCTGCCGGCCCGCCTTGTCGGCCAGCGCCCGGATCCAGCTGATCTTCTCCGCGACGGCGGCCGGCGGCTCGCCCCAGGTGAGGTACACGTCGCTGTACCGCGCCGCGACGTCGCCGGCGGCCGGCGAGGAACCGCCGAAGTAGACCTCCGGCACCGGGTCCGGCACCCGGCTGAGCCTGGCCCCCTCCACCCGCAGGTGCTCGCCGGCCAGGTCGACCGTGCGGCCCGCCCACAACTCCCGCACGATGTGCAGGAACTCACCGGTGCGGGCGTAGCGCGCGTCCTTGTCGAGGAAGTCGCCGTAGGCACGCTGCTCGTGGCTCTCGCCGCCGGTGACCACGTTGAGCAGCAGCCGCCCGCCGGAGTGCCGCTGGAAGGTCGCGGCCATCTGCGCGCCGAGCGTCGGCGAGACCGAGCCGGGGCGGAAGGCGACCAGGAACTTCAGCCGCTCGGTGGTCTGGGCGAGCATGGCCGTGGTCAGCCAGGCGTCCTCGCACCACGCCCCCGTCGGGGTGAGCGCGCCGACGAAGCCCAGGTCCTCCGCGGCGCGGGCGATCTGGGTGAGGTAGCCGAGCGTCGCCGGCCGGTCGCCGCCCGCGGCGCCCGCCGGGGTGCCGTGGCCACCGCCGACGACCCGGCGGCTGTCACCGTAGGTGGGCAGGAACCAGTGGAAGGTCAGGGTCACGAGAGGTCTCCGTTTCGGGTACGCGGCGCGGCGAGGCGCGGCATCTGGTGGCGCGGACGCCGGGTGGACTGCGGGCCGCCTTCGCGGGCCTAGAGCAGCCCGTGCCGCGGCGGGCGGATCCCGCTGAGCACGTACCGGCCGAGGTGCTGCACCTTCCACCGCGCCGGGTCGTGCAGCGTGTGGGTGCGCGCGTCCCGCCAGTAGCGGTTCAGATTCAGCGAGCCGGCCGCCGAGCGGGTGCCGGCCAGCTCGAACAGCGCGCCCGACACCTCCACCGCGGCGGTCGCCGCGAAGGCCTTGGCCGCCGCCACCGCGATGGACGCCTCGGCGGCGCTGTCGTCGGTCAGGTCGGCGCGGGCGGCGTCCACCGCGCGGGCCGCCGCGGTCAGCAGCGCGTCCGACGCCCGCACCTGGAGGGCGAGTTCGCCGACGCGCTGGATCAGCAGCGGGTCCTCCGCCGCGGTCTCGAAGCCGCTCTCGAACCACGGGCGGCTCTTGGTGCGGACGAATTCCACGGCCTCGGCGAGCGCGCCGCCGGCGATCCCCGCGTCGATGGCGGCGTGCAGCAGCTGGGCCACGGCGCCGTGCAGTTGCGGCCCGGTGAAGGTCAGGTGATGCGGGAGCACCCGGTCCGCGGGCACTTCGACGCCCTCCAGCCGGACCGTTCCGCTGGCGGTGGTGCGCTGGCCCATTCCCTCCCAGTCGTCCACCACGGTGACGCCGGGTGCGTCGGCGGGCACGAAGGCGACGTGCAGCGCGCCCTCGTCCCCGGCGCGGGCCAGCACCGGGATCCAGTCGGCGAACAGCGCGCCGGTGGAGTAGTGCTTGACCCCGGTCAGGACGTATCCGGCGCCGTCGGGGGCTGGTTCCAGCCGGGTGCGGATGTCCTGGACGTGCTTGGTGCCGGCCTCGGACTGGGCATTGCCGAAGCGCTTGCCGGCCAGCAACTCCCCGTAGAAGAAGCTCTGCTGGGCCGGCGTGCCCTGGGCGCGCAGCACGTTGACGTACACGAAGTGGCTCTGCGGGATCTGCGCGAGGCTGCCGTCGGCGGTCGCCAGCAGCCGGAAGACCTCGGCGAGCGTGGCCAGGCTGACGTCCGCGCCGCCGTAGGCCGCCGGCACCGAGACCGCCAGCAGTCCGGTGGCGGTGAGCCGGTCCAACTCGGCGTGCGGTAGCTCGCGTTCGGCGTCCCGCCGGGAGGCCCCGGTCCGGAAGTCGGCGGCGAGCGCGGCGGCGACGGCGAGCGCTTCCGCGTCATCGGCGATCACGCCGGCGCGGGGCCGCTGGGCCTCGCCGGAAGCTGCGGCCTGGACGTCAGTTGAGGACCGGGGCGGTGCGGTCACGAGATGCCTCCTGGGAGTCGAGGGCGGCCGAGAACTGGGTGACGACCTGCCGCAGCGGTACGGCGGCGGCCGGGTCGAGCGTCACGGTCCCGTCCTCGCCGACCGTGATGTGCCGGTCCAGGACGAACCAGCCCTGGACGATGTGCGCGGCGCCCATCGCGGACAGCACCGGCCGCAGCGCGTAGTCGATGGCCAGCACGTGCGCGGTCGAGCCGCCGGTGGCCAGCGGCAGGACCGTCTTGCCGGCCAGCGCGTACTGCGGCAGCAGGTCGAAGAGGCACTTGAGCAGCCCGGAGTACGCCGCCTTGTAGACGGGGGTGCCGACCACGACGCCGTCGGCCGCCGCGAAGAGCTCGGTGGCCCGGACGATGGCCGGGTGCCCGAAGCGGGCGCCGAGCAGCGCGTCGGCGGGCAGCGTCCGCACGTCCAGCGGCACGACGGTGTGGCCCTCGGCGGTGAGCGTGGCGTCGAGCCCGCGCAGCAGCCGGCCGGTGCGGGAGGTGGCCGAAGGACTTCCGGAGACGGACAGGACGTTTGCCATGCTGCCTCGATTCGTCGGTTCTGTGCCTGGAGGTGCGGTCGGGTGCCTGCGCCGGTGTGCGGGGCGTTCCGGATACGAGGGGACCCGCCGGTCCGAGGGGACCCGGGCCGGTCGGAAGGGACCCGGGCCGGTCCGAGGGGGCCTTGGCCGGTCCGCCCGCACCCGCTCGGTGCGGGCGGGCCGGCGGCCGGCTCAGGAATACCAGGTGGGTTCGGGCAGTTCGCCGGTCAGGACCCAGCGCCCCACCTCGCGCCGCTTGTACGCGACCGGGTCGTGCAGCGTGTGGGTGCGGACGTTGCGCCAGAAGCGGTCAAGTCCCTCGGCGGAGGCCGTGGCCCGCGCGCCGGTGACCTCGAAGACCTTGCCGGCGATCTCCAACGAGACCTCCGTGGCACGGGCCTTGACCGCCGCGACCCGGACCTCGAAGTCGCCGCGCGTCTCGGCCGTGACGGCGTCGGGGTCGTCGTGCAGCCGCTGCCCCTCCAGCGCCACCGCGTCGGCCAGCGCCTCGACGGCCCACAACTTCGCGGTCAGGTCCCCGTAGATGTCCACGACGTAGGGCTCGTCGACCGCGTGCTCGTACCCGCCGTGCAGCCAGGAGCGGGACTTGGTACGGGTGTAGGTCGCGGCGGTCTCCAGGGCGCCGGCCGCGATGCCGAGGTAGAAGTTGACGAACACCAGCTGGATGGTGGGCACGTTGAGGGTGTTGTAGACCCGCGGCTGGAATTCCCTGTCGACGTAGCCGGCCGCCGAGGACCACGGTGTGCGGACGCCGTTCAGGGTCACACCGCCGCTCTCGGTGAGCCGCTGGCCGATGTTGTCCCAGTCGTCGTGGAAGACCAGGCCGGCGCTGTCGGACGGGACGATGGCGAAGACGTGCTGGTCGGTGCCGTCCAGGACGCCTTCGAGCACGGTGACGTCGGAGACCTTGCTGCCGGTCGAGAAGGACTTGCGGCCGGTGTACACCAGGTCGTCGCCGTCCTCGGTGACCACCACGTCGTTGTCGCGCGGGTTGACCGCGCCGCCGAAGAACCACTTCTGCCGTGCGGCCTCCGCCTCGACGTACTCCCACTGCTCGCGGGTGCCGACCAGCCTGGCCGCCCAGTTCCACAGGTAGTGGTAGCCGAGCAGCTGGCCGATGGAGCCGTCGGCCCGGGAGACCTCGCGGACGACGTGGTAAGCGGTCGGCCAGTCCTGCCCGCCGCCGCCGTGCTCGATCGGCCCGAGCAGCGTGACCAGGCCTGAGTCCTTGAGCAGTTGGACCTCGGCGTAAGGGGTGGCCCCTGCCTTGTCGCGGGCGGCGGCGTCGGCGGCCAGTAAGGCGGCCACCTCGGCGGCGCGGCCGATCCAGCCCTGCGGGTCCTTCGGGGCGGGCAGCTCCTGCCATTCGGTCGGGGCGACGGTGCTCATGGGATCTCGCTCTCTGTGAACGTGACGTGTGGGGGTGCCGGTGCGGGTGCCGGTGCGGCTGCGCGAGCGGGTACGGCTACGGGATGCGGCTACGGGCGGGAGGCCGGTTCTCCGGGTGCCTGTGCCGCCTCCATCTCGCGGACGAGCGGCAGCACGTGCTTGCCGAAGTATTCGACCTCCTCCAGGTAGTGCAGGAAGCCGAGCAGGAAAAGGTCCACGCCGAGCCGCCGGTAGGCGACGATCCGCTCGGCGATCTGCTCCGGGGTGCCGATCAGGCCCGTACGGAAGCCGTCGTTGTACTGGACCAGGTCTTCGAAGGTGGAGTCCTGCCACATGCCCTTGCCGTCCGCCGCGGACTGGCCGGCCTGCTTGACCGCCGCGCCGAACCCCTCCACCGCCTCGGTGTCGGCCTTGGCGACGATCTCGCGCAGCGTGTCCCGCGCCTCGGCCTCGGTGTCCCGGGCGATGAGGAAGCCGTTCAGGCCGAACTTCGGCGCCCGGCGGCCGGCCGCGAGCGCCCCGGCCCGGACGTCGTCGATCTGCTCGGTGACCCCGTCGAAGTCCTTGCCGTTGGAGAAGTACCAGTCGGACACCCGCCCGGCCATGGCGCGGGCGGCGGTGGAGTTGCCGCCCTGGAATATCTCCGGGTGCGGGCGCTCCGCGGTGTTGAGCGGCTTGGGCTTGAGGGAGAAGTCGCGGATCCGGTAGAAGTCGCCGGCCAGCTCCACGTGGTCCTCGGTCCAGATCGCCCGCAGCGCCCGGATGAACTCCTCCGAGCGGCGGTAGCGCTCGTCGTGCTCCAGCCAGGGCTCGCCCAGCGCGGTGAACTCGCCCTTGAACCAGCCGCTGACCACGTTGACCGCGAACCGCCCGCCGGACAGGTGGTCGGCCGTGGCGCCCAGCTTGGCCAGCACCCCGGGGTGCCACAGGCCGGGGTGGACGGCGGCGATCACCTTGAGCCGCTCGGTGGCCAGGAGCAGGGCGAGGCTGAAACTGGTCGACTCGTGCTGGAATTCGGCGCCGTAGCTGGCCATGTAGCGGACCTGGCTGAGCGCGTACTCGAAGCCGTTGTTCTCGGCGAGGACGGCCAGTTCGCGGTTGTACTCGTAGCTCCAGTCGGTGCGCTGCTCGATCCGGCTGGTGACCAGCCCGCCACTGACGTTGGGCACCCAGTACGCGAACCGGGCCGGGTCGGGCGGCAGTTCGGACGGCTGCGGGGAAGAGGGCATGCGGGACTCCCGTGATGGGTGGTTTCGGCGTGCGGAACCAGGGCCGCGCCGCACGCCGGAAGGGGAAGGGGTGCGAGGGCACGCCTGACACGTCTGACGGCACGTCAGTACGGGCCCGTCAGCGGGCAGATCGGGAAGCGGGGTCGGTACGGCGACGGCCGCGGGCCGCGCTCAACGGCGGCGGGCGGCGGTCAGCGACAACAGAAGGCGCTGGCAACGCGTGCGAGGTCGATGTGGAGCCGCTTGGTGAGGATGCCGCGCATTTCGATCACCCTCTCGCTCTCGCCGTCACGGACCGGTCCCGGCATGCCGAGTGACGCGGGTATCCGTCCGACCGCCACAGTAGGCGTCCGCCCGGTCGCCGGTCGAGACGGCGTTGACGAACGGTTGGTAGGGTTTCCCTTCCACCAAACGGCGCGGCGGTGCCGCACGGTGCCAGGACGGTGACGCTGGGATGCGGATCGAGCAGCTCGAATACATCGAAGCGGTCACCCGGCTCGGGTCGCTGCGCCGCGCGGCGGACGAACTCCACCTGTCGCAGCCCGCGTTGAGCGAGACCGTACGCAACCTGGAACGCGAGCTGGGCGTCGACCTGCTGGACCGCAGGCGCTCCGGCGCGACGATCAGCGACGACGGCCGCGAACTGCTGCCGCACATCATCGACGTCCTGGACGCGGTCGACCGGCTCCGGCAGGCGGCCGACCACCAGCACCGGACCAGCCGTACGGTGCGGCTGGGCACGGTCAACGCGGCCACCGTGCCACTGCTCGTACCGGCGATCCGCGCCTTCCGCGCCGCGCACCCGGTCACCCAGGTCGAGGTGGTCGCGGCGCAGGAGGCCGAGATCCACCGGGCCCTGCTGGAAGGCCGGTTCGACCTCGGCCTCGTCAACTACCTCCAGGGCGACGACCTGCCGCCGGAACTGCACACCACCGAGCTGCTGCGCGGCCGCCCCGTGGTCTGCGTCCGCCCGGACAGCCCGCTGGCCGCGCTGCGCACCGTCGGCGTCGACGACCTGCTGACCGAACCGCTCGTCGTGATGCGGGCCGGCTACGTCATGCACCGCTACGTCCACCGGCTGCTGGCCGGCCGGACGCCGTCCTTCTCGTACTCCACCGACGGCGCCGAGATGGGCAAGCTGATGGTGGCCGAAGGGCTGGGCGCCACCGTCCTGCCGGACTTCAGCGTGATCGGCGACCCGCTGGAACGCAGCGGCGCACTGACGTACCGCCCGCTGGCCGACACCACGACCGAGGTCCTGATGGTCGTCCAGCGCCGCCTGTCCGGCCCGGTCCCCCGCGCCGCCCGCGACCTCCACCACCTCTTCGTGACCCACGCCGCCACCCACACCTGACCCTGCGCGGCCGGGAGCCACCCGGGCGCGATCGCGCCGGGCCACTGCTCGTCCCTGCGGACGGCGAGCCGGCACTCATCCACCGCGTCCCGTCACGCTCGACGTCGTCGCGTCCCTCGAATCCGAGAACGCCACGGTAGAAGCCGACTGTTTCCCCGAGGTCGTGGACGGCGAGGACGCAGGAGGAGAGCGCGAGTCGCGCGCCGGCCTCCGCCGGCGGCACAAGATCGTGGGCGCCTTCCTCACCGCCGCCCCGCTCACCCACGGCGCCAACGATGTGGCAAAGGTCTTCAACGGCGGCGCCGAAGCGGCCCGCGTCGCGCCGGTCGACGGTCCGGCGTCCTCGACTACGGCGTGGACGCCGGACGCACACGGACACCGATCGGTTGCACCAGCAGTCGGCAACGTTGCGGCTCCTGAAGCTGCCGTGTACCGCACAGGTACGTCCAGATGGCTGGTGCCATGATTGCACCCAGGGACAAGATCACCGGTTCTGCCCGCGGGGGAGCAGGGCCGGACGACGGCGGGCGGTGCAGAAGTCCGTCGTGGGTGCGAGGTCGGGGGGATTTACCGTGAGTGCTGAGCAGGAACTGACTTTCCGGGGGAGGGAGCGGTACCGCAACGCGCAGTGGTCGAGGATCTTCCTGCTGGCTGTGGGGCTGATCGTCGAAGCGGCCGTTTCCTTCTCGCAACTCGGTGCCGCGGCCGCGGGGTGGCTGGTGGGCGGAACCCTCGCGTTCGCCGGGCTGAACCTCATCCGGCTCCGCGGGTGCTGGACAAGGGTCGGGCCGGCCGGAGTCACCATCTGCTCGGGCTTCGGCCGGGGCCGTACCCACCCCTGGCACGAGGTCCGATGGGTCGGTGTCCACCAGGGGGCCGGCCAGTTCGGCGGATTCTCCACGCTCCAGGTCACCTTCGACAACGGGCGCACCCGCACGCTGCCCGCTCTGCAGCGCAGTTCCCTGTACCCCGCCCCCGATTTCGACGCGAACTGCCAGGAGATCATCGGCTGGTGGGAGGCGAGCACGGAGCCGTCCGCCAGATTCCGGCCGACGGGAAACTGGTTCTACCGGAAGCCGCCGGAGCAGCTCGGAAGACTCCTGGGCATGGTCGCCGTGGTCATTGTCGTGTTCGTCGTCTTCCTGGCTCACAAGTAGTCGTCGACAGTGGGCGTCCTGATCGGCGGCCGCGGGCCGTCGGATCGACAGGAACTGCTTTGACGTGACTTGCCCGTGCGTTTCCGGATACGGCTTCGGTAGCATGCGCGGCGTGAACTCTCGCGGGGCACGCAGGCTTTGGGGACTGGCGGGCGCCGCAGGGGCGTTCGCCGCGGTCGCCGCCGGTTGGCAGGTGTTCGGCGAAGTGGGCGCGGCGCAGTACGCGTTCGCAGGAGTGACCGCGCTGTGCGGCGGAGCGTTTGCCTGGTATCAGGCCGACGCCACCGTGACGCCCACCGCGCCGCGGGGTGCGGTACCGCGCGAACTGCCGCGGGACATCTCCGACTTCACGGGCCGCGCCGCCGAACTCGACGAGCTGTGTGCGCTGCTGCGCCGACAGGGGCAGTCGTCCGGGCCGCTTGTCGCCGTCGCGGGCAAGGGGGGCCTGGGCAAGACGACGCTCGTGGTGCGGGCCGCGCAACGCCTCGCCGCCGACTACCCGGACGGGCAGCTGTTCGCGAACTTACGCGGCTACGACCCGCTGCCCGCCGAACCCGCCGAGGTACTCGGCACCTTCCTGCGGTCGCTGGGCACGGACCCGCGCGCGATCCCGGACGCGCCGTACGACCGCGAGCAGCTCTTCCGTACGCTGACGGCCGGACGCCGGCTGCTCATCGTCCTCGACAATGCCAACGGGCCCCGGCAGGTGCGCCCGCTGCTGCCCGGCGGGCCGGGCGCCGGGGTGATCGTCACCAGCCGCGTCGAGCTGCGCAGCATCGAAGGGGCTCACACCGTCGTGCTCGATCTGCTGGAGCCCGGCGAGGCGGTCGAGTTACTGGGCCGGGTCGCGGGTAGGGACCGGGTGGCGGACGATCCGCCGACCGCACGGCAGTTGGCGGCGCTGTGCGGGTACCTGCCGCTGGCCGTGCGCATCGCGGGTGCGCGCCTGGCCGAGCGGCCCGACCTGCGCCTGACCGACCTCGCCGGCCGCCTCGCCGATGAGCGCCACCGGCTCGACCATCTCGGGATCGGGGATCTCGATGTCCGCTCCACCTTCATGATCAGCTATCGGGGCCTGCCGGAAGCGCAGCAGCGGGCGTTCCGGCTGCTCGGCCTCTTCCCCGGAGGCGACTTCGCGGCCTGGCCGCTCGGTGCTCTCATGGACGTTCCGCTGCGCGAGGCCGAGCGCCACCTCGACGCGCTGGTGGCCGCGCAGCTGCTCGACGCGATCGGCCCCGACGAGACGGGCTCCGCCCGCTACCGCCTCCACGATCTGCTGCGTGCGTTGGCTCGTGAGCAGCCCGAACCGGACGCCGCGGCGGCGGTCGGAAGGCTCCTGGGCGCGTACGTCTCTCTCGCAGCCGTCGCGGAGGACCGGTTCCAGCCCGGCGAGCTGCGCAAGACCGGTGCCCACCCGCGCCACGGAGTCGAGGCCGGGCACCGCGACGAGCTGCTGCGCGACCCGATCGCCTGGTTCATCGCCGAGCGGGAGAACGTCGTGGCGTGCGTACGGGTCGCGCACGAGCGGGAGTTGTGGGACGCGACATGGGAACTGGCCCACATCGCCGCGCCCTTCTTCGAGATGCTGGCCTCCTGGGACGGCTGGGGGGTGGCCGTGGAACTGGCCCTGGACGCGGCCCGGCGCTCGCACAACCGCTGGGCCGAGTCGATCACGCTGTTCGACACCGGGGCGCTGTACCGCGATCTGGGCCGGGCCGACGAGGCGCTGGTCGCCTACGAAGGGGCGCTGGCCGGGTACGAGGCGTCCGGTGACGAGCACGGCGTGGGCGCCGTCATGCTGGTGCAGGGCATCATCCACCGGAACCGGGGCGCGTGGGAGGCGGCCGCACAGCGTCTGGGCGACGCGGCCCAGCGGCTGCGGGTCGCCGGGGACGGCCGACTCGCCGCCCAGGCCGTGCGCAGCCTTGCGGTCGTCCGTTGCGGCCAGGGGCGCGTCGCCGAGGCGGTGCCGTTGTTCGAGGAGGCGCTGGAGGAGTTCCGACGGCTCGGGGATCGGCGGGCCGAGGCCTACGCCTGGCGCGGCCTCGCGCAGGCCCAGCTCGACGGCGGCGAACTGGGCGCGGCGGCGCGGTCGTTCGACAGAAGCCTGGAGCTGACCCGGCAGCTGCGCGACCGGCGGGGCGAGGCCAGGGCACTGCAAGGACTCGGCCGGGTCGGCGCCGCCGAGGGCGTCACCGCTGCGGCGCTGCGGCGGTTCGCGCAGGCCCGGCAGATCGCCGACGAGGCTCACGACCAGGTACTGGCCGGGGAACTCGACGCCGACATCGCGGCAGTGAGCCACCCGTAGCGTCTCCGCGGCCCGCTATCCGGGCTGGCAGCGGTACGGCGTACGCGACCCCAGAACCGCGCCTGCGCGGTGTCCACCCCCTCGGGTATCGGCGGGGACGCCGCGGGCGGGCTCCTCACCCGGCATCCGGCATGAGACCGGGCCGTCGCGTCGGGTGGTGGCAGAGGGCGTCGCACGACTGTTCTCAGCCGGTTTCCGTGCCGTCTGTCGCCATGATCTGGGCCGCCTTTTCCACGCGGTCGTCAAGGTGCTCGGTGAAGGCCTTGAGAGCGGCGGAGTGCGACGCGATGTATTGCCTGTCGTAGGCGGACTGCACCGCGATCGCAACACCCATGAAATCGGTTTCCTGCTTACATGCCATGTCAGCGGTCGCCGTCGCTCTTTCTTCGCGCTTCCGGGTCGCGTCCGGGCGCGACAGAGTGTTCCCGACGGGACGCCATTTCGCGTCCGCGTAGGCGTCTGCCGGGTTCGCATAGGAGTAGCCCTCGGCTTTCATGCACGCACTCCACCGGGTGTCCGCGCGCACGACGCGCGGATCGCCGATCGGAACCGGGGGACCACCGTCAGGGAGCGAGACACCCGATCCGGGAGTCGGGGGATCGCCGTCCACGGCATCCACGCCCACCTGGTGGCAGCCCCCGGCGGGAATCGGCTTGCCGTCATAGGTGGTGACCACCGCTCCCGTCCCACTGTGGCCGCTGAGCACGGCGATGTCCGCTTCGGTCGGTTGCACGGGGTGGCCTGACATCACGGTCTCGACGTCGTATCCCTTGGTCGCCGTCACACCGGGGTCGAAGAACCCGTAGAGCTGATTGCGCGCTCTGTTCTGCAGCGCCACATCTTCGAAGTCGGCCGACATCGTCGGGATGGACGGCAGGCCGTAGGTCTTCACGCACCGTGCCGTCACGGCGTCGATGGCCTGATGAAGTTCCTTCACCTGTGAAGCCGCCGGCAGGTAGGGGTCAATCGGCCGGGCAATCTGTTCGAGCGCTGTGATCGCGGGTACAGGTCCCAGCGCGGGAAGCCGTGCTGACTCCGGCCGTCCGCTGCCGCACCCCGCGATCGGGGCGGCCAGGAACACCAAGATCGCTGATGATATGACGGCTTTTCTCAATTCGAGCCCCGCTCGTGGTCTAGTTGCCGAAGGTGGCGGACGCCGCTGGATTCGGCGTCCGCCACCGCAGGGGATCAGGTGATGTCGACCTCGTACACAGTCACTGTGTGGCCGAGTACCACGTTGTAGTTGACCGACGAGTACGTCGCGAGTTTGGTGTAGCCGCCGACGAACCAGACCGTGGCGTAGTTCCACTGCGACGAGGCCAAGTAGACCCGGCTGACGTTGAGTGTCGCCGCCCCGACGGAACCCGCGTAGCAGGCGTTGAAGCCGTAGTCGGTCGAGACCTCGACCCCGTAGGCGCGGGTGGGCGGTGTCGGGCACGTCACCTTGCTGATGGCACTGGCGGGCGCGGCCAGGGCCACCCCGCCGGCCAGGATGCCCCCGGCCAGGGCCGCTGCTGCGACCTTCCTGCGAACACGCATGGGCGTTTCTCCTTTTGTGGACTGCATCGATGTGGATGCCGGACGGTCGGTGCGAACAGCGCGCTCCCCTTCCCGGCACGGGGAAGCGCTCGCAGGCGATCCCCCCCGGATGGCGGCCCGGATGGCGGCCCGGATGGCGGGAGGGGTCCCGGCCGCCCGGGTTCCGACCGTGGCGCCGGGTTTTCGGTCGAGATCCAGCAAAGCCGAATGTCGTACAGGTGCTCGAATGATTCGATGACGTTCGAATGTCCCCACGGGTGGCCGCCGTGCGGGGCCGGTCGGCAGGGCGGGGGATCGGAATGCTGCGGATCGACATGGGCGCTGCGGCGTTGGCGAACACGCGGTTCGCGCTCTCGCCGCTGCACACCACCGTGGAGGCGCTGTTCCTGCTGCGTCCTGACGCGCGCCCGGCAGGCGCGTGGAAGGCCCTGTTACGGCAGACGCTCCGCGACCACCGGCTCACGCTGCTGGCCGCGCTGTTCGGCGACTCGTGGGACTATCTGCCCGACTTCATCAAGCCGCAGCCGGAGATGTTCGAGCCCGGTCTCCAGGACGAACTGCACACACTCGTCAGCACCGACCCGGCGCGGCTGCGCTGGGAGCTGGAGGGCATGGCCCGGGGCAACACCGAGCTCAATGTGCACGGCCGCCCGTCTCCCCGAATCGTCAAGGAGCTGCTGGAGCGCGGCGAGAGGGCGCTGCCCGAACGGCTGGCGGCGGAACTCCAGCGGGTCTGGCAGGCGGCGATCCGTCCCCACTGGGCGGTGCTGCGGGCCCGCATGGAGTCGGACATCGCCTACCGGTCCCAGGCCCTCGCCCGGCACGGCATGTCCGCGATGCTCACCGGCCTGCACTCCCGGATCGTCTGGCAGGACGACCACGTCCGCCTGATGACCCGGTTCCGCGGCAGCGTTCCGGGGACCACCCACGTGGTCCTGACGCCCTCGGTCTTCATCACGGACCTGCAGATGACCCTCGACGCGGTGCCGGGTCCGGCCCGCCGGCAGCCCATGCTCGCCTATCCGGCCCGCCGTGGACCCGAGGACCGGCTCTGGACCCCGACCACGCCGCCCGCGCAGAAGCTGCTCGGCGTCACGCGCGCCCGTCTGCTGGCAGACCTGGGATCCCCTCGCAGCACGGCCGAGCTGAGCGAACGCCACTTCCTCGCGGTCGGCACGGTCTCGTACCACCTGGGCATCCTGCACCGCGCCGGCCTGATCACCCGCACCCGCGCCCGGCACCACGTCCTCTACCAGCGGACCGTGCGGGCCGGTGACCTCCTCGACGGCACCGACGAGCCGACATGACGGGCCGGCGGCCGCCCTCGCGCCAGACGGGCCCGCACTCCCTGGGTCCGGTGACCGGCCGGCGGGCCGAGGACAAGGCGGCGGTCGTCGCTGAGGGTTCCAACACCTACTCCCCGCGCCCGCGGGGGTGGATCGGGCGGGTGCGGGGCGACCCGCGTGATAGGCGATGTCTGCGCGTCACTGCGAGCCTGCTGCCACCAGGGTCGCGGTGATGGGGGCGAGCTCGGTGATCAGTTCGTCGAGTTCCCCGGGGGACAGTGCGTCGTAGGGCGGGGCGGCGAGTTCGTCGGTGAGGGTTTCGATGCGCTGCTTGGTCGCGCGGCCGGCGGCGGTGAAGTGGCCGTCGAAGTCGATGAGTCCGCGTGCGCGCATACCGTCCATGACCGCGGCCAGGCGCTCCTTCGGCAGGTGGTGGATGCGTCCGAACGACTCCGGGGGGTGGATGCCCTGTTCCAGGGCGGAGAGCACGTGGGCCTCCGTGCCGCCGATGCGGGAGACGACGAGAGCGGCGGTGTGTCCGTCGCCACGGTGCTCGCGCAGCATGGTCGCGGAATGCCACAGCCGGGCGACGGGGTCGCTGGGTACCTCAAGGGCGCGCATGCCGGCGTACATCACCCGGCCTTCGGTGGGGGCGCTCGTCGCGGCCTTGGTGGTCAGGTCCGCGGCGCGCACCAGGCCCGGGGAGCCGGCCAGCTCCTCGCCGAGGATGCGCCGTAGGGAAGCCGCGCTGCCCCGCTCCCGCGCGGCGACAGACGCCTCGGGCGGGATCGTCTCCCAGGTGCTGGGGATGTGCCGTGCGGCTTCCCCGTCGGCGAAGTTGTAGAAGGCCGCGTGCACGACTCGGGCCGGCGCCCGTCCCAGTGGTGCGGCGCGGCTGGCGAAGTATCCGTCCCAATAGGTGCGGTGACCGAGTGCGGCCAGTTCCTCGTTGGACTCATCGGCGCAGAAGGTGACCAGGCAGATCGGCTCCAGGAGCTCGAACATGCGCCGGGCGACATTCGTCTGCAAGCGCGTCTTGCCCATCGGCTTCTCCCTTTGTAGGTGTGCCGACTTGGACTGTCCGGCCCACCGGAACTCATCGGCGAGCGGTGGAAGAAGCTCGTGACGGGTTGGCGCCCGCGTGGATGTGTATGCGAGAGCCGGGGCCTGGCCCGGCCTGTGCCCGCCACCATCGTGCGGCCGTCGTCGACCCCGCCGCCGGTGAAGTCGCCACCGAGTTCGTCCCGCAGCGCTCCGAGGCGGTGGGGACGGTCCGGTGCCAGGCAGCAGAACCGATCACGGCTGGTCCGCCGTCCGGATTGTCAGAAGGCCGTGGCTGTCTTGGGCTCGTGGCTGGCTTGCCGAGGCATGAGCGGGCGCCACAGATCGGGTGAAATGCCGGCCACCGGCGACGGTGCGTGCTGTTAAGATCCGCGAGAATTCGAACGTGGGGGGCCGCCGGAGGATTCGCCCTCCTGGCGCCGTCCCGTTCCGCCTTGCCCTCCTCGGTCGTTGTGTCCGCACGCACGTCGGCCCCATCAGGAGGACATGTGCTGTACCGCAACCTGTCTCGCAAGGTCCTCGCCGGGACGGTGGCCGTCGTCGTCGCCGTCATTGCCGGCCCCCTCGCGCTGCCTGCGGTCGCGGACTCCGCGACCGGGGTCGGGAGCGGAGCGGCGCAGTCGCCGACCGGGGCCCCGCTCGCCGGTGCTGCCGCGCTGCCTCCGTATTCCGAGGTCGTCATGGCCGGTGCGACGGGCGTCCTTTCGTCGACCCCCCAGTTCGACCTGCTGTGGACCCGGTACGCCGACGGTTCGACGACCAGCTTGGGTGCTGACCCCTGGCACCCCCGGTTGTCCATGTCCCACGGCTCGGTGTCCGATGTGCTGGCGACCGAGCAGGGTGAGCTCGGCTCGGACGTCGACCACGGGGTCAAGCTGCGCGACATGTCGACCGGAGCGACTTCCTTCGTCACCGTGGGTAGATTCCGCGATTTCGTGGGGGCCGTCGGGTCGACGGTGCTGGCCTGCCCCTGGTCGCCGGCGCCGGGCGGCGACGACTGCACCCAAATGCACTTGCTG
The DNA here is from genome assembly GCA_036015235.1 of Streptomyces sp. NBC_00433. Taxonomy (NCBI): domain Bacteria; kingdom Bacillati; phylum Actinomycetota; class Actinomycetes; order Kitasatosporales; family Streptomycetaceae; genus Streptomyces; species Streptomyces sp. NBC_00433. The sequence continues at coordinate 4,438,594 of CP107926.1, read as the reverse complement.
GGCATCGTGGACGGTGCGCAGACAGACCGGACGGTCACCGGCATCCCGGCCGACGCGCGAGACGTGCGCGTGGAGTCCTCGGCCCCCGGCTCCGTGGTTCTGTCCTACAAGGCTCCCGCGGGCGCGGAGACCGAGCTCCACTACGCGGTGGTGGACCTCACCTCCGCCGTGGCGACACCGTCACACCTTGCCCCTTCCGCCTGGGGCCGCCCTGCGCTGTCTCCGGCATACCTCGCCACCCTGACCAGCCCCACGCCGCCGGCCACCGGACAGTTGCACCTGGAGAACAGGGAAACCGGAGCGGTCACGCAGATCGACACGCACCAGCACAACCTCAGCCCCCTGGTGGGCATGGTCGGGGACTGGGCACTGTTCGGTCCGCAAACCACGGTGGAGGGAGGACTGCCCAGCGACGACTTCTCCTTCAGAGCGGTCCCGATCGCTGGGGGCACCAGCCGCAAAATCCTGGACCACGCGACCTCGCTCGCGACCGCTCCTGACGGCGCGCTGCTGGTCATGGGCGGCACACTCGCTCATGGCGAAGGCGTCTACCGGGTGTCCGCCGGAGCGGACGGCGCGCCCGTGGCGGAGCTCGTCGCCGGAACCGGCCAGCCGCTGGGTATCACCTTGGTGAGTTCCGCCGTCCCGGCGGTGGCCGCGCTCGACACCGCGCCGTGGAAGGCGAGATGGCAGCTGTCGCGCGCCAACGCGGAGGTGGTCCTGACGCTCCGCAACGCCGCCACGGGAGTCTCCGACACGTCGTACCTGTCCCCCTCGGACAACACCACCGAGCCGGTAGGGATGGGCTACGACGGACGGGTGCGATTGGACTGGACCGGGTGGACCGACTCCGGTTCAGCGCCCAACGGCGACTACACCTGGCAGATCACCGCGAAGCCGTTCAACGGTCTCGGGCCGGACCTGAAGGCGAGCGGCACCTTCAAGGTCGCGCGCGGGCCGGCGCCCCACGACTACACGGACAACGGGTCGCCGGACCTGCTGGGCCGCGACAGTGCCGGTGTGCTGTGGCGGGAGGACACTTACCACAATCCGTGGAACCCACAGTTGCAAAGCACCGATCCGGTGAAGGTCTGCGGCGGCTGGAACATCTACAACCGCATCGTCGCGGTCGGGAACGTCGCGGGCGCCCCGGCGGGCGACCTGGTGGCCCGCGACGCCGCCGGTGTGCTCTGGCTGTACCTGGGGACGGGCACGGGCGGATTCATCAACCGCACCCGGATCGGTGGGGGCTGGAACGCTTACACCCAACTGACGGGCACGGGCGACTTCTCCGGCGACGGCAAGGCCGATCTCGTGGCCCGCGACAGGGACGGGGTCCTGTGGCTCTACAAGGGAACCGGCAACCGGAACACGCCGTACGCCACCCGGACCAGAATCGGAGGCGGCTGGAACATCTACAACCAGATCACCGCGGTCGGGAACGTCGGGGGCGCCCCCGCCGGTGACCTGGTGGCCCGCGACGCCGCCGGTGTGCTGTGGCTGTACCTCGGGACGGGCAAGGGCGGGTTCGTCAACCGCGTCCGGCTCGGCGGCGGCTGGAACACCTACACGCAGCTGATCGGCATCGGCGACAGCAACGTCGACGGCAAGCCGGACCTTCTCGCCATCGACCGGGACGGCAGCCCTTGGCGCTACCGCGGCACCGGGAACGCGAAGACCCCCTTTGCGCCCCGCGAGGCGGGAAACTTCGCCCTCACACAGCTGCACTACAACACCGTCGTCTGACATACGCCGTTGCGGCGGCTCGGAACAAACGTCGGTCCGAGCCGCCACGATCGCCTTGGCGAAGCCCCATCGCCGCTGCAGCCGTCGACGACGAGCGAGCGGTCGCCGACCGGTCCGCACCCGGTGAACCGGGTACGCGGTGGGCACGCGACAACCGAACAGGTCCGGGAAGAACAATGGCCCGGATCATTGACCTGGGCCTTTTCTGTGAAGCGGATGACGGGAATCGAACCCGCCCTCTGAGCATGGGAACCACAGGGGCCCTGTCGGTGTCCGCGCCGGCCGGTGGCGTGCGCGGTGCTGGCGTGCCCGCTCCACGGCTGCTGCTGGTGGCTGTGGTCGACCGCCCTGTACCGCTGTGTGTGGTGCGGCGGGCAAACCTCACCGGTCGTGGAGGACGGTGGGCCGGGTGACGGGGACGACGGTGAGGAGGCCGTCGAGGCCCTTGTAGTCGTCGGGATTGGTCGTGAAGAGGGGGAGTTCCTCGGCGATGGCGATGGCGGCGATCATGAGGTCGGCGACGCGGCGGCGGGGTTTGCGTCCGGCGCCGATCACCGCTGCGCAGACTCTGCCGTATATGCGGGCGGCTTCGGTGTCGAAGGGGATGGGGTCGAACTCGTTCTCGGCGCGTTGCAGGATGTCGAGGCGGCGGCCACGCTCGGCGTGCTCGTCGTAGTCGTTCTGCTCCTCGTTCCTGCGCACCTCGTGGGGTCCTGCGGAAAGTTCGGCGAGAGTGATGGCAGTGATCGCCACTTCGGCGGGGAGCTCGGCGGGGTCGAGCCATTTGCGCAGGATGACGATGTTGGTGTCGAGCAGGCCCTGCGCGTACTCAGCGGGCATAGGGGTCGTCCGTCTCCTGCTCGGCCGTGGCGTCCTGGTCGGCCCTGAACGCCTCCAGTGAGACGTCCGACGCGGTGCGGGACATGGCGGCGAACTCGCTTCGCGGCACGAACCGCCGGCGCCTGCGCAGCGGGATCAGCTCCCCGATCTGGTGCCCGTCGCGGGTGACGGTGAAGGACTGCCCGCCCTGGACGGCGTCCATGATCTCTTTGGACCGGCTGCGCAGGTCGCGCTGGGTGATCTCGGGCTGAGCTGCCATTCCTCCACGGTAGCACCTTGTAGCACTGCGTGCCGCGAGCCGGTCGCAGGCGACGGGGATCGGATTTTTCTCTGGATTTGCAGGTGAAGCGTGTCCTGGATGTTGCTGTTCATCCCGACGTTAAGGCAGTCCTCGTATCGGGCGGCACCCTGAAGGACGCCATGGTCCGCGTCGACCGGTCCTCGGAGAAGGCCGCCCTGATCCACCAGCACTCACCGCTGGAACGCCAGAGGGGGGTCGCGGCCGGGCTCGACGAACGCGTGTGCGCCGAGTGTCACGAGGCGGCCGGCGAGGCTCTATCCGGTGCGGCAGTGGTGCGGCGGCTCGCCGCCCAGGGCGGCCTCGGCGCTGATCCATGCCTGGGGGACGGACCCGGCGCCGAGGCCGAGGATGACCCCTCTCCGCGCCCGCGGGGATGGACCCGGTGCCGGCGGTAGAGCGTAGGCGTGCGTTCGCCGACGCGGCGACCAGTGAGCCCTTTCGCTCGGCGGCACTGGCGGGGAACGGCCGTCGGTACCACGGCAGCTTGCCGTGGTACCGACGTCAGCCGGTTCCCTGTCTCCTCAGCTTCCGGTACGGGCGCAGGTCGCCTTGTTGAGAAGGAAGCGGCCCGGTGCGGACCGGTCGTCCGTGTGGGAGGCCAAATAGCCCAGGGTGATGGATCCGCCCGGCGGGATCGCCGAGTTGTATCCGGAGTCGGACGCAGTGTAAAGGTCGCCGATGTTGGTCAGGGTGGTGTTCCAGTCCGAGATGACAGCCTGCCCATAGGGCAGCGGGAACTCCAGCGCCCAGCCGTTGATCGGGGTTGTGCCCCTGTTCGTGACGGTGAGATAGACGGCCATGCCGGTGCCCCAGACGTTCGTCGTGACGGCGACCTGGCAGGTCGGCGTCTTGTGCGCGAACGAAACCCGGTGCAGGCCGCCGGGGAGGTCGTTGACCACGTAGAGCTCGCCCTGCGGGGTGGACCCGAACGCCGTCACCTGGGTGGGCATCTGGCCTATCGCGGCCTGGCGGAGGACGCCGTTGCTGTCGGGGCGCAGCGCCCAGATGGTGGACGTGCAGTAGTCGGTGGCGATGTACGTGCCGCCGGCCAGGTCAGCGAACTGCCGGCCGCGGTAGACCTGGCCGCCGATGACCGCGCAGCTGCCGTTGTAGTGCGAGTAGTAGAAGTCCTGGGCGCGGTAGCGGGCACCTGACGAGCACTGGGACGCGTCGAAGACCTGCGGCCCCTCGTAGCACGACCAGCCCAGGTTGGTTCCGGGCTGCTCGTCGCGCGTCAGGTGGTCGATCTCCTCCCACAGGCCCTGGCCGACGTCAGCCACCCACATCGACCCGTCCGCGGGGTCGAAGGAGAACCGCCAGGGGTTGCGGGCGCCCCACACCCAGATCTCGCCGCGGGCGCCGGCGACACCGGCGAACGGGTTGTCCGCGGGGATGCAGTACGGGAGCGCACCGCACCTGCGGCTCACGTCGAGGCGGAGGATCTTGCCGAGCAGGATGTCGGTCCGCTGCCCGCTGTCGAAGGGGTCACCGGCACCACCGCCGTCGCCGATGCCCCAGTACAGCTTGCCGTCGGGGCCGAAGGCGAGCTGGCCACCGTTGTGGTTGGTGTAGTCGGCGTGCGGCTGCTGCAGCAGGACCTCGAGGCGCGCGTCGGCGAGGCTGTAGCGGGCCAGGGTGACCGCGCCGTCGGGCAGCGCGGTGAAGGCGAGGTAGAGCTGCTGGCTCTGGACGAAGTCCGGGGGGAGGGCGATGCCGAGCAGTCCGCGCTCGTTGTCCGACGAGTCCACCTGGGACGTGATGTCCAGCAGCGGGGTGGAGGCGAGCCCGGTGGCCGGGTCGTAGACGCGAACCCTTCCGAACTTCTCGGTGATGAACAGCCGCCCTGTGCCGTCGTCGGGTGCGGCCAGGGCCGTCGGGCGTTGCAGGCCGGAGGCGACCTGGGTGGTGGTCGCGGTGATCTCCTCCAGCGGTACCGCCGAGGCGACGGCCCGCGACTCTGTGGAGAGCGGGGCCTCGGCAGACGAGGCGGGGAGGGACAGGGGGCCGGTCACGAGCACCGGGAGTGCGAGCAGCAGGCCGATCCATCGGCGACGTAACTGTCTCAACATTGCGGCTCCAGCGAGGGGGGACCCGTTCGGGAAGCGAACGAGCAGTGCGGGACCGTACTTTTGTCGGAACTACGTGTACCTCGCGGGACGCTACTGCCTCTCCCACCTAGGTGCCAGGCCGTCTCCCCGTGGATGTCCAGGTATTCCTCCCGCTTCTTTGATCCGTACGGCGGCGCCCGTCTGCATGCCGGTTCGGCAAGATCCTCTGTGTGCCGGCGACCGGAGAATCACGCTGGGCGGAGGGACAGGCACCGACCGACGGCGAGGAGAACGGAGACGCAAGGACCGGACATCACGGCTGCGGATGTCGGTGTGCGGTCTTCGACGTCTCCGGCGAAACCGAGGCGGTTCACCGGATTCGCGGCCGGGTCCGTGCGCGGAGCCGGTGGGGGGGGGCATGCCGAGCGGTGCGGGACATGGCGGCGAACTCCGAGCGCGGGACGAACCGCCGGCGCCTGCGTAGCGGGATCAGCTCCCCGATCTGGTGCCCGTCGCGGGTGACGGTGAAGGACTGGCCGCCCTGGACGGCGTCCATGATCTCTTTGGACCGGTTGCGCAGGTCGCGCTGGGTGATCTCGGGCTGCGCTGACATGCCATGGTGGCACCCATCGCCGGGGCGGGCAGGCCCTTGTTCAGATGCTGGAAGAGGTTCGCAGCCGTGCGGCGGGTGTCGGCGACTGGCAGGTTGTCCGACTCGTCCAGGACTCCTTGGGCTACGCCGGGGACGGATCCTCCCACTCGACCTCAATCGCCGTGCGGCTGGCGCGTACTGCAGGAACGAGCTGACGTCGAGGACCCGGAAGAGACCGCGCGTCGGATCGTCACCTCACCCGAAGCCACCGCTCTTCTTGCCGCCGACACGCGGGGTGAGAGCTGCCGGCCTGGAGGCTTTGCGCAAGTAGCGGAGGACCCCACGGCATCCGAACGCGCCCTTCAGCGCGCACTGGAGGGGCGGCACTGGATTCTCGGCGGACGGTTGCTGCCGTCACACGCTCATCAGCAGGTCCCGGACGGCGGCGGGCCGGGACAGGAATGGGTGGTGGCCGGCGTCGAGTTCGACCACGTTGCCGGCCCGGCGGGCGAACTCGCGCTGTAGGCGCGGCGGGGTGCCCCGGTCCTGGGCGCAGACGAGGTAGGTCGAGGGCACCTGCTGCCATGCGGCCGCCCCGACTGGCTGCCCGATCACTTTCGCGCTCTGCCGGGCCAGGTGGTCCGCCGCCTGCGTCCGGACCTCGGGGGCGCAGTCCTGCAGGAATGTGTCCACGAGCAGCTCGGGGCGAACCCCGAAGGTGCCGGCGCCGGGGTCGACGTCGAGGAATGGGGCGGGGCTGCCGTCCCCGAACTCCGACAGGCTCTGCCCGACCTCGGGCAGGTAACTGGAGACCATCACCAGGTGGCGTACCGACCCGATGCCCGCGGCGGCTTCCGCAGTGACGATGCCGCCGTAGCTGTGGGCGACCACAACGGTCGGCTCGGCGCTGTCCAGCAGCGCCTGCCGCACCGCCGCGACGTCCTCGGGCAGCCCCGAACCGTCGGCGCCTCCGGGCAGGCCCGCCTCGCCGCAGCTCGGCAGCGCCGGGGCCACGCTCAGTACCCCCCGCTCCTGCAGCAGCTCGGCGGTGCGGTGCCACCACCACGACCCGTCCCGCACGCACGCCCCATGCACGAACACGACCCTCATCGCTACCTCCACGTCTGCCTTGACCGCCTTTCGATCAACGGTAGACGTAGCCGTCGTTACGGGAAAAGATGTCGCCATGGGCAGACGACCGCAGCCACACATCAAGAACAGGCTGCTCGACGCCTGCGCCGATTACGCCCTCGCGCACGGCCTCCCCGACCGGCTTGAGCCGCTGGCGACCGCCACCGGCACGTCGGCCCGAATGCTGATCTATCACTTCGGCACCCGCGACGCACTGTTGCGGGCCGTCCTCGGGCACGCGCGCCAACGTCAGCTCGACACGTTCGGCGACCTCCTGCGAGTGCGACCCGACGAGCCCTACACCGTCACCCTGGAGCGCGCCTGGACCTCGATCACCGGCTCGGACGGGCGGCCGTACCTGCGGATGTTCAGTCAGCTGCGCGAGAGCGCAGTGCAGCGGTTGTGGCCCGACTTCCGGCGCACCGCCACGACCGATTGGCTCGGGCCGCTCGAGGACGGCCTGCGCAGCATCGGCCGGCCGGAGCTGGCGACGCTTGTCCTCGCCGTCATCCGCGGTCTCCTCATGGACCTCGACGCCACCGCCGACACCACCCGCACCGACCGGGCCTTCCACGACTTCCTCGCCGCAGTCGAGCACCTGCCTCGCGACGACGACCGCTACCGCTCCCAGGAACTCGCCAGCGGCAGCAGGACCAGCACCGTCACGGTGTCGGGCACGTAGCGCTGTGTCGCCCGCCGACCGCCTGATGCGAGGCAGGGACTCCGATAAAGACCGGAGGTGAGGGGCCATGGGGTGCGCGTTGTCTCCGGTTGGCGACCGACGGCTTCGAGGATTTCCTGTTGTCGAGGCCCTTCGAAGGACTGGATTTCGGGGCGTGCTCCTATGACGATGATCAGGCAGGCGATCGGTGATCTACCTGCTCGATACGAACGTCGTCGCGGAGCTCACCACGAGACTTCGGCCCGATCCCCGCGTCGTGGCCTGGCTGCGTTCGACCGCGCGGCCCGACCGCTTCCTGAGCGTCGTCACCATCGCTGAAATCGAAGCCGGCGTAGCGGCGACCCCGGACCCGCACGGCAAGCCCGGTACGCCGAGATCCTCGCGGCTGCCCGGCTGGAATACCGGGACCGCATCGCTCCGATCGGCGAGCCCGAGGCGGCGGCTTATCTCTCTGTCCACAAGGCGATGAAGGCCGCCGGCGCGAGCATCGACCCGCCGGACGCCCTCATCGCCGCCACCGCGCCGGCCAACGGCTGGACCGTGGCCAGCCCGCAACATCAAGCACCTTGAGCGCACAGGCGCCGCGGTGATCAATCCCTGGGATCTCAACCCGTAGCAGCCTCGGTGGAGCAGCTACCCTGCCTTCGACACGGTTGGTCGGAGGGCGTACTTGCCTGACACGCTCGCTGAGGTGGACCGGGCTCTCGCCTCGCCTCCCCGGTTGGATCGTTCGGTGGGCGGATGTACCCACTGTTTTTGCGGGATCGGAATTGCATGCTCTGGGCCGGGATTCCGCAGCCGTTTCGAATGAACTCCTCCGGTAATTCATGCGCAAAGCCGTTGACCATGGGGACGCGGACCAGCACGCCGTTTTGTGGCGTCGCGTTCTGCCTCGTGCGCTGCGTTCCGGGGGTCCGGGGGTCGACTCCGGTGGGACACCGGGCCTGGAGATGGGCCGACTCGCCAGTGCCGGTGCGCAGCTGACGCGGTGGCCGGCGGCGGAGCGCGTCGCGGTAGAGCGCGCTTCGGGGTGCTGCCGGCCGACACGCAGCCGTGCCGGCCCCCGAACGTCCTCCGTCGCGACACTGCGTGGCTGGCGCCGCGGTGTCCGCGTGCACTTCCGGAAGGTCAACTGTCCGCGTATATAAGGGAATTTGCTGATGGAAGGGCGCGGTCACCGAATCGAGAGGGCCAACTGTCCGTGTTTGCTGAGCGCTTAGGCTGGTGGTGCACGTCACATGAAGTCCGTCTCGCAATTCGAGAACTGTCTCGTATGAGCATTCGACGAGACTCCGATTTCGAACGCCGCGTGGCGCCAGTTGACCGCCCGATGTGGTGCGCAAGTGGTGCGCGGTCCTTGAATTGGGCTAGACAACAGATAAGCCCCAGGCTGCTGACCTGGGGCTGTGCAATGGAGCGGATGACGGGAATCGAACCCGCGCTCTGAGCTTGGGAATCACGTGGGCCGTCGTGAAGTAGGTGCTGGTCAGCGCGATTTCGGGCTGACCAGCGGGTGCGCCGCAGCCTCCAGCGCTGGCCGAGGTTGACCGTCGTGTACCGCTGCGAGTGGTGCGGGCGGGTCCGTCAGACGGCGACGACGGTCAGGGAGCTGTCCAGCCCCTTGAAGTCGTCGGCGTTGCGGGTGAACAGGGGGAGGCCCTGGACGGAGGCGATGGCGGCGATCATGAGATCCATCCTCCGAGGGCGTGGATCGCGGCCTGCGGCGATGGCAAGCGCGACGAGCGTGCCGTAGCGGGCGGCTGCGTCCCCGTTGAACGGGAGGGGGTCGAAATCGGCGACTGCCGCGCCCAGTTTTTCCATGCGAGCGGCTCGGACGGCAGCGTCCTTGGCCATGGCGACCCCCTGCTGCAACTCGGCCATCGTGATGGCGGTGAGTTCGGGTACCGCTGGTAGGTCCGCCGGGTCGAGCACGTCCAGATCGATGTACGTGCAGGTGTCGAGCACACCGGCCGGGTGGCGCTCAGCCATGGCTGCGCTGCCAGGGGTCGTCGTCGCCGGCACGGTCTTCGGTCCCGAAGAACTCGTCCGCTTCCTGTCGCATGCGGGCGGCGTCGACGCGCGGCAGTCTGCGGTGCCGCTCCACCAGTTCTTCGGCACTCAGGCGACGTCTGCGGTGAAGGGGGCGCAGCTCTGCGACCTCGGTGCCGTTACGGGTGATGTGGTAAGTCTCGCCGGCTTCGACGGCGTCCATGACGGCCGCGGAGTTGTTGCGGAACTCGCGCTGAGTGATGGTCTTCATGACCCGAGTGTAGCGCGTCGTGTCTCACGGTGCTACGAGTCCGTGGGGGCGGTGTCGGTGGGCAAACGAGCGCTGTGACCGCCGGGTGGCTGCCGTCATCGAGGTCCGGAGTTGGGTCCACGACCAGGAGGAGGCCGACTGTCCAAGTCCGCGAACGCGCCAAGACCCGCAGTCAACGCCGGCAATGCCGGGGCGCTCGCGACCCAAAGCCACCTGACCACCCCGGCACGCCCGTGCGGCTCGGACGTTCCAGCCGGCGGCGTGGAGACATCTGGGTGGCGGGGCCGCTGCACTCCGGCAGGAGGAGGCGTTGGAATTTCTTTCACCGGGAATTGGCGGGGAGGTAATCGAGCCTCAATGAATTAAGCCCCAGGTCTCCGACCTGGGGCTTACCAATGGAGCGGATGACGGGAATCAAACCCGCGCTCTGAGCTTGGGAATCACGGGTACTTGGTTCGCGTCCGTCCAGCTCACGTGGCTGCCGCCGTTCCCGCGGGGAGGGCAGGGCAGGTCCGCGCTGACTCTGGTTGGCCTTGGTGTACCGCTGCTACTGGTGCGGTAGTGGTGCGGCGACTCGCGGCTCGGGAGGCTTCGGCGCCGACTCCTTGCCCGTGGAGGTGACCGGTGCCCTTAACCTGGTATGAGACGGCAGCCTACGTGGGGCGAAGGGGGAAGAAGATGACCACTGCACCTGGCGGCGTTCCGCGCTCGTCCAGGTCTGCGGCGACGGCGCATCCGTTGCGGACCATCCGCGACATCCGGGAGTCCCTCCCGGATGACCAGGCCCGGCACTTCGACGCGGAGCTTGCGGACACTGAGCTTGAGGCGCTGCCGGAGATGCTGAGCCGATGGGTGCGGCTGGCCACTGACGGCTTCGAGGAGTTCCTGCTGTCCCAGCCCTTCGAAGGGCTGGAGTTCGGCGGACGGTCCTACGACGACGACCAGGCGGGCGATCGGTGATCTACCTGCTCGACACCAACGTCGTCGCGGAACTCACGACGCGTCTTCGGCCCGACCCTCGTGTCGTGGCCTGGCTCCGTTCGACCGCGCGGCCCAATCGCTGTCTGAGTGTCATCACCGTGGCCGAGATCGAAGCTGGCGTGGAGGCCACCCCGGACCCGGCTCGGCAAGCCAGGTATGCCCAAGTCCTCGCCACAGCTCGGCTGGAGTACCGGGACCGCATCGCGCCGATCGGCGAACGGGAGGCCGCGGCCTACCTTGCTGTCCACAAGGCGCTGAAGGCCGCCGGCACGAGCATCGACCCGCCGGACGCCCTGATCGCCGCCACCGCGCTGGCCAACGGCTGGACCGTTGCCAGTCGCAATATCAAGCATCTGGAGCGCACCGGCGCTATGGTGACCAATCCCTGGGATTTCAACCCGTAGCAGAGCGCTCGCGATCGCATTTAAGCGGTGAGCCTAATTCTGGATGACGAAATGCCCCAGGCAATCGGCCTGTGGCATTTACTTTTTGGAGCGGATGACGGGAATCGAACCCGCGCTCTGAGCTTGGGAATCACAGGGGCTTCTGGTGGCGTCTCTGCAGGTCAGCTGGCGCTTGTGCCCAGTGGTGGGTCTACGTTCGATGTCCGCGCCTGGCTGTGGTTCTCCGTGGTGTACCGCTGGAGCTGGTGCGGGAGTGGCTCGGTGTCGTTCAGTCGGGCTGCTCCCCGGCCCGTGCGGGGATGGCCCCCGCGAGGTCGACCCGCTTGCCGAGGTTGTCCTGCTCCCCGCCCGGGTAGGGCGGAAGGCCTCACGAAACGGCGCTGCCGGGGCGTTCGCTGACGAAGGACACGACTGGACCGTCCTCGGTGTCCATCGCCTGGACAGAAAAGCTTCTTCTTGGAAAAGTCGTCGTCAGACGGATCCGCCACACTGTTGCGATGTCCTCAGCCAGGGACAGCGCGTTGGCGCGCGAGGTGGCGTCGTCGGCGATGTCGACGTACAGATACAGCTTGAGCTGATTCAGGGTGGCTTCGATTGCCGTGACGTCGCCGTCCAGTGTGGAGCGCCAGGTGCCGAAATTCTCGGGATCGTATGATCGATCCCATAGGACGCACCCGTCCACCTCGACGAATTCCGGCAGGAACACGCGCGACAGGGCAATCCATTCAGCTATTCCAGTGGATTGGGAAAGGAAGTCGATGTAGTCGGCGCGGTGACCCGTCGATTCCGTCCATTCCCTGATCTGAGGGTCTCTCATCGGGTTCATGCGGCATTCCTTATTGCGGAAGTTCGTCAGGCCTGGCGGGCCGTGGCATCTTATCCCATGTCAGGAACGTCTGTCCTGTCCTCGGGTTGACGTTCTTGTGCGTCTCAAGCACATGGGGCGCCGGAACGCCGCCGTGCGGTGCGGAGTCCGGGTCCACATCTACCCGCTTCACCGGGAGTCCATCTCTGCCGTAGACCGCGTACGCGGTTACGCTTCCATCCTGTTTGCGGCGCACCAGAATTTCATCGGGATTGGCGGACTTCGGGAATCTCCCCTGGTGCGGAGTCGCGTTCGAGAGGTCTATCCCGCACTTCGGATTGAGGCCGAGCGGGTCGGACCAGTTCAGCGCATTGAGCACGTAGGCGTGGTGGTTGTCCGCCGGCTCAAGGCCGAGCGGGTCCGCGCTGATGTACTTGGCGATCTCAGGATCGTAGTAGCGGGCATAGTTGTAGTTGAGGCCCGTTTCGGAGTCCGCATACTGCCCGGGGAAACGGAGCGGGCAGTCAACGAGAGTGACCTCCGCTTCGACTGGAAGCGATGTGCCCCAGTGAGTCGGGTTTCGCTTCCAGACTACTTCTCCCTCGGGTGTCACCAGTTCGGTCGGCGTACCGACGGAGTCCGTGACCACGGCATGGAAACGCGTGCTGCGGCTGGTGGACGAGTGGTGCGTGATGACGGCGCGCAAGGGCTCGTTGTCACTCCAACCGACCGGTCCGCGGTTCCTCTGCGCGAGCGGAGTGTGGGTGCCGGGGGTGAAATCCCACGTGGTCACCTGGCCGTCGGCCGCCCGCTGCTCGATCAGGCGGGTCTCGTCCCAGGTGAAGTCCGTACGGTCGGCGGCCGAGCCGCCCTCGGTCAGGCGGTGCTTGGATATCCGGCGTCCCAGCGGGTCATAGGCGTAGCGCCAGCGCCGTCCGTCCGGCGTCACTGCTTCGGTGAGGCGGTCCTCGGCATTCCACGAGTACGTCCAGGTGCGGCGTTGCCCGCTGAGCAGTTTGCGGGTTTTTCGGATCAGGCGACCCTGCGCGTCGTGTACGTACGTCGTATGCCCGGCCCGGCGTACGAGGGTGCCGCTGACGGCGCGTTCGCCAGCCGCCTCATGGGCGGGTGCCGTCGCGTGAGTGACGTTGCCGGCCGCGTCGTAGGCGTACGTCTCGCTCCAACCATGGGCACGCACCTCGGTCACCCGGCCCATAGTGTCGAGTCCGAACCGACGTGTGCGTGAAGAGAGGTCGCTCACCTCGGTGAGGTAGCCGTCGGCGCGGTGGGCGAACGTGCGGTGGATGAGCCGGTCGTCTCCGTCGCCACGCCTCCGGATTGTCTGCTCGGTGAGGCGGTGAACGGGGTCCCAGGACTGCGTGAGCCCGATGCTCTCGCTGAAGCGCCGCTCGCGCTCCCGGCCGGCTGCGTCGTAGGCGAACGTCAAGGAGTCCGTGCCGGCGGCGATCGCCGAGGGTCGGCCTGTCGGATCGTAGGTCCACAGCGATGTCAGCCCGGACGGCGTGGTTCGACAGGTGACACGCCCGAGTGCGTCCCGCGAGAAGGTGACCGTCCGGCCGTTGACCGTCTCCGCGAGTACGCGGCCGCGGGCGTCGCGCTCGACGGCGACCACCGCGTCGCGGTTCACGCTGCCTGTCAGATGACCGGAAACGCTGTACTGGTAGGTGGTGCCGTCCAGGTCCGTACGTTGCTCGGTGACACGGCCGAGTGCGTCGCGTGCGAAGCGCAGCACGTCGCCCACGCCGTTGGTTCGGGACGTCAGGTTGCCCGAGGCGTCGTAGGAATACGCCAGACGACGGCCGTTGAAGTCCGTCTCCGTGACCAGGCGCCCCGCCTCGTCGTACTGGTAGGACCACGTGAGCCCCTGGGGGTTCGTCACGCCGACCAGTTGGAGTTCAGAGTCGTAGGCGAAGGCGTATGTCACGCCGTCCGGATCCGTCCGTGTAGCGGGCAGGTCGAAGTGGGTGGTCGTGTGGCGGGTGACATTGCCGGCGGGGTCGGTATGGCTGGTCAGGTTGCCTTCCGCATCCCAGGTCCACGATTCCCTGGAACCGTCGGCATGCTCGCGCCGCTCCACCATGCCCTCGGGCGTCCAACTCGTGCGGGTGGTGAGCCCGAGAGGATCGACGACCTCCACGACGTGTCCGAACGGATCACGCCGGATGACAGACCTATGCCCGGCCTCGTCGGTGATCGCGACCACCAGCCCGGCGGAGTCGGTGGCGAATGTCCGAGTGTGGCCGACGGCGTCGGTAGTGGAGAGCAGGTGCCCCGACGCGTTGTAGGCGTGTCGGGTTTCCGCGCCCAAGGGATCCGTTGCGACGAGGAGATTGCCTCGCTCGTCGAACGAGTGCCGCCAGGTCGCCCCACCCGGTTCGACGACCGCGGTGGGCCGGTGAAGGGAATCGTAGGAAGCATGCGCGACCGAGCCGTCCGCCAGGAGCAGTTCCGTGAGGTTGCCTACCTCGTCGTAGGCGTAGCGGGTCGTGTGCCCCAGCGGATCCGTCGTGGCGATGAGATGCCGGTTGGCCGGGTCCCACTGCTGGGTGGTCGTGTTGCCGAGGGGATCCGTTTCACAGACGAGTCGATAAGCAGCGCTGTGTCGGTAAGTGCTGCTGTGGCCGAGCGAGTTGGTGTAAGTGGTTGTGCGGCTGGCGCCGTTGTAGCTGAAAGTGCTGTTCAGGAACCCTTCGGTGCCACGTGTCGCGACGCAGCGGCCCCGGTGGTCGTAGGTGTAGTGGTACGAGGTGTCGTTGCGGTCGGTCCAGGAGGTGATCCGGCCGGCGGTGTCGTAGGTGAAGCGGTAGGGGACGGCGGTGGAGTCGGTGACAGCGGTGAGGTGGCCGGACTCGTCGTAGGCGTATGCCCGCACGAAGGTGCCGGGCGAGTCGGGTGCGGCGGGGTCGAGTAGTCGCAGGGCGGTCACGCGGCCGTTGCCGCTGCTGAGGGTGAGGTGGTAGCCGCCACTGTGGTGGATCTCGATGGGGACGCCGTCGTCGTCGTGGGTGATCGCGTAGGAGTTGCCGTTGCGGTCGGTGACTTCGGTGAGCGGTAGCGGCATCGGGCCGCCGGGCGTGGCTGTCGCTCCTGGGACGGTGGTGAAGTGGAGGGTGTGGCCGGCTTCTGTTTTGGTGATGCGGAGTGGAGAGCCGGGTGTGCCGTCCCATTCCAGCGGCCAGCGGGGGCCGTGGGAGGGGAAGGCGGGGACGCCGGGCTGCGGGACGGGGTAGAGCAGGATCGAGCCGTCGTCGGCGACGAAGGCGACTCCCTGGTCGTCGAGTTCGAGGCGTTGGTCGAGGGCGGAGGCCCAGGAGGGTCCGTAGAAGCGGCCGATCCGGTAGGACGACAGGTGGGTGCGTTGCAGGACCAGGGGGAGGGTGCCGGGGAGGGTGAGGTCGGTCTGGGTGAGGATCATGTCGCCGGTGGCGACGTCGATCGGGTCCGAGAGGCACTTCTTCGCGGCTTGTTCGATGGCGCTCTTTGCGGGGTCTTCGGCTGCGGCGCGGGCCCCGTTCTTGACGGCTTGTTCTGCTGCGTCTTTTGCTGCGTTCTTGGCGGCGTCCTCTGCGACGGTTTTGCCGGCGGCGCTGCCGCCGTCGGTGGCGATGGCCAGCAGGATGTTGCCGACGAGTCGGCCGCTTGCTTCGGAGCCGTCGGAGCCCCATCCGGTGCCGAGGATGATGCCGGGGAGTCGTTCGGGGTGGGCGGTCATGTCGACCAGGCCGGCGGCGGTGGCGTTGAGGTGGGTCAGGTATTGGGCGGGGTGGGTGAGGTTGTAGGGGTCGGTGGGGTTCAGGCCGCGGACGAACTTCTCCAGGTCGGTCACCGAGCGGACCAGGCCGCCGGCGAAGTGCTCGACGGCGATGGGTGCGGCTCTGCCGACGTCGCCGAGGTCGTTCTCCATCCGGCCGGTGAAGTCCGGTTTCTTCGGCGCCAGTTCGGTGGCCGTGCGGACCTTGGCCTCGGCGGTGGCGGCGGCGCTGTCGCGCTGCTTGCGGGCCGCGTCCAGAGTGTCCTTGGCGGCCTGCCTGTCCTTCGCGCCGGGGTCGGTGAACGCCGCCGGTGCGACGGGTTTGGCGCCGGGGTCTGTGCCGTCGTCGACCTTGTCGTTGTAGGCCTTCACGTCATCGTGGTAGGTGTCCACGGCCGCGTTGTACGCGTCGGCGGCCGTTTTGCGGGCGGCGACGCCCTGCTTCCAGAGCCGCACGGCTTCCTTGGCCTGGCCTTTGGCCCAGTCGACGGTTTCGGCGTAGGTCTCCAGGGCGAGTCCGGCTTCGGCGCAGGCGGTGGCGGCGTGGGCCCATTTGGCGGGCTGGGCCGTGAACTTGGCCCGGAAGGCTTCCGCGCCCGCGCCGTCCCAGTCCCCGGGGTCGAGATGGGCCAGGCCGGTGTGGCCGGTGTCGAAGGCCAGGGAGAGCCTGGCCAGGTGCAGGACCGCTTCGCGGATCTTGGCCGGGTCCCCGTGCAGCAACTCCTCGGGCTGGTCGGTCTGGCCGAGTTGCTGCTCGGCGACGTGGGCGCCGAGGTCGTCGGCGATGTGGTCGCCCTTGTCCTCGACCCAGTCCGCTGCGTCGTCGAGTCCGACGTGGTCCAGGCCGTCGCCGACGATGTGGGCGCCGTCGTCGATGATCTCGCCGGCCTTCTTCTTGACCTTGTCGACGCCGTGCTCGATCCCGTCCCCGACCTTGTTGACGGCACCCTTCCAGCTGAACCCCATCCGCCCCACCCCCACGGCAGTACGACAGTCACGAACCTAGCAACCACCGGTAGCGGAGTCATCACCGCTCGGGACGCGGATGCCCGAACATGCCCTCGGCGCACGCCCGTTCGCCGCCCGTCCCTCCGGCTCAGGGCCTCACGTACACCGCCGGACGCGGAATCCACCGGAACGCCCAGAAACGAATGGCGCCAATTGACCGCCAGATGCGGTGCGCGAGTCGTGCGGGTTCTTCAATCGGCCCGCCCGGACGACAAAAAGGCCCCAGGTCTTCGACCTGGGGCTGTGCAATGGAGCGGATGACGGGAATCGAACCCGCGCTCTGAGCTTGGGAATCACAGGGGCTCTGTCGGCGTATCTGCTGGTCAGATGACCCCTGTACCACCAGGTGCCTTACGTCCGCGCGCTCGTGTCTGGCCGCTATTGTCCGCAGGTTACCGCTGTGTGTGGTGCGGTCGTGGTGCGACGAGTACGACTTACCGGTCGTGGAGGACGATGGGTCGTGTGACCGGTACGACGGTGAGGAGGCCTTCGAGGCCCTTGTAGTCGTCGGAGTTGGTGGTGGAGAGGGGGAGAGAGTCTTCGGCGAATGCGATGGCGGCGATCGTGAGGTCGGCGACGCGGTGGCGGGGTTTGCGTCCGGCGCCGATGACGGCGGCGCAGACTCTGCCGCAGATGGCGGCGGCTTCGGTGTCGAAAGGGGATGGGGTCGAACTCGTTCTCGGCGCGTTGCAGGATGTCGAGGCGTCGGCCGCGTTCCGCTTGCTCGTCGTAGTCGTCCTGGTCCTCCTTCCGACGCACCGCGTGCGGCCCTGCTGAGAGTTCGGCCAGGGTGACGGCGGTGATCGCCAGTTCGGCGGGGAGTTCCGCGGGGTCGATCCATTTTTTGCGCAGGATGACGATGTTGGTGTCGAGCAGGCCCTGCGCGTAGTCAGCGGGCGTAGGGGTCGTCCGTCTCGTGCCCGGCGGAGGCCTCATGGTCGACCCCGGACGCCTCCAAGGAGAAGCCGCACGCGGTGCGGGAGATGGCCGCGAACTCCGAGCGCGGAACGAACCGCCGTAGGCGAAATGGGGGTTACCAGTTTCCCCGATTCGGCAGCCAGCGGAATTATCCAATGGCCCCGCCGAGATGCCTTTCTCAAGCTGTAATAATTTCAAGACAACGCCGCCACAAATCAATGCCTATTTCAGAAAGTCCTTCCGGCGTCTCCGAGAGAGAGGCGATTTCATGTTCGATCGCGGCGCTGCGCTTGTGGCAGTATTGGCTCCATTCGCTGCGTACGCCCGCCAGAATGCCGAGCGCCTGGTGGATGACGGCAAAGACGTAGAGGCCATGCAGAAGTCCGGTGACCGGCCGAAATTCATCCTTCCATGGCGAGTAACCACTTACGCGATCATCTACGGCTAGAGGCTCGATGGAGTCTATAAAGGTAAGTTGAAGGTGCATTGACTCATGGATGATCGACTCGGTCACTCTGAGTAATGCATCCCGCTCGTCCTTTTTCGGTATCGAGATAAAGATTGAGAATGGCAGCTCGGGTGTGCTGTGGCTGACGTCGTGGTCCTTCAGAGACTGAAGTGGATGGATCGCCTTCACGACCCGGCCGACATTTTCAGTCATACTCGGAACATGCTTGAGCACGTCAGCTGCCGCTTGGATCAGCTTATGGATCTGTGGATCACGGCTGTCAGCGAAATTCAGACCCTCAAATCCTGCTGCTGTCTCGGCGGGTAAATATTCAATATGCGATAGGTGGGGACCAAACCGAATGTCACCACCATCAGGGGCGGGAGGTTTCGCATCGCCCGCCAGCCAACGAGACGTCCCATATTGTTCGGCGAGAATCAGCTGAACTTGATTGCGCGATACGAAGTCCGCAACGAGTTCCACCGCCAGTCCGGGGAACCAAAGCGGTTCCTCCTTGTCAAGGCGCAGGCTGAGGGAGTTAGCCACGTCGAGCCCTAAGCGAGTAAATGACCGTGTATCGCGCTCCACCGTGCATCTCGGACACTGCGTGAAAAGAATGGGGTGAGATTTCAAAAGCAAGTGCGCTCAGGTGTTCCGGACGCAGCACACGGTGAAAGTCAGCGGGGTCGCCAGAGTTGAAGAGCATCAGAAAGCCGCCATCAGTGTCAGCCAGACCGCGGTTGAGCTGGACGGTCAGTCGGTGCGTCTCTTCTCCGACGAGGTAGTCGTTGTGTATGCCGATTCGATGTCCGCGCACGAGCTTATGGCATACGACGTTGACGTCAGACTCGAAATCACATCCGAACATTTCTGTCATCGCGGTGCCGACGGCATCAAGGATGTCGTATCTCGTCAGGTAGGAAGCTGCTGGCGATGCATTATCCCAGCAGCTGAGCTCGTACTGCTCGTAGAACTCAGTCCGCTTCGCGATCCACGGCGCGTCGCGCTCAAACCATTCGAGCACACGCTCACCGATCTGTGGCGTGAAACACTTAGTCAACGTCGCGTATCGAAAGGGAGTTGCGGCCATCTCGCGGCGATGCAGATCGGGCCGCGGCCACACCGCCGTACTGGATTGCTGCAATGAGTCTTGTCCAGGCCGAGAATTGGTTGTCACGGCGGCTCCTCCTGTCAGTTATTTCCCTTAGCGACGGTGAAGAGGCGGACCTTAATAGATGAGATCAGTCTTAGTTGGTCGCTACAGAAGATGGTCGGGTTAGAGTAACCGTTTTTTGCAGACCAGCGATGCGCAGGCATTCCTCCGCCGCATACCGTCAACTCCGGACAGGCTCTGCAGGTCGGGGATGTCGGAATCTGAAGGGCAAAGTACTCGTCGATTTCCGTGCCAGCTAGTTGGTCAAGGAGGTCTCGATTGACGATTGAACGCTCAAGCTGAAAGCGATCAGCGCCGGGATAAGCGACCTTCAGCGTATCATTGCGAGTGATACGACCGTCGGTGTCGATCACAAGAATGCCGTACTCGTCTTGCCCGATACCCTCCTTGCGACCACGGCCACCAAGGATGAGGCGGATGAGGTCATCGAGCACGCGGATTCGCGGTGGGGTCAGATCAGCGAGATAGTGGTCGAGTAGGCGCACCATCCAGTCGCCGTATTCGGTCGAGTCTGTCTGACTCTTCCCCGGAGGAAGGACGTCGTGGTTTCCGTCCCGATAGAGGAAGTCAAAAGATGGCGCCCTGGTGGCCTTCAGGAACTCATACACCTCGATGGGGTCTGACGTCGGATCGACAACCGCGAGCAATCCACTGAACAACCGTTCATGCGCTGGGTGTGCGACGAGTCGAGCAACCCCAGCCACTACCCGCTCGTGCGAACCTTCGCCCTGTCGGTCTCTGCGATTCCGATCATGCAATTCGGCCGGACCATCCAGGCTGATCGAGATTCCCACGTCGTAGCGATCGAAGAGGTCGATAAATTCGTCGGTTAACAGCACGCCGTTGGTCTGGATGTGTAGACCAGCATCTGCTCGCAAGGTCGACTTGAGACCTTCGATGAGACGCTCGGTGGCGCCGATGCCGAGCAGGAGCGGTTCGCCCCCGTGCAGTACTACGCTCAGCGGGCGCGATTGCGACCGGCTGAGTGCGCCCAACTGATCAATGACAGCACTCATCACCGCATCCGTCATGCGGCGAGGCTGGCTCTTCCAGCTCTCATCACCGAGGTTGTAGACGTAACAGTAGGCGCAGTCCAGGTTGCACCGACTAGCCGTCTTGACCAGTACGGTATCAATGTCCCGATTCAGGACAGACCTCTAGCGGTTGTGGCGGTTGTAGGTCCGGTTGTAATTACCAGACATCACCGGTTCGCTCGTCCGGACCTCCGCGATCAAACGCTGTAGGGCGACGCTGTCCATCTCCGGCGACGGGACGACGGGTGCTGAGACTGCCACGGTGTCGTCCTGTTCTACCTTGTCCATAGGGGGCATTCCCTTCGACTGGCCAGAATTGATCAAGAACTCTACGACCCCTCGGTCGTGAGCCATAGGGTGCAAAATTGCTAGGCTCTACGATCCGCATGTTGGATAATAGACCGATCGCCAGCACCTGTCCTGTGAGAGTGACCAATCTGGGTGCGGTGGGACGAGTGTGGCCCCCTGGGAACCAGATGCCGACGCGCTACAGGCAGTGGATGCGGTTGCGGGGTGCCTCTGTGTCTTTCGCCAAGTTCGAGGTGGTCATGTGGTGACTGTCTGGGGCTGGCGTGGTGTGTCAAAGGTTCCGTCGCGGAGCATGGCGTAGATGACGCTGGTGTGGTGGCGTGCGAGGCGGAGGAGGGCCTGGGTGTGGGTTTTGCCGCGGGTGGCCGGCCTCGCCCAGCACGGCTACCGCAGCATCTGCGTCGGCGGCGTCACCTACTTCTCCCGCGAGACCCCGCTCGGCTCGGTCCTGCCCGACCTGTTCGACGAGGACCACTGGCGTCCCGAGTTCTGTTCACCCGAACCCGACTCCACCCGCCACCAGGTCGACCACGCCCTGGAGATCGCCGAAAGCCACGACGGCCGCCCCGTCTACCTGTTCGTCAACGTCTCGGCCACCCACGTCCCCCACGGCCACTACCTCGGCGACAGCCGCGACACCGCCGCCTCCCAGCAGGCCGCCCTCGCCTACGCCGACGCCCACCTCGCCCGCCTGATCACCACCCTCACCGCGAAGAAGCGCTGGCTGATCATCCTGTGCGCCGACCACGGCGACGCCTACGGCGAAGACGGCTACCACGGCCGCGGCATCGCCCACCCAGTCGTCATGAACGTGCCGTTCGCCGCGATGGTCCGCTGATGCCCACTAGCCTCGGCCGGTATGAGCGATGCCCCAGCCGTCCGCGACGCGGCCGTCGTCGTAGCCCGCGACCACGACGGCCTCGTAGCTCTTCTCAGCGCCCACTTCCCAGCCCACAGGGGCGACTACCTCTTCCTCCCCGGCGGCCGGAGGGAAGCCGGCGAGACGCCCGAGGAATGCGCGCGGCGCGAGTTGCGCGAGGAGTCCGGAATCACCGCCACAAGGTGGCGACCACTCGGCTCGTACGCCCTCACCGTCTCCTCACCCGCCCGCGTCCACCTCTACGAAGCCCGCGACCTCACCTGCGGACCGCAACAGCTCACGCCCACCGAGCAGGACTTCAAACTCACCTGGTGGCCCATGCCCGACGCCCTGCACGCCGCAACGCACGGTCGGTTCCTGCTCCCCGCCGGCCCTCTGGCCCTCTTCCTGGCGGACCGGGCCACGCGCAGCTGAGCACTTCACGCACGGGCGCGCAGGGTGACGGCCGTACTGTCCTTGCCACGGCTTCTTAGCGGTCGAACTTGCGGTGAACTTCAGCACCAGCATGCTGCCGAGAGTGAGCAGCCGCTGTGCCGAATACGGACGAGTATCTGCAGACAGTGCCGTGCCTGTACGTCGCGGCGGCAACCGGATTGCTGCGCCTGGTCCGTGACCGGAGGCTGAGTGCGGCGGCGCGAGGAAAGGTAGGGCTACGCGACTGTCAGAACGCCGACCGGGGGTGCGCGCGTGGGTGCGGAGACAGGCTTGGGCATCCTGGGAGCGGTGACGGGCGTCGGCGGCGTCTACTTCGGGTGGCGCGCACTGGACAAGGACGCTGTGGAGAAGTCCCAAGTGGCCTTCCGCAAGGGGCGAGAGGACCTTCGCGAGCGCTTCGTGCAGCTGTGCGAGACGGCGGCGGACCTGTACACGGCCGCGAGGCCCGGGTTGGAGCGCATCGGTGGCACCTCGCTTCTGTGGGAACCGGATATGCAGCCGCCTGCTCCGCTCCCGCTGTCGTCAGTGAGGACTGAATGGCAGGCCACCGCTCCGCCGGCCGACGCTGGAATCCGGCGGGCCGCTCGGCAGGGCCTGCCCAGGGAGTCCAAGTGGCAGCGGTTCGAGACGACGGCGCCACACGCCTGGCACCGCTCGCGGCGTACGGCGTGAGCGTGGTCTCCGTCGACTACCGCCTCGCACCGCACGCGGCGTTCCCGCAGCAGGTGCACGACCTCAAGGGCGCGGTGCGGTGGCTGCGCGCGCACGGGGCGGGCCTCGGCCTGGACACCGGGCGACTTGCCGCGCTCACCGTGGTTTGCGCCACCATGCGGGCCGCCCATCCTCGCCCCGATCGGCGCGTTCTGCTCCAGACCGCCGGTCATGCGGCGGCAGGCGGCGAACGCTCAGGCCGAGATGAGGGTGCCAGTGCTGACCGTGGCTGACCGTCCCGTACCGTCGCGCCTGGTGCGGCTGTGGTGCGGGTGGGCCTCTACCAGAGAGCGTCCTGATTCGTGGTTGGCTTGGTGCGGATTGGGGCCGTTGCGATGGCCACCCGCGCCTTGGTGTTGATGGCTCGGGGCTCCGCCGTCAATATTCCGTCGTCACGCATCTGGCGCAGGAGCGTGATCACCTGGGCGGGTCGATAGACTGTCTCCAAGAGGGTGAACCGTTGGAGTTCCGGCACCGTCCGCCCTTCGGGAGATGCCGCGATGTATTCGTGCAGAATCCGCCGGAGCGGGGCCGTGTCTGGTTCGAATTCCAGCTCCAGGGCCTGCTGCTGTGTGTCCCTCGGATCGCGGTAGCGAACGCCGTAGGAGGTGTCGACCTTCCACATCGCGTCCTTCATCTTCTCCAGGCCCAGCTCGTGCCCGGTGCCGAAGATCAGGTAGAGCTTCCGACCACCTTCGTCGACCATCTCGAAGTACAGGGTGTGCGAGAAGCCAGCTTGGCGGAGGGTGTCCCGGTACTGCTCGCGTAGGAACGGGAACTTCTCCGCGGGGGGCTGCCGGAAGACGGCTTGCCAGTCCGAGCTGCCGAAGGCGTCGTCGCCACTCCTACGGTAACCGTCATGCTTCTCGGCGAACCGGGTCAGGAAGCCGGGCTCGAAGGTCACCATCACCTCGGTCCCCGGAAGGCGCCCCAGCTCTTGCAGCAGTGAGTAGGGGATGTCAGGGCCCCCGAAACTGTCCAGGAGGACGAAGAGGGGTTTCCCGAGCGCCCCTGCGCTCCGTAACTCCTGCAGGAGGGCAGGGTGGAAGTCACCCAGGTGTATGTCGGCGGTCAAGCGGCCCGTTATGCCGCTTGTACGCCCTGCCTGAGCCAGAGCTATCTGACGCTCCAGTTCACGGACCCGCCGCGGGTCTTCTTCCATGAGGAGCATGCGCATACGCTTCGGAAACCTGGCCAGGGCGCCGGCGAATACGTCGTAAGCGATCACGGGGGACCCCGGCTCGCCCCCCTTGTAGACTCCTGCACCCGCGAAGCCTTCGGCGTATGTGATCACATCGTGACGGGACAACAGGATCGGCGCCCACGCTTCGAGGTACCGCTTGAGTAAGTCATGCTTGGCTGCGGTGTGCGGATCGCGCTCCCAGACGGTCTCCTTCGGAACGGCCATGTTCGTCCCCCCACTCCCGTAGAGCCCACTGGAGAGAGGGTCACACGCTGCAGCTGCTTGTCACCAGAGTGCGTACGGTATCTGGAACAGATTGGCTCTTACCGCACTGTGGCGGGCCGACGTGGTGGCATCTCATCCCATATCGTCCCGGCGAGTTCGCGGCCACCCGACTTGGGTGTGCGGCCCCCCCATTGCTTGAAGAAGAACGGCACGTCGGAGTCGTTGCAGACGTCGCGGATCTCGGTGAGCCACTCTTCGCGCACAGGTCGGTGGCCGGGTCCGGACTCACCGCCGGCGATGACCCAGCCGATGCCGTCGAGGCGCAATCCGCTTAGCGGCCCGAGTAGCGGCTCGCACGACAAGAAGCGGACCGCGGCGGGTACCTGCCGCAGGTCCTCCACCCGGTCCAAGTGATCAGCGTTCTCGACCGAGACGCCCATCCACAGGTTGGAAGGCCAGTCGAGTTGATCCGCCACTCGTCGAAGCCGTCGTGCCCGCTTAGTCAGCAACTGGTAGGTGTGCTGAGGCGTCTCGGCGATCACCTGGAACACCTGGCGTACGAATTCCACCGGAACCCTCGCGTGGAACAGGTCGCTCATGGAGTTCACGAACACAGTCCGTGGCGCCTTCCACTGCCGGGGGACGTCCAGCGCGTCCTGGTGCAAGGTGAGGCCGAAGCCGGGGCCCGATGTCCTGGGGTCCCCGTCGACCTGGTACTTCGCCACTCCCATTGCCTTCAGGCGCCGCGATAACACCATGGCGTAGCAGTTGTCGCAGCCCGGGGACGTGCGGTCGCACCCTGTGGTGGGATTCCACGTTGCTTCAGTCCACTCGATTGTGCTGCGATCGCCCATTGGTGCCCCTCCCGGCGCGAATCGGCAAGGGCCAACAGCCTGCCCGATCCGTCTACTTCCGCTGCGCTGTCAACGAGCGACGTGCCGAACTGGCACGCGATGGCCCCATCTTTCATGTCGAACTGATGTTCTGTGAAGTGGGTGGGCCTACCGAATCAGCGTCGCACGGTCCGTTATCTGCCTTGGGCGGAACGCGCCTGTGTGCGGGCGGCTGTGGTGTTGCCGTCCCGGTTGTGCTGGTCGGTGGATCGTCAGTCCCAGTGAGCGGCTCCGGCACGGTGGACGGGTTGGCCGTCGCGCACCTGCCCATGCATCCCAGCAGAACTGCGCCCTGGGTGCGACAGCTACTTCTAGTCGCCGCGAGTCTGACTGTGGAACCGGGGAGCGATTAACGCTTTTGAACTTTACGTCGTCTCTGTCTTCCCCACGTGAAGACTGGTGATTGCTCTCAAAACACGGCGAAAGGAAAGATCATGGTGGACAATTCCCGTCGAGCAGGCGTGGGCGACTCTCATGATGGTGAGCCCGCGATCGACGGCAACTCCGTACCTGGGGTGGAGCCTCTGCGGACGTACGACGCCTGGCTGCTGCCGGTGGATGTTCTGCTGGGGGCACTTAAGGTGGAGGTCATCGAGAAGGATCTTGTCGAGAAAGTCTGCGCTGCGCTCGTGGTCGACACCAAGCGAACCTGCCTGTTCATCGTTCCCGGCTCGGCAGACGCGGAAAAGGAGCAGGTGATCCGTCGGGCACTTGCCGAGCGCATCGGACGTACACGGCCTGACATCGATCTTTGTGCAGCGGCTTCGCAGGAGATCGACGTGGATGCGGGGGTATCGGCGTCGCCCGATGACAGTGTGGTGGAGGATCTACCTAACGTGGTTGCTGACGTATCCGCTCTCTACGAGGGCAGTTCCTCGGGCCCGATGAACGGCTGGCGCAGCGACGAGGAGACGATTACGGCGCTGCGGTCCCTGATCACGGAATCGCTAGGCGGCATGGCGGAGGATGTCCCCGAGGACGCACCTCCCATGCCCGAGGGCGCGGGCGCTGGGGTGGCATTCGGGTACGACAAGGCCGGTGATCGTCGTCCGCTGGTCTTCATGAGGACAGACCTCCCCATCGACCTTCGCGCCGATCTCTGGGGGTTCTGCGCTGGCGTGGCTGCGTCGCCAGAGAGAGTCGCCGACGAGGCCGACGAAAGCGGGATCATCTACGTCGGTATGGAGCGTACGCCGGTGACCGGCCCGGGGCTCGGGCTGCTCGGCGCGCTCATGACGCAGCGGATGGGACGCCGGCCCGGCGACTGCGCCTTCTCGTTCCTCACCCCGTCTGCGGAGACATCGGACGACGTCGCGCGAGTGGCTTGACGCTGCGCAACGCCGGTTCTTGCCGGCAGCCGACGTGCGTCCTGGATGTCTCGCGGGTTGTCTTCGAGGTGTTTGGTACTCCGACCGAAGAGCCGGTCGGAGTACCGCCTGATCACGTCGCGGTCCATGAACATTGCCGCTGAGTGCGGACTTGACGCTACCGGCAGAATTTTCATCTAGCGGAAGATCTGCTCGATTCCGAAGACGAGTTGGTGGGCTTGGGGCCATCCGGCGTCGATGAAAGCGTCGCAGATTTCCCGCAGGGCGGTGAGGTTCTCCGGTGCGTGCAGGATGTTCCTGTGGTCGGCCAGGATACGTTCCACGAATTTTACGCAGGTGCCCAGGCCCATCGGATCCATGGTGTATCCGTCTTGCGTACCAGCCTGTTTGATAATGTCGCGGATTGCCAGGAGAGCTTCTTGTGGGCGGTGGTCGGTGACGTATTCGTAGATCTCGACCACGTGGTGGGTGACGGGTGCGGCGGGAACCTGCGCCAGGATCTGGATCACTGGGTCGGCTTCGTCGATGAGCCTGACTTGGTCCAATGTGGGCGGCGTGGATTCCCGGTCGATGGCTCCGCTGCCCGAGAAGAGCTGGAAGGCGATGCTGTCGAGCAGTTGCAGTTCGGCTTTCAACTGCTCTTTCTCGCTGTCGGTGAGCTGGTCTGCGCGCCTGATCGCTTCCTGGGTCGAGCGGAGTGCCGGCTCGGCGAGCTCGTGCATGAAATCTAGGGCGCGCTTGCGGACGGCGGGGTCATTGTGGGTGAGAGCCTCTTGAGAGCGGAGGATGTGGAGGGAGTTTGACCAGGTACTTTGCCCCGACCAGTTGCCGGTCATCTGATCGAGCAGCGTTCTGGCTTCTGGTATGGCGTCATAGACCCAGAGAAGTGCGGCAACAGTTGCGCAGGTTGCGGCAGCGGACTCGTGACTTTCGCTTGGGTTCACGCGAGCCGCAACGTGGGCGAGGAGCTGTGTACCTCGGCGTCTGTCGCCCATGCGCAAGCCCGCGGCCTCGACCGTTGCGCTCAGGACGGCGTCGTCCGATTCCTGATGGGCGAGCAGTTCGAGGAGTTCCCAGGCTGTGTCCTGGGCGCTGCGTGCGACAAATGGTGCTACTACGGCAATAGTGTGCCGGATCTGTCCGACAGGATCCGCAACAAGCTCGAGGATCGCCTCGCCCACCTCCGCGGTGTAGTGCTCGGGCATCCGGCACAGCTGCCCAAGTCCACGGGCTGCCTCGGTGCGCGGGCCTTGCGGGATGAGCATGGTGTAGTTGGCGTTCTGATCTGTCGGCTCAGGACGTGGGCTGCTCTTCAGCGACAGCAGGATGGACCGGGCGCGGTCCAGGGTTGATGGTGGTGCGTGGGTGGTGCGTGTCCAGATCTCGGCTGCCTTGGCGAGGAGGTCTTCTGCTTCGTTGCGCACTCCTGCGGAAGATGTCTGACTTAGAGCTGCCTCAAGCGCGGTGACGGCCGGGACGCAGGAAGTGATTTCCTCCGGCGTTGGGGCGCCGTTGAGATAGAGGTCGGTGAACCGGCGGACTTCGTTGCACAGGGTCTGCACGGTCTTTTCTGTAGGGTCGCCGCTGGCCGCGACCGGTGTCGGATCCAGGCTGGGCCAGGCCAGATCGTCGTCCTCGTGATCGATGACTGCGGCCTGGGGGTCGTGGTCGTGGGCCAGGGACTGATCGGTGAGGTGTTCTGCGGAGAGGGCGTTGAGGAACATCCGGTACCGGCGATCCTCGCGGTCCCAGTCCTGGCTGCCATCGTCGGCGCTGGAGGGCTTCAGCGAGAGTACGGCGGCCTCGAGTCGTGCCGCGTCTGTACCTCGTAGCGTGGGATGCAGTGCTCTTGTCAGTGTGGCTGCGGGTCCGGCGAGCTCGGGGATGAGTAGCCTCGTCACGAGGGTTGCCGGATCGCTGAACAGGGCGTCGGCGAGGATGCGATTGTGGGATGCGGACAACAGGACACGCCGCCACACGGCGGCAGCCTGAGGGGCCGCCGTCAACGCCTCAACCAGTGCCCGGGTTTGCGCGAGAGTAGCCTTCGACGCGAAGTCCTGAAGGGCGCCGAACAGGGCCGCGGGGTCGTCGTTCCTGTAGCTGGTGCCGAAATCCGTCAGGTGTGAGCCGTCCTCCTGGATCGTGACTGCGTGACCGCCCACGATCATTTGGTGTTCTGTCGGCTGGGAATGTCCGAGGGTGCTCAGCCGGGTGAGGATGGACAGGGCGCGTCGGGAATCGGTTCGCAGGAGGTCGGGGAAGTACTGGACCAGGGGATACTTGGCTGCGTCGAAGTCCTGTCGGCGGTTGGACAGCAACGTCAGGACGGCGCCCGAGCCCATCTGTGTGACTGCGGAAGAGTTCTCTTCATGGCTGAGCGTTGTGACATAGAGGTCTTCCACGAATGTGGGCATCAGCTCTATCAGCTCTTGGACCTTGTCGGTCAGGGCGCCAAGGTCGTTGTAGCCCCGGTCCTGCAGTTGCGGTGATTCCAGGGTGCGCCTGAGTAGCGTTTCGGCTGCCTGCGGATCGCTGCTAGCTGTCTGGACCACTGCGGGGATGGCCAGTCGCGCCCACAGAGTGGGTGGCTGAGTCCAGATATGTTCCAGCAGGCGCCGCGCGGCCAAGCCACACTGTTGCAGGGACGCCACAGTGAGGATCGTGCGGTGGGATGCCAAGTCGGTGACCAGGACACCCAGTGCGGAGCCGGCGTGCTCGGGTGTGCGGGAAAGCCGCTCAGCTGCATTCGCCCACACGCCCGGGTTCGCGAGACGGCCTTCCTTGATCCTGATGGAGACGACGACGGCGATCGCCCCCAGCAGTCGCTTCAGCTCCACAGTACTGTCCGGAACGCCGGCGAGCAGCGGCTCGATTTCTGCGGCGTTGATGCAATTGCGGACCACCACGTCTGCGATCGCCGGTGCCGTCATGCTCGGCGATGGCGGGGCCACTAGCTCCAACGCAAGTGTGCAGAACGGGACTGCCCCCTGTTTCCACGCCAGCTGCAGGTACACGTCGATGCTGGGTCGGGCGAAGAGCAGCAGGTCCGGATCTGCCCGCAAGCACTCCGTCAGACCGTCGCTGAAGGAATCGAAGTAGACCGTCCCCACGGCGTAGTCGAACAGCACATGGTGCGCGAACTGAATCGGCCCACGTGCAGGGTTCCCCACGGTAAGCGGTACGCGAGTGAGAACGGAGCGGGAAAGGAGGCTGTCCAGGACAGTGGCCGCCGCGATATCGCCCTCCAGCACTGTCTGGGCGGGTACAGCCAGCCTCCTGTCCCGTGCCGCTACCGTGATCAGCTGAACCAGCAGAGCTTCCCTGGCGGAACCGCCAACGCCGTCCGAAACGCGTGCCTGCCAGTAGCGGTCCAGAAGATCCAGCCTGTTGTCGACCCCGCGAAGATCTGATGCTGACGAGTCTTCCAGTAGGAGTTCAGCAGCCAGGCGAAGGTTGAAGGTGTTGAGCATCAGTCGTCCCTGCTGCTCGGAGGCATGGTCTAGCATCCTCTTCAGCGCGGGAAAGGCATCACTGACTTGTTTCAACTCGTCGTCTGTCAGGTCCCCCACCACTACTGGGTCGCCTGGGAAAAGGGCGCGCAGGCGGCTGGAGTGTTGCAGGTCCCATGTGCGGATCGAGGCAACCACTCGCCAGCGGGGCAATTGCCGACGGACATTGTCAATGACGGTCCGCCACAGTCCGGCTGAAGCGTTTGCTCGTGCCGCGTCCAAAGCATCGATGATCAATAGACCCGTATGGCCGGGAGTCCACTCGGCCAGGACATCGACGAAAGAATGCTGCAGTCCCAACTCCGTGCGAAGCTCACCGACGCTCGTAGCAGCAAGGCTACTGACCTGTATGAAGACCAAAGGTCGATCTTGAGTAGCCACCTCATGAGCCAACCCATGTAGGACCACTGTCTTACCGGCCCCAGGCTCACCCACGAGGAGGAACGACTCGTCCTGTGAGCGCGCATCCAGCCCAGTCGTCATACTGCGCTCGATTGCCACCGGATCGTGTGGTGTGGGAACGGTGGTGAGCCCGTGGCCCAACTCGTCGAGAGCCTGCTTCGTGAACTTCGTCAAGAGCTCCACATCTGCGGTGAAATCCTTGGCCGTAGCCAGAGCAATGGCGGCCGACGACAGTTCCTCGTTCAACTGTGTCGCATCGGTGCCGGAATGCGTGATTGCCAATTGTGCGCAGGCACTGAGGAGCACGTTCCAAGCGGCCTCCGCTTGAGCGGCATCGCTGAGTATGGTCATGCGCAGCAGACCCAGAGCCTCGCGCTCCGCCTGGCCGCCGGACTCCACATCAAGGATCCAGACATAGCAGCAGGCCAAAAATGCTCGGAGCTCGGCAGCCGACGGCGCTGCGCCTCGCTCCTTCTCCCAGGCCCGGCGGACATGCGCCGCGAACTTGTCATGGGCGGCGATCTTGGCGGCGTTGAGGCCCAGGGAGGTCACGTCTCTTTCGACGGGCTCGCCACGGAGTCGGTTCAGGGCTTGGGCGAGATCGACTCTCACCGTTCCTGACGCCTCGGAGGACGTGACGAGGACCAGACGTTCATGCGCGTGGCCCGGCAGCAGGTGCTGCTGTACGAACTGTGCGGCCGTCTTGGCCATTTCGCTAGTTACCAGGACGGACATGCCGATGGTCCGTTTTGCCTGCAGGACCAGGGTGATCCCATCGGAGGTGTCTACCCGGCAGTCATCGACGGGCTCCCCGGTCTCGCACGCAATCTGCTGCACCGACCCGGTCCACAGGCCCCGGACGGCGGGCGCAGCGGTGCCAGCCAAGGCAGTAACAGCAAGCCACGCCGCCACGCGGTGCTGGTAGTCGAAGCCTCCCGCTCCGGCGCTGCCACCGGCATCCGACCTCTCTGCCTTGCCTGTACCCACTGGCGGTCCTCTCGCCTTGGCCGACTGGAGAGAAACTTACCGGCCCAGTCGGACAATCAGAGCTAAACCCGGCTCATCGGCCGAGGGGGCTGATGCGCGTATCGGGACACGGACCGCGACTGCTCCCGGCACACTCAGGAATGGACCCCATTGCTTGACCACGTCGCCGTGCTGCGGAGGCTGCTCCCCACGCCCGAGGGGATTACCCACACCGCCCAGCTAGCAGCGGCTCCTCGTGCAGGGGAGAGCCGGTTCGCCCCGCACATCGCCAGGGAGTCCCGCTCCCTGCGGGTCCGCGGGGAGGAGGCAGTGCGGTACTACGCGGTGACTTCTCGGCGGGGGCACCGCCCGAGTGGCTGGGTCAACCGCGTTCATGGTCGGCGTTGCAGCTCCGATGGTCCGTGGACGGCACTCCTTGTCCGGCAGGTGTGGTCGCACCGGAGGTGTTCGCTTCGATGGTCGCCGCGACGCGTTGCCATGCGGTGAAGACGTTCATGACTTGGTGGTCGGGGGCGTGGCTGATGTCCAGCAGGAAGCGGCGGATGAGAACGGGGCTCGTGAGGGTGTTCTGGATGCGCGCGATCGTCCATACCCTGTGGGCGGCCGGCGGGTTCGTCGCTGGGTCGGCGGTCACGGGGCGATTGCCTCCAGGCACAGGCTGACTGCCTGCGCGATGGCGGCGTCGACGCCGGCGGGGTCGCTGGTGACGCGTACGTGGTCGAGGTGGTCTTCGGCGAGCAGGGTGTGGACGTGGGCGTCGGCCAACGTGCGGTAGCGGGGGTCGTACGGGTGGCCGTCGGTGGCCGAGGCGGGGATGTCGGGGTCGAGGACGGTTGCCAGGAGCAAGGTGAAGGTGGGGTGCTGGGTGGCGGCGAGGAGCCGTAGCCGTTCGTGCTCCAGGGGCTCGGCTCGCTCGTTGCGGTACTCCAGGGCGGCACCGTAGTACGCGAGGGCGTCGATCGGTGCGCGGTCGACGAGGACGACGTCCGCGCACTGGGTCTCGGCAGCGAGAGTGTCGGCGATGCCCTGGCAGATGATCCACTCGGTCGATGTGGCGGTGTGGTGGTGCATCTTCGGGAGTCCGAGGGCGGCGGCGCGCTTGGCCAAGCGGCCGGTACGGGCCACGGTCATGCCATGGCTGCGTAGCTCCATCTCGATCCGCTTCAGCAACAGCGTTTTGCCCGTGGAGTGGGTTCCGGTGATGCCGATACGGACGGGCGGGGAGCTGGGGGCGGGGGTCACCACAGGGTTGGGTCCTCTTCGGGTTGTGGGGCGCCGGGCAGGCTGGGTGGGACGGCTGCGGTGACGAGTTCGTCCCAGGTGGGGTAGTGGGCGGCCATGGAGATGAGCAGTTGGGCGGTGGCGTAGGCGTCGAAGGTGGCGCGGTGCCGGCCCGCCGCGGGCGCGGCGCTCAGGTCGGGGGTGAGGTGGGTGATGAGGGCGTCAAGGCTGTAGCCGGGCAGGTCGGGGTGGGTGGTCTTGGCCAGGCGGAGGGTGTCCAGGACTCCGGTGGGCTGCCAGTCGGGCAGGTGGGCGGTCAGGACGCGGTAGTCGGTGTGGGCGTTGTGGGCGCAGATCCATGCGGTGCCGAGGAGGTCGTGGACGGCGCCGGAGACGTCGTCCCACGGGGGTGCGGTGGCGAGGCGGTCGTTGGTCAGGCCGTGGACGTGGGCGGCGCGCGGGGTGACGGGCCGGGGTGGGCGGATCAGCCACGCCCCGGCGGTGGAGGTGTCGGGCTGGCCGTCCTGGATCGGGAGCGCGGCGACTTCGACTAGGTCGGGCGGGCTGGCGCCGTTGCCCTCGACGTCCACGACGAACAGTGCCGGCCAGGCGCTGTAGTTCACGGGGCGGTTCCGTTCTCCGCCGGTCCGGGCCATCCGATTGGGGCGCGTCCGTGCAGGCGGTGGTGGTGCGGCTTGCTGCGGTCGTGGCACTGGAAGCCGTAGCCGTGCTGGAGGAAGTAGCGCGGCGGTTCGTCCAGGCCTTCGACGATGATGGCGCGTTCGTCGATCTCGACGGGGCCGGTTGCCCCGAGGGCGCGCGCGTCGGCGGTTACCTGGGCGAGGCCCGGTCGTACCCAGGCGCCGGCGCAGCGCGCGATCTGCTCGGACGGGCAAATGTCGCAGAGCTCGCGGATGCCGTAGTGGCCGTTGTAGTCGGCTTCCCCGTGGGCGTACGCCACAGCGCAGCTGGTCTTGCGGAACAGTGCGCCCCACTGGGCGTTGGCGGCTTCCGGGGTGTGGAAGTAGTCCAGGATTCGTTGCTCCGCCTGCTCGGGCATGATCTTGCGGCGTGCGGTGTCCTCATACGGCAACGGCAGGCCGTGGGCCTGGTAGTAGTCGGCGATCTCCTGGCGGAAGAACAGGCCGGTGAAGACTGTCGCGTGGGCGTACGCGGACAGTTCGCGGGCGCGGTGCAGGTGGGCCTCGGAGTCGTTGAGGCCGGGCACGATGGGCCGCCAGTACAGCACCGTGCGGTACCGCTCGGCGTGCTCGAACAGGGTGCGCAGGCTGTCGGCGCCAATACGCGAGTCGACCGGTTCGATGCCCTGGTGGTCGATGCCGGAGTGCGTGACCAGGACGGTCACTCGAAGGTGGCGTAAGGAGTTGAGGGCGGCGCAGTCCTCGGGGGTGACGCGCCAGCGGGTGATGACCAGGACGTGGTTGGTCAGCTCCTGTGCGTCCAGCGCGCGCAGGACGGTGAACAGGTGCGGTTTGACCACCGGCAGCATCGGGTCGGTGGCGCGGTTGAGGAGCTGGATGGGCGTGCTGTGCGGGCGGAAGTAACGGTGGCCGACCAGCGCTTGGACGGCTTGCTCGTCACTCATCAGGCGGCGAGGGACCTTCATGCCGAAGTTGTCGAACAGGTGGCGGACGCAATACCCGCACTCCAGGGGGCAGCCCACGATCCAGTTCAGCGACAGGCCGGACTTGCGGTATTCGATCACGTCGGCCAGGGCGGGCTTGAGAGCGCTGATCTGTCCCGAGTCGAGGATCGGCAGTGCGTGGCGCGTGTTGGTCGTCCCGGCGGTGTCCATGGAGGCTCCTTCACATGAGGGGAAGTAGGCGTCACGCCGTGGTACGCGGACGTGGGATGAGCAGGTCGCGGCGTGCGGCGCCGTACCAGGTACCGAAGTCGCGGCGGGCGGCTTCGGCGTCGTCGGAGGTGTGGACGAGGTTGCGGACGAGCCGGTGTTCGGCGAGCGCTTTGTCGAGGGAGTCGTCGCCGTGGTCGCCGCGGATTGTGCCCCCGGCTGCGCGGGTCGGGTCGAAGTGGCCGAGGACAGCACGAAGCCGCGGGTGGACGCCGGGTGGCCCGTAGGCGAGGGCGACGGTGACGGTCCGGCCGACGTACTCCGCGTCGAGGCAGGCCGGGATGTCGCGGTCAGGGAACCAGTCCTTGTCCACTAGCAGATCCCAGTAGTGGACGTGGATCTGCCATGCCTCGACGATCACCTCACACCGCCCGGACAACTCGACTCCCGGCAGGGCGAGTCGGCTCAGGACGGTGTCGTTCAGCCCGCGCTCGCCGGCGTCCGGCTTGCACAGGATCACCGACCAGCGGGTCCAGTCGACCCCGTCCACCACGGCACCGCTGTGGGGCAGCTTCCTGGTCAACGGGTGTCCGCCGCAGTGGCACAGGCCGGCCACTTGCGGCCGAGCAGCCAGCGAAGGCCCGGCCACAGCGGGTCCAGCAACTGGGGGTCGACGTGGTCGGGGTCCTCGTGGACGATCTGCCGGTACACCTCGAACAGCAGCAGGACCTGCTGCCAGTACGGGTCCAGGCCCATCGTTTCGATGTCGGCGACGCGGTAGGAGACGGCGTTGGTACGCAGACCCTCCTCGTGCTCCAGGACCCGGGCGATCGTCGCCGGTGTGGTCGTGGCAGGCATCGGCGGGAACTCGAAGTGCAGGGGTGCCGCCCGCTGAGTGGCCTCGTCGAGAACCTGCCGGACCCGCTCGGCGTCGCGGTCGCAGATGTGCGCCGAGCCGATGTGGTGCGTGTAGGAGCCCAGCTCCAGGCCGAGCTGGACGGCGGCGTACTCCTGGAACATGGTGAACGAGAAGACGTCCGAGAGCAGCCCGCGATCCAGATCGTTGGCCCGCATCGTGCAGACCATGTGGAGCTGTCCGTCCCGCGGGAGCAGGTGCAGAGCGGCCAGGCACGCCATGTCCGGGTTGCCGTCGACGGCCAGCTCGTCGGCGGTGAACACCGGCAGGAAGCCGCGTTTGCTGTCGGTCTCGCGCCTCAGCAGCTCCAGTACGCGGTCGAACGCCGAACGGTCCGCCCCCGTGGCCGGGGTGAGGATGCGGTGCCCGTACGACGAGCCGTTGATGTGTACGCCGTCGCGTGAGCTGGATGCCATCGACGGCGCGTAGTAGCCGATCATCTCCAGGTCCCGGCGTCCGGCCAGGTGCCACAGCGCCTCGGCGAAATGGAACACCGGGTTGACCCTGCGGGCTGCCAGATACGGCAGGCGCTGCCGCGGGTCCGGCAGCCGGAAACCGACGCCGATCACTTCGCGGGCGTCGTTGCCGCGCGGCGCTATGCGGAACTCGAAATCGTCGCTGACCTGCGTCAGCAGGGCCAGGTAGGCCGCTTCCAGGCCGGGGAAGTCGCGAGGAGTCAGCATGGCGTCTCCAGATCAGGACGATGTAGGGGCGGGTTCGTACAGGCCTCGGCCGCCAACGGGGACGGGATACCGGGGCTCGAAGTGGTTCCGGAGCGTTTGCGCTCAAGGAGCACCAAGGGGCAGTTCAGCGCGTCGGCGATCTTCATCAGGTTTGCGGGGGTGGCGCTCCGCCAGCCGCTCTCGATCTCGCCCATGAGCTGCTCGGATATCCCGAGCCGGCTGGCCAAGGCCCGTTTGGTCAGGCCTGCTTTCTCCCTCGCCCAGGTCACCGCCTCGGGCTCCTGGTGAAGGCGACCGGGTGCCTTACGCGTTCGGCGGCCGGCGGGCGGCAAGGACACGGAATCCGTCACTTCAGCGAGTCCTGTTCGGCGCGTACCGAATCGGTAGAGGACGTGAAGACGGCGACGATGTCCTTCCCCGTCGGGCTCGGCACCACGGTCACGTCTGCGGCGAGCGCGCGCACGAGCATGAGGCCGCGGCCGTCGAGGCTGTTCACGTCGACCTCCCGCTCCTGCGGCAGCGTGGGATCGTCGTCGTGGACGATCACCACGATCCCTCCGGGGACGCGCTGGACGAGGCAGCGGCCGACCTTGGGATGCCCGTGACCGGTCGGCGGCGCCGCATGACGCATGACGTTGGTCAGCAGCTCTGCGAGGGTGAGCCCGATGTCCGTCGCCAGCTCGTCCAGGCCCCACAGGCAGACGTTTTCCCGCGCGATCGTCTTGGCGTGGTGGATGGACTTGGCTGGCAGCTCCAGCTCGATCAGCAACTGCCCGGGGCCGCTCTGAGCAGTGCTGCGTGCTCCTGGCGGCGCGGCTTCAAGAAGGTTCGTCATGGCAAGTCCAGTTCGTTGCCCGGAAACCCGCCCACGGGAATCCGGCTGCGGTGTGTACTGGTTCAGCAGCGGTCAGCAACCATTGAGACAGCCCGGAAGCCGAGCGGGCAGAGGGCGATGTGGATACCGGCGGGAATCCTCATCGGGAGGCAGGAGCGCGTATGCCGCAGCCGGAGAAGGTCCTCGACCCGACCGCCTCACCGGAGGCGTGGTACGGCCATGAGATCCGCCTGCGCCGTAAGGCCTGCGGCTTCAAGACCGCTGGCGCGCTTGCGGCTCGGGTGCAGGTCAGCGTGGATGTCGTCCTGAAGATCGAGCGCGGCGAATACCGGTGCCCGGAGGACTTAGCTGCGCGGCTGGACGAAGTCCTGGAGACGGGCGGGCTGTTCGCTCGCGCGTGGGGAATGACCTTTGGCGATGCGGATAAATGCCGCGCTGATGCGGATTCATTGGGCCGAGGGCAAGAGGAGGGAACCCGGAGGGCACATCGGGGGCGCATGCTGGGGGGAGGTGACCCAACTGCGCCGAACAGGAGTCCTGAGCCTGTGGAACGTCGTGCCTTCCTCGCCGTCGGCAGCCTTGCCACCCTCGCTCCGCTGGAGCTGACCCGCCTCCTCAGCCCTGTGGCCCCGCCGCCCGTCCCCGAACGGATCACCAGGAACGAGATCGACCAACTCCTCGACATCGCCAACGTGCTTCAAGGTTGGGACAACTCGCACGGCAGCGGCGGCCTGGTCGGGGAGTTGGCAGGCAACTGCATGCGCTGGGCAGTCAGCCTGCTCTCCGCTGACTGTCCGCCCCGGCTCAGAGCCGACTTCCTTGCCGCCCTTGCTCGGCTCGGACTCGTCGCCGGGGCCTCGCAGTTCGACGTCTGCCGGCACGAGGAGGCTCGTGTCGCTTTCAAAGTCGCGGTCGAGTGCGCGGAAGAGGGCAAGCACTGGCACCTCCGGGCCAAGGGATACTCCTTCCTGGCGCGCCAGGCGATCTGGATCGGCGACGGCGACGACGGGCTGACGAACGCGGAGAAGGGGCTGGTCCGATCCGACCGGCTCACCGCTTCGGAGCGGGCGATGCTGCACACCGCCCGCGCACGGGCTTTCGCGAAGCTGCACAACGTCCAGGAAACGCTGTCCGCAGTGGGCGCGGCCGACGACGCTTTCGCCCAGCGCCGTCCCGCCGAGGAACCACCGTGGATGGCCTACTACGACGAAGCCCAGCACAACGGAGATACCGCGCACGCCCTTTGGGACCTCGCGGTGGGAGTGGATGGTCACGATCCGACGCCGGCCGCGGAGCGGTTCCAAAGTGCTGTACGGGGGCACGCGCCGGCATTCGTCCGGTCCAAGGCGATCTCGTGCACCAAGCTCGCCGCGCTGGTCATGCTCAAGGGCGACCCGCGCGAGGCCGCGTCGATCGGCCACCGCGCTTTGGACTTCAGCGGCGGGCTGACCTCGCGCCGGGCGGCAGAGGACTTGCGCGAACTGGGACGCTTCTCGGCTCGTCACCCGAAGCTCCCGGAGGCGCTTGCCCTGCGGGAGAGGATCGGCGCTAGCTTGCATGCATGACGAGCACGTCGGAACGCGGCCGCGCGGCGCTCGACGAAGCGTGCGCCGCGGTCGGCATTGATTCGCGGGGGGCCGAGCCCGTACGGATTGCTGAGAATCAGATATGGCGTGTCTCAGGAGTGGTCGTACGGATCGCACCGCCGGACCGGCTGGCCACGGCCTTGAGAGAAATACGCGTTGCCCGCTGGCTTGCCGACAACGGCGTCCGTGCGGTCGCGCCCCTCGATGTCGAGCAGCCCCTTGAACGAGCCGGACACGTCATCACCTTCTGGGAGGAGGTCCCGTCCCACACCCACGGCACGATCGACGATGTCGCCCTGGCCTTGCGGGACCTCCACGCCTTGCCACAGCCCGACTTCGCGATTGGCCGTCTGGACCCTTTCGTGCGCGTACGGGAACGCCTCATCGCCGCCACCACGCTTCCCGACAGCGACCGCCGCTGGCTCCTCGACCTGCACGACGAACTCGCCCAGCGCTGGGATGTCGGCCTTCCGTCGGGACTGCCCGAATGCGCTGTCCACGGCGACGCCTGGCCCGGCAATATCGTGCGCGTCAGCGGTGACCGCCTGCTGATGGACCTGGAACGGTTCTCCGTCGGGCCGCCAGAGTGGGACCTCACCTCAACGGCGGTGCGCACCAGGACGACCGGCGCCGTCACCGAACACGACTACGCCCGTTTCTGCGCGCTGTATGGGCGCGACGTTACAGAGTGGCAGGGCTATGACACGCTCGCCCGCACCCGCGAACTCCGCCTGGTCACTTACGCTGCCCAGCACGCGGCTACCCGTCCCCGATGGAGCGATCAGGCTAAACACCGTGTGGATTGTCTGCGAGGACGTTGCGGCCCTCGGCCCTGGAAGTGGGAGGGGATTCTTTGAGAGGCGTGTCCGAGGCACATGGGTGCCTGTGGAAAACGGGGTTTCGCCGTTCGTTGCAGTTGGCCAGAATCAGGTTGGCCTTCGAGCGAACCCGCGGGTGAACGAGGCTGCTCCCCGCGCCCGCGGGGATGGACCTGGCATCCGCAAAATGTGGGACACCATCGCCTCCTGCTTCCCGCGCCCGCGGGGATGGACCCGACGCAACGGTGCCGTACGACCGCCTCAAGCCCTGCCCCCGCACCGCGGGGATGGACCTGGCAAAACGACGCTGATGATGCAGCTGCTCGCGCTGCCCCCCGCAGACGTAGGGATGGACCCAGGTCGTACTCGGGCTTGTAGCGTTCGGCGACCCGCTCCCCGCGCCGGCGGGGATAGACCCGACGTCGCGCCCGCTGGCCCGATTTTCATCGGACTGCCCCCGCACCGCGGGGATGGACCCATCAACATCGGGGCGGACACCACCCCTGCAGACTGCTTCCTGCACCCGCGGGGGATGGACCTGTTCCGGGCGGGGCACCACCGGAGTTGAACCACTGCTCCCCGCGCCCGCGGGGATGAACCCAACTGGCCGGCGAAGACGTCCCAAGAGCCGTCCCGCTCCCCGAGCCCGCGGGGATGGTCCCGGCCTCAGCGTCTGAAAACGCCTGGTCACAGGCTGCTCCCCGCACCCGTGGGGATGGACCCCGGCCGCGAGCGCGGCTCTCGCTTCGTCCGATTGGGCTACTGCGGTACGCAGTGTCTTGTCACCGCATGGTGATAGACATACGACTGGCCATCCTGAATCACGTCAGTAAAATAGATTCAAGAAGGAGGTGCTACATGGATCTCGTGCTTGTGGGGGAGCGGATCCGACGCGAACGCGAGCGTGCTGGGCTGAACCAGCGGGAACTCGCCGCACGCGCACAGCTCTCCCAACCGACTCTGACCCGCATCGAACAGGGTGCTCGTGCCAACGTCACGCTCGCCGAGTTGGACCGGCTGGCAGTTGCCCTCGACATCCCCGTACGGCTGCTGACCAGCGGTGATCCAGTCCGCGAGAGAGTTCAGATCGCGGCGAGACTCAACGAGGTCGACGAGGAGCAACGTGAGGCTGCACTTCGGCGCACCCTCGAACTTTTGGAGCTAGACGCTCGCCTGGACAAGCTAGGCGGACTCTCCGCAACACAGCAACGCAAGCCGGACGGTCGCCTGTCACTCCCTGAAGATCATCTCCCACGGGAACAGCAGGCTAGGGAGCTTGCTTATCGGGTGCGGGCAGCACTTGATCTCGGGTGTGCGCCCATCGCTGATGTCGATGAGTTGATTGAGCAACTGACCGGGGTTGATACAGCAGTCTTGGATTTGCCAAGCACTGCAGATGGCTTCACGGCCACTGATCCAGCTCGTGACACGACACTCATCGCTGTCCGAGCGTGTGACGTACCTGAACGGCAGCGGTTCAGCTTTGCTCATGAACTCGGCCACCTGCTCTGGAACGATGGTGCTCAAGTCCACGAGCTGGACGACGGGAGAACACCTGGTGAGAGGCGCTGTGACGCCTTTGCTCGTCACCTGTTGGCACCAGAGGAAGGCATTAGGGCGTGGTTTGCCACTGAGCAGATTCCTGAGCAGAGACCGGTGAGTGAGCGTACGGCTGCGTTGCTTGCCCGGCATTTTCGGGTTAGCTTCCCGGTGGTCCTCATCCAACTCGAAACAATGGGGATGATCTCCCCCGAGCAGAAAAAGGAACTGTGGGGACCAAGTGGTTCTCATTTGGCTCAGCGATATGGTTGGGGTCCGGCGTACGAGCTGGAGAAGGAAGCAGCTTCAGCCGTGCGGGCACCACGGCGCATCCTGGAACGTGCAGTGGAGGCGTACCGGCGGAATCTCATCGGGGTGCGGGCTTTGGCTATGTTGGAAGGGCGTAAGCCCGAAGAAGCTGAGGTAAAACTGAGGGAGGCTGGGATTATTCCTAATCCGCCCAATGCTAAGCGTGCCAACCTATCGCGCTTGGTTGCTCGCGGGCTGGCTCAGGACGAGTAAGGTAGCTCGCAAACAGGGGACGTCGAGGGGTGGGGGAGCTTGCCCGAGAACCACGAGGGAGCATCCGGGGAGGGTGCTCCCTCGGACCAACAAGAGCTGCTTTGCATCCTTGACGCAGTCATATGCGTGCACTTTGCTGGCGCTAACCTCAATCGTCTTCTCGTGGACGTCCTCAAGAGAGCGTCGTTGTCTCTTCTCGTGCCGCAAGAGGTCTGTGACGAGGTGGCTAGAAAAGACAGGAAGTATCAGGGTCTTGCGCTGCGGTGGGCCAAGCTGGAGCAGAGCGAGCATATACGGGTTCTCCCGGCGATCGAGGCGCTAACGGCGCCGACCCGAGTCGTGGAAGTGTTCGAGGATGTTCGAGGCCGCCAACTTGAGGATGCTCTCCGCGACGGCAAGGACCTTGGAGAAGCAGTAGTCGTTGCCCACGGTGTTCACTACCAGGATCTCGGGCATGAGGTGTACGTTGCGATCGATGATCAGGGCGGTCAGGCTTTGGCGGCAGAACGCAACCTCCAAGTGATTACGATAGAAGATGTCCTGGTCATGGCGACGAATTTTGGATATTTCAACAGCGAGGGCGAGTTGAAGAAGGCGTACGACAAGCTGCGCTCATTTGGTGATGGTCTTCCT
This sequence comes from Streptomyces sp. NBC_00433, assembly GCA_036015235.1. Lineage (NCBI taxonomy): Bacteria > Bacillati > Actinomycetota > Actinomycetes > Kitasatosporales > Streptomycetaceae > Streptomyces > Streptomyces sp. NBC_00433. Next base: position 4,397,022 of record CP107926.1, on the reverse strand, counting down.
CCGTATTCCAGTACGCCGCTAAGTACTTCCTATAAGGAATGGCGAGGGCGGTAGGCGCGATACTGGAATGAAATGCCCTCATATTTCCACGAAAGACGAGAACGGCCTCTGATCCGAATGGTGATCAGAGGCCGTCTCCTGTTGGTGCGTGCCGAACGGCCCGGCGTGGTCGACGGTCATGGCCGTCCACACCTCGGTGCGCGACGTGTCGTGTTCCGTGTTTGACTGCGACTGGTTGTGGCATACCGCTGGAACTGCTGCCGTATGTGGTGCTGAGTAGCGCTTGCAGGCGCTGCCGCCGTCGCGGTTGGGCTCTAGCCGGTGTTCCGCGTGAAGGTCGAGTGGGCCTGTCTTGGCGGTCGTAGCCTGTGGACTGGGAAGTTGGCGGCCAACTTTGTGGGTGTTGTGCCTTTTTGTTGCAACCTTCGAACCTGATTCAAAGCAGGCTTACCCCGTAGAAAACCCACAGGTCAGTCGGAGTGCTCTCCCATCCGAAGGGATGGACCCGCCAGCAGCGGCACCGCCGGGTCCTCGACCTACCGCTCCCCGCACCCGCGGGGATGGACCCGCGGCCGCGGAGTACGGCGTCGGCACGAACCACTGCTCCCCGCACCCGCGGGAATGGACCCACGGCCGACCACTGGCGATCACCGGCTTCGGCGGGGGTGGCTCGGCGCGACGGCCTGCCGACCGGATCGATCCTGCCGCTGACCAGTGACTCCAACCGAGCTGCGGGCTTGGGCGGCGCGGGCTCGGGGGCTGAGTGCGGGGCGTTGGGTGAGGCGTTGGAGGCGCCAGGTGAGGACTTGTGCGGGGGAGTGGGCGTCGTTGAGGGCTCGTTGGTCGGCTGCTTGGTGGAGTAGTTGGGTGGGGTCGTGGCCAGCGGTTTGGGCGTCGGTGAGGGTGGTGGCGAGGGCGGGCCAGGTGGGGTCGTTGAGGATCTGGTCGGCGTGGGTGGGGATGGTCTGGCGTATGCGTTGGGCGTGGCGTTCGGTAGCTGGTTGGGGTGGGCGGCGTTGGGTGAGCGCGGCCAATGGCGCTTGTGCGGCTTGGTCGTAGGCGGCTTGGAGGTCGGCGAGGGTGCGGCGGGTGGCTTCGACTTGCTGGTTGTGGTGGCGGGCGGCGTGCCAGCGCTGAATTGCCATGGCGGCGAGGATGGCGGCGTCGAGGAACATGGCGATGCCCGCGCCGTCACCGCCTACCGGTTGGCGAGCGATGGTGTGGATGGCGCCTCGTAGGGCTCGGGCGTGGTGGTGGTCGGCTTGGATGCGGGAGCGGCTGGCGCGTTCGAAGTCGAGGGCTGCCTGGCGGAGCTGGGGGCGCAGCTCCGTGGGGGCATAGAAGGGGAGTGCGTCGAGGGCTTCGGCGAACGCGGTGATGTGGGCTTGGGCAGCTGCGTCGTCGGTGCCGGCGAGGTGGTGGGGGATGCGTTCGGTGGCTGCGGTGGCCTGGTGCCAGGGGTTGGCCCGGCGCGGGCTGACAGGCGGGGCTTCGGTGGCGGTGAGGCGGTTGCGGATCTGGGGGTAGGACAGGTCGGGGGCGAGGGTGGAGCCGGAGAACCAGACGGGCTGGCCTTGGGCGTTGGTGTCGCCGTCGAGGGCGACTTTGTAGCCGCGGATGTCGCCGGAGGGGAAGCGCAGTAGCTCGACCTTCATGCCGCTGGAGGCGAGGAGGTGGAAGAACTCCTCGGGGCTGGTGGAGACGGCGACGATGGTGCGGATGGTGGCGCGGAGCTGTTCGCGTGGGGTGCGCTGATGGCCGATGCGGTGGGCTTTCTCGGTTTCGGCGCGGGTGGGGCGTTTGGCTGCGGTGCGGTCTCCGCGTACGACGATGCGCAGGTTGTAGTCGTGCTCGACGGCTTCGAGTTCCTTGTCGGCGCTGAGGTAGTCGTTCCAGTGGCGGGCGGTTCGCAGGTCGCCTCGGATGGTGGTGGCGGCGATGTGGATGTGGTCGTCGGCGTGGCGGACGGCGACCCAGCGGCAGCCGTCCGGGTCGCCGTCGGGTGCGATGCCGGTGGCGTGGACGATGCGGCGGGCGATGTCGGCCCATTGCTCGTCGGTGAGCACGGGGTCTTCGGGGGCGGCGCGGACCGAGCACTGCCACACCGGCCGCTCGGGGACGCTCTGGCCTTTGCCACGGGCTTGGTTCAGGCGTAGTTCGAGGGAACCCGTGAGCTGCTTCATGGCCGCTTTGGGGTCCTGGTCGCGGCCGGGGTCGGGTGCGAAGCCGTCCCATGAGGCGACCAGGTGCGGGTCGGTGTGGTCCTTGGCCTTCACCGTGTCGTAGAGGTAGCCGAGCAGGCGGCGGATGGCCTTGCCTCGGGTGATCTTCGCGATCAATCAGGCCGCCTTCCGGCTGGCCGCTTGGTGCGCGGCCGTTTCGATAGCGGCGACGGCCTTGCGGACGCTCTGCACGGTGTGTTCGGCCTGGGCCAGGAGCGCGGTGTCGGCCGGATGCGGCTGGCCGCCGGAGTTGAGGCGGTGGGCGATCTGGTTGACGTTGCCGCCGATCTTGGCGACCTGGGCGCGCAGGGCGACGAGTTCGTCGATGAGGTCGTCGGTTTCGGTGCGGCGGCCGGGCAGGGGCTGGGTGCCTTCGACGAAGGCCATGACGACCGCGCCGACCAGGTGTGCGCCGGCGATCTCCATGGCCTTTGCCTTGGTCTTGATGGCGTGGTGCTCGGCTTGGCTGTAGCGGACGTCGACACGGAAGGTGCGCTGGGTGCCGTCGCGGCGGCGACGTCGCGCGGTACGGCGAACGGCGGCTTCAGCAGCGGCACGCATCAGGCTCGACGGCTCGGCATCGGCTTCCCCCTCCGGTGCCCCCTGGCGCCGGAGATCCTCCGCCACCCCCGGGGCGGAGGAGCCTGCGTGGGACCGGCCATTGGACGGTCCAGCGCCATACCTTGCTCCGCCCGGAGCTGGGTTGGCCCGTATCTGTTCGGGGCGGTGGTCGGGAGTTTCGTGGTGCTGGTCTCGCACGGGCTGGTTCTCCTTTTGGGGGCTGGTGGTTCGAGGGCGTTGTCGGTGGTGGCGGATACGGTGCGCGGTGTTGGGCCGGACGGAGATCGTGAGGGACTCGCGGCCACGGGGGGTGGGTGGGAAGGTCCCCGGCAGCCAGTCCGGGACTGGATGAGGTATCCGTGACCCCACCCCCTTCCGGCCACCTGATTCCGTGCGCCCGCTGTGTTTCCGTGGCGCGGTCCGCGCTCGGTCGCCGGGGTGACCGGAGGGGCGGACCACGGTGGCTGGTCCGCCGGTTGACCTGCGGAAAGTTCCGGTCAGTGGCCGTGTCGCTCGCGGCGCAGGAGGGCCAAGACGTGGGTGAGGCGATCCTCGGCGATGGTGTGACCGGAGGCGTGGACGTGGTCGCGGACCACGCTCCGGGTGGGGTTTTCGTGCACCGCGAACACGGGGCGGACCAGGGTGAGGAGTTCGTCGAGTTCGGCGCTCGGCGGGCGGCCGATTCGGCGGACGGACTTGTCGGGTATTACGGCGGGGCGCTCCTCGGCGCGTGCATGTTCCGCGGGCGGCTCCTCAACCGACGGATCTGCCTCGGGCGTGGGGTCCTGTGCGCGCGGCACGTCGGACTCGGGCGCCCGTTCCGGAAGCTCCGACACCTCCGCTGGTCGGGATGTTGGGGCTTCGGCGGTGGGCGCGTCGTGGCGGGTGATGAGGATGTGGAGGTGGACGGCCCCGGCGAGGGCGAGTGGGGCCATGGTGGACAGGATGCCGACGGTGGTGTCGTCCAGGTGGAGGCCGGTGGCGTGGCTTTGCTGGTTGAGGCGGATGGCGTGGAGGGCGTTGGCCCAGACGCTGGCCAACGTGGCGGTGGCGAAGAGGGTCCAGATGTAGAGGCGGGCGCGGAAGGGTGCGTTGCGCAGCACGAGGAGTGCGCGCACCCCGTAGGCGATGAAGCCGTCGATGACCAGAGGGAAGAGGTAGGTCAGGGCGGGGCGTATGTGGATGGCGATGGCGATCTGCTGGAGGGCGTCGTAGGACAGGGTGCAGCCGGCGGCGCCGAGGAGCGCGACGGCTGCGCGGTCCCAGGCGGTTGCCTGGTGGGCTGTGGCGGGGGTGTTCGGGGGCATGCGGGAACTCCGGTGTGGGTTCTGCTTCCGCGCGAGGGCAGGCGTCAGCGGAAGAGCGAGGTGGGAGAGTCAAGGCGGGCGGGGCGGCCCGGTGCCCGTTATCCGGCGGTGTGCCTTCTGCGGTCGTGGCCGGTGAGGATGACGCGTTCGGTCATCTCGGCGAGGCGTGAGGCGACGCGGTCGCCGACGGCGTCGCGCAGCTCGGCGACGGGCAGGTTGGTGGTGACCAGGGTCGGCAGGAGTTGGTTGTAGCGGTGGTTGACCAGGCGGTAGGTCAACTCTTCGGTCCACGGGGACTGCTTGGCTGCGCCGAGGTCGTCCAGCAGCAGGAGCGGGCTGCGGGCCAGGCGCCAGAGCTGCTGCTCGGGGTCACTGCCGTGCTGGGGGCGCTGGGCGGCGTAGAGGTCGGCGGTGGTCGTCGCTTCCCACCGCAGCCGGACACCGGCAGCCAGGAGGGCGCGGATCGCGCCGTAGGCCTGGTGGGTCTTGCCGGTGCCGGTGGGGCCTGCGATCAGCAGTGACGGGCCGGTGGCGATGCCGGGTGCCCCGCCGGGGCCTGGCCTGCCCGCGTGGGCGATCTCGCCGGTCCAGGCGGTGACGCGCGGGTGGTCGGCGAGCGCGTGGCGGTAGCGGGCCGGGATGCGGGCGTCGGCGAGCTGCAGCGCTGCGACCGGTTCCGCTTCCCGGACGACCTCGGCTCGTGGGTCGATGCCTCGGGCAGCGAGGATGGCCGCGCAACGGTTCACCGCGCCTGCGGCGGTGCGAGGTTCGTGGGTGGTGGTGGTCACAGGTCACCGCCGTAGGCGTTCTCGATGTCGGCCGGGTTGGTCCATGCGCGGTGCGGCGTGCGGGGGTTGGCCTGCGGCGGGGTGGCGTTCATCGCTTCGTTGACCAGGCTCGGCAGGACGCTCGGGCTCAAGCCCTTGGTCCGGAGCCGGTCCAGTCCGGCGCGGATGTGGTCGGCGGCGATGTCTTCGCCCAGGAGCTGGTGGACTTCCCGGCCGAGGTGCCCGAGGACCTTCTCCGGCGGGCGGTGGGCGCACGCCGCGACGTACTCGCCGATGAGCTGCTTCGCCGAGACGGTTGGCACGGGCGCGGGGGCGCTCGCGCCCCCCGAAGGGATTGATCCTAGATCCAGGATCCTAGGTCCTAGATCCGGACCCTGAGGGCTCATCGAGGGCTCACTGAGTCCTCCGTGAGCCCTCGGTGAAGGCTTGCTGAATCCCGTTTGACCTGCTGGTTCGCGATTCGGTGAGGGCTCGTGCGTCTGCCGCGAGCCCTCGGCGAGGACTCCGTGAGGGCTCACCGACTCCTCACGGAGGGCTCGTTGACCCTGCCGTGACGGCTCACTGCTCCCGGCAGCCTCGTGGCGGGGGCAGGCGGGTGCGCGGACTCCGCTGGGGCGGTTGATCTTCTGGTGGCGGTGCCAGGTGATGACGTGGAGGTAGCGCTTGCCGTCGTCGCCTTCGTAGCGGCAGATGAGGTCGGCGGCGGCTAGCTGGGTGAGGTCGTCCTCGACGCCGAGGGGGCCGTGGTCGGGGCGGAGCGACCACAGCAGCCCGGCGATGACGGCGGGTTGGTCGCGGAAGCGGCCGTGGTCGTCGGCCTGGGTGAGCAGGCCGAAGAAGGTCCGCTCGGCCGACAGGGACACCGCGGCCAGGGACTCCGAGGCGAAGGCTTCGGGCTTGATGGTGCGTATCCGGGCCATGCCTCAGCACCCCGCCTTCGGGGCCGAGCGGCCGAAGTGGAGTGCGCGGCGGGGGCGCGGGGTCGTAGGGTGATGCACAGAGCTCCTTGTCAGCGGGCCATGCGGGGTGGCAGCCCCGGCGTGCTGGCGGACCGTTCAGGGATGGGCGGACGGGGTTTCTGCTTCGGCCTCCGGCGTTCTCAGCGCCGGGGGCCTTTCTTGTTATGGACGGTGGGAACGACAGTTAAACCACACCCCGTTCGAACAGTCCATACATAGCTCTGCTTTTCGAGAGAAGTCAGCGGGGAAATCCTTGCGGCGTATGGGCCCGCACCGTAGCCGTAGATCACGGATCGTCCAAACCAGAGGTCCGGCCAGGTCAACGCCCTGTCGTGGAGTCCGGGTTGTCCGTTCTGGGTTAGTTCAGGGCTCATCCGGGATTCGGTGCTACCGTCCGGGCTGCGACCTGCTCCCGCATTTACGCAGCCGCGTTGTACACCCGAAAATGCCGTTTCCCAAAACGCATTTCACGAGGTACAACATGACGTCCCTCCGAAAGCCCTCCACGGCTTCCGCCCATCCCTGAACAACCGGCCGGCATCACTGGGGCTGCCACCCCGCGCCGACCGGAGAAGGAGCCCTGTGTTGCGCCCAACCGCTCCATCCCCGCACCACCTCCCCGCCCTGGCCGCCGCCACCGAGGCGGTCGCCCATGCCTGAACGCCTGCTGAACGTCGCCGAGGCCGCCGAGCGCCTCGGCACCGGCGAGCGCTTCGTCCGCCGCCTCATATCCGAGCGGCGGATCGCCTTCGTCAAGGTCGGCCACCACGTCCGCCTGTCGGAAGCCGTACTGGAGGCCTACGTCGAGGCCAACACGGTCCAGCCCGTCACCCGCCGCCACACCCGCGTTCGTGCGCGCTCGTCGTACGGGAGGGCCGCCTGATGCCCAAGCCGACCCGGCGCCGCTTCGGCGCCATCCGCAAGCTGCCGTCCGGCCGATTCCAGGCCCGCTACCGTGCTCCGGACGGCCTGGAGCGGCGGGCACCGGAGACGTTCGACACGAAGACGGACGCCGAGGTGTGGCTCACCCAGATCGAGGCCGACCTCACCCGCGGGGACTGGACCGATCCCGACGCGGGCGCCGTCAACTTCGAGGATTACGCCGTGCGCTGGGTCGCGGAGCGCGGGTTGGCGCCGACCACCGAGGAGCTGTACCGGCGTCTGCTGCGGCTCCACGTCCTGCCCGGCTTCCGCCAGTGGGACCTCGACGAGATCACCCCGCCCCGGGTGCGGACCTGGCGGGCCGAGCGGCTGGAGGTGACCGGGGCCGCGACGACGGTCGCCAAGGCGTACCGGCTGCTCAAGGCGATCCTCCAGACCGCGGCGGACGACGAGTTGATCCGCCGCAACCCCTGCCGGATCAAGGGCGCAGGCAAGGAGGAGGCGGACGAGCGGCCCGTCGCCACCATCGAGCAGGTCGACGCCCTGGCCGACGCGGTCGGTCCGCGCTGGCGGCTGATGGTCTACCTCGCTGCCTTCGCCAGCCTGCGTCCGGAGGAGCAGGCCGAGTTGCGGCGGCCGGACGTCACCGTGGACGACGGGGTCGTGGTGCTGCGGATCAGCCGCGCCTCACCCGAGCTGACCACGGGCCGTCGGGTCACCGGTGATCCGAAGTCGCAGGCCGGAAAGCGCATCGTCGTGCTGCCGGGCTTCCTGGCGGTCGACGTAAGGCGGCACCTGGACTGGTTCGCGGCGAAGGAGCCGGACGGGCTGCTGTTCGTCGGGGAGAAGGGCGCACCGTTCCGGCGCTCCACGTTCGGACGGAGGTGGCGCCGGGCGCGGGATACGGTCGGGCTGCCGTCGGCCTTCCGGTTCTACGACCTGCGGCACACCGGCAACACCCTCGCAGCCGACACCGGCGCCAAGCTCAAGGACCTGATGGTCCGCGCCGGGCACTCCTCGCAGAAGGCCCAGCTGATCTACCAGCACTCCACGCTGGAGCATCAACGGCGGCTGGCGGAGAACATCGACGCGCATGTCCGCGCTCGGCGAGAGTCTCCGGGGAGCGCTGCCCGGGAGGCGTAGGACCTGGCGTATCGCGGCGGCTGTAGCAGCTCATCCCGCTGCAGCCGCCGCGTCGGCGCGATCCGGTCCGGACGGTTGACGCGTCCGGCACGATGGGCGCGTGACGTACGAAGTGACGGTTGAATCGGAGATTCCGGCAGGTGCTCCTGACTTGGACCCGCTTCAGCGGGAGGGTGTGGGCAACCTGCTGGGGAGGCATCTCCATGCGCTGGATGCGGTCGACGGGCCGGACGGCGTGGAGGTCGATGTCCTCGACCACCTGATCGCCGTACATCCCGGGGGCGCCCTGGTGAACGTGGTGGTGGACGCGCCGACGTTGGAGTTCGCCGAGGAGGCTGTCCGTGCGGTGATGACGGATGTGCTGGAGCGCACTGAGCTGCTGGCGGATTGGACGATCGCCCGGTGCGAGGTCGAACTGCACCCCGACCTTGCCCAGGAGAGCCTTCACGCAGCGGACGGGCCGGACGCACCGCCCTCCGACCCTGCCGAGCGCGCGCGTCGGCATCTTGAAGCACCAGCCGGGCCGGTGTCGGGGAAGTTCGACGAGTCGGAAGTGGAGGTGATGCGCAGCAAGCTGCGGGCCATGGGCACTCAGCTGCATGCCTTCTCCCTCGACTCCTTCGGCTACACCGAGGACAAGGAAGACGAGGACGAGGAGGGATACGGGTCGCTCGTCACCCAGGAAGCGGCTGAGATCGCGGCCGGCGCACTCGTCTACGGCATCCACCTTCTCGTGGACGAGCTGTTCGCCGATCTCGACCGGTTGGCGAACGACGGGCCCAACGTCGCCGAGAGCGACGAGGTGTTCATGGTCCTCGACGGTCTGCCCGAACGATACGTTCTCAAGTACGACGTGCTCTTCGTACGCCGTCTGATCACCACGGCCGTCTGCATGACGGCCCGCCTCACGCAGCCGCACTTCGGGCAGCTGACGTGCGTTGCCGAGGAGCTGCTCATGCGCCTGCTCCTCATCCAGGCCGAGGTGACCGCCGATCTGTACGGACTCCTCGACGACCAGGTACGCCAAGCCCTCGAATCCTTCGCCGACGAGGTCTACGAGGACATGGACCACGAATGGCTCTACGAGCCGTCCGCCGACGGAATCGACGAGGACCCCGCTTTCGCCCACATGGGAATCGCACCCATGGGCATCAACGACTGGTTCGTGCCTTTCAATGAAGGGCGCTTCGTCCACCCGTTCGCAGCAAACGATGCCTACGGCGCGAACGCCGAGTCCGACACAGACGAGTAGCAGTCGGAGGGCTCTTGGCCTCAAGGCCGGTTGGAGACGTTCGAGGGAGGCCAAGGCGGGTGTGCTTGGTCGCTGACGGTCGAATCAGTCGTCGGCCGCGACGAGGAGTGTGATCCGTCCAGCCGAGCGGTCGATGAGCACGAATTCGTGGAAGTACTCGTGCACACGCCCCCAGTCGTGGACGGCCTCGACCCCGAGCTCGCCCAGGTAATAGAGGTGGTCAGCCGCGGCCAAGCGGTCGAACACCTCCTGCTGCAGATCTGCCTCCAGTTCGGCGGGTGCGTCCTCGAACATGCTCAGCCACTCCCGGAGGATCTGCATACCTTTCTCCAAGCTGACGGTCTCGTAGACGTCGGGGGTGACCGACCTCAGCCAATACGGGCCGTGCCTGGGTCCATCCGGCAGCACTCCACCGCCTGCGTAGTCGTCCCGGAACTGTTCATGACCGACGAGTGCGGTGAGCAACTCCTCATCGCTGACAGCGTCTGGGGGGAGCCTCAGATGCTTGACGCTGACCCAACTGAAGCAATGCGACTTGGCACCGCGGAACTTGTAGTCCCGGAAGTTGATGAAGGCGTCGCCCTCGTGCGTGAGCTTGTTCCCCATGGCAGCACAGCCTAGGAGCCGGACAGGGCACGCGTCCCAGGCCCATCAGGGGGCCTCTGTGGCACGGCGGTGGCACGGCCAGCTCGCTGTCGCTTCGCTGGGTGGCAGCGGGTGTTTTCAGGGGTCTTCTCGCTGAAAACTGGGAGATATATCGGGAGTTGCATGGGCAAAGCCCGCGCTCCGACGTGACGCAGGTCACTGAAAATGCGTCTCGCCATCTGGTCAATCCCGGCCAGCGCCGGTCAACTGCGGTCACGCGGCCCGCCCGTGCCCCGGAATTCCAGGTCCAATGGCACGGATATGGCACACGGCCATCGAATTGGTCTGGACAACAACAAAGGCCCGGGTCATTGACCTGGGCCTTCTTTGTGGAGCGGATGACGGGAATCGAACCCGCGCTCTGAGCTTGGGAAGCTCATGTTCTACCATTAAACTACATCCGCGAAAAAGCCCCCGGAGGGCGCTTCGGGGACACTCTACCCTACGTACCGGTGGGGCGGGGGGTTGGTGGGGAGTGGGGGGCGGTGTGGCTGGCGGGGGGTGGGGTGGGGGATCACCTAATGTGGGGGTTTGTCGGCCACGCGGAGTTGGGGAAGGGGCTTCATGGAGCGCACTGTCGTTCGTTGTGCGGAGGGGCATGTGTTCACCACCGGGGTGTTTCCGTTGCAGCAGTTGGGGGTGCAGCGGTTGGGGCCGGGGCGGTTGGTCAGGTGTCCCAGGTGCGCGCGGCTGCGGCATGCCGTGCCGGTGGGGGAAGGGGCCAGCGGGGGGAAGTAGCCGCAGGGGTTAGGGTCGTTCCGTGCTTCTCTCAGACAAGGACATCCGGACCGAAATCGACAACGGGCGCGTGCGCGTCGACCCGTACGAGCCGTCGATGGTGCAGCCGTCGAGCATTGATGTGCGCCTGGACCGGTTCTTCCGGGTGTTCGAGAACCACCGGTATCCGCACATCGATCCTGCGGTCGAGCAGCGGGATCTGACGCGGCTGGTGGAGCCGGACGGGGACGACGCCTTCATCCTGCATCCCGGGGAGTTCGTGCTGGCCTCGACGTACGAGGTCATCACGCTGCCGGACGATGTGGCGTCGCGGCTGGAGGGGAAGTCGAGTCTGGGGCGGCTCGGGCTGCTGACGCATTCGACGGCCGGGTTCATCGACCCGGGGTTCTCCGGGCATGTCACGCTGGAGCTGTCGAATGTGGCGACGCTGCCGATCAAGTTGTGGCCGGGGATGAAGATCGGGCAGCTGTGCCTGTTCCGGCTGACGTCCCCGGCCGAATTCCCTTACGGGTCGCAGCAGTACGGCTCGCGCTACCAGGGGCAGCGCGGGCCGACCGCCTCCAGGTCGTATCTGAACTTCCACCGCACCCAGGTGTGAGGCCCCAGGGCCTCAGGGGTGCATGCGGGCGCCCTTGAGGGTCTTGTCGACGGCGTTGCGCGGGCCGTAGACGGCCAGGCCCACCAGGTCGAGGCCGGCGGTCGGGACGGCGCGGACGGCGGCGCGGTTGTCGGCGTCGTTGCCGGTGGCGAAGAGGTCGGCGGTGAAGACCGCGCTGGGCAGGACGCGGGACAGCGCCCGGGTGTGCGCGGCGGTCAGGACGTCCTTGCCGCCTTCGAAGACCAGCACCGGCTGGCGGAACATCGGCAGGTACGGGGTGCCGTCGGCGTCTTCGTAGGGCTCACCGATGACTTCGGGCAGCTGTGTGCCCAGGCCGCTCACCAGGAACGCCGTCACGTTCAGCCGCTGCCACGGCTCCAGGTCCTCCCGCAGCAGCACGGCGATCTTCGTATCGAAAGCTGTGGTCATGGCCCCAGACTGCGGGGCGCGGGCGGTACGTGTCTTGTACGTTCCTAGCGCGCCCGGACACCGGACCCGTGCCCTCAGATCAGCGGCAGCTTGAAGAGCATCAGCAGCGCCACCAGCTGGATCGACGACGCCCCCAGCGCCCTGTGCCACGGCAGGTCGTGGGACTTGCCGACCATCGACATCATCAGCGCCGCGCACGCCAGCCAGGTGAGCCAGCCCAGGAGTTGGACGAAGCTGTTGCCGCCGCCCAGGAAGAGGGCGAAGAGGAGCCGCGGGGCGTCGGTGAGGGACGTGATCAGCAGGGCCAGGCCGATGGTCGGCGCCCAGGCGCCGTCGCCGCCGAGCTGGCGGGCCAGGGCGTTGGTGACCGCGCCCAGGGTCAGGCCGGACAGGGTGACGGCGATGGCCGTGGTGACGACCCACGGGACGCTGGAGGACAGGTTCGCGTCGAGGACGTCCTTGCGGGCCGAGTCGAAGCCGAAGACGGCGAACAGGCCGTAGAGGAAGGTCACGGTGAGCGCGGGGCCCCACACGGTGTGGTCGCGCATCTGCCAGAAGGTGCGGCCGGGACGCAGCAGGATGCCGCTGAGGAGCTGCTTCCAGTGCAGGCGCGGGCCGGCCGGCGGGGCGCTGGCCTGGCCGGCGCGGTACGTCGCCACATTGTCGTCGGGGGAGCCGTACGCGTACGGGTCCGCGAGCTGCGCGGGCTCGCCCATCGTGAACGCCCGGGTGTGGCCGGGAGCGTCGTCGTAGGCCGGCGGCTGGCCGTACGCGGGCGGCTGGGCATGCTGCCCGGGGTCGCCGGAAGGCGCGTACTGCCCGTACCCGGGCGGGTAGCCGCCCGGTACGTTCGGGTCCTGTCCTCGTCGGTTCTCGAATCCAGCCACGCCTTCGAACGTACCCGCTCCCCGCCGCCCCAGGCCCTGGCAGCCCGCCCCGGGCGCCGCTTTGCTGCCAACCTGTGACACGTCGCGGCGGCGCCCTGAGGGGCCGGGGGACGGCCCCGGGGACGGCCCGGGGCGGGGCGTCAGCCGGCGGCGGCCTCCGCGCTCGCGTCGGCGGTGACCGCCGCGGCCGGGGTGCGGACGGAGTCGAGCAGCAGCTGCGCCACATCGACCACCTGGAGCGACTCCTTCGCCTGGCCGTCGTTCTTCTTGCCGTTGATGGAGTCGGTGAGCATCACCAGGCAGAACGGGCAGGCGGTCGAGACGATGTCCGGGTTGAGGGACAGCGCCTCGTCGACCCGCTCGTTGTTGATGCGCTTGCCGATCCGCTCCTCCATCCACATCCGGGCGCCGCCGGCGCCGCAGCAGAAGCCGCGGTCCTTGTGCCGGTGCATCTCCTCGCTGCGCAGGCCGGGCACCTTGGCGATGATCTCCCGCGGCGGTGTGTAGACCTTGTTGTGCCGGCCCAGGTAGCAGGGGTCGTGGTAGGTGATGAGGCCCTCGACCGGGGTGACCGGGACGAGGCGGCCCTCGTCGACCAGGGTTTGCAGCAGCTGGGTGTGGTGGATGACCTCGTATTCGCCGCCGAGCTGCGGATATTCGTTGGCGATGGTGTTGAAGCAGTGCGGGCAGGTCGCGACGATCTTCTTCGCGGAGCGCGGCTTGCGGGTGGCGGGGTCCTCGTCGTCCTCGCCGAAGGCCATGTTGAGCATGGCGACGTTCTCCATGCCGAGCTGCTGGAAGAGGAACTCGTTGCCCAGGCGCCGGGGTGAGTCCCCGGTGCAGTTCTCCTCGCCGCCCATGATGGCGAAGTCGACGCCGGCGATGTGCAGCAGTTCCGCGAAGGCCTTGGTGGTCTTCTTCGCCCGGTCCTCCAGCGAGCCGGCGCAGCCGACCCAGTACAGGTACTCGACCTCGGTCAGGTCCTCGACGTCCTCGCCGACGACCGGGACCTCGAAGTCGACCTCCTTGACCCAGGCCAGCCGCTGCTTCTTGGGCAGGCCCCAGGGGTTGCCCTTCTTCTCCAGGTTCTTGAGCATCGTGCCGGCCTCCGACGGGAAGGACGACTCGATCATCACCTGGTAGCGGCGCATGTCGATGATGTGGTCGATGTGCTCGATGTCGACCGGGCACTGCTCGACGCAGGCGCCGCAGGTGGTGCAGGACCACAGGACGTCCGGGTCGATGACGCCGTTCTCCTCGGCCGTGCCGATGAGCGGGCGCTCGGCCTCGGCGAGGGCCGCGGCGGGGACGCCGGCGAGCTGCTCGGGCGTCGCCTGCTCCTCGCCCTCGGCGTTCTTGCCGCCGCCTGCCAGCAGGTAGGGCGCCTTGGCGTGGGCGTGGTCGCGCAGCGACATGATCAGCAGCTTGGGGGACAGCGGCTTGCCCGTGTTCCATGCCGGGCACTGCGACTGGCAGCGGCCGCACTCGGTGCAGGTGGAGAAGTCGAGGATGCCCTTCCAGGAGAACTGCTCGACCTGGGAGACGCCGAAGACGTCGTCCTCGCCGGGGTCCTCGAAGTCGATCGGCACACCGTTGCTGGTCATCGGCTGGAGGGCGCCGAGCGCGACCCGGCCGTGGGCGTCGCGCTTGAACCAGATGTTGAAGAAGGCCAGGAAGCGGTGCCAGGCGACGCCCATGTCGGTGTTCAGGCCGAGCACGATGGCCCAGATCATGGTGACGCTCAGCTTGACCATGGCGGTGGCGTAGACGAGGTTCTGCAGCGTCTGGGTGCTCAGCCCGCGGAAGCCCGCGACGAGCGGGTACGAGGCGAAGTACGCGGCCTCGTAGTGGTCCACGCCGTGCAGGGCGCCTTCGAGGCCGCGCAGCGTCATGATCGCCAGGCCGATGACCAGGACGACGTACTCCACGAAATACGCCTGCCAGGCCGTCGATCCCGCGAAGCGCGACTTGCGGCCGGCCCGGGAGGGCAGGTTCAGCAGCCGGATGACGATCAGCGTGATGATGCCGAAGGTGGTGAGGGTCGCGATGAACTCGGTGTAGACCTCGTACGGCAGCCAGGTGCCGATCCCCGGCAGGATCCAGTCGGCCTTGAAGAGCTGGCCGTAGGCGTTGACGATCGTCAGGCCCAGGGTCAGGAAGCCGACCGCGACGAACCAGTGGGCGACGCCGATGACGCCCCACTTGTTCATCCGGGTGTGGCCGACGAATTCCCGCAGCATCGTCGTCGTACGCGCCCGGGGGTCGTTGGTGCGACTGCCGGCGGGTGCGGGCCCGCCGAGCCGGATGAACCGGTGGATCTGCGCGATGGCGAGGCTGATGAGCGCGACGCCGACCGCGGTGAGGACCAGCGACACGATGATCGCGGCGAGTTGCATGGGGGCTCCTCGGGCCTGCGCACGGTGAACGGTGACTGGAATACTAAGCGGTAACTTAATGCGGTCCTGGCTGAGATTACCCGGGATCGGGGAGGCCATAAAGCCGCACCACTGGTGATCTGTGTCGCGCGCCGCACACGCCTCATCTATGCCACGCCGATCCGATTGAAACCCGGGCGACCGTGACACATATGGACGTGACACATACGGATGAGGCCGACTCCTCGTGGTGGACGGACGGTCCGGGGGCCACGGGGCGAGCGGCGGGAGGAGCGGCGACATGCGGGCGGTGCTGCGCTGGACGGCGATCGGCGCCGGCCTCCTGCTGGTGCTCACCGCCGGGCTCTGCCTCGCCTCCTACCGCAAGTTCAGCGCGAACATCACCACCGACAGCGCGGCGGAGAAGGTGCTGGCCGAATACGCGGCCCAGCGCCCGCCGGCCCTGGTGCCGCGGGCGCGGAACATCCTGGTGATGGGCGTGGAGGGCGCCTCCGCGTCGGCGGGAGCGGCGGCCGGCCGGGACGCCGCCGTCCTGCTGCACCTGTCGGCCGACCGCACGCGGGCCGCCGCGGTCGGGGTGCCGCGCGACCTGCGGGTCAGCGTCCCCGGCTGCCGCCGGCCCGGCGGCGGCAGCGTTCCGGCCGCGTACGAGCCCTTCGCCGCCGCCTTCCGCAGCGGCGGCGCGGCCTGCTCCATCCGGGCCTTCGAGCAGCTGTCGGGGGTGCGGGTGGACCACCACCTGGTGGTGGACGCGCCCCGCTTCGGCCGGATCGCCGACGCGGTCGGCGACACGCGGGGAGCGGACCGCGACCCGCGCGGGGGGCTCCTGCGGGCGCTCGCCGGCACGGCCGGGGGCGGCGGGTCGCTCGCGCACCCGGCGCGGCTCTTCGGGCTGCTGGACACCGCGACCTCCGCCGTCACCGCGGACCCCGGGCTCGGCTCGCTCCCCGCGCTGTACGAGCTGGCCGGCACATTGCGCCGACTGCCGGCCGGAGGAGTGACGCTGGTCACTCTGCCCGTGGCTCCGAAGGGCGGCACCGCGGGCGGCGACGCGAAGGTGCGCGGGGTCGGCGCGCCCGGCGAC
The DNA here is from genome assembly GCA_036015235.1 of Streptomyces sp. NBC_00433. NCBI lineage: Bacteria > Bacillati > Actinomycetota > Actinomycetes > Kitasatosporales > Streptomycetaceae > Streptomyces > Streptomyces sp. NBC_00433. The sequence continues at coordinate 4,381,131 of CP107926.1, read as the reverse complement.
GAACTGCGCCGTCCGGCGGCCGACCGGCTGTTCGCGGCGCTGCGGGCGGACCGCCCGGTGGTGCCGGGTGCCGACCCGTAGCAGCGGAACCGCGGCCCTGGGTGCGCGCGTTGCGCGCCGCTAAGTTGAGTCGCCTCGACTCACCTCTGTTGACAGACAAAAATCACTCAGGCACCCTTGAGCCAGTTCCACTCAAGTCAGCAGGAGGATTTCACCATGGCACGTGCGGTCGGCATCGACCTGGGCACGACTAATTCCGTCGTCAGCGTTCTCGAAGGCGGCGAGCCCACCGTCATCACCAACGCAGAGGGCGCCAGGACCACGCCGTCCGTCGTCGCCTTCGCAAAGAACGGCGAGGTGCTGGTCGGCGAGGTGGCCAAGCGCCAGGCCGTCACCAACGTCGACAGGACCGTCCGGTCGGTCAAGCGCCACATGGGCACCGACTGGAAGATCAACCTGGACGGCAAGGACTTCAACCCGCAGCAGATGAGCGCCTTCATCCTGCAGAAGCTCAAGCGGGACGCGGAGTCGTACCTGGGCGAGAAGGTCACCGACGCGGTGATCACCGTCCCCGCGTACTTCAACGACTCCGAGCGCCAGGCCACCAAGGAGGCCGGCGAGATCGCCGGTCTGAACGTGCTGCGGATCGTGAACGAGCCGACCGCGGCGGCGCTTGCGTACGGCCTGGACAAGGACGACCAGACGATCCTGGTCTTCGACCTCGGCGGCGGCACCTTCGACGTCTCGCTGCTGGAGATCGGCGACGGCGTCGTCGAGGTGAAGGCCACCAACGGCGACAACCACCTCGGTGGCGACGACTGGGACCAGCGGGTCGTGGACTACCTGGTCAAGCAGTTCCAGTCCGGCCACGGCGTGGACCTGGGCCGCGACAAGATGGCACTCCAGCGCCTCCGCGAGGCGGCGGAGAAGGCCAAGATCGAGCTGTCCTCCTCCACCGAGACCTCGATCAACCTGCCCTACATCACCGCGTCCGCCGAGGGCCCGCTGCACCTGGACGAGAAGCTGACCCGGGCGCAGTTCCAGCAGCTGACCAGCGACCTGCTGGAGCGCTGCAAGACCCCGTTCCACAACGTCATCAAGGACGCCGGCATCCAGCTGTCCGAGATCGACCACGTGGTCCTGGTCGGCGGCTCCACCCGTATGCCGGCCGTGGCCGAGCTGGTGCGCGAGCTGACCGGCGGCAAGGACGCCAACAAGGGCGTCAACCCCGACGAGGTCGTCGCCATCGGCGCGTCCCTCCAGGCCGGTGTGCTCAAGGGCGAGGTCAAGGACGTCCTGCTGCTCGACGTCACCCCGCTGTCCCTCGGTATCGAGACCAAGGGCGGCATCATGACCAAGCTGATCGAGCGCAACACGACCATCCCGACCAAGCGCTCGGAGATCTTCACCACGGCCGAGGACAACCAGCCGTCGGTGCAGATCCAGGTCTACCAGGGCGAGCGCGAGATCGCGGCGTACAACAAGAAGCTCGGGATGTTCGAGCTGACCGGCCTGCCGCCGGCCCCCCGCGGGATGCCGCAGATCGAGGTCACCTTCGACATCGACGCGAACGGCATCATGCACGTCGGCGCCAAGGACCTCGGCACCGGCAAGGAGCAGCGGATGACCGTCACCGGCGGCTCCTCGCTGCCCAAGGACGAGGTCGACCGCATGCGCCAGGAGGCCGAGCAGTACGCGGACGAGGACCACAAGCGCCGCGAGGCCGCCGAGACGCGCAACCAGGGCGAGCAGCTGGCCTACCAGACCGAGAAGTTCATCGCGGACAACAAGGACAAGCTCCCCGAGGACGTGAAGTCCGAGGTCGAGGCCGCCATCGCGGACCTCAAGGAGAAGCTGAAGAACGAGTCGACCGACGGTGAGAACACCGCGTCGATCCGCGAGGCCACCGAGAAGGTCGCGGCCACCAGCCAGAAGCTCGGCCAGGCGCTCTACGCCAACGCGCAGGCGGACGGCTCCGCCGGTGCCCAGGCGGGCCCGGGTGACGCCGGCGCCGGCCAGGCGGGTCCGGCCGACGACGACGTCGTGGACGCCGAGATCGTCGACGACGAGAACTCCGACAAGAGGGACGGTGCCGCGTGACGGAGGAGCCGAAGGGCTTCGAGCCGGAGCCCGACGTCCCTTCCGAGGCCAGCGACAAGCAGCCGGACGCCGCCAAGGACGCCGGGGCCGCCGACGAGGCGGCCCCGGGGCCGGGCGGTGGGGACGCCAAGGAGCTGACGGCCCTGCGGGCGCAGCTGGACCAGGTGCGCACGGCGCTCAACGAGCGCACCGCGGACCTGCAGCGGCTCCAGGCCGAATATCAGAACTACCGCCGCCGGGTGGACCGGGACCGGGCCGCCGTCAAGGAGGTCGCGGTCGCCAACCTGCTCACCGAGCTGCTCCCGGTGCTCGACGACATCGGCCGGGCGCGCGAGCACGGCGAGCTGGTCGGCGGCTTCAAGTCGGTCGCCGAGTCGCTGGAGACGGTGGCGGCGAAGCTGGGCCTGCAGCAGTTCGGCAAAGAGGGCGAGGCCTTCGACCCGCTGGTGCACGAGGCCCTGATGCACAGTTACTCGCCGGATGTCACGCAGACCACATGCGTGCAGATCCTCCAGCCCGGGTACCGCCTGGGTGAGCGCAATCTGCGGCCCGCCAGGGTCGCGGTCGCGGAGCCGCAGCCGGGCGCCGGCAAGGGCGACGACGCGGAGGACCCCGACGTGGCGGCGGACACGCCGGACGACGAGGAGACCGGTGGCCCGGACCAGGGCTGACGGTGTAAAGAACGGGGAAAGGAGGGACGCCGGGGATGAGCATCAGTAGGGACCTGCTGGAAAAGGACCTGTACAAGGTCCTCGGCGTCCCCAAGGACGCCACCGACGCCGAGATCAAGAAGGCGTACCGGAAGCTCGCCCGGGAGTTCCACCCGGACGCCAACAAGGGCGACACCAAGGCCGAGGAGCGCTTCAAGGAGATTTCCGAGGCCAACGACGTGCTCTCCGACGCCAAGCGGCGCAAGGAGTACGACGAGGGCCGCGCGCTGTTCGGCAACGGCGGCTTCCGCCCGGGGCCGGGCGCGGGCGGCACCGGCGGCTTCAACTTCGACCTGGGCGACCTCTTCGGCGGCCAGCAGGGCGGCGCGGGCGGCTCGGCACCGGGCGGCCAGGGCGGCGGCTTCGGCGGCGGCCTGGGCGACGTCTTCGGCGGGCTGTTCAACCGCGGCGGCGGCACCAGGGTGCAGCCCAGGCGCGGCCAGGACATCGAGTCCGAGGTCACGCTGAGCTTCACCGAGGCCGTGGACGGCGCCACCGTGCCGCTGCGGATGTCCTCGCAGGCGCCCTGCAAGGCGTGCTCGGGCACCGGCGACAAGAACGGCACACCGCGGGTGTGCCCGACCTGCGTCGGCACCGGGCAGGTCTCCCGCGGCGGCGGTGGCGGCTTCTCGCTCACCGACCCGTGCGTGGACTGCAAGGGCCGCGGCCTGATCGCGGAGACACCCTGCGACGTGTGCCACGGCAGCGGGCGGGCGAAGAGCTCGCGCACCATGCAGGTCCGCATTCCCGCCGGGGTCACCGACGGGCAGCGGATCAGGCTGCGCGGCAAGGGCGCCCCCGGCGAGCGCGGCGGCCCGGCCGGCGACCTCTACGTGGTCGTGCACGTCGGGCGGCACCCGGTCTTCGGCCGCAAGGACGCCAACCTCACGGTGACCGTGCCGGTCAGCTTCGTGGAGGCGGCGCTCGGCGGCGACGTCAAGGTGCCGACGCTGGGCGGCCCCCCGGTCACCCTCAAGCTCCCGCCCGGCACGCCGAACGGGCGCACATTGCGCGCCCGTGGCAAGGGCGCCGTCCGCAAGGACGGCTCGCGCGGCGACCTGCTCGTCACCGTCGAGGTGGCGGTGCCGGAGAAGACCGAGGGCAAGGCGCTGGACGCGCTGGAGGCCTACCGGGAGGCGGTCGGGGACGCCGATCCGCGGGCCGAGCTGTTCAAGGCGGCAAAGGGAGCGTGAACGGATGAGCATCGACGGCCGGATGGACGGTACGGGGGCCGGGCCGCGCGGCCACGGCGGTCCGCGCGGCCGCAATCCGTACCAGCTGACCGAGGAGTCCCCGGTCTACGTCATCTCGGTGGCGGCCGAGCTGTCGGGCCTGCACCCGCAGACCCTGCGGCAGTACGACCGCCTCGGCCTGGTCTCGCCCGACCGCACGGCCGGGCGGGGCCGCCGCTATTCGGCCCGCGACATCGAGCAGCTGCGCGAGGTGCAGCGGCTCTCCCAGGACGACGGCATCAACCTCGCCGGCATCAAGCGCATCATCGAACTGGAGAACCAGGTCGCGGCGCTGCAGGCGAGGGTGGCCGAGCTGTCCGCCGCGGTGGAGGGCGCCGCTGCCGTCATCCAGCAGCGGGAGGCGGCGGTGCACGCGTCCTACCGGCGGGACCTGGTGCCGTATCAGGACGTGCAGCACACCAGCGCGCTGGTCGTGTGGCGGCCCAAGTCCTGAGGAGCGGGGTCCCCGCCGGGGGGTCCCGCCGCTCAGGCGTTGCCCATCGCCCGGGTGAGGGCGATCTCGATGACGACCCGGTGCGGGTTGGGGGCGGGCGTACGGCCGTAGCGCTCGGCATAGCGGGAGACGGCGTCGGCGATACGGTCCCGGTCCTCCGAGACGGTGGCGACGCCTTCGAGGGTCGCCCAGCGGCGGCGGTCGACCTGGCAGACCGCGACCCGCGCGCCGCCGGGGCCCGCCGCCCGTACGTGGGCCGCCTTCGCGCTCGCCGTGTTGGTGATCACCCGGGCGAGCCCCGCCTCCGGGTCGTACGTGACGCCGACCGGTACGACGTGCGGTGAGCCGTCGGGGCGGTGGGTGGTGAGCGTGCACAGGTGGTGTTCGCGCCAGAAGGCGAGGTAGCCCGCCTCGGGGGCGCGGGGATCGCGTCGAACCATGCCACGACGTTAGCCCGGCTCCGGCGGCCGACGGCCCGTCACCCCCGTGTGGGTGACGGGCCGTCGGCCTGCGGGGAGCACTTACCGCCGTGTCGGTCTGCCGAAGTGAAGTTGAGTGGAATAGACTCAACATCGTTCATGTTCCTTTGCGCAACAAGCCATGTGATGTGTTGCGCGGCGCCGGACGCCGCCAGCACGATGGACGGACGAGAAGCACCCGAGGAGGACCAGGCCCTGTGGACGCCGAGCTGACCAACAAGAGCAGGGAAGCGCTCAACGCCGCCAATACGCGGGCGGTTTCCGAGGGCAATCCCGACCTGACGCCCGCGCACCTGCTGCTCGCTCTGCTGAGCGGCGCGGACAATGAGAACGTGCTCGACCTGCTCACCGCGGTCGGCGCCGACCCGGCGGCGGTCACGGCGGAGGCCGGCCGGCTGGTGACGGCGCTGCCGAAGGTGCAGGGCTCGACCGTGGCGCCCCCGCAGGCCAACCGCGACCTGCTCGCGGTCATCGCCGACGCCGCCGAGCGGGCCAAGGAGCTGGGCGACGCGTATCTTTCGACCGAGCACCTGCTGATCGGGATCGCCGTCAAGGGCGGCCAGGCCGGCGACCTGCTCACCCGTCAGGGCGCCGGCGGCAAGCAGCTGCTGACCGCCTTCGAGACCGCCCGTGGAGGGCAGCGCGTGACCAGCGAGGATCCCGAGGGCACGTACAAGGCGCTGGAGAAGTACGGCACCGACTTCACCGCCGCCGCCCGCGAGGGCCGGCTCGACCCGGTGATCGGCCGCGACCAGGAGATCCGCCGGGTCGTCCAGGTGCTCTCCCGCCGCACCAAGAACAACCCGGTGCTCATCGGCGAGCCCGGCGTCGGCAAGACCGCGGTGGTCGAGGGCCTGGCCCAGCGCATCGTGAAGGGCGACGTGCCCGAGTCGCTGCGCAACAAGCGGCTGGTCTCGCTCGACCTCGGCGCGATGGTCGCCGGCGCGAAATACCGCGGCGAGTTCGAGGAGCGGCTCAAGGCGGTGCTGGCCGAGATCAAGGACAGCGACGGCCGCGTCATCACCTTCATCGACGAGCTGCACACCGTCGTCGGCGCGGGCGCCGGCGGCGACTCGGCCATGGACGCGGGAAACATGCTCAAGCCGATGCTCGCCCGCGGTGAGCTGCGGATGGTCGGCGCGACCACGCTCGACGAATACCGCGAGCGGATCGAGAAGGACCCCGCCCTGGAGCGCCGCTTCCAGCAGGTGCTGGTCGCCGAGCCGACCGTCGAGGACACCGTGGCCATCCTGCGCGGCCTCAAGGGCCGCTACGAGGCCCACCACAAGGTGCAGATCGCCGACTCCGCGCTGGTCGCCGCAGCGACGCTGTCCGACCGGTACATCACCTCGCGCTTCCTGCCCGACAAGGCCATCGACCTGGTGGACGAGTCGGCGTCCCGGCTGCGGATGGAGATCGACTCCTCGCCCGTCGAGATCGACGAGCTGCAGCGCGCCGTCGACCGGCTGCGTATGGAGGAGATGGCGCTCAAGAACGAGACCGACCCCGCCTCCGTGCAGCGGCTCGAAAAGCTGCGCAAGGACCTCGCCGACCGCGAGGAGGAGCTGCGCGGCCTGACCGCCCGCTGGGAGAAGGAGAAGCAGGGCCTCAACCGGGTCGGTGAGCTGAAGGAGCGGCTCGACGACATCGACACCCGTATCGAGCGCGCCCAGCGCGACGGCGACTTCGAGACCGCCTCCAAGCTGCTCTACGCCGAGAAGCCCAAGCTGGAGGCCGAGCTGGAGGAGGCCACCCGCGAGGAGCAGGAGGCCGCGGCCCAGGAAACGATGGTCAAGGAGGAGGTCGGCCCCGACGACATCGCCGACGTCGTCGCCGCCTGGACCGGCATCCCGGCCGGCCGGCTGCTGGAGGGCGAGACGCAGAAGCTGCTGCGGATGGAGGAGGAGCTGGGCCGCCGGCTGATCGGCCAGACCGAGGCGGTCCGCGCGGTCTCCGACGCCGTACGCCGCTCCCGCTCCGGCATCGCCGACCCGGACCGCCCGACCGGTTCCTTCCTCTTCCTCGGCCCGACCGGCGTCGGCAAGACCGAGCTGGCCAAGGCGCTCGCCGACTTCCTCTTCGACGACGAGCGCGCCATGGTCCGTATCGACATGAGCGAATACGGCGAGAAGCACTCGGTCGCCCGGCTGGTCGGGGCGCCTCCCGGCTACGTCGGCTACGAGGAGGGCGGCCAGCTCACCGAGGCGGTGCGCCGCCGCCCGTACAGCGTGATCCTGCTCGACGAGGTCGAGAAGGCGCACCCCGAGGTCTTCGACGTGCTGCTCCAGGTGCTCGACGACGGCCGGCTCACCGACGGGCAGGGCCGCACGGTCGACTTCAGGAACGCGATCCTCGTCCTGACCTCCAACCTGGGCAGCCAGTACCTGGTCGACCCGGCGCTGTCCGACGACCAGAAGCGGGAGCACGTGCTCAGCACGGTCCGCGCGTCCTTCAAGCCGGAATTCCTCAACCGGCTGGACGACATCGTGGTCTTCTCCGCGCTGGCCAAGGACGAGCTGCGCCGGATCGCCCGGCTGCAGACCGACCGCCTCGCCGCCCGGCTGCGGGACCGCAGGCTGACCCTCGACATCACCGACGAGGCCCTCGACTGGCTCGCCGACGAGGGCAACGACCCGGCCTACGGCGCCCGCCCGCTGCGCCGCCTGGTGCAGACCGCCATCGGCGACCCGCTGGCCCGCGCCCTGCTGTCCGGCGAGGTCGCCGACGGGCAGACGGTCCGCGTCGACCGTGCGGCCGGCGGCCTGATCGTGGGCGCTTCCACCGGCCCCGACCTGGTCAAATGACCCCGCCCCCGGGTGGTGCGCGCGATGCGTGCCGCCCGGGGTTGTGACGAGCGGGGGCGGATGAGAGAGGATGGGAGGGAGACGTCACGAAGGGACTTCACGGTGAGCATCGACCCGTCCTCGATTCCCAGTTTCGGGGGCCAGCCGGACCCCGACCCGACCGGATCCAACGGCAGTGTGGTCATTCCGGACCAGGACCTGGTCAAGCAGCTGCTTGACCAGATGGAGCTGAAGTACCTCGTGGACGACGAGGGCGACCTCGCCGCCCCGTGGGAGGACTTCCGCACCTACTTCATGTTCCGGGGCGAGGGGGACCAGCAGGTCTTCGCCGTCAGGACCTTCTACGACCGCCCGTATTCGGTCGACGACAAGCCGCAGCTGCACGAGGTCATCGACGACTGGAACCAGCGCACCCTGTGGCCGAAGGTCTACACCCACACGCACGACGACGGCAGTGTCCGCCTGATCGGCGAGGCCCAGATGCTGATCGGCCTCGGAGTCGGCCTGGAGCACTTCGTGTCCAGCACGGTCAGCTGGGTGCGGGCGTCGATCGAGTTCGACAAGTGGGTCGTGGAGACGCTCGGCCTGGCCAAGGACGCGGACACCGACACGGACGGCGACGGCGACGGTCCCACGGAGGTCTGACCTCCGCTCCCCTTCGCATCTGCGAGAGCCCGGCCCCCGTGGCCGGGCTCTCGCATGTCGCGGGGGCGGGCGCGGGCGCCGGGCCGCCTACGCGGACTGCAGCACCGAGAGCACGTTCCCGGCGGGGTCGGTGAACCACGCGATCAGCGGGCCGCCGCCGCGGAAGATGCCCTTGTCGTCCGTCGCGAGGTGCTCGTAGCGCTCGAAGCGCACGCCCCTGCCGGTCAGCTCGTCTACCGCCGCGACGATGTCGGCGACGGGGAAGTTCAGGATCGTGTACGTCGCCGGTGCGTGGTCGGGCTTGGGGTAGACCAGGATGTCGCGGTCACCCGCGATGTGCAGGGTGAGCAGCCCGTTCTCCTCGGACACCCGCAGTCCGAGGGTGTCGCCGTAGAACTTCTTCGCCGCGTCGGTGTCGTCCACCGAGAAGCCGCTGAACGCCTTCGTCGAACCGAACATGATCGTCTCCTGTGAGTCGGACTTACCCATCAGGACCGTGGCGGGGCCCGAAACTCATCGGTGGGGGCCGCGTGGACGCGGCGCGGCGGGTGGCGGGGCGGCATGGCGGCGGGCCGGCGGCAGGCCGGGCCACCCGGGCTGACATAGGGCTTTGCATGAGCATGCGCGACTATGCATACTCTTGCCATGTCTAAGGTTCTTACCAACCTCCCCGCCGGCGAGCGCGTCGGCATCGCCTTCTCGGGCGGCCTCGACACCTCGGTCGCGGTCGCGTGGATGCGCGACAAGGGTGCCGTCCCGTGCACGTACACCGCCGACATCGGCCAGTACGACGAGCCCGACATCGCGTCGGTGCCCGGCCGTGCGATGGCCTACGGCGCCGAGATCGCCCGCCTGGTCGACTGCCGCGCCGCACTGGTCGAGGAGGGCCTGGCCGCGCTCGCCTGCGGCGCCTTCCACATCCGCTCGGGCGGGCGCGCGTACTTCAACACCACCCCGCTGGGCCGCGCCGTCACCGGCACGCTCCTGGTCCGGGCGATGCTGGAGGACGAGGTGCAGATCTGGGGCGACGGCTCGACCTTCAAGGGCAACGACATCGAGCGGTTCTACCGCTACGGCCTCCTCGCCAACCCCCACCTGCGGATCTACAAGCCCTGGCTCGACGCGGACTTCGTGACGGAACTCGGCGGCCGCAAGGAGATGTCGCAGTGGCTGCTCGACCACGGGCTGCCCTACCGCGACAGCACGGAGAAGGCGTATTCCACCGACGCCAACATCTGGGGCGCCACCCACGAGGCCAAGACGCTGGAGCACCTGGACACCGGCGTCGAGACCGTCGAGCCGATCATGGGCGTGCGGTTCTGGGACCCGTCGGTCGAGATCGCCGCCGAGGACGTGACGATCGGCTTCGACCAGGGCCGCCCGGTCAGCGTCAACGGCGTGGAATTCGCCCGCCCGGTCGACCTGGTGACCGAGGCGAACGCCATCGGCGGCCGCCACGGCCTGGGCATGTCGGACCAGATCGAGAACCGGATCATCGAGGCCAAGAGCCGCGGCATCTACGAGGCGCCCGGCATGGCCCTGCTGCACGCGGCCTACGAGCGCCTGGTCAACGCGATCCACAACGAGGACACCGTCGCCCAGTACCACACGGAGGGCCGCCGCCTCGGCCGCCTGATGTACGAGGGCCGCTGGCTGGACCCGCAGGCGCTGATGATCCGCGAATCCCTGCAACGGTGGGTCGGCGCGGCGGTCACCGGCGAGGTGACCCTGCGGCTGCGGCGCGGCGAGGACTACTCGGTCCTCGACACCGCGGGCCCCGCGTTCAGCTACCACCCGGACAAGCTGTCCATGGAGCGTACCGAGGACTCCGCCTTCGGCCCGGTGGACCGGATCGGCCAGCTCACCATGCGCAACCTCGACATCGCCGACTCCCGGGCCAAGCTGGAGCAGTACGCCCAGCTCGGCCTGATCGGCACCGGCAGCCCCGCCATCGGCGCCGCCCAGGCCGCCGCGACCGGCCTGATCGGCACGATGCCCCGGCTCCCCGAGGGCGGAGCCGAGGCCATCGCCTCCCGCGGCGAGGCGGCGGACGACGACGAGCTCCTCGACCTCGCGGCAATGGAGTCCGGCACGGACTGACCCTGCCTGCCTGCCTGCCTGTCTGCCCGGCCGAGCCGTGAATCCCGTCGCGCCCGTGGGACGACGTGGCGCGGCCGGGCCGTCGAAAGCGGCGGACGCACCGCACAGGGTGTTCCCCGGAGGCGCGTCTCAGCCGGTCGGCGGTTCGGCCAGGCGCGACGGACACGTTTACCGATCGGCGCTCACGCCGGATGCAGCACGGCCGCGGCGATCTCGCGCACGCGGTCATGCGTGATCCCGGTGCGCTGTTCGACGGCCAGCGGGTGGTCGGTGGGCTCCAGCTCGATGAAGGGGCGGCTGCCGACCGGTCGCGTATGGGCGTTGGTCTTCAAGTCGGTGGTGCTCTCGGAGTAGAGCGCGAGTTCGGTGCTGAGCCAGCCGAAGTAGGGCCTCTCGGCCTCGCGGCCCACCGTGTTCCACACCTCAAGGGCGCGGGCGAAGTTGTCCTTGCTCAGGGAGACCCAGACGCCCCACGAGAAGACGTCCTCGCTGCCGATCACGGGTATCTCGATCAGGCCCCTGATGAAGAAGTGGCGGCCCCTGATCACGCACTGGTCGGGCGACAGCATGCTGTCCGGATCATCCTCGAAGCGGGGCTCCCAGACATCGGGAGCCATGGTCGAGTAGCCCATGGGGAGGTCTGCGTGGTGGTCGCCGCAGTGTGAGCACGTGAAGCCGAGATCGTCAGACATGGCGCGAGCCTAGCGAGCCCTCAACACCCCTGGCCGCGACATGGTGCCGCGCCATCGGGGCCCGGTCCGATGACGCGGCTCAGCCGTTGAAGGCTTTGCGGAGGCGGCCCGCGGCTTCGGTGAGGACGTCGTGCTTCTTGCAGAAGGCGAAGCGGACCTGGGTGCGGCCGGCGGTGGGGTGGTCCGCACGACGTAGGTGAGGAACTGCTTCGTCGTGCGGACCGCCGCGACCAGTTCAGGGGAGCCGGTCACCCAGGCCACTCCTTCTTCACGCACCCATTCGGTCACAGGGGCAAGTCGTCAGGGAGAAGGCGGAAGGACTTGTGGCGACCGAGCGGGCGCACCGCGCGGAAGTCGCGGCGGTCGAGGGTGAGGACGGCGTCCGTGTCGTATTCAGCCGCGAGGGCGACGTTCACAGCGTCCGCGAGGTCGAGGTTGAGCGCCGCGTACCGGGCTCGCAGGGTCTGGGCGGCGGAGAGGTGGGCCTCGGTGATTTCCGGTACGACGATCCGGCCCGCTCGCATCCACCGCCGGATGTCGTCGATCGCGCTGACGGCTGCTTCCCGTCCCAGCTCGCGGGTCGCGACGTGGTCTATCTCAGCGAGCAGTAGCGGGGACATCACGAGGAGGCCGGCGGCCATGATCGCCTCGTTGGCTCCCTGGTGCTCGGGGTGCGTGGAGTCCAGCGCGGCCAGCGGGCCCGAGGTGTCGGCCACGACGATGATCACGCTGTCACTCCGGAGCCGCCCTCACGCCGGACGGCATCAGCCACGGTGTTGCGGACGTCCTCTTTGGACGGAGTACGCCCAGGCCCTTCGAAGGTCCGGGAGAAAAGTGGTTCGTCCCAGACCCGGTTCGCCATGGCTGCGAGGTGGATGCCTTGCCTGATGATCTCGGCTTCGCTGATACCGCGGCGGGCAGCGGCCTCCTTGATGATCGCGAGATCCTCGGGGTCCGCGTAGACGTTCGTACGTTTCATCGACATGTACCAATCGTAGTCCATGTACCATTGGTGGTGCATGTTGCCGAGTCATCCGCTCGCTTCTCCTGCGGCCGCGTACCCCGCGCACTCCACACTCGCCCCGCACCCGCGAACGGCGCCGACTCGGAGCCCTGAGCCCTCGCCGGAGAGCTGTTCTGACCGAGGGACCCCGTGTCCAGGTCTCTACTCATGGGCCATCCCAGTGGTCCACCACACGTGCTGGTTCGGTGAGCTGCGCTCAGCCGTTGAAGGCTTTGCGGAGGCGGCCCGCGGCGTCGGTGAGGATTTCGTGCTTCTTGCAGAAGGCGAAGCGGACCTGGGTGCGGCCGGCGGTGGGGTGGTCGTAGAAGACGGAGTTGGGGACGGCGACGATGCCGGCGCGTTCGGGGAGGGCGCGGCAGAAGGTCAACGCGTCCACGCCGGGGGTGAGTTCGGCGATGTCGGTGGTGATGAAGCAGGTGCCCTGGGGGACGTGGACCTGGAAGCCTGCGTCGCGCAGGCCGGCGTCGAGGAGGTCGCGCTTCGTGCGGAGGTCGTCGCGGATGCCGGTGTAGTACGTGTCGGGCAGCGCGAGCGCTTCCGCGGCCGCGTACTGGAAGGGGCCGGAGGCGACGTAGGTGAGGAACTGCTTCGTCGTGCGGACCGCCACGACCAGCTCCGGTGAACCCGTCACCCAGGCCACTCCGCCTTCACACACCCATTCGGGTGAACGCTCGCTGTACCGTTCGCTGAGTTGGGCGGCGGATCTAGACTGTGGCTCGTGAGCGCTGCATTCGACTATGAGGACATGCATCACTTGGTGGACCGGCTCACGCCGACCCAGGTGCGCCGTCTGCGCCTGCTCGTCACGCAGGACGAGGAGCTGTCGCAGGTGGCCCTTGCGCTGCCCGCTGTCGAAGAAGCCGAGACCGAGAAGTCCGTCCCGGCCGGGCTGCTCGCACTGATCGGTAGTGTCAACGGCCCTGAAGACTTGGCCGAAGAGCACGACGAATACATTCGCGAGCGCATGCGCGAGCGCTTCGGCGACTCGGCGTGATCGCGACAGTCCTGGACACCGGCCCGCTGGCCGCCGCGTTCAATGCCACCGACCGGCGGCATCCCGAATGCGCCGCGCTACTGACCTCCCTGACAGGTCGCCGCCTCCTGCCGAGCCCGGTCCTGACCGAAGTCTGCTGGTTGCTGGAGCGCTGGCCGAAGGTGGAGGCGGCCTTCCTGACCGAGGTAGCCCGAGGGACCTTCGAGCTCGTCCACCTCACCCCTGCTGACCTTGCGCGCATGAGCGAGCTCATTCTCCAATACGCGGACTTCCCCCTCGGTGGAGTCGACGCCTCCGTCATCGCGGTCGCTGAGCGCTTTGGTGTGGACCGGGTGGCCACTCTTGACCGACGGCATTTCGGCGTTGTCAAGCCGGTGCATCTGGCGGCTTTCACCGTGCTGCCATAGTCACTCGCGCCGTCTCGCGGCAGCCGACATCCGCCGTGTAAGAGCGGTGCTCAGGCGTTGAAGGCTTTGCGGAGCCTTGATGCCGCGTCGGTGAGGATTTCGTGCTTCTTGCAGAAGGCGAAGCGGACCTGGGTGCGGCCGGCGGTGGGGTGGTCGTAGAAGACGGAGTTGGGGACGGCGACGACGCCGGCGCGTTCGGGGAGGTTGCGGCAGAAGGCGAGGGCGTCCTCCTCGCCGAAGGGAGCGATGTCGGTGGTGATGAAGTACGTGCCCTGGGGTTCGTACACGGCGAAGCCTGCGTCGCGCAGGCCGGCGTCGAGGAGGTCGCGCTTGGACCGCAGGTCGTCGCGGAAGTGCTCGTAGTACGAGTCGGGCAGGGCCAGGGCCTCCGCGATCGCGTACTGGAAGGGGCCGGAGGCCACGTAGGTCAGGAACTGCTTGGCCGTGCGGACGGCCGCGACGAGTTCGGAGGAGCCCGTCACCCAGGCCACTCCTCGTTCGCACGCCTCATATCTCGGTATCCGAGCCGGCACTCTTTGTGACGGCGGCGCCCGGGTGAAAATCAGAGCGTAATCAGAGTACAGTCTGAGTATGAGCATTGCGTCCGTGGAGCCGGAGCCGGAAGCCGTCACGTTCACTGACCTGTCCAGAAACCCGAAGGCTGTGGCTGCCAAGGCTGCGGCGCTGGGGAGCTTGCGCGTCACGCATAGGGACGCGCCTGACATGGTGCTGACCACGGCTGTCCATGCGGAGCGCGCCGAAGAGAACCTGACCACCGCATCTCGGCTGTTCCTCGCGCTGATGAAGCAGGACGAAGGCGCGCGATCGCTGCTGCTCGCGCTGCCCGAGGTCTTCCCCTGGGTGCGCCACCTGGATGGTGAGGAGGTCCGTGAGTTCACGGTGGAACTCCTGGACGCGCTTTCCGACGCCGCCGAGCTGGGTGCCCGGGAGGCGGTGCACCGCGCGATCGTCTCCTGGCGGGCGACCGCTCGCATCAATGCCGACCCCGACCAGCTCAGGGAAGCACTCCGCCCGTTGGACGGCCTCGACCTCGGACCGGTCGAGGCGCACGAGTGAGCCCGAAGAAGGGCGATCGGGTCAGTGTCCCGCCGCTGAACGGCTGGAACGTTATCTACGGGACGACAGAGGCCGCCACCGGGTGGGAGGAACTGTGCCGAGTGGCGCTGCCCAACGCCCACCGCTGTCTGGAAGCCCTGCGTACCGACCCCCTGTCGCGAGCCAACTGGAACCGCCAGCACCAGCTCCGCGGTCGCCATGCCACGAGGGAGTGGAAGGGCTCCGAGCTTGAGCAGTGGGAGTACGAGATCACCAGCGGCGGGAGAGTCCGTTACCTGGTCAACCCACAGGCCTCCATGGTGATCTTGGTCTACGCATCTCCGCGGCATCCGAAGGACACCGAGTAGCTCTCGTCCTTCCGGAGCGGGCGGCACCCCAGGAAGGTTCGGCCTCATCCGCCTTTCGGCAGGCCGGCCAAGCGCCGGGCGTGGTCGATGAGGTCGGGGAGGCGCAGGGTCCGGTCGCCGGCTCCTGGGAGGGGGACGTGGAGCAACCGGGTCCAGCGGGTGGGAATCGCGTGGAAACCGTGGACGGCTCCGGCGAGGCCGCCGGTGACCGCGGCGACGGTGTCGGTGTCGCCGCCGAGGTCGACGGCCGCCCGTACCGCGTCCTCGTACGAGGTAGTGGTGCGCACGGCCCAGACCGCGGAGCCGAGACAGGGCCAGACGGCACCGTTGAACTCGGTGGCCCGGTTCGGGTGCCAGTTCGCGTCCAGGACGACGGAGTACCGGTCCCGGTGGTTGGGCCGCACGTGGGCGAGCGCGGACGGGACGGCGGCGATCGGGTCCGCACCCTCCAGCGCGACGCGTACGAGGTCGTGAAAGATCGCTGTGCCCTCCCAGGCGGCGGGGTCGCCGTGGGTGAGCGCGGAGATCGCGCGGGCGGCGCCCATGGTTGCCTGCCGGCCCCGAGGGGCGAAGTGGACCGCGGACGTCGTGGCGCGCATCAGGGCGCCGTTCCCGGCGGCTCGGTGGTTGCTCGCGAAGTGCGCGGCGGCAGCGGCGTCCCACGGCCTGCCATTGGTCAACACGTCCTCGGTCTGCAGGCCGATGTCCTTTGGGTCGGCGGCCGCCCACCGCCGGAAGCGGGCGAAGACGTCCGGGAGGTCCAGCCCGCCGCGCTCCAGCAGGGATTCCCCGAGGTGTACGGCCATCTGCGTGTCGTCGGTGGCCTCACCGGCATCCCAGCCGCCGCCCCCGCACATCTCCTCGGAGTCAGCATCCCGGGGAAACCGGCTGGAGAACGCTCCAACGGGTCCGAACTCGAAGGGAGCACCGAGCGCGTCCCCCACCGCCGATCCCACGACGGCGCCGACGGCACGCTCTGTCCTGTCCATCCCGGCAGGCTACGCCGGGGGTGCTCAGCCTTTGAACGCCGTGCGGGGGCGTTGGGCGGCGTCGATCAGGACGTCGTGTTTCTTACAGGAAGGTGAAGCGGACCTGGGTGCGGCCGGCGGTGGGGCGGTCGTAGAAGACGGAGTTGCGGACGGCGACGACGCCGCAGCGTTCGGGCGGGTGGCGACGCGGTCGATCTCCGCGAGCAGCAGCGGCGGCGTCACGAGAGACCGGCGGCCGGGAGCTGTCCCGGGGCGTGGCTGCGTGCGGGTCATCCCACGCGCGTGGTGGGCAGGCCCAGGGCTGCTCGGAAGGCGCGTTCCTGGGACGTCGTTGTCTGCGCCTGCGCGTTTCGCACCGCGTTCTTGAGGCTCGGGAGGGACACCATCCGGGAGGCGTTGCGCCAGAGAGGGGTGAGCGTGGCAAGCCGTTGAAGGAGGGCGCCGGCCGGCCCTTGGTCCGGGACGGGCCAGCGGTGCATCTTCACCAACTGCGCCTCGGTGGTCAGGGAGTCGGCGACACCGCCCGCCCAGTTCTGGTAGGAGTCCAGGCTGCTTTCTCCCCACTTCTGCGGGGACTCCGCCAGTGCGGACTCGGGCCGCTGCGCCGCGTCGAGATAGGCGTACTGGTCGGGGGACAGCGTGGTCTGGTCGTGCCGCAGGCTGGCGGCGGCCGGTCCGGGGGCCGGGACCCAGTAGCAGACGCCGCTGTGGTCGCCGGCCGCCCACTGGCCCCGCGTCGGCAGGAAGAAGCGAACGGGGGCGACGGATGGTGCAAGGGTCCAGCTGTCCATGTCGTACTGCGGGGCCAGATTTCCGCAGTCAATGTCGGCAGTGGGACCCCAGGACCGCGTGGTCGGGGCGTCGGAGCCGGCGACGATGAACCTGCCGAACACCTCCGCGTTGTGCGGTCGGTCGCAGGGCACGACGTGGACTGCCCCCGGTGCTCCGATCCCGCCCTTCAACGTGACGCGACCGGCGGTGAAGCAGTCCCCGAGGACCAGGTGCCGCGGGTCGGGGTCGGAGGTGGGCGCAGCGCCCCGGGGGCTCGCGGTGGTGCTCGCCCTGCTGGTGGACGCCGAGCCCGAGTCACCGCTCTTGGCGCCGGAGCACCCGGCGATGAGGGCGAGCGTCAGCGCCGCGGCGCCCGCTCGTGCAACGACGGCGACCACACGACGAAAGTTCCCCATGCCCATCCCCCCCGACGACCCCCCACGAGTGACGGCCCTCACTCGCGGACCCGGCGACCGTACGCTGCGCTCTCCTTCGCGCGCCAGCGGCAGTTACGTCAGCGCTCAGCTGCTGAAGGCTTTGCGAAGGCGGTCGGCGGCGTCCGTGAGGACGTCGTGTCTCTTGCAGAAGGCGAAGCGGACCTGGGTGCGGCCGGCGGTGGGGTGGTCGTAGAAGACGGAGTTGGGGACGGCGACGACGCCGGCGCGTTCGGGGAGGGTGCGGCAGAAGGTCAGGGCGTCCTGCTCGCCGAAAGAGGCGATGTCGGTGGTGATGAAGTAGGTGCCCTGGGGGACGTGCACCTGGAAGCCGGCGTCGCGCAGGCCTGCGTCGAGGAGGTCGCGTTTGGTATGGAGGTCGTCGCGGATGCCGGTGTAGTACGTGTCCGGGAGGGCGAGCGCTTCCGCGACCGCGTACTGGAAGGGGCCGGAGGCGACGTAGGTGAGGAACTGCTTCGTCGTGCGGACCGCCGCGACCAGTTCGGGGGAGCCGGTCACCCAGGCCACTCCGCGTTCACGCACTCATTCGGGTGAACGCTCTCTGTGTCGTTCGTTGAAGTGCGGGCCAGACCTGGCCCGTGGGCTTGCGGCCCTTCGGCGTCGTCGAGCCGGTTCAGGCCCCGGCGCGGGGCTCACAGAACGGTCAATCGCAGTCCTGAGGATATTTCGTCTACCCGAGACGGTAGACGGTGTTGCATCATGTGCATACTGTCTACCGTCTCGGGTAGATGGTGTACCTGCTGAGAGGTTGGGCCGTGGAAGATCGAGACCGGCAGTTCGTGTCTGTTCACGTGCCGCAGGAGTACGTCATGAAGGTGTACGCGTTCATCGCCGAACTGGACGGGAACGCGGGCCTGGGAGCGGAGAGCCCTCTGCCCGGAGGTACGAAGGGCGCCGATCCGGACGCGGATCGGCCGTATGCCGAGTGGGAGGTGGCAGACCTCCGCTCCCTGGCCGCCACCACGTTGCCGTCGATCAGCCGGGTCACGGCGGTCCTCGATGTGTTGGCCGGCCACCCCGGTACGAGATTCAGCACGACGGACCTCGTCGGTCGGCTCGGCGTTGAGCGTGAGCAGTTGCGCGGATCGCTGGCCGCTCTCACGCGGCATATCCACGCGCACTACGGCCGCGGGAACTGGCCCATGACCTTCACCTGGGGCGGAGAGGTGAACGGCAAGCAGACAGCGGAGGCGTTCTACTCGGTGGATGAGGTCTCGGCGGCACGCTGGCTCGAAGTGCGTGCCGGACACTGATCACGGCCACACGCGAGGGGTGCCTGTCGGTACACGGCGGTCGGCTTCTTGCACCGGGTGCGGTCGACCCCGTTTCCGACTCATCGAGTCCGGTGAGGCCGGACTCGTCGCCGTATTCTGACCACACACCGGAAGGAGCCGCCCATGAGCGTCGACGCGATCGTGCACACCGAGTTCCCCAAGGGGTACACGGTCCTGTTCGGGGCCGACGGAAAGGTGATCATGACCCCGCAGAGCGAAGAGCACTCCAACACCATCAGGTCGATGCAGATCGACTCGGCTCTCGCTCTCGGCCGCCACGCGAAGGTCACCTCGGACGTCTACATCGACTTTCCCGCCGACGAGAACTCGGCTCCCGACCTGGCGATCATTCGTGAGGACGCTCGCCGGGAAGGCAAGCGCTACAGCTTCGAAGACGTCCTGCTGATCTCGGAAGTGGTCTCGACCTCCTCGGCCCGCAAGGACTACGACGACTGCACGGCCAAGTACGGCCGCTACGGGATTCCGGTCTACCTGGTGGTGGACCCGTACGCCCAGGAAGTCGTCCTCCATACCCAGCCGACCGCCACCGGTTACATCGCTGCGCACACCCACAAGTACGGCACCGGCAAGCTCTCCATCCCCCTTGCCGACGGTCGCACTTTCACCCTGGACCTCGACGAACTTCCGCGCCCCGAGGCAGACGCCCGCTGATGAACGCGACACCGACCAGGACCGGCTCAGGAACCGCGGCCTGGCTGCTAACCGATCGCGTGAGGGTACTCGCCCGGCTGCCGTAGCGAAGGCCGCCCATGGTGGGCGTCAGCGCGGTCGACATCCGCCTTGTAAGGGCCGTCCTCAGCCCCCGAACGCCTTTCGGAGGCGGGAGGCTGCTTCGGTGAGGACGCTTTCGCGTTTGCAGAAGGCGAAGCGGACCTGGGTGCGGCCGGCGGTGGGGTGGTCGTAGAAGACGGAGTTGGGGACGGCGACGACGCCGGAGCGGGTGGGGAGGGCGCGGCAGAAGGTCAGGGCGTCGGTGCCGGGGAAGAGTTCGGCGATGTCGGTGGTGATGAAGTAGGTCCCCTGGGGCTCGTAGACCTGGAAGCTCGCGTCGCGCAGCCCGGCGTCGAGCAGGTCGCGCTTGGACCGCAGGTCGTCGCGGAAGTGCTTGTAGTACGCGTCGGGGAGGGCGAGGGCCTCCGCGATGGCGTACTGGAACGGGCCCGAGGCGACGTAGGTCAGGAACTGCTTCGCCGTGCGGACGGCCGCGACGAGTTCGGGGGATCCGGTGACCCAGCCGACTTTCCAGCCTGTGAACGAGAAGGTCTTGCCCGCCGAGGAGATGGAGACCGTGCGGTCGCGCATGCCGGGGAGGGAGATCAGCGGGGTGTGCTCGCCGTCGAAGACCAGGTGTTCGTACACCTCGTCGGTGACGACCAGGAGGTCGCGCTCCACCGCCAGTTCGGTGATCGCCGTCAGCTCGTCCCGGGTGAGGACCATGCCCGTCGGGTTGTGCGGGGAGTTGAGGAGCAGCAGGCGGGTGCGGGGGGTGATCAGGGCGCGGAGGGCGTCCAGGTCGGGGCGGAAGTCGGGGGCGCGGAGGGTCAGGGGGACGCGGACGGCGCCGGCCATCGCGATGCAGGCGGCGTAGGAGTCGTAGAAGGGCTCGAAGGCGATGACCTCGTCGCCGGGTTCGAGCAGTGCGAGCATCGCGGCCGCGATCGCCTCGGTCGCGCCCGCGGTGACGAGGACTTCCGTGTCGGGGTCGAAGTCCAGGCCGTAGAAGCGGCGCTGGTGGTCGGCGACGGCCGTACGCAGTTCGGGGACGCCCGTGCCCGGCGGGTACTGGTTGCCGCGCCCGTCGCGCAGGGCGCGTACGGCGGCCTCGCGTACGGACTCGGGGCCGTCGGTGTCGGGGAAGCCCTGGCCGAGGTTGATGGCGCCGGTGGCGGTGGCCAGCGCGGACATCTCCGCGAAGATGGTCGTACCGAGGCCGTCCAGCCTGCGGTTCAACGGAGGCCTTGCCGTCATCTCGGCTCCTCGTACGCGTCCGGTGGGTCGTTGCGGCGGTCCCGGCACAGACTATGCGCCGTCCGGCCGCGCGCCCCTCGTCTGCGGCGCCCGCCGCACCCCCGCGTGCCCGGTGCGGGGCACAGAACGGCCCAACTCGGCCCAAGGGGGCGCCGTCGTGTGTGCCGGCAGGGGCGGGTGGGTGCGCTGGGGCGGGGGCGGGTGAACACGTGAACTTCTCGGCGCTCCAAGGGATGGAAAGTACGCACAGATGGGTAAAAACGCTGAAGGCGACCCGCGATTCATGATTCCGTAGGTCTCGGACCCATTTCGAGGGCTTCAGCAGAGATCACTCGGAGACACCCCGGCCTGCTGCCGGCGGCGGCTCGGAGGGCTCGGAGGACCTCGGCGGTGCTTCGGGGGCCCCAACCAGGACTTCCGGGGACCGCTCGGGTCCAGCGGACCCCACGTGGGCACGAGCCGACGCGCGCCCTGCTGCCGGGCGCGGACCGGCCCATCACATCCACTGCGCTCGATCCACTGCGTGCTTGCGGAGCCGACCCCATGCTCACCACCCTGCAAACCTCCTACACCGACACCCGCGCGGGCGACCTCGCCTGGTGCCTCGGCAGACAGGCGCTGCCCGCGCTCGCCGTGCTCAATGTCGAGGTCGGCGACGCGCGCCGGCTGCGGGCCAAGGTCGAATTACGCCTGCTGGGCGCCTCGCACCAGGTATTGGTCGACGCGGGGCGCGGTGAGTGCTCGGAGACGGTCGCGTGCATGCCGGGCAGCCGGGCGCCGCTGCCCTTCGGGGTGGCGCGGCGGGTGGGCGTGTGGGACTACGAGTTCGCGGCCCGGATCGAGACGCTGTCGCAGGGCTCCTTCGCGGGCCGGGCGCAGGAGTTGCTCGCCCTGGTCGCCGACCACCCGCACGGCCTCGCCGGGACCTTCCCCGGCGACCCGCACGCCTTCACCGCGATGCTGGTGCAGTACGCGGAGGGGGGCGTGCGGTGGCGCACCTGGCACGCGTATCCGCAGGAGGGGCGCCTGGTCACCACCAGGACCCGGGTGAACGCGCTGCCCTGACCCGAATACCGCCCCGGTTTGCCGCCCGCGGCCGCCGATTGCACCCCTGTGGGTGACCGGTGGCGGCTCGACCCTGACATAGCGTGCACTCATGATCGACCAGCACCAACGCAACGAAGTCCCGCGAATCGGGCCGCGTTTACCGGTGCCCGCGGCGGCCGCCCGCGCGCTGGTGCTCGCCGCCGTCTTCGTCTGCGCCGCCTGCGGGCTGGTCTACGAGCTGGAACTGGTCGCCCTGGCCTCGTATCTGGTCGGCGACTCGGTCACCCAGGCCTCGGTGATCCTCTCGGTGATGGTCTTCGCGATGGGCTGTGGCTCGCTGCTGGCAAAACGGTTACGCGGCCGCGCCGCCGCCGCCTTCGCCGCCGTCGAGGCAGGGCTGGCCCTGGTCGGCGGCCTGTCGGTGATGGTGCTCTACGGCTTCTTCGCCTGGTTGGGTCAGGCCACCCCCGCGATGGTCGGCTGCGCCTTCGCCATCGGGGTGCTGACCGGGGCCGAGGTGCCGCTGCTGATGACGCTGGTGCAGCGGATCAGACGGCAGGACGCGGGCGGCGCGGTGGCCGACCTCTTCGCCGCCGACTACGTGGGCGCGCTGGTCGGCGGGCTCGCCTTCCCCTTCCTGCTGCTGCCGCACTTCGGCCAGCTCACCGGCGCGCTGGCCACCGGCGTGGTCAATGCGGCGGCCGGCGGCGCGACCGTGCTGTGGCTCTTCCGCGGCGACCTGAGCCGGCGCGCCCGCGGCTGGCTGCTGGTCGCCAACGTCCTGGTGCTCGCGGTGCTCGCCGGCGCCGCCGCCGCGGCGGGACCCTTCGAGCGGGCGGCGCGGCGCGCGGTCTACGGCGGCGACGTGCGGGTCGCCGAGCAGACCTCGGTCCAGGAGATCGTCCTGACCGGCGGCGGCAGCGGTTCCGGCAGCCGCCCGCTGCGGCTCTACCTCGACGGCCGGCTGCGGGTCTCCGGCGCCGCCACCGCCCGCTACGTCCAGGCACTCGTCCACCCGGCGATGAACGGCCCGCACACCCGGGTCCTGGTCCTCGGCGGCGGCGACGGCCTGGCGCTGCGCGAAGTGCTCCGCTACGGGGACGTCGCCGCGGTCACCGCCGTCCAGCCCGACGGCGAGCTGCTCCGGCTGGCCCGCACCGACCCGGGCCTGCGCGCGCTCAACGGCGGCGCCTACGCCGACCCCCGGGTGCGGGCGGTCACCGCGGACCCCTTCGACTGGTTACGCCGCCTGCACGGGGGAGCGGCCGAGGCCTACGACGTGATCGTCGCGGACCTGGCGGACCCGGGGCTCTCCCGCAGCGCCAAGCTGTACTCGCAGGAGTTCTACGGCCTCGCCGCCCGCGCGCTGGCCCCCGGTGGGCGGCTCGCCGTACGGGCGGGCACGGCGGCTGGCACGGCCCGTACGTTCTGGACGATCGACGCGACCGTACGGGCCGCGGGCCTCCACACCTCGCCGTACTGGCTGCCGGGCACCCCGAGCGGCGCCGCCGGGCCGGCCGGCAGGCCCGACCCCGCCTACCTGCTGGCCGCCCGTGGCGGCGCACCGCGGCTGGCCCTTCCGCCGGGCACCCCGCCGTCGCTGACCCCGCCGGCCCTGCGGCTGGCCGCGCGGGCGCCGCTGCCCACCCGGCCGAGCCGCTCGCTGCCGCCGTCGACGCTGCTCCGGCCGCGGATACCGGCGTCGTAGGGGGACGTAGGGGTGGCCGGGGGACGGCCTGGGGGTCGGGGCGGCGGAAAAGTGAGGGGCCGGGAAACGTCAAGGCGGCGCGCTGGATGGGTAGGCTCCGCGGCATGGAGCATGAGTCCTTCCTTCCGGGCATGACCACCGCGCGCCTGGTGCAGGCGCTGCGCACGCCGGATGTGGTGCGGGCCAGCCTGCCCGGCTGGCAGCCGGACGCCGGGGAGGCGCAGGAGGCCTCCGGTGCTGCCGCCGCTCCCGCTGCGGGGCGGCTGCGGCTGCGGATCGGCGGGTCCACGATCACCTACCGCGGCACGGTCGCGGTGAGCGGTGACGGGCCCGGTTTCACGGTGACGGCGGTGGGCACGGAGGTGCGCGGCGGCGGCGGCGTCACGGCGACCGCCGAGGTCAGCGTCGTGACGTCGGTGCAGCCCGAGGCGGGCGTGACGCTCGTCTGGCGGGGCGCCGCGGAGGCGGAGGGGCGGCTCGCGACGTTCGAGCCCGCGGCGGTGGAAGCGGCCGTGAGGCGGCTGCTGGACCGTTTCTGTACGGAGCTGGCGGCGAACGCCCCGGCCGCCGCGGACGCGCGCCACGCGGACGTACCGGTCGAGGACGAGGCGAAGGACACGCCGGAGGGCGCGGCGGGGGACGCGCCGGGAGACGCGCGGGGCGACGTGGACTCGGCCGAGGCGGTGGCGGGGATCCGGGCCGTACCCGTCGACGAGCCGGCGGATGCGGACGCGGATGCGGACGCGGACGACGAGCCGGAGCCGGCGGCCGAGGAGCCCGAGGCCGAGGCCCCGGAGGACGAGGAGCCTGAGGCCGCGGAGGACGAGCAGGAAGCCGCGGAGGACGAGCAGGAGGCCGAGGGCGACGAGCCCGAGGCCGATGTCGTGGACGACCTGGGCGAACCCGGGCCGCCCGCCGAACTCGACGACTTCGAGCTGGTCGAGGTCGAGGTGGAGGTCCCGGAGAGCGCCGCGGCGCTGGACGACCTCGTACCGCCCGCCGAGGCCGCGCACGCCCGCCGGACGATGATCGGCCGCAGCGCGGAGGAGGTCGACCACGCGCCGCCGCGCGGGCGGTACGCACCCGTGCCCGCGCCCGACAGCTCCTCGGCGGCCGCCACCCTGCGCTGGGCGGCCCCGGTGGCCGCCGCGCTGGTCGCCTCGGCGGTCGTCGTGGGGCGGGTGCTGCGGCGCCGCGGATAGCCGCCGTGCGAGGGGCCCACCACCCGCTCGCCGGACCATAAGTGAACGTCAGAGCCCCAGCCCGCTACGCTCATCGCGTGGAGAACGAGACGAAGCTGACGGCGGGCGACGCCGAACTGACCTTGGAACCCGGGCACGGCTGCCGGATCGCCTCCCTGCGGGTCGCCGGGACGGAACTCCTCGTCCAGGGCGACCGATTCGGCGCCTTTCTTATGGTGCCGTGGGCGGGCAGAACCGAGAACGGGGTCTTCCGCAACGGCGGTGTCACCCATCAGCTCCCGGTGAACGCCCCGCCGCACGCCATCCATGGCACCGGGCGGCACGTCGCCTGGCAGGAGGCGGCCCCGCCGACCGACACCACCGCGGCCTACTACTTCGACCTGGCCGACCCGTGGCCCTACCCCGGCCGGGTCACGCACACCGTGGAGCTGGCACCGCACTCGGTGACGCTGACGATGAGCGTCGAGGCGGCGGTGGGCGGCGACTCCTTCCCTGCGCAGGCCGGCTGGCACCCCTGGTGGCGGCGCAATCTCGGGCAGGGCGGCCAGGACGTCGAGCTGGCCTTCAGCGCGGCCTGGCAGGAGGAGCGCGGCAGCAACCACCTGCCGAACGGCAACCGCATCGACCCCAAGCCCGGCCCCTGGGACGACTGCTTCGGCATGCCCGACGGCGTCGACGTGACGCTGACCTGGCCCGGTGAGATGCGGCTTGAGGTGCGCAGCCCCGCGCCCTGGGCGGTCATCTACGACGAGCAGCCCGAGGCGGTGTGCGTCGAGCCGCAGTCCGGCCCGCCGAACGGCCTGAACACCGCGCCGCGGCTGGTCACCCCGATCGACCCGCTGGAGATTTCCACCGTCTGGACCTGGCACCGGATCGGCTGAGCCGCCGGTCCGCCCCCCGTCCGTATCCGGCGGTCCGCCCGTCCGTCCCGGGAGCACTCCCTGTCCGTCTCCCCGAGGGCCCGCCCCAGCAGGAACGAACCGGCCCCGCGGCCCGCGCTTCGTGCGCCGGGCCGCGGGGCCGGATACTTGTCGGCATGAGTGACGACGTACGCAGTGCGCTGCTGCAGCAGATCAAGGACAAGGCCGTGGTGCACGGCAAGGTGACCCTCTCCTCCGGGATCGAGGCCGACTTCTACATCGACCTCCGCCGCATCACGCTGGACGGCGAGGCGGCGCCGCTGGCCGGCCAGGTGATGCTGGACCTGACGGCCGACCTGGACTTCGACGCGGTCGGCGGGCTGACGCTGGGCGCCGACCCGGTGGCGGGCGCGATGCTGCACGCCTCCGCCGCGCGCGGGCGGCGGCTGGACGCCTTCGTGGTGCGGAAGGCCAACAAGGCGCACGGGCTGCAGCGGCGTATCGAGGGCACCGAGGTCAAGGGCCGCCGCGTGCTGGTGGTGGAGGACACCTCGACCACCGGCGGTTCGCCGCTGACGGCCGTCGAGGCGGTCAGGGAGGCGGGCGGCGAGGTGGTCGCGGTCGCGGTGATCGTCGACCGGGGCGCGGAGCCGAAGGTTACGCAGGAGGGTCTGCCGTATCTCGCCGCGTATTCGCTGGCCGACCTCGGCCTGGCCTGACACGCTGTCCGCCGCCGCCCGTACGCCGGTCGGCGGCGGTCCGGGCGACCTCTCCCCAAGGGTGCGCTGACCTGCGGTTTTATGATCGCCGGGATGTTTCACGTGAAACACTCCGGCGGTCGCGCAAGTCAGCGCCCGTACCGAGGTGGTGTATCCGTTCGGGAATGGGAAGATAGGGCCGACGATGACGTCGCCACGCCAGCACCACTACCCCGCGGAATCTGAGGAGCGGAAACGATGCCCATCGCAACCCCCGAGGTCTACAACGACATGCTCGACCGGGCGAAGGCAGGCGGCTTCGCCTACCCGGCCATCAATGTCACCTCGTCGCAGACGCTGCATGCCGCGCTGCGCGGCCTCGCCGAGGCGGAGAGCGACGGCATCATCCAGATCTCCACGGGCGGCGCGGAGTTCCTGGGCGGGCAGTACAGCAAGGACATGGTGACCGGCGCGGTCGCGCTGGCCGAGTTCGCGCACATCGTCGCCGAGAAGTACCCGGTCACGGTCGCGCTGCACACCGACCACTGCCCGAAGGACAAGCTGGACGCCTACGTCCGTCCGCTGCTGGCGATCTCCCAGGAGCGGGTCGACGCCGGCCGCAACCCGCTCTTCCAGTCCCACATGTGGGACGGCTCCGCCGAGACCCTGGACGACAACCTCGCCATCGCCAAGGAGCTGCTGGCGCAGGCGGCCAAGGCCAAGATCATCCTGGAGATGGAGATCACCCCGACCGGCGGTGAGGAGGACGGCGTCTCGCACGAGATCAACGACAACCTCTACACCACCGTCGACGACGCCTTCCGCACCGTCGAGGCCGTCGGCCTCGGCGAGCAGGGCCGCTACCTGCTGGCCGCCTCCTTCGGCAACGTGCACGGCGTCTACAAGCCGGGCAACGTGGTGCTTCGCCCCAGCATCCTCAAGGAGCTGCAGGACGCCGTCGCGCAGAAGTACGGCAAGGCCAACGCCTTCGACTTCGTCTTCCACGGCGGCTCGGGCTCCACGATCGAGGAGATCGACGAGGCGCTGGGGAACGGTGTCGTCAAGATGAACATCGACACCGACCTGCAGTACGCCTTCACCCGGCCCGTC
Source organism: Streptomyces sp. NBC_00433 (assembly GCA_036015235.1). Lineage (NCBI taxonomy): Bacteria > Bacillati > Actinomycetota > Actinomycetes > Kitasatosporales > Streptomycetaceae > Streptomyces > Streptomyces sp. NBC_00433. Next base: position 4,353,963 of record CP107926.1, on the reverse strand, counting down.
GCCGCGCACATGTTCACCAACTACGACGGTGTGCTCAAGGTGGACGGCGAGGTCGGCAACAAGAAGGCCTACGACCCGCGTGTGTGGGGCAAGTCCGCCGAGGCGGGTATGGCCGCCCGGGTCGTCGTCGCCGCGCAGAACCTGCGGTCGGCCGGCAACAAGCGCAAGTAGTCCTCCGAGGGCGGACACGCTCTCTCGACGGACGGACATGAGGACCCCCGGCGGCTGCCGGGGGTCCTAATCCGTGTCGGCTCGGGCAGACTGGAACCCATGGTCAATCACCAGAACCTGCTCGGGGGCCCCAACCCCACCCACCTGCCCGACGACCCGGAGCCGCGCGAACTGCTCGCCGCGGGTACGGCGCCCGCCGAGGTCGCGGCGAAATACCCGGCCTCCTCGCTGGTCTGGGCCCAGCTCGCCGACGACGCCTTCGAGGGCGGCCGCGTCGTGGAGTCCTACGCCTATGCCCGCACCGGCTACCACCGCGGCCTCGACTCGCTGCGCAGGGCCGGCTGGAAGGGCCACGGCCCGGTGCCCTTCGAGCACGAGCCCAACCGCGGCTTCCTGCGCGCGCTGCACGCCCTGGGCCGGGCCGCCCAGGCCATCGGCGAGGAGGACGAGTACGAGCGCTGCACCGCCTTCCTGCGGGACAGCTCGCCGACCGCCGCCGACACCCTGAGCTGAGCCCCCGCCGGACCCGCCACCCGGCCGCTTCCCCGACCCCCTCCCGGGCCCCCTGTGGCCGCCCGCTGCCTGTCGCGGCTCAATGTTGCAGTCCTGCCACAGAGCGGCGGCGCATGGTCTGGCCACGTATCCGTGTGCGATTCTTGGGCCTGTTGTTCGTGTCGTACACGCGTGTGTGTCCGACCGCTATCCACACGCAGCACGGATGCGCCAGGGGGGCCGGACGGGGCCGGGGCGGTGGTCCCGACTGCGCGGGCCGCAGGGGGAGTCTTGGCAGGACAGCGCAGCCGACGTCGGCATGGGCGCCGGCGGGCGAAGAGCCGTGCCGCGATAGCCGGACCCCTCGCGCTCGGCGTCCTCTTCCTGGTCGTCGTCACCGGGGGATACGCCGCCTGGCAGAAGACCCAGGGGACCGCGAGCTCCGCGGTCCTCGACAACGGCCTCAACCCGACCCCCACCGCCACCACCACGCCACCGCCGCGGGCCACCGGCACCCCGTCCGCCCGGCCGTCCACCGGCGGTCCGAAGAAGAGCGCGACGCCCAGCCCGTCCCGCACGCCCGCCAAGCCCTCGGCGACCTCCGTGCCCAAGTCCGGCAGCGGCAGCTTCGGCACCGCCGACGCCACAGGAAGCGCCTCCGGCCACGGCACGATCCGCCGCTACAAAGTCGAGGTCGAGGGCGGCATCACGCTGTCCGCCACCGACGCGGCCCACGAGATCGCCGACATCCTGGCCAACCCGCGGGGCTGGACCGCCGACGGCCACGACGGCTTCCAGCTGGTCTCCTCCGGCCACGCCGACTTCGTGATCAAGATCGCGACGCCGGACACCGTGGACGACATCTGCGGCGCCGCCGGCCTGCTCACCCGCGGCGAGGTCAACTGCGACGTCGGCGCCACCGTCGTGGTCAACCTCAAGCGCTGGATGCTCGGGTCGCCCGAATTCGACGGCCCCATCGAGGGCTACCGCGCCCTGATCATCAACCACGAGGTCGGCCACCGCATCGGCCACCACCACGAGGGCTGCCCGGGGCCCGGCAAGCCGGCACCGGTGATGATGCAGCAGATCAAGGGCCTCAAGGGCTGCACCGCCAACCAGTGGCCGTACGACACCCACGGCCACTACATCTCAGGACCGCGCGTCCCCTGACGGCGGCGGTGCGCGACCCTGCGGGTGAGCCCCCACGGCGGTGCGGTGGCACGCCGTCCGGAAGCCTGGCCTTGCCGGATTCGTCCGCACCGCAGATGATCTCGGCGTGGCCCGGTGATCCCGGGCGACCCGTTCTGGAGGTAACCCATGTCAGACACACCGACCGACGAGGCGGAGACCCCGAACCTCTCGTTCGAGGGCAGCACGCCGTACGAGGACTACGTACAGGCGTCCGTGCTCACCCATCTGCAGCACCCGCTCTCCGACGAGCCCGGCGAGATGGCCTTCCTGGTCACCACCCAGGTCATGGAGCTGTGGTTCACGCTGCTGGTCCACGAATGGACCACCGCCGCCCGCGCACTCCGGCAGGACGACCTGCCCACCGCGATGGCGGCGCTGCACCGCAGCCTGCCGGAGCTGGAGTCGCTGAACGCCTCCTGGAAGCCGATCGCGCACCTGACTCCCGGGCAGTTCAACGCCTACCGGTCCGCCCTCGGCGAGGGCTCCGGCTTCCAGTCCGCCATGTACCGCCGGCTGGAATTCCTGCTCGGCGACAAGTCCGCGTCCATGCTCGTACCGCACCGCGGCACCCCCGGCGCGCACGCCGAACTGGAGAAGGCCCTCACCGAGCCGAGCCTCTACGACGAGGTGCTGCGGCTGCTCGACCGGCGCGGCTACGCCATCCCCGCCGACGTCCTCGACCGCGACCCGGCGCTGCGGTACGAGCCGCACCCCGAGGTCGAAAGGGCCTGGCAGCGCGTCTACGCCGCCGACGACCAGGACTCCGACCTGATCAGGCTCGGCGAGACCCTCACCGACGTCGCCGAATACGTATGGCGCTGGCGCAACGACCACCTGGTCGCGACCCGCCGCGCGATGGGCGCGAAGACCGGGACCGGCGGCTCCGCGGGGGTGGCCTGGCTGGAGAAGCGGGCCACGAAGAACGTCTTCCCCGAGCTGTGGACGGCGCGCAGCTATGTCTGAGCCCGCAGCCGTGCACAGTGCCGCGGCCACCTCTGAGCCCACCGTCACGCGTGTCGCCGGGGCCATGGCCGGTGGATCGTCCGCGCCCGACGCCGGGGCCGTGGCCGGTGATGCGTCCCCGACCGGTCCCGCGGGGCTGGCCGCCCGCGCCGCCGCTCTGGACGCCGCCGACCCGCTCGCGGCGGTACGCGACCGCTTCGTCCTCGACGACGCCACCGTCTACCTCGACGGCAATTCGCTGGGAGCGCTGAGCACCGGGGTGCTGCCCCGGCTGGCCGACGTCGTCACCCGGGAGTGGGGCGAGCTGCGGATCAGGTCCTGGGAGGAGAGCGGCTGGTGGACCGCCCCCGAGCGGATCGGCGACCGTATCGCCCCGCTGGTCGGCGCCGGACCCGGACAGGTCGTGGTCGGCGACTCGACCAGCGTCAACGTCTTCAAGGCGATGGTCGCCGCCGTCCGGATGGCGCCGGCGGGGCGGACCGAGATCCTGGTGGACGCCGCGACCTTCCCCACCGACGGCTACATCGCCGCCGCCGCGGCCCGGCTGACCGGCCACACCGTACGACCCGTGCCGGCGGCCGAGATCGGCGCCGCGGCAGGCCCGCTGACCGCGGCGGCGCTGGTCAACCACGTCGACTACCGCACCGGGCGGCTGCACGACATGGCCGGGACCACCGCCGCCCTGCACGCGGCGGGCGCGCTCGTCGTGTGGGACCTGTGCCACAGCGCGGGCGCGCTGCCGGTGGCGCTGGACGCCGACGGGGTCGACCTGGCGGTCGGCTGCACATACAAATACCTCAACGGCGGCCCAGGATCGCCCGCCTACCTCTACGTACGCCGCGAGCTGCAGCCCCGCTTCGACTCGCCGCTGCCGGGCTGGAACTCCCACACCGACCCCTTCGGCATGGCGCCCGGCTACGAGCCCGCCGAGGGCGCGCTCCGCGGTCGCGTGGGCACCCCGGAGATCCTGTCGCTGCTCGCCCTGGACGCCGCGCTCGACGTCTGGGACGGCGTGACCACCGACGGCGTACGGGCCAAGAGCCTCGGGCTGACCGACTTCTTCCTGGACTGCACCGCCTCGCTGGTGCCCGCGGGGCGGGTCGAGTCCGTGACGCCCGCCGCGCACGCGGAACGCGGCAGCCAGGTGTCGCTGCGGTGCGCGGGCGCCGCCGAGGTGATGCGCGAGCTGACCGCGCGGGGCGTCGTCGGCGACTTCCGCCGGCCCGACGTGCTGCGCTTCGGCTTCACCCCGCTCTACACCCGCTACGCCGACGCGCTGCGCGCCGCGCGCGTACTGGCCGATGTGATCGAAGGGACCGCCTGACCGATGGCCGCCGACTCCGCCGCGCCCCCGCCCGTGTCCCAGGCCGAGGCGGAGGAGGCGTCGGCCTTCCGGCACGCACCGGTGCCGGCGGACGCCGGCGCCGCCTACGGCGACCACGAGGACCAGCTGGTCGACTTCTACCGGCCCCGCCTGCCGCGCGGCTCTGACGCCCGCCCGGCCCCGCTGGTCGTCCTGCTGCACGGCGGCGCCTGGCGCGCACCTTACGACCGCGCGCACGTCTCCCCGCTGGCCGCGCACCTGGCGGGGCACGGATTCGCGGTGGCGTCGGTCGAATACCGCAAGGGCGCCGCCGACCGGCCCGCGGCCGCCGGGCGGTGGCCCGACACCTTCGACGACGTGGCGGCCGCCGTCGACGCGCTGCCCGCACTGGCCGTGCGCGCCCTCGGCGCCGGCCTGGTCGATCCGCGCCGCGTCGTCCTCACCGGACACAGCGCGGGCGGCCACCTGGCGCTGTGGGCCGCCGCCCGGCACGTCCTGCCCCCCGAATCCCGCTGGCACCGCCCCTCACCTCCCCCGTTGCGCGGCGTCGTGGCGCTCGCGCCGATAGCCGACTTCACCTCCGCGATGCGGATGCGCGTCTGCTCCGACGCGGTGACCGAGCTGCTCGGCGGCCCCGACCACCTCGCCGCCCGCCTCCCGCACACCGACCCGGCCGCGCTGCTCCCCACCGGCATCCCGGTCACCATCGTGCACGGCACCACTGACATCGACGTCCCGCCCGAGGTCAGCCACGCATTCGCCCGCGCGGCGGCGGCAGCGGGCGAGGAGGTCGTCACAGCCTGGCTCCCCGCCACGGGCCACTTCCCCCTGATCGACCCCTCCGCCCCGGCGGTGTCGGCGGTCACCGACGAGATCGCACAACTCGCCTGGTAGGCCGCCACTCCCTGCGGGGTGCCGCTCCGGACCCCACTGCGCCGCTGCGTGGTCGGCTGGTCGCGCCGTTCCCCGCGCCCCTGGGTTTTGCCCTCTGCGGCACAGGAGAGGCACTGGGCGGCGGTGGACGCCGGCCTTCAGGGGCGCGGGGAACCGCGCGACAAGCCCACCCCACGGGGCGGCATGGCAGGCGACGCACCGCAAGGGGCACCCACCCAGGGGCGCGAGGGACCGCGCGCTCAGCCACAGCGGTGGGAAAGCAGCAAAGCCCACCGCGAGCGGCACGGCGCCGCGAAACCAGCGTCAGCGACTGCGCTTCGCCAAGCGCTCGACGTCGAGCAGGATGACCGCGCGGGCCTCAAGGCGGAGCCACCCGCGCCCGGCGAAGTCGGCGAGAGCCTTGTTCACGGTCTCGCGCGACGCGCCGACGAGCTGGGCCAGCTCCTCCTGCGTGAGGTCGTGGACGACGTGGATGCCTTCCTCCGACTGGACGCCGAAGCGGCGGGAGAGGTCGAGCAGCGCCTTGGCGACACGCCCGGGGACGTCGGAGAAGACCAGGTCGGACATGACGTCGTTGGTGCGCCGCAGCCTGCGGGCGACCGCGCGCAGCAGCGCCGTGGAGACCTCGGGCCGTACGTTCAGCCAGGGCTGCAGGTCGCCGTGGCCCAGCCCGAGCAGCTTCAGCTCGGTCAGTGCGGTGGCGGTGGCGGTGCGCGGACCGGGGTCGAAGAGCGACAGCTCTCCGATCAGCTCACCGGGTCCGACCACGGCCAGCATGTTCTCCCGGCCGTCGGGCGAGGTGCGGTGCAGCTTCACCTTGCCTTCGGTGACGACGTACAGCCGGTCCCCGGGGTCGCCCTCGTGGAACAGCGAGTCGCCACGCGCGAGCGTGACCTCGGTCATGGAGGCACGCAGTTCAGCGGCCTGCTCGTCGTCGAGCGCCGCGAAGAGCGGGGCACGGCGCAGAACGTCGTCCACGAGCTATCTCCTTGTCGGCATCGCTGGGATGTCCCCATGATGCATGACGTCTACAAACAGTGCGATCAATCACAAGGATGTCGCATCCGGGGCCGTATCCGTGCTCCGGGGGTCCGATTGGGCGTCGCGTGAGGTGTCCTCGGCGGCTGAACGGGTGGCAGCGACGGCGAATTCCGCTGTCAGCGAACAACCCGCCGGGAAGGGGCGACGGCACCGGCGAAACGGATCTCCGCCGGGTGTCGGTGGCGGCCCGTAGTCTGGCGGCATGGCGACGAGTAGTGGCGCGACGAGCGGGGCCGCGGCCGGCGGGGCCGGGGTCAAGAAGAAGGCGAAGGTCGCGCAGACGCATACGGGGCTTGTGCGGCAGGCCCGGCGGATCAACCGCGAACTGGCCGAGGTGTATCCGTACGCCCATCCCGAGCTGGATTTCGAGAATCCCTTCGAGCTGCTGATCGCCACCGTGCTGTCCGCGCAGACGACCGACCTGCGGGTGAATCAGACGACGCCGGCGCTGTTCGCGCTGTATCCGACGCCGGAGGCGATGGCGGCGGCGCAGCCGGCGGCGCTGGAGGAGATCCTGCGGCCCACCGGTTTCTTCCGCGCCAAGGCGCGCTCGGTGCTCGGCCTGTCCGTGGCGCTGCGCGACGACTTCGGCGGCGAGGTGCCCGGCCGCCTGGAGGACCTGGTCAAGCTGCCGGGTGTCGGCCGCAAGACGGCCAATGTGGTGCTCGGCAATGCCTTCGGGGTGCCGGGGATCACGGTGGACACGCACTTCGGGCGGCTGTCCCGGCGCTTCGGCTGGACCACCTCGGAGGACCCGGAGAAGGTCGAGCAGGATGTCGCGGGGCTCTTCCCGAAGTCGGAGTGGACGATGCTGTCGCACCGCGTCGTCTTCCACGGCCGCCGGATCTGCCATGCCCGCAAGCCGGCCTGCGGCGCCTGCCCCATCGCGCACCTGTGCCCGTCGTACGGCGAGGGCGAGATGGACCCGGAGAAGGCGAAGAAGCTGCTCAAGTACGAGAAGGGCGGCGCCCCCGGCCAGCGGCTGAAGCCGCCGGTGGACTATCCGGGGCAGCCCGCGCCCCCGCTGGCGGCCTCATGACGCAGGCACGGGGGACGGGGGCGGGGCCCGAGGTGGCGGTCAGCCGGGACGGGCTGCCCGGCTGGCTCGGCCCGGTCGCGGACGCGGCGGACGGGATACGTCCCGAGCAGCTGAGCCGCTTCCTGCCGCCCGCGGCCGGGGGGCGCCAGTCGGCGGTCCTCATCCTCTTCGGCGAGGGGGACGGCGGCGGTGCGGGGCCCGCGCCCGATCTGCTGCTCATCGAGCGGTCCGCGGCCCTGCGCTCGCACGCCGGGCAGCCCTCCTTCCCCGGCGGCGCCCTCGACCCGGAGGACGGCGACGCCGACGGTGACGGGCCGCTGCGTGCGGCGCTGCGCGAGGCCCGCGAGGAGACCGGCCTCGACCCGTCGGGAGTGCAGCTCTTCGGTGTGCTGCCGCGGCTCTACATCCCGGTCAGCGGCTTCGTGGTGACCCCGGTGCTCGGCTGGTGGCGTGCCCCGAGCCCGGTCGGCGTGGTCGACCCGGCCGAGACCGCCCGGGTCTTCCGGGTCCCGCTCGCGGAGCTGACCGATCCGGCCAACCGCGCGACCCTCACCCACCCCAGCGGCTTCCGCGGCCCGGCCTTCCTGGTCAGGGACGCCCTGGTCTGGGGCTTCACGGCGGGCCTGATCGACAAGATCCTGCACTTCGCCGGCTGGGAGCTGCCCTGGGACGAGGACCGCACCGTCCCGCTCGGCCGCCTCTAGAGGGGCCCGTCCACGGCGACCGGCACCCGTACGTAGTTGTGAAGGCCGTACCGTCCCGCGTGCTCAGGTCGCCATGAGACCGTGTTCCCCGTGAACGCGCTGGACTTCCTGCTCATCCTCGCCGCCGTCTGGTTTGCCGTGATCGGCTACCGGCAGGGCTTCGTCGTCGGCATCATGTCGGTGGTCGGCTTCCTCGGCGGCGGGCTCGTCGCGATCTACCTGCTGCCGCTGCTGTGGGACAAGGCGACCGGTGACGCGACCCCGGGTTCCGTGGCGGTGGTGACCGCGGTGGCGATCGTCATCGTGTGCGCGTCGGTGGGGCAGGCGTTCACCACCCATCTGGGCAACAAGGTCCGCACGAAGATCACCTGGTCACCGGCCCGCGCGATCGACGCGAGCGGCGGCGCGATGGTCAACGTCCTGGCGATGCTGCTGGTCGCGTGGCTGATCGGCAGCGCCCTGGCCACCACGGCGCTGCCGACGATAGGGCGCGAGGTGCGGTCCTCGAAGGTGCTGCTCGGGGTGTCGCGGGTGATGCCGTCGCAGGCCGACACCTGGTTCACCGACTTCAGCTCGACCCTGGCGCAGAACGGCCTGCCGCAGGTCTTCGGGACCTTCGGCTCCGAGCCGATCACCTCGGTGCCCGCCCCCGACCCCGCGCTGGTCGACAGCCGGGTCGTGACGGACGCCAGGAAGAGCATCGTGAAGGTGGTCGGCACCGCGCCCAGCTGCGGGAAGGTGCTGGAAGGCTCCGGCTTCGTGTTCGCCAAGGACCGGGTCATGACGAACGCGCACGTCGTCGGCGGCGTCTCCGAGCCGACCGTGCAGGTCGGCGGCAAGGGGAAGCTGCACGATGCCCGGGTGGTGCTCTACGACTGGCAGCGCGACATCGCGGTGCTGGACGTGCCCGGACTCGACGCGCCGTGGCTGAGCCTCGCCACGACCGACGAGCGCAGCCGCGACGACGCGATCGTGGCCGGTTTCCCGGAGAACGGCGCCTTCGACGTGCGCGCCGCCCGCGTCCGCGACCGTATCCAGGCCAACGGCCCGGACATCTACCACCGCGGCACGGTCCATCGCGACGTCTACTCGCTCTACGCGACTGTCCGGCAGGGCAATTCCGGCGGCCCGCTGCTCAGCACGGACGGGCGGGTCGCCGGAGTGGTCTTCGCCAAGTCGCTCGACGACTCCAACACCGGTTACGCCCTGACCGCCGACGAGATCGCCCCCGACGTGGCCGCGGGACGTACCGCGGACCGGCAGGTGGACAGCCAGGGCTGCGCGCTGTGAGGCCGGGCCGGCGCCTGGGCGCCGGCCGCGGCCTCGGTCCCGGTCCCGGTTCTCCCGGTGTCGGCTGCGCTGTCAGTCGCGCGGATGGCGCAGCCTGGCGCCGACCCACCTGGCCCGGCGCCTGAGGATGCGCGGAATGCCCAGCCGGGCCTCGCCCGGCGGGAAGAGGTCCATGGGCGCCGTACTGCTGACGGCGGCGGAGGTGCTTCTGCGATTGCGTGACACATCACGGTAGTCGTGCGTCCAACCCATACCGAGCTACGTGCCCGCGCCTCTTGGTCGGTAATCGCCCTTTGCTGCTCCTGTTGGCGTATGCGCCCGGCATTTTAACGATCGTGGGCTTGTCGTACCGGTTCCGGCGTGACGAGAGGGAAAGGCGGCAACGGGAGCGGCGGGCGCGTACGGTCAGCGGTCCGGCTCGGGGTCCTTGAGCCAGTTGATCAGCTCGGCGGAGAAGGCGGCCGGATCCTCCTCGTGCGGGAAGTGCCCGAGGCCGTCGAAGAGCCGCCAGCGGTAGGGCGCCTCGACGTATTCGCCGCTGCCGGCCGCGCTGGCCGTCCTGATCGCCGGGTCGAGCGAACCGTGCAGATGCAGCGTCGGCACCCTGACCGGCCGCTTCATCCTGCGGTTGAACTGGATGCCGTCGGGCCGCGCCATCGACCGCACCAGCCAGCGGTAGGGCTCTATCGCGCAGTGCGCGGTGGACGGGATCTGCATCGCCCGCCGGTAGACGTCGATCGCCTCGTCGTCGGGCAGCGAGGGCCCCGACCAGGAGTGGATCAGCTTCCCCACCAGCGCCGCGTCGTCCGCGACCAGCTGCCGCTCGGGCAGCCACGGCCGCTGGAAGCCCCAGATGTACGCCCCCGAGCGGCTCTGCCGCAGGTCGGTCAGCATCGCGCTGCGCCAGTGGCGGGGGTGCGGCATCGAGCAGACCGCGAGCCTGCGCACCAGCTTGGGCCGCATCGCCGCCGCCGTCCAGGCCAGATATCCGCCCAGGTCGTGGCCGACGAGGGCGGCGTCCGGCTCACCGAGGGAGCGGATCACCCCGGTCACGTCGAGCGCGAGGTTGCCCGGGTCGTAGCCGCGGGGCGTACGGTCGCTGCCGCCGACCCCGCGCAGGTCCATCGCCACCGCGCGGTAGCCGGCGTCCGCCAGCGCGGTGAGCTGGTGCCGCCAGGTCCACCAGAACTGCGGGAAGCCGTGCAGGAACAGCACCAGCGGCCCGTCACCGACCTCGGCGATGTGGAAGCGGGCGCCGTTGGCGGCCACGTCGCGGTGCGTCCAGGGGCCGTCGGGCCGGGCCACCGACGCGCTCGACCCGCCTTTTTTCCACGGGTTTTCCGACCCGTCGGCGAGGTTCATGCCCCAGAGCGTGTCACATCTTGGTGCGGGCCGGGGCGTCCGCGGTGGGCAGGAGCCGTGCGGACTCGGTGGCACCGCTGCCCAAGGCGGGCACGGCGCCGTCGGTCAGCTCGCGCGGGTGCGGCTTGGCCTTCTGCAGCACCGCCGCGGTCTCCTTCGCCGACGCGATCGAACGCTCCGGCTTCTTCACCTTCTTGAACCGCCCGTAGGCGAACGCGGCGAGCAGCAACGCCAGCACCACGAAGGCGCCGAAGACGATCAGGAACGACCAGCCCAGGGTGAGGCCGAGCGCCTGCAGGCCGTACGCCGAGGCGAAGCTGAGCATCGGCACCGAGAAGAAGAGCAGTGTCACCGCGCCGATCAGCGCACCGCTGCCGAAGGCGGCGCGCTTGGCGTCCTGCCGCAGCTCGGCCTTGGCGAGGGCGATCTCGTCGTGCACCAGGGCGCTCATCTCCGCCGTGGCGGCGGCGAAAAGCTGCCCGATGCTGCGGCCGTCACCGTTGTGGGCTTCGCTCATCGCGTCCTCCGTCATTCCGTCGTCCACTGCGGGGGCGGTACGGGTCCCGGTCGGAGACCGGTGCTCCGACCGTTCGCTGACCCGATCATGCCTCAGATGTTCTCAGGTCCGCCGTCGCGGCGGGCCAGTTGGGCGAGCCTGCGGTGTTCCGCGGCCTTGCGCTCCAGGATCTCGGCCATCCTGAGGTGGTAGGCGGGCTCGTCCTCCTCGTAGATGTCGGGGATGCCGTCGCCGTCCTCGTCGCGCTCCTCGTTGTCGTACAACCGCCGGTAGATGTTGTTGCGCAGCTTGAGCAGGGTCGCGGCCAGCACCGCGGAGATGACCGAGGCGACCAGGACGGCGGCCTTGACCTCGTCGGTGAGCAGCGGGTCGCCGTCGAAGGCCAGTTCGCCGATCAGCAGCGAGACGGTGAAGCCGATACCGGCCAGCGTGGACACGGCGAAGACGTCGGGCCACGACAGATCGGGGTTCAGCGTGGCGCGGGTGAAGCGGGCCGCGGACCAGGTGCCGCCGAAGACGCCGACGGTCTTGCCGACGACCAGGCCGATGACCACGCCCAGCGTCTCGGGCTTGGCGAAGACGTCGCCCAGCACGTGCGCCGACACCGTCACACCCGCGCTGAACAGCGCGAACAGCGGTACGGCCAGGCCCGCGGACAGCGGGCGCACCAGGTGCTCGATGTGCTCGCCTGGGGACTGGCGCTCGCCGTCGCGGGTGGTGCAGCGCAGCATCAGGCCCATGGCCACGCCCGCGATGGTGGCGTGCACCCCGCTGTTGAGCATCAGCGCCCAGATGACCAGGGCGAGCGGCAGGTAGACGTACCAGCCGCGTACTCCCGCGTGCAGCAGCAGCCAGAAGAGCACCAGGCAGGCGGCGGCGCCGGCCAGCGCCGCGAAGTTGATCGTCGAGGTGAAGAAGACGGCGATGATCAGGATCGCGATGAGGTCGTCGACGACGGCGAGCGTGAGCAGGAACGCGCGCAGCGCGGCCGGCAGCGCGGTGCCGATGACGGCGAGCACCGCCAGCGCGAAGGCGATGTCGGTGGCCGTGGGGACGGCCCAGCCCTTGAGCGACCCGCCGCCGGCGCCGCTGACCACGGCGTAGACGAGGGCGGGCACGGCCATGCCGCAGAGCGCGGCGATCACGGGGAGCGCGGCGGCGGACGGCGTACGCAGCTCGCCGGCGACCAGCTCGCGTTTGAGCTCGACGCCGGCGACGAAGAAGAAGACGGCGAGCAGGCCGTCGGCCGCCCAGTGCGCGACGGACAGGTGCAGGCCGATCGCGGACGGGCCGAAGTGGAAGTCGGCGGCGGACTCGTAGCTGTGGTGCAACGTGTTCGCCCAGACGAGTGACGCCACGGCGGCCAGCAGGAGCAGCACACCGCCGACGGTCTCCGTGCGCAGGGCGTCGGCGAGGAAATTCCGCTCGGGCAGTGACAGCCGGCCCAGCAGGACGGCGGTGCGGCGGCGCCTCGTCTCGGACACGGGGGCGGGCCTCCTGGAAGTCGTTCGACCGGCTGTGGACACAGCAGCGCTGTGTGCCGACCAGACTTCCCGGCGCTCCCCTCAGTCTTGTCGCCATCCTGACGCGACATGTCGTCAGGCTAGCCCGTGCGGGGGAGGGGCGCGGCGGGGAGGGCGTCCCGGTGCCGGGACGCCCTCCCCTTCGTGACGCGGGTCAGTCCTCGCTGGCCGCGCTCGGCAGCCGGGTCTGGATCAGGTCCATGACCGAGGAGTCGGTGAGCGTGGTGACGTCGCCCAGCTCGCGGTTCTCCGCGACGTCGCGGAGCAGGCGGCGCATGATCTTGCCGGAGCGGGTCTTGGGCAGCTCGGAGACGATGAGGATGCGCTTGGGCTTGGCGATCGGGCCGAGGGTCTTGCCGACGTGGTCGCGCAGGGCGGCCACCAGGTCGGCGCTGTCCTCCGCGGTGCCGCGCAGGATGACGAAGGCGACGATCGCCTGCCCGGTGGTCTCGTCGGTGGCGCCGACGACCGCGGACTCGGCGACCTTCGGGTGCGAGACCAGCGCGGACTCGACCTCGGTGGTCGAGATGTTGTGGCCGGAGATCAGCATCACGTCGTCCACCCGGCCCAGGAGCCAGATGTCGCCGTCGTCGTCCTTCTTGGCGCCGTCGCCGGCGAAGTAGCGGCCGGGGAAGCGCGACCAGTAGGTGTCGAGGTAGCGCTGGTCGTCGCCCCAGATGGTGCGCAGCATCGACGGCCACGGCTCGGTGAGGACCAGGTAGCCGCCGGAGCCGTTGGGCACCTCGTTGGCCTCGTCGTCCACGACGGTGGCGGCGATGCCGGGCAGCGGGGTCTGCGCGGAGCCGGGCTTGGTGGCGGTGACGCCGGGCAGCGGGCTGATCATCATGGCGCCGGTCTCGGTCTGCCACCAGGTGTCCACGACCGGGGTGGTGCCCGCGCCGATGTGCTCGCGATACCAGATCCACGCCTCGGGGTTGATCGGCTCGCCGACGCTGCCCAGGATCCGCAGGCTGCTCAGGTCGAACTTGGCGGGGATGTCGTCGCCCCACTTCATGAAGGTGCGGATCGCGGTGGGCGCGGTGTAGAGGATCGTGACGCCGTACTTCTGGACGATCTCCCAGAACCTGCCCTGGTGGGGGGTGTCGGGGGTGCCTTCGTAGATGACCTGGGTGGCGCCGTTGGCCAGCGGCCCGTAGACGATGTAGGAGTGGCCGGTGACCCAGCCGATGTCGGCCGTGCACCAGTAGACGTCGGTCTCCGGCTTGAGGTCGAAGACCGCGTGGTGGGTGTAGCTGGTCTGGGTCAGGTAGCCGCCGGAGGTGTGCAGGATGCCCTTGGGCTTACCGGTGGTGCCGGAGGTGTAAAGGATGAACAGCGGGTGCTCGGCGTTGAAGGCCTGCGCGGTGTGCTCGACGGACTGGCGGCCGGTGATCTCGTGCCACCACACGTCGCGGCCCTCGGTCCAGGCCACGTCCTGGCCGGTGCGGCGGACGACCAGGACGTGCTCGACCTGCGGGGTGCGGGAGACCGCGTCGTCGATGGCGGGCTTGAGCGCGGAGGGCTTGCCGCGCCGGTAGCCGCCGTCGGCGGTGATGACGAGCTTCGCGTCGGCGTCGTCGATGCGGGAGGCGACGGCGTCGGCGGAGAAGCCGCCGAAGACCACCGAGTGGGCCGCGCCGATCCGGGCGCAGGCGAGCATCGCGACGACCGCCTCGGGGATCATCGGGAGGTAGACCGCGACGCGGTCGCCCGCACCGACGCCCAGCTCGGCCAGGGCGTTGGCGGCGCGGCTGACCTCGTCCTTCAGCTCCGCGTAGGTGATCGACCGGCTGTCGCCCGGCTCGCCTTCGAAGTGCAGGGCGACCCGGTCGCCGTTGCCCGCCGCGACGTGCCGGTCCACGCAGTTGTAGGCGACGTTCAGCTCGCCGTCGGCGAACCACTTGGCGAACGGCGGCTTCGACCAGTCCAGCGTCTGGGTCGGCTCGGTCGCCCAGCTGAGCCGCCGGGCCTGCTCGGCCCAGAAACCCAGCCGGTCGGCAGCGGCCTGCTCGTAGGCAGCCGCGGTGACATTCGCGGTGGCGGCCAGCTCTGCCGGGGGTGCGAACCGCCGCTCCTCCTTCAGCAGGTTGGCCAGGCTCTCGTTGCTGCTCACGCCAGCTCCTTGTCAGGGTGTCCCGGATGTCCCAGCACTACCTCATCAGTCCTGGCGCACCCTGACAAGGGTTCACTGCGAAAATGGTTTAGACCTTTGCGGTCAGCCCGTACGCCTCGGGCTCAGGACCGCCGTCGCCCGCCGGCACCACCTGCTGCCCGGCCTCCGGCCGCACCGCGGCGAACACACCGGTCGTGTTGTCCAGGATGTACGCCTGCGCCTCGCCGACGTGGAAATACATGCCGTGCAGTTGGAGCGCGCCCTCCGACACCCGGCGGGCCACGCACGGGTGAGCCATCAGGTGGTCCAGCTGCTGCACCACGTTGACCAGGCTCAGCCGCTCGTGGTCGTCGGCCACCGGGCGGTCGGCGAGGGCCACTTCGCCGCGCCCCAGCCTGCCGATCCTGGACATCCGGGCCAGACTCGGTCTGCCGTGCCGCAGCCAGCGCGCCAACGGTGTCTGCGCGCCCGGCTCGTGGTCGGAGCCCAGCAGTGCCTGCATCGCGCCGCACCCCGAGTGCCCGCACACCGTGATGCTGGAGACCTCCAGCACGTCCACCGCGTATTCGACGGCGGCGGCCACCGAGTCGCACGACGCGTCGGAGCCCGGCGGCGGCATGAGATTCCCGACATTGCGGACCGTGAACAGATCGCCAGGACCGCTTGAGGTGATCATGCTGGTGACCAGCCGGGAGTCGGCGCAGGTGATGAACAGCTGGCCGGGCCGCTGTCCTTCGCGGGCCAGCCGCGCCAGCTCCTCGCGGACCAGCGGCGCCGTGTTGCGCTGGAAGGCGCTGACCCCGCCGAGCAACTGCCCGCCGCTGGTGGCCGGCACCACTTCCGACCGGGTGCAGTGGTGGTTGCGCCACGGCGTCCAAGGACGGCAGGCGTGCGCGCTGACCGGCTCGCTGACGGACTGTCCCGCGCCGTCGCCGAAGACCGCGCGGCCACCGCGTGACCTGTGCCGCGCGCACCAGCCGCGCAGCGCCTCGTACGCGGCATGGTCCATGAACGACCCGTCCAACTCCACCACGGCATTCGCCCCGTCCGGCACCTGGGCGAACGCCCTGGTCAGCCGAGGCACCGCCAGGAATGTCAACTGCCCGGACACCCGCACCCGGTGGCAGTGCGGCTCCTCGGTCACGGTGACCCTGGTGCGGGTCAGGCTCCGCAGCGCGAGGACGACGGCCACCGCGCCGCCCGCGACCACTCCTTGCAGCACCCCGAAGACCACCACCGTGCCCAGAGTGGCCGCGTAGACCGGGAATTCGCGGTGCCGCTGGACGTGTCGGATGTGCGCGAAGCTCACCATCCGCACCCCGACCAGCATCACCAGTGCCGCCAGCGCCGCCAGCGGGATCGCCTCAAGCGCGCGTCCCGCCACGCCGGCACACAGCAGCACCCACACGCCGTGCAGCACGGTGGCCCGCCGGGTCCGCGCGCCCGCCTCGACATTCGCAGAGCCGCGCATCGCACCGCCCGCGATCGGCAGCCCGCCGAGCAGCCCCGACAGCATGTTGGACGCACCCTGGCCGAGCAGCTCCCGGTCCAGCTTCGCGGGCGGGACCTGGGCGCCGGCCTCCCGTCTGGCCTGCAGCGCGTCCACCGCGACCGCCGACAGCAGCGATTCCATGCTCGCCACCAGAGTCACCGTCAGGACCACCGTGGCGAGCCCGAGGACCGGCCCTTCCGGCAGCGCGGGCAGCGCGGGTGTCTGCCAGGCGGGCAGCTCGACCCGCGGCACCGACAGGCTCGCGGCGGCCAGCGTCGCCAGCGCCACCGCGGCCAGCGGCGCGGGGACCTTCCGCAGCACCCGGCCGGCCCTGCCTCTCAGCCGCGGCCAGCCGAGCAGCACGACCACTGTGATCGCGCCGATGAAAGGGGTGACGGGATGGCTGTCGACCAACTGGTCGGGAAGCGCCGCGATGTTGTCGATCGTCGAATTCTGCGGGCTGCCGCCGAGCACGACGTGCAGCTGGCCGATGGCGATGACCGTACCGATGCCGGCCAGCATGCCGTGCACGATGGCCGGGCTGACGGCGAGTGCCGCCCTGGCCACCCGCAGCACCCCGAGCAGCAGCTGCGCGAGCCCGGCGAGAACGGTGACGGCGCAGGTGGCCCGCCAGCCGTACCGCTGGACGAGATCGGCGGTGATCACGACAAGGCTGGTGGCGGCGCCGCTCACCTGGAGCGGTGCCCCGCCGAGCAGGCCGGCGACGATGCCGCCGACCGCTGCGGCGACCAGGCCCGACTGGAGGGGCGCGCCGGTCGCCAGCGCGATGCCGAGCGAGAGGGGGACGGCGATCAGGAAGACCGTGATCGAGGCGGACAGATCGGATCGATGGAGGTTTCTGCGGAGTCTCATTTTCCCGTCTCCTTCGGTGGGCGGCGGGACTCGGTAGCGCAGTGTCATCACTCGCTACTCTCAAGAGCCGGTAAATGAACAGTAATGGCTCGAATGCGGAGAGTGAAGTCCAGAGGTCGGATCCGTCTCTTATTTACTGCTATCGAGTGATTCGGCAGATGAACGGGCCGGTCGAAGCCGCCACCCAACGTGACCGTGTCAGCTTGGGGATCCAGCTCGTGGCCACCCGCGCCGACCCCTGCGATGCGAGGTACGAATGCACTCCGTGCGCAAGACGCCGTCCCTGGTCGCCGCGGGTGCCGCGGCCGCCGTGCTGGCCCTGGGCGCCAGCGCCTGCTCGTCGGGCGCGGGCGCCCACCGCGGCTCGGACGGCCCCGGCGGCCCCGGTGCCGAGGCGCCACCCCAGGTGCCCCGCGTCCTGCGGTCGATCGGCGACGGCTCCACCGGCGACAGCGGGCCGCAGCCGCACCAGCCGGACTTCCACCGGCTGCGCCCCGGTGAGAAGCCCCCGCAGTTCGTGGTCTTCTCCTGGAACGGCGCCGTCGAGGACTCCGGGCGGCTGCTGTCCCAAGTCCGCGGGGTCGGTGAGCGCGGCGGCGCGGCGATGACGTACTTCCTCAGCGGGACCACCCTGCTGCCCGCCGACCGCAAGGACCACTACGCGCCGCCGCGCCACCCGCGCGGCACCTCCGACACCGGCCCCACCGACCGGGCGACCATCGCCGACACCCTGCAAGAGCTGCGGCTCGCGTGGGCGGACGGCAGCGAGATCGGCACGTACTTCAACGGCCACTTCTGCGGTCAGGACGGCGACGCCGCCGACCAGGCGGCGGGCGCGAGCGGTGCTGTGGGAGGCGCTCCGGGGGGTGCCGGCGCCGAGGACGCCGCCGACAGCGGGCCCGGGGCCTGGACCCCCGAGGAGTGGGCCGGCGAGATCCGGCAGGCGCAGGACTTCACCCAGCACTGGAAGACCAACACCGGACTCACCGCGCTCGCCCCGCTGCCCTTCGACTACGTGAAGGGCGTCGTCGGCGGCCGCGCCCCCTGCCGTACGGACCCGGCGGGGCTGGCCCCCGCGGCGAAGGCGGCCGGATTCCGCTACTCCGCCGACCCCTCGGGACAGCCGCAGGTCTGGCCGTCGCGGACGGACGGGCTGTGGCACTTCCCGCTCCAGGACGTCCCCGTTCCCGGCCGGGACGTCGAGACGCTGTCCAGCGACGACGGCTTCCTGTCGGTCCAGTCGGGCACACCGGACGACGGCACGGGGGACCCGGAGCAGCACGCCGCCTGGGGCCGGCAGATGTACGACGGCCTGGTCGCCGGTTTCGACCGGGCCTACGGCGGCAACCGCGCACCGCTCGTCATCGGCAGCCACCTGGAGTCGTGGAACGGCGGCGTCTACCTGAAGGCCGTCGAGGACACCGTCAAGGAGGTGTGCGGGCAGCGGGACGTGCGGTGCGTGTCCTTCAAGCAGCTCGCCGACTGGCTGGACCTGCAGGACCCGAAGGTGCTCGACCGGCTGCGCGGCCTCGATGTCGGGCAGGCCCCGAAGGGCGGCTGGGACGCCTACCTGCTCGGGGCGCCCACCACGCCGGGCGCCCCGGCCGCACCCGGGGCGCCCGCGTCCCCGGGAATGCTGCCCGAGGCGGTCAGGCCGGCTGGGCGCTGACCGGCTCGGGCCACGCCGCGGCTGCGGCGAGCGCGGTCTCGTCCAGGACGAAGCCGGGATCGATCTGGGCCGCCAGATCGGCCCCGGTCTTCGCGTTCCCCCAGCTCTCCGCGTTCTTGCGGTGGAAGTGCGCCATCTGCCGGGTGTAGCGGGCCCAGTCGCGGCGCTCGTAGGCGGCGTCCGCCCGCTCGTGCATCGTCCGCAAGGCGTGCCGGTCGGCCTCCTCCAGCAGTGCGAAGCGCGGCGGGCGGCCCTTCTCCATGGCCCGCACCCAGTCCGACTGCCCGACGGTGACCAGCAGGTCGTCACCGACCTCGGCCCGTAGGAAGGCCAGGTCGTCCGCGCCCTGGACCTTGTTGCCGATCACGGCGAGCGCGACACCGAAGTCGCGGGCGTAGTCCCGATACTGGCGGTAGACGGCGACGCCCTTGCGGGTCGGCTCCGCCACCAGGAAGGTCAGGTCGAATCGGGTGAACATCCCGGAGGCGAAGGAGTCGCTGCCCGCGGTCATGTCGACCACCAGATAGTCCTCCCGGCCGTCCACGAGGTGGTTCAGGTACAGCTCCACCGCTCCGACCTTGGAGTGGTAGCAGGCGACCCCGAGGTCGGACTCGTTGAAGGGGCCGGTCACCATCAGCCGCACCGAGGAGTCGTCCAGCGCCACATGGCGGGCGCAGGCGGCGTGCACCGGATCGTCGTCCGCGCCGGTGAGCCGCAGCAGGCGGGAGCCCTCGCCGGGCGGGGTGGTCTTGATCATCGTCTCCGCGGAGGCGATGCGCGGGTTCGTACCGCGCAGATACTCCTTGATCTCCGGCAGGTGCGCGCCGAGCGCGGGCAGCGCCGCGGCCTCGTCCTCGGTGAGGCCGAGTGCCGGGCCGAGATGCTGGTTGATGTCCGCGTCGACGGCGACGACCGGGACGCGCGCGGCGGCGAGATGGCGGATGAACAGCGACGAGAGCGTGGTCTTGCCGCTGCCGCCCTTTCCGACGAAAGCGATCTTCATGTTCGCCTAGCGTAGTCGGATGGTGACGGAGGATGACCAGTCGGAGTGGGAAAGGCCACTCGATCGTGGTCGATTGCCCTGTCGGGCGGTGCGTAGGGTCGTGGGCATGGCTACGAACGCTGATCCGTCCGCCGCCCAGGGGCTGTCCTCCGACCCGATGGTCGTCCTCGGGACGCTGCCCGGCGTGCCCGAGGCCGTCGACGCTGTCCGGCAGGCTGTGGACAAGCTCTACGGACACCGGGTGATGCGCCGCCGCTCCGACGAGGTGGCGTCCGAGGCGGCGCTGCGCGGCGCCCGAGGGTCGGCCGCGCTGGCCGGCGCCGACTGGCCGCTGGAGGAGGTCCGCCGGCGCAGCGACTTCTCCGCCGACGACCAGGCCCGTACGGTCGGGGCCGCGCTGCGGCTGACCGCGGAGGCCGGCCGGCTGCTCGGGGTGTGGCGCCGCTCGCCGATGCAGGCGCTGGCCAGGCTGCACCTGGTGGCGGCGAGCGGTGCGGCTGTGGACGACACGGTCGGGCGGCCCAGGCTCGCCGGTGAGCCGGTGGAAGAGCCACTGGTCTCGGTGGCGGAGATCGACCTCCCGGCGCCTCCCGAGGTCAATGCCCGGCTCGACGGCCTCACCGCGCTGCTGCTGGCCGGCACCGCGGCACCCGCGCTGGTGGTGGCGGCGGTCGTGCACGGCGAACTGCTGTGCCTGCGCCCCTTCGGCTCCTTCAACGGCCCGGTCGCCCGCGCCGCCGAGCGCATCGTGCTGATCGGCAGCGGCCTGGACCCGAAGTCCATCTGCCCGGCCGAGGTCGGCTACGCGGAATTGGGCCGGGCCGACTACCTGCGGGCCCTGGAGGGCTACGCCTCGGGCACGCCTGAGGGCATGGCGGAATGGATCGGCCACTGCGGCCGGGCACTGGAGCTGGGTGTACGCGAGAGCGTGGCGGTCTGCGAGGCCCTGCAGCGCGGCGCCGCCTGACCCTCTCGTCGCGGCGACGATCCCCGGGCCGCGTGCACCATGCACGCGGCGCCCTGCCCTGATTCCTTACGCCCGCGCCAGGAGGGATCCCTACGCCCGTGGCGCGCATCGGGCTCCGTACGCCCGTGGCGCGCGTCGGCGTGCCGGCCGGAAAGAGATGCGGCGGCACCATGGAGGTGCCGCCGCTGGCACGTCCGCCGAGTTACCAGTGCGTGCGCGAATATTGCCCATCAGGTCGGGGACTTCGCCCGTTACCTGGTGCGGCTGGCCCGGTTGGCGGGTCGGCTACGCGTGGGTGCCCGGCTTTCGTGCTCGGTCCGTGGGCCAACTGCTGTGAACTGCGGTCTTCCTCTCGGAAGTCCGTGGTCTCGCGGGCCGTTACCACCTTTTTACCGCCGACCGGCCGGTAGTGGAACCCCTGGCGGCACTTCTTTACTTTCGGTCGAATTACGACATAACAACCGGCCGGCGTCGGCGGGCCGCCAGCCAGACCAGCCCCGCCGTGGCGGCGGCGGCGCCCACGGCGGCCGCCGCGAGCACCGAGCCGGCCGGCATCGACAGCGACGGGATGCGCTGGTTCAGCCGGACCGGACGGCTGAAAGTGAGCACCGGCCATTCGCGCACGACGGCCTCCCGGCGCAGCGCCCGGTCCGGGTTGACCGCGTAGGGGTGGCCGACGGACTCCAGCATGGGGATGTCGGTCACCGAATCGCTGTAGGCGAAGCACCGCTCCAGGTCGTAGCCCTCCGAGCGGGCGAGCTCCTCGATCGCCTCGGCCTTCGCGGGCCCGTAGACATAGTGCTCGATCTCGCCGTTGTACGCGCCGTCCTTCACCACCATCCGGGTGGCGACCACATGGTCGGCGCCGAGCATCTCGCCGATCGGCTCGACCACCTCGGAACCGGAGGCGCTGACGATGACGACGTCACGGCCGGCGGCGTGGTGCTCCTCGATGAGCGACGCCGCCTCGTCGTAGATGATCGGGTCGATCAGGTCGTGCAGCGTCTCGGCGACGATCTCCCGCACCTGCTGGACATTCCAGCCACGGCACAGCTCGGAGAGGTATTTGCGCATGCCTTCCATCTGGTCGTGATCTGCGCCGCCGACCAAGTACACGAACTGGGCATACGCGGTGCGCAATACCGCGCGCCTGTTGATGAGGCCGCCCTGGTAGAAGGATCGCCCGAAGGCGAGCGTGCTGGACTTGGCGATCACGGTCTTGTCGAGATCGAAGAACGCCGCGGTGCGCGGTGGCAGGTGGTTTTCCACAGGACGAGCATAGGCAACCACCATTCGGCCTAAGGTCAGGCGCGTGGGTTTGCTCTCGAAGGCCATCGGGTACACCATGGAAGTCACGGATCGTTCGCGACCGTGCTAACCCGGTCTGGCTCCTCCCCCCCCGAGTCGGACCGTGGGGACGACCCCCGCTCTCCCCCCCGGCGGGGGTCGTCGCATGTCCGGACCCGTTCTGCCGCCTTCGGCCGGGTCGTGTGCCGTGCTCGACCATGAGGGTCTCCTTCACGTGTGTGCGGGCTCTGTCTCGTACGACGTGTGACGTTCCGTAATCGTTGCCCGCTCGTCGCGAAGTCACCCGTGTGGGTGGCGGGTTATCCACAGGCGCCGAGTTGTCCACAGATTCCGACCAAGATCATCTCAATTCCCGCTTCTCGCCCCAAGCTGATCTCAGCGACGCACGCCGTGCTCGCATCTCAAGCGACGGGGGCAGAGAAATGTTCGGATCCATCACGCCCGAACCACCGCGGACCGCAGGCGAACGGCCGGGCGGACCGCTGATTGTCACGGATGACGAAAGGCTCCTCGACGACCTGCTGCGCCTCTGCGCGGCCGCCGGTTCCGAACCGGAAGTCGTCTTCGCCGCGCCACCTCGCGCGTCGAGTTGGGACAGCGCCCCACTGGTCCTGGTGGGCGCCGAGGCGACCGACCGGGTGCGCGGGACGGCCCGCCGAAAGGGGGTCCTGCTCGTCGGGCGGGACCTGGACGACTCCGAGGTGTGGCGCAGAGCGCTGGATGTGGGCGCCGACCACGTCCTGCTGCTGCCCGACGCCGAGACGTGGCTGGTCGACCGGATCGCCGACATCGCGGAAGGCGTCGGCCGACCCGCCCTGACCATCGGGGTGGTGGGCGGCCGCGGCGGCGCCGGCGCCAGCACTCTGGCCTGCGCTCTCGCCGTCACCTCGGCGCGGGCCGGCCGCCGCACCATGCTCATCGACGGCGATCCGCTCGGCGGCGGCCTCGACATCCTGGTCGGGGCGGAGCGGACCGGCGGGCTGCGCTGGCCCGACCTCGCCGACTCGCGCGGCCGGGTCAACAGCGGAGCGCTGGAGGAGTCCCTGCCGCGGCTCGAATCGCTCAGCGTGCTCAGCTGGGACCGCGGGGACTCCGTGCTCATCCCCGCGCAGGCCATGAGGTCGGTGCTCGGCGCCGCCCGGCGCCGCGGCGGGGTGGTGGTGGTCGACCTGCCGCGCCGGGTGGACGAGGCGGTCGCCGAGACCTTGGCCCAGATCGACGTCGGCCTGCTGGTCGTGCCGGCCGAGCTGCGCGCGGTCGCGGCCGCCACCCGGGTCGCCGCGGCCGTCAGCATGGTCCTCAAGGACCTGCGGGTGGTGGCCCGCGGCCCCTTCGCCGCCGGGCTCGACGACCGCGAGACCGCCCGGCTGGTCGGACTCCCGCTGGCAGGCGAACTGCCCCTGGAGAGCAGGGCCGCCGACGCGCTCAGCGGCGGGGGACCACCGGGCTCGTCGGGGCGCGGGCCGCTCGCCCGCTTCTGCACCGCTTTCCTCACGCAGGCGCTCGCAGGCGGCGGGAGCGTGGCGGTATGAGCGCCGAGCTGCTCGACGCCGTGCGGCTCAGGCTCGCCGAGCACGGCGGCGAGGCGACGCCCGCCCGGGTCGCGGCGGCGCTGCGCGCACAGGGCCGGCTGCTCGGGGACACCGAAGTGCTCGGCGTGGTCGGCGCCCTCAGGTCGGAGCTGGTCGGCGCGGGCCCGCTGGAGCCGTTGCTCGCCGACCCGCAGGTCACCGACATCCTGGTCAACGGACCTGACGAGGTGTGGATCGACCGTGGCAGGGGTCTGGAGCGCGGCACGGTCCGCTTCGCCGACACCGCCGCCGTCCGCAGGCTCGCGCAGCGGCTCGCGACCAGCGCAGGACGGCGGCTCGACGACGCGCGTCCCTGGGTCGACGCCCGGCTGCCGGACGGCACCAGGCTGCACGCGGTGCTGCCGCCGGTCGTGGTCGGCTCACCCTGCCTGTCGCTGCGGGTGGTGCGCTCCCGCGCCTTCACCCTCGGCGAGCTGGTCACCGCGGGCACTCTGGACGCCGGGACCGCCGCGCTGCTGCGGTCCGTGCTGGACGCCCGGCTCTCCTTCATGATCAGCGGCGGCACCGGCTCCGGCAAGACCACCTTGCTGTCCTGCCTCCTGGGCCTGGTCGATCCCGCCGCGCGCATCGTGCTCGCCGAGGACTCCGCGGAATTGCGGCCCGACCACCCGCATGTCGTCCGACTGGAGACCCGCCCGGCCAACCAGGAGGGCGCGGGCGAGGTCACCCTGCGGGACCTGGTCCGCCAGGCGCTGCGGATGCGGCCCGACCGTCTGGTGGTCGGCGAGGTGCGCGGCGCTGAGGTCACCGACCTGCTCAGCGCCCTGAACACCGGTCATGAGGGCGGCTGCGGCACGGTCCACGCCAATGCGGCAGCCGACGTCCCGGCCCGGCTGGAAGCCCTCGGCTCGACCGCGGGGCTCGACAGAGCCGCCCTCCACAGCCAGTTGGCGGCGGCCCTGTCCCTGGTCGTCCACCTGGCCCGCGACAGCGCGGGCCTGCGCAGGGTCGCCGAGATCCATGTGCTGCACCGCGGCTCCGACGGCCTGGTCGGCACCGTGCCCGCACTTCTGCGCGACAGCGGTGGCCGGTACGAACGCGGGCCTGGCTGGCAGCGGTTGCGGCAGCTGTGTGCGCGGGGTGCGTCATGAAGCGCCAGGCTGGTCCGACCTGCGGATGGCTGGAGCGGCGTGCCCCGGACGGCGGTGCGCGGTGCGGGCCAAGGTCTGCCGCGGGCGCGACGGGCGGTTTCGCGAGCGCGGCCGGAGGGCGGCGGAGATCGCCTGCCGATGGGTCCTGGTCGCGGGGGCGCGCCGTGAGCGGGTCGGGCGGTTCCGGACGTGCCGCTCCCGGTCGACGAGGGCCGTGCCTGTCGGTCGGCGATGTGCGCCGGGCCGCGGTGCCGGGGCTCGGGGGTGGGGTGTGATGGCGACCGATCCGATGGCGGTGGCGTGGGCCGCCGTGATGTGTGTCGGCGTGCTCCTGTGGGCGGTCGTGGACGACGGCAGGCTGCGGTGGCGGGCTCGGCGGACGCTCGGCGGGGACTGGCCGGACGGCCGGAAGAGGACGCGGACGGCGCGCGGTTCCGGTGGCGGGCCCGGGGAGCGGCTGCGGGAAGTGGTCGAGGTGCTGCGGTGCCGCGCGGGGCGGTATGCCGTGCGGGGTGGCAACGGGCCGCGGTGGTGGCACCGGTGGGCCCGTGCCGAGGTGCTGTGCCTGCCGGCCGGGGCGGTGCTCGCGGCGGCGACCCGGTCGGTGCTGCCGCTGCTCGCCGGGATGGCGGCGGTCCCGCCGGCCGGGCGCGCGCTGCGGCGGCGGGCCGAGCGGGCGGCGGCCGAGCGCGGTGCCGCGGCGGTCGGCGCGCTGTGCGGAGCGCTGGCCGGTGACCTGCGGGCGGGCCGCCCGCCGCATGCCGCGCTCGGCGACACGGTCGAGGCGGCCGGCTGGCCTGATGTGCCGGAGCTGTCCGGCGCCGCACGGCTGCTGCTGTCGGCCGCCAGATTCGGCGGCGACGTGCCGCAGGCGCTGCGGGTGGCGGCCCGGCTGTCGGAGGGCACGCGCGGCCTGGCCGCGGTGGCGGCCTGCTGGCAGGTCGCGGTGGACGGTGGCGCGGGCCTGGCCGCCGCCCTCGACCGGGTGGCCGCCGCGCTACGGGCCGAGGCCGACCAGCGCGACGACCTGCGGGCGCAGTTGGCGGGCCCGCGGTCCACCGCGGGGCTGCTGGCGCTGCTGCCGCTGTTCGGCGTCGTGCTGGGCGCGGGCCTTGGCGCCAGGCCCGCGCGGGTCCTCCTCCACACTGCGACCGGCCTGTTGTGCCTGCTGGTGGGCGGCCTTCTGGAGTGGGCGGGTCTCGCCTGGACGGCCCGCATCATCCGCGCGGCGGAGAACGGGCGCGGTGCGGCTCCGGCGGCCGACCGGACCCTGGCGCCGGGCGGGCCTGGTGGGCCGGGCCGGCTGGTGCGGCGGGAGCCGGCCGGTCTGGGCGAGGTGGAGCGGGCGGACCGGGGGCCGCGGGCGGTGGCGGTGGTGGCCGTCGCGAGCGCCGGCGCCGGCTCTGTCCACAGCCTGGGGACAGCCGTCGCGGCGCTGGCCGCCGCCGGCGGAGCGCTGGCCGTCGCCGGGGGCGGCGGGTCGCAGCGCAAACGGGTCAGGCGGCTGCGCGCCGCACTGGGCGAGGTGCGGACGCGCCGGGTAGAGCCCGACCGACTGCGGCAGGCGGTCGGCGGTCCCGTACGGCGCTGGGGTCCCGCGGCAGCCGCCGGGCTCGTGGCGGGAGCACTCGTCGGCGGGGCGCTGGGCGTCCTTGTGGGGCTGCTTGCGGCCGCCGGGGTCCTCCGGGTGCTCCGGGGTCGCCTGAGGGCCGCAGACGGCCGCACGGCGCCCCCGGAGCCCGATCCGGCGCAACTGCCTCTGTGCGCCGACCTTATGGCGGCCTGTCTGGCCGCGGGAGCGAGTCCGGGCGAGGCGGCCGGGGCGGTGGGCGGCTGTCTGGGCGGGACGTTGGGGGCCGCGCTGATACGGGCTCAGGCCGAGTTGCGGCTCGGCGGGGACCCGGCGGAGTGCTGGCAGCGCTTCGGCGGACTGCCCGCGGCCCGTGAGATGGGCCGGTGCCTGGCCAGGGCCTCCACGACCGGTGTCGCACCGGTGGCGGAGATGTCCCGGCTGGCCGCGGACCTCCGTGCCGCGCACGGCCGCACGGCCCTCGCAGGGGCCAGGCGGGCCGCGGTGCTGGCCACCGCACCCCTCGGCCTGTGCTTCCTGCCGGCCTTTCTGCTGGTCGGCGTCGTGCCGGTGGTGATCGGCCTGGCAGGCACGGTGCTGGGCGCCGGCAGCGGCTGAGCCGGCCCGACGCCGGCGCCGCAGATCGAACACACAGCAGGGGGCGTGGTTCCGCACGCCCCGAATCGGCCCGGGACCGGTCCGGAACCGGCTCCAGGGCAACCCGAAACAGGAGGAAATGACCATGGGCATCATCAAGTGCAGGCCGGCGGGGAAGACCGTGCGGCAGCCGCTCGACGTGAACAGCCGCAGGACGTCCGTCCGACGTCTTCCGGCGTGGTGGGACCGCAGGATGCGCAGTTGCCGGGCGGCGGCCGAGGCTGGAATGAGTACGGCGGAATACGCCGTAGGGACCATTGCGGCGTGCGGTTTCGCGGCCGTGCTCTACAAGATCGTGACCAGCGGGCCCGTGAAGTCCGCGCTCACCGCGGTGATCGAGAAGGCGCTCCATGCGTCGTTCTGACCGCCGCGCGGCTCCCGGCCACTTTCCCGGCCGGGAGCCCGCGGGGCGCGGCGAGCGGGGATATGTCACGGCGGAGACGGCGATCGTCATTCCGGTGCTGGTCGTGCTGGCCGGGTTGCTGATCTGGGGCCTGGCCGCCGCGGCGGCCCAGGTCAGGTGCGTGGACGCGGCGCGGGCCGGGGCCCGGGCGGCGGCCAGGTCGGAGCAGGCCGCCGATGTGCTCGAGGTGGCGCGGGAGGCCGCGCCCTCCGGGGCGCGGGTGAGCGCGGGCCGGGCGGGGGACCTCGTCACCGTGCGGGTGACCGTGCCCTGGCCCCGCTTCCCGGTCACGCTGACGGCGCAGGCCGCCGCCCTCGCCGAGGACACCGTGGACGGGGGTGGCGGGCCATGACCGGGCGGCGCGGGCACGGCGACCGGGGTTCGGCCACGGTGTGGTCGCTGGGCATCGTCGCCGTGCTCCTGGCGGTCTTCGCCACCGGGCTGTTCATGGGTCAGGCGGTCGTCCTGCGGCACCGGGCGGGCGCCGCGGCGGATCTGGCCGCCCTCGCCGCGGCCGACCACGCCCTGGACGGCCGCAGCGCCGCCTGCGCCCTCGCGGTCGAGGTCGCGACGGCCCAGGGCGCCCGACTGGCCGCCTGCACTGTCACCGGCGAGTTCTCCGACGTGGTGGCGGACGTCGGCGGAGCCGAGGTGCGCTCCCGCGCGGGCCCATCACTCGACCCGGCCCCGGCCACCCGGGTCGCGGCCCTCGGGCCCGGCGGGCCCTTCGACGCCCCCGCCGTCGGGCGGCTGGGATGCGCCGGGCGCGGTGTCCGCCGGGCCGCCGTCCCGGCCGCTCGACGTCGGCCCGGCGGGGCCGTTGCTGCCGGCGGCGGAGCCTTCGGCGCCCGCGTCGTCGGGCTGCCTGGCCGCGTCGCTGTCCTCGAGCCCGGCGGTGTCTTCGGCGGCGGTGTCGTCGGAGGGCGCGGGCGTGGCGGCGGGCTGCGCGTCGGGGCTGTCGGGCGGTGCGGATGCGGCCGCGGGCTCGGCGGCGGGCCCTTCGGCCCCCGCGCCCTCGGAGGTCTCTGCGGCCGGATCGGGCTGCGCTTCGGGGGCGGGCGCGGAGGACAGGAGGGAGGTGAGGAGGCGGACTGCGGCGGCCTTGTCGAGCGGGTCGTTGCCGTTGCCGCACTTGGGGGACTGGACGCAGGAGGGGCAGCCGAGATCGCATTCGCAGGCGGCGATGGCCTCGCGGGTGGCGGTGAGCCAGGTGCGGGCGGTGTGGAAGGCGCGTTCGGCGAAGCCGGCGCCGCCGGGGTGGCCGTCGTAGACGAAGACGGTGGGCAGGCCGGTGTCGGCGTGCAGCGGTACGGACACGCCGCCGATGTCCCAGCGGTCGCAGGTGGCGAACAGCGGGAGGAGGCCGATGGAGGCGTGCTCGGCGGCGTGCAGGGCGCCTGGCAGCTCCTCGGGGTGGATTCCGGCGGAGTCCAGCTGGCCGTCGGTGACGGTCCACCAGACGGCGCGGGTGCGCAGGGTGCGCGGCGGGAGGTCGAGCTTGGTCTCGCCGAGGACCTCGCCGGTGAGCAGCCGGCGGCGAAGGTAGGACACCACCTGGTGGGTGACCTCGACCGAGCCGAAGTGGATGCGGGCCTCGCCCCAGGGCTCCTCGATGTCGGTGGACAGCACCCGGACGGCGGTGGTGTCGCGGGCCATGGTCGAGTACGGCGGGTCGGCGCGGGCGACCAGGGCGACGTCGTCGTCCAGGTCGAGGCGTTCGACCAGGTAGGTGCGGCCCCGGTGGAGGTGGACGGCGCCGTCGTGGACGGCGGTGTGGGCCGAGGAGGCGTCGACCGTGCCCAGCAGGCGCCCGGTCGAGGACTCCACGACCTGGATCGGCTTGCCGCCCTCGCCGCGGATGTCGGCGAGGTCGGCGGCCCGTTCCCGCCGGGTCCAGAACCAGCCGGCCGCGCGGCGCCGCAGCAGCCCGCGCCGCTCCAGCTGCGCGACCAGCGCGGGCGCCTCGGGTCCGAAGAGGGCGAGGTCGTCGTCGGTGAGCGGGAGTTCGGCAGCGGCGGCGCACAGGTGCGGGGCGAGGACGTACGGGTTGTCCGGGTCGAGGACGGTGGATTCGACGGGCTGTTCGAAGATCGCCTCGGGGTGGTGGACCAGATATGTGTCCAGCGGGTCGTCGCGGCCGACCATGACGGCGAGCGCGCCCTGCCCGGAGCGTCCGGCCCGGCCGGCCTGCTGCCACAGCGAGGCGCGGGTGCCGGGGTAGCCGGCCAGGATGACGGCGTCGAGCCCGGAGATGTCCACGCCCAGTTCCAGCGCGGAGGTGGAGGCGAGGCCGAGCAGCCGGCCGGAGTGCAGGTCGCGTTCGAGGGCCCGGCGCTCCTCGGGGAGGTAGCCGCCGCGGTAGGCGGCGACCCGGGCCGGGAGCGCGGGGTCGATCTCGGCGAGGCGCTCCTGGGCGATCAGCGCGACGAGCTCGGCGCCACGCCGGGAGCGCACGAAGGCGACCGTGCGGACGCCCTGGAGCACCAGGTCGGTGAGCAGGTCGGCGGCCTCGGCGGTGGCGGTGCGGCGGACCGGGGCCCCGTGCTCGCCGGACAGCCGGGTCAGCGGCGGCTCCCACAGGGCGAAGGCCAGCTCGCCGCGCGGCGAGGCGTCGTCGGTGACCTCGGCGACCCGTACGCCGGTGAGCCGGGAGGCGGCGCGGGCCGGGTCGGCGGCGGTGGCGGAGGCGAGCAGGAAGACCGGCTCGGCCCCGTAGCGGGCGCAGATCCGCCGCAGCCGGCGCAGCACCTGGGCGACGTGCGAGCCGAAGACCCCGCGGTAGGTGTGGCACTCGTCGATCACGACGTAGCGCAGATGGCGCAGGAAGGTGGACCAGCGGGCGTGTCCCGGCAGGATGCCGCGGTGCAGCATGTCCGGGTTGGTGAGCACGTAGGTGGCGTACTGCCTGACCCATTCGCGTTCCTCGACGGGCGTGTCGCCGTCGTAGACCGCGGGGCGGATCGCGGTGCCCAGCGGTGCCGCGAGCGCGCTCACGGCCCGCCGCTGGTCGGCGGCCAGCGCCTTGGTGGGCGCCAGGTAGAGCGCGGTGGCGCCGCGGCCGCCGGCGCCCGGGGCGTCGACGCCGTCCAGCAGCGCGCTGAGGACCGGCGCCAGATAGCCCAGCGACTTCCCGGAGGCCGTGCCGGTGGCGACGACCACCGACTCGCCGCGGGCCGCGTGCTCGGCGGCGAGCGCCTGGTGCTCCCACGGACGGTCGATCCCGGCCGCCGCGATGGCCGCCTCGACCTCCGGCCTGATGCCCGCGGGCCAGAATGCATGACGTCCGACCCGCGGGGGCAGGTGCTCCGTATGGGTGATGCGTGCGGCCCGGTCTGCCCCCGTGGCAAGCCGCTCCAGAGCGGTGCGGGGGGACGGGCGGCCGTGCGCCGACTGCGGAAGACGATCCTGAGCCATCGGCACTCAGTGTGTCACCGGCGTGACCGACAATCGCAGTAAGGCGTCGTGCTGGCCCACTGCGAAGTGATTGAATGCCATCGCGGCTGCCGGTCCTTCCCCTACCTTCGGTGGGAAGGCCCCTACTCCTCGGTGGGGAGGCCCCTGGGGGAGCCGCGTCGATGCAAGGTGCTGGAGGATCCGTGGACCTGTCCCTGTCGACCCGAACCGTCGGCGATCGCACGATCGTCGAGGTCGGCGGCGAGATTGATGTGTACACCGCGCCCAAGCTGCGTGAGCAGCTGGTGGAGCTCGTGAACGACGGGAGTTACCACCTGGTCGTGGACATGGAGGGAGTCGACTTCCTCGACTCCACCGGACTGGGTGTGCTCGTCGGCGGCCTCAAGCGGGTGCGCGCGCATGAGGGGTCGTTGCGACTGGTGTGCAACCAGGAGCGCATCCTGAAGATTTTCCGTATCACCGGTCTGACCAAGGTGTTCCCGATTCACACCTCGGTCGACGAGGCTGTCGCGGCGACCGACTGATCTTCGCCCGAGCGAAGGGGTACCGGACGGGACCACCGTCCGGACCCCTGTGATGCCCGCCCAAGAACCGAGGGGGAGGCCATGCCCACCGTAGAACTGCTCTTCAGCGCCCAGCCGGAGCATGTGCGCACAGCACGGCTCGTGGCGGCTGCTGTGGCGCGCCGGGCAGGGGTGGACGAGGCGGCTCTGGACGAGGTGCGGCTCGCGGTCGGCGAGGCGTGCAGCCGGGCCGTCGGGCTGCACCGCAGCAACGGCATCGAGGCGCCGGTGCGCGTGATGCTCAACGAGGACGAGAAGAAGTTCTCCATCGAGGTCGCCGACGAGGTCCCCGGCAATTCCTCCGGCTCCTCGCCGGACGTCGGCGCGGACGAGGCGGCCGACGACGAGGGCGAGATGGGCCTGGCCGTGATCAGCGGTCTGGTGGACGACGTCGAGGTCATCGAGGGTGCCGCCGGCGGAGTGATCCGCATGAGCTGGCCGACCGTGTCCGCCTAGAGGCCGACCGGGTCCGGCTGGAAACGGCCGTGTGAGTCGTCGCCGACCGGCCTTCGGCCGCTCGGTGACCTTCGTCGGGCGAATGTCCGGTTGTGCAATTACCGTGGGAATTCCCGACGGGCACCCTTTTTTGATCTTCTGCGGCTCCCTACAATCCGTCCATCTTGCTCAGCTCGCCTGAGCGTCGCGGCTTTGTCGAGCCGTAGGAGCCGCACGCCCATGCGCCAAACGTCAAGGAGGACGAATGGCGGGGCCACTTACCCCTCACACGCTCGCTGCGGACCCGGTACTGACTGACGGAAACCGCCTGCTGGTATGGATCATCGCGGTGGTCGCGGTGGCCGCCCTCGCGCTCGCCGCGGTGTTGGTACGTCAAGTGCTCGCGGCTGACGAGGGCACCGACAGTATGAAGAAGATCGCTGCTGCCGTGCAGGAAGGCGCCAACGCCTACCTCGCACGGCAGTTCCGTACGCTGGCGGTCTTCGCCGTCGCGGCATTCTTCCTGCTCATGCTGCTTCCCGCGGACGACACCTCGCAGCGTATCGGCCGATCGATCTTCTTTCTGGTCGGCGCCGTTTTCTCGGCGATCACCGGATACGTCGGAATGTGGCTCGCGGTCCGCAGCAATGTGCGGGTCGCGGCGGCGGCGAGAGCGGCGACACCGGAAGCCGGAGAGCCGGCCGCGGATTTGACGGACGTCTCGCACCGGGCGATGAAGATCGCATTCAGGACCGGCGGCGTCGTCGGAATGTTCACCGTGGGACTCGGCCTGCTCGGCGCCTCCGCCGTCGTGCTGATCTACAAGGCCGACGCGCCCAAGGTGCTCGAAGGCTTCGGTTTCGGCGCGGCGCTGCTCGCGATGTTCATGCGGGTCGGCGGCGGCATCTTCACCAAGGCCGCCGACGTGGGCGCCGACCTGGTCGGCAAGGTCGAGCAGGGCATCCCCGAGGACGACCCGCGCAATGCCGCGACCATCGCGGACAACGTCGGCGACAACGTGGGCGACTGCGCCGGCATGGCGGCCGACCTCTTCGAGTCCTACGCCGTCACCCTGGTGGCGGCGCTGATCCTCGGCAAGGTCGCGTTCGGCGACTCGGGCCTGGCCTTCCCGCTGCTCATCCCGGCGATCGGGGTGCTCACCGCGATGATCGGCATCTTCGCGGTCGCGCCCCGGCGGTCCGACCGCAGCGGCATGTCGGCCATCAACCGCGGCTTCTTCATCTCCGCGGTGATCTCGATGGCGGGCGTCGCGGTGGCCGTCTACGCCTATCTGCCGTCCTCCTACGCCGACCTCGACGGGGTCGGCGCCGACATCAGCGGGCACTCGGGAGATCCGCGGGTGCTGGCCCTGGTGGCGGTCGCCATCGGCATCGTGCTGGCCGCGCTGATCCAGCAGCTCACCGGCTACTTCACCGAGACCTCCCGGCGCCCGGTCCGCGACATCGGCAAGAGCTCGCTGACCGGCCCGGCCACGGTCGTGCTGTCCGGCATCTCGCTCGGCCTGGAGTCCGCGGTCTACTCGGCGCTGCTGATCGGCCTGTCCGTCTACGGCGCCTTCCTGCTCGGCGGCACCTCGGTCTGGCTGGCGCTCTTCGCGGTCGCCCTGGCCGGCACAGGGCTGCTGACCACGGTCGGCGTCATCGTCGCCATGGACACCTTCGGGCCGGTCTCCGACAATGCGCAGGGCATCGCCGAGATGTCGGGCGACGTCCACGGCGAGGGCGCGCAGGTCCTCACCGACCTCGACGCGGTCGGCAACACCACCAAGGCCATCACCAAGGGCATCGCCATCGCCACGGCGGTGCTGGCGGCGACCGCGCTGTTCGGCTCTTTCAAGGAGGCCGTCGACACGGCGGTCGCCAAGGCGCATCCGGGTGCCTCCGACGCGCGCTGGCTGTCCCTGGACATCTCGCAGCCCAACAATTTGGTGGGGCTGCTCTTCGGCGCGGCGGTGGTCTTCCTCTTCTCGGGCCTGGCGATCAGCGCGGTGTCCCGGTCGGCGGGCGCGGTGGTCTACGAGGTGCGCCGGCAGTTCCACGACCACCCGGGCATCATGGACGGCACCGAACTGCCCGAATACGGCCGGGTGGTGGACATCTGTACCAAGGACGCGCTGCGCGAGCTGGCCACGCCCGGCCTGCTCGCCGTCCTGGCGCCCGTCGCGGTGGGCTTCAGCCTCGGCATCGGCTCGCTGGCGTCGTATCTCGCCGGCGCGATCGGCGCCGGGACCTTGATGGCGGTCTTCCTGGCCAACTCCGGCGGCGCGTGGGACAACGCCAAGAAGCTCGTCGAGGACGGCCATCACGGCGGCAAGGGCAGCGAGGCGCACGAGGCGACCGTCATCGGCGACACCGTGGGCGACCCCTTCAAGGACACCGCGGGCCCGGCCATCAACCCGCTGCTGAAGGTGATGAACCTGGTGGCGCTGCTGATCGCCCCCGCCGTGGTCAAGTTCAGCTACGGCGTCGACGCCAACGCCGCCGTGCGGATCATCGTGGCGGGCGTCTCGATCGCGGTCATCGTGGCCGCGGTCTACATCTCCAAGCGCCGCGGCGTGGCAATGGGCGGAGCCGACGACATGGGCGACGGGGACGGCGGCGGCCAGGACCGCGAGGCGAGCGGCTCCACGGTGGTCGCCTGACACCGCGTCCGGCGCAATGTACCGGCGGTGTGACACCTGTCACTCCGTCAGATCCGCGGCGGGCGGCCGGACGTGACCGGCCGTCCGCCGCCCAGGCGAAGTGCGCGGGCCGCACCGTACCGCCCCTTGCTACGAATGGCTTGAATATCGGACGAATGATGACAAATTCTTCCGATGATTCGCGGTCGGCACCCCCTTCCCGTGTAAATTCCGGGGCCGTGAGGCCACGGAAGGGACCCAACCGGTGAAGCTGAACCACAGGCTCGCGCTGTCCTGTGCGGTCGCGCTGCTCGCGCTGTCGTCGCTGTCGGCGTGTTCGAGCGACGACACGGGCAAGAAGCTGGACGCCTGGGCGAAGGGCGTCTGCGACCAGACCGCGGCTCAGACCAAGAAGATCAACGACGCGAACACGGCGCTGACCAAGGTCGACAGCGGCGGCAAACCGGAGGCCGTGCAGGCCGCCGACTCGGCCGCCTTCCAGCAGATCTCCGACGCCTACAAGGCGCTGGCCGGCATCTACAGCCAGGCGGGCGCCGCGCCCGGCAGCGACGGCGCCCAATTCCAGCAGAAGGCCGTCACGTCGTTCACCATCCTGTCCACGCAGTACGCCGGGCTGAAGAAGCAGGTCGACGCGCTCAACACCACCGACCAGAACAAATTCGCCGAAGGGCTGCAGGGCGTGTCCGACTCGTTCAAGCAGACCAGCGCCGACGGCGAGCAGGCGCTCAGCTCCCTGCGCCAGGGCGACCAGGGCAAGGCACTGGCCAAGCAGCCCGGCTGCCAGAGCGTGTCGGGCTCGGCGTCGCCCACCAGTTCGTAGCCGCGGCCTCCCTCGAAGGCGCGCGCCGAGTGGACCGGACGCGCGCACCGAGCGCCGGGCGTCGCCGCGTCCGCGACAATGGCCGGTGTGCAGACGCCTCACCTCCCCGCCCCCGACAGCGCGCCCGCCCTGCGGGACGACCTGCGTGCCGCGGCCTTCACGGCCGACGGCTGCCTCGACCTGCTCGGCGCCGTCGCCTATGCGGCGCTGTCGCGGGCCGAGACCGTGCCCGCGCTGCGCGCCACCCGCGGCGACAGCCCGCTGGACACCCTGGTCAGGCTCTTCCTTCTGCAACGCCCCGTCCCCCACGAACGGGCCCGGGCCGCGCTCCCCGGCCTCGATCGCTACGCCGCCGACGGCTGGCTGCTGCGCGACGGCGATGACGTACGCGCCACCGTCGACGTTCGCCCCTACGCCGGTGACGGCGGCGCCGACTGGTGGATCGTGTCCGACCTGGGCTGCGCGGTGGGCGGCGCGGGCGGCATCGGCAGCGCGCCCGGCGTGGACCGGGCCGATTTGGTGCTCGGCGTCGGCGGCGCGTCCACCACGCTGGCCGGGCTGACCGTACGCGAACCGGTCGGCAGCGCCCTCGACCTGGGCACCGGGTCCGGCGTCCAGGCACTGCACGCCGCCCAGCACGCCACCCGCGTGACGGCCACCGACGTCAACCCGCGCGCCCTGCACTTCGCCCGGCTGACCCTCGCGCTGTCCGGCGCGCACGAGCCCGACCTGCGCCGCGGCAGCCTCTTCGAGCCGGTCGGCGACGACCGCTACGACCTGATCGTGTCCAACCCGCCCTTCGTGATCTCGCCGGACAGCCGTTTCACCTACCGCGACGGCGGTATGGGTGGCGACGACCTGTGCCGCACCCTGGTCCAGCAGGCCGCCGACCACCTCAACGACGGCGGCTGGTGCCAGCTGCTCGCCAACTGGCAGCACACCGAAGGACAGGACTGGCGGGAGCGCCTCAGCGGCTGGGTGCCGCGCGGCTGCGACGCGTGGATCGTGCAGCGCGAGGTGCAGGACGTCGCACAATATGCCGAGCTGTGGCTGCGCGACGGCGGTGACCACCGCAGCGACCCCGCGACCTACGCCGCCCGCTACGACGCGTGGCTCGACGACTTCGAGCACGCGAAGGTCAGCGGCATCGGCTTCGGATGGATCACCCTGCGCAAGTCGGGCGCCGAAGCGCCGGTGATCACCGCGGAGGAATGGCCGCACCCGGTGGAGCAGCCGCTCGGCCCGCACATTGCCGCGTGGTTCGCCCGGCAGGACTTCCTGCGCCGCCATGACGACGCCGACCTGCTCGAAGCCCGCTTCACGCTTTCCGACGAGGTGGTCCAGGAGCAGGTCGGGCTGCCGGGCGCCGAGGACCCCGAGCACGTGGTGCTGCGCTCCGCCCGCGGCATGCGCAGGGCCACCAAGGTCGACACCGTCGGCGCGGGCTTCGCCGGGGTCTGCGACGGTACGCTGCCGGCCGGCCGGATCGTCGACGCCATCGCGCAACTGCTCGGCGACGACCCGGTGGTGCTGCGCGACCGAACGCCCGGCTCCATCCGGATGCTGGTCGAGCAGGGCTTCCTCGACCCGGTCCCCGACGGCGTCAACCCGGCGCCCTGAGGTTCACACGGCCGCGTCACCCGGGGGTCAGCGCAGATTGCGCAGCACCGCCCACGCGACCAGAACCGCCCCCACCGCATACGACGCCCGCGCCCCCAGCACCGGGCGCCAACGCCGTCCGCGCAGGCCCGCCACCGTCCAGCGCCCGGCGACGGCCAGCAGGAAAGGCGTGCAGACCAGCAGCAGCGCGTTGTCGTGGAAGGCACGCACCGGGTCCGCGTGCAGCAGGTCGTACGCCATGCGGGTGGCCCCGCAGATCGGGCAGAGCAACCCCGTGGCCCAGTTGAAGGGGCAGCGCGGCAGCCAGTGGCCCGGCTGGTGCGGGTCGGTGCCGTGGAGATACAGCGACCCGGCAAGGGCCGCGGCCAGCGCGCCCAGCGGCGCCGCGGCCGGATGTCCCGCGGCACGCCGCGCCATGCCGCCGGCCGTCCGGGTACCCGCGGTGGTCATCGCCGCGTCACGCGCTCAGGGCGCGGGCACGGCCGACCTGCCCGGCGAGGGGGTCGACATCCCGGGGACCGCGTACCGGAATCAGCGCGGCAACCGGACCGTCCGACTGCGGATCGCCGCTCCGAGGACCGCCGTCCCCGTACGGATTCTGGTCGGACATCCGATCCCCCTGTACTGCTGCGGCCCGCCGTCCGCGAGCGGGCGGCGCGGCCGTTGTCGCGGACCATCATCGCAGTCCGCGCCCGCCGCGTCGCGCCCCCGGCGCCTCCCGCCGCGGTCCGTCCCGCCGGGGTGTCGGGCGTCTCACCGGACTCTGACATGACCCGTCCATGCGGCAGACAGACCGCTTGTCGGGTTACCGTTCGGATGGCGTTGTTGACTTTTCCCGTTTGACACAGGACCGGGAGGTACGGTCACACTCCGCAGCGTCACCCCTTCGAACCGGAGAGAAGAGCGAAGTTGTCCCCGACCCGCGAGACCGCACCGGCCGGCCGCCGACTCGTCATTGTCGAGTCGCCCGCCAAGGCGAAGACGATCAAGGGCTATCTCGGTCCTGGATACGTCGTCGAGGCCAGCGTCGGGCACATCCGCGACCTCCCCAACGGGGCCGCCGAAGTGCCGGCGGAGTACAAGGGCCAGCCCTGGGCGCGGCTCGGCGTCAATGTGGACAGCGACTTCCAGCCGATCTACGTCGTGAACGCCGATAAGAAGGCACAGGTCAAGAAGCTCAAGGAGCTTCTGAAGGACTCCGACGAACTCTTCCTGGCCACCGATGAGGACCGCGAGGGCGAGGCCATCGCCTGGCATTTGCAGGAAATCCTCAAGCCCAAGGTCCCGGTGCACCGGATGGTCTTCCACGAGATCACCAAGGACGCCATCCAGGAAGCCGTCCGCAATCCGCGGGAACTGAACCAGCGGCTCGTCGACGCCCAGGAGACCCGCCGCATCCTCGACCGGCTCTACGGCTACGAGGTCTCGCCCGTGCTGTGGAAGAAGGTCATGCCGCGCCTGTCGGCGGGCCGCGTCCAGTCGGTGGCCACCCGGCTCGTCGTCGAGCGGGAGCGCGAGCGCATCGCCTTCCGCTCCGCCGAATACTGGGACCTGACCGGCGTCTTCGACACCGGCCGCACCGGCGACGCCACCGACCCGTCCACGCTCAACGCCCGGCTGGTCTCCGTCGACGGCCGCCGGGTCGCCCAGGGCCGCGACTTCGACGCCGCCACCGGCGCGCTCAAGGGCGGCGCCACCGTCCTGCAGCTGGACGAGACCGCCGCCCGCGCCCTTGCCGCGGCACTCGCCGACACCCGGTTCTCGGTCCGCAGCGTCGAGTCCAAGCCGTACCGCCGCTCGCCCTACGCGCCCTTCCGCACCACCACGCTCCAGCAGGAGGCCTCGCGCAAGCTCGGCTTCGGCGCGAAGGCCACCATGCAGGTCGCACAGAAGCTGTACGAGAACGGCTTCATCACCTACATGCGTACGGACTCCACGACGCTCTCCGAGACGGCGATCAAGGCCGCCCGCGCCCAGGTCACCCAGCTCTACGGCGCCGACTACCTGCCGGACAAGCCGCGCACCTACACCGGCAAGGTCAAGAACGCGCAGGAGGCGCACGAGGCGATCCGCCCCTCGGGCGACCGCTTCCGCACCCCCGCGGAGACCGGTCTGACCGGCGACCAGTTCCGGCTGTACGAGCTGATCTGGATGCGGACCGTCGCCTCCCAGATGAAGGACGCGGTCGGCCAGTCCGTCACCGTCAAGGTCGGCGGCACCTCCGCGGACGGCCGGGACGCGGAAT
Source organism: Streptomyces sp. NBC_00433 (assembly GCA_036015235.1). NCBI lineage: Bacteria > Bacillati > Actinomycetota > Actinomycetes > Kitasatosporales > Streptomycetaceae > Streptomyces > Streptomyces sp. NBC_00433. The sequence goes on along the minus strand of CP107926.1, from coordinate 4,314,955 downwards.
TCAGCGCCTCCGGCAAGATCATCACCTTCCACGGCTTCCTCAAGGCCTACGTCGAAGGCGCCGACGACCCCAACGCCGAGCTGGACGACCGCGAGCGCCGGCTGCCGCAGGTCACCGAGGGCGACCCGCTCACCGCCGAGCAGGTCACCGCCGACGGCCACGCCACCAAGCCGCCCGCCCGCTACACCGAGGCGTCGCTGGTCAAGGAGCTGGAAGAGCGCGAGATCGGCCGCCCGTCGACCTACGCCACCATCCTCGGCACGATCCTCGACCGCGGCTACGTCTTCAAGAAGGGCACCGCGCTCGTCCCGACCTTCCTGTCCTTCGCCGTCGTCAACCTGCTGGAGAAGCACTTCGGCTGGCTCGTCGACTACGACTTCACCGCCTCCATGGAGGACGACCTCGACCGCATCGCCCGCGGCGAGGCCCAGTCCGTGCCGTGGCTGCGCCGCTTCTACTTCGGCGCCGACGACCCGGGCGCGGCCGCCGCCTCGCCCGGCAGCAGCGGCGACGGCGACCACCTCGGCGGCCTCAAGGAACTGGTCGAGGACCTCGGCGCCATCGACGCCCGGGAAATCTCCTCCTTCCCGGTCGGCGACGGCATCGTGCTGCGCGTCGGCCGCTACGGCCCCTACGTCGAGAAGGGCGAGCGCGGCGAGGAGGACCACCGCCGCGCCGACGTCCCCGACGAGCTGCCGCCCGACGAGCTGGACATCGAATACGCCGAAGAGCTGTTCGCCCGTCCCAGCGGCGACTTCGAGCTGGGGAACGACCCGGAGACCGGCCGCCCGATCGTCGCCAAGGACGGCCGCTACGGCCCCTACGTGACCGAGATCCTCCCCGAGGACACCCCGAAGACCGGCAAGAACGCGATCAAGCCGCGCACCGCGTCGCTCTTCAAGTCGATGTCCCTCGACACCGTCACCCTGGAGGACGCGCTCCGGCTGATGTCGCTGCCCCGCGTCGTCGGCGCGGACGCGGAGGGCGTCGAGATCACCGCGCAGAACGGCCGCTACGGGCCGTATCTGAAGAAGGGCACCGACTCGCGCTCGCTGGAGGCCGAGGACCAGCTCTTCACGATCACCCTCGACGCGGCGCTGGCCATCTACGCCCAGCCCAAGCAGCGCGGCCGCGCCGCGGCCAAGCCGCCGCTGAAGGAACTCGGCACCGACCCGGTCAGCGAGCGGCCCGTCGTCGTCAAGGACGGCCGCTTCGGCCCCTACGTGACCGACGGCGAGACCAACGCCACGCTCCGCCGGGACGACGACGTCGAGTCGATCACCCCGGAGCGGGGCTACGAGCTGCTGGCCGAGAAGCGGGCCAAGGGGCCCGCGAAGAAGACGACGGCGAAGAAGGCGGCTCCGGCGAAGAAGGCGCCCGCCAAGAAGGCCGCGGCGAAGAAGGCCGCGCCCGCGAAGAAGGCCGCCGCCAAGAAGACGACGGCGAAGAAGGCCGCGCCCTCCGCGGAGTAGCCGCGGCCCCTCTGCGCTCGGGCGGCGCGTCGTCACCGTCCGAGAGGGGCCTGTTCGGTTGTTGCCGGACCACGGCCGGTGGTGTGTCGCGCGCGCGGTTCCCCGCGCCCCTCCAGGTGCCGCCTGCCGCGGAGGTGCCCAGGTCCGGGCTCGCGGACTGGCGCCCGGGAGCGCGGGGATGGGCGATAGGCTGTTGGGATGACGCGATCCGAGCAGCCCCCGCAGCCCGCTGACGTCACACCCGCCTTCGCGGGCGATCTGGCGGCGGATTCACGGGACCGCGCGGTGGGCGCGCTGCTGAAGATCCCGGCATTGCGGAAGCTGTGGAATGCCCAGCTGACCGGCGCGGTCGCGGACCGCCTCGGGCTGCTGGTGCTGCTCTGGCTGACAGTGCAGGCGACGAGCGCGGCGAACGCGTTCGGCGGCGGATACCGCGGAGTCGCACTCGCGACGGCCGCGGTCTTCGCGGCCCGCCTCGTGGCCACGCTGCTCTTCGGCGCCGTCCTGCTCGGCCCGCTGTCCGCGGCCACCGCGGAAGGCGGCCCGCTGGACCGCCGCTGGACCATGATCGGCGCCGACGGCGTACGCCTCGCGCTCTTCATCGTCGCACCCCTGTGGATCACCTGGTCGCCGGATTCGGCGCACATCTGGCTGCTGGGCACCGCCTTCGTCGCCGGGATCGCCGAGCGGCTGTGGGCCGTCGCCAAGGACGGCGCCGCCCCCGTACTGCTGCCGCCGCCGGGCGACACCTCGGTTCGGCCCGCGCCCGACCACCTGGCCACGCTGCACCGGCTCGACCTGCGGACCAGCTTCGTCGCGCTGCCGCTCGCCGCCGCCGCGATGGTCGTCATCACCCTGGTCAACACGCTGCTGGCGACCGGCGTCAGCTGGTTCGACCTGCACCAGGTCGCGCTGTCCTCCTACGTCGCCGCCGGACTGTTCTCCGCCTCGATGGCGGTGCTCTCCGCACTGGAGCTCCCGTCGGGCACGGCCGCCAGGCCGCGTTCGCCGCTCGAAGGACTCCGGCTGCCCAAGGGCCCCGCCGGCGCCGAGAACGGCAGGACCGGCACGCTGCCGCTACTGGTACTGGCCACCACCGCGGTCGCCGGCGCCATCGCTGCGGCCGTGTCCGTGGCAGTCCTCCACGCCGCCGCACTGGGCTTCGGCCCGACCGGCTTCGGCCTGCTCGTCCTCGTCCTGTCCGCGGGCACCGTGCTCGGCATCCGCGTCGCACCCCGCACCCTGCCCGGCCTGTCCAGGCGGCGGCTCCTCGCCCTGGCCATCGGCGTGACCGGCGTGGCCCTGCTGCTGACCGGCCTGGTCCCCGACCCGACCACCGTGCTGCTGCTCGCGCTGCTCGCCGGCACCGCCGCCGGGATCAGCGCCAACACCGGGCACCTGCTGATCGAGCAGGAGGCCGAGGAGACCCGCAGGGCCAGGACCACCGAGCATCTCCAGGCCATGGCGAGGGCCGCGCTCGGCGTCGCCGCGATCTGCGCGCCGCTGCTGGCCGCCGCGATCGGCCCGCACCGCGTCGACAACGGCCGCTTCACCTTCGACCACGCCGGCGCCGCCTACACCCTGATGCTCGTCGGCGCCCTGCTGCTGCCCGTCGCCGCGCTCGTGCTCGGCAAGACCGACGACCGCAGCGGCGTACCGCTGCGCCGCGACCTGCGCGAGGCGCTGCGCGGCGCGGAACCGTCCGCCGCGCCCGCCTCCACCGGCTTCTTCATCGCCGTCGAAGGCGGCGACGGCGCCGGCAAGTCCACCCAGGTCGAAGCGCTCGCGAGCTGGATCCGCGCCAAGGGCCACGAAGTCGTCGTCACCCGCGAGCCCGGCGCCACCGCCGTCGGCAAGCGGCTCCGGTCGATCCTGCTCGACGTGTCGTCCGGCGGCATCTCGCACCGTACGGAAGCGCTGCTCTACGCCGCCGACCGTGCCGAGCACATCGACACCGTCGTACGCCCCGCGCTGGCCCGCGGCGCCGTCGTCATCTCCGACCGCTACATCGACTCGGCCGTCGCCTACCAGGGCGCGGGGCGCGACCTGGCGCCCACCGAGATCGCCCGCATCAACCGCTGGGCCACGGACGGGCTCGTCGCCCACCTGACCGTGCTGCTCGACGTGTCGCCGGAAACCGCCAGGGAGCGCTTCACCGAGGCCCCCGACCGGCTCGAATCGGAGCCCGCGGAATTCCACCAGCGGGTCCGCGCCGGCTTCCTCACCCTCGCCGCCGCCGACCCCGCCCGCTACCTCGTCATCGACGCAGGCCAGGAACCGGCCGCCGTCACCACGGTGATACGCCACCGGCTCGACGAAGTCCTCCCGCTGTCCGACCAGGAGATCGAGGCCCGCGCCGAAGCCGAGCGCAAGGCCGCGGAAGAGGCCGCACGGCTCGTCGCCGAGGAAGCCGCCCGCAAGGCGGAGGCCGAGCGGGCCGAGCGCGAGCGGCAGGCACAGCTGGAGAAGCTCCGCCGCGAGGAGGAGGAACGGCGCCTCGCCGCCGAGGAGGCCGCCCGGCAGGAGATCGCGGAACGCAAGGCCGCGCAGGAGGCGGAGGTCGTGCGCCGCCGCCAGGAGGAGGCCGACCGCCTCGCCGCCGAGGAAGCCGGGCGTGTCGCGGCGGAGACCGCAGCCAGGGAGGCCGAGCAGGCCAGGCTGCGGCGGCTCGCCGAGGAGCAGGCCAGGCTGCGCTCCGAGGCGGAGGCTCGGCGGCTGGAGAAGCAGCGCAAGGCGGAGGAGGCGCTCCTCCGCGCCGAGGCGGCTCGGGCCGCGACCCCCGCCCCCGCGGAGGTGGACGACGCGACGACGGTCGTCACGCCGGTCGTTCCCGAGGACGCGCCGTCCACGGACTCCTCCGAGACCACCACGGTGCTGCCGCCCGTCGTGCCGGCTCCGGAGCCCGACTCCTCCGACGAGCCGGAATCCGGTTCCTCCGACGAGACGGCGGTCCTGCCCGCGGTTCCCTCTCCGGAGCCTGCCGCTGACGACGAGACGGCCGTCCTGCCGCCCGTGCCCGGCACCGCCAGCGACGCGGATCCGGCGGACCGCGTGCCGCCGTGGCTCTTCCGGCCCGAGCCGGGCCCCGGCGAGACCGACCGGACGCGGGAGCTTCCCGCGGTCCAGTCGCCCGCCGCGCGCCGGCCTCGGCCCGACTGGGCCGAGGAGACGCCCCTCGACGACCTTCCGACTCTCGCGGACGAGCTTCTCGGCCGCCACGACGAGGGCGACCACCCCCGCCACTAGCCCCTGGCGGGGAGCCCCCCGACCTGCACCTTGCGGTCCGATCCCTGCCTGCGGCTGCCGTCGTGGCTGGTCGCGCAGTTCCCCGCGCCCCTTTTGGCCTGCGTCCTTCGCCGTCAGGCGCTGGTCCCTGGGAGGGGCTTGCCCTCTGGACGGAGGGTGAGCGTTTTCAGGGGCGCGGGGAACTGCGCGCCCCGCCGAAGAGGCGCGAAAGAAAGCCCCGCCACAGCAAGTGGCACCCACCCAGGGGCGCGGGGAACTGCGCGCACGGCCCCCACGCAGCGGCACCGTGGAGTCCGTAACAGCAACCCGCGGGGAGAATGCGGGGGTGCGGTATTTGGTGTTGGGGGTTACCGAGGTGCGGGACACGGGCGGCGGGCCCGTGGCCCTGGGCGGGGGACGGGCGCGAGCACTCGTGGCCGCGTTGGCCGTCGACGCCGGACGGCCCGTGCCGGCCGAGACGCTGATCGCGCAGGTGTGGGCGGCGGAGCCCCCGGCGGACGCCGCGGGCGCGCTCCAGGCGCTGGTCGCCCGCGTGCGCAGGGCACTCGGCCGGGAGGCCGTGACGTCGGAGCCGGGGGGATACCGGCTGGCGGCGGAGCGCGACGCCGTGGACCTGTACGAGTTCGAGCGGCTGGTCCACGAGGGCGACGCGGCCCTGACCGGCGGGGACCCGCAGAAAGCGGCGGACGTGCTGGCGCGGGCCCTGGCGCTGTGGCGCGGGCCGGCGCTGGCGGATCTGCCGGAGCGGGCGGCGGCGGCCGCCCGGCCTGACGCGCTGCACCGCACGGCGCGGCGGCTGCGCATCGAGGCGGACCTGGCGCTGGGCAGGGCGGCCGACGTGCTGCCCGCGCTGGGGGAGGCGGTGGCGGCGCATCCGCTGGACGAGGCGTTCAGGGCGCAGCTGATCAGGGCGCTGCGCGCGGCAGGGCGGACGGCGGACGCGCTGGTGGCGTACGAGGAGACCAGGACGGTCCTGGCGGAGGCGCTGGGCGCGGACCCGGGCCCGGAGCTGCGGGCGCTGCACGCGGATCTGCTGCGGCAGCCCGCGTCGGAGCCGCCGGGGCCGCCGGCGGCCGGGAATCTGCGGGCCAGGCTGACCAGCTTCGTCGGCCGGGAGGCCGATCTGCGGGACATCCGCCAGGACGTCGCGGTGGCCCGCCTGGTGACGCTGACGGGCCCTGGCGGGTCCGGGAAGACCCGGCTGGCCCAGGAGGCCGCTGAGGGGGCCGCCGGCGGCTTCCTCGACGGCGTGTGGCTCGCGGAGCTGGCCCCGCTGGACGACCCGGCCGCGATTCCGCACGCGGTGCTCAGCGCGCTGGGCCGGCGTGACGCCCAGGTCCTCACGACGGGGCCCTTGCGGGGCGAGGGATATCAGGACGACCCGGTGGAGCGGCTGCTCGAATACTGCGGGCGCCGCCGCCTGCTGCTGGTGCTCGACAACTGCGAGCACGTGATCGGCGGCGCGGCCGTGCTGACCGCCGAGCTGCTCGCCGCCTGCCCGGGGGTGACGGTGCTGGCCACCAGCAGGGAGCCGCTCGGGGTGCCGGGCGAGGTGGTCCGGCCGGTGGAGCCGCTGCCGCCGCCGACCGCCTACCGGCTCTTCGCCGAGCGCGCGGCGACCGTACGGCCGGGCGCGGCTCCCTATGGGGACGACGACGGCCCCGACGCGGTGGCGGTGCGGGAGATCTGCCGGCGTCTTGACGGCCTGCCGCTGGCGATCGAACTGGCCGCGGCCCGGCTGCGCGCCCTGTCACCGCGGCAGATCGCCGACCGCCTCGACGACCGCTTCCGCCTGCTGACCAGCGGCAGCCGCACCGTGCTGCCGCGGCAGCAGACATTGCGCGCGGTCGTGGACTGGAGCTGGGAGCTGCTGACCGAGCCTGAGCGCACGGCGTTGCGCGCGCTGAGCGTCTTCGCGGGCGGCTGCACCCTGGCCGCGGCGGAGGCGGTGTGCGGGCCCGACGCGCTGGAGACGGTCGCGCAGCTGGTCGACAAGTCCCTGGTCGTCGCGGACCTGGTGCCGGCGCCCGAGGGTCAGGGCGGGCAGCAGGCGCGCTACCGCCTGCTGGAGACGATCCACGAATACGCCGCTGAGCGCGCCGCCGAGCTGCCGGGTGAGCTTGCGTCGGCGGCCCGCCGACACACCGTCCACTACCGCGACCTGGCCCGTATCGCGGATCCCGAGCTGCGCCGGGCGGACCAGATGCGCTGGCTGGAGGTGCTGGAAGCCGAGCTGGACAATGTGCGCGCGGCGCTGCACCGCGCGATCGAGGCGGGCGAGGAGCAGGACGCGCTGGCTATCGTGCTGGCGATGGGCTGGTTCTGGTGGCTGCGCAATTACCGGGACGAGGCGGACGGCTGGCTGGAGCGGGTGGTCGCGATGGGCGGCGATCCGTCCGACGCCCCGGACGACCCGCTGTACTGGCCGCGGATCGACGCGCGGATGCTGCTGTTCTTCGTCAAGAGCGACCACGCGGCGGAGGACCAGCTGTCGTCGCCCGAATCGCTGGCGTTGGCCGAGGTGCTTGCGAAGGCGTACGGGGCGGGCGGTCCTTCGGCCGCGCGCTTTCCCGGGCTGCTGTGGCCCTTCACCGCGTATCTTCTCGGGGGCTTCCCGGAGATCCGCCGCCATACGGACACGGTCGTGGCGAATTGCCGCGTCCACGGCGGCGACTGGGAGCTGGCGACGGCGCTGATGTTCCGTACCCATGTGGCGGTGGACTCGCCGGGCGGTCTCGCCCACGCCGACGACAGCCGGGCCGAGCTGGAGACGCTGGCCGACCGCCTCGGCGACCGCTGGATCCGCGCCCAGGTGCACAGCGCGAGCGGCGAGATCGCGATGGCCCACGGCGACTACGCGGCGGCCCGTGCCGACCTGGAGGCGGCACACCGGCTCGGCCAGGAGCTGGGGGCCTATGCCGAGGCCGCCTTCCTGATCGCGCGGCTGGGGGAGGTCGCCTACCGGGCCGGTGACGACGACGCCGCGGGCCGGCTGGTGGCGCGCGCCGACGAGGAGGCCGAGCGCTATTCGGTGTGGGACGCGCGCACCTATGTGCGCTATCTCCAGGCCATGCTGCTGCTGCGGCACGGCGAGGTGGCGAAGGCGCGGCAATGGTGCGACCTCGCGGCGGGCCACGCCTCGGACGGCACCCCGCCGCCGATGTTCCACGTCGTGCTGGGCGGTCTGGCGGCGCGGATCACGGTGGCCGAGGGCGATCCGCGTGCCGCGCTGGCCCTGGTGGACGACGCGCTGCGGACAGCGCTGGCCTCGGGGTGCACGGAGCAGATCCTCGGCGCGCAGCTGGACGTGGCGGCCGAGGTGCTGACGGCGCTCGGCGAGACAAGGACCGCGGTGGTGGCACTGGCCGCCGCGGACGCCGTACGGGGCCTTGTGCCGCGCAGCGTGCCCGAGCAGGAGGTCGCCGACGCGGTGGCGGCCCGGGCGGCCGCCGCACTGTCCGCGGCGGAGGTGGCGGCGGCCCGCGAGCGCGGCGCGGGCCTGGACCGGGAGCAGGCCGCGGCTCTGGTCGCGGTGCTGGCGGGCGGCAGCGCGGACCTGGGCGCCGCGGGCGGCGGTGGGGAGCAGCCGCGGGAATAGCGGTCGGGGACCGCGACTTACGTCATTGAGGCTTCAAGGAATACTGGAGCCCGGGAGCCGAACCCGCCGCGCCCCGCCGACACCCCCTCAGCCCGCCGGAAGTGAGAAGAGCCGTGAAGGTCGAGATCTACAGCGACATCGCCTGCCCGTGGTGCTACGTCGGCAAGGCCCGGTTCGAGCGGGCGCTCGCGGCCTTCCCCAAGCCCGTCGAGGTCGTCTACCGCCCCTTCCAGCTCGACCCGTCCGCCCCGCACGAGGCGCGCCCGCACCGCGAGGTGCTCGCGGCGAAGTTCGGGCCGCAGGCCGCGGCGATGGACCAGCGGATCGCCGCGCTCGGTGCCGACGAGGGCATCGCATTCGACTTCGACACGGTCCTGGAGAACAACTCGCTGCTCGCCCACCGCCTGCTGCGCTTCACCCTGGACCAACACGGCCCCGAGGCGCAGGTCCGGCTCAAGGGCCGCCTGATGGCGGGGCACTTCGGCGAGGGCATCGACATCGGCGACCACGAGCACCTCACCGACGCGGCCGTCGCGGTGGGCCTGGACCGGGACGCGGTCGCGGACTTCCTCAGCGGTGACGAGCTGCTCGACGAGGTGCTCGCCGAGATCGACGAGGCCAGGCAGCTCGGCATCACCGCGGTCCCGACCTTCGTCTTCGAGGGCCAGTGGGCCGTGCAGGGCGGCCAGGAGACCTCGACCTTCCTGCGGGTGCTGGAGCAGGTCGCCAAGGACACCGCCGCCGCCGCGGACGTCGCCGACACCGACGCCGGTGCCTGCGCCGACGGTGTGTGCGAGGTGCCCGCGGCCGACGGCACGACCGCGGCCCGCTGACCCGCCGCGCCTGATCCGCGGCTGCCCTACGAGCAGCTGATCTCCGCGTCGGCCCAGTCCGCCAGGCCCGTGACGCCCCATCCGTCGCCGTGCTGCCCCGGCCGGGACACCGGGGTGACGACAAGGCGCATGGTCTTGTAGCCGGTCAGGCCGATGTGCACCGGCACGGCCGGGTCGCCGCCGCGGACCGCGCCCGAGCTCCACAGGCGGGTGCTGTCGCCGTAGACCGAGAAGCTCACGGCGCCGCGCAGCAGCCGCGTCAGGTCGTCCACCCCGGCGCGCGCGTCGTAGGAGACGCAGGCGCGGTTGAGGTCGACGGTCACCGACGAGGGCGCGCGCACGCTGATGCCGTGGCTGTACGCCGTGCCGCCGATCCTCAGACCCCAGCGGTCCCACCACCAGCCGCGCGCGGAGGCGGCCGCACGGATGGTGGGCTCCGTCGGGTCGCCGACGCCGCTGATGCCGAGCGAATTGACCTTGTAGACCGTCGGTGGGGGCGGGGGCGGGGGCGGCGGTGGCGGGGGCGGAGGCGGCAGCACCGGTGGGGTGGCCGGCGGCGTGGGGCTGGGTGTCGTCGTTGCGGGCGGCGCGGGTGTCGGCTCCGGCGGCGGAGGCGGGGTGGTCGCCTTCGGAGTCGGCTGCACGGTCGCTTCCGGCGCCGGCTGATGGGTCGGCGCGAGCGGCGGCGGCTTCGGAGCCGGCTTGGGCTTGGGCGCGGGTTGCGGTTGGGGGGACGGCGGCGGGGGCGGGGGCGCGGGCTTGGTCGCGACCGGAGCGGCCACCGGCGGCTTGGCCAGCGCCTTGTGCGGCTTCGCGCCATGGCCCGTGGTCAGCGCGAAGGCGGTGGCGGCAGCGGCGACGACGATGGCCGCCGCGATGCCCGCCTTGAGGGGCGCGCCGAGCCCCTCGCTCGCGGCGGCGCCTCCCGCACCGCCCGAGCCGGAACCCGCCGCGGCGGCCGCGGCACCCCCTGCGGCTCCCGCGGCCGCGGCGCCGCCCGCCACGACGGCCACTCCGGCGGCCTTCGCGGCGTAGACGGCGGCGAACCAGCCGATGTACGCGACCGGCAGCAGCCCCTTGAGCGCCGAATTGAGGTCGGCCAGTTCGAGCGAGGCCGCCGTGCAGCGCTCGCATTCCTTCAGGTGCCGGTTCAGCTCGCGGTCCGCGCGCATCCGCAGGCCGCCGCGCGCGTGCGCGCCGAGCCGGTCGGCATAGCGCGCGCACCCGCCCTCGGCGGTGAGGGTGGAGCTGACGTGGGCCTGCAGATACGCCTGCCGCAGGCCCTCCCTTGCACGGTGGGCGAGCACGGCCGTGGCATTGGCGGTCAGGCCGAGCAGCGGGGCGATGGCGCTGGGCGGCTCCTCCTCGACCGCCGTGTGCCACAGCACCGTCTGCCAGCGCTCGGGCAGGGTGCGGAAGGCCTGGATGGCCAGCGACCGCTCGGCCTCCTCCATGGCCCGCACATCGGCGGCCGGCGCGCTCGTGGCCGCCTCGGCGCCGGCGCCCGCCGCGCTCACGGCGAAGACGGCGAAGTCCTCGACCAGCTGCTCCCGGCGGGCGGTGCCGCCCCAGGTCGCGGCGACCCGGCGGACCGTGGTCAGCAGATAGGCGCGGACCGCGGAACGCGGGCCGCTGCCGCCGCGGATCGCCTGCAATGTGCGGGCGAAAACCTCACCGGTCAGGTCCTCAGCGGTGTGCGCGTCCCGGCAGCACGTACGGGCGTAGCGGCGCACCGCCTCGGCATGGCGGCGGTAGACCTCCTCGTACGCGCCGTCCCGGCCCGCCCTGACCTGGTCGACCAGCTCCTCGTCCGACAGCCCTGAGCCGGGCTCGGGGTGCCCCGCGGGCAGCAGGTCCTCGTCGGCGGGCGCGACCGGCGCGTCGGCCGCCGGCGGGTCGTCAGTCGCCTTGCGGGGCAGGGGATCGGTGCGCGGCGCCCCGACCCTTGCCGGGTCGGGGCGCGTCTGACCCGGAATCGCCGTCTCGGGGCGCGCCACAGGGTCACGCTGTCCCGGCACCCTGCGAGACGGCAGCTCGGCGCCGCCTTCCGGGCCGGCCCCCGCGGCGGGGGCGGCGCCGGATTCCCCGTTTGGCTCATCCACGGGCACAGCCTGGCACAGCGGAGGCCCCCGGGGTCGTGCCCTTCGGCGGAACCACCCTTCCGTGGAAAGATCGTCCACCGGTCTTCCGCGCTCACCCTCATGGGCCAAGCGGCGGCCGGTGTCCGCGCCCGCGGGTGGCGGGGCGTCAGGCGGGTCGTTCCGACGGGCGTGAGCGCAGTCCTTCCAGCAGGATGTCGAGCAACCTCGCTGAGGCCGCCGCCTGTTGGGCGGCGTCCGGCAGCGAGGGCGCCGCGGTGGCGATGACCAGCAGGATGTCGGCGACCGAGACGTCGGCACGCAACTCGCCCGCCTCCCGGGCCCTTTCCACGAGCTGGCCGACGACGTCCAGCAGGGTGCGTATGCCCTCCTGGTCCTCGACCCGCGTGGTGCGGCTGCCGACCGGACCGGTGGGGGCCGAGTCGTCGCGGCCGGTGTGGTCGCCGGGCGCCGAGCGCGCCCCCTCCGCGGGGTCGGCGCCGAACCTGATCCGCTGCTGCGGCACCCGGACGCCGTCGCCGCCGCCCTCGGCCTCCCCGGCCGCGTGAGCGGGGTGCGGCTCGCCGCCGGGCGCGCCCTGCACCCGCAGCACCTGCGGCGGCAGCAGCCGCCCGGCGCCGGAGGCGACAGAGGTGCGCAGGAAGCGGGCCAGCGCCGACCAGGCTTCGTTCTCCTGGCCCAGCGCGGTGCGCGCCTGCTCGGTCAGCCGCGCCGTCTCCTCCTCCGCGATCCGCCTGACCAGCACGTCCTTGCTGGGGAAGCGGCGGTAGACGGTGCCGACGCCGACCCGGGCGCGGCGTGCCACGTCCTCCATGGGAGCGCCGTAGCCCAGCTCGCCGAACACCTCACGGGCGGCCCTGAGCACATGTTCCAGATTCCGCTGGGCGTCCACCCTCAGGGGCGCCGCCCTGTCGGTGCCCCCGCCCGGACCTGCGGAAGTCGTCCACGTCGTGTCCTGAATGCGCATGTATGTATCCCCCCGGAAAATTGAATGTCTCCCCCCGGAGACTCCCCGCCCTCGTCGATCGCGTGCGCTGAGCCGCGCACTACTACGAGATACGAACATAGTTGAGGGCGCGTCAAGAATGAAGAGGAAGTGATCCCTGGGACGCGGGCTCTTCGAGAGCCGAGCGGGACACGGTTGCGCCCTGCGGCGTTTGCCCGCGGATGGCCCGATGCGGATACGTGCGGCGGACCTGCGGGGACGCCGATTCCCACGAATGATGGCGCCCGCCCTGTGGACAAACGGCGCCCGGCCATTGCGTCATGGAGCAATGACGACGGAGTCGGCGGCCACGGGCAGGGCAAGCACACCGCGCATTCTTGTGGTCGGCGGTGGTTATGTCGGCATGTACACGGCATTGCAGCTGCAGCGAAAGCTGCGGCTGAAACGCGGTGAGGCCGAGATCGTGGTCGTCGAACCGCAGCCGTACATGACCTACCAGCCCTTTCTCCCTGAAGCGGCCGCCGGATCGATCTCGCCGCGGCATGTCGTCGTGCCGCTGCGCCGGGTCCTCGACCGGTGCCGGATCGTCGTCGGCGAGGTGCGCTCTGTCGACCACGACAAGCGGGTCGCGAGCGTCGTCACCCCGGCCACCGAGGAGGAGGGCGGCGGCGCCACCGAGATCCCGTACGACCAGCTGATCATCGCGCCGGGCTCGATCTCCCGGATCCTGCCGGTGCCGGGCCTGGCCGAGTACGGGATCGGCTTCAAGACCGTCGAGGAGGCGATCGGGCTGCGCAACCACGTCCTGGAACAGCTCGACATCGCCTCCTCCACCCGCGACGCCGCCGTCCGCGAGGCGGCGCTGACCTTCGTCTTCGTCGGCGGCGGCTATGCGGGCGTCGAGGCGCTCGGCGAGCTGGAGAACATGGCCCGCTACGCCCTGCGCTATTACCACAACGTCCGCCCCGAGGACATGAAGTGGGTGCTCGTCGAGGCCACCGACCACATCCTGCCCGAGGTGGGCGAGCAGCTGGGCCGCTACGCCGTCCGCGAGCTGCGCGGGCGCAACATCGACATCCGCCTGGAGACCCGCCTCGAATCGTGCGAGCACCGGATCGCCGTCCTGTCCGACGGGTCCAGGCTGCCCACCAGGACCGTGGTGTGGACCGCGGGCGTCAAGCCCGCGCCCGTCCTGGCCGCGACCGGGCTGCCGCTCAACGGCCGCGGGCGGCTCGTCGCCGACGCCACCCTGCGCGTCGCCGGCCGCGACGACGTGTGGGCGGCCGGCGACGCGGCGGCCGTACCCGACCTGACCGCCGACCGCGAGGGCGTCCTGTGCGCCCCCAACGCCCAGCACGCCGTACGCCAGGCGAAGGTGCTCGCCCGCAATGTCGTGGCACAGCTGCGCGGCGAACCGCTCACCGAATACCGCCACAAATACGCCGGCTCCGTCGCCTCCCTCGGCCTGCACGAAGGCGTCGCCCTGCTCTACGGGCGCAAGTTCAAGGGCTACCCGGCCTGGTTCGTGCACCGCGTCTACCACCTCAGCCGGATGCCGACCGCGAACCGCAAGTCCAGGGTGCTCGCGGAGTGGATCCTGTCCGGGCTCTTCAAGCGCGAGATCGTCTCGCTGGGCTCCCTGGAGCACCCGCGGGCCGAATTCGAACAGGCCGCGGGAAGCGGCGGTGACGGCAGCCGGCCGCGTCCGTGAGCGCCCCTCGGCACGCCGTCCGCGCACCGGTGCGATTCCCTCGCAGGCCCCCGGTCGGCCACACTGGGCGGGTGACCACCCGTGCGGCAGCACCTGCAAAGAGTGACAAATACGAGGAATCGGACGTTTGAACCTCACGCGTTGGAGCGCCCGGCTCCCCGGAACACAGCGACGCGGTGCCGTCCCGGCGGCCCGCGCCAAGACCGTCGACGCCGCCGCACCGGCCGCCGGCACCAAGGGCGGCGCCACCGCCCCCGCGGACCCGCTCGCACCCTCGGTGACGGCCCGCACCGACACCCCCTCGCAAGCCCACGACCTGGCACTTTCCGCCATAGGCGGCACGCCGGGCGACCTCGCGGGAGTGCTGAGCCAACTGCCCGCACTCATCGCCGTCACCCACGGCCCGGCCCACCGCGTCGGCTTCGTCAACGACGCCTACGCCGACGTCTTCGGCCCCCGCGCCCCCGGCGCCCCGGCCCGCGAGGCCCTGCCGGAACTCGACGAGCTCGGCCTGCTGCCGCTCATGGACCAGGTCCACCGCAGCGGCCGACCGCGTACCGTCAAAGCCCGCAAAGTGAGCAGGGCCGACACCACCGCACTCACCCGTCAGAGCTACTTCACCTTCACCTGCACCCCCGTCCACGCCGGCGACCCCGACCCCGAACGCCGCGGCGTCCTCGTCTTCGCCGCCGACGTCACCGACCAGGTCCAGTCCGCGGAAAGGCTCAGGGAGAGCGAGCGCCGCCTCCACGAGACCGCCGTCACCCTCCAGCGCAGCCTGCTGCCCCAACAGCTGGAACAGCCCGACGACCTCCGGCTCGCCGCCACCTACCAGCCCGGCGGCACCGACGCGGCGGTCGGCGGCGACTGGTACGACGTCATCACCCTCGGCGCCGGCCGCACCGCCCTGGTCATCGGCGACGTCATGGGCCGCGGGGTGCGCGCCGCCGCCGTCATGGGCCAGCTCCGCACGGCCGTACGCGCCTACGCCCGCCTCGACCTCCCCCCGCACGAGGTCATCCAGCTGCTCGACGGCCTCGCGTCGGAAATCGACGCCACCCAGATCGCCACCTGCGTCTACGCCGTCCACGACCCCAGCGAGGGCCGGCTGTCCTACGCCAGCGCCGGCCACCTGCCGATCCTCATCCGCGACCCCGACGGCACCGTGCAGCGCACCGAGGAGCCCACCGGGCCACCGCTCGGCACCGGCGGCTGGACCCACAACTCCGCCACCGTCCCCTTCGGCCCCGGCTGCACCGCCGTGCTCTACACCGACGGCCTCATCGAGCGCCGCGGCGAGGACATCGAGGAAGGCGTCTCCACCCTCATGCGGGCGCTGGCCGGCGCCACCGGCGCCCCCCAGGTCGTCTGCGACCGCCTCATGCGCGCGCTCGGCGTCACCGCCCAGCACGACGACGACGTGGCCGTCCTGGTCCTGCAATACCCCGACCACACCGGCCACCCCGACGGCGAGGTCTTCCGCAACGCCTCGCTCGAACTCCTCGGCGGCATCGAGGCCGCCCCGCGCGCCCGCGCCTTCGCCACCGGGGTGCTCGCCTCCTGGCGCTTCCCCGTCGAACTGCACGACCTCGGCCTGCTCGCGGTGAGCGAACTGGTCGCCAACTCGCTCAAGCACGGCACACCGCCCATGCGGTTGCGCCTCCGGCGCACGGATCGGCGGCTCGTGATCGAAGTCACCGACGGTGACGATCATCTGCCGCGGCGGCGACGGGCCGAGCCCGCGGACGAGGCCGGGCGCGGGATCTCGATCATCGCGACGATCGCATCGTCCTGGGGCTCACGTCGCACGCCGGGCGGCGGCAAGGCCGTCTGGTGCGAATTCACCCTTCCGGGCTGAGGAGTCCCGACGGTGCCACCGCCCTCCGGGCGCGGTGAGTGCGCTTCCCCTCCGCCAGGGGGTGCCTTTCCCCGGGCCCGGGGGAGGGCGGCTCCTCTTGGGCAGGGGGGCGCCCTTCCGCTGGGCGCGGTGGGTGGGCGGTGCCCTTCGGCCAGGGGGTGCCTTTCCCCGGGCCCGGGGCGTGGGGGTTCCCCTCCGGCAGGGGGGGTGCCCCTCGGGGGCGCGGGGAACTGCGCGCTCAGCCACCCAGCGGCCGGTGGTCCGTCTTCGACAGCAACAGCCCCTTTGGGTCGGTGACGACCCGCGCGCCCGGTGGGGGTTGGCCGCTCCGTTCTCCCCCAGAGCTTCGCCTGGGGGTACCCCGACGCGTCCCTGGGGTTGTGGTGGTCCGTCGTCACGCGACGGTGGGTGGTGGGCTGGTCGCGTCCGCGCGGCGTCAGCCGCAGATCAGATGCAGCCTCGCGCCCATGGAGTGGCGCGCTCCGTTGGCATACGACGGTGCGTGGGGGCTGGCCGCACAGTTCCCCGCGCCCCCGAGAGTGTCCCCCCCCCGGGAGGGGGGTGGCCGGGGTCAGGAGACCGGGGTGGAGTGGAGGGAGGGGGATTGGGCCACCACTCGGGTGTGGCGGTGGGGGGAGTCCTGGGTCGGAGACAGGTGGCGGCCCAGGCGGAGGGCGATGACTGAGACGGCCAGGGAGCAGGCCACCAGGAGGCCGACGTACGCGGAGTACGCCCCCGCCGCGGCGATGAGGCCGCCGACCGCCGGCCCGATCGCCAGAGCAAGCTGCTTGACCAGCGCAAACGCGGCGTTGTAACGCCCAACCATGCGCTCGGGCGCAAGATCGGCGACGAGCGGCGACACCGTCGGCGCGAGCATGGCCTCCCCCAGCCCGAACAGCGCGTAGGTCGAGATGATCGCGACCACCGCGACCGCGTGGTGCGAGCGCACCAGCCCGGAGGCCCCGGCGGCGAGCCATGCCACCGTCCAGACCAGGCCGACCGCCGCGATCACCCGGCTGCGCCGCCGGTGCTCGACCAGCCGCAGCACCACGAACTGCGCCAGCACTATCGCTGCCGTGTTGGCGGCCAGGGCGACGCCCAGCATCGCCGGCGAGATGTGTGTGACGGTCACCGCGAAGGCGGAAAGACCCGACTCGAACTGGCCGTAGCACGCGAAGAACAGCACGAAGCCGAGCACGCAGAGCATCACCATGGCCCGGTTGCGCAGCAGGAGCCGCCAGCCGCCGGCGGCGTCGGGGGCCGTGACGGCGTCGAACCGGACCGCGTGCGGCAGCCGCACCGTGGCGATCACCGCGCCCAGCACGAGGAACATCGCCGCCTCGATGGCGAAGAGCCGGATGAAGGACGACGGGTGCGCGGTGTCCACGATCAGCCCGCCCATGAGCCCGCCGACCCCGAGGCCGAGGTTGGCCAGGAAGAACTGGGTCGCGAAGGCCCTGGACCGCGTCGCCGTGGTCGAGCACCAGACGATCATCGTCGCCAGCGCCGGCTGGACGACGGAGATCCCGGCGCCCAGTGCCCCGGCCGCGGCGATGACCACCGGCTCGCTTCCGGACAGCCCGAGCCCCAGTGACCCGGAGGCCGCGAGCACCGTGCCGACCACGGCCACCGGTACGGGCCCGCGCCGGTCGATGATCCGCCCGGTGAAGGGCAGCACGAAGAGCGCGGCGA